>JAJZUW010000003.1 GCA_021845925.1 Pseudomonadota bacterium
GGCTGTGGTACCGGCGTTGGCGGGGTGGATAAGCGTCTGGAAGCATGTTAAGTCCCCACTAAAAAAACAAGTGGGGACTTTGCACGCTAATGAAACCTTGTTGAAGGTGGGGCGGCTGGCCGGTTACTATGATCCGAAAAACATCAGCCATGCAGCACTGGATTTTGACGGACGGATCAGCAAGGCGAGTTCAACAGACCTTCTGCTGCGTCAAATCCCATTGATACTGATAATGGCAGTGTGGCTGTGTTTATGTTAGGAACGCTGGAACTTTCGTGCAGGAAATATTCACAGCAAAAAGATTGACGCATTTTATTTTGTGTTCTCTCTTGATAAAAGCATCCGGAATTTTGTGTAAACACGGTTTTTCTTCGCCACAGCACTGTTTGTCAAATGGCGTTTTTCCAGGCAATTGTCATTGCGGATTGAACAGCAGCCGGTTCTTGGCACAATAGATTTTTGACTTGTCCTGTTCCCAGGCTATCGTGCTGCCGGTATTTGATACCAGCAACGGCCACTTGCCCGGATTGCCAGGCTGGTAGACCAGACCCGCCGCGTCGTGGATGGCCTGAGCCAGCTTGTCGGTCGATACATCGGTTTCCGCAGCAATGAATCGCAGATTCGCCGTGTTATCGCTCACGATGATGGACGTGATCCTGACGTTCCACAATTTGGCGTTGCTGGGTGTTCTGAACCACCAGCCACCGCCCGAATGCTGGTAAGGCGCACCGAACCAGGTTTGCAGGTACTGGTAGAAATAGGCCGGATCCAGCGCGTCCAGACACAGCAGCGCATCGCCAATGGTGGTGTTGAAGGTGGACGGCATCGGTGGAGCGGTCGGCCCGGCAGCAACCGGCATTCCAGCCAGCACCAGCAGCAGCGACAAAAACATCCTGCTGCGGATACGACTGGTCAAGTCTCCGATTCGGGTGCATAATTTCATTTTAGTACCCTGCGTTACAATCCAATCATGAACAATCAGGCAAGCAAGCAAATCCGCTCGTCCGGCGGCACCGTGTGGCCGATACTCAGCGCGGTCAGCGTGTCCCATTTTCTCAACGATACCATGCAATCGCTGCTGCTGGCGTTATACCCCTTGTTCAAAGGGGAATTCCATCTCAGTTTTGTCCAGGTCGGACTGATCACCATGACCTTTCAGCTGACTGCATCGGTGCTGCAACCGCTGGTGGGCAATTTCACTGATCGCCGCCCGATGCCCTGGTCTCTGGCCTTTGGCATGCTGCTGACCTTTTCCGGACTGGTTACTCTATCGCAGGCAGGCAGTTTCGGCATGGTGCTGATCGCCGCAGCGCTGGTGGGAACCGGCTCTTCCATTTTTCATCCGGAATCGTCCAGAGTCGCCCGCATGGCTTCCGGCGGTCGCCACGGTCTGGCACAGTCGGTGTTCCAGGTGGGCGGCAACGCCGGCTCGGCAACCGGACCGCTGCTGGCGGCCTGGCTGGTCCTGCCGGCCGGACAGCACAGCATTGCCTGGGTTTCGCTGGCAGCGCTGGCCGGTATGATGATTCTGATGGCAGTGGGTCGCTGGTATGCCCATCAGCACCGGCAAGCCAAAAAAAGACCGGCTCCTGCCACGAGTCCGCTGCCGGCCGGGCGAGTCCGGCTGACGATCGCCATTCTGGTTGCACTGATGTTTTCCAAGTTTTTTTACCTGTCCAGCATCAACAACTATCTGATGTTCTACCTGATGCACCGTTTTGCCATCGACCAGCAGATGGCACAGTACCATCTGTTTGCATTCCTGGCTGCCGTGGCACTGGGTACGGTACTCGGCGGACCGATAGGCGACCGCATCGGACGTCGCCAGGTGATCTGGGTATCCATCCTGGGAATTGCCCCGTTTACACTAGCGCTGCCATGGGTCGGTCTGCAGACCTCGCTGGTGCTGTCGGTGATCATTGGCTTCATGCTGGCCTCGGCCTTTCCGGCCATGGTCGTCTATGCCCAGGAACTGATACCGGGACGGGTCGGTACCATTTCCGGCCTGTTTTTTGGTCTGGCCTTTGGCCTTGGCGGCATCGGGGCGGCCCTGCTCGGCGCAGTGGCCGATACCGCCGGCATCGTCAGACTGTATGAGTGGTGCTCGATGTTGCCGCTACTGGGTCTGCTGGCGGTATTTCTGCCGGATCTGCGTCACGAGACGCAGACTGCAGACACTGGCGCACCAGTCTGACTGTCCGGTCGGTAGCGCCGCGCTGGCTGGTGCTGAATGCCAGTCCTGCCGCAGCCATCTGCTGACGCCGTCCGGCGTCGGACAACAGACCGGACAACACATCGACCAGCACCTGTGGTTCGGTCAGCATGACTGCAGCACCCATCTGCACGGCAAGCTGGCTGGCCGCGGCAAAATTCCACACATGCGGACCCAGGATCACCGGACAGCCGGCGGATGCCGGTTCAATCAGATTCTGTCCGCCGTACGGGAGCAGACTGCCGCCCATCACGGCCACGTCGGCCAACGAATACCACGTTGCCAGTTCGCCCATGCTGTCACCCAGCCAGACCTCGCACTGCGGATCCGGCCACGCCCCCGATGAACGCCGCACCATGCGTAGACCGGACTGTTCAACCAGTCCGGCCACTTCGTCAAACCGTTGTGGATGTCGCGGCACCAGAACGAGCAATGCCCCCGGGCACTGCAAGCGGCGATGGGCTGCCAGCATCAGCGCTTCCTCGCCTTCACGCGTGCTGGCTGCCAGCCAGACCGGTCGTCCCGCCAGCCGCGCTCGCCATTCGCGCCCCGTCGCCAGCTGGCTGGCATCCGGTCTGACATCGAACTTGAGGTTACCGGTCACTTCAACCGAACGGGCCCCGAGCGACAGGAAGCGCCTGCGGTCATCTTCGCTTTGCGCAGCCAGCTGGCATAATCCCTGCAGCATTCCGCCAGCCAGCGAACCAAACCGACGGTATCGCTGCGCCGACCGGGCAGACAGGCGGCCATTGGCCAGCATGACCGGAATGCCGGCTTGCCGACAGGCGGACAATAGCTCCGGCCATAATTCGGTTTCCATCAGGATGCCCATTTCGGGCCGGAAATGGCGCAGAAACCCGCGTACAGCAAATGGATAATCCCACGGCAACCAGGCTTGCATGACACGATCGCCAAACAGCCGGCTACCCGCAGCCCATCCGGTCGGCGTGGCATGGGTCAGCAGAATGGCATGTTCAGGGAAGGCGTGCATCAGCGCTTCGACCAGCGGCTGGCTGGCGCGGGTCTCGCCCAGCGAGACCGCATGCAGCCAGATCAGCCTGGCCGGAACCGGGCCGGAAAAACGCCCCAGACGCTGGGGCCAATGCTTCCTGTATCCGGGTTCGCGGCGTCCTCGCCACCACAATCGCAGCACGGCTGCCGGCAACAACAGCCACAGCAGCAGCCGGTATATGGCCATCACAGCCGGCGCCTTTGGTCGCCGATGGCGAATCCGGTCAATGGTTGCAGTTCGCCCCGGCTCAACGCCAGCACCTTGAACAGCTCGCCCATTTCGGCCGGACTGAGCAACTTCTGCACTGCGGCCGACTGGGGCAGATAGCGGGCTGGCTGCTGCGGATCGGCCTGTTCAAGCAGACCGGTGATGCCACAGTTGAGCAGAAACTGCGCCTGGGTGGTGTAACCGGCCAGACGCAGGCCGACAGCCTTGCCAGCCAGGGTGGCGGCCGTGAAGTCAACGTGAGCGGTCACATCCTGCAATCCGGGCAGAAAAAAAGGATCGGCATGCGCATGCTGGCGATAATGGCACATCAACGTGCCTTCTTGTCGCTGCGGGTGGTAGTATTCGCGTTCGCCAAACCCGTAATCGATCAGCAGCATGGCGCCATGCACCAATCGCTGCCCCAACTCGCGCACCCATGCCTGACCTGCCAGACCGATTTCACTCAGCATGCCTGACGTTGCCGGCAATGCGCGCGCCTGTTCCGCCAGCATGGCGTCATCAACCGGGCGTTCCTGCCAGATGAACTGGCCCTGTTCATCCAGCGCCACGCCTCGTTCAAACAAACCGTCATCGCGCCAATGCACCAGATGAACCGGCATGGCATCGAGCAATTCGTTGGCCACCACGCAACCGGTCAATTCTTCGGGCAACCGTTCGATCCAGACCACCCGTGAGAGCAGGTGAGGCAGGCTGCGCGCCACGCGCTGTTGCTGTCGCTCGCGCAGATCCGCACTGACTTCCAGAATCAGATATTGTTCCGGCAGCTGGCCAGCCAGCTCCAGACCGCTCAGCAGGTCGCAGGCCAGCGCGCCGCTACCGGCTCCGGTCTCCAGCACCACGCCGCCCGTTTGCGCCAGGATCTCTCCGACCTGTCTGGCCAGCGTCCGGCCAAACAGGGGCGTCAGTTCCGGTGCAGTGACAAAATCGCCGGCCTGGCCAAATTTGGCGCTGCCTGCACTGTAATACCCGAGCGCAGGCTCATACAGTACTTTTTCCATGAAACGGGGAAACGGCATCCAGCCGGTCTGTCGGATTTCGGCAACGATCCGGCCAGTCAACTCGCGGCTGATTGCCAGGGCAGAGTCATCAGGCTCGGGCAAGCTCATGGCCGATCAGTGCAGTTGTGGTGTGACCAGCGAACTTTCCGGCATCTCCGGGTGAACTGGTTCACCTTCGCTGTTGGGAAAAAGCGGTGTTCCGCAGTCATCGCAATATTCCATGGGCAACAGGGTGGAAATCACGGCAATGCCACCCAGGCCGACCAGTTCATTTTCGATTTGCGCGACCAGTTCGCTGTCTTCGGTTTCATCATCCACCAGTGGCCAGACCACGCCGTGCAGCACCTGCGCGGGATCCGACTGAAGGCTGAAACCAATGCGGTATTCATCGGTCAGCTCATCACCGCAAGGCGCAATCACGGCGCGCAGTTCGACCGGCAGCACAGCCAGCGTCTCGCAGAGGAAACTCACGGTTGCGCGCAAGGCAAATGGCCTGGCTTCGCGTTCCAGCCTGCGCCACGCACTGAAAAAAGCGTTGGGCAGCTGGGCACTGACATGGCAACCGGGCAACATGCCAGCCAGCCACGGCCGCGCTTCCATCCGCCATGCCTGCAGAATCTCGTTTTGCGTCATGTCGCTCTGCTGCCAGCGGAACAATGCTCCTCCCTGACTGGTCATGGCAGCGCCCAGCACATACCGCACGTCGGCCACATACTCGCCGGCGGCCGGCAACTGCGCCGGCTCGACCGACAGCGTTTGTCCAGAACCGGCAGCCTGCACCATCTGTTGCAACAACTGACGGGTTTCAACGTAACCACGCGGTAACTGATCCGGACTGTAAAGAAAATCTGCCAGCACCAGCCGGGCACCGCTGGCGAGAATATGTTTCTGGAGCAGCACGCGCAGTTCGTCGAGTCGTGAAGTTGAGATACTGCCTGCCGGAATCGCATACCGCGACCACACCAGCACCGGCACGGCAACCAGAACCGCGTCCTGATGGTCACTGAGACTTTCGGCCCGGCTTTCCACCAGCGTCGACAGCACGTTGCATGCCTGTGGGTTTTCATGCCAGAGGTAATCCAGCGCCTGTTCCAGCAATTCGTTCTGTCGTTTGCCAAACAGACTGGTGACCTGGTCCATCAGCTGTTGCTGCCAGTTCTGGCGTTCCAGCTGACTGCCGGCTTCCTGCATGGACAGCGTGAGCCGGACCAGACGCGCGGCCTCACGGTTCAGTTTTGGCACCACGGAACTCCGTTTCATTCTGCCTCCTCGCCCTGTCAGGCCAGGCGACCGTGACAGTGCTTGTATTTCTTGCCCGAACCACAAGGGCAGGGGTCGTTACGACCAACCGCAGCCACGCCACCCGCTGCTGCCGCCGGAACTGCCAGCGCACTCAGGGCAGCCATTTCACCATCTTCACCCAGGCTTTGATCTGCTTCGGCATGATAGTACTGAACATTGTCAGGCATTCCAGGCATGTCGAGTTCTTCGACATCTTCCGGCTGGCGCACCTGAACCGTCATCAGCACACGGGTCACTTCCTGCTTGATGGTTTCCAGCATGGCAGAAAACAGCTCGAAAGCTTCCCGTTTGTATTCCTGCTTGGGATTCTTCTGTGCATAGCCGCGCAGGTGGATGCCTTGCCGTAAATGATCGAGTGCAGCCAGATGCTCACGCCAGTGGCTGTCAATGCTCTGCAGCATCACCGCGCGCTCGAAATGGCGCAGCGACATGGACTCAGCAAGCTGCGTACGTTGGGCATAAGCGTCTGCGGCAGCCTGCACGATGCGCTCACGCAAGCCATGTTCATCCAGCTTGCTGTCCGCAGCCAGCCATTCGGCAACCGGCAGTTCCAGCACGTATTCACCCTGCAGACGATGCTGCAACCCCTGAATGTTCCATTCTTCTTCCATGCTGCCCGGCGCAATGAATTCGGACACCACTCCGGCCAGCACATCGGTGCGCATGGCCGCCACCGTTTCCGACACATCTGCCGTTTCGAGCAACTCGTTGCGCTGCTGGTAGATGACTTTGCGCTGATCATTCGAGACATCGTCATATTCAAGCAGCTGTTTGCGCATGTCAAAATTGCGCGCTTCGACCTTGCGCTGGGCATTTTCGATGGCGCGGGTCACCCATGGGTGTTCAATTGCTTCGCCTTCCGGCATGTTCAGCCGGTCCATGATGGCACCGACACGGTCGGCCGCAAAAATGCGCAGCAGGGGATCTTCCAGCGACAGGTAGAAACGGCTTGAACCGGGATCACCCTGACGGCCGGCACGTCCGCGCAGCTGATTGTCCACCCGCCTTGATTCGTGCCGTTCGGTTCCGATAATGTGCAGGCCGCCCGCTGCCAGCACCTGGTCGTGCAGCTTCTGCCAGCCGGATTTCATGTCTTCTGTCTGGAACTGCTTCTGGGCATCGTTCAGCGTTTCATGCAGACGGATCGCCTCCAGTTCACGCTCGATACTGCCACCCAGCACAATGTCGGTACCGCGGCCGGCCATGTTGGTGGCAATGGTAATGGCGCCCGGCTTGCCAGCCTGGGCAATGATTTCGGCTTCGCGGGCATGCTGTTTGGCATTCAGCACTTCATGCGGCAGTTTGGCCTGCTTCAGCAATCCGGACAGGTACTCGTTGGTTTCGATCGACGTCGTGCCGACCAGAACCGGCTGTCCACGCTTGTGACAGTCGGCAATATCATTCAGGATGGCCTGATATTTTTCACGGCTGCTGCGGAACACCTGGTCCATGCGATCCTGACGGATCATCGGCCGGTGGGTCGGGATCACCACCGTTTCCAGACCGTAGATCTGCTGGAACTCGAACGCCTCGGTATCGGCCGTACCGGTCATGCCGCCCAGCTTGTCGTACATGCGGAAATAATTCTGGAACGTGATGGACGCCAGGGTCTGGTTTTCTTTCTGGATCGGCACGCCTTCCTTGGCTTCCACTGCCTGGTGCAAGCCGTCGGACCAGCGCCGGCCGGCCATCAGACGGCCGGTGAACTCGTCCACAATGACCACTTCGCCGTTCTGCACCACGTAATGCTGGTCAAGGTGATACAGGGCATGGGCGCGCAGCGCAGCATACACATGATGCATCAGTCCGATATTGGCCGCTTCGTACAGGCTGGAACCTTCCGGCAGCAGCCCGGCTTCGGTGAGCAGCGCTTCCGCCCGTTCGTGCCCGGATTCGGACAGCAAAACCGTGTGCGCCTTCTCGTCCACCCAGTAATCGCCCTCACCCTCTTCGGTTTGCTGGCGAACCAGACCTGGAATGATGCGATCAACCGCAATATACAGTTCGGTGCTGTCCTCGGCCTGGCCGGAAATGATCAGGGGCGTGCGCGCCTCGTCGATCAGGATGGAGTCGACTTCGTCGACAATGGCGAAGTGAAGCCCGCGTTGCACCTTCTCATCCACCTGGTAGACCATGTTGTCGCGCAGGTAATCGAATCCGAATTCATTGTTGGTGCCGTAGGTGATATCTGCTGCATAGGCGGCCTGCTTTTCCGACGGACTCATCTGGGCCAGGTTGACCCCGACGGTCAGGCCCAGAAAATGATGCAACCGTCCCATGATTCCGGCATCGCGCTGGGCCAGGTAGTCATTGACGGTTACCACATGCACGCCTTTGCCGCTGAGTGCATTCAGATACGATGGCAAGGATGCCATCAGCGTCTTGCCCTCGCCGGTGCGCATTTCAGCGATCTTGCTGTCATGCAGCACCATGCCACCCACCAGCTGGACATCGTAGTGGCGCTGCCCGAGAACACGCCGTCCCGCCTCGCGCACCACGGCAAACGCCTCCGGAAGCAGCTGGTCGAGAGTTTCGCCCTTTGCCAGTCTGGCCCGGAACTGGTCTGTCTTTTCGCGCAGCCCGGCATCCGTCAGTGCCTGCATGGCCGGTTCGAGTGCGTTGATTGCCTTGACCTTGGCCATGTACTGACGGACAAGGCGGTCGTTGCGACTGCCAAAGATTTTTTTCAACAGGGACGAAATCATGACATTTACCAAATAGGGATATGCAGCTCCGGCATCCGGAATCCGCGGAAAACACCGGAATCATTCTGGAAACCGGGGTCATCCTCCCCGGGGATTGTCAAGCGCAATCGTTTTCAACGGCCTGTTAATTCCGAAAATGTTTCCGCACAAGATGTTACCATATTCCCCTCTGTGTTCCGAGGCATTCCGTGAGAAAGTTTGTCGCAACACCCGCCATTCTGGGCAATCACCTGCAAACCGCTCAGGAACTGCGACCGCTGCTGCAAGATGCCGTGGCCATTGCAGGACTGGACCAGCTCTGGCAGAGTCTGCTGCCCGTTCAACTGCGCGATTTGAGTCATGTCGGACGGCCGCAGGACGGGCTGCTGACCATCATCGCGTCCAGTGGCGTGGTCGCCGCGCGTCTGCGTCAAATGCTGCCTGCTCTGGAAAGGGAACTGGCCAGCCGTGGCATTGCCTTGCGGCTCAAGGTCAGGGTGAGCATCTATCCGGGGGAGCCACCACCAGCCGAACGGCCGGCACGCAGCATGCCTGATACGGCATTTCAGGCTCTCGCACATCTGGAATCCGCGCTCGATCCCGACGATCCGCTGGCCCGCTCGGTGGCAAGACTCCTGAAACGTCGGCGCTGATCAGGCCATGCGTTCAACCGCAGCCAGCACGCCGGCCGGCGCCCGGCTGACATCTTCGAAACTGACAAACGTCCAGGCACTCTGATCTGCCAGTAGGGTACGCAGAAGCCGGTTATTCAGGGCATGTCCGGATTTGTGGGCATGAAAGGCGCCGATGATTGGATGTCCGGCAATGTACAGATCACCGATCGCATCCAGCACCTTGTGTTTGACAAACTCGTCCTCATAACGAAGTCCATCCTGGTTGAGGACACGATACTCATCCATCACGATGGCATTGTCCAGGCTTCCGCCCAGGGCCAGTCCGTTTGAGCGCATCCATTCGACTTCCTGCATGAAGCCGAAGGTTCTGGCGCGACTGACTTCCTTGACATAAGAGGTATTCGCAAAATCAAGACTGATGGTCTGGCCTGACTTCTCGAACACAGGATGACGAAAATCAATAGTGAAATCAATGCGGAAACCATCATAAGGCTCAAACCGCACCCGTTTATCCCCTTCGACCACTTCGACGGTTTTCAGGATGCGGATGTACTTGCGCGCAACCGCCTGTTCCACAATCCCGGCAGACTGGAGCAGGAACACGAACGAAGCCGCCGAACCATCCATGATTGGCACTTCCGGCCCGTCAAGATCCACATGGATGTTGTCGATGCCCAATCCGGCCAGTGCCGACATCAGGTGCTCGACCGTTGCCACGCCAACCCGGCCATTCACCACCGTTGAACACAGCCGTGTGTCGCCCACGCGGTCTGCCGCTACCGGAATATCGACCGGATCAGGCAGATCGGTCCGTCGGAACACGATTCCGGTGTTCTCTGCCGCCGGGCGCAACAGCATCGTCACCCTGGCGCCGGTATGCAATCCGACTCCGGTGGCCCGTATGCTGTTCTTCAAGGTACGCTGGCGTATCATTCCATTCATCCGTCAAATCTGCGGTGGGCACATCCCCCTGACCCTCCGGCCATTGGCCGTGGTCATCCTGTCAGCAGCAAGCTCTGTCGCACGCGCAACTGGCCGGACCGGCCGGCATTATACCGCAGCAGTGGGCTTTCTGCCCGGATCTCGCAGCATCAGCCCCGTTCAGTCAGCCTGACGACGCAGAAAAGCCGGAATCTGGATCTCTTCCACACCTGCCTGCTTCAGGGCATCGATCTGCGCATCACGACGGCTGCGGAATACGCGCGGCTCGCTTTCCGACTGTTGCTGATGATCGGCATGCACGGTTGCAAAATCATCGGTACCGGTCTTGACGATGACCGGCTTGGCCTGCTGGCGAGCCACCGGATGACCCAGACCGGTTGCGACGATGGTCACACGCAGCTCATCGCCAATGTCTTCGTCGATCACGGTACCTGCAATCACGGTTGCCTCGTCGGCCACGAAAGACTTCACCGCGTTCATGACTTCATAGTATTCCTTCATCTTCAGCGATCCGGAAGCCGTCACGTTGACCAGCACTCCGCGGGCGCCTGCCAGATTGACATCTTCCAGCAACGGGCTGGCAACGGCCTGCTGGGCTGCCAGTCGCGCACGGTCCGCACCAGTGGCTGCGGCAGAGCCCATCATCGCCATGCCCATTTCGGACATCACCGTACGCACATCGGCAAAGTCGACGTTCACGGTACCCGCACAGTTGATCACCTCGGCGATACCGGCCACGGCGCCATGCAGGACATTGTTGGCGGCACGGAATGCATCCAGCATCGACACATCGTCGCCAAGCACCTGCATCAGCTTTTCGTTCGGAATGACGATCAGCGAATCGACATGCCGCGTGAGCGCCTCGATGCCCGCATTGGCCAGACGGACGCGCTTGCCTTCGAACACAAACGGCTTGGTCACCACAGCCACCGTCAGAATACCCATTTCCTTGGCCACTTCCGCCACCACCGGAGCGGCACCAGTACCGGTGCCGCCACCCATGCCAGCAGTGATGAACAGCATGTCGGCACCTTCGATCAGCTCCGCAATCCGTTCACGGTCTTCCAGTGCGGCCTCGCGACCCACTTCCGGATTGGCGCCTGCGCCCAGCCCGCGCGTCACGGTGGAACCCAGTTGCAACTGGATTTTCGCCTTGTTGCGCTGCAGAGCCTGTGCATCAGTATTGACACTGATGAACTCGACCGAGTCAATCCCGCTGTCGATCATGTGGTCGACTGCATTGCCGCCGCAGCCCCCAACACCGATCACCTTGATCACTGCTTCCTGCCGTTCGTCTACCAGTTCAAATTGCATTGCCGTCTCCTTCCTACTGTTGCCATCACACATCACCGGTCCGCATGCAGCAGACCGCCTTGTCACCCGGTTCAGAAATTCCTGAACCACCCTTTCATTCTGTTCAGCACTTGTCCCATGCTCACGCCCGCCATCCGCCCTGCCGGACGAGGTCCTTCCTGCTCCAGACCGGACAGCAGCAGACCAACACCAGTGGCATACCGCGGATTGCGGACGACATCCGACAAACCGCCAGCGTATTCGGGCAGACCGAGCCTGACCGGCATGTGCAGGACTTCCTCACCCAACTCGACCATTCCAGCCATGCCAGCTGCGCCACCGGTGATCACGATCCCCGAACGCAACAATTCCTCGTAACCGCTTCGGCGCAATTCGGCCTGGACCATTTCATACAGCTCCAGCACTCTGGGCTCGATAACTTCGGCCAGCAGCTGGCGGGACATCTGGCGCGGCGGACGATCACCCACGCCGGGGACTTCGAGCATGTCATGCACGCCTGCCAGC
Organism: Pseudomonadota bacterium; assembly: GCA_021845925.1. GTDB lineage: Bacteria > Pseudomonadota > Gammaproteobacteria > Burkholderiales > Sulfuriferulaceae > Sulfuriferula. The sequence goes on from JAJZUW010000003.1 coordinate 11,832, forward strand.
TGGCGCAACGCGCAGCCGTGGCGGATCTTGATGTCCTCGGCATCTTTCAGAGAAGTCCGCAGGGCATGTGCGATATCGCTGGTAACCTGGTCGCCGGCAACCGGAATCACCGCGGTATGGCGAATGGCGCCCTGGGTAAACACGGCGATGTCGGTGGTTCCGCCCCCGATATCGACCACGGCCACGCCCAGATCCTTCTCGTCGGCTGTCAGCACCGCCTGAGCCGATGCCAGAGGCTGCAGGATCAGGTCGCTGACATCCAGACCGCAGCGACGCACGCATTTGATGATGTTCTGTGCAGCTGAAACAGCGCCGGTCACGATATGCACCTTGACCTCCAGCCGCACGCCGCTCATGCCGAGAGGTTCACGCACATCTTCCTGGCCATCCACCAGATACTCCTGTGGCAGGACATGCAGAATCTGCTGATCGGTCGGAATATTCATCGCACGCGCCGTTTCCAGCACGCGATCAATATCCATCTGGGTCACTTCCTTGTCCCGGATCGGCGTCATGCCGTCCGAGTTGAAACTGCGGATGTGGCTGCCGGCAATGCCGGTATACACCTGGCTGATCTTGCAATCCGCCATCAGCTCTGCTTCTTCCAGCGCACGCTGGATGGCGTTGACTGTGGATTCGATATTGACCACCACACCCCGTTTGAGCCCCCTGGACTCATGCGACCCCATGCCAACGACATCCAGTCGTCCGTCCGGCAACAACTGCGCCACAATGGCCACCACCTTGGATGTCCCGATATCCAGGCCTACCAGAAGCTCCCGGTTGTCGCGTTGCCTGCTCATGACTGTTTTCCCTCTTTCTGCTTGCCAGGCGCTTCTGCCTGTTGTGCCATTTCCACAGCGATACCTTGCGGGTACCGCAGATCCACCCTGCGCAATGGTTGTGGCAGCCATGCCTGCATTTGCGGCATCAGGCGGATCCAGCGCGACAGTCGTGCATCCATGTCCTGGTGCCCCAGTTCCACCTCGGTTCCGTTATCCAGCACCAGTTGCCAGCTGCGCCGGTCATCCAGCGCCAGACTGGTCACACTGCGGCCGACAGGCGCCAGAATGCGCGACATCTGCTGCCATTCGCTGCGCACCTGCTGGTTACTGCCGTCCGGTCCGGACAATCTCACCAGCTTCATGTCGGTAGCCGCCATGAACACGTCGCCGTAGGTATCCAGCAGGGCATCCTGATTCCAGCGTGCCAGTGGCTGGTGTTCTTCCAGCCGCACCACCAGCCGGTTGGGCCACACCCGCCGCACATCGACCGATCTCACCCAGGGCAGCTTACCGAATCCGGCCTGGATCTGGTCCAGATCCAGACTGAACAGGCTGCCCCTGACACAATCCGCGATCACCAGCCGGGTCTGCTCGGATGTCACGCGCTGTGCGCCACTGATATCGACCTGGCTGACTTCGAACACCGGCAGCCTGGTAAAGCGGATCAGGCCGAACACCACCAGACCAGCCAGCGCCAGTCCGGTGGCATAACGCCACATGCCCGCCATGCGAGACCAGTCAATCCGCACGCGCTTCCTCCAGTACCTTGACCAGCAGTTCGCCAAACGGAATGCCGGCTGCTTTGGCCGCCATGGGAACCAGACTGTGATCCGTCATGCCCGGCGACGTGTTGATTTCGAGAAACCACGGCCTGCCGTCCTGGTCAACCATGACATCCAGTCTCCCCCAGCCACGACACCCCAGAATGTCGAACGCACGCAGGGCGATTTCGCCAATCCTTTTTTCATCTGCCGGCGCGAGTCCGCAAGGCACTTCATAACGGGTGTCATTGCGAATGTATTTCGCTTCATAGTCGTAATACTCACCGGCCGGCACCAGACGGATCATCGGCAACACCTCGCCGGCGACAATGGAGCAGGTGTACTCGCCACCCTGGATGGCCTGTTCGGCAATCACGATCGGGTCATATGTGGCGGCGCGCTGCCAGGCCGCAAACAGGTCATCGGCATGCGTGACCCGGGTCATGCCGAGACTGGAACCTTCCCGCGCCGGCTTGACGAAAACTGGCAATCCCAGCTTGTCTACCACAGCCTGCCAGTCTGAGCGGGCATCCAGTATTTCCCAGGCCGGCGTCGGAATACCTGCCGCCTGCCAGATCAGCTTGGTCCGCCACTTGTCCATTGCCAGCGCGGATGCCATCACCCCACTGCCAGTGTAGGGAATGCCCATCCAGTCCAGCACCCCCTGTACGGTCCCGTCTTCACCGAACCGGCCATGCAGGGCAATCATGACCCGGTCAAAACCGGCTGCCTGCAATGCGGCAATATCCTGGGTGCCGGGATCAAACGGGTGCGCGTCGATACCCTGGCTGCGCAGGGCCGCCAGTACGCGGTTTCCGCTGTTCAGCGATATTTCGCGCTCCGCAGAGCGTCCGCCGAGCAAAACGCCCACGCGACCAAACCGGTTCATTGCATGTTCTCCTTTGCCACCCCGACGATGCGCACCTCGCATGTCAGATCCACGCCCTGTCGTTCAAGCACGGTATCGTGAACATGCACGATGATCCGTTCGATGTCCGCTGCGCTGGCATCCCCCAGATTGACGATAAAATTGGCATGTTTTTCAGAAACCTGCGCGCCACCGATCCGAAATCCCTTCAGCCCGCTGATTTCAATCAGCCGAGCCGCATGGTCATCCGGCGGATTGCGGAATACCGATCCGGCATTCGGCTGACCGAGCGGCTGACTGGCGATGCGCTTTTCCAGCAAGGTGGTGATCGCCTGACGCGATTTCTGGCCATCGCCCGCCATCAGCGACAACCAGCCGGCGACAAACCATTCGTTTTCCGCCAGACCGATTACTTCGCGATAACCAATGGCAAATTCATGGCAATCCCGTTGCCTGATTTCGCCTGCACGGTTCATGGTCAGCACCCGACTGATCACATCCCAGGTATCGCTGCCGTAACAACCGGCATTCATGGCCAGTCCGCCACCCAGCGTACCTGGGATGCCGGCCATGAACTCCGCCCCGACGAGATCATGGTTGGCGGCAAACCGGGCCAGTTTCGGCAACGCCACACCGGCTTCCGCATACACCGTGCCGGATGGCGCCGACGTTTCCAGCCGGAGCGTTTTCAACGCGCCATGCATGCTGAGCACCACGCCGGCCAGTCCACCGTCGCGCACCAGCAGATTGCTGCCCAGCCCGACGCAATACACCGGCACATCCGCCGGCAAACTGCGCAGGAACTCCGCCATGTCCGCCAGATCTGCCGGCTGATACCAGTTTTCGGCACGACCGCCTGCCCGCCACGACACGTGGGCAGACATGGGTTCGTTTTTGCGCAGTACGCCGCGCAGAGAACTGGTTGGTTGCGGCATCATGCTGCTCCACCTCCCGCCAGTTCGACGATGGCAGCAGGGACGCTGCCTATCGAGCCCGCGCCCATGGTCAGCACAACATCGCCGTCCCGCACGTTATCGAGCACAGCACCGGCCATGTCGCCAATCTGGGCGACAAACAGCGGTTCGACCTTGCCGTTCACGCGCAATGCGCGCGACAAGGCGCGACTGTCTGCAGCCACAACCGGTTGTTCGCCGGCCGCATAGACTTCGGTCAGCAACAGCATGTCGACACTGCCCAGCACCGCGACGAAGTCTTCAAACAGATCTCGTGTGCGGCTGTAACGATGCGGCTGGAATGCCAGCACCAGCCTGCGACCAGGGAAGGCAGCCCGGGCAGCAGCCAGGGTGGCGGCCATTTCCGCCGGATGATGGCCATAGTCGTCAATGAGCGTGAAACTGCCGCCCTGCGCCAGCTGAATATCGCCATAGCGCTGGAAGCGTCTGCCCACACCGGAGAATTCGCCCAGCGCAGTGGCAATGTCCTGCGTCTGCACACCAATTTCCAGGGCAATGGCGATTGCTGCCAGTGCGTTCAGCACATTGTGGCGTCCCGGAATGTTCAGACTCACCGGCATTACCGGTTTTCCGCCACCGTTGACAACCTCGAAGTGCATGCGCCCATTTTCGGCGCGAATATTGATTGCGCGAAGGTCGGCCGGCTGATCGATGGCATAACTGGTCACCGGCTTGCTGATCGATGGCAGGATGGAACGCACATTCTCATCATCCACGCACAGCACAGCACGACCATAAAACGGAATGTGTTCGACAAAATCGACGAATGCCTGCTTCAGACGGCCAAAATCATGGCCGTACGTTTCCATGTGATCGGCATCGATATTGGTCACCACGCAGAGTATTGGCATCAGGTGCAGGAACGACGCATCCGATTCGTCAGCCTCGGCAACCAGATACTCGCCCTGACCCAGACGGGCATTTGCCCCGGCAGCCAGCAATCGGCCGCCGATCACGAAGGTCGGGTCCAGCCCGGCCTGGGCCAGCACGCTGGCAATCAATGAGGTGGTGGTGGTCTTGCCGTGGGTTCCGGCAACCGCAATACCCTGACGGAGTCGCATCAGTTCCGCCAGCATGATGGCGCGGGGCACCACCGGTATGCCACGCTCCCGTGCCGCCAGGACTTCGGGGTTGTCCGGCTGCACCGCTGTCGACACCACGATCACATCGGCCTGACCAACATGGGCAGCCGCATGGCCACGGTGGATATGCGCTCCCAGACTCGCCAGCCTGCGGGTATTGGCACTGTCGGACAAGTCCGATCCGGTGATGACATAACCCTGGTTCAGCAGCACTTCGGCAATCCCGCTCATCCCGGCGCCACCGATACCGACAAAGTGCAATTGTCTGACCTTGTGCTTCATCGCACCATTTCCTCGCAAACGTCTGCCACGGTCGCAGCCGCATCCGGCTTTGCCACCGACAGGGCGCGTTCGGCCATGCCGGCAAGCTGTTCACGGTCAAGTCCGGTCAGCAGTCCAGCCAGTGCTTCCGGCGTCAACCGGTCTTGTGGCATCAGAATGGCGGCTTGATGGCTGGTCAGAAATCCAGCATTGCGGGTCTGGTGGTCATCCACTGCATGCGGATACGGCACCAGAATGGCCGGCACACCCGCCACTGCCAGTTCAGCAACTGTCAGTGCGCCGGCACGCGTAATCGCCACATCGCACCAGGCGTAAGCATCTGCCATATCCTGTATGTAATCTTTTACATCGGCCTCAACCGCCGCCTCACGGTAATTCCTGCGCAATGTCTCCACATGCCGTTCGCCTGACTGATGCATGACCACAGGACGTTCCGTCTCCCCGATCAGCGCCAGTGCCCGCGGCACCACGTCGTTCAATGCCTGGGCACCCAGACTCCCCCCAACCACCAGCAGGCGTAGTCGTCCACTGCGGTCTTTACGGGCTTGTACAGCAGGCGTCAGGCTTGCGCGAACCGGGTTGCCAGTCCATTGGGTATCCACCTTGCCACAGGGCAACGGCCGGTCGATGGTCTGGCAGAATGCCTCTGGAAATCCGGTCATCACCCGTTTTGCAACACAGGCCAGAACCCGGTTGGTCAATCCGGCAATCGCATTCTGCTCATGCACCAGCAATGGCAAGCCTGTTATCGCCGCCATGATTCCGCCTGGAAAACTCGGATAACCCCCAAATCCGATCACGACATCCGGCCGGTGCCGCAGTACTGCTGCCAGGGCCTGGGCACAAGCCAGCAACAACATGCCTGGCATGACCAGCTTGCGAATCAGTCCATTGCCACGCAATCCACTCATGCTGAGCCATGCCATCTGGTAACCGGCACCCGGTACGATGCGGGATTCCATGCCTTTGCGCGTGCCAAGCCAGACCACCTGCCAGCCTCGCTCGCGCAGGACATCGGCCACCGCCATGCCGGGATAGATATGACCGCCGGTGCCGCCTGCCATGATCATGACTGTCTGCGCCATTTCATGCTCCCTTGCGGCCACGCCGCATGGCGCGCGTTTCGTGGTCTACCCGCAGCAGAATGCCCAGCGCAATGCAGTTGGTCACCACGCCACTGCCGCCATACGACATCAGCGGCAATGTCAGTCCTTTGGTAGGCAACAGGCCGACATTGACGCCAATATTGATGCCAGCCTGCACGCCCAGCCAGACACCAATGCCCATGGCAGTCAGCGCACAGAAGTGGCGTTCCTGCTGCGCAGCCTCGCGTCCGATGCGGAATGCCCGGATCACCAGCATGCCAAACAGTCCGATCGCGACGGCCACCCCCAGCAGGCCCAGCTCTTCGGCTATCACCGCCAGCAGGAAATCGGTATGCGCCTCCGGCAGATAGAACAGCTTTTCCACACTGCGTCCCAGGCCGAGGCCAAACCACTGGCCACGGCCAAATGCAATCAGGGCGTGGGCCAGCTGATATCCTTTGCCATAAGGATCCGACCATGGATCCATGAAGCCGGTTATCCGCTGCAGACGATAGGGCGAACTCCAGATCAGGCCAATGAATCCGATGACCGAAAGCGCAAGCAGTCCGATGAAAATTCTCAGGTTGAGGCCACCCAGAAACAGGGTCGTCATGGCAATCGCCAGAATGACCACAAACGCGCCGAAATCCGGCTCGCGCAGCAACAAGGCACCTGTAGTCAGCACCGCAATCAGCATGGGCAGGAAACCCTGTTTGAAGTTATGCATGAATGCGGCCTTGCGCACGGTATAGTCCGCCGCGTACAGAACAGCGGCCAGCTTCATGATTTCCGACGGTTGCAGATTGATGATGCCCAATGGCAGCCAGCGCTGGCTGCCATTGACGCTGCGCCCGACTCCCGGAATCAGCACCAGCGCCAGCAGGACCAGGCCGCCGACAAAAATCCACACCGCCCATCGCTGCCACTGGTAGACCGGCACGCGGAATGCGGCATAGCCGCAAGCCAGGCCTACCGCCACGAACCCTGCCTGGCGGATCAGGAAGAAGGCTCCGTTGTATCCGGTGTGCACGTTGGCGGCTGCCGTATCAATGGATGCCGAGTACACCATCACCAGGCCGAACATCAGCAGCGCAAGCACCAGCCAGACGAGCAACTCGTCATAGCTGGCTCCCCCGGTGCGTCTGCCGACCGCCATGCTCATGCCACTTCCCTCGCCAGTCGTTCCACAGCGCTGACAAACACCCGCGCCCGGTGTGCATAGTTGTCGAACATGTCAAAACTTGCACAGGCCGGAGACAGCAGCACGGCATCTCCCGGACAGGCCTGTTCGCGAGCGACACGGACCGCTTCTTCCATTGTCGCGGCGCGCATGACCGGTACGCCAGCATCGGCAATCGCCTCGGCGATTTTGCCCGCATCACGGCCGATCAGCACGACTGCCCTGGCTTTCTGCCGGACCACGGCGGACAGCGGCGTAAAATCCTGCCCCTTGCCATCCCCGCCGGCGATCAGCACCAGTGGCCGCGACAATCCGCGCATGGCGGCAACGGTTGCCCCCACATTGGTGCCTTTCGAATCATCGTAGAAATCGATCCCGGCCTGTCCCGCCACCCACTGAACCCGGTGGGGCAGTCCACCAAACAGTTTCAGACATTCCGCAATCCGCTCATCCGGAATGCCCAGTTCTGCTGCCAGCGCCCAGGCCGCAAGGGCATTGGCGACATTGTGACTGCCGGCCACACGCAGGTCTGCGGATTGCATCAGTGTGTGTCTGCCACGCCTCAGTTCTCCATCACAGACGCCATAGTTCATGTCGCCTGTCGGGCAATCGAGACCGAAACTGACCTGGCGGCCATGTGCATTTGCCAGTGCGGCTGCCAGGGGATCTTCGCGGTTGACCACCTGCACGCCCTCAGTCATGGCATACACACGCCCCTTGGCATTTGCGTAGGCCTGCATGTCCGGATACCTGTCCAGATGGTCTTCACTCAGATTGAGCACAACCGAAGCCGCGCAATGCAGACTGTCGATGTGTTCAAGCTGGAAGCTGGACAGTTCAAGCACGTACACCTCGGTCTGCTCCGGCTCATCCAGAGCATCCAGTGCAGGCAAACCGATGTTTCCTGCCACGCGCGTCTTCAGCCCTGCCGCCTTGCAGATTTCGCCCACCATGGTGGTCACGGTGCTCTTGCCATTCGAACCAGTGATTGCAACCACGCGCGCATGGGGTGGAATCGCACGGGCGAACACCTCCACATCGCTCATCACCGCCACGCCACGGGCTCGCGCTGCCACAATCTGTGGCTGGCTGTCCGGCACTCCAGGGCTGATCACGATGATATCGATGCCCGCAAACGCTTCTTCCGGCCAGTGGCCCAGCCACAGCTTCACGTCCGGCAGGCTATCCTGCAACTGGCGTGCTGCAGGCGGCGCGCTGGCCTGATCAGCCACGGACACCTGCGCTCCGTGCCTGGTCAACCAGCGGGCAGCCGAAAGACCGCTGCTGCCCAGCCCCAGTATCAGAATTTTTTTGTCACTCCAGTTCATCTCAAACGACTCATCGTATTTTCAGCGTTGACAATCCAAACAGCACCAGCATCATCGTGATGATCCAGAACCGGACCACTACCTGGGTTTCCTTCCAGCCTTTCAGTTCAAAATGATGGTGCAGCGGAGCCATGCGAAACACCCGCTTTCCAGTCAGCTTGAACGACAGCACCTGAATCATCACAGACAGGGTTTCCACCACGAACACACCCCCCATCACCAGCAGAACGATTTCCTGGCGCACGATCACGGCCACTGTTCCCAGCGCCGCCCCCAGCGCCAGCGCCCCGACATCGCCCATGAACACCTCGGCCGGATAGGCGTTGAACCACAGGAAGGCCAGCCCTGCGCCCGCCATGGCTGCGCACACCACCGCCAGTTCGCCCGCGCCTGGTATGTGCGGTTCGCCCAGGTAATGCGAAAACACTGCATGTCCGGCCACATATGCAAAAATGGACAGCGCCGATGCCACCATCACGGTGGGCATGATGGCCAGACCATCCAGGCCATCGGTCAGGTTCACCGCATTGCTGGTTCCCACGATGACAAAATAAGCCAGCATGACAAAACCCAGCGTTCCAAGCGGGATGGCGACATGCTTGAAAAACGGCACGATCAGATCGGTTTGCGCAGGCAGATGCGCGGAATATGCCAGATACAGTGCCGTTGCCAGGCCAATCAGTGACTGCCAGAAATATTTGGCTTTGGCCGACAATCCCTTGGGGTTGCGATACACCACCTTGCGATAATCATCCACCCAGCCCACCAGACCAAACCCGAGCGTCGTCAGCAGCACGGTCCAGACATAATGGTTGTCCAGATCGCCCCAGAACAGGGTGGACAGCACGATTGAAACCAGGATCAGTGCGCCGCCCATGGTCGGGGTGCCGGATTTCACCAGATGGCTCTGAGGGCCATCGGTCCGCACCGCCTGACCGATTTTCATTTCTGTCAGCTTGCGAATCACCGCCGGACCGATGACGAACGAAATCGTCAATGACGTCAGCGAAGCCAGCACCGCCCGCAATGTGATGTAGTTGAACACATTGAATGCGTGGACATCACCTTCCAGTGACTGGAATAACCACAGCAGCATCAATCAGTTCCTTTCAATTCCTGGATAACCCGCTCCATCCGCATAAAGCGGGAACCCTTGACCAGCACGGTGACATCGCCATCAAGCCCGCTGCGCAAATCCGTCAGCAGATCTTCCAGCTGCTGGTAACTGCGCCCGTTTTTTCCGAATGCGGCAGCGGCCAACCGACTGTCTTCACCCAGCGTAAACAGCCGGTCAATACCTTGCTTGCTGGCATACTCGCCCAGCTGCCGGTGGGCTTCCAGCGAGGCATCGCCCAGCTCGCCCATGTCACCCAGCACCAGCCAGCGCTGACCACTACGGCCTGCCAGTACGTCAATCGCCGCCCGCACCGATTCGGGATTGGCGTTGTATGTGTCATCTATCAGGGTTGCGCCGTTGGCAAGACGCAAACTGATCTGACGACCTGCCGGCGCCGTGAACGATTCCAGTCCGCCAACGATGTCGCCCAGCCCGATACCGAGACCATGGGCAGCACAGGCGGCTGCCAGTGCGTTCATGACATTGTGCCGACCGGCAACCGGCAACCGGCAACCGGCCGAACCGTCCGGCAATTCCAGTTGCAACTGGCTGGACTCTGCCTGCAATTCGAAGGTCGCCCGGCACTGCGCCTGTTTTTCCAGGCCAAAGGTCATGATCCGTCTGCTGGCCGCCATTTCGCGCCATAATCCGGCGTAGGCGTCATCGGCATTGATGACGACCACTGCCCCTCCCGGGCTGCCGGTGATGATTTCCCCTTTGGCGCGTGCGACGGCTTCTACCGACCCGAGCATGCCCACATGGGCATGACCGGCATTGTTGACCAGCACCAGATCGGCACCGGCCAGGCGACTCAGATAATCCAGTTCTCCGGCATGGTTCATGCCCATTTCGATCACCGCATAGCGGTGTTCTGCATTCAGTTGCAGCAGCGTGAGCGGCACGCCAATGTCATTGTTCAGGTTGCCTTTCGTTGCCAGCACTGCCGTCGTTCCAGCGGCATGGCGCATAATCGACGCCAGCATTTCCTTGACGGTTGTCTTGCCGCTACTGCCTGTGATGGCTGCCATTTTGAGCGACTGCCGCTTTCGCCAGGCTGCCGCCAGCCGCCCAAGGGCAAGCCGCGTGTCTTCCACCACAATGGATGGTTGCAAACCCACATACCCGTCCCGGTCTATCATGACTGCAGCAGCGCCTGCGAGCAGTGCATTCGCGGCAAACGCATGGCCGTCGAACCGTTCGCCGCGCAATGCGACAAACAGGTCTCCGGGCAGAAGCTGCCGGCTGTCCGTACTCACCCGGACGATATCGGCCTGCCCTCTGGCCATGCCACCGGCCATCTGCGCGGCATCCTGCAGATTGAACAGGATCATGTCCGTCCCTCCAGTGCGGCTGTGGCCACTTGCAGGTCATCAAACGGATAACGCTGCCCGGCAACTTCCTGCCAGTTTTCATGCCCCTTTCCGGCGATCAGGACAATATCACCCGGCTCGGCAGCTGCGATGGCACGCGCGATGGCACGGGCACGGTCAGTCTCGACCCATTCTGCGGCCATGGACATGCCGGCACGAATCTCCGCCACAATCTGCAGTGGATCTTCATGGCGTGGATTGTCAGAAGTCACCACAACCTGATCTGCCAGACGGGCTGCAATTTCACCCATCAGCGGGCGTTTTCCCGCATCGCGATTGCCCCCGCAGCCGAACACGCAAAACAGGCGACCGGCAAGCCCTGACTGGCGCAAGGTGGTCAGCACTTTTTCCAGCGCATCCGGCGTGTGGGCATAATCCACCAGCACCAGCGGCTGCTTGCCGCCTCCAGCCATCTGCATGCGGCCGGGCGGCGGCACCACCGCAGACAAGGCCAGCAATGCTGCATCCAGTTCAACCCCGTTCATCAGCAGAACCGACAGGCACGCCAGCAGATTTTCCGCATTGAAACGACCAACGACCGACGCCTGCAACTGACCCTTGCCCCATGGCGTTTCCACCCGCATCGACAGACCACCGGTTCCGGTTTGCAGGGATGTGCCGCGCACATCGCCATGCACCAGTCCGTAAGTGACTACTTCGCGCGCTGACACCACCTCTTCGGCCAGCAGACGCCGACCGAACGCATCATCCGCATTCAGAACCGCCGCGCGCAGGTCAGGCCAGGCAAACAGTCGCGCCTTGGCTGCTGCATAGTGTTCCATGTCACCGTGATAATCCAGATGATCGCGGGTCAGGTTGGTCAGCACCGCCGTATCAAACCGCACAGCATTGACACGTCCCTGATCCAGTCCTTCCGATGAGGCTTCCATGGCCACGAATGACGCGCCTTGCGCCACAAACTCAGCCAGCTGACGCTGCAGTTCAGCCGCATCGGCAGTGGTGTTTCCGGTATAGGTCAGCGCCGGCGGGATGCCATTGCCGAGTGTGCCCATCACTGCAGTTTTCTGGCCAAGTCCGGTCATTGCCTGGGCAATCCAGTGGGTGCAACTGGTCTTGCCATTGGTCCCGGTCACCCCGATGATCCGCAACATGCGCGAGGGTTGGCCATACAGGAGGTCGGCCAGCGCGCTGATGTGCTGTTTCAGGGCAGGCACACCGACGCCAGGCATGCCCTCAGGCAGGCCTTCCGGCCGCCCTTCGTCTTCATCCCACAGCACCGCCGGCGCACCCGCCGCAATGGCCTGCGGCACGAAGTCGCGTCCATGCAACCGCATGCCGGCATAAGCGGCAAACGCCTGACCGGAAGCAACCCGGCGGCTGTCCGCCGTGATCCCCGAAAGCACAGCGCCCTGGCGTTGCAATGCCGCCAGGGCCTGTTGTGCCACCTGTGTCTGAGCAACGGCCGGCATCATGTGCTCCCCATTGCAGCTGACGGTTGCATCGTGCTTTCCTGCCTGTCCGGCGGTACACCGAGCAAATGCAGACTGTGTTCCATCACGTTGTGAAACACGGGGCCGGCCACCTGGCCACCATAATATTTTCCAGCCGATGGCTCATCGATCATCACGGCAACAATCAGCCGTGGCTGGCTTGCCGGCGCCATGCCAATGAACGAGGCAATGTATCGCGAATTGCTGTAACCGCCATGATCCGGCTTATGCGCTGTCCCGGTCTTGCCCGCCACGCGATAATCCGGCAATGCGGCCTGGGGCGCCGTACCATCAGCGCTGACAACGCTTTCGAGCATGGCGCGCATTTCATCCGCGCTGCGGGCAGAGAACACGCGTTGCCCCGCCGGAGTCAGGCTGACCGGAGTCAGGCTGACCGGCATCAGCACACCATGGTTGGCAAATACTGTGTAGGCACGGGCAATCTGCAACAGGGAAACGGCAACACCATTGCCATAGGAAAGAGTCGCCTGTTCGATCGGACGCCAGTGTTGCCAGGGCCGCAAATCACCGGGTGCCGATCCCGGATACCCATCCAGCGGCTGACTGCCAAATCCGCAATCGTGCAATTTTTGCCACATGTATTCCGGCGGCAATGACAGCGCGATTTTGGATGCTCCGATATTGCTCGATTTTTCGATCACCTGGGAAACGGTCAATACGCCAGATGCTTCGGCATCATGGATGGTTGCCCGTCCGATATGCCAGATTCCACCTTCGGTGTCGATGGTAGTGGCCGGTGAATACCGGCCGGTATCCAGAGCGGCTGTCACGGTAAACGGTTTCATGACCGAACCCGGCTCGTACTGATCCGCGATCACCCGGTTGCGCATCATCCAGGGCTTCACACCCTTGAGATTGTTCGGATTGAACGATGGCGCATTGGCCAGCGCCAGCACTTCGCCGGTGCGGGCATCGAGTACCACAATGGCACCATCGCGCGCCTTGTTGAGTGCAATGGCCTGTTCGAGCTCCTGGTTCGCCAGATACTGCAGGCGCATGTCGATGGACAGCTTCATGTCCTGACCCGGACGCGGCGTCATGATGCCCTGCAAATCCTCAATGACATTGCCACGCCGGTCCTGCAGTACGCGCTGGCTGCCCGGCTTGCCGGCCAGCATGGATTGCCAGGCCAGCTCCAGGCCTTCCTGACCATTGTCGTTGACGCCGGTGATGCCAATCAGTGCCGCGGTGGACTCGCCTGCCGGATAGTAACGCCGGTATTCCCGCTGCAGGGAAAGCCCCTGAATATCGAGCCGGGTGACTGCTTCCGCCTGATCTGGCGGCAAGCGTCGCTTGATATAGACAAATTCGTGCCCCTGATCGGTCAGATGATCCCTGACATCGGCCACGCTCATCTGCAGAATGCCGGCCAGCTGGCGGATCTGGGTGTTGCTGGCCTCGACCATGGTCGGATTGCACCACAACGAGTCCACTGGCGTGCTGACGGCAAGCGGGAGCCCGTTCCGGTCGCAGATCATGCCGCGATGCGCCGGCATGGTCACCACCCGGCTGGACATGGCATCTGCCTTGCGTTGCAGGAAAGCATGCCGCAAGCCCTGCAGGTAAACTGCGCGGCCGGCCATCAGCCCGAGCCAGAGCATCAACAGCGCGAGCACCAGCGTGCTTCGCCACTGCTTGAGATGCAGGGTAAGCAGATGACCGGCTGATCGCCCCATGGTAATCATGGGCGATTCTCCGCGTTTTTGTCGAACAACACATGAACCTGGGCAGGTTCCGGCATTTGCATGCCCAATTGTTCAACGGCTATCTTGCCCACCCTTGAGTGCATGCCCCAGGTACTTTCTTCGAGTTGCAGTCGTCCCCATTCTTCTTCCAGCCGGCGCTGCTGCTGGTCTGCCTGCTGCAGGGCGATGAAAGCCTTGCGCGCCTGCTGCTGGCCCTTGACCACCAGTAACGCACAACCCACCACCATGACCAGCAACACCAGCTGCATCCGCATCAGACTGCCTCCAGCACGCGCATGATCGCACTTCGAGCTCGCGGGTTTTCCGCGACTTCCCGCTCTCCCGGACGTACCGCCCGGCCAACCAGCCGCATCGCAGCCGGCGGAATCTCACTGGCCCTGACCGGCAATCTGGCCGGCAAGCGCGGCGGACTGGAACATTCCCGCATGAACCGCTTGACGATCCGGTCTTCCAGTGAATGAAAGCTGATCACCACCAGACGGCCACCAGGATTCAGGCGACTTACAACCTGTGGCAGGACAGTCCGCAGCTCTTCAATTTCGCGATTGAGGTAAATCCGTATAGCCTGAAAAGTCCGGGTGGCCGGGTTCTGCCCGACCTCGCGCCCGGGCACGACGGATGCGACGAGGCGCGCCAGCTGCAGAGTGGTTGTAAGTGGCGTTCGCGCTCGATGCGCGACAACCGCTCTTGCAATCGCCTTAGCATGCCGCTCTTCTCCATAATCGCGGATCACCTCCATCAATTCTTTCTCTTCTGCACCAGCCAGCCATTGCGCTGCGGTCATGCCGCAGGACTGGTTCATGCGCATATCCAGCGGCGCATCGAACCGGAAACTGAACCCCCTGGCCGCCTCATCCAGCTGGGGGGACGACACCCCCAGATCCATCAATACGCCGTCCAGCCTGCCGATGCCCAACCGATCCATGACCGCGCCGAACCCGGCAAATTCGCCATGAACCAGCTCAAACCGCTTGTCCTGCCAATGCTGCCCCGCTTCAACGGCGGCCAGATCGCGATCCATGGCAATCAGCCTGCCTTCCGGCCCCAGCCGCTCCAGAATCAGCCGGCTGTGGCCGCCACGGCCGAACGTCAGATCGGCATATACCCCGTTCTGGCGCACCTGCAGCGCATCCACTGCTTCCTGCAACAGAACCGTGACATGTTCAACGGCAGGGCTCACAGGGTAAAACCGGCCAGCTCGTCCGGCATTCCGCTTTCCATCAGACCGGCAGCTGCATCCATCTGCTGCTGCCAGCGTTCCTCGTTCCACAACTCGAACTTGGCGCCCTGGCCTACCATCACCACACTTTTGTCGAGATCGGCAAACTTGCGCAAATTGGCAGTCAGCAAAATGCGACCGTTACCATCCAGTTCCAGATCAGCGGCATTACCGACCAGCAGACGCTGCAATCCACGGGTATGCGGATCAAAACTGGACAGCGCATTCAGTTTTTTCTCGATCGGCTCCCATTGCGCCAGTGGAAACAGCAACAAGCATCTGCTCGGATCAGCCGTGACCACCACGCGGTTGTCCTCCGGCGTGACGAGCGCGTCGCGATAGCGGGCCGGCAGCATCAACCGCCCCTTGCTATCCAGACTTAATGTTGTCGCCCCACGAAACATAGATTGGCCCACACCGGGAATTACCCCACAATTTACCACAAATTACCACTGAATCCCACTATAGTGAACAAAATAAGCCGAGTCAAGGCAAGTACCCGCAAATTTCAAACGCTGACAAAGGGTTACAAAACCGGCTATCGCGAAAATGGACCACGGGAGCAGACCGGAATCAACCGGCGAAAGACAAGGTGCAGGACATGAGAAATCAGCAAAAGGCAGGACACAGCACGGCCGGTCCGCCAGACAGGTCATCCGAACAGGAACGACCTCGGGTCAACAGGTTATTGAAAAACGTCATGAGCGCAGACAAGACAAGACGAAAAAACCTGAAAAACAGGATGTTACGGGTAATAAATGAGGATTTGAACCATTTTTCAACGCCACATGGTCAAGCGCAATTGGTTTCAACAGCCTTTTAGAGCACCATCACCCGCGGAGCGCCTTCAATCAGGCGACCTACCACGGCCGCCTCGGCAAAACCTTGCCCGGCAAACAATGCCATGACCTCGGCCACTGCGGATGGGTGGCATGACACCAGCAGGCCACCACTGGTTTGCGGATCGCACAACAGGTTCTGCTGCCAGGACTGGATACCCGGCGGCAACAGGACTTCCTGACCATAGCTGGCCCAGTTGCGTTCTGCCGCGCCAGGTGCGTAACCTTGCCGGGCAAGTTCGCCTGCCACCGGCAGGACTGGCAGGGAAGCAAACACGATTTCCGCCGCCACGCCCGAGCCCCGGCAGATTTCCAGCAAATGCCCAAGCAGGCCGAAACCGGTCACATCGGTCACGGCATGCACGCCAGCAATGCCGGCCAGATGCATGCCGGGCGTATTGAGCCGGGTCGTGGAAGCCAGCATCTGCTGATAGCCTTCTGCAGAGAGCTCGCCTTTTTTGAGCGCTGAACTCATGATGCCGATGCCCAGCCCCTTGCCGAGAATCAGCACATCGCCGGCCTGTCCGTCGCAATTGCGCTTGACCTGCTCCGGATGGACAAGACCCGTCACCGCCAGCCCATAAATCGGCTCCGGTGCATCGATCGAATGACCACCGGCAATGGCAATGCCAGCCTGCCGGCAAACCGATTCTCCACCGGCCAGAATCTCGCGCATGACAGGCACCGGCAGGCGACCGATCGGCATGCCGACAATCGCCAGCGCAAACAATGGCTTGCCGCCCATGGCATAAATGTCCGACAGGGCGTTGGTCGCCGCAATCCGGCCGAACTCGAATGGATCGTCCACGATCGGCATGAAAAAGTCGGTTGTCGATACGATCGCCTGCTCCGCATTCAGGCGATACACAGCCGCATCATCGCTGGTTTCCACACCGACCAGCAGATCGGTGCCAGCCATTCCTGCCGGCAGTTCGGCCAGCATTTCGTGCAGGACGGAAGGTGCCAGTTTGCACCCACAACCCCCACCATGGGAAAATTGTGTTAACCTGATTTCTTCCATGCTTCCAGACACCTCGTGACAACAGACTGCTCGTGACAAACCGCGTAACCGTAACACAACTGGCCTCTTTTGACGAGATCATCGATGCGCGCTCACCTGCCGAATTTGCCATTGATCACATTCCGGGAGCCATCAATCTCCCGGTTCTCGACAACGACCAGCGAGCGCTGGTCGGCACCCTGCACAACCAGCCATCCAGCTTTGCCGCCCGCCGCATCGGCGCCGCGCTGATTGCACGCAATATCGCCGATCATCTGCTGGAACGTCTGTCCGACCGGCCGACCGGCTGGCGACCGCTGATCTACTGCTGGCGCGGTGGCAAGCGCAGCGGAGCCATGAACCTGATCCTGCGCCAGATTGGCTGGAAGTCCGAACAACTGGAAGGTGGGTACAAACGCTGGCGAAAATCCGTGGTCAGCGACCTGGAAACCCTACCGGAACAGTTTCGTTTCCGGGTGATCTGCGGTCTCACCGGTTCCGGCAAAAGCCGCCTGCTCACCGCCCTGCACCAGCAAGGGGAACAGGTGCTGGACCTGGAAACGCTGGCGGCCCATCGCGGTTCGCTGCTGGGCAACCTGCCCGATCAACGACAGCCCTCGCAAAAAATGTTTGAAGGCCGGGTGTGGTGGCATCTGCAACACCTGGACCCGGATCGCCCCGTGTATATCGAAGCCGAAAGCAAGCGCATCGGCCATCTTCGCGTTCCTGAATCGCTGATGCGGGCCATGTGGCAACCCGGCCGCGCGATCCGGCTGGAAACCGCAGACCCGATTCGCATTGAATGGCTGAAACAGGATTACCGCCATTTTCTGGCCGACCCCACCACCCTGCTGGAACGGCTGGCCCAACTCACCGAATTGCATGGCCGCCAGCAGATCGATGCCTGGCGGACGCTGGTGGAACAGAACAACTGGGACGAACTGGTGAGCCAGCTGCTGCACCTGCATTATGATCGCAGCTATGAAAAATCCATGCTTCAGCACTATCCGGACTATGCCGACAGCCCGCGCATCAGCCTGGATGGCGTCAGCGTGGACAACCTGAAGGCGGCCGCACAGGCGGCCGTGCTGGCGCGTCAGAACTGACCGGCAGCACCGGCCCGTTCAGACCCGCCCGGTGCTGCCGAACCCGCCCTCGGCCCGTTCGGATGTTTCAAAATTGTCCACCACATTGAACTGAACCTGCACCACCGGCACAAAAACCAGTTGCGCAATGCGTTCCAGCGGGTTGATATCGAATGCAACGCTGCCACGATTCCACATCGAGATGAAAATCTGCCCCTGGTAATCGGAATCGATCAGGCCAACCAGATTGCCAAGCACGATACCATGCTTGTGGCCAAGCCCCGATCTCGGCAGCACCACGGCAGCCAGATTCGACTGGGCAATGTGGACTGCCAGTCCGCTGGGCACCAGCAGGGTCTGCCCCGGCAGCAGCTGCATCGGCTGGTCGATGCAGGCGCGCAGGTCAACGCCGGCAGCGCCGCCCGTGGCGTAGGCTGGCGGATGCTCATGCAGGCGCGGATCGAGAATTCGCAGATCGATGGTATGACGCATTTGAATCTCTCCTTGTCGGATCACACACTCAGGTGACCGGTGGTTTCAGCATCTGCGCAATGTGCGCAATCAACTGGCGGGCTGCCGATAGTTTGTCAGTCCGGGCGAACAGGTGTTCGCCACGATCATCCAGCAGCAACAATTCATTGTCCGGACTGCCCAGCGCCTGCTGCGCCTGGTTGACCACCAGCAGCGGCAGACGCTTGGCCCGTCGCTTGGCTTCGCCATGTTCGACCAGCCGACTGGTTTCGGCAGCAAAGCCGACGCAGAAGGGCGGAGCGGGCAGCGCTGCAACGTGCGCCAGTATATCGGCATTCGGCAGCAACGCGATGCTGGCGGGCGCGGCATCTTTCTTGATTTTTTCTGGCGATGTCACAGCTGGCCGGAAATCGGCCACCGCCGCCACGCTGATGAAGATATCGCAGTCTTTCACGCGTTCCATGACGGCCGCAAACATCCCGGACGCACTTTCCACACGAACCATGTCCAGCCCGGCAGGTGCCTGCAAGCATGTTGGCCCGCTGACCAGCGTCACCTCGGCGCCGGCCTCGACCGCTGCCTGCGCGACTGCGTAACCCATGCGACCAGAACTGAAATTGGTCAGCGCGCGTACCGGATCGATGCGTTCGATGGTAGGCCCGGCCGTCACCAGCACCCGCTGGCCGGCCAGTACGCCTGGCTGCATGGCAGCCAGCAATTCCTGCACGATGTCCTGCGGTTCGGTCATGCGGCCCGGTCCGGTTTCACCACATGCCTGTTCCCCTTCCGCCGGTCCGACAATCCGGATTCCGTCGTCACGCAACTGTTGCAGATTGCGCTGGGTAGCCGGATTTTGCCACATCTGCCGGTTCATCGCCGGCACCACCCACAATGGACATTCGCGCGCCAGACAGGTCTGGGTCAGCAGATCATCCGCCCTTCCCTGGGCCAGCCTGGCGATCAGGTCTGCTGTGGCCGGTGCCACCAGGATCAACTCCTGGCCGCGCCCCAGCCGGATATGCGGCATGGCGTCTTCGCTTGCCGTCTCATCCAGCCAGACCGGATTGCCAGTCAGCGCCTGGAATGTCAAAGGACCGACAAAACGGGTCGCCGAGCGGGTCATCACCACCTGCACGGCAGCACCCGCCTTGACCAGCAGGCGCGCCAGTTCAGCTGACTTGTACGCGGCAATGCCGCCAGCGACCCCCAGCACGATTTGTTTGCCTGCCAGCATGAATTCCTCGCACAACCTTCAAAACAGACGACAGTATAGCCTGCGGCCGGTCATTTCGATATGCAGACCCACGGAACGTGGCGGTCTTTGCCCAGCCAGCCTACGTGATCTGCAAATTGTCAACCCTGTCCGGGCCGGAGATAATCCGGAAACCAACGCACTGTTCCCGTCTGGCTGCCACCAGAACCGATGGATTCGGAGTGCACGGAAATGCCAGCAGCCGAAGCCGGTCAACCTCCGGAGCAAGAAACCCATGAACATCCAGCAATGGCCCGTCACGCAACGTCCCCGGGAACGCCTGCTGCAGCACGGTACAGCAGCACTGAACGATGCCGAACTGCTGGCCATCTTCCTGCGCACCGGCATCGCCGGCCGGAATGCCGTTGAACTGGGCCGCGATCTGCTGGTACGCTTCGGCAGCCTGAACCGCCTGTTTGCAGCCTCCCGCGATGAACTCTGCGCCTGCCCCGGCATGGGCAGTGCAACCTATGCGCAACTGCAGGCGGTGATGGAAATGGTCCGCCGGGCACTGGCAGAAACCTGTCGGGTACAGGACGCCCTGTCCTCGCCCGGCGCGGTGCGGGACTGGCTGCGTCTCAGCCTTGGCTCACGCGAACACGAGACATTCTGCGTGCTGTTTCTGGACAACCAGAACCGGCTGATTGCCAGCGAGGACATGTTTCGCGGCACCCTGACCGAGGCCCGGGTCTATCCGCGCGAGGTTCTGAAACAGGCGCTCTCGTACAACGCCGCTGCCGTCATTCTGGCGCACAACCACCCCTCGGGGGTGGCAGAACCCAGCATGGCCGACCGTCAGCTGACCCGTCAGCTGGCTGAGGCGCTAGCCCTGGTCGACATCCGGGTACTGGATCACTTCATCGTGACCAGTCATGGCATCGCTTCGTTGGCCGAGGCCGGCTGGCTTTGAGAATAAACGGGATTGCGCTCGGTCGTGCTGCACTGTTCTCCCAGCATGTAGCTGATCAGATCGCGCACCGGCCGGATCTCGCGTCCGAATGGCAAGGGTTCCGACCCGCGGAAGAACAACCCTTTCTTGCGATCGCCAGCCAGCGCTGCCGCAAGCTGGGCGTCGATGCAGAACTGCCCGGCACGGGCAATGCCATCACGCAGGCCACACTGCGACAGGCAATGCAGGCCGGAAGCGCACCGGTCCGGATTGCTTCTGGCATACCCTTGCAAACGGCTTTCGCGCTGGAGGTAGTTTTCCAGCCATGGCGTGCGAACCGCGCGCGCGGGCAGGCCGGCCACGCTCATGAATGTCACGATGTCTTCCGGACCCGCTTCCGCCAGCACGCGCTTGAATTCGGGATGGGCATCGCCTTCTTCGGTCACGGCAAAAGGTGTGCCCAGCTGCACTGCCGAAGCGCCCATGTCCAGCAATGTCGCCAGCTTTTCGGGCGAATTGATGCCCCCTGCCGGGATCAGCGGGATCTGTCCGGGCTGAATGCCCAGCGAGGCAAACAGGGCCAGCGTTTCGGGCAGAACGCCGGCAAAATCAAACCGGCTGTCTGTGATTTCATCCGGTTTGGGAGCGCCCAGATGACCTCCGGCATAACGCGGATGCTCGATGATGATCGCATCAGGCAAACGCTGCTTGCGCATCCACTTCTTCAGGACCACCGCGATGCCACGCGCATCGGACAGAATCGGAACAAGCGCCACATCCGGAAAATCCTGCGCCAGCTCCGGCAGGTCGAGCGGCAACCCTGCGCCCATGACAATGGCTTGCGTTCCGCTTTCGCACGCCACACGCACCAGATCGGCATGTTCGGAAACCGCTTTCATCACATTGACCGCAACCAGCCCCTGGCCTCCGGCCAGCGACAGCGCTGCCTGGACTTCGCGGCGCAAGGCCTCGCGATTGAGGGCATTCAGTTCATCGCGGTTCCGTGTCCGGCTGGCCTCTGCGACCAGGTCGGGATGATGGTGATGCAGGTCGATACTGGCGATGGTTCCCATGGCACCCAGCGATGCCACCGTACCGGCAAGCCGGTGTGCCGACACCCCGACGCCCATTCCGCCCTGGACGACAGGCAACAGGGAACGTCCCCGTATCGAAAACAATGGCAATGCTGACATCAACATGACTGACCCGCACAAAAAGAGACAAGCAGGTCGTCATTCTACCACTATTCCTGCGTAACCAAACCGGCTTTACAGACTTTCATCTCTTTTTGTCTGACAGAGCCGTGCATCAGCTCAGGGCTGGACAGCCAGACCGGCATCAAACAAGGTCTGTCAGCCAGGAAACCACCCCGCGCTGGGCGGCATCGATAGCGCCAGCCAGATATCCCGGAAACTGGGTGGACCACTCGCTGGCAATTCCCGCCAGCCGACCCTGCCAGAGCCCCGCCAGCGGGCTGCTGGCCGGCGGGTTCGGATGCTGCCCGGATGCCAGCTGATCGGCAGCTGTGGCCGTCAGCGGATCCTGCGACCAATCCTTGATGATGTCGAACAGCGGGTTGGCGGCAGCCGCGCCGAACAGACGGACCATCTGGTCCCGGCATTGCGCGCGCAGCTGTTGTTCGGGTACGCGAGCACGCTCCGGCGCAGACATGCCAAAAAAGCCAAACAACGCCGCCTGTCCGGTACGCGATGACAGGTCATGAATTTCGCCCAGCGGCCCGATCCGGCTACTGACAAATCCGGACAGACCAGCGCTGCGCCAGAATGGTTCGGGATAAATCGCCACATATTTGGCATGCGCCGCCATCCAGGTCTCGGTTTGCAGCCAGTCGGAATGCAGTCCGGCAGGCAGGACAGGCTGGTACTGCAATCCGGCAGCCAGTCGTGGCGGCAAGGCAAGCAGAACCCTGTCGGCGCGACAGGAGCTGTCGCCATCCATCATGATGTCAACACCATCAGCGCCAAGGCAGAGTTGTCGCGCCCGCGCACCGGTAACCAGCCTGCCCGGAGCCAGGCGGCGCACGAGCGCATCCACCAGGCCGGACATGCCGCCGCCAAGCCGGAATGAAGGCGGCGCAGTCATCATGCCAGGCATCCTTACCGGCGCCTGGTGCGGATAGCGTTCAACCAGCATGTCGCCGCGTTCATCCTGCAGCACCGGGTTCAGGCCGAGACCGGCCACCAGTTCCGCCAGCGCGGGTTGCCATTCCGGCCAGAACCATGTCGCCCCCAGATCGAATCCTTCATCGGACTGGAGCCCCGTTCCCAGAACCCGGCCGCCCGCACGCTGACGGGCTTCCAGAATGACAAAATCATCCATGCCGGCCTGCTGAAGCAGGTTGCCCGCCACCAGACCGGCCAACCCGCCACCGACAATAGCAATCCTGGCAGTCCTGTTCATGGCTGGTCGTGCGCAGGGGACCGCGTCGCCGCCGCATCGGGAAGTGTGGAACACCCTGTCTGCGGAAAATAGCGCACACAAAAATAGCAGGGCGTATGCGGTAACCATTCGGGTATGCGGTAATAGCGCTGACGAATGTTGCGCAACACCATATCCCGATAGGCGGGATAACGGAAGCCATAACCCTGAACCACATAAAATACACCATTGCCGATCTTCAGCTGGTGCCGCACGATGCGCTGGAAATAAGGCGCATAGTCTTCGTCTCCGGTTGGCGATTTGTCAAAAACCAGAATGTTGCGTCCCGCCAGCTGACGAAAATCGGTCAACATGTCATCCTCGCGGGCATGTTTGGATCCTTCGCCATAGACCATCCAGGGCTGCCGGTCGTGCCAGGCCATCACCGCCGACGTGGAATAATCGTTTGTCGCCACCACAAATCCACTTCGCAACGGACGGAGCGCGGACAAAACCGCCTGGGGTTGCATCAGCAGCACATAACCGCTGTCGAGCCGCGCCGGCAGCCACCAACGCACGGGAGACAGCACCAGAAACGCGATGACCAGGACGTGCAGCAGCGCGAAGCCGGTCATGAAACGCAACAGGCGACGCCACCGGTCGACCGGCAGGCTTTCTCCCAGCAGCAGGAACAGGAACGGATAAAAAGCCAGCACCCAGTGCAGACCAATCGTCTTGCCGGTGGACAGGATCAGAAAAAACAATGTCGGCACCCACCAGACAAACCGATACAAAACACCCTGCGCACTGACTGCCTGGCGCCTGACCTGCCACCAGGCCAGGACCATCGGCGGCGTCATCATGTAGAGTGTCATGACCAGATACAACAGAAAATCATGCCATGACAGTGTTATTCCGGCATTGCGGTTATACGCATTGAACAGAATGTTGTCCCAGCAATGGGTCGCATTCCAGTAGAGGTTAAGCAAGCCGGCAGGCAGGGCCGCCAGCAACAGGACCAACCCGCCGCGCCAGTGGCGGCGTCCCGTGTCAGTGAAGACAAACCAGAACACATAGGCCAGTGCCAGCACCACGGCAAAGTATTTGGACAGGAATGCCAGCCCGAGCATCAGGCCGGACCAGGCATGACAACGCTGGCAACCGTCACGCACCGCGCGCACCAGAAACCAGACCGAGAGCAGAACGAAGAAAATCAGCGGTGTATCCGTGGTCACCAGGACATTGACCAGACTGAACGGCCAGACCAGGTAGACCGCAGCAGCCAGCGCCGCCGGGGCTTGCCCTGCCGGACGCAACATGCGCAAGATGATCCAGCCTTCCAGCGTGGACATGACCACCGCCGGCAGACGCACCAGCCAGTCGGCATGTCCGAATGGCAACAGCAAGGCCAGCAGCCAGGCCACCATTGGCGGATGATCGTAGTAACCGATATCCGGATGCCGGGCCCAGACGACAAAATACGCTTCATCGCCAGACATCGGCAGAATGGCTGCCAGCGCCAGCTTGAACACAAAGACAAGCGCAAGGATGCGCCAGAACAGTTTCTCATCTCGCATGGCGGAATTTTACTCCAACCTGTCACACAGAATCGGTTAGAATGCGGGTTTTATTTTCCGCACACAGGAGTCGCCATGAGCGAGCAGGAAGCCCAGATGGTTTTTTCCATCGAGAAACTCTATGTCAAGGATCTCTCCGTCGAAGTCCCGAACTCGCCACAGATCTTCCTGGAACGCGAAGCTCCCGAAATCAGCGTGCAACTGTCCAGTCAAAGCCAGTCTGTCGCCGACGATGTCTATGAAACCCAGGTCAAGGCCACCGTCACTGCCAATCTGGGCGACAAGAACATGTTCCTGGTCGAGGTGACCCAGGCAGGCATTTTCCGCATCGCCAATGTGCCTGCAGAACAGCTGGATCCGCTGCTCGGCATCGGATGCCCGAACATTGTTTTTCCCTACCTGCGTGAAACGGTTTCCGATCTGGTGATTCGCGCCGGATTCCCTCCGGTGCTGCTGAATCCGGTCAATTTTGATGCCCTGTACATGCAACAGAAACAGACAGGCCAGTCAAACGGCAGCCATTGATCCGGTTGCCTCCGGTGGCCAGACGACAGTCATGAAACTTGCCATACTCGGCGCTGGTGCCTGGGGAACCGCGCTTGCCATCCACTTTGCCGGCAGGCACCAGACCTGCCTGTGGGTGCGCAATCCGGATCAGCTTGCCACGATGCGCAGCCACCGGATCAACACCCGCTATCTGCCGGAATTCGTCCTGCCGGACAATCTCGAACTGGACAGCGACCTGCAGGCATGTGCGACCGACGCGGATGTCATCCTGCTTGCCACGCCGACACCCGCCTTGCGTGAAACCGTCAGCAAACTGGCCCCCCTGCTCAACCAGCAGATCCTGCTCTGGGCCTGCAAGGGATTCGAATCGGGCAGCATGCAGCTGCCACATCTCGTGATCGAAGAGGTCCTGCCGGGGCTGACCGACTATGGCGTCATTTCAGGGCCAAGTTTTGCCAGTGAAGTGGCGCGCGGGCTGCCGACGGCCCTGACCCTGGCCAGCAGCAGCGAACACGTTCGCCGTCTGGCGACCGAACTGCACCACCACCATCTGCGCATGTATACCAGCCGTGATGTGACCGGGGTCGAGACCGGTGGCGCACTGAAAAATGTGATTGCCATTGCCGCCGGCATTTCCGACGGCCTCCATCTGGGCCATAATGCGCGGGCAGCACTGATTTCGCGCGGCCTGGCCGAAATCAGCCGGATGGGAATCGCGCTTGGCGGCCAGCCGGAAACCTTTATGGGCCTGACCGGCATGGGTGATCTCATTCTCACGGCAACCAGCGATCAGTCCCGCAACCGTCAGGTCGGATTGCGGCTGGCTGCCGGACAACCGTTGCCCCGCATCCTGTCCGAACTGGGACACATTGCCGAAGGGGTCAACACGGCAACCGAAGTCGACCGTCTTGCCACCAGCATGCAGATCGACATGCCCATCGTACATGCTGTCCATTCCATTGTCAGCGGACAGGCAGAACCTGCCGAAGCCGTTGAACAGTTGCTGAACCGGGAACCCCGGCAGGAATGGCACGACTGACCAGAATCAGTCCGGCACCTGCTGCAGCATAACCTGCCACCGGAAAACAGCTCAGCGATTACCCTGTTGCTGACGTCGTTCGAACCCGTAGCCATAGCCTTCGTTGCCGACCGGCATGGGCGCCGGTTGAAATGGCCGGTATTCCTGCGGCATTGCCTGACCGGCATCGCGGCGCTGCTGTTCGCGGACAGGCTGCGCATGATCCTGCTGATGCCGGCCGCCACCTTGCCAGGACTGGTGACGATGTTCGCCATTCCACTGCCCGGCAAACGCCGTGGTCGTGGTCATCATGGCACAGAACAGGCAACAGCCAGTCAGCCAGCAGATTTTCATCGTTCGCGCCATCAGTTTTAGCATCTTTCCAACAAGATTGCCCTTACCTTGGCCTGCGCAAGCGTTTGAAAGGCAGGCCGCCACACCACAGGTTGCTGCGCCGCGGACACGGTTTACCGGTGCTGGCCGAAACTGTCATGCCATCACCGCCACACAGCCTGGCGCAGGTTGTTCATCATGCAGCACAAACGCAACCAGATCATGTCCGATTGGCACGAAAATGTTACAAATTGTTTCAGCCATCCGCCCGGGCAGGCCGGATGCGCACAGAATGGCAACAACCGCCTTGTTCCGGCCAGCCCATGATAGGATATGCGCTCCTCAACACGGCTACCCGAGCATGAAGCGTTGGCTGTTTGCGCTCCTGTGCCTGCCACTGGTCGTTCTGGCAGGCACATTGCCCGATCTGGGCGACAGTTCCCAGTCGGTACTCACACCAGCAGATGAAATTCGTCTGGGCCGCCGGGCGATGCAGGACATTCGCCAGCAACCGGATTTCGATAGCGATCCGGAACTGACCGATTACCTGAACGCCCTGGGTTACCGGCTGGTGGCCAACAGCGACCAGAACAGCCTGGACTTCCATTTTTTTGCCATTCGCGACAGCACGCTGAACGCGTTTTCCATGCCGGGTGGTTATGTCGGCATCAACACCGGCCTGATCGAAGCCACACGCAATGAATCCGAGCTGGCCGGGGTCATGGGCCATGAAATTGCTCACGTCACCCAGCACCACGTCGCCCGCATGATCGAGGCGCAATCACGCGGAGTCCTGCCATCACTGGGCATGCTGGCCATGTCGATTCTCGCCGCCAGAGCCAATCCGCAGGCTGCCGGCGGCGGAATCATGGCAACCCAAGGACTGATGGCGCAGAAACAGCTGGATTTCAGTCGCGACAACGAACGCGAAGCCGACCGGCTTGGCATGCGCACCATGCAGCGCACCGGTTTTGATCCGCACGCCATGGTGACTTTCTTTCAGCGCCTGCAGCAGGCCACGCGTCTGGATGAGGCGCATGCCATCGCGTATCTGCAAACCCACCCTTTAACCAGCGAACGCATTGCCGACATGCAGAACCGCGTCGCCTCCCTGCCTCCAGTGCCGGTCAACGACAGCATCGAATACCGGCTGCTGCGGGAAAAACTGCGCGTCGACGACCTGCCAGCCGAACAGGCGCCCCTGGTCATCCTCGATGCCATCCGGCAGCACCAGTTCCGGCATCCGGAGAGCCAGCAGTATGCGCTGGCGAGCGCCTGGTTGCACGCAGGTCAACCCGACAAGGCATGGGCAGCCTGGCAAACGCTCGCTCACATCGATGTCCACAGTCCGGTGATTGACATGCTGGGCATCCGCATCCAGGCAGACCAGCGGCATGATCAGGTGGTACAGCGCATGTATGCGGATGCCCGTTTGCGCTACCCGCACTATTTGCCGCTGGCCACCGGCTATGCCACCTGGCTGCTGAACCACCACCAGCCGGTGCAAGCCATGACAATCGTGAATGAAGAACTGCAGACCAGCCCGGACAACGCACAGCTCTACCAGTTGCAGTCGCGCGGATATGCCGCGGAAGGATTCGTGTTTCTCAGCCATTATGCCCAGGCACGCTCCCTTTATAACGACGACAAGCCGGAACAGGCCATTGCACAGCTGAAAATTGCCCTCAAGTCAGCAGATGCAACGTTTTACAACCTGTCGGAAGCCGAAGCCGACATGCAGCAATGGCAGCAGGAAGTCCAGCTGCAAAGATGAATTCATCAACAATTCAGGCTAGCAGCCTGTCGGACTTAATTCGTCAATCACGCCAAATTGCGAAATCGGGTAGGGCTAGGCGCAAGACACGACGTTGTGCGAGACACAACAAGTGGATTGCAACACAGCAATACCCGTTTCGCGGCTTGGCCCTTCGGGTTACCTCCAGAACATGCGTCTGCTGCGTTGTCAATCTTGCGAATGGAGCAACCATTCGACTGCGATTGACGCCTTGCATCCATCATGTTCTGGAGTGTAACGTGCATGATGAATTAAGTCCGACAGGCTGCTAGAATAGCGTTTACCTGCCATTTTCCAGCCTAACGACGCATATCCCATGAACAGCAGTGAAATCCGCCAGCGCTTCCTCGATTTTTTTGCCAGAAACGGCCATGCCGTCGTTGCATCCAGCCCGCTGATCCCGGGCAATGATCCGACATTGCTGTTCACCAATGCCGGCATGGTCCAGTTCAAGGATGTCTTTCTCGGGCGCGACCAGCGCCCGTATGTCCGCGCGGCCAGTTCACAACGCTGTGTCCGGGCCGGCGGCAAACACAATGACCTCGAAAATGTCGGCTATACCGCCCGGCACCACACGTTTTTCGAAATGCTGGGCAACTTCAGCTTTGGCGATTACTTCAAAACCGATGCGATCCGCTTTGCCTGGTCATTCCTCACCGAAGAACTGCGCCTGCCTGCCGAGCGGCTCTGGATTACCGTGTACCGGACGGACGATGAAGCCTACAACCTGTGGACCGGTGAAATGGGCGTGCCGCCGGAACGGGTCATCCGCATCGGCGACAAGCCGGGCGGCGGTTCGGACAACTTCTGGCAAATGGGCGACACCGGACCTTGCGGACCTTGCACGGAAATCTTTTACGATCATGGCCCTGAAGTGGCTGGTGGCCCGCCCGGCTCCCCGGATGAAGACGGCGACCGCTACATCGAAATCTGGAATCTGGTCTTCATGCAGTTCAACCGGGATGAATCCGGCCAGTTGCACCCGCTGCCGAAACCATCCGTGGATACCGGCATGGGACTGGAGCGCATTTCGGCGGTGATGCAGCACGTGCACAGCAATTATGAAATCGACCTGTTTGCCAACCTGATTCGTGCCAGCGCACGTGTCACCGGCGTCAGCGACCTGCACAGCAATTCGCTCAAGGTCATTGCTGACCATATCCGCGCCTGTGCATTCCTGATCACCGATGGCGTCATTCCGGGCAATGAAGGGCGCGGCTATGTGCTGCGCCGCATCATCCGGCGCGCCATTCGTCACGGTTACAAGCTCGGTTGCAAGCAACCTTTCTTCTTCCGTCTGGTGGAAGAACTGGCCGCACTGATGGGGCAGGCGTACCCGGAACTGGTCGCCGCCCAGGCCCGTGTTGCCAGCACGCTTCAGCAGGAAGAAGAGCGGTTTGCCGAAACACTCGAACACGGCCTGACCCTGCTGGCTGCCAATCAGCCGCCGGCAGGTGGCATCCTGGATGGCGAAACCGCATTCCGCCTGTATGACACTTACGGATTTCCACTCGACCTCACGGCTGATATTGGTCGCGAGCGGGGCTTCAGCGTGGATACGGCGGGTTTTGACACGGCCATGAACGCCCAGCGCGAGCGGGCACGCAGCGCCAGCCGGTTCACCATGAACGCCGCCCTCGAATTCAATGGTGCGGACACCCGCTTCGATGGCTACGACCATCTGCGCGAAACCGGCACTGTCGTGGCGCTTTACCGGGACGGGCAACCAGTGGCCCGTCTGGATGCTGGCGATGCCGGCGTGGTTGTGCTGGATCAGACGCCGTTTTATGCCGAATCGGGTGGACAGGCAGGCGACCGTGGCCAGCTGACTGCAAACGGATCCGTGTTCCGGGTCAGCGACACGCTCAAAATCCGCAACGGCGTCAGCGGTCACCACGGCATTCTGCAACAGGGCAGCCTGCAGACGGGCGATACGGTAGATGCCATCGTTGATACCGACGCGCGCGCGCATACCGCCGCCAACCACAGCGCCACCCACCTGCTGCATGCCGCGCTGCGTGCCGTTCTGGGCGGTCACGTGAGCCAGAAAGGCTCGCTGGTGGATGCCGAACGCCTGCGCTTCGACTTTTCGCATGGTGAAGCCCTGTCTGCCGAAGACATTGCCAGCATCGAATCCCTGGTCAATGCGCAGATCCGTACGAACCATGCCGTGGCAACAGATCTGATGGCGCACGATGCCGCCATCAAGCGCGGTGCCATGGCGCTGTTTGGCGAAAAATACGGTGATGAAGTACGCGTGGTCGCCATGGGTGATTTTTCCACCGAACTGTGTGGAGGAACCCACGTTCAACGCACCGGCGATATCGGTCCATTCGTGATCGTCAGTGAATCCGGCGTGGCTGCCGGTGTACGCAGGATCGAGGCACTCACCGGCCCGGCCGCGCTGGCGCATATCCAGCAACAAAGGCAACTTCTGTCCCGCCTCGCCAGCCAGCTGAAATCACCAACCAGCGAACTGTCCGCACGCGTATCGCAACTGTCGGAGCAGCTTGCCGAACAGCAGCGGGAAACCGAGCGTCTCAAATTGCGTCTGGCAGCCGGACAGACCGAGCAGCTGCTCCAGAAGGCGCAACGCATCGACGACATCCGACTGCTCACTGCCCGCATTGATGACGCGGACCCAAAACTGTTGCGCGAATACCTGGATCTGGCACGATCCCGCCTGTCTCCCGAACCACACATCGTGGTGCTGGCTTCCGTGGATGGCGACAAAGTCAACCTGATTGGCGGTGTTTCGGCGCCGCTCAACCAGAAAATCAAGGCTGGCACACTGATCAGCCATGTTGCTGCCGGCGTAGGCGGCAAGGGGGGGGGACGGCCTGACATGGCGCAGGCAGGTGGCACGGATGCAACGGCACTGCCGGCGGCGCTGGCCGGCATCGAAGCCTGGGTGCGCCAGCAACTGGCATCGTGATTGCCGCAGACCCGGTCATGATGATGCCAGATCATGGCCGGTGCCGTCCCGGATGTCATGTCATGCGGAACCTTGCCGCGACAAACTGTCAAACCGGGCAAGTGATGAATTCACGCTGCGACCGCGACAATTATTGAGTCATCGGGCAATTTTCTGAATCCGTGGCGTGATAGCTCATGCACCCGATTGAGAACAACTTTTCATATGAATCAATAGACAAGCGAATTTTCATGCGAATTTGCAACTTGTCCCGGTTCAATCAGAAGTTGCTTATTTCCCGGCGATAATTACAATACGCTGAGGAATGCGTTGTCAGGTTGTTTTCAAGACCGGCGACAGGGTCAGTCGTTCCGGAGCTGCATCGAATTGGACCGGGTAGCGACATCGTCCGGAATTCCAGTATTTTGAGGATGGATCATATGCAGGTGTTTGGCATTACGGCAGCATGTCAGCAGACAGCAGGGCATCCACCCGGCAACGCCGGCCTGCCGTATCGTATCCGCCCAATCCGGAACAGGACAACAGGCCGAACCATCCGGCCCAGAGGATGCTGAAACCATGTTCAACGTCATGTCTCTGTTTGGCGGCAGCAAATCGGCCAATGATCTGCCGGGCAACCGCAAACAGGCCGACCAGTGGCTGGTCACGTTGCCGGCAAACGATCTGCATGCCCAACAGAGCGCCATCGTTGATATGCTGCGCCGGCTGGATGGTGAAATCCAGCAAGCCGGCAATGATCTGACGGACACGCTGGAAGCTGTCGATGCCATCGATCATCATGTTCAGCCACTGCAACAAACCCTGACCGAACAATACCTGCGCAGCCCACGCCTGGCCCCGCAACTGGAAAGCCGGCTGTGGACTGCCATTTTCCAGCAGGCAGATGTCACCAGCCAGTTATACCGCAACTGCCTGAACAAACTCCAGGCAACGGCAACTCCCAGGGCAAATCACTCCGGCCTGGCTCAAAAACTCTGCGTGCGCGGACTGTACAATCTCGGCAATGCGTTCAAGCTCAAATTCCTGCGTTATGGCGCTCCCGATGCAGAGATGTGGAACATGCTGCATTCGTTTTTCATGTCGGCCGAATCGGGCGGTTATGAAAAGCGGCTGGCCAACCTGTACAACAACCAGGAATACAGCTGTACCAGCCTGTATCTGCGCGCGGAATTGCTGGCCATGAGTCATCCGGGGTCGCTCAGCCCGGAACAGATCGAACTGATCGACAAATGGCTGCTCAACACCACCGGCGATATCTCCATCGACCGGAATCCGCGTCAGGGCCGCCACCACTACTTCATTGATCTGGCACACTCGCACGGCGCACTTCCGATTGGCGCCACCACCTATCCGGACAGCTGTCGCGGCTGGAACATGTCAACCCTGATCCTGCAGCTGCAACGCACGCGTGCTTCCCTGACCAAGGCAAAATCCGCGGGAGGGGTCGATTCGGCCAATCGCTATCGCCTGCTCACGGGGCTGGAATATGCGGAAAAGCAATGGAATCCCGGCCACCTGGGCAAATTGCGCAAACACCCGCGCAACAAGTCAACCAGACAGATCGCCACCGTGCATGGCCTGGCCGATCTGTGCGCGGTCGTGCAAGGACAGCAGAACGTCGCGGACGGCATCAGTCCGGAAACCGCTGCCGAGATTCGCTATACCGAAACAGTAGACCTGCAACTGTATGGTTTTATCACTGAAAACACGAAACAGCGCAACAGCCAGTTGCTGGGCAGCGCACAGAAACCGTTGCCGGCACCCGACATGTGGGATACCGAGAATGAAAGCCAGGATGGTTATCTGATCCGGTTTCCAAGCCAGCACAACAGCTGGTTGCACCTGGGTAGTCTGATCGGGGTAAAGGACCCGACGGATCAGCTGTGGCGCGCCTGTGTTGTCCGCCGGCTGATCAGAACCCAGCAACCACTTTCCATGGCTGGCATCCAGGTGATCACCAGGGATCCGGTGGTATTGCTGTTATATCCCCTGCAATCGGAAATTCGATCCGAAGAGGCGCCGCTGCGCATCGCACCCAGTCATGCGCTGCTGACGACTCCCATCGAAAACGACCATTTCACGCTGATACTCGACAGTTCGAACTACACCCAGTCGCGGGTTTACAAATGCCAGGCATCACCGACCACGCCCATGATGTATTTCCGGCTTGGCCGCATTCTGGAAAAAGGCGACCTGTGGATCCATACCGAAGCGCTGCTCATTCAGAACCTGAGCCCAGGCGACCCGACACAGCCCTGATACCCTGCCCTTCCTGCAGCCGGTTGATCACGCCATCCACTGCACGTTCGGTCAATGAAGCCGCATCCATCACCCTGGCTTCACCAGAACGCAACCGGGCAGCCAGCCTGGTCAGGGTGATGGTGATGGCATTCATGCCCAGGCTGTTGGCAAACAGATAAATGCCACGCATCGGGCTGACCCAGGTCAGTTTCACCTGGCGCCTGCCTTCCGCGAGCGTGTTGAATTCAAGCCATTCGCCCTTGCGCAGACTGCGCGCCAGATCCGTGAACTCATCTTCATCGTCGAGGTCGATGTTTTCTTCGGGCGCCAGATCGTAGTGTTCCGTGACTTCGTCAACCATGTTTGCCGTGGGCAGGGGCTTGGCAGCCACTTCGCTCAGCACATTCGAGAAACCGCTGCGGTCCACAGCCGCTGCCGGAGCCTCCGTGCCCGGGCCGGAACGGATCGCTCTCGAATGCCATGTCACGAGGGCAGAAAAAATCACTTCGCGTTGCGCCGGTTCAACATGGATTTCTTCCATCCCCTGACGCAGTTCGCGCAGCATTCCCGGCAACATGGCAACCAGCGCCAGACGGTCGGTTGTACCCGTCTTGGGCGTCACACTCCATAACAGATCGCGCATGGTCTTGACGACCACATGCCAGCGTTCGGATTGGTCGCCATCACGAATGAAAACCTCCATCAGCACCTTGCGCCAGGTGGTGCGCACAAATTCAACAATCAGGTCCGGCAGCGGTGATGCGCTGTCCGCAGTCAGATCAGAAACCACCTGATCCACCGCCTGCTGGGCTACAAAACCGGCCAGCTGGGAACGTTCAACCGTTTCGATGGCTTCGGTCGTCTTGCCGACAGTCTTCTCGGCTTCGATCTCCCGCACCGCGGCAAACTGCTCCAGCTCTTCCAGCATGTCGGAAAAAATGCCAAGATCATCATTGAAATCATGAATGATCCGGTCAACAACCGATTCCAGCTTGCGGAACACCACGCCTTCCTGATCTGAATGGCTGTCCCAGCCCATGGCAAGTCTGGCGATTTGATCCAGCAGCAGTCGGGCGGGGTGGGTCTTGCGGGCAAAAAATTGCCGGTCGAGCATCGCCACCTTGAGCATGGGAATCTGCAGGCGGCCAATCAGCGCCTTCATTTCGACCGGAATTTCATCCTCGTCGAACACATAATCAAACAGCATGGAAACAATGTCGATGATCAGTTCATCAACCTGGTTTCCTGGCTGAACCAGACCGGACTGGCGGATATCACGCAGGATATTGACCGTTCCTGCCCTGCCGGTATCAATCACGTAGCTGGCGCCGGCCGGTATCTGTCCGTGCTGAAGACTGGTCAGGGACGCAATGACATTTGCAGATACCGGCGCGCTTGCCGGATCACCAGATCCGGCAAGCGCACCTTCAATGCCACTGGATGGCATGCCTGCCAATCCACCCGGAATGGTTTGCCCCGGCATGGCAATGACTGGAAAACCGCCCGCCGGACGAGTCAGCAGTTGCTGCAACAGCGCAAGAAGGTCACTGGCATTGCCGGTTCCGGCAGCCTGACCAGACGGGACGCCAGCAGGCCCGTCCGGTTTGCCCGAAGCGGGCGTGCCGGCAGCCCGGCCACGTCGCGCCGCGTTCATGCCTACCTTGATCGATGGCAGGATTTCCTTGCTGACCAGATAACGGTTCAGCGACTGATACATGGCCGGCAGCAAAGGCAGCAATTCTTCGTCGTACTGCTGCAACAGAATCAGCTGCACATGCGAATTGCTGTCCAGCTCGGCGCAGGCATCCAGAAAACTCTGCGCCAGCGCCTTGGGCGAAAACGGATTGTCGTGCATCTGGACATGCAGCGACTGGCACAGATACTGCAGCCGCTGGTCAAGTGCCGCCAGCGATTCCACCGCTTCCATCTGCAGGCGGGAAGCCACCCGGCTGATGGCGAGCGAAATTTCGAAGGCGGAATCGTCCACCAGCGACAGATCGGCATCGGCCAGACCGGGCGGACCGCCCGCATCCACAACGGCCGCTGGCCTGCGATCCGGTCGCACCAGCTGTTCAAGCCGCAGCCCCAGCTGACGCCTGAACGCGGACATCAGCGATTCGCTGCGCGTGCGCAACAGCCCTTGCGCCTGGAAATACCAGTCGCGACTTTCCAGAATGGGTGTGTGTTCGCCTTCGGAGAGCAGGCGCATTTCGATGGTGTCACGGTGATCCTGCCAGGCCTGGGCAATCGCGGATACCAGCTGGTCGCGACATTCATGCAGCAAGGCGAGTGCGTCGGCCGAGGTGATTCCCCGCCGCGATCGGTCGAACCTGGACAGGCTCACCACATTTGCAGAACCGTTCTGCACTTTTTCCTCACCTGACATGATAACTCCAGCCTCACCGAGGCACGACACCCTGCAAATCACGATGACTTGCCATGGCTCGCCAGTCACGACATCCCGCCACGCACCCGCCATTTCCGAAACACATGGCTTGCCCGGCAGGACAACGCGGTTTCAATCCCGGCTCTCCTTTGGCATCCGTGTCGCAGTGGAGTTCATTCTAGTTCATTAATTCCAAATTGGAAGTCCGTAGAATGCCGGCATTCTGAACAATCAGAAATGGTCCGTCAAGCCGCGATGGATAACCATGACAATCCGGTCATCATGGAAGACTGGAGCGGGTGATGGGAATCGAACCCACGCTATCTGCTTGGGAAGCAGAAGTTCTGCCATTGAACTACACCCGCCTGATTTGCATGCTCTGACTGCATGCAGCAGCGTCCGGCCCATTGTACGCGAGATTCCACAGCGGCTCCAGCCTGCAAGGCACCGGCCACTGTGATAGAATGGGTCAGCTTTTGCCTCGCCACCCGGAACCAGCGTGATCAACGTTATCGTCAACGGCCAGCCGCACCAGTTTCCGCAAGGAACCTCCATCAGTCAGCTTGTCACCACACTGGCACTGACAGGAAAGCGTATTGCAGTGGAATGCAACGGTGAAATCGTGCCTCGCAGCCAGCATGAATCGACATTGCTCCGCGAGGGCGATCAGCTGGAAATTGTCGTCGCCGTGGGTGGTGGCTGAACCAACATGAAAGCGAAGCCATGGAACCCTTGATCATCGCAGGACAACCCTTCTCATCGCGCCTGCTGGTTGGCACCGGCAAATACCGGGATTTCGAACAGACCCGACTGGCTGTCGAAGCCAGCGGTGCCGAGATCGTCACGGTCGCCATCCGGCGAACCAACATCGGTCAGAATGCCGGCGAACCCAGCCTGCTTGATGCGTTACCGCCGTCCCGCTATACCTACCTGCCCAATACCGCAGGTTGTTATACCGCGGAAGATGCCATCCGTACATTGCGGTTGGCCCGAGAACTGCTCGACGGACACAGCCTGGTCAAGCTCGAGGTACTTGGCGACCCGCACACGCTGTATCCCAATGTGGCCGAAACACTGAAAGCAGCCGACGTTCTGATTCGCGATGGTTTCCAGGTCATGGTCTACACCTCCGATGATCCCATTGCCGCCCGCGCATTCGAAGCCATGGGCTGTGTTGCCGTGATGCCGCTGGCATCGCTGATCGGTTCGGGCATGGGTATCCTGAATCCATGGAACCTGCAGATCATCATCAACGAACTGAAGGTTCCGGTGATCGTGGATGCCGGCGTTGGCACTGCCTCGGATGCCGCCATCGCCATGGAACTGGGTTGTGCCGGCGTGCTG
Organism: Pseudomonadota bacterium; assembly: GCA_021845925.1. Classification (GTDB taxonomy): domain Bacteria; phylum Pseudomonadota; class Gammaproteobacteria; order Burkholderiales; family Sulfuriferulaceae; genus Sulfuriferula. Next base: position 49,112 of record JAJZUW010000003.1, read on the forward strand.
ATGAACACGGCGATTGCTGGCGCCCGCGATCCTGTTCTGATGGCCAGCGCCATGAAGCACGCCGTCATCGCTGGACGGGAGGCGTTTCTCGCGGGCCGGATGGCCAAAAAAATCTATACTGCCGCGCCATCCTCGCCGACCAGCGGACTGATTGGTTCGTGATCCGGCCGACATGACTGGCAACGCACACCAGCGCCCGATCCGGAGTTTCGTCGTACGCCAGGGACGCATGTCCCCAGCGCAAAAGCGCGCGATCGATGAGCTATATCCGCAGTTTGGCGTGCCCTACCGGGCCGAACTGCTCGACACGGCCAGTCTCTTTGGTCGTCGTGCGCCACTCATCGTTGAGATCGGGTTCGGCATGGGCGGCACAACGGCCGACATTGCCGCCGCGCATCCCGACCAGGATTTTCTGGGCATCGAAGTCCACCCGCCTGGCGTTGGCAGCCTGCTCAACCTGATCCGGCAACAGCAACTTGCCAATCTACGGATCATCCAGCACGATGCGGTTGAAGTCCTGCTGCACATGATCGCACCCGACAGCCTGAATGGTATCCACATCTTTTTTCCGGATCCCTGGCACAAGGCAAGGCACCACAAGCGGCGGCTGATTCAACCGGAATTCGCCCGACTGGCTGCCAGCCGGATCAAACCGGACGGTTACCTGCATTGCGCCACCGACTGGGAAAACTATGCCGAACACATGCTGCAGGTGCTGTCAGATACGCCTGGACTGGTCAATACCTGCGAAGCCTATGCAGAAAAACCGGAATGGCGTCCGCTAACCAAATTTGAAAATCGCGGCTTGCGTCTGGGGCACGGCATTTTTGATCTGGTGTTTCGCAAACGCTAAGCGGACAAGACTCAGAACTCGTTCTGCAACCGCTTGTAACCTCTGACCAGTTCGACATTGGTCTGCGCAATGTCTTCCGAAAAATCCTTCTCGCTGAAACTGACCTGGCGAATCTGGCTCAAGTCGGAATCGGCATGGATGTTTGTGGTGGACGGAATATGGAAACCGTCGGGCAGGTCGGCGTTCTCGATCACGGAATTGTGCCGAACCACGCAGTTGCGCCCGATCACACAATTGAACAGCACGCTGTTGAATCCGATAAAAACGTTATCGCCCACCTTGCACGGACCATGGACAATCGACCGATGGGCAATGGAAGTGTGCTCGCCGATTTCGACCCGGGCACCGGATTTGGAGTGAATGACCACTCCGTCCTGGATATTGGAATTGGCGCCAATGACAATCGGCTCCATGTCACCATTCGCGTCGATTTCATCGGCGCGGATCACGGCATAGGGACCAATGAACACATTGGCGCCCACCACCACCTTGCCGCACAGGATGGCGGTCGGATCCACAAATGCGGATTCGTCTATCCGGGGGAGATCCCCGTTTGGATTCTTGCGTATCATTGCCTGAAAAACCGTCGGTTAGTGTCTGCGGGGACAGCCGACCGGGATCGGTCAGCCAGTTCGACACTATACCGGAATTGCCGGTTGACGGACAACTGGCGCATTGGCGGGACTTCTGTCAGAATCGCCTCGTCGCAAATCTCAACCCGTGACCAGCCAGATGATCCAGCAATTGCTCCTGATTGAAGACGATCCGATGATAGGGCGCGGCCTGATGCGGGCTCTCAACGACGAAGGCATCTCTGTCGAATGGTGTCACGACGCTACCAGCGGAGAAACCGCCCTGCTGCGCGCCAGGCCGGCACTGGTTCTGCTTGACCTGGGCCTGCCAGACAAATCCGGCATGGATGTGCTGGCCACCTCGCGCAAGCGGCATCCGGACGTGCCTATCCTGATCATTACCGCACGCGACGATGTTGACGACAGGGTTGCCGGACTGGAAGCCGGCGCCGATGATTACATCATCAAACCATTTGGCATGAAAGAACTGCTGGCTCGCATCCGCGCGGTGCTCCGGCGCATTGAACCGGCTGGCAGCCATCTGCTGACCAATGGGGAAATTTCGCTCAACACGCTGACCCATGAAGCCAGCTACCGGAACCGTTCGGTGATTCTGCCGGCACGGGAATTCTCCCTGCTGTTGTTTCTGACCAGCAATCCGGGCAAGATTTTTTCACGCGACCAGATCGAACAGCGCCTGTACGAATGGAACCGGGATGTCACCAACAACGCACTGGATGTGCTGATCTATTCGCTGCGCAAAAAGTTCGACAACGAAATCATCCGTAACGTTCGTGGGATTGGCTGGATGGTGCTCAAGCATCCTCACCAGGCCAACTGACGGAAAAGCGCATGACGGTGCAAGCCAGTCCAGCCGAACCAGCCGCACAGGCAATCCGTCCGGCGCGCTCGCTCAAAGGTCAGCTGATCCTGTGGCTGGTCACGCTGCTGACCCTGATGGCCCTGCTCAGTGCAACCCTGTCGTTTTTTCTCAGTCTTGGCGAAGCCAATACCCTGATGGATCACCAGCTGGTCCACATTGCACGCAGTGTGGACGAAGGTTCGCGCCTGGCCGCCATGCGGCGACGTTTCAGCAGCGAAGACAGCCTGGAACAGCAGGAAGACTTTGTCATCCAGGTCTGGATGAATGGCCTGCCGGTGCGCACATCAAGACCGGATTTCAATCTGCCCAAAGCCGCTCGCACCGGATTTTCCGACCAGCTCCTGCCCACCGGCAATCACGGTGATCGCTGGCGGGCCTACACGGTGTACTACCCTGACCGGGTGGTGCAGATTTCACAGGCCGAACGTGTCCGGCTGAACATCGCCATTCACTCCGCATTGCGCGAACTGATGCCAGGTCTTCTGATGATTCCGCTGTCCTGGATCATCATCGGGCTGATCGTCAGCCGCCTGATGAAACCGGTTGAACTCATCACCCAGGCCGCTGCCAGTCGCGACATCAACAGCCTCGATCCACTGCCGGCAGAGAACATTCCAGCCGAAATATCACCATTGATCGCCGCCATCAACAGCATGGTGTTCCGCCTGTCGCAAGCCCTGTCGGCGCAACGAGCATTTCTGTCTGATGCCGCGCATGAACTGCGCACTCCCCTTGCCGCCCTGCAACTGCAGATCGACACGCTGAAAAAAAATCACGATCCGCAGGAATTCAACCTGCGTATCGAAGAAATGCAGCGCGGCATCCAGCGCGCATCCCATCTGGTTGGCCAGCTGTTGCGCATTTCCCGTTATGAAGCACAGGCCGCTCCTCCGGAACGCCAGACCATTCTGCTGAACAGCCTGCTGAAGGAAATCATCGCCGATTTCGTTCCGCTGGCCGGACTGCGCAACATTGATCTCGGCATGGTTCAGGACGACCATGGCTGCATCCAGGGCAATCCTGACGACATCCGCATCCTGCTTGGCAACCTGATCGACAATGCCATCCGTTACACGCCGGCGAATGGCCGCGTGGATGTTGCCGTGTGCGCGAGTCCGGATACGGTGACAGTGCGCATCATCGATACGGGAACCGGCATTCCCGAAGCCTTGCTGCCCAGGGTATTCGACCGGTTTTTCCGGGCTGCCGGCCAGGAAACCGAAGGCAGCGGCATCGGGCTTGCCATTGTCAAAACCATCGCTGACCGCGAATCGGCCATTCTTCAGCTGGAAAACCGCCAGGATCAGCCTGGTCTGATTGCCACCTGCCAGTTCAAAGCATGCAACTGCAATAAAATTTCATCACATTGCAACAATCCAGTCACGGCTGCCTCATTCTGACCCGGTAGAATTTCCCTCCAGCGAGCGGTGCCACCTCAGGACCACATTCTATTCTGTCACTTTCAGGGAAGCCAACATGGACTTTGATCACCTCATCAATCTTGCCAACGATTCCGGTGGCGTGCTGTATGTCATGGTCGCACTGCTGCTGGTGGCGTTGACTGTCATCATCGAACGTGCACTTTATCTGTCCAACATGCTGCACGGAGGCCAGAGCATCATTCGCGCCCTGAAAGAACAGCGCGGCAGTCTGGCCAATTTCGAACTGGCGCCCAATCTGAACCGTCTGCCGCATGCCAGCCTGTTCGACATCATCCGCCATGATGCCAGCCGGGAAAGCCGGGACGTGATGGGCGAACATCTCGAAGAAGCCATCATGCATGAAATCCCGCTGCTCGACCGCTCGCTGTGGGTACTGGACACCGTGGTAACCCTGGCACCGCTGATGGGACTGTTTGGCACCATCATCGGCATGTTCAACGCGTTCCATGTCCTGGGCAGCCAGACCAGCAACCCGATCGCCATTACCGGCGGCATCGCCGAAGCGCTGATTGCAACGGCATCCGGCCTGTTCATTGCCATGCTGGGTCTGATTGCCTTCAATGCACTGCACCAGCGCGTGCGCGTTGTGATGCACCAGCTGGAAACCATCAAGCTGATGCTGCTCAACCGCTGCGATGAAGTTGGCGCAAGCAACCAGAGTGGTGCCGCCATGAATGTCGTCCGCACGCCGGCCCGGGGTTGATGCCATGCGATACCTGGAAACCCGCAAGCCCCGGATCGAGATCATTCCGATGATCGACATCATGCTGTTCCTGCTGGTGTTCTTTGTCATGTTCACCTTGCGCATGATTCCGTCTTCCGGACACCTGACCAAGCTGCCGACCAGTTCGACCGCAGTGGTCATCCCGCCCCCCAAGCTGCTGGTGGAAATCCAGGCCGATGGCAACCTGATGGTGGAAAACCATCTAATGAGCCCTGCGCAACTGACAGCGATGCTGCTGACACGCGACAACAGCAAGACGGCCATCACCATTGCCGGCAACAAGTACATTTCCCTGCAACAGGTCATGGCCACCATTGATGCCATCAAGAAGGGTGGTGGCACGGAAATCGGCCTGGCAGCACGCACGGACCAGTGATCACCATGTCCACCATCGCCCTGGATCCCGAAATCACGCCGGCCGGCAAACCAGAGGTTGGCATCGGTACGGCACGCGCCTTCGCACTGGCTCTGCTGACCGAAACCATCATCCTGATTGCCGTGGTAACGCTGCTTGCCCACAGCGAACATGAAGTCAAGCACTACACCCCGGCCACGCCGTTGACCATCGTCAACGAACCCACGCCACCCAAGCCAGTGGAAAAGCCAAAACCACCGGAACCCAAACCGATTCCCAAGCCGGTTGTTCATAAAGTGGTGATGCCAAAGCCGGTCGTCACGCCGACGCCACCCAAACCAGAACCGGTGCCAACGCCGTTGCCAAAATCGGCAACGCCCACGGCCTTCACCACACCGCCATCGCCGCCACCACCTCCGCCACAGCCGCAACCGGACCTGTCCGCCCAGCAGAAAGCGCTGGCCGACTATGCCGGACAGGTGCATGCAGCAGTGCAGGCCGCCGTGTACTATCCGCCCGCAGCCATCACCATGCATTTCAGTGGACGGACACTGGTCGAGTTTCATCTGATGAATACCAGTGTCAGCTCGATTCATGTGGTAACGTCCAGCGGTCTTGGCCTGATCGACAATGCGGCCTTGCAGGCGGTGCAAAGCGCACAATACCCGATGCCGCCAGCCAGCCTGCGTGACAAGGACCAGACTTTCCGGGTCTGGGTCGAGCTCTCGCTGAACCACGGCAACTGAGATCGCACAATGCCTGCACTGGTTTCCCCGGCCCGAACGCCCGCGCTGGCGGGATGGCTGGGCGCAAGCTTGCTGGGCATCCTGTCTGCCCAGGCATGCGCAAACCAGGCTGACCAGGCCTACGTCATCATGGGTCCGCAGGGCAAGGCAATCGCTCGCTGGTTGACCACAGACGCCACGTGTCCGGATATCCGCATCAATGGCCACGAGGAACCCATGCACGAACGGGTAGCCCCCGCTGTGGTGGCGCTCCGGCCAACTGCCTCGCCTGAACAGCTGTCAAAGCCATCACGTTTCGATCTGCGCGTATGCGAGTACACACTTCCTGAACACCTGCACACAGTCAGCATTGACGGACAGACATTGCCACTACCACACGCCGACATCCGGCACATTGTGGTGATCGGCGATACCGGTTGCCGGCTGAAAGCCGGCAGTGGCAAATGGCAGGACTGCAACGATCCTGCCAGTTACCCCTTCGGCCAGATTGCCCGGTCGGCAGCCGCCTGGCATCCGGACCTGGTCATTCACGTGGGCGATTACCTGTACCGCGAAAACGCCTGTCCTGCAGACAAGGCTGGCTGCAAAGGCAGTCCGTGGGGTTATGGATCGGATGCCTGGCAGGCAGACTTTTTCGATCCAGCCCGACCTTTACTGGCGGTGGCACCGTGGATCGTGGTTCGCGGCAATCACGAATCCTGCCAGCGCGCTGGACAGGGCTGGTGGCGATTCCTCGATCCACACTCATTCAAAGCGGATCAAGACTGCGATCTGGCAAGCCAGGACAACATCGGCAATTTCTCGGCGGCCTACGCAGTCCCCCTCGGAGGCCATGCCCAGGTCATCGTACTGGACACCGCCGCCGCACCCAACAAGCCGATTGAACCAGCCGACACCAGATTCGCCCAATTTGCCAGGCTTTACCGGCAGATGGCCGGACTTGCCAGCCAGGCCAATGACAACATCGTGGCCAACCACCAGCCAATACTCGGATTTGCCGCGCGCAAGACGCATCAGCACGTTGAATTGCTGCCCGGCAACCCGGTGTTGCAACAGGCTTTCGCCAGCAGGAACCCGCAACTGTTTCCAGACAATGTCCAGCTATTGCTGTCCGGACACGTACATACCTGGGAACAGGTCGGATTTGCCAACGATTACCCAAGCCAGTTTGTCACCGGCTTTTCCGGCACTCAGGAGGAAACGGTTCCGTTGCCTGCGCAACTGCCAGCCGATGCCACTCCGGCACATGGCGCAAGGGTGAATGCCTACAGCAGCTGGGCCAGCGGATTCGGTTACATGACGCTTGACCGCACGGGACCAGACAGCTGGTCCGCCGCGATCCGCAATGTCGATGGCCAGATTGTCGATACCTGCGTCATCCAGGGAAAACACTCCCGCTGTGCCGACCTGGATCCTGGCCACCCTTCCCGATCAACCAGCAATCCTGCACAAACGACGGAATCACCATCCCGATGAAATTGACCAGAATTCTTGCACTGGCCTTGCTGGCCACGACCAGCACTTGTGGCCACGCCGACGAACCAGCCTATCACGTGAGTCAGATCCAGCCGCTCGACAACGGCCAGCATTGGGACTATCTCGCCTACGACGCAGACCACCACCATCTGTTCATCGCCCACGGCGACCATGCGGATGTGTATGACACACTCAGCCATCAGCTGGTGGGTCGCATTGATCACACCAGCGGAATACATGGCATCGCCTTCGTACCCCGTCTCGACCTGGGTTTTACCAGCAATGGCAAGCGCAATGATGTCACCGCGTTCCGCCTGTCGACGCTGAAAACCGTGACCAGCATTCCGACCGAAGGCAATCCGGATGCCATCCTGTACGATCCGGCCAGCGGCCACATCGTCACTGCCAATGGCAAAGGCCGCAGCCTGACAATCATTGATCCGCAAAGCCTGCGCAATATCGGCAACATCCAGATGGATGCCCGACCCGAATACACCATTGCCGACGGCAAGGGCTCGTTGTTTACCAACGCAGAAGACAAGAACCAGATCATCCAGACTGACAGCCTGCACGGCAAGGTGTTGCACCGCTACAGCATGACCGGCACTTGTGATGCACCCAGCGGACTGGCCTATGACCCAGCAACCCGGCACCTGTTTTCGGTCTGCCAGAACCACGTCATGGTGGTCATGGATGCGCAAACCGGCAAGATCGTGCAGACATTGTCCATCGGTGATGATCCCGATGCGGCGATTCATGACCACCAGCATCATCTGGTATTCAGCTCGAATGGCGGCAGCGGAACGCTGACTGTGATCGGCGAACGGAACGGCAGATATGAAGTCCGCCAGACTGTCAGAACGGCTCCGGGCGCACGCACCATGGCCCTGGACGAAACCAGCGGAAAAATCTATCTGGTTACCCGCAGCAAACAAACCCCGAATGACGAAAAGGGTGCGACAGACGGGTTCGAACTGATCACTGTTTCACCCTGAAACAGGCTAGCAGTCAGTCCGACAGGCTGCTAGAAGAACAACACCAGCAACCAGGTGACCAGGACATTGAGCAGCGCAATCAATACAGCCGCGCTGCCCATGTCCTTGGCCCGTTTGATCAGATGATGGTGTTCGAAGGAAATCCGGTCAACAGCCGCTTCGACTGCCGAATTGAGCAGCTCGACCACCAGCACCAGCAACACGGAGCCGATCATCACGGCCCGTTCAACTGCACTATGACGCAAAAACAGCGCCAATGGGATCATGGCGAGCGCAAGCAGCATTTCCTGACGGAACGCATCCTCGTATGTCAACGCCGCTTTCAGCCCGTCTATGGAATACAGCAAGGCATTCAGGACCCGCTTCAGACCACGTTTGCCTTTGTAAGGAGACTCCTGCACGACTAACCACCCTGATGGAACAATACAAAATCATAAGGATAGCCTACTTTTCCTGCATTGACTGCAAGTTGTCACATGAAGTTTTTGTGACTATGACCAGATCATCGTGAACCCAATCCCAAAAAACGGCGATGGCATTGTCAGGAACCAAACCTGATGACGTGTCAGGGCTGGCCGGCAGGCCATTTCGGCCAGCTCACTCCGCTTCAATGCAATGGTGCGGATCCGGATCACGGTCAGCCTGCCACAGAATCCAGCAGCGGTTGATTTTTTTCCGGTTGTCCTTGATGTAGTACAACGCATGGTCCGCGTGCCGCAGCAGACAGGCCGGGCTGCTGTTATCCTGCGGATAAAGCGTGATGCCAATGCTCATGCCTACGTGGACCGCTTCGCTGTCCGGCAGGACAAACGGCGCATCCACCACCTGATGGATGCGCTGGACCGCCTGCTCCATCTGGTTCACCGATTCGATGTGTTCGAGCACCACGACAAATTCATCACCACCCAGCCGGGCGATCAGATCGGTGGTGCGAATCATCGAACGCAGACGATACGCCAGCTCCATCAGTAACAAATCGCCCGCCGCATGACCAAAACGATCGTTCACCGGCTTGAAATCATCCAGATCCATCACACACACCGCAACGCTGGTGCCCTGGCGGGCCGAGCGATCCAGTGCTGCCGGCAGATATTCCATCAGCGCCCGCCGGTTGGGCAATCCGGTCAGCGCATCACGATTGGCCTGCTGCCGCCAGGCATCGATCATCGACTGGCGTGCCAGCCCGGCCAGCAGGAAATCGCCATACAGCATGATCAGTTCCATCTGGGCCGAGGTCGGCTGCTGTGTCGGGGCGTGCTGGAACCAGCTGACAGTGAGAACGGCAACCGGCGAGGCCTGTTCATCACTGCAAATGGGCACCACCAGGTTGGCTTTCAGCCCGAACGCCACAAAATCGGGCATGGCATGCGGGCTGGACGGGTAGTCGGGCGTAAACAGGGGCTGGCAGGACTGCATGACGTGCCCGGCAGTTCCGGCATCCCTGCCGAACCCGGCAGCGAGGACTTCATGCTGGAAGGCCTCCGGCAGTCCATGAAAAAACCGGTAATGCAGCACGCCTTCGTCATCAGGCTGAATCAGCGCCGCGGCATCCGCGCCCAGCAGCTTGGCGCATTCGATGGCAATGGTGCGGAAAAACGCTTCAAAATTGCTTCCTGCCTGACGAATGATCTGGCGCAGTGTCGCAATATCGATAGTGACCGAATCATCCGGATTGAGTATGAATGCCACGCGGTATCTTTCCGCCAGCTGACGACTGGCCTGCCATATTGCTGATAATCATATGGGCAATCTAGCGTCATTCCGGCGCAATTGCAACCAGCATGAAACAAAAACTGGCAATTTCAGAAAAACATGCTATGGCCGATGAACGCGGTTCATTCTGCATCCGCCCCAGTGGCGGAAGACTTGCCAGCAGAGCCATCGGAATCGGCTTCGACTGCTGGTGTCGGATGTGCGGTTTCCCGGGCAGCTTGCGCCAGCATCGCCTCCCGACTGGCTGGGGTTTCCAGGCTGATGCGGCCAAGGATACCGTCACGGTAATCCTGCAACAGGGTCAAAGCCGCCTTTTCGGTGTCCAGTTCGCCACCGCGTTTGCGCAAACCGCGCCGCTGGGCAATGGCAAGCAGGACATCATGTCCGGACGCACTTCCCTCACGCGCACCATAACGGCGATCCAGCAGTTCGGGGTAACGCTCTCGCAGCAATTCGGCCAGAAAAATGGCCACCTCCTCGTCGATCATCGCATTGCGCCCAATCGCATGGCTGGCCGCCAGCATCAGTCCGTCGGAATCGTGGTCGATGCGCGGCCACATCATGCCTGGCGTATCGACCAGGATCATGTGATCGTTGAGCTCCAGCCGCTGCTGCTGTTTGGTAATGGCGGGCTCGTCACCCACAGCCGCAATGCGACGCTTCATCAGGGCATTGATCAACGTGGATTTACCGACATTCGGAATACCCATGATCATCATGCGCAATGGCTTGACCGGTGTTCCACGCTGTGGTGCCAGTTGCTGGCATAGCCCCGGAATGCGCGCCACGTCCGCCGCCGATTTGCAGGATAATGCCACCGCACGTATGCCTGGCTGACTGCGGTACCATTCCAGCCATGCCTTGGTGGCAACCGGATCCGCCAGATCGGCCTTGTTGAGAATTTTCAGGCACGGACGCTGGCGAAAGGCGCGCAGTTCGCCAATCATCGGATTGGTGCTGGCTTCGGGAAGCCGGGCATCAACCACCTCGACAACCACATCGGTTTTGGCCATGGTTTCTGCCGCCTTGCGGCGTGCAGAAGTCATGTGTCCCGGGAACCACTGAATGGCCATGGAATGTTCTGTTTGAATGTCTGAAGCAGTCATTCTACCGCAAACGAAGCCTCGTTTTGTGCCGATGCCTGGCACATCGGCTCAGGCCAGCGGTCGCCGAACTGGTATTCACGCTGCCGAAGACGGTAAAATGACGGTTTGGCATCAGGTCTGACCTCATGTTACGCATCACCGAACTCAAGCTGCCGCTGGACCACACGCCCGAAGCCCTGACGGCCGCCATTTGTCGCAAGCTGGGAACCAGCGCGGATGACTTGTTATCGCTGCAGGTTCATCGACGCGGCTACGATGCCCGCAAAAAAAACCAGATCACTTTTGTCTACACCGTGGATGTTGCTGTGCGCAATGAGGCGGCCGTGCGCAAACGCTGCCGTGGCGACCGGCATGTGAGTGAAGCGCCGGACATGCGCTACCGGTTTGTCACTCAGCGGCAATCGCCGCCGGCCCGGCGTCCACTGGTGATCGGCTTCGGACCCGCCGGCATGTTTGCCGCCCTGCTGCTGGCCCAGATGGGTTTCGCCCCGATTGTTCTCGAACGCGGCAAGCCGGTACGCGAACGCACCCGCGACACCTGGGGTCTGTGGCGGCGGCGTGAGCTGAATCCGGAATCGAACGTGCAGTTTGGTGAGGGCGGGGCCGGCACATTCTCGGATGGCAAGCTTTACAGCCAGATCCGCGACCCGAAACATTATGGGCGCAAGGTGACCGAAGAACTGATCCTTGCTGGTGCGCCGGAAGAAATTGCCTACGTCAGCAAACCACACATCGGCACATTCCGCCTGGTCGGGATTGTTGAGCGCATCCGGCACCAGATCGAATCCCTGGGCGGCGAAATCCGCTTCCAGAGCCATGTCACGGCTTTCCGGCGCGAAGGGGATGCCATTCTGGGCGTCACGCTTGCCGATGGCAGCTGTATTGACGCCAGCCAGGTGATTCTGGCCATTGGCCACAGTGCGCGGGATACATTTGCCGCCTTGCATGCCTCCGGCGTCTACATGGAGGCAAAGCCTTTTTCCATCGGCGTACGCATTGAACATCCCCAGTCGCTGATCGACCATTGCCGACTGGGCAATGCCAGCGGTCACCCGGAACTGGGCGCGGCCGATTACCGGCTGGTTCATCATGCCAGCAACGGACGGGCCGTCTACAGTTTCTGCATGTGCCCTGGAGGCACCGTGGTGGCCGCCACCTCCGAACCCAACCGCGTGGTGACCAATGGCATGAGTCAGTATTCGCGCAATGAACGCAATGCCAACAGCGGGATCGTGGTGAATGTGGAGCCGACAGACTTTCCGCATGGCGATGTCCTGGCCGGCATTGCCTTCCAGCGGGAACTGGAAAGCAGGGCCTTCGTGGCAGGTGGCAGCAATTACAATGCACCTGCGCAGCGGGTGGGGGATTTTCTCGCCGGACGACCTTCAACCCGCATCGGGTCGGTCGAACCTTCCTATCAGCCTGGCGTGACGCCGACCGACCTGTCGAACATCCTGCCAGATTATGTGGTGGACGCCATCCGCGAGGCCCTGCCGGCCTTTGACAGACAAATGCACGGCTTTGCCATGGACGATGCGGTCATGACCGGTGTCGAAACGCGCACGTCATCGCCGGTGCGGATCCGGCGCGACGACACCAGCCTGCAAAGCATCAATACTGCCGGCCTTTATCCGACAGGGGAGGGGGCCGGTTACGCAGGCGGTATACTGTCTGCCGCCATCGATGGCATCCGGGTGGCCGAGGCGCTTGCGCTGGCAAGCCCGGACTAATCAGGGCGCCGGTTTGTTGGTCTGGTGCCGACCAAGCACTGTCCGCAAGGTAGTGGCAAGTTCGTCGGGCGCAAACTTCGCCACATAGCCATCTGCACCAACATGGCGGACATGGTCCTCGTTGGCAGTTCCTGTCAGCGAGGAATGAATCACGACCGGAATATCATTGAAACGGCGATCCTGCTTGATATTACGCGTCAGCGTGAAGCCATCCATTTCGGGCATTTCCAGATCCGTCAGCACCAGGGCAACCCGATCATGTGCAGTTTCGCCTTCCGCTTCGGCAACCTTGGCGATTTCCTGCAACTTGTCCCAGGCTTCCTTGCCGGTTTTGGTCATGATGTAAGGCGCGCCCATGCCAGACAATCCCTGTTCGATCAGCGAGCGGGCGACCACCGAATCATCGGCGGCCAGAATGATGGTGCCATTGCGCAAATGGACTTTCTGGGTGGTGTTTTCGGTTGACAGTCTCTCATCGTCCGGCGGCATCAGATCGCGCAGGATGGTTTCCACATCCAGCACCTGTGCCAGACGGGAATTGTCCCCCTGGCCGTCCAGACGGGCGATGCTGGTCACCATGCCGTTGGCATTGCTGGATTCTGCCGACAGCACCTGGTTCCAGTCCAGGCGAACGATATCTTCCACCGATTCGACGGCAAATGCCTGCGTGGTGCGTGCGTATTCGGTCACCAGAATGATATTGAGGCCGGTTTTCGGGATGCAACCGACCACGGACGGCAGATCGATGACCGGAATCACCTGGCCACGCAGGTTGACCACCCCCAGCATGTGCTGGTGCGAGCCGGCCACCGCAGTGATCTGTGGCATGGCAACAATTTCGCGCACCTTGAACACATTGATGCCGAACAGTTCGGAATGGTTGCCTTCCGCATCGCCGCCGAGCCGGAACAGCAACAGTTCGAATTTGTTGGTGCCGGCCAGGTTGGTGCGTTCATCGACTTCCTGTTGTACCGATTTCACAGTGCTTCCTCCTGTTATACGTGCCGGTATGACTCGCCAGGTTCAGTCCAGCATTCTTTTTGCCCGTTGTGCTGCAGCGAGCACCTGCGCAGGGGCGGTGCCACCTGGGTGATTCCGGCTGGCAGCCGATCCTGCAAGGGATAATACACCATAAACATCCGTTTCGATCAAGTCCGAAAACGATTGGAGCTCATCCAGAGTCAGCCCGGCCAGATCGCAGCCTCTGGTTTCAGCCAGCCGGACTGCACGCGCAACAGCTTCGTGAGCATCGCGGAATGGCAACCCTTTCTTGACCAGATAGTCTGCCAGGTCGGTGGCCGTGGCGTAGCCGTCGCGCAAGGCGTCCAGCATGGCTTGCGGCCTTAGCTGGATGCCGGCAATCATTTCTGCCGAAATGGTCAGCGTATCCAGCAAGGTATCCACGGTATCGAAAAGCGGCTCCTTGTCTTCCTGATTGTCCTTGTTGTACGCCAATGGCTGGCTTTTCATCAACGTCAGCAGGCTGACGAGATGGCCATTCACCCGACCAGTCTTGCCGCGCATCAGCTCGGGCACATCCGGATTCTTTTTTTGCGGCATGATCGAGGAACCGGTACAAAAACGGTCCGGCAGGTCGATGAAACCAAAACGCGGATTCATCCAGAGGATCAGTTCTTCGGCGAAACGGGACAGATGTGTCATGATCAGACTGGCCGCCGCACAGAATTCAATGGCAAAATCACGATCCGATACCGCATCCAGCGAATTGGCACAGATGCCGTCAAACCCCAGCTCACGGGCAACCATGTCACGGTCTATCGGATAACTGGTGCCTGCCAGAGCGGCAGAACCCAGCGGCAGCCGGTTGGTACGCCTGCGACAGTCGGTCATTCGCTCGATATCACGCGCGAGCATCTCGTAATACGCCAGCATGTGGTGGCCAAAGCTGACCGGTTGAGCCACCTGCAAATGGGTGTGGCCCGGCATCAGCACATCGGCATGCTGTTCGGCCAGCGTTGCCAGCGCCCGCTGGTTGTCACGCAGCGCGGCGAGTATCATGTCGATATGGTAACGCAGCCAGAGACGGATATCGGTGGCCACCTGGTCATTGCGCGAACGGCCGGTGTGCAGCCGTTTGCCGGCATCTCCCACACGTTCGGTCAGTGCCTTTTCAATGTTCAGGTGAACATCTTCAAGTTCGAGCTTCCATTCAAAATGACCGGCACGAATGTCCTGCAAGATGGCCTGCAGACCGGTTTCAATATCAGCCAGATCGACTGCGCTGATGATTCCGCAATGCGCCAGCATGCGGGCATGGGCAAGAGACCCTTGAATATCGAATTCTGCCAGCCGATAATCAAAACCAATGGACGCCGTATAGCGCTGAACACGCGCCGACACGGGCTCACTGAACCGGCCCGACCAGAGTTGCGGAGATGAAGACATGAATCCAACCTGTCTGAATGAACAAAAAAAAAACGACTGAAACCTGTGAGCATTATGCCAAAGCCGGCTGACATCGGCTATCCCGACCGTCTGCCCGATTGCCGGAATCTGGGAATCCTTCTGCGCATCCTGCTGCTGGTTGAAGCCGGCGGATTGCTGGCCGCCTGGCTGACGACCCCGGCCGGACTGCCGGCGTGGGCAACGTTTGTCGGCATGGCGCCGTTGCTGCAAGGGATGCTGCTGTTGTCCTTGCTGGTGCTCTGCATCCTGAGTCCCTGGCTGCGCAGACTGCCATATGCAGCAGGATGGCTTGCCATCCTGCTGATCACCAGTCTGGTGTGGTATGGCCTGGTCAGCTGGCTGCACATGCTGGCTGGCGAAATCAGCCACCATGGTCGCACACTGGTCGTGGTCTGGCTCAGCACGGCAACAATCCTGGAATATTTCCGTCTGCGCGACCGCTCCCTGCAGCCGGCACTGACCGAAGCACGCCTGCAAGCCCTGCAGGCGCGTATCCGGCCGCATTTCCTGTTCAACAGTCTGAATGCGGTTCTCAGCCTGGTGCGTGCCGAACCCGCGCGGGCGGAACGCGCGCTGGAAAATCTGGCCGAACTGTATCGTGCCATGCTGTCGGACATCCGTCGCATGGCAAGCATGGCTGACGAGATCGCACTGGCCCGTGAATATCTGGAACTGGAATCGCTGCGTCTGGGTGACCGGCTGAAGCTGGACTGGCACATCGACGAGCACAGTCTGGGATTCAGCGTTCCGCCACTGATCCTGCAGCCGCTGCTGGAAAATGCCGTGTACCATGGCATCGAAATGCTGCCGGCTGGCGGTGTCATCCAGATTTCCGTCCGTCACGAGCATGACACCCTCAACATTTGCGTCAGCAATCCCTTCAGTCCCGGCAACAGCCGTTCCGGTGGCAACAACATGGCACTGGACAACATCCGCAATCGCCTGATGCTCCACTTTGACGCCGAAGCAAGCGTTTACAAACGTATCCGGGATTCCTTGTACGAGGTGGAACTGGTTTTACCTGCGAGGCTGACAGATGACCGGTGAACTGCGTGTCTTGCTGGTGGATGACGAAGCGCCGGCGCGCAACCGTTTGCGCGATCTGCTGGCCGATTGCCGGGACCAGTTGCCGGTCCGGGTAGTGGGCGAGGCTGGCGATGCCACGGCCGCTCTTGCGGTCCTGGCCAGAGAAACCATCGATGTGGTTCTGCTCGATATCCACATGCCGGGTGAAGACGGGCTGGCCCTGGCCCAACGGATAGGCGAACGGAATGCACCGCCAGCCATCATCTTCATCACGGCACATGATGCCCATGCCATTCGTGCATTTGACCTGGCTGCCACCGACTACCTGCTGAAACCGGTTCGTATGGAACGACTGCTGGCCGCCTTGCGCCGGATTCCGGCGGTACCTGGCCGCCTGCCCAGCCTGCGCATCACCGAACGCGGCCAGATTCTGCTGGTGCCGCTGGACCAGGTTCTGTGGATGCGCGCTGAACAAAAATACGTGACCGTGCATGCCATCAGCCGCAACTATCTGGTCGAGGAAAGCCTGTCCGCGCTGGAGGAAAGCTGGCCCGGACGTTTTGTCCGCATTCACCGGAATACCCTGGTATCGGTCGCTGCGGTCAGCGGTCTGCGTCAGACTGGCGAAAATCCGGATGCCGACAACACCGGCTGGACGGTTCTCATCACACAGACCGGCGAAGAACTGCCAGTCAGCCGGCGCCAGTTGCCGATCGTGCGCAACCAGCTACGCCGGTAAACCTGCGCCGTCAGCCTGCTTTTGCCTTCCGTCCACCCGCTTTGCGGGTTTTGCCGGCCGTAGCCCGGGCTGCCAGCAATGGCAAGGCATCTGCCAGGGACACGGTATCCTGGTCGAGGTCGGCTGACAGGCTGGCGCTAAGCTTGCCATGCTTGACGTACCAGCCATAACGTCCTTCATGCAGGGTAACCGGCTGGTCATCATCCGGGTGTTTGCCAAGCAGCTTGCCGGCAAACCGGCTGCCGCGCGGTGAACGTTCCTGTGCCAGAATCTCGACAGCCCGCGCCAGGCTGATTGTATACACATCATCTGCCTTGGGAATCGAACGGAATTTTCCATCGTGCTGCAGATAAGGGCCGAACCGGCCGATGTTGGCCACAATGGGCAATCCGTTGTCCGGATGGTTGCCCAGCTGACGTGGCAGGGATAACAGCCGCAGGGCGGTAGCCAGATCGGCCTGTTCGACCGGAACTCCCTTGGGCCAGCTGGCACGGCGCGGCTTGATGGATTTGTCTTCCGGCGTTGCGCCCACCTGCACGTACCAGCCGTAACGTCCATTGAGCAACAGGATTTCCTGGCCGCTGTCCGGATCGACCCCGAGTATGGAAGGCTCGCCAGCCTGGCTGAACGGTCTGGTGTAGTCGCAGTCCGGGTAATGCGAACAGCCAATGAACAGTCCGCGCTTGCTGGCTTGCAGAAACAGCCTGCCGCCGCACTTGGGGCAGACCTCGTTGTCCACCGGACAACCGCGCTCGACTTCGGCTTTTTCGTTCAGTGTGGCCGAAAAGGACTGCCAGAATTCATCCAGCAGGGGAACATGACGCATTTCGCCATTGGCGACATCGTCCAGACGATCCTCAAGACGCGCGGTGAAGTCGTAATCGACATAATCGGTAAAATGGGTGGTCAGAAAACAGTTGACCAGCCGGCCGGTCGGCGTCGGAACGAAGCGTTTTTTGTCCAGCTCGGCGTATTCCCGGTCTTTCAGCGTGGAAATAATGCTGGCATAGGTCGAAGGACGACCAATGCCGTATTCCTCAAGGGTCTTGACCAGACTGGCTTCGGTATAGCGCGGTGGCGGCTGGGTAAAATGCTGTTCGCCCCGGAAACGGTCTGCCGGGAGAATTTCGCCTTCTTCCAGGGCGGGCAGTCTGGCCTCTTCTTCCTCGGCACTGTCATCCTGGTTTTCCTGATAGACCGCCATGAAACCGGCAAATGCCAACGTCTGGCCGCTGGCACGGAACACGCTGTCCGGCCCGGCTTCCAGGTCAACGCCAACCGTATCGAACTGGGCGCTGGTCATCTGGCAGGCCAGCGTACGTTTCCAGATCATGTCGTACAACCGGAACTGGTCTGCGGTCAAAAAAGCCCGCAGGCTATCCGGCGTGCGCGACATGGCCGTCGGACGGATAGCCTCGTGGGCTTCCTGCGCGTTCTTGGCCTTGTTACGGTAGTACACTGGTGCGGATGGCAGATAATCGGCTTCGAATTGCTTGCCGATGTAAGTGCGAATTTCCTGTATCGCTTCATTGGCCAGATTCACCGAATCCGTACGCATGTAGGTAATCAATCCGGTGGTTGAACCACCCATTTCAATACCTTCATACAACTGTTGCGCCGTGCGCATGGCGCGATCGGTCGTCATGCCAAGCTTGCGGACTGCCTCCTGTTGCAGGGTCGATGTGGTAAACGGCGCTGCCGGGTGACGGGATTTGCGCTTGCGTTCGATGCGGCCAACCTTCACCGTCGTCACGCTGGCCAGACTGTCCAGCACCGACTGCTGTGCCGCCTGGTCGGCAAAACTGAATTGTTCGACCTTTTCGCCACGATGCTGGACCAGCCGTGCCGCGAACGCCTGACGAGCCTTGCGGGTATCCAGATGGATGGTCCAGTATTCCTGGGCGACAAAGCGTTCGATTTCGGCTTCCCGCTCCACGATCAGTCTCAGGGCCGGACTTTGCACACGACCGGCCGACAGTCCGGGACTGATCTTCCGCCACAGCAGCGGAGACAGGTTGAAGCCCACCAGATAATCGAGCGCACGGCGCGCCTGTTGTGCGTCGACCAGATTCATCGAAATCTGGCGGGGATGGGCAACTGCCTGACGGATTGCCGATGGCGTGATTTCGTGGAATTCGATCCGCTCGACCGGTTTGGCCGATATGCCGCGCTCATCCCGCAAAATCTCGGACAGATGCCAGGCAATGGCTTCCCCCTCGCGATCCGGGTCAGTTGCCAGCAAAATGCGGTCCGCCTTGCGCGCCGCCTTGAGAATACTGGCGACATGCCGTTCATTGCGTTCGATGAGCTGATATTTCATGGCAAAACCATGTTCCGGTTCTACCGCACCACTCTTGGGCACCAGATCACGCACATGGCCATAGCTGGCCAGGATTTCGTAACCATCGCCCAGATATTTCTTGAGGGTTTTTGCCTTCGACGGCGATTCGACAATAACGAGCGCTACCATAGCTCAGTGCAGGGTCGGCGCAGCGCCATGATTGAAGACCATGTCCTCCAGCAGGAGAAAATTCTGGCCGGGGTGCTGGCTCCACAACAGAACCAGCGCCACCCAGCGGATCTGCTCGGCGACGTCGTCCTCATCCATTGCCATGACCCGGTCAATGATCCATTCCCGTTGCGCGGCATTGATCAGACCGGACTGTTCCAGAAACAGCAGGAATCCGCGCGCCTGGGCATCCAGTTTTGCCTCTTCTGTATCGGCATAGCTGCGCAGACTGCCGGAATGTTCCTGCAAGCCACTGTCCATGGCATCCAGTTCGCCCAGCCAGTCAAGCACCTGTTCGATTTCGCCCAGTTCGAAACCGGCCGCATTGAGCTTGATGGCGAGCGTATCGCGATCAGGCGCGTATTCGACCTGCGGGTAATTTTCAAAGAGAAACATTAGGATATCAAACATCATCATCCGTCATACCAGGCGTTGGAACAACCCGCCAGGCAAGCTTGCGACCTTGCCTGCGAGCTCCTTTTCCAACAGGATGGCTGAAACTTCCTGCGCCGTCAACCCGGAGCGCTCGACCAGCGAATCGAGCGAAACCGGCACGTGCCCCATGCAGTCCAGCAACGGATGGCCGATTTCTGTCCGGGCATCCACAACCGGCACCGGAACTGGCAGGTGCAACTCCTCCAGCACATCGGCTGCCGACTCGACCAGCTTCGCACCTTCTCGAATCAGCCGGTGACACCCCCTGGACTGCGGAGAATGGATGGAACCCGGAATGGCGAACACTTCCCGTCCCTGTTCGGCTGCCAGACGCGCCGTGATCAGCGAACCGCTGTCCAGGCCGGCCTCGACAACCAGGCAGCCCAGCGAAAGACCACTGATAATGCGGTTGCGCCGCGGGAAATTGCCTGCCATGGCAGGAGTTCCGGGCGGGAACTCGCTCAACAGCAAGCCATGTTCTGCGATTGACAACGCAAGCTCGCGGTTGCGCGCAGGATACACCGTGTCCGGACCGGTGCCGATAACCGCGATGGTGCCGCCCCCCGCTGCCAGTGCACCGCGATGTGCTGCCGCGTCCACGCCAAGCGCCAGGCCACTGACAATCACCAGCGACTGACTTGCCAGTTCGCGGGCAAAACTTTCCGCATCCCGTTCGCCTTGCCGGGTGGCGCTCCTGCTCCCGACGATCGCCAGTGCAGGCAAAGCCAGCCAGTCCAGCCGCCCGCGAGCAAACAGGGCCACCGGCGGATCGGCGGTATCCAGCAGACGGGCGGGGTAGGTGTTGTCTGCAAGCGTGAGCAGATGGTGGCCTGGCCGTTCCAGCCAGGCGAGCGACTGCTCGATACGGGCAGCATCGCCACCCTGGCGGATGGCCCGGGAAATGTCTGGCGATACCCATCTGGCCAGCTGGTCGGCGCCAGCCGACATCACCGACTCCGGATCACCAAACGCCTGCAGCAGTTTGCGCAGGGTCGCCGGACCGACGCCGGGTGTATGCAACAAACCCAGCCAGGCGCGCCGCTCGCCGTCAGTCATGCGACTGCCGCCAACGGGAAGGGAGCCGGGTTCCGCCACCCCGCGCGCCAGACTGGTCAGGGATTCTGCACCAGATACCCATTCATGATCGATCGGTTGGTGGTCATGATCAGGGCGTATGACACTTTGTCAAATACCCGGTACACCATGCAGACACCAACGCGGCTGGCCGGAATGGCGATATTGGCCTGCTGCTGGGCGGGCGGGCTGGATTGCATGGCGCCGGAAGAACCATAGCCTATCCCCGCGTCTTGCCGCTGGCCCGGCTGGTAGATCGCCAGCACGGTGCCAACATCCAGGCCATCGCTCAGTCCCTTGTCAAGCAGAACCGTATTGTAGTTGCCCGCTTCGGCCAGGATATCGACCGTGTCGAGGATTCTGCCCTGGACCGGATGATCCGGCTCATGCGGAACATAATTGATCCGGATGTTGTTGTCCTGCGGAATCAACCGGTTGCCGATCTCGACTTCACTGGTTGTGGTATCAATGACGATTTTCATCGGATCACCGGCAATCGCGGTATGTCCGGTACCCAGCACGCGAACGCTGTACCCCAGAATGTTCTTGGTGCCTGGTTCCACGATAGGCTCAGGTGCGGAGACGATATCCCAGTTTTCGGTATTGCCGGCATGCCCGGCCGCCCAGACGGCATCGCCCGCGCCCACCACGATATGACCGTCACGGTAATCAATGATCACCGGTGCATTGGCCATGGTGGCCGGATCAACGACCCTGGGCTGGGTGGCAAAGGCATTGATCACGCTGGCGGGAATCGGCAGGATGCCGCCATTGTTCAGTCCTGAGCTTCGGATTTCCGGTCCGAGCTTGATGGTCGGCATGTCCTGGCCGGACTGGACGCTCAGGTGGGGCTGGCCGTTCACCAGCTCAAGTACAATCACGTCACCCGGATAAATCCAGTGCGGATTTTTGATCTCGTCGCGATTCATGCCCCAGATTTTGGGCCATTTCCAGGGATCCTTGAGAAAACGGCCGGAAATGCCCCACAGGGTATCGCCCTTGACCACAGTGTAACGGGTCGGCGCATCAGGCTGCAGGACCAGATTGTCGGCTAATGCGGTCACACTGGCCAGACAGGACAGAATCAGTGCGATCATGGCAGATTTCATGCGCCCCCCTCGGTGCTAAAGATATGAGCCGGCCTTGTGAACAGGTATAATAACCGACCCGGATGCATGGTAGGCCACCCGTTTTTCGCGCAAATGCCTGGTCCGGCAACGCGGTTCCCGATCTGGACAACCAGTCCGATGGACGGGTTTGCCAGGCATCAGGATGCGTGACCTTCATGGTCATCCTCACAACGTTATTGGCGGCCTGCTAGGCTCGTCTACTACGGCTCGGCACAACTGGCACGAGCACTGACGAGCGGTTACCGTCGATTTTGCATGTAATTGTTTAACCAGGCAAGCGATTATGGCCAAATTGGATATATTGCGCTACCCCGACCCCCGGTTGTATACCCGGGCAGTCCCGGTCAGCATGGTGGACGACAGCATTCGTCGTCTGGTTGCCGACATGGCCGAGACCATGTACGCAGCACCAGGCATCGGACTGGCCGCCACCCAGGTGGACCGTCACATCCAGCTGATCATTGTGGATACCAGCGAAGCCCAGAATGACCTGCAGGTGTTCATCAACCCCGAGCTGATCGCCAGCACGGGCGATGCGGAACGCGAAGAAGGCTGTCTGTCGGTTCCGGGAATCTACGACAAGGTACACCGCGCCGAATGGATCCGCGTGCGAGCGCTGAATCTGGACGGCCAGCCCTTCGAACTCGAAGCCACCGGTCTGCTGGCCATCTGCATCCAGCATGAAATGGATCACCTGCTGGGTAAGGTATTTGTCCAGTACCTGTCTTCACTCAAGCAGAGCCGCATTCGTAACAAGTTGAAAAAACGCCTGCGCGAAACCCTGTGAGACCGACGATGCGACTGGTTTTTGCCGGAACACCCGAATTCGCCCGCGTGGCACTGCTTGCGCTGGCCGAGGCTGGCCATGACATCCTGGCTGTCCTGACCCAGCCCGACCGGCCGTCCGGTCGCGGCATGAAACTGCAGCCAGGCGCAGTCAAACAAGCCGCGATGCAGCTTGGCCTGCCGGTCTGGCAACCTACCAGCCTGCGCGATGCCGCCACACAGGCCAGCCTGTCCGCCCTGGACATGGATGCCATGGTGGTTGCCGCTTACGGCCAGATTTTACCGCAGGCCATTCTGGACCTGCCCCGGCAGGGCTGTTTCAACATTCATGCTTCCCTGCTGCCGCGCTGGCGCGGAGCAGCACCGATCCACCGCGCGATTGCCGAAGGCGATACGCAGACCGGCATCAGCATCATGCGCATGAATGCTGGCCTCGACACCGGACCGGTCTGCCGGATGACCGCGCTGCCCATTCTCGCGGAGGACACAACCGGCAGTCTGCATGACCGGCTGGCAATCCTGGGCGGCGAAATGATAGTCCGCGCACTGGCCGATGCGGCCAGCGGCCTGCTGACATGTACTCCCCAGCCTGCCGAAGGCGTCACCTACGCAGCCAAGATTGGCCGCGAAGAAGCGCAACTCGACTGGCGGCTGCCGGCCACCGTCTTGCACAGACAGATCAGGGCATTCAATCCGGCGCCGGGCGCATTCTGTTTCTGGCAGAACCAGCCGCTCAAATGCTGGCAGGCCGATGTTGTGACGCAGTCTGGCGAACCCGGTCGCGTGCTGCAAAGCAACGCCGACGGCATTGTGGTGGCCTGCGGAGATGCAGCCCTGGCGCTGCGGGTGATTCAGCCGGCCGGTGGCAAACGCCTCACTGCAGCGCAGTTCCTGAGCGGCCATCAACTGACGGCAGGGACGCTGCTGGTTTCGCAGCACGGCACTGGCCAGCCTGACTGACCGTCCACGCAGCCAGCATGTCCAGCAACCGGTTACCCGCCGCATCGAGCGCCTGGGCTGCCGATGCGCCATCGTAATGCTGCAACGGGACCGTGGCACGGAAAGTCTGCCGGCTGACCAGATGCTGGTCGGGGAATCCGTACAGACTTGCTCTTACCGACACAACAGCCTGACCGGGCTGCGTCGAGGTATCGTGGTACCAGTCCAGCAGTACCGTTTCCAGATCGCACTGTTCGTTGCCCGGCGCATAACTGTCCAGCACCGCCGAAAATGCCGGCGAACCATCCAGCCGGCGAAACAGCAGTTCGTGCAGCCGTTGTGATGGCAGGGTGCTCCAGCGGGCATACTGGTAATGTCCCCGCTCGCCCGTCGGGGTGCCAAAGGTCAGGTCCTGCCGGTCATCATAGCTGTCCGAGCGGGTGGCCAGCATGCGCAGCACCGGTGCGTGCGCAGTGCGAGGTGCCGCTGTCGCCGTTTTCCGGGCATCTTCCATCTGGTAGACATGGGTGGTAGTCGCACAGCCAGCCAGCAAGGGCAACAGCCAATAACACCATTTCATGGTTCATTCTCCCGGAGCAGACTGGTCACGCCCGGTGCCAAAAATCAGCGAACCCGGCTGACCGAGGCGACGGGCAGTTTCGCCAAAACGCGCCTGGCTTTGCTGCAGATCGCTGGCAGTTTCGTTCAACCGGTCTGTCACCGTATTCATCAACGCCTGCAAACGGTCGGACAGAATCACCGATTGCCGCTTCACCGTCACCAGCGCATCGGTAGACTGTTGCAGACTGAGCCTGGTCTGGGTGCCAAGACTGGCAAAACCGCTGTCAAAATCACGGCTGGTGGCATCCAGACTGTCGGCAGCCCGGTTCAGCGAATCGGCAGCCTGACGCACGCTCCGCAGCGTCATGCCGATCTCCTGCCGGTCTGTAGCCAGCGTTGCCGTGACTTTCTGCAGGTTGTTCAGGGTGGCTGAAATGGCATCAATATTTGCCGGACTGAGTGCCTGATTGATGCTGTCGAGCATGCGTGCCGTCTTCACCGACATCTGGGTCACATTGGTGGTCACTTTTTCCAGGTCGGAACTGCCTTCGGCAATCACTGGCCATGGCGGTTCCTGCGGAGATTTCACCAACGGCGAGTTGCTCGGCGGATTGGTGATTTCGATCGCCGCCAGGCCAGTCACGATATTGCGGTCAACCACGGCCCGACTGTCCGCATGAATCGGCGTGGCGGGATTGATGCGGATCTGCACCCGCACGGCGTCTTGTGAACCGGGCACGAAAGCATAGCTGCTGACTTCGCCAACCTTGATGCCACGCAATTTGACCGGACTGTTGATATCCAGCCCATCCATCGACTGGTTGCGAAAATAGATCGTGTAGTGCGCATAGGCAATCCGGCTGCCTCCGGCCAGCCAGACCAGACTGGCCAGCATCAGCAGACTGACTGCCACAATCAGGCTGCCTGCCAGGATATAGCGGGCTTCGTTTTCCATTACCGGGTCTCCCGAGGGGGCGGCGCGAGAATATCGCCCCGACTGGCAAAATAGGCCTGCAGCCAGGGGTCATCCAGCTGTCGGATGGAGGCCAGGTCTCCGGCGCCCAGAACCTTGCCATTCGCCAGCACAATGATCTTGTCTGCAATCGACAGCAGTGTATCCAGATCGTGGGTGATGAGCAACGCAGTCAGGCCGAGATTGTCACACAACGTGCGCAGCAGCTGATCGAAAGCCCGTGCCGAAACCGGGTCCAGTCCGGAAGTGGGCTCGTCGAGAAACAGCAGCTCCGGATCCAGCGCCAGAGCACGGGCCAGCGCCGCGCGTTTGCGCATGCCACCGGACAGCTCGTCCGGCAGCTTGTCGCCGGCATCGGCCGGCAGACCGACCATCGACAGTTTGAGCCGGGCCAGGTCAAAGCAGGTGTCTCGCGGCAACCTGGTATGTTCCAGCAGCGGTGCGGCGACATTCTGTTCGACCGTCAGATTCGAAAACAGCGCGCCATCCTGGAACAGCATGCCAAAGCGCGTACGCAACTGGTTGATCTCGCCGCTTCGGACTGCAGCGACAATATCCTTGCCGAACAGCTGGGCGTGTCCGGATACCGGAACCAGCAACCCGCACAGAACCCTGAGCAACACTGATTTGCCAGTGCCGCTGCCGCCGATCAGCGCCGTGATCTGACCCTGTTCGACACGCAGGCTGACGCCGCGATGAATGGTCTTGCCACCCAGACGGGTGACCACATGGCTGGCTTCGGCCAGCGCCTGGCGCATCACAGGTTGAGCCATGACAGACTCACTGCAATGATGGCATTGAGCAGGATGACCGCCACAATGCTTTCCACCACGGTTGCCGTGGTGGACAGACCAATGCTGCGCGCGTTGCGCTCGACCTTGAGCCCGGTATGACAGGCGATCAGGCCGATAAATATGCCAAACAGCGGGGCCTTGGCCAGGCCGGTGATAACAGTACCCGGATCAATGGCGGTATCAATCCGGTCAATGAACATGGACGGCGGAATGGCCAGCTGCAGATTCGCAATCAGCATGCTGCCGGCAATGCCGGCCAGATCGCCGATGAACACCAGCAGCGGCATCGCCACAATCAGCGCGAGCAGGCGGGGAATGATCAGCACGGTCCACGGCGACAACCCTAGCACGCGCAATGCGTCGAGTTCTTCGTCGAACTTCATGGTGCCCAGCTGGGCCGTGATCGCAGAGCCCGAGCGACCCGCTACCAGAATGGCCACCAGCACCGGAGATAGCTCGCGACAGGTGGCCAGCGTTGTCCCATCCACCACATAAATGCTGGCGCCATACTGCATCGCCTGCCGGCCCAGCAGATAGGTAAACACGACGCCCAGCAGGAACATCATCAGGCTGACCAGCGCAATGGCCTGCACGAACACGGCATCGAACTGGGCAAAGGTTTCCTTGAGCCGGAAACGGCCCGGGTGGCGCAACATGCCCAGCATTTCTTCACTGATGTGCCCAATCATGCGCAGACTGTCTCCGGCATGACCAGCCAGACGATGCGAAAATCTGCCCAGAGCCAGCACCCATGCACGCTCGCGGCCGCGTTTTGGCGCGCCCCTGACGGCATGCTGGCCAACCAGCGTCAGAATGGCCGATGTGGCCGGACTGAAACCGCGCAGCGCCAGCCGGTTGACAGGCAACCCGTGCCGCCCGAGCAGGTCCAGCAGCCACCAGGCCCCGCTCGGATCGAGTGATGCCAGCTGACTGCCGTCCAGAACCGCAGAAGATGGTCGTCTGGACGCGCTTTCCGGCCAGACAGGCCATTGTCCGGCCTGCTGCAGACGCCAGTCGCCGGCAACAGCAATCACCATGGTGTCGCCGGCGAGTGTCACCTGCAACGACGGAACAATCATGCCAACCTGCGCCGGAACCGGTAAATCGCGAGGCTGCCGGTCAGGTTGCGCAACCAGTTCACCGGACGACCTTCGGTCATCACCACACGCTCCAGGATCTGGATGTCCAGCCGGTCGCACAACGCTTCAAAATCATGCATGGTGCACAAATGGACGTTGGGTGTGTCATACCACTGGTAGGGCAGGTCTGCCGATACCGGCATGTGCCCCTGCAAAACCTGCCAGCGGTTTTTCCAGTAGCCGAAATTGGGGAATGTCACAATGCCTTCCCGACCGACGCGCAGGATCTCGCGCAGGATGGCTTCGGTGTTGTGCACCGCCTGCAGGGTTTGCGACAACACGATGTGATCAAAACTGCCGGCAGAAAACTCGGCCAGACCCGCTTCCAGATCGCGCTGGATGACATTCACGCCATTGCGGATGCACCCCAGGATGCGGTCCTCGGCGATTTCGACGCCATAACCATGAATTTGCCGGGTTTCACGCAGATATTTCAGCAGATCGCCGTTGCCACACCCCAGATCGAGCACCTTGGCTCCAGGCTGAATCCAGGCAGCGATGGTTTGCAGATCATGGCGCATCAGACGGATATCCTGTTCATGTAGGCACCAACCAGGGCGTGATAATGCGGATCCGGCATCAGGAATGCATCGTGGCCATGGCTGGAATTGATTTCCGCATAACTCACGTCACGTTCGTTGACCAGCAACGCCTGCACGATCTCGCGCGAACGCTCGGGCGCAAACCGCCAGTCGGTGGTAAACGAAATCACCAGAAATCCCGCCTTTGCCGGTGCAAGGGCCTGACTCAGGCTGTGGCCCGGCACGTGGTGCGCCGGATCAAAATAGTCCAGAGCCTTGGTCATCAGCAGATAAGTGTTGGCATCGAAAGCATCGGCGAACTTGTCACCCTGGTAACGCAGATAGGATTCGATCTCGAATTCGACATCATAACCGTAGGCAAAACTGCCGTTGCGCAGCAACCTGCCAAACTTGCTGCCCATCACGTCATCCGACAGATAGGTGATGTGCCCCAGCATGCGCGCCAGCCTGAGGCCGCGGCGCGGCCAGGTTCCATGGGCGTAATAATCGCCGCCATGAAAATCCGGATCGGTCAGGATGGCCTGCCGGGCAACATCATTGAAAGCGATGTTCTGGGCAGTGAGGCCGGGAGCAGCCGCAATCACCAGACAGTGGCGCATGCGCTCCGGATGCATGATGCTCCACTGCAGTACCTGCATGCCACCCAGCGATCCGCCCATGATGGCGGCAAACTGGTGAATGCCCAGTCTGTCGGCCAGTCTGGCCTGGGCAGCCACCCAGTCTTCCACGGTGACCATCGGAAAGCGCGATCCCCAGGGTTGTCCGGTTTGCGGATCGATGCTGGCCGGTCCAGTGGAACCATGGCAGCCACCCAGATTGTTGACGCCGATCACACAGAACCTGTCGGTATCGACCGGTTTGCCCGGTCCGATCATGTTGTCCCACCAGCCGGGCTTTTTTTCCGCGGGATCATGGTAGCCGGCGATATGGTGATTGCCGGACAGTGCATGGCAGACCAGCACGGCATTGCTGGCATCGGCATTCAGCGTGCCATGCATTTCATAAACCAGATCATAGGCTGGCAACACCGCGCCAGAACGGAGCACCAGCGAGGTATCGAAATGGGCGACCTGGGGTACGACGATCCGGCGGTCTGCAGCAGCATTCATGCGTCAGTCCTGCCCGAAGCGCACATCGCCACCGTCCTGACTGGCAATCATGGCCGACAGGCTGGCCAGCAGTTCGCTGTTGTCGCGCGTATTCAGCCAGACAGCCCCATCCCACCGGTAATGAAAACCGCCCGAACGGGCAGCCACCCAGATTTCCCGCATCGCAGGCTGGCGATTGACAATGATCTTGCCGCCCGGACAGTCAATCTGCAGAACATTGCCGGCTGCCAGTTCAAAATCGATATCGCCGTCTGCCTGCTCAAGTCCGGCTTCGATCCTGTCAAAAGTGACATCGGTCAGTTCGTTGAATTCGGTTTCGGTCATGATAGACTGCACAACTGTTGATTATACGGAAAAGTGGTTTGCTACATGTTACGGATCATACGTTACGCTGCCTGCCTGGCTCTTGTGCTTGCGATGAACGCCTGCGGCACCAAAGGTGCGCTGTATCTTCCCAAAAACCCTGCACCGGCTCAAGCTGGTCAGGCACAGACTGACAAGGCAGACCAGCAGCCATGAGTACGACTCCTCTCGATGGCTTCGACCGCCAGCAACTGATTGCCGCTGCCGACCTCTATGGTACACCTTGTTACGTCTATGATGAAGCAAAGCTGGTAGCCGCCTGGCAGGCATTCAATGCGGACTGGCAGGATCAGCCGCATCAGGTGTGTTATGCCGTCAAAGCCAATCCATCACTGGCCATCCTGCAGATCTTTGCCCGTCTTGGCGCCGGTTTTGACATCGTCTCGGGCGGCGAACTGCAGCGCGTGCTTGCCGCCGGCGGCGATCCGGCCAAGGTCGTGTTTTCCGGCGTCGGCAAACGCACAGATGAAATCCGGCTCGCCCTGGCCAGCGGCATCGGCTGTTTCAATGTCGAGTCCGAACCGGAGCTGATGCGCATCAGCCGGATTGCCGTTGAGGAAAACTGCGTTGCGCCGGTGAGCCTGCGCGTGAATCCGGACGTGGATGCCAGAACGCATCCTTATATCTCCACCGGGCTCAAATCGAACAAGTTTGGCGTTCCGCATCAGGATGCACTGCAGCTGTACCGGCTGGCCGCCCGGCTGCCCGGCGTGCGCATTGTCGGCATCGATTGCCACATTGGTTCCCAGCTGACCGAAATTGCACCGTTTGTGGATGCGCTCGACCGGGTCCTGCATCTGGTCGACGCACTGCAGTCTGAAGGCATTGTACTGCACCATATCGATATCGGGGGCGGGCTTGGCATCTGTTACCGCGATGAAACGCCGCCAGACATTTCCGATTATCTGACTGCCCTGCGCACACGGCTGGCCGGCAGGCCGCTCAAAATCCTGCTGGAACCCGGACGCGCCCTGGTTGGCAATGCCGGCGTGCTGCTCACCCGGGTGGAATACCTGAAACCTGGCGAAGAAAAATCGTTTGCCATTGTCGATGCTGCCATGAATGACCTGATGCGGCCGGCACTTTACGATGCCTGGCACGAGGTCGCGTCGCTGTCGCCTCCCGGTAACCAGCAACGGGTCTGGGAGATTGTTGGCCCGGTGTGCGAAACCGGCGACTTTCTGGCCCATGACCGGGAGCTGGCGCTGAACGAGGGCGATCTGCTGGTCATTGCGTCAACCGGCGCATATGGCATGTCGATGAGTTCCAATTACAACACCCGCCCCAGAGCTGCCGAAGTGATGCTGCGTGACTCAGGTCCGGTTCTTGTACGGTCTCGCGAAACTGTGGAAGACCTGATTAAACCTGAACATTTGCTGACGTTCTAACCCGAACTATCGGTTAAAGTTAATATAAAAATACATTTGAATCTTTTAATACTGTTTGTTAGCATCAAATCGTCGTTGTCAGAGCAGACGTCGTCTGCAGATGGGAGGATGGTATGAAACTCGAAATGAACAGCAGCAATATTTTTATCAACAGTCGGCGTGGCCTTGCAGCCATGCTACTCGCCGGAGGTGCCCTGGCTTCCTGGCAAGCATCCGCTACGCCAATTTTTGCCCGCCAGACCGGTGAAAACTGTCTTGCCTGCCACGCCGGCGGACAGTTCCCCGAACTGACCCCTTATGGCCGTCTGTTCAAGCTGACCGGCTTCACCCTCGGCAAGCGCACGCCAGTCCCGCTGGCTGTCATGGCGGTTTTCGGTTCCACCACCAACGGTCCGGCACTGGCTCCGGCAGCCAGCTCTCCTGGCCATACAGCCAGTGACGGCACCCCTACCATCTACACTGGCAGCCTGTTTTTTGGCGGCAAGATCACTGACAACATCGGCATGCTGGGCCAGTACACCTGGGGCAACTATAACGGTGCAAACAGCGACGCCATCGGCGGTGGTTCCGACAACACGGATATCCGCTATGCCAACCGTATTTTCCGCAATGGCAACGACATCATCTACGGCATGTCGCTCAACAACAATCCGGGCGTGGAAGATGTCTGGAACAGCAGCCAGACCTGGGGTTATGGCGTGGTGCCAGGCAGCGCCGGCTCTCCGGCCGGCTATACCATTCTGGATGGCGGACTGGCCGCCCAGGCCGTCGGCATCGATGCCTACCTGTACTGGAACCAGACCTATTATGCTGCGGTTGGCGCTTACCGCACCGGCAACGGCGTGTTCTCTTTCCTGACCCAGAACAATGGCGGCCAAACCTATCTGGCTAACACCAGTCCGTATCTCCGCCTGGCATATACCCACGAGTGGGGACCGCAGAACATCGAAGTAGGCTACACCCTGTTCGACGCCGATGTATACGAAGGCAGCGACAGCCTGGGCAACAGTTACACCAATTCCGGCCCGTATGACGAGCATCGCGACAACGCCATTGATGTGCAATACCAGTATCTGCTGGATCCACACACAATTACGGCCGAATTCTCGCGCATCAACGAAGTCATCAACCCGAGTGGCGCCAACCCTAACAACTACAACGCCAGTCTGGGTGGTCAGGGAGTGGTCAACGAAACCAAAGCCAAAGTCTCATACACCTATGAAGCGCGTTATGGAGCGGCGCTGGGGTATTACAACTTTTCGTCCAACGAGGCATATGGCAACACCTATTGGCAAAACAGTCAAGCAGCCTCGGCACCCGACTATTTTGGCCCAGGCACTGTGACCGCCTTTGTGCCGGAACTATTCTACATTCCGCTGCAAAATGTCCGGATCGGTCTGCAGTACACCATGTACACGCAGATTCCGACGCAAAATGCCTTTAACCAGAACTTTACGGGCAGCAACAGCAATGGTCAGGCCTGGCATGCCAGTGATTTCAACCAGACCTTCCTGTATGTGTGGGCAGCCTACTGAGCGCAGCGCGCAACCTGCCTAATGGACACGCTGGCGGCGTGTCCCGACCCGAATAGAGTGGAGAAGTCCCATGAAAAAAATGACCTTGATCCTGTCGCTTGCACTGGCTGCCACGGCTACCGGCTGCAGCAATGTCGAACACTCGCGCGACGTCGCCAACCCGGCCGTATCCGGCAAGGTTCTGGCCCAGCAAGTGTGTTCCATGTGCCATGGCGTCACCGGCAATTCCGTCAATCCGACATTCCCGAAACTGGCTGGCCAGCAAAAAGACTATCTGACCGATCAGCTCAAGTTCTTTCGCAAGCACAACCGCAGCGATCCAGCCGGCTCGGAATACATGTGGGGCATCAGCCGCCACCTGACCAACGACCAGATCGCGCAACTGGCTGATTACTACGCTGCCCAGACACGCATTCCAGACCCTTCAGTCAATCCTTCCCTGGAAGAGCTGGGCAAGCAGATTTTCACCCATGGCGTGAATGACGGCGCCCGTACCGTTCCGGCTTGCGAAACCTGTCACGGTACGGATGCCCATGGTCGCGGAAGTTTCCCTTTCATTGCCGGCCAGCACGAGGACTACATTCTGAAGCAACTGAACATTTTCAAGGAAACTGAAGAGCGCGATGAAAAACTGGGCCAGATGATGAAGAATGAAACCCATGATCTGTCATCAGAGGAAATGAAAGCCGCTGCAGCTTACATCGCCACCATGCCCTGATTTTTCCGGACGGCGGGCGGCGGCACGCTGCCGTCCGCCAGACCGGAAACCTTGGCGGCAGTCTGCCTGACGGAGCGTTGCTGACGCTCCGTTTTTACGTCAGAATACCGTCTGTTGGTAACAATGGATATCGCATGGATATCGTCATGGCAGCCATTGCTGGCGGTGTCATTGCCTGGTTGGGCTGGCATGCCGGCTTGCCGGCCATCCTGCTGTTGCTTGCCCTGGCGTGGCGCCACCAGCAAATCAGCCAACGCTTTGCGATGCTGTTGGCTTACAGTCTCGTGCTAGCCACTGGCGTACCCGACGCATACAGGCAGTTTTTTCCGCACCGTCCGGAATGGCACGGCTATGCATGGTGGTGGCTACAGGCAGTGCTGCTGGCTTCGCCGGCGCTGGCATTCAGGGGAGCCTGGGGCTGGGCGGCCTGTCTGGCGCTGGCCCTGTTGCCATTTCCAGGCATCATCACCTGGGGGTCACCGTTGCTTGCCGCAGGCTGGTGGTTCCCTTCCGCCGGAATTGGCGGAATCATGGCAATGCTGGTACTTCACCACCTGCTGGCTGCCGGCAATATCCATTCTCGATACCAGTCTGGCCTGACGATAGCATTGCTGTTGTGGTCGCTGTTTTTGCATATGCATCCACTGCCAGTCCAACCCCTCCCGGCAGGATGGATAGCGCTCAACACGCATCTGGGCCGATTTCCGCCAGACCCGGTGCAGACAGTCATGCGCCAGCAGCAACTCATGCATCGAGTTGCGCTTGCCATCAACAGGAATGCCAGAGTCGTTCTGCTGCCCGAATCGGCTGCCAATGTCTGGACAGCCCAGAGCGAATACTGGTGGCGCAAGGTGATCGCGCAGGCAGCCCGTCGTCATGCCGTCGTCCTGATTGGCGCCGGTCGTTTGTTGCCCACTGGGCAGTGGCAGGATGTGATGCTGATGCGCGGCGCACAGAACGGGGAGATGCACGCGCGTGTTCCAATACCGGTTGGGCTGTGGAACCCGTTCAGCCAGCATGCCTGGCAAGCAGACTGGCTGGCCGCAGGCGAAACCAGTCTTCTGGGCCGGCGGGTGGCCGTTTCGTTCTGTTATGAAGATCTGCTGGTGTTTCCATTACTGATCAGCCAGTTGCATGGCAGACCTGCTGTACTGCTGTCGCTGGCAGATGACTGGTTTGCCAGCGACAGCGACGAAAGCCAGATGCAAGCATTAAGTATCGGGTTGCAGGCCAGTCTATATGGAATACCCCTATTGCGTGCACTTGATGATGCTTCATCAACGCGGCTTGCGCTGTGAATCAAAAGCTATCATAATCATGGAAATCAGGACAATTCCTACAAATTCTTTCTTGCGTATGGCCAGAACAAAAGCGGGGAATGGTTCGATACAGACGAATTGGCAGTAAATTCATACGGACAGGACATCATGCTTAACAAAACCGAAACCACCTCCGCCTCGCCGCGCATCCATGGCGAAGCCCTTGCGCTCAAACGAGCCCAGGACGAACTGAAATCGTTGAAAAACCGGCTCAACCTCTCCGATGAAGCCATGGCGAATGCCGTTGGCATCAGCCTGCCCAGAATGGTGGTCATGCTGTATGGCGAACCGGAAAAGATTCCTGGCAAAATCGCATCCAAGATCAAGGTACTGCAGGCACTCAGCAAAGCCCGCGAACCGCGTGAAGAAGATGTGGTCACGGCACCAGCACCACGCAAGCGCA
The DNA here is from genome assembly GCA_021845925.1 of Pseudomonadota bacterium. GTDB lineage: Bacteria > Pseudomonadota > Gammaproteobacteria > Burkholderiales > Sulfuriferulaceae > Sulfuriferula. The sequence goes on from JAJZUW010000003.1 coordinate 83,616, forward strand.
ACAAGCCGGAACTCAGGCCGGACCAGCAGGAACTGCTTTCGCTACAAAAGGAACTGGGTCTGACACACGACGATCTGGCCCGCATTGCCGGCATACCGCGCTCGCGGATGATGACTTACGTGTATGGTCGCACGCGCTCCATTCCGGAAGAGGTCCTGGTGGCCATCCGCAAAGTGCGCGATGAAGGCCATGACAACGAACAACCCTTCCTGACTGAGGCCATGCGCGAACTGGAAGGCTCCCTGCCGGATTTCATCGCCCGCTGGCAGGACAAGCTCGGCATCGACCGCAATGACCACCAGACCATTGCCCAGGCCATGGGTATTTCCAAATCCACACTGCTGCGCTGGCTGGATGGCAATTCGGGAACCCGACCGTCATTCGTGCGCAAGTGCCTGGTTTCCCTGCGCGAATTTGAAGCCGCTCGCCAGGCGGCCGCGCGCTGACGCAACCATCCGGACCGTCCGGTCCGGATGAAACCGGTGCACAGCACCGGAGCACAGTCTCAGTTGTGCAGGAGAGTAGGCGCCAGCATTTCGATCACCATTCTGTGAATCTGGCTCAGAAAGCAGAAGTGCAGGTAGCGCAAACCCAGAACATACCGTTCCGAACTGGACCAGTCGTCGGGATGAAAGTTGCGGAACGTCCATTCGTACAGCACCCCGTTACCATAGTCCAGCATGCAGTAGCTTTCATCCGACCAGGTCCGTTGCAGCCTTGCTCTCACCTCCGAATGCACCGGTACTGTCAGCAGCTGCGAAACCGGCATGAAAATGCCGATGCGCAGAATATCACCCGTCACCAGCACCGAATAATAGAACCGGCTTTCTTCACCTTCGCCGATAAAATTGGGCGTCACTTCCAGTACCAGCGAACCGAGTTCGACATTCATGGCCAGCAAACGGGGCGGAACAAAGTCACCGTCGTTGCCCAGCAGCACTTCCAGCGTATTGGGCTCGCACAACAATGTCCGGTAGATGTTTTCAAAAAAGAATTCGCGTGCGGCAAGCAGGTTGATTTTGCTTTGCAGATGTGGGGCAAGTGACATGACGGGCAGTCCTTTCTGGTGGCAAGCGAAAAAATACCGACGAACAGCCCGCCTCAAGGACATGCCGGACGATTCCCGAAACATGACCACAGGAAAATGCATCAGCGATTCCCTGACGAAGGACTGCTCAAGGATTATACGTATGGAAAGCCATTGATAAAATGCCGCAAATTACGTATATCCATATGTTTATAAAAAGATTTCTGCCGCACGACAGGAGTGTCTTGTCGTCAGACCAGCCAATGCTGGATGGCCGCCACAAGTCTCTGCAGACGCGGCGATCAGGCAGGGTGCGTGTGCGATTGCCCTGCTGATGTTACAAAATGTTTCCGGGTGGAACCGTTTGTCTCCTGCGACAGTCTCTCCTGCATCCGACATTCTGACCTCCCGAGATGAAACATCTGACCAGCTGGACCATTGCCGTGCTGCGCCTGCCCTTGCGCATCTGGACACTGTTCGTCATTCTTACCGCGCTACTCGCCGGTCTGGCGCGGCCCTGAGCCGACCCGCCTGATTCCCAACTCCTCCCGTACCTGCGTTCTGTACCAGACAATATGCATTGTTTACAATTGCAACTGTCGGCGTAACAGTGATCGGTACGAACCACCATGCCATTGGCTTCCGATGGCATGACCTGGCGGCTCGTACCATTTCGCCGGACATTGACAGGATCCTCCGGGGAGAAGCTTGGTGCGAAAATCATGGCTGCTCGTGTATGGCGGTTTCGGCATTCTGCTGGGCGAGCAGCACCCGGCGGCACATGCCGACTGCTGGCAGACAACCGAAGATCGTTTCGGGGTGTCCAGATACCTTTTGCTGGCCATTGCCGAAACCGAATCTGCGATGAATCCGTCCGCAATCAGCCATAACCCGGATGGCAGCGTCGACATCGGCCTCATGCAGGTCAATTCCCGCTGGCTACCGGCACTGGCAGCGCAGGGCATCAGCATGGCAGACCTGCTGGACCCATGCACAAGCCTTGAGGTTGGTGCATGGATACTCGCCGGCAATTTTGTCCGTTACGGCTATAACTGGCGCGCCATCGGTGCTTATAACGCCAGAACCGAATCCTTGCGCATGCGTTATGCGTGGCAGATTTCCCGCAAACTGAAGATGCTTGCCAAGGAGTACCCGCTTGAAACGCATGGAACCACTCGCTGAAGCCGGCCATGCCCGCGCCCTGGAAGTGCTCGATAGCGTTCTGGCGCCGGTCAGGCATCATCTCGAAGACGAACAGGTTCAGGAAATCATGATCAACAACCCTGCCACCATCTGGATCGAACGCGCCGGACAGATGTTCAGGGCTGCCGAACATCTTCGTGCACTGGATCTTGAACTGGCCGTGCGAGCCGTGTCTGCCGTCAACAGCAAAAAATCAGGCTTGCTCACCGACGCACGTTTACCGGGCATTCGCATCGCCGCAGTCATGTCGCCGGTGGCCCTGCATGGACATGCCATGTGCCTGCGCAAGCACGCAGCACGCAAAACCTCTCTGGAAACCTGTGTCAATCCGGACCAGACCAGTCAGCCAACCAGCCAGCCACAATCCGGGCATCATGGCCGGACCAGCCTGCCAGCGGACGAATGCATCCGCAAGGGCGGGGAGGGTCTGCTTGCATTCCTGCGCTGGGCAGTTGAAACGCGCTGCAACCTGCTGGTGGCAGGCGGCACCAGCTCCGGCAAAACCACCCTGGCCAATGCTCTGCTGGACAACATACCGCCAGAACATCGCGTCATCACGCTGGAAGACACCGCCGAACTGCGCCCCGAACTGCCCAATTGGGTTGCCTTTGAAGCCAATCCGAACCTGGGCGTCGATATCCGCGCACTGGTCAAAATGTGTTTGCGCTTTCGTCCCGACCGCATTGTGGTGGGCGAAATACGCGGCGCCGAAGCCTACGATCTGATTGATTCGCTCAACACCGGTCATCCGGGGGGCATCACCACCATTCATGCCGACCGGGCCGAATCGGCCGTGGACCGGCTGGAAACCCTCATGCGCATGTCACCGGACACGTCCGGCTTTCCACATGAATTCCTGCGCCGACGCATCGCCGGCACATTCCGTTTCGTGATCGAAACCGCCAACCGCAACGGCATGCGGGGTCCGGTCCGGATCGTGGAAGTACTGGGCTACGCAAACGATCGATATTCCTTCCGCGAAATCTACAACAGCACTGACAGGAGACGGCCGTGAACCCCTTGTTTCAACCCTTTTGCTATGTTCTGAATACCCTGCTGATCAGCAGGTCCATGATTGCACTGACCGTTGCCATCATTCTGGCGGTCGGCATCATCGCCTGGATGACAGACCTTGGCGGCAGGGGATTTCCACTCATGACCTTTCTTGTGGTCGCCATGGGCATCGGCATTCTGCTCGGAATTCCAGCCATTCTGACCGGCATGGGTGTCGATATCCCCTGCATGGCGCCCACCAGCTGAATCGGGCATCCGCAGAAAAAGGAGCCTCACATGTCCATCCGCCTCACTCCGGTCGCAACCCGCCTGTCCGAAGTCAAGATGCTCGCCGGTGGTGAATTCAAGCTGGTCGTCGCCAACATGGCATTCGCCGGACTTGCCATCGTCATGCTGCACGTCTGGCAATACCTGCCGGTCCCGCTTGCCGTGCATGGCGCACTGGTGATGGCCGCCCGGCACGATCCGCGCTTGCGTGAAATCTATCTGGCATATGCCAGACAGGGGGACGAATACCTCGCATGGCCCGCTACCCGGCTGCAACGGTACAACCGGCGTCCGCACGGTTTTGCGCGACACGGGCAATGCTGACATGGCACACAGGGACGCCAGGCCATTTGCCGAGTTGCTACCCTGGATGCTGGTGGCCGGCAATGATGATGTCATCGTCAACAAGGACAGCAGCCTGACGGTCATCTATGAAACGCGCGGTCTGGACCGGGATTCGGCCACCACGGAAGACATGGCCTGGTATGCACAGGCCCTGGATCAGGCATATGCCGTGTTTGATGAAAGCGCCTGTGTCATCAGCTGGATCGTGCATCGCAGGCGAATCGCCGAATATCCACAGGCCGGATTTCCCGACCAGTGGAGCGCCATGCTGGACAACATTCGCCGCGAACGCATGGTTTCCGGAAACCAGTATGTCAACCGGCACTATCTGGCCATCACCCTGACGGCCGAAAAGGGCATGAGCAGCGTGGCCAGCCGGTTATCGTTTTACCTGGCACAGGGCATGGGCAACATCCGCGCTGTCTGGCACCTGCTGACAGCCGTATTCCGGCAGAATGAATCGTTTGCCTGGAATGCTGCCGAACTGCAGGAACAGATCGCGCGGTTTTCGGGATTGCTCCAGGCATTCGAAGAACGTCTGGCCGGCATCGGACTGAAACGACTTCACGGCGATGTCCTGCGAGGTGTGTTGCGCCGTTGCGCCAATCCGGCTTCAAGCCAGCAGAAAGTCGTTCACATGCCATTTCTGGACACCCAGATGGCTGACGGCAATCTCAGGGTCGACGCCAGCAGCCTGATCATCGATGACATCCGCTGGCTCAAGGGGCTGTCGCTGCGCGAACCGCCCCGACACACCCACCAGGGCATGTATGACAGTCTGCTTGGCATCAGGGGCGAAATCGTCTTCAGCCAGAGCTTCCGCCTGGCACGCCGCAAGGAAATCAGCGCCTGGCTGGTGAGCGTGCGGCAATACAACGATCTGCTCAAGTATTCGCCGCTGACCTGGCTGTATCTTGCGATCAACCGGAATGCGGATGTGCGCATGAACGACGCACGGGTCGAAGCTGCCGAGGATGCACACCGCATCAGCAGTCTGGTGGACATGAAAGAAATGTCCTTCGGCTGGTATGCAGCACAGGTCATGGCCATCGGTCGCAACGAAGCCGAAGCGGACGACCTGTTGCAGGACATTTCCGGCGCGCTGGCCCACAATGGCCTGACAACGGTCCGCGAAGGCATGCATCTGCTGTCTGCCTTCGCCGGCGGACTGCCCGGCATGCACACGGCGCTCACACGCTGGTTTTTTCTGGAACTCGCCTCGCTGTCAGATCTCACGCCACTGCTGACCATCGATCCGGGCAAGCCCGACAACGACTATCTTGCCCAGCAGCGAGGCCGGCATTCACCATCGCTGATCATGCTGGAAACCGCATACAACACCCCGTGGCATTTCAATCTGCATGTTGGCGATCTCGGACATGCGCTGGTGGTCGGGCCATCCCGATCCGGAAAATCAAGCGCGATGAATGTACTGATTGCGCAATTTCGCAAATACACACCCTGTCGCATCGTCATTTTCGACAAGGACCGTTCGTGCAGGATTGCCACCAGCATGATGGGTGGCGACCACATCGATGTCACGCGGCCAGGCATTCAGTGGAACCCGCTCAGCCTGCTGGCCGATCCGGCTGCTCTCGAATGGCTGGCCGGTTGGATCGAAGGTCTGATCTGTCATCGCGGTTACCAGTATTCCGCAGAAGATATCGCGGATGTCTGGCGCGCCCTGCAAGGACTCGCCCTTCAACCACCCGGATTGTGGACGCTGGGCCATCTGCACGCGGTGCTGTCACCACATTTGCGCAATGAGCTGGACACCTGGGTTGGGCATGGTGCGCTGGCCCACTATTTTGACAACCCGGAGGACACCTTCAGTCTGACCGACTTCTGCTGCATCGAAATGGGCGAGATCCTGACCCGCCAACACGTGGCACGCGCGTTTATCGATTATGCGTTTTTCCGCATTTACCAGTCCCTGCGCGATACCGGCCGGGGCGTTGTTCCAACGCTGGTCTATGTGGAAGAATGCTGGTTCATGTTCGAACACCCCTGGTTTGAACAAAAAATCCGCGACTGGACAAAAACCTTCGCCAAGCTGGTGGCACAGCTGGTTCTGGCAACCCAGTCACTGGAAGACATTGCCGCCTCGACTGTCTTTGCCAGTCTGCGCGACAACATTCAGACACGGATCTATCTGCCCAATCTCAACGCCGGCTCACCACAGCTGCTGTCGCTTTACCGCGATCAGTTCGGCCTGCATCCCGACCAGATCGGCATGATTTCGCAAGGCAGGCCCAAACGAGATTACTTTATCCAGCAACCCGGTCTGTTCCGCAAGGCGGAAATGTCGCTCGACCCGGCAACGCTCGCCGTTGTGCGCTCGGACACCCGCGCGCAGCAGATATTTCAGCGTCACCAGGACGGCGGTCGTCCGGACTGGCGACGGGAATACATGATGGAGATGCTTGATGAACACTGAACGGTCCCGGCCAGCACAATGGCGGGCTGCCAAAGTCATGCCACATCCCGGCATCCTTCTGTCTGACATGAAACGGCACTGGTTGACGACGGGCCTGCTGCTGGCCATGGCCAGCCAACCGACCCAGGCTGGCGGAGGCACCGTGGCCGGCACTGGCGGTGCCCTGGAATGGACCCAGGAACTGAATTATGGCCAGCTGCTGAAAAACACCGTCAGCCAGGCCAATCTGGTGGCCCGCGAAGTCAGTGCAGAAATCCAGAGAGCACAGATGCTGGTGAACGAAGCCACCAATCTGGCCAATGCGCCGGCCAGCGTGGTTTCGCAAATGGTCACACCTTACCAGCAAATGGTCAGCGAGGGGCAGAACATGCTTGACCAGCTTGACCAGTTGCAGACCAGTTATCAGCAGGCGCTCCAGATGGTACAACAGCGATATGCAGAAGCCCAGGCGCTTGGCACGACGCCGGCGCAGTACATCGCGCTGGAATCTGGTCTGGCTGCCACAAGACAGGGCCAGTATGCCTTGTTGTATGCCCAGGACAAGGCTACCCTGCAGGCTGTGCAGGCACGCTCGGAATCGCTGCAGAACGCCATCGACAGCGGACAGCTGCAAAGTCACGGGACTGTGGATGGCCTGGACAGACTGAATGCGCTGGTTGCCATGGTCGGCGGCGAAACACAAACGCTGAACCGGCAGATTGCCCAGGCCGAAGCCGCCAAAAACCTGAGTCATCTCAACGAGGTGCAAAATCTGGCTCTGCACGAACAAAACCAGAACCAGACCATCGCGACACAGGACCAGGAAACATCAACCCTGCTCGGCAATGCAGCCCGGGCTTCCGGTTATCACCAGCAACAGATAGAGCAGCAGGCGTGGGCCGGCAAATGATGCTCAACCGGTGCCTGCAACGCCTTGCCCTGCAAACCGTTCCTTCCGGAATCCGCAGACCGGTATTGCGAGCGCTCCGTCTGTATGCCGGCATGCCTCCCGAACGCCGGCAGACATTCAGACTGCCAACCGGGCTGTCGCTCCGGCATCGCATCCTTCTGGCCCTGATCATGGTCCTGCTTGAACAGCCGGAAAAACTCTTCTGGCTGGTTCTGGCATGCCTGCTGTTCTGCATGACCCACCTGCGGGAAATCCACGCGTGACAGGCCAGAACAGGCTGCCGGCAGCCCGTCTGATGACCGGGGTTCTGGCCGTTTTCCTGCCCGGGATCGTCCAGGCATCGACGACTGTCGTCAGCGGAAGTCCGCCAGACCTGGCCAGTATCATCGTAACCACGATGTCTGCCATGAACAGTGCTGGTGCAAGCATGGCCGGCAAACTGGTACACACGGGCGAACAGCTTTCTGCCGTTCTGTTTGCCCTGATGTTTGCCTGGCAGGTGCTTCAGGGCATCATGGCGCAACGGATGGATGCACTTATCCGCAACATACTGTCCTTGTGTCTGACATTTGCCATTGTGATGCTGATGCTGGGCAGCTGGGGCAGCAACGCCGGCATGGGCATCCGTGCCTTTGTCGTGGATGGCATGAACAGTCTGAGCGCCGCCTTTGCACCGTCAGGCGCAGACCCGACAGACCGGGTCATTGACCAGTTCGGTCTGGCCATTGGTGACTGCGTCACCCTGGTGTCGCGTGCAGTCGCCTACATGCCGCCGTTCCGGATGGATGACCTGGCTGCCAGCATGTACGGACTTGGCCTGGTTGCCATCATCGCGATTGTCTCGGGTATTTGCATTTACGCGCTGGTCATCGCCCTGGCATTCAGTATCCTGTACATCAACCAGGGCGCATTCATTGTCTATATCGGTCTCGCGGTCGGCCCGGTATTTGTTGCCCTGCTGCTGTTTCCTCCTGCCAACGGCTTCTTCCAGAGATGGGCGGATTTCATCATTTCCGGTGGCGTTCTGAAGCTGGTTTCGGTACTGGTCAGCGCGCTGCTGGCTGCGTTGTTCGGCAACCTGCAGACCAGCGGAACCCAACTCCTGCAACTGGTCACCCGTCAGGCAATCCAATCCGGCAGTTTTGACATCACCGGTTTTCTGGCCTGGTGCCTCGAAATGCTGTTCTGGGCTTTCTTTTCGTATCAGCTGGTCAAGGAAATCCCCTCATTTTCCCATGCGCTGTCCGGAGGGGCCCGTGGCGGCGTAACCAGTCTCGCAAATATCCTGCCGGGTGGAGTCGATACCATGCTTGCCGGCAAAGGCAAGGAAACGGCTGGCGCAGCCGCCGGCGTGGCAAAGACAATGGCGAGAAGTGCGGCCGGTACGGCGGGCAGTCTGGCCTGGCGTGGCCTCAACCAGGCAACCGGCGGATTTCCGCAGGCGGCCCGGGATTACTTTCACCACAAACAAGTCCACGAGTCGGCGCTGGATGCCGCCCGGAAAAGCCATGACAAGGCCGCCATCAAGAACTGGGCCGAAGACATGGTGGCGCGCGAGCACGCACCAGACCGCCATGAACAGGTACAGGCCGAATTGCGCGAACAGGCGGACAAGGAAGCCACGCGCAATTTCCGTCAGCAGGTCAGTACGATGGCCGGGCAAATTCAGCAGGAACGTGAACGCGGCGAACGGGAATGATGACAGCGACGGTTTCAGGCGGTGCAATCGGGTGATTAACAGCCCGTCGAACATTGACACGAAACTGACTTCGAATTGTCTCCGAATTGTTATGAAATTTTCACAGCTTCGTCACCAGAACTGATTAAGGTTAGTCCAGTGCAAAACTGTCAATGGAGTCTGCCATGCTTGAACAAGGAAGCCTGGTCCAAACCCGTCCACGGGCAAATACCCTGTCTGTTTCAATGGCCCGCAATACCGGCGAAATCGGCGAAGCCCAGCGTTTGCGTTACAAGGTTTTTGCCGAAGAAATGGGCGCACAGCTTGTATCGGCCGCCAGTGGCATCGATCGCGACGAATTCGATCCGGTTTGCGAACACCTGATTGTACGCGACAACGTCAGCGGAGAGGTCGTTGGCACCTACCGCATCCTGTCGCCGGAAAATGCCGCTCGCATTGGCGGATATTATTCCGAGCAGGAATTTGACATTTCCAGGCTGGGCAACCTGCGCTCGCGCATGGTCGAAATTGGTCGTTCCTGTGTCCACCAGGATTACCGCAGTGGTGGTGTCATCACCTTGCTTTGGGCCGGACTGGCCGATTACCTGCGCAGAACCGATTACGACTATCTGATGGGCTGTGCCAGCGTTGGCATGCAAGATGGTGGTCACGAAGCCGCAAACCTGTATCGCAAGCTGTCTGCCGAAGCGCTGGCTCCGGTTGAACGGAGAGTCTTTCCGCGCAACCCGCTGGCACTGGAACGACTGGGCAACCAGAACCGGGTTTCTGTTCCGCCGCTGATCAAGGGCTACTTGCGGGTTGGCGCGCACATTCTTGGCGAACCTGCCTGGGACTCCGAATTCAATTGCGCCGATTTCATGATGTTGCTGTCGGTCAAACAGATGAACGAACAGTACGCCCGCCATTTCATGAACCGCTGAACAGCTCCACGTGACTGGCGCCGTCAGTGCCAGTCAGACAAAATATCCGGTATTGACTGACGGACAGGGTAAAATACGGCCTGCGGCATTTGCGGATGATCATTGTGTTGCGAATTTTTCGTTTGCTGGGCATTGTATTCTGGATCGTGCTTGGCCTGGCCACCCTGACCTTTGTCTTTCCGTGGACCGGCCGACGAAAACAGGGGCGAATCGCCAGTCGATGGGCAGGCGGCCTGCTCAAATTGCTCGGCCTGCGCCTCAGGGTTACCGGCCACCCTCCGACCGATCGCGCCCTGGTCGTTGCCAACCATGTGTCCTGGCTGGATCCTTTTCTGTTGATGGCCGCGTTTCCGGTCCGTTTTGTTGCCAAATCGGAAATCCGGCACTGGCCGGTCATCGGCTGGCTGGCATTGCGGGCCGGCACTGTATTTATCGAAAGAGAACGGCACCGGGATATTTCACGGGTTGCGGGCACCTTTGCCGACCATCTGGAAAATGGCGAGGTTGTGGGAATGTTTCCGGAATCCACAACCGGTGATGGAAGTTTCTTGCGCCCGTTCAAGACATCCCTGTTTCAGGTTGCCCTGGCGCCCGGAATCCGCTGTGTGCCGATCGGCATCCGCTACAATCAGTCTTCGGCAGCGTGGATTGACGACATGGGCTTTGCCGAATCGCTGTGGCGAATCGCCGGATTGTCGGATTTACAGGCGGATGTGATCATCACGCCCTCCCTGGCGACAGATGGACTGGATCGCCGGACAGTTGCGGCGCTGAGTGAGCATGCCGTATCAGAGGCCTTGTCCCTGGCAGTCCGGCACAGTCCACCTGCACCACGGCACGGTCTTCCAGTCGCAGGGCACTGAGTTTTCCACCCCACAGACACCCCGTATCCAGGGCCAGGGTATCGCTTTCGATGCGCAAACCCAAAGCCGACCAGTGTCCGAAGATGACCGGCGATCCGCTGCTTTTGCGTCCCGGAACCTGGAACCATGGCAAACAGCCCTCCGGTGGCTGGTCGAGACTGCCCTTGAGCTGGAATTCCATCGTCCCTTCCGGGGTGCAGAAACGCAACCGGGTCATGGCATTGGTGATGATGCGCAGCCGGTCAATTCCGCACAGGTCATCCCGCCATTGCGCCGGCTGGTTGCCATACATGTGTTGCAGAAAATCCCGCCACCCCGGACCACGCAGGACATCAGTCACCTCGTCGGCAAGGCGGCAAGCCTGCTCGATGCTCCATTGCGGCAGCAGACCCGCATGCACCAGCAGATAACCTTGATCCCGTACCGCCAGCGGACGATAACGCAACCAGTCCAGCAGTTCATCCCGGTCGGACGCCCCCAGTATGCCGTGCAACGTATCCCCTTCACGGACCGGAGCATGCCCACTGGCCACAGCAAGCAGATGAAGGTCATGGTTGCCGAGTACCGCACCAATGCCATTGTCTCTTGCCCAGCGCAGCACGGCGAGCGAGTCTTCACCCCGATTGACCAGGTCGCCCAGCAGCCAGATCCGGTCTTGCGCCGGATTGAAGCCGATTTTGTCCAGCAGCAGCCGCAGGGCGGCATGACACCCCTGCAGATCGCCAATCGCCCAGGTACTCATGCGTAATGCACCCCGTGCCGGTTGCTGTCTCCCGCACATGTTGCATGAACGCATTGCATCACTGCCACCTTTCTTGAACTGAAATCCGCGCTTCCCCAAGGAAGCACTGATTAAATCCTCCACGGATCGCGTTGCCGATCAAATCGTGATGATCACGAGGAATACGCCGCAGGTCGTAGCCGGGACTACGATGCCAAGGCGTCTGACGAAGTGAGCGCACGATTTGATCTCAACCCGGATGGGACGTGGTCTGGCGGGCGGCTTGCCGTGTTGCGCTTCTCGTCAAGGGTGTCAGCCATTGACTTCGACGCGCGCCTTGCAATCCATCCCGCCAGACCTTCGTCGCGACCGCGCGGGATTTAATCAGTGCTTCCCTACCGGCGAACAGATTCATTTTACGTTAAAATGGTCTCTGTTGTTCATCCGGTTTCTGCTGTGCCCGATCATCTCAACCCTTCGCAACGCGAGGCTGTCAGTTATCTCGATGGCCCACTCCTGGTCCTTGCTGGCGCCGGTTCCGGCAAAACCAGAGTCATCACGCAAAAGATTGCCTGGCTCATCGACGGTTGCGGTTATGAACCGCGCCAGATTGCCGCCATCACCTTTACCAACAAGGCCGCTCTCGAAATGAAAAGCCGCATGGGCAAACTGTTGCCTGGACGCTCGTTGTCCGGACTGGTTGTCTGCACCTTTCATTCACTGGGCCTGGACATGTTGCGTCGGGATGCCGTCCGCCTGGGCTACAAGAGCCAGTTTTCCATTCTGGATGCTGCCGACAGCCAGCAGATTGTCGGCAGCCTGCTGGGCAGTGTCGACCGCCAGGCCTTGCGCAGGGTGCAATCGCGCATCAGCCAGTGGAAAAATGCCGTGATCCCTGCCGAGCAAGCATTGGCCAACGCCCAGGATGACGCCGAACGGTACGATGCCAACATCTATCGCGCCTATCAGGACACGCTGAAGGCCTATCAGGCCATGGATTTCGACGATCTGATCCGGCTGCCGGTCGAACTGCTGAGCGAACATGCCGACGTTCTTGAGCACTGGCGACGGCAGATCCGTTACCTGCTGGTCGATGAATACCAGGACACCAATGCCTGCCAGTACGCGCTGGTCAAACTCCTGTGTGGACTGTCCGGTGCGCTGACCGCAGTTGGCGACGACGACCAGGCCATCTATGGCTGGCGTGGCGCAGATTCAGACAATCTGCGTCGTCTGCATGCCGATTTTCCACGCCTGAAAGTCGTCCAGCTGACCCAGAATTACCGTTCTTCCCTGCGCATCCTGCAGGCAGCCAACAGCGTCATTGCCAACAATGAACGCATGTATGACAAATCCCTGTGGAGTGAACATGGCGTCGGTGATCCGGTGCAGATTGTCGCGGCCAAGGACGAACAGGATGAAGCCAGCATGGTGGTAATGCGACTGTTGGCGCACAAATTCGAGCACCGCACACGCTATGCCGATTACGCCATTCTCTACCGCAGCAACCACCAGGCCCGTCTGCTGGAGGAAAGCCTGCGTGAAGAAAAAATTCCCTACGAAATGTCCGGCGGACAATCGTTTTTTGACCGGGCCGAGATCAAGGATCTGCTCGCCTACATGCGCCTGCTGTCGAATCCGGATGATGATCCGGCATTCATCCGGGCTGCCACGACACCGCGTCGTGGCATTGGCGCCGGCACACTCGAAAAACTGGGCGAATATGCCGGTTCACGCAACATCAGCCTGTTCGCTGCAGCATTCGAAGCCGGATTTGCTCAACGCGCCGGAGCAGCGCAACTGAACGACCTGCTCACGTTCTGCCAGTACATCAACCGGATGGAAGCACGGGTAGCACGCACGCCGGCCGGTGAACTGCTGACAGAACTGGTGCGCGACATCGGGTATGAGGCCTGGCTGTTTGACAATGACGAACCGCGCAGGGCGCAGAATCGCTGGAACCAGGTGCAGGAATTCCTCGCCTGGATCAGCCGCAAAGGCGAAGCCGATGACAAGAATCTCCAGCAGCTAACGCAAACCATTGCGGTGATCAATCTGCTCGACAAGCGACATGACGAAACGGCAGATGTCGTTCGTCTGTCCACCATTCATGCTGCCAAGGGACTTGAATTCGGCCATGTCTTCCTCATCGGCGTCGAAGAAGATATCCTGCCGCACCGGGAAGCCGTGGAATCCGGCATGCTGGAAGAAGAACGCAGGCTGATGTATGTTGCCATCACTCGCGCCCAGCGTTCGCTGACGCTCAGTTACTGCCGCAAGCGCAAGCGCGGCGGCGACTGGCAGCCATGCGAGCCGTCCCGCTTTGTGGCCGAAATAGACCGTGCCGTTGTCCAGCGCATGGATGAGGCGCCCGCTGCCGAACAATCCCGTGCGCTGGGCGCACAGAATCTCGCCCGCATCAAGGGCATGTTCAAATAGCGCATTGCGGCCTGTGACGGTTTGCAGAACCCGGGATTCAGGCCAGGCAGTGACCAGAACACACCAATCCGGTTTCCTGCCGCCAGAATGGCTGCAACCAATCGCAAGGCTCAAAAATTTTCGATCCGAGCCTCATAACGGAAGATGATCAGACGATACAGATCATCACCAATCTGGATATGGGTGGATTCACGCCGTTCGAGATCGATGGTGCTGCCGCCCTGGGCCGACATGCCACGAAAACCAAACAGTTGACTGGCTACCAGCGAATCCAGAATGGCCTGACATTCATCGGCAGGCAAAACCTTGCCGGTGTTGTCGATCAGGACACACTCCTTGCCATTTCCGGTTTTGCCCGGATACTGGCGTGCTTCCGGATGCAGTGGGTTACTGGTATCAAAATCGCTGAGCGGATCAACGAAAGAAAAGGATGAGTCCATGGCAGGTCCTGTGCTGAATAACAGTGCCGACTCCAATCCGGCTGGTATCGCTTTTTGATGCCAAACCTGAGAAGTCGCACATGAGTCATTGACGGAATTGAATTTAAGCAATTATAGTACGAACATGGATGCCGAACTCAACTCTCTCGAAACCAAACTGGGTCAATTATTGACCCAGTGTCGTTCCCTGCGCCTCGAAAACCAGCGCTTGCGCCAGCAGGTCGCCGTTGCCAATGACCAGAACAAACAGTTGAAAGAACGGGTGGATCTGGCTTCTGTTCGCCTGGAAGCGTTGCTGGACAGATTGCCAGGAGAACCATCATGACACAAAAGGCTGTCGATCTGTATATCATGGGTCGCGAATACCGGGTTGCCTGCGCCGAGCCGGACCAGGAGGCCCTGATACAGGCCTCGCATTACCTGGATCTCAAGATGCGCGAAATCCGTGAACAGGGCAAGGTGATCGGCACCGAACGGGTAGCCGTGATGGCTGCGCTCAACATCGCCTTTGAAATGCTTAACCGTCCCGCCCAATCTCCGGTTGACATCAGTGACGCGCGGCGTAGAATCGTTTCCATGGAGACGCAGATCGACGAGCTCCTGCGCCCCCAGGACAGCCTGTTCGGTGCAGACGCCTGATATGCGTTGACATTGTTCTGTGTTCCCTGCGGTGTCCGTTCGGGTTGCAAATTCTTTGAACCAATAATTGACGACTGGTTGCAGTAAATGGTGAAGGCTGTTGTGCGCGTTACAAGTTGATGTGCCTGAGGCGTCCCTGCTGCGACCCCTTGAACCTTCGGTTCAAGATCCGCAACCCAACGGCATTTGCGGGGGCTCCCCAACCCCCATGTCCCAGTCCGGCCTGAACCAGACAGACAAGTCTGTGCTGCGCCGGCAGCTGCTGCAGAAACGTCGCGCGCTGCCTGCCCATGTCCGCCGCCATGCCGAACAAGCCGTTTGCCGTCACTACCGGCAGGCCGGCTGGTTGCTCCGCTTTCACCGCATCGGTGTGTTCATGGCTTCTGGCAGCGAAATATCCACGCTGCCATTGCTCGACATGCTTCTGGCTGCTGGCAAGCAGGTTTTTTTTCCCCTCATCCCGCATGAACCACGCCTGCGCAAACTGTGGTTCACCCGTTTGCATGCCGATGCACGCTGGGTGGAAAACCGGCATGGCATTGCCGAACTGGCCCATGCGCATGCCGTACGCGCACGCGATCTGGACCTGCTGCTGATGCCGCTGGCCGGCTTTGATGCTGCCGGCAATCGCCTGGGCATGGGTGGTGGTTACTATGACGCCAGTCTGGCCTACCTGCGCCACCGCCATCATTGGCGCACGCCAACCACCGTTGGCCTGGCATTTGGCTGCCAGGAATTGTCCGTACCGTTACCGGTGGACCCATGGGATGTCCCGTTATCTGCCTTGCTGACAGAATCGGGTGTGCGGATATTCCGGAAACGCTGAATTCGCAGTTTTTTGTGCTGCCGCTCTTGACGACTTGGTCATTGTCCGGGTGATTTACGCACATTTTTCCAAGATGACAAAACGAAGCACAATTTTCGTGTCATGACACACAAAAAAAATTTATCTTTTTGATTTTTAATGACTATTACGACTGCAAATTTTTTGATCGATTTAGCAAAATCCTTGATGGAACGGGGGTTTTGCGAAATATGGTCAAATTACCCACATAATTATCCACAAGTTGTGTGGGTAACTGAAAAACCGCTTTTCAATGAAGAAACTACCTTCGTTTGTTAAACAATTTTGCCAGATTTTTCCGGAATGGCGAGATCGGGCGAACTCTTGACAATTCCGGCAAATGCAGTGGCTGTGGTCACCGGACCTGTCGACAATCAGTCAGCATGCCAGGCCGGGCTCAACCGATGCACTGCTTCAACCAGAGCCGCCACGTTTTCAGGTGTTGCCTGTGGTGTGATCCCATGCCCCAGATTGAACACATGACCATGGCCATGACCAAAACTGGCCAGTGTGCGTGATACTTCGGTTTCAATGGTGGCCGGGTCGGTCAGCATGACTGCAGGATCCAGATTACCCTGCAACGCTACCTGGTCACCAACCCGCCGACGCGCGCTGCCCAGATCACAGGTCCAGTCCAGGCCAAGGGCATCACAGCCGGTAGCTGCCATCGATTCCAGCCAGAGCCCCCCACCTTTGGTAAACAGGACCACCGGAATACGGCGGCCTTCCCGTTCGCGCACCAGCCCGCGCACCACCTGCTGCATGTAAGCCAGCGAAAAATCATGATAGGCAGTATGTGAAAGGGCTCCGCCCCAGGTGTCAAAAATCATCACGGCCTGGGCACCGGCTTCGGTCTGGGCATTGAGATAATCGGTGACAGCGCGCGCGTTGACCGTGAGAATATGATGCAGCAGATCCGGACGCTGATAGAGCATTTTCTTGGTCAGCGCGAAATCGGTGCCGCCTTGGCCTTCAATCATGTAACAGGCCAGGGTGAACGGACTGCCCGAAAACCCGATCAGCGGTACGCTGCCGTCCAGCGCGTGGCGAATCTGGCGTACAGCATCGGTAACATAGGACAGACTGCTGGCCGGATCAGGGGCCTGCAGATCGCGGATTTCCCATTCTTCCCGCAGCGGACGCTCGAATTTCGGGCCCTCGCCAGCGACAAAATGCAGACCGAGACCCATCGCATCCGGAATCGTCAGGATATCCGAAAACAAAATTGCGGCATCCAGCGGAAAACGGGCCAACGGCTGCATGGTCACTTCCGTGGCCAGGTCGGGTGATTTGCACAGACTCAGAAAATCACCGGCGCGAGCGCGGGTCTGATTGTACTCGGGCAGGTAGCGACCAGCCTGACGCATGATCCAGATCGGGGTACGCTCGGTTGGCTGACGCAACAGTGCGCGCAGGAAGATGTCGTTGTGCAGATGGCTCATGGTCTCGTCATTCGTCAATGGATAGTCTTACCAGACCCCCAGCCAGCCCAGAATACCCTGTGCAGCCTGGCGACCTTCTGCCACTGCGGTGACAACCAGATCCGATCCACGGACCATGTCACCGCCAGCAAAGATTTTGGGATTGGCAGTCTGGCCGGCATGGCGCTGGCCGGCCGCGATCACCCGGCCGCCCTGATCGGTCGTCACGCCCAGATCGGCAAACCATGGCGCCGGGCTTGGCCGGAATCCAAAGGCCACGATCACGCGATCCGCCGGCACGATTTCTTCCGAGCCCTCGACCACCACCGGCGTGCGCCGGCCACGTGCATCGGGCTCGCCCAGGGTTGTGGTGACCAGACGGACGCCTTCCACCCGACCATTGCCAACGATCTCGACCGGCTGACGATTCCACAGAAAACGAACGCCTTCTTCGGTGGCATTGATGTATTCGCGCCGCGAACCGGGCATGTTCTGCTGGTCGCGCCGGTAGGCACATACAACACTTTCCGCGCCCTGGCGGATACTGGTCCGGTTGCAGTCCATGGCCGTGTCGCCACCGCCCAGAACCACCACACGCTGTCCCTTCATGCTCTCGAACGGATATCCCTTTTCCGGCAGGCCAAGATTGTTGCGCACATTGCCGATCAGGAACGGAAGCGCTTTCAGGACACCCGGAAGGTCTTCACCCGGAAAACCGCCCTGCATGTAATTGTAAGTGCCCATTCCCATGAACACCGCATCATTGTCCTGCAACAGTTGCTGCATCAGTGCATGATCAACCTCGGTATCCAGACAGAATTCGATGCCCATGCCGGTGAAAATCTCCCGTCGCTGACGCATGATGCTTTTTTCCATTTTGAATTCAGGGATGCCAAATGTCAGCAAACCGCCGATTTCATCGTAACGGTCGTACACCACAGCCTTGACGCCATTGCGCGCCAGCACATCGGCGCAGGCCAGGCCGGCAGGGCCGGCTCCGATCACGGCCACACGCTTGCCGGTCGGCACGACATGGCTCATGTCGGGGCGCCAGCCAGCAGCAAATGCATTGTCGGAAATGTATTTTTCCACCTGGCCAATAGTCACCGCGCCAAAGCCATCGTTCAACGTACAGGCGCCTTCGCACAACCGGTCTTGCGGACATACCCGGCCACAAACCTCCGGCAGGGAATTGGTGGCGTGCGACAGCTCTGCCGCCTCAAACAGTTTGCCTTCGCTGACCAGCTTGAGCCAGTTCGGAATATAGTTGTGTACCGGACATTTCCATTCGCAGTATGGATTGCCACAGGACAGACAGCGCCCCGACTGCTGGGTAACCAGGGTCTTGTCCATCGGCGCGTAGATTTCGTGGTACTGCATGCGCCGGACTTCCGCCGGTGTTTTCGCGCCATCCTGCCGCGGCAGATTCAGAAATTGAAATACATCAGCCATGATTAATCCTTCAGCAAACTGTCCAGCGTGACAGCCTTGGGCTTGACCAGCCAGAAATGGGAGACGGCTTCGCTGAAGTCATCCAGCAACTGACGTGCCCGTGCGCTGTCCGTACGCGCCAGATGGGATTCGATGCGGCCGCGCAGGAAATGACGGTATTCGGCCGTGCTTTCCGTGTGGATGCGCTGGATGTCGATCAGTTCGTTGTTGTAGCGTTCGGCAAATTTGCCAGCCGTGTCATACACCAGCGCAAAACCGCCGGTCATGCCTGCGCCAAAATTGATACCGGTGTCGCCCAGCACAACCACACAACCGCCAGTCATGTATTCGCAGCAATGGTCGCCGGCGCCTTCGATCACCGCATAGGCCCCCGAATTGCGCACGGCAAAACGCTCGCCAGCCTGGCCAGCGGCAAACAGTTCGCCTCCGGTGGCGCCATACAGACAGGTATTGCCGATGATCACCGCTTCGTGGCTGGCATAACCCACCCCGGCTGGCGGACGGATGGCGATGGTACCACCGGACATGCCCTTGCCCACGTAATCATTGGCATCGCCAGTCAGCAGAAGATCGAGTCCGGCGTGATTCCACACACCGAAACTCTGGCCGGCCGAACCTTGCAAGCGGATGGTCAGACAACCGGCCGGCAGCCCTTTGGCGCCATGCACACGGGCGATTTCTCCGGACAGGCGAGCGCCGATCGAACGGTTGACGTTGCGTACCGTGTAATCCAGCGTCAACGGCGTTGCTGTGTCGATGGCATGACGCGCGTCGCGTACCATCTGTTCTGCCAGCTCACCGCGGTCAAACGAAGGATTGGACTCCGCAATGCAGTAGCGCGGCTCGCTGTCCGGAATGCTGCCCTGCGACAGCAGAGGCTCCAGGTTCAGACGCGACTGACGTGGCGTCTCGCCTTCGCTCAAGCGGATGAGATCAATCCGGCCAATCAGCTCCGCCATGGAACGCACACCCAGTTTTGCCATCCACTCGCGGGTTTCCATGGCCACAAAGGTGAAGAAATTGACCACCATTTCCGGCAGCCCGATGAAATGCTGACTGCGCAGCCGCGGATCCTGGGTCGCAACACCGGTTGCGCAGTTGTTGAGGTGGCAGATACGCAGATACTTGCAGCCCAGGGCAATCATCGGTGCCGTGCCAAAACCGAAACTTTCGGCACCCAGAATGGCCGCCTTGACCACGTCATACCCGGTTTTGAGACCGCCATCGGTCTGAACCCGCACGCGGCCGCGCAATCCGTTGGCCCGCAACACCTGCTGGGCTTCGGTCAGGCCAAGCTCCCATGGCGTTCCGGCGTATTTCACGCTGGTCAGCGGCGATGCACCAGTTCCGCCATCGTAACCCGAAATGGTAATCAGGTCGGCGTACGCTTTTGCAACACCTGCGGCCACGGTACCCACACCTGGTTCGGCAACCAGCTTGACCGACACCAGTGCCTTCGGATTGACCTGCTTCAGGTCAAAAATCAGCTGGGCCAGGTCTTCAATCGAGTAAATATCGTGGTGCGGCGGTGGCGAAATCAGGGAGATGCCCGGTTTGGCGCAGCGCAATCTGGCAATGGTCTCGGACACCTTGTGGCCGGGCAGCTGACCGCCTTCGCCGGGCTTGGCCCCCTGCGCGATCTTGATCTGCAACACTTCGGCATTGACCAGATAGTGCGCGGTGACGCCAAAACGCCCCGAAGCCACCTGCTTGATTTTCGACATCTTCATGGTGCCGTAGCGTGCCGGATCTTCGCCACCTTCACCTGAATTCGAACGACCACCAATCCGGTTCATGCCTTCGGCCAGCGCCTCGTGCGCCTCTGGCGACAGAGCACCGAGCGACATGCCGGCCGAATCGAACCGCTTGAGAATGGCTTCCACCGGCTCAACCTGATCGAGCGGAATCGGCCTGGTGTCCGGATTCAGCTGCATCAGGTCGCGCAACATGGCGATCTGTCGGCCGTTGACCAGCTCTGCGTAACCCTTGTATGCCGCGTAATCGCCGGTTTTCACCGCACGTTGCAACTGCATCACCACATCCGGATTGTAGGCATGGAACTCTTCGCCATTGACGAATTTGAGCAATCCTCCCTGCGGCAGCGGACGGTTCGCATTCCAGGCCAGGCGGGCAAGGCTATGCTGATCGGCTGCGAAATCGGCGAAATTGGCGCCAGAAATACGCGAAACGGTGCCATTGAGACACAGCTCTACCACTTCCTCATGAATGCCGACGGCCTCGAACAGCTGCGCGCCGCGATAGCTGGCAACCGTGGAAATGCCCATCTTGGACAGCACCTTGAGCAAACCCTTGTCAATGCCCTTGCGATAGTTGGCCAGCGCCTTTTCGGGCTTCAGTGCAAGATCACCGGCAGCAATCATGGCCAGAATGGTCTGGTAAGCCAGCCAGGGATAAACCGCCGTTGCGCCATAACCGATCAAACAGGCCACCTGATGCGGGTCGCGCGCCGCTCCGGTCTCCACGACAATGTTGCAGTCGCAGCGCAAACCGGCACGAATCAGGGCATGATGAACTGCGCCAACCGCAAACAGCGCGTGGATTGGCAACCGGTCCTGACGAAAATCACGGTCCGACAGCACCACAATGACGTCCCCGCCACGCACCCGGGCAACCGCCTCGGCCGCCAGATTTTCAATGGCCTGGCGCAGTCCGGTGACGGCCGGATCATAATGCAGATCCAGCGTCACGGACGAAAATCCGGTTGCCTGACGGTTGGTGAGCAATGCAAACGCATCACGGGACAACAGCGGCGAAGGCACCTCGTGACGATGGGCGTGCTCGGGCGTCTGCTCGAACAGATTGCGTTCCGGACCGAAACAGGTATTCAGCGACATCACGACCGCTTCGCGGATCGGGTCGATCGGTGGGTTGGTCACCTGGGCAAACTGCTGACGCAAGTAGTCGAACGGCGAGCGGACCTGACGCGACAGCACAGCCATCGGGGTGTCATCACCCATGGAGCCGACCGCTTCCTGACCGTCTTCGGCCAGGACGCGCACAATCTGTTCTCGTTCTTCGCTGGTCAGACCAAACAGTTTTTGTCCGCACAGCAACTGGTCAGCCGCCAGCAGCGGCGTCTTGCTGTCCTGGTCCATGCCCAGTTCCAGCCGGCGCGATTCCTTGAGCCATTCCCGGTATGGGTGGCTGGTCTTGAGTTCGCTTTCGATATCGGCCGGCAGAAGGATGCGTCCGGTTTTCAGATCGGCAGCAATCATCTGGCCCGGCTTGATACGTCCCTTGCGCAGCACGTCTTCAGGTTTGTAGTTCCAGACGCCAATTTCGGATGCAATGGTGAAATGGCGGTCCCGCGTGACCACGTAGCGGGCCGGGCGCAAACCGTTACGATCGAGCAGGCATGCGCCGTAACGGCCGTCGGTCAGCACGATGCCAGCCGGCCCGTCCCAAGGTTCCATGTGCATGGAATTGTATTCGTAAAATGCCCGCAGATCGGGATCCATGTCAGGCACATTCTGCCATGCCGGCGGAATGAGCATACGCAAGCTGCGGAATAATCCGGCACCCCCCATGACCAGACCTTCGAGCATGTTGTCCAGACTGCTGGAATCGGAACCGTTGCGCGAAACGATCGGCCGGATATCCTCGATATGCGGAATCAGTGGGGTGGAAAACTTGTTTTCCCTGGCCAGCGACCAGTTCCGGTTGCCCTGAATGGTGTTGATTTCACCGTTGTGGGCCAGGTAACGGAATGGTTGCGCCAGACGCCATTCCGGCCAGGTGTTGGTGGAAAAGCGCTGGTGGTAAACCGCCAGCGATGAGGCAAAACGCTCATCGTTGAGGTCGGGATAAAACACCGGCAAGGCCGCCGGCATGATCAGCCCCTTGTAGAGAATGACCTGCGCCGACAGACTGGGCACATAAAACGCCGTATCCGCAACCAGCGCTTTCTCGGTCAGCCGGCGTACGACGTAAAGACGCCGTTCGAATGTTTCTTCATCCATGTCTTGCGGACAGTTGACGAAGACCTGCTCAAAATGGGGCAGGGTAGCAAGCGCATACTCACCGCACACCGAAGGATCAACCGGAACCTGACGAAACCCGGCCAGCTCAACGCCTTGCGCTGCCAGATGTTCGGCCAGGGTGCCCCGTGCCCGTTCGGCCAGCACCGGATCGCGATTCAGGAATACCAGCCCGGCCGCATACAGCCCGGCAAGCCGGATTCCGTTTTCGGCAGCCACCGCACGCAAAAAGGCATCCGGCTTCTTGAACAGCAGACCGCAGCCGTCTCCGGATTTGCCATCCGCAGCCACAGCCCCACGGTGGGTGAGGCAAGCCAACGAAGAAATGGCGGTCTGTACCAGCCAGTGGCTTGGCTTGTCATCCAGCTGAGCCATCAGGCCGAAACCACAGCTGTCCTGCTCGAAATCCCGACGGTAAAGCGTACCGTCCAACCTGCATTGTCTGTTCATTGGCAATTCTGGAAAGTCAGGGCGAAATAGTCGGGATTCTACTCCTGTCGAGGGGGTGGCTGCAATGGCGACGCCACAATCGCAAAAGCACCGGCTGTCTCCGGAATGCGTCATTTCGGTCAGACCAGCCTCCCGCCAGATCGTCAGCTACGCGTCATAAAAGATTCACCCCATTTCAGTCTTTCTTTCATTTTTGACTGACAGAATGCCGGCTTTCGTTAGAAACTTGTCAGAAAGAGATGGGCCATGTTCTGGAATGAGGAGCCGAAGCGGTCAGCCCGGATCGAATTGATTCCGATGATCGACGTGATGATGTTCCTGCTGGTGTTTTTTGTCCTGATCAGCCTCAACGTGATTCCGGCCAAGGGCGTCAAAACCGAATTGCCGGCCTCTTCACAGCGGGAAACCATCAAGCCGGCCCGCCACCTGGTTGTGGTGATTGCGCGCTCTGGCCAGATTTCCATGGGCAACCAGCAGTACAGCCTGCCTCAACTGGCGCAGCAACTCACCACTGAACGCAAGACTGTTGACCATGTGGACATGGTTGTCAGTGGTGACAAAGGCGTGGACATGCAGGCGCTGATCGATGTCATGGATGCGGCTAGAGCTGCCGGCATCACGGACGTATCGATTGCCAGCAAAGCACGCTGACCATATGCTTTCTTTCGTCTTTCACAACCGTGACAAAACGGCAGCAATGGCAGCCTTGCTGCTGGCCGGACTGCTGATGCTGTTGCAGAGCATTTTTGTCATCCAGCGTGTCTCCGCCCCGCAACCTCCGATGCAGGTTCGCCTGGTCGATCTGCCCAAGCCACCAGAGCCTGTGCCACCCAAACCGGTACCGGTCACGCCAGCGCCTCCACGCCCGGTCACGCCTCGCCCGGTGGTGCAACACCAGCCGGCAGTCAAGACCCCACTACCCGTGAAGCCTTCACCGGCACCAGCTCCGGCGTCGGTTGTGGCAGCACCACCAACCCAGGCTCCTGCGCCAGTTGCAGCACCCGTGACCCCAAACGCACCGCCAGTGCAACAGGGCCCCACCGAAGATGCCGCTGGTGAAGAAGCCTTTGCTGCCGGGGTGCGCGCCAGCATCGAAGAACAGAAAACCTATCCGATGGCAGCCCGGCAAACCGGCATTTCCGGCACCGTCGACATTCGTTACGTGCTCTCGCGCAGCGGCAAGCTGCTGTCGGCCGAAGTTGCCGTGTCGTCCGGCTCTCCGCTGCTCGACCGGGCTGCCTTGCGCGCCGTGCAGGACGCCGTTTTCAGTCCCATGAAGGCCACCTTCTGGCCCGGCCAGAACCAGAAAGAATTCCATACCAAAGTTGTATTCAAGCTGATTGATTAGTTTATTAACCCAGGGAGTCACCAATGCAAAACGTGAAACTCAAACCTGTACAGGCAGCCGTCATGCTGGCTTGCCTGTGCATTTCCGGTCTGGCGCAGGCGGATAACGGGGCTGTTACGACCCAGGACGTGTCCGTGCTCGGCCAGGGCGCAACCCGCGAAACCGAAACCCTGACCCAGGCAGACCTGCAGATCGAGGCCGCCGGCACCAACCCGCTGAAGGCTCTGGAAATCCTGCCTGGCGTCCAGTTCGACTCATCCGACCCCTGGGGCAACTACGAGTGGTCCGAACAGATCACCATCCGCGGCTTCAACCAGAACCAGCTCGGCTTCACCCTGGATGGCATTCCGCTTGGCGACATGAGTTACGGCAACAACAATGGTCTGAGCATTGGTCGTGCCATTGCGCCGGAAAACATTTCCACAGTGTCGGTTGCCCAGGGCACCGGCGCTCTGGGGACTGCGTCAACCAGCAACCTGGGTGGCACGGTTGAATTCACCTCCAGCGATCCACGCGCCAAGGCGGGCGTCGAGACCATGCTGACCGGCGGCGACAGCTCGACCGGCCGCGTTTTCCTGCGGGTGGACACGGGCACCTTCAGCCAGGGCAATACCACCGCCAAGGCTTATTTCAGCTACTCGAACGACAGCACCGACAAATGGAAGGGCTGGGGTTCGCAAAAACAGCAACTGTGGAATGGCAAGCTGGTGTTCAATGTCGGCAACAGCAGCAAGATCTCGCTGTTTGGCGACATTTCGCATCGCGATGAAACCGACTACGCCGACCTGTCCCTGCAAAGCGCAGCTCTGCTTGGTTTCGGCTTTGACAACTACGCTCCCAACTGGAATCGCGCCGTGAATGCTGCCAATGGCGTTTACACCGGCGGCGTGCAGAATCTGCCTGATCCGCTGGACGCAGCCTACTATCTCGGTCGCGGCCTGCGTGATGACGAACTCACCGGCCTGACCGGCGATTTCCGCCTGTCCGACAGCGTGCAGTTCAAGGCTGTGCTGTACACCCACCACAACCGTGGCGAAGGACAATGGTATACCCCGTACACACCGTCTTCCACGTCTGTGCCAATCTCGGTGCGAACCACCGAATACGGCATCCGTCGCGAAGGTATCAATGCTTCGGTGACCTGGCAGGCCAACGATGTCAACACAGTGGCTGGCGGTCTCTGGCTTGAACACAACGTGCATGATCTGGCTCGGCGCTTTTATGCCATCAATGGTCCGGTCGACACCGATTACTACCTGACCAATCCGTTCTACACCCAGTTCCAGCAGCAGTTTGTGATCGATACCCGTCAACTGTGGGCCCAGGACACCCTGTCGCTGCTGAACGACCGTCTGACGCTGGTCATCGGCGCAAAATCGCCTGATGTCACCATCAGTTCCACCAACTATGTCGGCAACCTGGCTGCCGGTTCGATCAGTTCCAGCGGATTCCTGCCACAGGCCAGCATGAACTACCAGATCGACAGGCACAATGAAGTGTTTGCCACGGTGGCGGAAAACCAGCGCGCTTTCCAGCCGGGCATTTCCGGTCCGTTCTCGGCAACCCAGACCACATTCAATTCGATTGCGCCCGGACTCAAGCCGGAAACATCGATTGAAGAAGACCTGGGCGTGCGCACGCACCAGAAAAACCTGGAAGCTTCGTTCGACCTGTACAACGTGGATTTCAAGAACCGTCTGCTGACCATCAGCCAGTGTGCCGGCATCGTGGGTTGTGCCAATGCGCTGGCCAACGTGGGATCGGTGAACACCAAGGGCATGGAAGCCGCCGTGCGCTGGTTGCCGGTGGATCACTTCTCGGTGATGAACAGCCTGACCTACAACAACTCCCAGTACCAATCCGATTACAACAACGGGGGTACGCTGGTCGCAACAGCCGGCAAAACCGTGGTTGATGCGCCGAAATGGATGTATGCGCTGCGCTTCGGCTACGAAAAAGATGGTTTCTTCGGCGATCTGACGGGTAAATACACTGGATCACGCTATATCACCTACCTGAACGATGCCCAGGTTCCATCATTCTGGGTGTGGGATCTCAGCGCAGGCTACAAGCAGGATCATCTGGGTCCGGTCCAGGATTTCCGCATTCAGCTGAATGTGGTCAACCTGCTCAACAAGGACTACTTCAGCTCGCTGGGTACAAACGGTTATGTTGCTTCCGATCCGACCGGAGCGTACTACACGTTGCAGGCTGGAGCACCACGCATGGCGTTCCTGACCCTGAGCGGCCGGTATTGATCTGTTGAACGACTGCCCGGCCTTGCGCCGGGCAACCCGGAAGATACCGGATGGGCTGTTGACCAGCCCATCGGATATCTCCTGATGACTGATGCGAAAGGAACAATGATGAATTTCATGGCAATACACAACGCGGTGATGTATCTGATGGCCGCAATTCTTCTGGTGGCAACCTGGGTGATTGTGGAACGGTTCATCTATTTCATCTCCACCGAACGCGAAGGCCGGCGGGTTGGTGAATTCATGAAAACCCATCTGCATGATGCCGACCTGCACCATGAAATTCTGGCCGAGTGCGGTGAACGGCGCAGCCCACAGGCCCAGGCGATGTGCGAAATCGTCAACGCCAGCCGGCTGGCGCACGATGAAACCGAATATTTCGTGCAGTCCGTGTATGTGGCAAAACAACCGGTACTGCATGCCCGTCTGTGGATTCTCGACACCGTGATCACCCTGTCGCCTCTGCTGGGCCTGCTCGGCACGATCCTGGGTATCATCGATGCGTTCTACAACCTGTCTTCGGGCAATGGCAGCTCCGATCCAGCCGCTGTCAGCCGAGGTATCGGCACTGCGCTGTACGCTACGGGCTTCGGCATTTTCATTGCGCTCTACAGCCTGGTATTCTTCAATTACTTCAACAGCAAGGTTGAAGCCATCAACGGCCAGATCAAGCTGCTTGCCCTGACTTACCTGTCTTCCGGCCGTCAGCGGGATCGCGGCACCCGCCGTGAAGGCGAGCCGACGCTGCAGGCCGTCAAGAGCTGAACCATGCCCCGCCCGTTCCGTCACGCCTGCCGTTTTTACCCTGGTCTGCTGATGCTGGCCTGGCCAGCCCTGGCTCTGGCCAGCGGAAACGGTGCCGACACGACGACGCCCATCCGCCATGTGATCGTGGTGGTAGGCGAAAACCGGACCTTTGACAACCTGTTTGCCACCTATATCCCGCCAGCCGGCGAACAGGTCTGGAACCTGCTGTCAAAAAACATCGTCCGTGCGGATGGCACACCTGGCTCAAACTACGCAGCTGCAGTACAGCACCAGGCACGCCAGTCGGGACGTTACAGCGTGCAGCCGGAGGATGCCGGCCCCTATCAGACACTGCCACAGCCCTGGGCCGGCGGTTCATTCGGTCAGCGCCATGATCTGCCAGACCAGCGCTTCGATGCCGATATGCCGCCGGGCCCGTTCCAGATCAGCCACTATGCGGGATACGGGGCACATACCGGTGATCCTGCACACCGGTTTTTCCAGATGTGGCAGCAAGTGGACGGTGGACGACATGACCTGTTTGCCTGGGTTGGTGAATCGGTTGGTTTTGGTGGTGAAAACGGCATTGCCGCCCTGCAGCCAGGCCATACCTTCCAGGGAGGCGTGGCCATGGGTTTCTACAACATGCAACAGGGTGATGCGGCGTATTTTCGCCAGCTTGCCAAAACCTTCGCCCTTGCCGACAACTATCATCAGCCAGTGATGGGCGGAACCGGCCCCAATTTCTTCATGCTGGCAACCGGCGACATGGGCAGCTACCAGCAGGCCGGGCATCCTGCACAACCGCCCGTCAATCAGATCGAAAACCCGGATCCGGCTGCCGGCACCGAAAACTGGTATCAACACGATGGCTATGCCGGCGGATCCTATGTGAACTGCGCAGACAAGGCACAACCGGGAGTTGCTGCAATCCGGCAATACCTGGCTGGATTGTCTTACCAGACATTTCGCAATGGCAACTGTGCACCGGACACTTGGTATCTGGTCAACAACGCCGAACCTGGTTATTCCGCCAGCGGCAAGCCAGCCGCGCTCGGCGCACAGAAATTCGTTCTGCCGCCCCAATCGACCCCGACCCTGGCAGAAACCTTGTCTGCCCACCAGATCACCTGGAAATGGTATGCAGGCGGACGCGGTGATGGTGCGCATCCAGACAAGGAATATTGCACAATCTGCGATCCGTTTACCTATTCCACTGCTGTCATGACCGGTCCGATGCAACAGAATCTGGTGGATGCCGCCGAATTCTTCCGCGATGTGCGCGGTCGCGCCGATGATTTTCCTGCCGTTTCCTTCATCACGCCCTACGACAGCGTGTCCGGTCACCCTGGTTATGCCATGGAGCCTTCATTTGATGGTTTCGTCGCCGACATCGTCAATCATGTCCGCCGCAATCCGGCTTTGTGGCGCGACACGGTCATTCTGGTCACTTTCGACGAGGGTGGCGGCTACTATGATTCAGGTTATATCCAGACAATTGATTTCTTTGGCGATGGCACCCGCGTTCCTCTGCTGGCCATTTCGCCGTGGATCAGGCGCCCCGGACTGGTAGACCACACCTATTACGACCATGTCTCGATCCTGAAATTCATCGAACACAACTGGCGTCTGCCACCGTTGAGTGAACGCAGCCGCGACAACTTGCCCAACCCGCAACAGCAGGCTGGGTCCTATGTACCGGACAATCGCCCGGCCATCGGCGATCTGCTGGGGCTGTTTGATTTCACGATGCCGCGCCGCCACTGACCTTGCGGAACAGATCCAGGGTGGTTGCCCGGGAACGGGCATGATCCACCAGCGGGGCCGGATAACCCGGGACGCCACCACGCAGCCAGGGTGAATGAATGTCCTTGCCATGGTATTGCGCGAGTTCGCTGACATGACGCCGGATATAATCGCCATCCGGATCATAACGTTCCGACTGGCTGACCGGATTGAAAATCCGGAACCATGGCTGGGCATCACAGCCCGTTGAAGCCGACCATTGCCAGCCGCCATTGTTGGCGGCCAGATCAAAATCCAGCAAATGACGGGCAAACCAGGCCTCGCCCTGACGCCAGTCCACGTGCAGATCCTTGACCAGGAACGATGCCGTGATCATGCGCAGCCGGTTATGCATGGTACCGCTGTCCCGCAACTCGCGCATGGCAGCATCGACCAGCGGATAACCGGTGCGTCCTTCTGTCCAGGCTTCAAAATGGCCAGGCGGATTGGGCCAGCGGATGTTTTCAGTCTCCGGACGAAATGCTCGTCCCTCCGCAAATTCCGGATGGTGCCAGAGCAATTGCTGGTAAAACTCGCGCCAGATCAGCTCAAGCAGCCACTTTTGTGCGCCATCATCGGGTTGCAGCCATGCATGACGCACCAGTTCGCGTATTGATACCGTCCCGAAACGCAAGTGAACCGACAACCCCGATGTCGCATGACGGGCCGGAAAATCGCGTTCGGTGGCATAGCCCGCCAGCCGGGCCTGGAAATTCCGCCATGCCAGCTGACCACCCGTGCTGCCTGGCGATACACCGTCTGGCAAGGTTGCCATGCGAAAACCAAGACTGGACAGGGCAGGCAAGGGTTGTGGCAGCAGTCGTGCCAGTGACGAACGGTTGACCGGCAGGCTTTCCGGTGGTTCGCCCGCCAGGCGCGTCAGCCAGGCGCGCGAATACGGCGTGAACACCCGGAACGGGGTGCCCTGGCCGGTCAGGACATCATCGCGTTCAAAAATCACCTGGTCACGAAAATCCAGCAACTTGCAGCCGATCGCGCGCAATTGTCCAGCCACGCGGTGATCGCGCCATACGGCGGCCGGTTCATGATCGCGGTTGCAGAACACCGCTTCGGCCTGCCACTGACGGGCCAGTTGCGGCAGGCAGACCTCCGGCTTGCCGTGCCCCACCAGCAGGGAACTACCCTGTGCCAGCAACTCGCGCTGAAGATCCTGCAGGCTGCTGTAAATGAACGTCACCCGCCGGTCATCGGCCGGCAATCCGCGCAGAATGTTGGTGTCAAACACAAAAACCGGTATCACGCGTTCGGCCTGCAGACAGGCTGCATGTAACGCGGCATGGTCGTGCAGGCGCAGATCGCGCCGCAGCCAGACCAGTACTGTTGTGTATCGCTTCATGACAGCAGCCGGCGACGGGTCAAACCCACTGCCAGCCAGTAACTGCCAGCCGTCCAGGCCAGCATCACGCCGACATGCACACCGACATATGCCGGAATCCGGCCCTGAATCAGGGGTCGGACCATGTCGATCGCATGGGTCAGCGGCAATCCGGTCGCCAGGATCTGCAGCAGTGCCGGCATGCGGTCAACCGGATAGAACACGCCACACAACAGAACCATCGGTGTGATCACGAGCGTGAAGTAGTAGATGAAAAACTCATAATTGGGCGAAACGGAGGTCATCACCAGACCCATGGCCGAAAAGGTCAGGCCAATCAGCAGCGTGAGCGGAATAGTCCACAAACTGAGCGCCCAGCTTTGCTGCAGACCAAGCAGCCAGATCACGACAAGAATGGCCAGCCCGGACAGCAGGCTTTTGCTGGCCCCCCAGACCAGTTCCGCCAGCAGGATGTCATCCAGCATCACCGGTGCATTCAGAATGGCATCCCAGGTTTTCTGGACATGCATGCGGGAAAATCCGGAATACAGCACCTCGAACGTGGCACTGTTCATGGTCGAGTAGCAAAGGGTGCCCGCCGAAAGGAAGGTCAGATAGCTGACACCACCGATATGGGGCATCAGGCTGCCCAGGCCATAGCCAAACCCGAGCATGTAAAACATCGGATCGGCCAGATTGCCCAGAATGCTGGTGCCGGCGTATTTCTTCCAGACCAGGAAGTGGCGTTGCCAGATTGGCCAGAAGCGCCAGGAAAAGCGAGGCAGAGCAAAGTTTCCGTTCATCAGTCCCGCAACTCCCGACCCGTCAGTTTAAGAAACACATCTTCCAGGCTGGAAGGTCGCTGGACATGGCGCAATGCTGGTGTCCGCTGCAGCAACGCCAGCAATGCACCATGGTCATGTCCGTAGCAATACAGGGTTTCATCAGCCAGTTCGTGTCGTTCACACACCCCATCTGGCAACTGTTCCAGCCATGCTGCCAGCTGATCGCCATAAACCTCGACTACCTGTGGCTCGATCAACCGGCTGATCAGATCGCGTGGCCGTCCCTCTGCAATCGACAGGCCATGGTCCATGATCACCAGCCGATCACACAGGCGTTCTGCTTCATCCATGAAGTGGGTGGTCAGCAGCACGGTCTTGCCCTGCTGGTTCAG
The DNA here is from genome assembly GCA_021845925.1 of Pseudomonadota bacterium. Taxonomy (GTDB): domain Bacteria; phylum Pseudomonadota; class Gammaproteobacteria; order Burkholderiales; family Sulfuriferulaceae; genus Sulfuriferula. The sequence continues at coordinate 115,335 of JAJZUW010000003.1, forward strand.
CCGGCGCAGGCTCTGCCAGATGACATGCCTTGCCTGTGGATCCAGTCCGGTGGTTGGTTCGTCCAGCACAATGAGATCGGGATCATTGACCAGTGCGCGCGCCAGGGTGAGTCTGCGCTTCATGCCACCGGACAGTTCCCCGATACGGCTGTCTGCCTTGCCGGTCAGTCCGGCCAGTTCAAGCAGGGCGGGAATCCGCTCGTTCAGGATAGCGCGATCAATGCCGAAATAGCGTCCGTACACCAGCAGGTTTTCAGCCACGGTAAAATCCGGGTCCAGGTTGTCCATCTGCGGCATGATGCCGATTCGCATGCGTGCCTGCCGCGCCTGGACCGGCACCTGCCAGCCGTTGATGGCGATGCTGCCCGCTGTTGGTTGCACCAGGCCCAGCAGCATTTTCAGCGTTGTGGTCTTGCCTGCGCCATTCGGGCCCAGCAGACCAAAACATTCACCGGCCGGAATATCAAGATCCAGGCCACGCACCACCGCCTGTTCACCGTAACGCTTGACCAGGCCTCGAATCGTCACGCTCAGTCCTGGCATGCCAGCAATGCCTCCGATTTCAGTTCTGCCAGCTTGCCGTGGTAGTAGTGTCCGGCACCGGCAACCGGACGGAAGCCGATCTGGTGCGACAGGGCAAACTTCCATGCCGCATCAAAGGGAACCACTTCATCCCGCTCGCCATGGATGATAGTGGTTTGCGGTGGCACGCCGCCAAATTCGTACAGGTTCACTGCAGGACTGACCAGCAGCAAATGCGCTGGCGTGATTTCGCGGGCCACCAGATGCTGGACATAACCGCCAAAGGAAAAGCCACCCAGATAAACCGGCAATGAATTGCCGAAATGGCCGCAAACAAAGCGGATCACGGCCAGCATGTCCTCGCTTTCGCCTTCGCCACCCGTGTACGCGCCATCACTCTGGCCAACACCACGAAAATTGGGCCTTACGGTAACCAATCCGCGGTCATGGCACATCCGGGCCAGCATCTGTACCACCTTGTTGTCCATCGTTCCGCCATGCAGAGGGTGGGGGTGGGCAATGAAAGCAATGCCGGAACGGCTGCCTTCGGGGTCATTGACCAGAGTCTCGACATGCCCGGCACTCGATTTTATACGCAATTTTGCGCGTTTCATGACATTCCAATTCCGGATTATCCCGGTTCCAGTCAGGCTTCGCCAGGTTCCGGCACCAACAGCCGTTCAACAATCTGATTGCCGATCAGATGCAGCTGAATGATTTCTTCCAGGTCTTCCTCATCCACCCAGTTGTACCAGACGCCTTCCGGATAGACCACCAGCAAAGGACCTTCAGCGCAGCGACCGAGACAGCCGGCAGTATTGATGCGGCATTTCCCCTCGCCATCAATTCCAAGAGCCTTGATGCGCGCCTTGGCATAATCGCGCATCCGCTGCCCCCGACACGCCTGCTCGCCAGCGGGCCGTTCCTGGCAGCAGACAAACACATGGTGGGTATATTGCTTCATGGCTGGTCCAACTCCGGGAATCGACTGAGGTTGCAGTGTAGCACTGAAAATTGTTGCCCAGAAAGCCGCCATGTAGAATCTAATTGATAATCGTTATCAGTTAGATTATCATATGGGCTGACATCGTTACCATCAACCCAGAACCAATGGAGAACTGCAATGCGAAACGTGACCACAGCCCTGCTGTTGCTGACCATGACCATCCCTGCCATGGCAAGCGAAACCATCACCCGGCAACTGAGCCTGAATGAACATGGTTTTGAACCGGCCCGGCTCGAATTGCCGGCCAATGTGCGGATCAGACTGGTGGTACACAACGACAGCAGCCAGCCTGCGGAATTCGAAAGCTATGATCTGTCGCAGGAAGTGGAAATTGCCAGCCACGAACAGACCGCAATCTTTATTGGCCCGCTAAAGCCGGGCTCCTATGCGTATTTCAACGACTTTGATGACAGCATGCGCGGCACGGTTCTTGTCCAGCCCGTCGCACGGAAGGAACCGTAACATGACCATGATTCGCACCACTTCCGCCCGTTTTCCGCGCAAACTGACCGGACTGCTGATGCTCTGCGCCATTGCTGGCCACGCCCGGGCAGATAACGATTTCATCGTCTATTCGCCAGACGTTGTCAAAGGACAGAGCGAAGTTGAAACCTATGCCTTCCTGAGCCAGGACAACCGTGCCGTTTTCAATGGCGCCAGCGGGCTCAACATTTCGGTTGCCCATGCCTTCACGTCCTGGTGGAAACCGGAAATCTACATCGGCGAATTCAACACCAATCCCGGTGGGCCGAACTATCTGGCCGGCTATGAATTCGAAAACACGTTTCAGCTGACCGAACGCGGTGAATACTGGGCAGATCTGGGCTGGCTAGCCTCGTATGGCTACAGCAAGCTGGCCGGAATACCCGATACCTTCGAATTCGGGCCGTTGCTGGAAAAACGCAACGGCCACATTGACCAGCGGCTCAACCTGATCTGGAACCGGGCAATCGGCGTCGGTGCCGGTCCCGGCTATGATTTCCGTGCATCCTACAGTCTGGGTTATGCCATCGAACAGGGTAGAGTCACCTGGATTCCGGGACTGGAAGCCTATTACCGTCCTGCCGACGATGCCCACCAGATTGGTCCGGTCCTGTCGGGAGAAATTCGTACCGGACCCGGTCGGGAGATCGAATTCGGTTTTGGCATGGTGTATGGGATGAACCCCTGGGCGCCACAAAAAACCTGGCTGGCCAGACTGGAATACGAGTTTCTCTAAATGTAAACCGCGGGTTATGCGCCGAGCTGCCTGTGCCCACGGCGGGGTTCAACAGTCTGTCACCCGGCCACCGGGGCTCGCCTGCCAGCGCAGAAATTCAGGTCAGCATCAGACACCCGGTCAGCTCGAGCAGACTGGCCGGGGTATTGCTGTCACCCAGCTGCTCCAGCAGTCCGGCGCGACGCAGTTTTTCCAGAACCAGTGGCTGACATTCGCAAACCACCAGCCGAATACCGCGCTGGCGACAGGTGCTGATCAGGTCATTCAGCGTTTGCAGACCAGTGGCATCGATGAACGGAACGTGATGCATGCGCAGCACGAGCGTGCGGGTATTTTTTTCGACGCCACGCAAAGTGGAATGCAGACGTTCGACCACCCCGAAAAATACCGGCCCCTCGACGGTAAACACCACGGTGTCCGGATTGAGGCTGAACGCATCGTCGCCCAGTTCGCCCTGTAGGGTACCCGTATCCTGTTGCTGGATTTGCACCGTTTCGCCCATGCGTTTCATGAACAGCAGCGATGACAGAATGACGCCAATGTTCACGGCCACCACCAGACCGCCGAAGATGGTCAGCAGAAAGGTCAGCAGCAATACCGCCACATCAGGACGCGGAGAAGTACGGACCAGATAGGCAAACCGCTTGAGATCACTCATGTTCCACGCCACCACGAACAGGATGGCAGACATGGCGGCCAGAGGAATGTCGCTGGCCAGTGGCGCCAGCAACAGGAGAATGAGCACCAGTACCAGCGCATGAATGATGGAGGTGAGCGGACTGTTCGCGCCATTGCGGATACCAGTGATGGTGCGCGCAATGGCCCCGGCCGAGGCAATGCCACCAAACAGCGGACTGGCAATGTTGGCCAGCCCCTGGCCGATCAGTTCCTGATTGGAATCATGGTGACTGCCGGTCATGCTGTCGGCCACAACGGCCGTCAGCAACGACTGGATTGCCCCCATCAGCGCAATGGTGAACGCCGGGCCGATCAGGTGCGTGGCCGCGGCAAATTCGGGCAACTGCAACGAAAATTCGGGCAACCCGCGCGGTATCCCGCCATAAACACTGCCAATGGTGGCCACTCCGCGAAAATGGAAATGCGCCTGCAACAGACTGGCAGCAACCATGCCAATCAGCGGCGACGGAATGCGCGGGATCAGCCGCGGCGTGACAATCACCAGCACCAGGGTGAACAGGGCCAGCAGGGTGGTGGGCAGCTGCAGATCCGGCAAGACCCTGACCAGTGCCAGAAAGCGGTAAAGGAAAGTCGCACCGGTCGATGCGGGGTGCAAACCGAAAAATGGCTGCCACTGCCCAACCCAGATCAGCACGGCAATGCCGGTGGTGAACCCGACAATCACCGGAGCCGAGATGTACTTGATGACGCTGCCCATCCGGGTCATGCCCATCACCAGTAATATGCAGCCCGCCATCAGGGTGGCCATCTGCATGCCGGCCATGCCGTATTGTGCCGAAATGGCAGACAGAATCACAATGAACCCGCCGGTCGGTCCGCTGATCTGCGTCAGCGTGCCGCCCAGCAAGGCGGTGACCAGACTGGCGATGATGGCCGTATACAGTCCTTGTTCCGGTTTGGCGCCGGACGCAATGGCAAACACCAGCCCCAGTGGCAGAGCCACCACACCAACCGTCAGACCGGCAGCGAGGTTGATCAGCCAGAACCGCCGGCCGAACAATCCCTGCCTGCGGGCTTCAAGAAACGCGATCATGATGCCAGTCCGGGATGGTGGGAAGATTGTGGCGCAGGCAGTATAATCTGATGTTGACTCTCCTCTTGTTGCCAGTGACCGCCGCCATGAAACCCACGCAAGCCATGCAAACCCTGACTGTTGCGCTCGGTACGCGCAGCTACCCGATTCATGTCGGCTCTGGCCTGCTGGATCAGGCAGAACGGATTGCCCGCCATCTGGCACAGCCATCGGCCGCCATCGTAACCAATGCTACCATTGCCCCTCTTTATCTGGCAAGACTCAGCCAAGGCTTGCGCAATCAAGGGGTTAAAGTCACGGAGATCGTGTTGCCAGATGGCGAGCAATACAAGGACTGGCAAACACTGAACCAGATTTTTGATGCCCTGCTGGCGGCGCACGCCGAACGCAAGACAACCCTGATTGCCCTTGGTGGCGGTGTCATCGGCGATCTGACCGGCTTTGCAGCCGCCTGCTATCTGCGCGGCGTGCCTTTTATCCAGGTGCCAACCACTCTGCTGTCGCAGGTGGATTCTTCCGTCGGCGGAAAAACCGGCATCAATCATCCGCTCGGCAAGAACATGATCGGCGCGTTTTACCAACCTGCGATGGTTGTCGCCGACATCGACACCCTGCAGACGCTTCCCGCCCGCGAATTGTCCGCAGGCCTTGCCGAAGTGATCAAATACGGACTGATTCACGATGCGCCGTTTTTCGACTGGCTGGAACTGAACATCGAGCGCTTGCGTGCACTGGACGAGCAGGCACTGGTTCACGCCATCTATCATTCCTGTGCCGTCAAGGCAGAAATCGTGGCCGCCGATGAACGCGAATCAGGTGTGCGCGCGCTGCTCAATCTCGGTCATACCTTTGGCCATGCCATTGAAGCCGGCATGGGTTATGGCAACTGGCTGCATGGCGAAGCCGTGGCTGCCGGAACCGTGCTGGCGGCAGAGGTATCACGCCGGCTTGGCTGGCTTGCCGAGACCGATGTCGAACGACTGCGCGCGCTCTACCAACGCGCCGGATTGCCTGTCACCGCGCCGGTCATGGCCGAATCGTTCTGGCTCGAATCGATGGGACTGGACAAGAAAGTGGAAAACGGCCGTATCCGTTTCGTCCTGCTGCGTGGCATTGGTCGGGCCGAAATCACCGATGCCGTTCCGGCCGAACTGCTGTCGGCCACACTGACAGAGCTGGCAAACGCGACCAGCTGAGGACATTCCTGCAGAAGCGGTCGTTCACTGTCGAGGCTTTGTCGGATACACGGTCGCACAACAGCGCGCGACAACACCACAGCGTCAGCCGGGTAAAGCCGGCTTTGCTGACTGTCGATGTGGGTATCGCGCCTTTTTGAAGGCAGCTTTCTGAAATGGAAGCGTTTTTGGACTGTCAGCTAGAATTTTTCTTGAAAAGTTCCCCAACCCATTCTATTTTTGATATATTCTCTCCGGTTATTCGGCGAAAAGGAGATCACGATGAAATGGCTTAAAGTGTCTTCGCTCGTGCTCGCCATGTGCTCGCTGGTGCCCGCACATGCGGCCACCAAACATCCGCATCATCGCCGGCATCACCATCATGCGCCGGCACATGTGGCAACCGCCGATGGCGACATCGTTGTCCACGATCTTCCGGTAGTCAACCCGGCACTGATGCCTCGTTTCAGTTCTCACTCCGTGCTGGTCGTCAACGCACGCAACGGCGAGCCAATTCTGGAAAAAAATCCGGATGCCGAAGCCCCGATTGCCTCCATCAGCAAGCTGATGACCGCTCTGGTGGTGCTGGACGAACACCCGGACATGAACGAAAAAATCGAAATCACCGATGAAGACGTCGACACGCTGCGCCACAGCCGGTCGCGACTGACGGTGGGTACGGTGCTGACGCGGAACCAGATGCTGCATCTCGCTCTCATCGCATCAGAAAACCGCGCTGCATTTGCGTTGTCCAGGTACTATCCGGGCGGACGTCCGGCCTTCATCAAGGCCATGAACCGGAAAGCGGCCGAGCTGGGCATGAAACACACCCATTTCGAAGATCCCACCGGCCTGACCAGCCACAACCAGTCCACCGCTGAGGACCTGGCCATTCTGGTCCGTGCTGCGGCAAACAACACCACCATCCACAACATCACCACCACAGGCCGTTACGACATCACGCGCACGGCCATGGTACGCGAGCGACGGTCGGCCCGGCACAGCAAACTGGTTCCGGTCACACGGGATGTCACCTTCCTGAACACCAACCCGTTGGTACGGGCCGGCAAGTGGGATATCGGCGTTTCCAAAACCGGATTCATCAATGAGTCCGGCCACTGTCTCGTGATGCAGGCACGCATCGCCAGCAAGCCAGTGGTCATTGTTCTGCTCGATGCCAGTGGCAAGACCGGGCGGATTGACGATGCGCTGCGCATCCGGCAATGGCTGGAAACCCATACCCTGGAACCGGCCAAAGTTGCCAGCCGCTGAGCGCCCCCCGGAAACATGCTGATTTATGTTCATGGATTCAACAGCAGTGGCCGGTCAGCCAAAGCCGGTCAGTTGCATGACTGGATGGCCAGTCATGCGCCAGACCAACGCTTTCTGAGCCCCGATCTGCCGCACCGTCCAGCCGAGGCGCTGGCCCTGCTGGACAACGTCATTGCTGGCGCGTCTGGTGAACAGGTGAAACTGGTCGGCAGTTCCCTGGGCGGGTTTTACGCCACGGTGTTAAGCGAACGGCTGGGTGTCAAATCCGCCCTGATCAATCCAGCCGTGCGGCCACATCGACTTCTGGAAGCCGCTCTCGGGCCACAACGTTTCTGGCATTCCGACCAGACGTATGAATTCACCCGCCAGCACCTGGCCGAACTGGCCGCTGTCGAACCGACGGATCTGCAACACCCGGAACGACTGTTCCTGCTGGTGGAAACCGGTGATGAAGTGCTCGATTATCGTGATGCCGTGGCGTATTATAGCGGCTGCCGCCAAAAGGTGGTTGAAGGGGGTAATCACAGCTTTCAGTCATTTGCCGCGATGATCCCGGATATTCTGGCATTCTGAATCCAGCTGACCCCGATGACGGGGGATTTCATGTATCTTTTATACGAAGAAGACGGCGAATTCAAAGCCGGCAGCATTGTCGCCGACAACGACTCTTCCCTGCAGATCGACAGTCAGTTTGGCAAACGTCTGAAACTGCGCAGCGCCCAGGTGATGCTGCGTTTTGCCTCGCCAGCACCGGCCGAATTCATGCAGGCCAGCGAAACTGTTCGCGCAGGACTGGATGTCGATTTTCTCTGGGAGGTTGCCGGCGATGCCGAATTCGGCTACGAAGACCTGGCGCGCGAATATTTTGGCCACCCGCCAACGCCGGTCGAACTGGCCGGCCTGTTGCAGCTGCTGCATGCATCACCGATGTATTTCTACCGCAAGGGCCGCGGACGATACCGGCCGGCTCCGGCTGATGCGCTCGCTGCAGCCAAGGCGGGACTGATCCGGCGCAAACAGGAAGCGGAGCAACTCGCTGTCTGGGTCGCCGAGCTGTCTGCTTTCCGGCTGCCGGAGGCCCTGCAGGCTGAAGTTGCAGGGCTGCTGTTCTCGCCGGACAAACAGAAACTCCCCTGGAAGGCCGTCGAAGCCGCCAGCCGCAATACCGGACTGACAGTCCCCGCCTTGCTGCAAAAATGCGGAGCCATTCCCTCGGCACACGATTACCATGTGCAACGGTTTGTCCACGAGCATTTTCCACGCGGCACCGCATTTCCCGAACTGCCTGCACCCGACCTGCCGGACCATCTCCCCCTTGCCGATGTCCAGGCGTTCAGCATCGACGACGAACTGACCACCGAAATTGATGATGCGTTTTCGGTGCGTGATCTGGGCGATGGTTTATGGCAAGTGGGCATTCACATTGCAGCGCCCGCGATCGGCATCCTGCCCGACAGCCCGCTGGACCAGATTGCCCGCAACCGCCTGTCCACCGTCTATTTTCCGGGCAACAAGATCACCATGCTGCCGGATCATGTGGTCGCCAGCTATTCGCTGGACGAGGGTGGTGACCGGCCGGCGCTGTCGATGTACCTGACCGTGGAAAACGACACCTGGCAGATACTTTCCGAACGGACGGTACTGGAACGGGTGCCGATTGTCGCCAATCTGCGGCACGAATTCCTGCAGCACGATTTCAACGAACAGCAACTGGCTGGAGGTGGCGCCGACTATCCGTGGCGGAAAGAACTGGAAATGTTGTGGCGTTTTTCGGGTGCGCTGGAAGCGGCACGCGGCAAAACGCCCGACCCGTCGCAGCCGCCACGTGCCGATTACGTCTTCCGGATTGAGAATGAGCGGGTGAGCATCATCGACCGGCAACGCGGCAACCCGGTTGACCGGGTGGTCTCAGAACTCATGATCCGGGTCAATTCGGTCTGGGGAAGCTGGCTGGCCAGTCATGACGTTCCAGCGTTGTACCGGACTCAGCAGAACGGCAAGGTGCGCATGAGCACGCGCCCCGGCCCCCATGTCGGCCTGGGTGTCGAAAACTATGCCTGGTCCAGTTCGCCACTGCGCCGTTATGTTGACCTGGTCAACCAGCGCCAGATTCTGTCATTGCTGGCCGGCGAAGCGCCGTTGTATCCGCCAAGATCAGATATACTTTACGCCGTTCTGCGCGATTTCGAGCTGGCCTATGATGCCTACAATGAATTCCAGCGCCAGATGGAGCGTTTCTGGTGTCTGCAATGGCTGACCCAGGAACAGGCGCAGCGGCTGCAAGGCCAGGTGATCAAGGAAAACCTGGTGCGCATGGAAGGCATGCCGCTGGTTGCCAGAGTATCCGGCATGCCGGAACTGCCACCCGGGACGCGCGTGGATGTCCGGGTCGGCGAGCGGAACATGCTGGAACTGGAAGCGGAGCTGACCTATTGTCCGCCTGATGGTGCGCCGGCCTGAGCAGGCCAGCATCCACCACAGGCATTGCATGCGTGATGAACAGGCTGTTCGGGTACATGATGAGTCATGGCAAGACAAAACGGAAACCGGCATCAACCGGGCAGCAACCTCCGGTGGCTGCCACACCGGCAGCGCTTGCCGTTGCCAGCTGGCCACAGGCCAGCCTGACCGCACGGCTCGCCTGGCTGAAGGGCTGGTCGGGCCTGTTCTGGTTCGCTCTGCTGACTTCCCTGCTGATCCACCTGACACTGCTTGCGCTTGGCGCTGGACTGCCACGGGTGAATCCGGACAATCTGTTTCGGCCTCCGCTGCAACTGGTGCTGGTCAACAGCAAATCGGTCCGGCCTCCGGACCATGCCGATGCTCTGGCCCAGAACAATCTGGATGGTGGAGGCAATACCGACGCGGATCGGCATGCGCAGAGTCCGCTGCCCGCCAGCGCACTGGATGCCCAGCAACAGGATGTCCGCCAGGCAGAAGAACAGGTTCGCCGGCTGGAAGCGGAAAACCGGCAGCTCATGCTGCAACTCAAAGCCAGACAAGCGATGATGCAGACCACTGCCGGCTCGAGCACCGAAGGTGTTCCGGACAGCAGCGACAGTGGTCATGCCACAGACGCGCATACCCAGCAGGAAATGGCCCGGCTGGAAGCACGCATTGCCCGCCAGTACATGGCTTACGAAAAGCGTCCGCGCAAACTGTTCATTGGCGCCCGCACGCGTGAATATGCCTTTGCCCGCTATGTGGAAGACTGGCGGGTCAAGATCGAACGGATCGGTAACCAGCATTACCCGCCTCTGGCGCGTGAAGACAGGATTTTTGGCAAACTGCAGCTGACCGTCTCCATCCGCGCGGACGGGTCGCTGGAAAGCATCGTCATCAACAAGTCTTCCGGCTCGCCGTTGCTCGACCAGGCCGCCGTGTCCATCGTCCGGATGTCAGCGCCTTTTTCACCGTTTCCGCAAGACATGCGCAACCGGGCTGATATCATTGCCATCACACGCACCTGGAGTTTTGAACCGGGCAACCAGCTCAATACCCAGGAATAACCTGCTGGGGAATTCATGTCCGCGTTCGTCGGTGTATGGCAGGGTTCTGTTATAATCAGAGCATTCGAATCGCCACCCGGAGGATAAATCCATGCATCTCGGTATCACGCTGTCGCAATTCCTCGCCGACGAACAACGCCGCAACGGCTCGGTTCCGGCTGACCTGCAAACACTGCTCAACCAGGTTGCCATCTCATGCAAACTGATTTCCAATGCCGTCAATCAGGGCGCGCTGGCTGGCGTGATGGGCAATCTGGAATCCGAAAACGTCCAGGGCGAAACCCAGAAGCAGCTGGACGTGATCACCAACGAAATCTTCCTGGAAGTCAATGAACAGAGTGGCCAGCTTGCCGGCATGGCTTCCGAGGAAATGGAAGACGTCTACCAGATTCCGAAGCATTGCATCAAAGGCAAGTACCTGCTGGTTTTTGACCCGCTGGATGGCTCGTCCAACGTCAATGTCAACATCTCGGTCGGCACGATTTTCTCGGTGCTGCGCCACGAAGGCACAGCCAGCCACCCGGCCGCTGCCGATTTCCTGCAGCCGGGAACCCGGCAGGTGGCTGCCGGTTATGCCCTGTATGGCTCTTCGACCATGCTGGTTATCACCGTCGGCAGCGGCGTCTTCGGCTTCACGCTCGATCGCAACATTGGCGAATTCGTGCTGACCAATCCAAACATGACGATTCCGGCGGACACCAAGGAATTTGCCATCAACGCCTCCAACCAGCGATTCTGGGAAGCCCCGGTTCAGCGTTACGTCGCAGAATGCGTTGCCGGAAAAACCGGTCCGCGTGGTCGCGATTTCAACATGCGCTGGGTTGCATCCATGGTTGCCGAAGTGCACCGGATTCTGGTCCGCGGCGGTATCTTCATGTACCCCAAAGACACCAAGGATCCCAGCAAGGCCGGCAAGCTGCGCCTGATGTACGAAGCCAATCCGATGAGCTTCATCGTCGAGCAGGCAGGCGGCATGTCCAGCACCGGTCGTCAACGCATTCTCGACATCCAGCCGGAAGGCCTGCACCAGCGCGTGCCGGTGATTCTGGGTTCCAGAAACGAAGTCGAAGTGGTTGTCGGCTACCACGCCGAATGACACCCCGCGGGACCGGCCGCAGAGTGCGCCGGTCCCATCGGGCAACCTCCGCTCAAATCCCACATGATCACGGCCAGACCCGAATGTGATTCGTGCCGGACCTGATCAGCGATTCCTCATCGTTTTTCATCCGCTGGAATCGTTTCCCAGCGAATCTCGACACCCACCTCGCCTGGCCGGCACTGCCAGTCTGCTGCAATACCCACACCAGGCACACAGACCAGCTGCCCGCCATGCCATAACAGCGGCAGACGCCGTCTTTGCCAGGGCGGCATGCCCATCTCCTGCAGCAGGGATTTCAAAGACTTTTCCGGCCTGTTGGCCTGTGGTCGGAACATTTCGCCGCCCTTGCGCAAACGCACCTGCAGCACAGGCCCTGATGGCAGGCGCAATCCGCCACCGACACCGAACAGCAGCCGTCCGCCGAGTTCGGGCAGATCCAGCCTGGCCTGGCCGGTCCATAGCCAGTGTGGAGAGACCGGCAGGGGCGGTGGTGGATCCACCAGCCAGGCGTATTCCCGGTAGCGGTACAGGACCATTGACTGGATACGAATGCCAATTTCACGGTCTGCTGCGGCCACCAGCAACTGGCGCAGCATGTCGTCAAGACGAGCAGCCGACGGCAGGGTCAGCCGGTGGCTGTGCAGAAAATAGCGTAACAGATGCCGTGCGCGCGGCCATGACAGCGCCCGCAGACGAGCCAGGTCCAGACGGTTGCCCTGCACGGTGGTGGCTGCATCCATCTGGGCCAGTTCAGTCAGCAGCCCATCCGCATCAGCCAGCAGTGCGGCAGAACGGGATAGCGCTTCCCGCCAGCCGGGATAATGCGTTTCAATGAGGGGCAACACGTCATGGCGCAAAAAATTGCGCTGGTAACGCGAATCCAGGTTGCTTTCGTCTTCAACCCAGACCAGTTGCTGTTCACGTGCCCATTGCTCCAGAAACGAGCGCGGGTAATCCAGCAACGGACGCAACAGGATCGGGCCATCGCCCGGCTGCAGTCGTTGCGGCATGCCAGCCAGTCCCTTGACCCCGGCACCGCGCAGCAATTGCAGCAACACGGTTTCCGCCTGATCATCCTGATGGTGTGCCAGCACGATGCAATCGGCCGCCTGACCGGCAAATACCCGTCTGCGTTCAGCACGGGCAGCCGCCTCGATTCCGCGCGGATCGGCCGGATCGATCAGAACACGTTCAGCATGAAACGGGATTGCCAGCGCAAGACAAAGTTGCTCGCAGAACGCTTGCCAGGCATCTGCATGCGGACTCAGACCGTGATTGACGTGGATGACAGACAGCGGGTAAATGTCGCGCAAATCCTGCATGGCGTGCAGCAGGACGACCGAATCACGACCACCACTCAGCGCCACGCAGAGCCGGGCGCCCGGCGCCACCAGGCTGGCCAGGCGGCTGCGCAGGACTTCAGGCAGCGGCTGGTGGGGTACGGGGTAGGGCGGTTTCCTTGTAACGGCCATGACCCATCAAACGCTGGTAGCGGTTTTTCAGCAAGTCTTCCAGGGGTTGCTGGCGCAACTCGGCCAACGTTTCGCTGAGCGCGGTTTTCATGTTGTGCATCATGGCGGCCGGATCGCGATGCGCGCCACCGGTCGGTTCCGGAATGATGCGGTCGATCAGGTCGAATGACTTCAGCCGTGCGGCGGTGATGCTCATGGTTTCGGCTGCCGTGGCGGCCATTTCGGCGTTTTTCCACAGAATCGAGGCGCAGCCTTCGGGGGAAATGACTGAATACGTTGAATATTGCAGCATCAGGGTGCGATCCCCCACACCAATCGCCAGTGCGCCACCGGAACCACCCTCGCCAATCACGGTGGCGATGATGGGCGTGCGCAGACCCGACATGACGTAGAGGTTGCGTGCGATGGCCTCCGATTGTCCGCGTTCTTCAGCACCGATACCGGGAAATGCGCCCGGCGTATCGATGAATGTCATGACCGGCAAGCCGAACTTTTCGGCCATCTGCATCAGACGCAAGGCCTTGCGGTAACCTTCCGGACGGGGCATGCCGAAATTGCGGAAGTTGCGCTCCTTGGTGTCGCGCCCCTTCTGGTGGCCAATCACCATCACCGGCTGATCGTTGAAACGGGCCAGCCCGCCGACAATGGCATGATCGTCTGCAAACGCGCGGTCACCATGCAGCTCTTCGAAATCCTCGAACAGCGCACCAAGATAATCCAGGGTATAAGGACGCTGGGGATGTCGTGCCACCTGGGAGATCTGCCAGGGCGTCAGCTTGGCATAGATGTCCTGGGTCAGCTTTTCGCTTTTTTTCTGCAACAGGAGCAGTTCGCGCGAGATATCAACAGCGGAATCGTCCTGGACGGCACGCAGTTCTTCTATTTTGACTTCCAGCTCGGCGATCGGCTGTTCAAATTCAAGGAAAGTCGTTTTCATGGTGAATCAGGCCAGGTGAGACAACCAGCACCCGCGGTACGGATGATTAATGAACGTGGCCATGTTCGCCATGTGCGTGTCCATGCGAAAGTTCATCCGCAGTCGCCGGCCGCACATCGATAACCTGGCATTCAAAGCGCAATGTCTGACCAGCCAGCGGATGATTACCATCGACAACAACCGTGTCTTCGGTCATGTCGGTCACGGTATAGAGCAGATATTCGTCCGTGCCTTCCGGGGCTCCTTCAAACTGCATGCCGACAACCACTTCCATCGGAAACAGATTGCGTGGTTCAACCCGCACCAGTTCGGCATCGTATTCGCCAAAGGCATATTCGGGTTCCATGGTCACCTGGACATTGTCACCCACCTGGCGACCTTCCAGCGCTTCTTCAACAGTCGGAAAAATGCCGTCATAACCGCCATGCAGATAGCTGATGGCTTCTTCGTTGTTGCTGGATTCTTCCAGCACTTCACCGGCAAGATTCTTCAGTTGGTAGGTCAGGGTGACGATGGTATTCTTGGCAACTTGCATGGTCTGCTCGCTGAATGGGTCAGATAGCGGCATTTTAACGTATTTTCGGGATGTCATGATGCTGGCAGAAAAAGAATTGTTGGGCGGCCTCACACCGGAACATTTTTTGCGCGAATACTGGCAAAAGAAACCCTTGCTGGTGCGCGGCGCAATTCCGGAATTTCGCGGACTGATCGAACGGGCGGCCCTGCTGCGGATGACCGGGCAGGAAGACGTCACCTCCCGGCTGGTCCGGCAGACCCAAAACGGCTGGTCGTTGTCGCACGGCCCGTTTCGCCGGCGCGATTTCCCCCCTCTGCAGGGTGGGCAGCCATGGACGGTTCTGGTTCAGGAACTCAACCACCACCTGCCCGAAGCCGACGCATTGCTGCAACGGTTCGCCTTCCTGCCACATGCCCGTCTGGATGACCTGATGGTCAGTTATGCCGTACCAGGCGGCGGGGTAGGGCCGCACTTTGATTCATATGACGTTTTTCTGTTACAGGGCCAGGGGCACCGGCGCTGGCAGATCAGCAGCCAGACCGATCTGGAACTGATGCCCGGCCTGCCGCTGCGCATTCTGAAACATTTTCATGCCGAACAGGAATGGGTACTGGCGCCGGGCGACATGCTCTATCTGCCGCCGTCCTTTGCCCACCACGGCATTGCGGAAGGCGGAGAGTGCATGACGTATTCGATTGGGTTTCGCGCACCGACCACCCAGGAAATCGCCACCCAGTTCCTGGTCTACCTGCAGGACCGGCTGGATCTGCCCGGCATCCATGCCGACCCGGATCTGAAACTGCCCGAACATCCGGGCGAAATTCCGGCCGGCATGATGTCCGGACTGATGGAAATGATCGGACAGATTCGCTGGGATCGCCAGATCATGGCCGATTTCATTGGCCGTTACCTGACCGAGCCAAAAGCGCATGTGTACTTTGAACCCCCCGAACCAGTGCTGCCGCACGACCAGTTTGCCGGGCAACTTGCCAGCTCGGGCATTCGCCTTGCACCGGCTTCGCGCCTGCTGTTTCACCAGGCACATTTCTACCTGAACGGCGAGCCGGTCGATCTGCCAGGCCAGTCGGCGTTGCTGACCGAACTGGCCGACCAGCGGCGGCTCACGCCGCGCAGGCTGAAAGACACGGCGCTGGACTGGCTGTACGACCGCTACGCCGAAGGATTTCTCGTGCTCTGACCGGCTGCTGGCAATCGACCGGCAGGCGCTGGCGACAGATCAGCCCAAACCGAGACGGCGCCAGATTTCCACCGTGGCTGCGGCCTGATTCATGGTATAAATGTGCAGGCCGGGCGCCCCCTGGTCAAGCAGACGCTGGCACATGGCAGTGACCATGTCGAGGCCAAAGGCACGAATCGATTCGGTGTCGTCCTGATAGCCCTCCAGCTTCTTGCGGATCCAGCGTGGAATCTCTGCGCCACAGGCATCGGAAAACCGCGCCAGCTGGGCATATTTGCCAATCGGCATGATGCCGGGAATCACCGGAATGGCAATGCCAAGCCGCTGGCAGTCATCGACAAACGCAAAATAGGCATCCGCATTGAAAAAATACTGCGTGATGGCCACATCCGCTCCGGCGTCTACCTTGGTCTTGAAATGCTGCAGGTCCTCCGGCGCACTGCGTGCCTGTGGATGGGTTTCCGGGTACGCAGCCACTTCAATCTCGAACCAGTCGCCAGTTTCCTGCCGAATGAACGCCACCAGATCGCTGGCATAGCGGAATTCGCCACTGCTGGCCATGCCGGAAGGCAGATCTCCGCGCAGGGCAACGATATGACGAATGCCATGCTGACGGTATTCGCCCAGAACATCGCGAATGCTTTGCCGGGTGGCGCCAATGCAGGACAGGTGCGGAGCAGCCGTCAGACCGGCAGCCCGGATATCCAGCACCGCAGCCAGGGAAGGTTCGCGTGTCGAACCACCGGCACCATAGGTCACCGAAAAAAAGCGTGGCGCAAATGTCGAAAGCTGGCTACGTACTTCGCGCAGCTTGTCCACGCCTTCCGGGGATTTCGGCGGAAAAAACTCGAAACTGAACAATTTTTCGTGCATGCCGCCCCCGCTCAATATCGGTAATGCGCTGGTTTATAAGGACCATGCTTGCTGATACCCAGATAGGCCGCCTGCTGGTCGGTCAGTTCAGTCAGATGCACGTTCAGGTTTTTCAGCTGCAACCGGGCCACTTTCTCATCCAGGTGCTTGGGCAAAGTATAGACACCGACCGGATAATCGCTGGGCCGCGTAAACAGTTCGATCTGTGCCAGTGTCTGGTTGGCAAACGACGAGCTCATCACATACGACGGATGCCCGGTTGCACAACCAAGATTGACCAGCCGGCCCTTGGCCAGCAGGATGATGCGCTTGCCATCCGGAAAAATCACATGGTCCACCTGTGGCTTGATTTCTTCCCAGGTGTATTGTTCCAGGGACGCCACATCGATTTCATTGTCAAAGTGACCAATGTTGCAGACGATCGCCTGGTGCTTCATGCGCGCCATGTGGTCATGATTGATGACATGATAGTTACCGGTTGCCGTGACAAAAATGTCTGCCTTGTCGGCCGCTTCGTCCATGGTCACCACGCGATAACCTTCCATGGCGGCCTGCAGGGCGCAGATCGGATCGATTTCCGTCACCCAGACCTGGGCAGACAGGGCACGCAACGCCTGCGCCGAACCTTTGCCGACGTCGCCAAAACCACAGACCACGGCGATCTTGCCGGCAATCATGACATCGGTGGCGCGCTTGATGCCATCGACCAGCGATTCCCTGCAGCCATACAGGTTGTCGAACTTGGATTTGGTCACCGAATCATTGACATTGATACCCGGAACGCGCAGTTCGCCACGTTCGTGCATCTGGTACAGGCGATGCACACCGGTGGTGGTTTCTTCCGTCACGCCACGAATATGCTGCAGCCGGCTGGAATACCAGTGCGGCTGTTTTGCCAGCCGGGCCCGGATGGCCGCAAACAGGACGCGCTCCTCCTCGCTGCCCGGGTTGTCCAGCACTGCCGGGTCCTGTTCGGCGCGCGCGCCCAGATGCAGCAACAGGGTAGCGTCACCACCGTCATCCAGAATCATGTTGCTGTGTCCGTCATCCGGCCACTCAAAAATGCGGTGGGTATACGTCCAGTAATCTTCCAGCGACTCACCCTTCACCGCAAACACCGGCGTGCCCCGTTCGGCAATTGCCGCAGCGGCATGATCCTGGGTGGAAAAAATGTTGCAGGAGGCCCAGCGCACCTCGGCTCCCAGAGCCTGCAAGGTTTCGATCAGCACAGCGGTCTGGATGGTCATGTGCAGGCTGCCGGAAATGCGGGCACCATGCAATGGCCGGGTTGCGGCAAACTCTTCCCGGATGGCCATCAGACCGGGCATTTCGGTTTCGGCAATATTGATTTCGCGTCGACCCCAGCCAGCCAGGGACATGTCGGCAACCACGTAATCGGATGTGGATTTGGCGTGCATCACGCTCTCCTTTCTTTTATCAAGACCAAAGAAACGTGAGCGCGGTTGGAAAGGATGCGTTCGAGCCTGGCGGGTCAACCGTCGCAGCGCTCCTCGAAACACAAGTGAATTCTAGCCAGTGATCCGCTTGCGTGCAACCGCCGGACAGGCATTTCCGTCCAGATCGGCCGGCGTGGCCTCCCGACGGCGCAAAAACACCCTCATTGCTGTTGTCGTTCCGACACCAGGCGCGCCAGCGCGATCGAATCGAGTCGTGTCTGCGCGGAATCCGCGCGGGATGTCAGCACCACGGGCACCCCGGCCCCCAGAACCATGCCGGCAAACCGGGCCCCGGCGAGATATTCCAGCGCCTTGTACAGCACATTGCCGGAAACCAGATCGGGTAGCAGGAGGATATCCGCCCGCCCCGCCACCGGGCTGCGAATCCCCTTGATGGCAGCTGCTTCGACAGAAATGGCATTGTCAAATGCCAGCGGTCCGTCGACCAGGGCTTTGCCAAAATGGCCACGATCAGCCATTTTGGCCAGTGCCGCCGCATCGAGGGTTGAGACAATTGCCGGATTGATGTCTTCGACTGCCGACAGGACTGCCACGGCGGGCTCCTGTTCGCCAAGCGCACGCGCCAGCACCAGCGCGTTGTGCAGAATCTCTGCCTTGGTCATCAGATCGGGAGCGATGTTGATGGCGGCATCCGTGATCAGCAACAATCGGGGGTAGTTGGCCAGTTCGCCAACAAAAACATGCGAGATACGACCGCTGCCATGCAATTCCCGCACGATGGGGTGGAGAAATTCTGCGGTGTGCAGATGCCCCTTGATCAGCATGCGTGCACGGCCCTGACGAACTTCCGCCACCGCCAGCTGCGCCGCTTCGGCATCATCGGCTGCTTCGATCACGGGAAGATTGCCACCAGCTGCATCGCACAGGGGTGCAATGGTATCGCGGTGTCCGATCAGGACCGGCGCAATCAGTCCTTCGCGCGCAGCCAGCAGGGCTGCCTCGACCACGTGCTGTTCGGCCGCAGCCACGACAGCTGCAGGCAGTGGCGGCAACGCACGCGCTTGCTGGTGCAGACTGGCAAAATCGCGGACGGCTGCCAGCACGCCGGATCAGCCCAGACCGGCGGCTTCGCGCAAAATGGCTGCCTTGTCGGTCATTTCCCACGAAAATTCCGGCTCGTCACGCCCGAAGTGGCCATATGTCGCTGTTCTGGTATAGATCGGCCGCAACAGGTTGAGCTGCTGGATGATGGCTTTCGGACGCAGGTCAAAATGTTCGCTGACCAGGCGGGTAATGAGTTCGTCAGCCACCCGGCCGGTGCCAAAGGTATTGACCATCAGCGAAACCGGACGTGCAATGCCGATTGCATAGGCAACCTGCACCAGACAGCGGCTGGCCAGGCCCGCCGCGACAATGTTTTTGGCCACGTAGCGTCCGGCATAGGCCGCAGAGCGGTCAACCTTGCTCGGATCCTTGCCGGAAAACGCGCCGCCGCCATGCGGGGCCGCACCACCGTAGGTGTCGACAATGATCTTGCGACCGGTCAGACCGGCATCTCCCATCGGGCCGCCAATCACGAAACGACCGGTCGGATTGACCAGATAGCGGACCTTGTCGCGCAACAGGGCGGGATCGATGGCCGGTCTGATGACTTCTTCGATGATCGCTTCTTCGATCTGTGCATGGCTGACATCGGGATGGTGCTGCGTGGACAGGACCACGGTTTCAATTCCCACCGGACGGCCATCCTGATAGCGCACCGACACCTGCGACTTGGCATCCGGCCGCAGCCAGGGCAGGCGGCCATCGCGGCGCAACTGTGCCTGGCGTTCCATCAGACGATGGGCCAGCCAGATGGGCAACGGCATCAGCGCCGGCGTTTCATCGCAGGCGTAACCGAACATCAGCCCCTGGTCACCAGCGCCCTGGTCCAGATCCATGCCTTCGCCTTCGTTGACGCCCTGGGCAATGTCTACCGACTGTTTGCCGAACGTCGTCAGCACCGCGCAGGTATGATAGTCAAAGCCGATCTCGGAACTGTCATAACCGATCCGTTTAATGGTCTGGCGGGCGACCTGATTGTAGTCCACCGTGGCATGTGTGGTAATTTCGCCGGCAATCACCACCAGTCCGGTGGTGACCAGAGTTTCGCACGCTACCCTGGCACGGGGATCCTGGGTTAGAATGGCATCCAGCACAGCATCCGATACCTGGTCGGCAACCTTGTCCGGATGTCCTTCGGACACCGATTCGGACGTGAAAATATAATCCTGCATGGCTCGACAAACGCTCTTTCTGTTTCACATGACTTGGCATGCTATCACAAGATCAGGCGGCTTACGAAACCTGTGACCACACTGTTTCTCAAACTTCTTGCCCGTCTGCCGCTGCGTTTCTGGCATGGCCTGGGCGCCATTCTGGGCAGCGTCACGTTTTGGCGCAACCGGCGTTATGCCGACCGCCTGACCAGTAACCTGCGCCAGAGCGGACTGGCGTCCAGCGAAGCGGAACTGCAGAAACTGGTGACGCAAAGCGCGCGCGAAATCGGCAAAGGTGCGGCCGAAACCGTACCGGTCTGGTTTCGCGATTACACGGATGTTCTGCAAATGGTGCGGGGTTGCACCGGATGGCAGCACGTCGAACAGGCCCTGGCCCAGGGCAAGGGCATTCTGGCCATGACTCCGCATCTTGGCTGTTTCGAAATTGTCAGCCTGTATTACGCATCCCGGCTTCCCATGACCGTGATGTACCGGCCACCCCGTCAGAAATGGGCAGAAACCATCATGCGGGCCGGTCGGCAACGCGGCAAGGTCGAGCTGGCCACCGCCGACATGAAAGGCGTCCGTCTCCTGCTGGCCGCCCTGCGCCGCGGTGAAGCTGTCGGCATCCTGCCCGATCAGGTAGCCAGCAAGGGCGAAGGCGCCTGGGCAGACTTTTTTGGTCGGCCGGCCTACACCCCGACCTTGCCGGTTCGCCTGCACCAGACCACCGGCGCCGTTCCACTGCTGATGTTTGGCGAACGGCTGGCGGACGGGTCCGGTTACCACGTTCACATCCTGCCACCGGACATCGATCTGTCCGGAGACAAGACCGACGCCGCACGTCGGCTGAATGCTGCGCTGGAAGACCTGATCCGCCGCTACCCGACCCAGTACCTGTGGAGCTATAACCGCTACAAGTCCCCCGGCGGGTTGACGCCACCAGCCAGACAGCAGGACATGGATACTCCGGCATGATGACCCGCGCGGGACTGATGCTGCTCTGGCTGATCCACTGGTTGCCTTTCGGTATGCAGGTCTGGCTGGGCGAACGACTGGGAAACCTGCTGTACCTGGTCGCCTTGCCGCGCAGACGGATCGCCGAAACCAACATCCGGCTGTGTTTTCCCGATCTCGACACAGAAGCGGTTACGCGCATGGCGCGCGCTCACTTTCGGGCAGTGGCCCGCGCAGCAGTGGAACACGGCCTGCTCTGGTGGGGTTCTGCACAGCGCATCAGCCAGCTGGTGGCCGTCGAAGGTCGCGAACACTACGATGCAGTGGCCAGCGGCCCGGTCATTCTGCTGTCGCCCCACTTTGTCGGGCTCGACATGGGGGCAATCCGCCTGACCATTGACTACCCACCAGCGGTTTCAATCTACAGCCGCCTGCGCAACCCGGTCATCGACCGACTGATGCTGCATGCCCGTTCCCGTTTCAGCAAGACCATCCTGGTGTCCCGTCATGATGGCGTGCGTCCCTTGCTGAAAGCCATGAAGCAGGGACATCACCTGTTTTATCTACCCGACCAGGACTTTGGTGCCCGCGATGCCCGATTTGTGCCTTTTTTCGGGATTCCGGCAGCCACCATCACCGCATTGCCCCGACTGGCGGCAATGACCGGCGCCAGGATAGTGCCAGTCATCACCCGCCAGTTGGCCGGCAGCAAGGGCTATGTGGTACGATTCCTTCCTGCATGGGACAATTTCCCGGGCGCGGATCTGTCGGCTGATCTGTTACGCATGAATGCGTTTATCGAAACGCAGGTGCGCGAGATGCCGGAACAGTATTTCTGGGTGCACAAACGCTTCAAGACCCGTCCGCCGGGCGAACCATCGTACTATGCCTGACCAGGACAACAGCATGCTCGAATTCACCAAAATGCACGGCGCCGGCAATGATTTCATGGTGGTTGACGCCATCAGCCAGTCTTTCGCGCCGGATGCAGCACTGATCCGTCGACTTGCCTGCCGGCATTCAGGCGTCGGTTTCGACCAGCTGTTGCTGGTTGAGCGGCCAGACCGGCCTGATGCCGATTTCCGTTACCGGATCTTCAATGCCGATGGTCGCGAAGTCCAGCAATGCGGCAATGGCGCCCGCTGTTTCGTGCATTTTGTCCGTGCCCGCGGACTGACCAGCAAAACCACTATTTGTGTTGAAACCGCTGCGGGTCTCATTTACCCGCAGGTTGCCGAGGACGGCCGGATCAGTGTCAACATGGGTCAACCGCGTTTCCAGCCGGCAGACGTGCCTTTCATTGCAGACGCAGAATCCCTGCAGTATCCGGTCGAGGCGCTGGATGCGAGCTGGCAGATGGCTGTGCTGTCGATGGGCAATCCGCACGCGGTGCTGCTGGTGGATTCGATCGACACTGCTCCCGTTGAATCGCTGGGAGCAGCCCTGCAGCAACATCCCCGTTTCCCGGAACAGGTGAATGTCGGTTTCCTGCAATGCCAGGATTCCCATCATGCACGGTTGCGGGTGTATGAACGCGGCGCCGGCGAAACCCTGTCCTGTGGTACCGGAGCCTGTGCTGCCGTGGTTGCCGGTATCCGTCTCGGCCGTCTGGTTTCCCCGGTGGAAGTCGAGACGCGCGGTGGCCGGCTTCACATCCGCTGGGACCATCAATCCGCGCCCGTCTGGTTGACGGGACCCACTGCCATTGTATTTGAAGGCCGCATCGATCCAGCATCTTTGTAAAGGACCCCCTGACCCATGACCCCGGAAGATGTCTCCCGTTATCTGGCCACCCACCCGGAATTCTTTGACCAGTTTCCTCACCTGCTGACAGACATGCGTCTGTCACACCCGTTGCAGGGCAGGGCAATCTCAATCACGGAACGGCAAGTCCTCAATCTGCGGGAAAAAATTGCTCTGCTGGAATCCCGACTGACTGACTTTGTCCAGTTCGGTGAAGAAAATGACCTCACTTCCCAGAGGATGCATGATCTCACCATGGCACTGATTCCTGCCAGCTCGCCCGACCAGGTGACCGAGCGGCTGTCCCTGCACCTGCAGCGCGAGTTCAACCTGCCCGACCATGCTATCCGTGTGTGGGTCGAGCGGTCGGATCTGTCGCCGGAAGAACAGGCGGTCATGCAATGGGTTGAACACATGCCGGCACCGCAGTGTGGCGCCACCCTGCACGAACACGCTCTTTCCTGGCTGCCCAACAGCGCCTCCCTGCACTCGTATGCCGCCATTCCATTGAAGCACGATCGCCTGCTGGGCGTCCTGCTGCTGGGCTCCGGTGATCCAGTCAAATTCTATCCGGAAATGGGCACGCTTTTTCTGCAACGGCTTGGTGACATTGTTGCCGCCAGCATGGCTCGCTTCCAGGATGTCCGTGAATGACGCGCTGATCCAGAGCTGGCTGGATCACCTCGCCTCCGAGCGTGGTCTGGCCTCCCTGACCGTGCAGCACTACGGTCGTGACCTTTCGCGCCTTGCCAGCGGATTTCCGGATCGACCGCTCACGGACCTGCAGCATGCAGACATCCGCAACAGCATGGGACGCCTGCACCAGCAAGGATTGTCCGGACGCAGCCTGGCACGCATGCTGTCGGCCTGGCGCAATTTCTACCAGTTTCTCATCCAGCGTCACCAGCACAGTCTGAATCCGTGCGATGGCCTGCGGCCACCGCGTCATCCGGGCAGCCTGCCGCACAACCTCACGGTTGACCAGGCCCAGCACCTGCTGGATCGTGCGGATCGCGACAACCCACTGTATCTGCGTGACCAGGCCATGTTCGAATTGCTGTATTCCTCCGGCCTGCGCCTGTCCGAACTTGCCGCACTGAAGCTGACCCAGCTTGATCTGCGCGAACAGGAATTGCGGGTCACCGGCAAAGGCAACAAAACCCGCATTGTGCCGCTTGGCCTGCCTGCGGTGCAGGCATTGCGCGCATGGCTGGCGCTGTTGCCGCCAGACAGTCCTTACGTCTTTCCGGGCCGACAGGCCAGCCAGCACATCAGTCCACGCACGGTTCAGGTGCGCCTGGCTCTGCGCGCTCGCCAGAGCGGGCTGGAAGAACACGTGCATCCGCACATGCTGCGCCATGCCTTTGCCTCCCATCTGCTGCAATCATCCAGCGACCTGCGCGCAGTGCAGGAACTGCTCGGCCACGCCCACATCGGCACCACCCAGATCTATACCCGGCTGGATTACCAGCATCTGGCCAGGGTTTACGATCAGGCCCATCCGCGCGCACGCCAAAAAAAACGCTGAGTCCTTGCGGACCCAGCGTCTTCTGATTGTGACGGAACAGCCTTACTCGGGTTGAACCGCGACGGTGATTTCCGAAGTCACATCAGTGTGCAGGGCAATGGTGACCTGGAATTCGCCAATCGACTTGATCGGGCCTTCCGGCATGCGCACTTCAGCCTTGCTGACCGAAATACCCTGCGAGCTGAGCGCTTCGGCAATGTCAATATTGGTCACCGAACCAAACAGGCGACCATCCATGCCGGCTTTTTGTGTCACCACCAGGGTCAGATCGGCCAGCTGGTCGGCACGGGCAAGTGCAGCAGCATGGGCATCAGCCTGGATTTTTTCCAGTTCGGCCCGGCGCTCTTCAAAATGCTTCAGGTTGGCCGCAGTTGCACGCTTGGCTTTCCCTTGCGGAATCAGATAATTACGCGCGTATCCGTCCTTGACCTTGACCACATCGCCCAGGCTGCCGAGATTGACCACTTTTTCCATCAGAATGACTTGCATGGCGGTCTCCTCAATGCAGATCGGTGTATGGCATCAGCGCCAGAAAACGGGCACGCTTGATGGCCGTGGACAGCTGGCGCTGGAAACGGGTCTTGGTTCCCGTGATGCGAGCCGGGATGATCTTGCCGTTTTCGGCAATGAAATCTTTCAGCAGTTCGACATCCTTGTAATCGACCCAGCTGATGTTTTCTACCGTAAAACGGCAGAACTTGCGGCGTTTGAACAACTGACGGGAGTTATCCCGACGCTTGGTGTTCTTGGTGTTGACTGGACGTGGCATCCTTGCACTCCTGGAATCCGGTTGGGGTGACGTCTGCATGACGCGCACCACAACCCATAAACATTAATGGTGATGTCTGACAGCTCTTGCTCAGGCAGCGTCGGTGGTTTCGGCCGGACGGGCATCCTGTTGCAGCAGGGAACGCGCCTTTTCTTCCTTCATCATCGGCGAAGGGGCGACAACGGCTTCATCCATGCGAATGGTCAGATGACGCAGCACGGCATCGTTGAACTTGAAGCCGTGTTCGAGCTCGTCCAGGGTTTCCTGGCCACATTCGATGTTCATCAGAACATAATGGGCTTTGTGAATTTTCTGGATCGGGTAGGCCATCTGGCGACGCCCCCAGTCTTCCAGACGATGGATCTTGCCACCCTGGTTGGTGATGAGGGTGCGATAGCGCTCGACCATGGCCGGGACCTGCTCGCTCTGGTCAGGATGCACAATGAAAACGATTTCGTAATGACGCATGAACACTCCTTGTGGATAACGCCCCCCGTCGCGTCACGTCCGGGACGTCAGCGACCCGGACCAGAACGGTGGAGCAAGGGAAAGCCGATGATTGTAAACGACGTCGAGGAAAAACGCAAGGATCATTGCCGTCGGCGCGGCAATGGAAACTCCCGCCCGCAACAGACTGGCAGGAAAGTCAGAACACCATGAAGGACAGGCCAGCCACCGCAGCTCCCAGCACGGCGCCAGCAATGACGTCTGTCGGGTAGTGCAGGCCAAGCACCAGACGCGATGCGGCAACCGCCACCGTGAACGGTACAAGCAACAGCGCCAGGGCGGGGTAGTAATAGGTGGCAACCAGGGTAAATGTCACCGCGTGCAGGGTGTGGCCAGACGGAAAACTGAACCGGTCCAGCGGCGCTGTCAGGCAGTGAATGCTACCGAACTGCTGGTGTGGCCGCGGGCGCAGGGTTTTCATTTTGAGCCACTTGTAAATCAGGGTCGCCGACAAGCCGGCAATCAGCATCTGCAGCACCACCGGCAAAGCTTCCGGGCCACGGACCAGGTAGAGCGCAACCATCAGGACATACCAGAACACACCATCACCCAGACGGCTGATGCGACGAAACAGCCGCAGTACCGCCGGACGACGACCCGCCCGGTTGAACCGTTGGGTCAGGCCGGCCTCATACTCGGCCATCCATTGCCAGCTCAGCTTCTCCATCATTGTCTTCCTTGTCAATAATGCTGTGCAGCACGCGTTCGAAGCGGTCATGCACGGTCTTCCATGATACGGTCATTGCCACCCGGTGTGCATTTCCGCCAACCTGGCGTACCAGTTGCGGATTGCCGGCCAGTTCACAGGCGGCTGCAATATACTGTTCAGCGTCATTGAACGGAGCCAGCATACCATTTTCACCGTGCCGGATCAGCGCTTCTGCTGCAGCATAACGGTAAGCCACAACGGCCAGACCGCTTGCCATGGCTTCGGTGGTGACATTGCCGAATGTTTCGGTCAGGCTCGGAAACAGGAACACGTCTGCCGAAGCATAATGGGCTGCCAGATCGGTACCGCTGCGCATGCCGCAAAACACGGCATCCGGATACTGCATCTGCAACACGTGGCGATCAGGTCCATCCCCAACCATCACCAGCCGGATATCCGGATGAATCTTGCGCATGGCCACAAACGACCTGAACACCAGGGACAGGTTCTTTTCTGGTGCAATCCGTCCGACATAGGCCACCACCAGAGTATCCGGACCAGCCCCCCAGCTGCGACGCAGCGATTCATCACGGCGCGCCGGATTGAACAGCACCGTATCCACACCACGGGACACCACTTCCAGGTTCCGGTAACCATGTGCCTGCAGTTCGTGGCGCATGCTCTCGGTTGGCACCAGTGTCACACACGCCTTGTTGTGAAACTTGCGCAGGTAAGCCAGAATCGGCGCTTTCAGCCAGCCCGCTCCATAATGCTTGCTGTAACTGTGAAAATTGGTATGAAAATCGGTACTGACCGGCAACCGAAGTTTCTGGGCAGCAGCCAGTGCCGACCAGCCCAGAGGCCCTTCCGTGGCAATGTGGACCAGATCCGGACGCCGGGTCTGCCAGAGACGAACCAGCCCTGTCTTGGCCGGCAACCCCAGCTTCAATCCTGCGTAACGGGGAATCGGCACACCGATTTTCAGCACCTCCTCCAGTTGCTCGTTACGGGTTGCCCGGTCTGCAGCATTCTGCCGCGGACGGATCAGCTGGATCTGATGCCCGCGATCCAGAAGGTCTGACACCTGGCGTCCCAAGGTCATGGCCACACCATTGACTTCCGGCGGATAAGTCTCCGTAACCAGCGCGATGCGCAACGGTTGCGGGCGAGGGGCAAAAATCTGCAGGAGGAAATCATCATTCATCGCTGCATTGTGCCGCCAGGGCAAGGCACTTTCGTGAATTCTTTTTGAAACTTTGATGACAAAATCCCTGCGAAATCAACCTGGAAAGATGCTGGCGGTCCGGCTTTGATCCCGCCGTGGCAACTGCGCGCCCGAGTTCGGGTAAACTAGGGAACTTCTGATCAAGTCCTGCACGAATCACGTTGCAGGGACTCGCCAACGCCATGCCAGCTTCCATTGCCATCATCGCCCTCAACGTTCCTTTGCCGGAGGCCTTCGATTATCTTGCCGCTTCGCTTGATGATTCGGACATCGGCTGCCGGGTTCTGGTTCCTTTTGGCAGCAAACAAAGGGTAGGGGTGCTGATTGGCCTGCGGGACAGCTCTCGCCTGCCCGACGGGCAGCTGCGACCGGTCATCGAAAAACTGGATGACAGCCCGATTCTCGACCGGAGCACGATCGAACTGCTGCTGTTTGCCAGCCGATACTACCAGCAACCGCCGGGGCAGTTCATTTTTGCCGCCCTGCCCAATCTGCTGCGACTGGCGCGCAAGCCTGGCCAGCCGCGCAGACAGCGCAGTTCGCCGGATAGCGCCGGATCGCCGCCAGTCATCCTGAATGAGGAACAACTGGCGGTCACCAACCGTATCGTCGCACTGGCCGGGCAGTTTCACCCCATTCTCCTGCATGGCGTGACCGGTAGTGGCAAAACCGAAATCTATCTCCAGCTGATCGACCGGGTGCTCGCTGCCGGTGGCCAGGTGCTGATGCTGGTACCGGAAATCCGCCTGACACCGCAACTGCACAACCGGCTGGCGGGGCGCTTTGCCGACCAGCGTATTGCGATCCTGCACAGCGACATCAGCCCGGCCCGGCGGATGCATG
The DNA here is from genome assembly GCA_021845925.1 of Pseudomonadota bacterium. Taxonomy (GTDB): domain Bacteria; phylum Pseudomonadota; class Gammaproteobacteria; order Burkholderiales; family Sulfuriferulaceae; genus Sulfuriferula. The sequence continues at coordinate 143,763 of JAJZUW010000003.1, forward strand.
ACTGGCTGGCTGCCGGCCGGGGAGACATCCCAATCGTTCTGGGCACGCGGCTGGCCGTGTTCACGCCCATGCCGCGGTTACAGCTGATCATCGTCGATGAAGAACACGATGCATCTTTTCAGCAACAGGATGGCCTGCGCTATTCGGCGCGCGATCTTGCCGTGGTGCGCGCCAGCAGGACGCCCTGCCCAGTCGTCCTGGGTTCCGCCACACCTTCGCTGGAAAGCTGGTTCAATGCCGGACAGGGCAAATACCTGCTGCTGTCGCTGACCAGACGTGCGGCCGACAACGCCAGACTGCCCGACATCAGCCTGATCGACATGCGCGGCCTGCCCACAGGGCAGGGCATCAGCCCGCCGCTGCGCGAAGCCTTGCGGCAGAACCTGCAGCGCGGCGAACAGAGCCTGCTGTTCATCAACCGGCGCGGATTTGCGCCAGCCCTGTACTGCCAGGACTGCAACTGGGTTGCCGGCTGCTCGCGCTGCAGCAGCAAACTGGTTCTGCACCGCCAGCGCCAGGAATTGCGCTGCCATCATTGCGGATTGTCGCGCCCGGTGCCGCAATCCTGTCCGGAATGCAGGCATGACCAGCTGTTCCCGGCCGGCGCCGGCACCCAGCGCATCGAACAGTTGCTGGAACAGCTGTTTCCGCAAGCCCGTCTGCTGCGCATTGACAGTGACACAGCGGCCAGCCCGAAACAGTGGCAGGCGATGCGCGAGGCCATTCTGGCCCGGCAGGCCGACATCCTGATTGGCACCCAGCTGGTCAGCAAGGGACATGACTTTCCGCACCTGACGCTGGTTGGCGTGCTGGCTGCCGATGATGCCCTCTACAGCAGCGACTTTCGCGCAGACGAGCGCCTGTTTGCCCAGCTGCTGCAGGTCAGCGGAAGGGCCGGGCGGGCCGACCGCCCGGGCCAGGTCCTGATCCAGACCGCCTGGCCGCAACACCCGCTATTCCAGTCCCTGTGCCGGCACGATTATCCGGGATATGCAGCAAGCATGCTTGATCAGCGCAAGGTGGGGGGGTTTCCGCCATTTCGCCATCTGGTTGCCCTGCGGGCCGATGCGCCCACGCTGGAAGAAGCGCTTGGTTTTCTGCAACAGGCGCGGGCGCTGGCCCCGGCCGCCGCAGATATCGACCTGTTTGATCCGGTCGCCGAAACCCTGGTGCGAAAGGGCAACCGCGAACGGGCTTTGCTGATTGCCCAGGCAGCCTCGCGCCCCCTGCTGCAAGCCTGGCTGGGCGACTGGCTGGACCGCGTTGCCGGCCTTCAGCCGGGCAAAGTCCGCTGGCGGACCGATGTTGACGCACAACAGGTCTGAACAGCAACCGTCTGGCTTTTGTCGTTACGCGCAGCCTTGGCTATAATGGCTACATTTTTCAGACTTGGTGAATCGTTTTGACCGCATACACTGATATCGAATCGCACCTGTCGGCCCTGCTTGGCTACGCCCTGCGCGAGGCGGTTCCCGAAGCCGGTGCTGTCACGGTCGACATCGAGCGTCCGCGGGAAGCAAGCCATGGCGACTATGCCTGCAGCATTGCCATGAAACTCTCGCGCAGCCTGCGTTGCAATCCGCGCCAGCTTGCCCAGAAAATCCTCGCCGCCCTGCCGCCATCGCCCATGATCGCCCGCAGCGAGATTGCCGGCGCCGGTTTCATCAACCTCCACCTGCATCCGCTGGCCTGGCAACAACTGGTGCCGCATATTCTTGCCCTGGGTGAGCAGTACGGTCACCATGACAGCGGTGGTGGACAATCTGTACTGGTGGAATTCGTATCGGCCAACCCGACCGGTCCGCTCCACGTCGGTCACGGTCGCGGGGCCGCCTACGGCGCCAGCCTGTCCAACCTGCTTGCGATTTCAGGCTTCCGGGTATTCCGCGAATACTATGTCAATGATGCCGGTCGCCAGATGGACATCCTGGCGCTGTCCACGTGGCTGCGCTATCTGGAACACTGCGGCGAACCGTCGGTTTTTCCCGCCAATGCCTACCAGGGCGATTATGTGCGCCAGATGGCGCAGGCCATCCATCTCCAGCACGGCGATCGTTACCGGCACAGCAGCCAGGCCCTGCTCGAACACGCTCCAGCGTATGCCGATGCGCCGGATGGTCATCTCGATCACCTCATCGTGGCGGCCAAGCAGACCCTGGGCGACAACTACAGTTACTTCCACCGTTTTGCGCTCAACGAGCAGCTGGCCGACTGCCGGCAGGATCTGCATGAATTCGGCGTCAGCTTCGATGAATGGTTTTCCGAACAGTCCCTGTATGACAACGGTACTGTCCAGCGGACACTGGATGTGCTGGAAGCCAATGGCCAGCTTTACGAGCAGGATGGCGCACGCTGGTTTCGTTCGACCCGTTACGGCGATGAAAAGGACCGCGTGGTCCAGCGCGAAAATGGTCTTTTCACCTATTTCGCATCCGATATCGCCTATCACCTCAACAAGCTTGAACGTGGATTCGACTGGCTGATCGACATCTGGGGTGCCGACCACCATGGCTACATTCCGCGCGTGAAAGGCGCCATGGAAGCCATGGGCCGCAATCCCGACCAGCTGACCATTGCCCTGGTGCAGTTCGCCGTGCTGTACCGCAACGGTCAGAAGGCCGCCATGTCGACACGTTCCGGAGAATTCGTCACCCTGCGTGAATTGCGCCAGGAAGTGGGCAATGATGCGGCGCGCTTTTTCTATGTGCTGCGCAAGTCCGACCAGCATCTCGACTTTGATCTGGATCTGGCAAAGTCGCGCAGCAACGACAATCCGGTGTATTACATCCAGTACGCGCACGCCCGGATATGCCGGGTTCTCGAACAGTGGGGCGGCGACCCGACCAGCCTGGACGAAGCAGACATCAGCCAGCTGACCAGCCCGAGCGAACTCGACCTGCTCAGGCAACTGGCAGGGTACCCGGCCACCATCCGTACCGCGGCCCGGGAACTCTCTCCCCACCTGGTTGCCTATGCACTGAAAGATATCGCCGCCGCACTGCATGCCTATTACAATGCCGAACAGTTCCTGATCGAGGATACTAGCCTGCGTGATGCGCGCCTTGCACTGATCCAGGCCACCCGGGTCGTCCTGCGCAATGGACTTACCCTGCTTGGCATTTCCTGCCCAGAGCAGATGTAGGAGCAAACATGAATCGAGCACAACGCGGCAATTCTGGCGAAAGCCGCAAGTCTGGCGGCGGAGGCATCTGGTCGGGCATCCTGATCGGCTTTCTTGCCGGACTGGCAGGCGCCGCGGCTGTTGCAGTCTGGGTCAGTCACAACAATCCGTTTTTCAGCCAGTCGGATGGTTCGCCTGCCGCCACCAGCGCGCCAGCAGGGCAAACCGGGTCAGCAGGTCAAACTGCGCCAGCCTCCGCATCTGCCGGTGCAAGCAACATTGTCGATCCGGCCAGTCGCGCCGCTCCGGTCGACAGCCACTACGATTTCTACCATATCCTGCCCGGCCAGTCCGCCGGCACGACAACGGGTGCCAGTACGCCACCGCCCGCACCGGCCAGTATCTGGCTGCAGGTTGGTGCATTTTCCGGTAGCACCGAAGCCGACGACCTGAAAGCAAGGCTGGCCCTGATGGGTTACGAAGCCAGCATCCAGACGGTGGAATCGCCCGACAAGGGCACCGTCTACCGGGTCAGGCTTGGCCCTTATGCCAGTACAGATGCGGCGCACCAGGTGCAGTCGGAGCTGGCAAAAAACCAGATTCAGGTTTCTGTCGTCAATGCGCATCCGCCCGCTGCGCCTGCCTCCAACCCCTGACCGGAGTCTTGCCATGCTGAACCGCCGTTCCTTTCTTCTGGCCAGTCTGCTGGCCTTGTCCGTGCATCGACTGGCCCTGTCCGACCCACTGGCCGGCCGGGATTACCAGACACTGGCCGCTTCCATTGGCACAGACAGTGCGCCCGGCAAAATTGAAGTTGCAGAATTTTTCTGGTACCGCTGCCCGCACTGTTTTGAACTTGAGCCGGCACTCAACAGCTGGATCAAGACTCTGCCGGGCGACGTCGCCATCCGGCGCATTCCGGCCGTCCTCAACAACGACTGGGCGGTGCAGGCACGTGTCTGGTACGCCTTGCGGGAAATGGGTGTTGCAGACAAATACCACGATGCCTTTTTCAACGCCATTCACCTGGATGGCCTGGATGCGACGTCGGAAATCAACATTTTCGACTGGGCCGGACGGGTCGGCATGAACCGGACAGCATTTGCCAATGCCTACAATTCGTTTGCCGTACAGACCCGGGTCATGCAGGCAGCCCAGCTGACGCGCGATGCACAAATTACTGGCGTGCCCAGTTTTGTCGTCGATGGTCGCTTTGTCACGTCCGTGTCGATGACCGGGAGCGAAAAGGCCTTGTTTGCCACGCTCAATGCGCTGATTGACAAGGTGCGCAAGGAACATCGCCGCTGATCTGGCAAAAACAGACCAGGATTGGGTCCGGTTGTCATACGTGCGTCACCTGATTTTGTTACAAATCCAATACAGTTTACTTACCGGATTTCCGCATGAATGTCCTGATGGTGTCAGACGTCTACTTCCCCCGTGTCAACGGGGTTTCGACTTCCATCATGACCTTGCGCCGGGAGCTGAAAAACGCCGGTCACCAGGTCACGCTGATTGCACCGGCTTACGGACAGAATGAAGCTTCCGAACCGGACATCATCCGCATTCCTGGTCGCAAAGTGGTGATGGACCCGGAAGACCGGCTGATGTCTGCCAGTGATTTACGCCAGCTGTCCACGACCCTGGCTAACCAGACATTCGACCTGGTGCATATCCACACCCCATTCATTGCCCATTACACCGGTATCCGGCTGGCGCGCGAAATGGGCATTCCCTGCGTGGAAACCTATCACACCTTTTTTGAAGAATACCTCTACCACTATGTGCCGTTCCTGCCGCGCGCCCTGATGCGGTATACCGCGCGACATTTTTCACGCCGGCAGTGCCAGGATATCGATGGACTGATCCTGCCTTCGGTGGCCATGCAGGAAGCCCTGCAGCGGTACGGCGTGACCACGTTCAGCGAAATCATCCCCACCGGCATCGAACTGGCTGATTTCAGCAGCTGCAGTGGTAGCCATTTTCGCCAGAGCCACGGCATCGATGCCGACCGGCCAGTAGTGGTTTACGTGGGGCGTGTTGCCTTCGAAAAGAATATCGAATTTCTGCTGATGATGCTGTCCCAGCTGCGCCATTCATTGCCGGATGTGCTGCTGGTGATCGCTGGTGAAGGTCCTGCCGAACGCAAACTGAAGCGGCTCACCGAAGCGCTCAACCTGTCAGAACAGGTGTTGTTTGTCGGCTATCTGGAACGCTCCACTGAACTGCCATCCTGCTATTGCGCCGGAGATGCCTTCGTGTTTGCCTCGCGCACCGAAACCCAGGGTCTGGTGCTGCTGGAAGCCATGGCGCTTGGCGTGCCGGTGGTTTCGACTGCCATCATGGGCACGCGCGACATTCTCAATGCAGAACGGGGATGCCGCATTGCACCGGATGATCCAGTCCAGTTTGCCGAAACACTGCACCGGGTACTAACCAACCGTGAACTGCGGCAACGCTTGTCTGACGAAGCACGCGAATATGCGCTGACCTGGAGCGCGCCAGAGATGGTACAACGCATGATGCGGTTCTATGAAACCATCATCCAGAGGACTCACGGTCAGGCGACTGCCGATAACGGACGGTAATACCGGATGCGGGGCTGTTATCCAGGATCACAACCGTTCCCCCCAGTCGGTCTGCAGCTTCACGGACAATGGCCAACCCCAGGCCACTGCCTTCGGTTTCCTGTCCAGCCAGCCTGAAGAATGGTCGAAACGCCGACTCGCGCTGATCAGCCGGAATTCCGGAACCTTCGTCCGCCACATCAACAACAAGATCATCGCCTTCCATGGCGATACGAACCCGCACCTGTCCAGCCTGGCGGTTGTACTTGATCGCATTTTCAAGCAAATTATGCACAACCAGCCGGAAGGTGGCGACATCAATCCGTTCAACAGGATCGGCATCCAGTTGCAATTCCAGTTCGATCTGTCGCGACTCTGCCAGCGGCAACACACTGGCAATCACTTCCCTGACCAGGTCACTGACCAGGATTCTCTCCGGTTCCAGTCCCTGCAACTGCAGGCGCGCCAGATCAAGCAACTGGGTTGTCAGTCGCCGCAATCTTTCAATACCGATTTTCAGCATCGCCACACGTTGTTGCATCAACGGCAGAGAACCAGCACGTTCGACATTTTCCACCTGTAACGACAATGCTGTCAGCGGCGTGCGCAGTTCGTGGGACGCATCGGCAATAAACCGTTTCTGATGCAGCACAACATGGTTGACCCGGACCATCATGCGATTGACAGCCTCGACCAGCGGCAAAATTTCGTCCGGCACCTGCTCAACCGGCAGTTCCTCCAGACAATCGGCCGACTGCTGATCAATCCGGTGCGACAAGGTCCGCACTGCTGCCAGTTCGCGCCGGACAATATGCACGATCAGCCACAGCAGCACCGGCAAGAAGAGCAACCAGGGAACCAGTGTCCACCAGGCGTTTTCCAGAGCGGCCTCATTCCGGCTTTGCGTCGATTGCACGATCAGCACCATCTGTCCGCCCGGACGGGAATGACGAACATATACACGTCCCTTATCGCCATCGGCCATGGTCAGGGTATGAAATCCCTCGGTGAGATGCTTTGGAACCCATACGGGCAATGTCCGCCCTGCTTCCGGCAGGACACGAATACGCGCATCTGTATCCTCCTCCGACCCAACCAGAGCCGAACGATCGGCCAGCTTGCCCAGCAGCGCCACCTGGCGCAGATTGTCGTCCTGGAACTCTTGGGCTTCGGAATAGGCAAACCAGAATGCGGCCACCGTTGCCAGCAACCCAACGCCCAGCACAGTCAGGGTCAAGGCTGCCAGCAGCCGGGTTTGTACCGAACGTCCAGATTTGCGCATTCAGCCGCCTATATCGCCGGATGCCGACTTTTCAACATACCATCCCGCGCCACGCACATTGCGAATCAGCTCTGCGCCAAGTTTTTTGCGCAAGGCATGAATCAGGAAATCCACCATGTTACTTTCAATTTCCTCACCCCAGCCATAAATGCTGCTTTCCAGCTGCCCGCGCGAAAAAATCCGGCCAGGTGCTTGCAGCAAAGTCTGTAACAATGCAAATTCACGCGCAGACAGGATAAAATGCCCCTGTGCCGATCGTGCCTCATGACTGGCCGGATCCAGGCTGAGTCTACCATTGTCAAGGATAGGCAAAGCCTGACCATTCTTGCGCCGCATCACAGCTCGCAGCCGGGCCATCAGTTCATCGATCTCAAACGGTTTGACAACGTAGTCATCCGCCCCGAGATCAAGGCCACGAATGCGATCGGGGGTATTATCCCGCGCAGTCACAATGATCACCGGCACCGCGTTGCCGGACTTGCGCAACTGTTGCAGTAGCTCGCAACCATCACCATCAGCCAGTCCGAGATCCAGCAGTACGGCATCATGTTCGGCTGCCTGCAATGCCAGGCGTGCAGCGCGCAGATCACGCACCCAGTCAACGGCCCAAGCGGCATCCCGTAATGCCTGCGAAGCAGCTTCGCCAATCATGACGTCATCTTCAATCAGCAACAATCGCATGCCGGATTCCTGCCATTGGCACAACAATATCAAGTTCATCCAGATGTAGCTGGGCAGCGCATAACGGTCTGCCCAAACCACAAGCCAGACGAATACAGATCAACCGGTCAATCCATCTCTTCTGATTCTGGCCGATTTTCCAGCACTTTTCCGGTCTTGGCATCCACACCCACTTCCTGTTTGTCACCATGCGACACAATGTCGAAAGAATAGCGCAATCCGCTACCGCCTTTTTCATATTCGAGCTCTTCATCCGTGATCTTGCCTGGATGCGCCTTCAGTGCAATTGTGCGCGCCTGCTCAATACGAATTGCCGCCTTGCTGGCATATTGGTCACCAGTATAGGCGAAACTTACCTGAGTGACTGCCAACAGCAATCCAGCCAAACCTACCTTCACCATCATTGTGCGTTGCATTTCGGTTTCCTTGCATGATTATCAATTCCTGGCAACCACTATGACTGCCCGGTGAACACCACTATACTGAAGCAGAATTAGACCTGAATGAGTGTTCTGACCGCACTGCCATGACTCTGACAATCGGCCGGTTTGCGCCTTCTCCCACCGGACCGTTGCATCCGGGTTCCCTGGTCGCGGCGCTGGGTAGTTTTCTGTCAGCTCGTTCACGCAATGGGCGATGGCTGGTGCGCATGGAAGATGTCGATACCTCCCGCTGTCGCGCGGAACACGCCTCTACCATCCTGCACCAGCTGGAACAACTTGGATTTGTCTGGGATGGCCCGATAATCTGGCAATCCCGTCGCCAGCAAGCCTATCTGGCAGCCATCGAACAGCTGCACAATCAGGTCTATGTCTGCACCTGCACCCGCAAACTGCTGGAGGCGCAAGGGAACACAGAACACTATCCAGGCATCTGCCGTGAGCGCTCACTCGCAAAAAATGGCCATTACAGCCTGCGGGTCAAGGTACCGAACGCTGAGATCTGCATGACAGACCGCCTGCTTGGTCGCCAGTGTCTTGATCTGGCCAGTCATGGCGGTGATTTCGTGATCCGGCGTGCGGACGGCATTTTTGCCTACCAGCTGGCTGTGGTGGTGGATGATGCGGCCAGCGGGGTGACTGAAGTCGTCCGCGGCGCCGACCTGCTCGATTCCACCTTTCGCCAGCGCCATCTGCAAACCTTGCTGGGCTATCCATCGCCAGAATACCTGCATCTGCCCCTGGTGGTGGATCAGCGAGGCCAGAAGCTGTCCAAACAGCAGAAGGCGGAGCCCATCGATATCCGCCAGCCACTGCCAGCCTTGCAGCTGGCCCTGGCCCGGCTGGGCCAGCCGGTCAATCCCGACATTGACAGCCTTGCCGGGTTCTGGGCATGGGCACAGGCCAGCTGGGACGAAACGAAGATTCCGCGCAATCCACAGACTTGCGGCAAGCCAGCATCCGACTCTGGCCAGGATTGACCGGAATCGCTTGCAAGGCAGATCACGCCGACCGGTCGGACGGTTGAATCTGACCGACTGCCGGCTCCTGCAATCGCAAGGCATCCAGCAAACGCTGGTGAATGCCGCCAAATCCGCCATTACTCATGACCAGAATATGATCGCCAGGCCGGGCCGCGGTCACAATGCCCTGTATCAGTCGATCCAGCTGATCGTTCACGTGCAGCTTTGTTCCCAGCAGCGCCAGGGCATCTGCCACGTCCCAGCCGATGCCACCGGAATAACAGAACACCAGATCCGCGGCGTTGAGACTGGCCGGCAAGGCCTCTTTCATGGCGCCCAGCTTCATGGTGTTGGATCTTGGTTCGAGAACGGCCAGAATGCGGGCCTGGCCAACCTTGTGCCGCAAACCGGCCAGCGTGGTGGAAATGGCTGTTGGATGATGGGCAAAATCATCGTAAACCGTCACACCATGTGCGACGCCTCGTTGTTCCATCCGCCGTTTGACCCCGGCAAAAGTGGCCAGTGCAGAACAACCTTCTGCCAGCGGCACCCCGGCATGACGGGCTGCCAGCAACGCTGCCATCGCATTGGCCACATTGTGGCGTCCGATCATCTGCCAGCTCACCTGTCCCTGCAGGACCTGCCCCTCGTAAAGATCAAATACGGACTCTCCTGCACCGGCATGCCAGCCCTGATCCACATCCGTCCACAATACCGGTGTCCAGCATCCGCGATCGATCACCCGCTGCAGATTGGGTTCCTGATGCGCAACAATCAGGCCATTGCCAGGTATGGTCCGTACCAGATGATGAAACTGGGTTTCGATGGCAGCCAGATCTGCAAAAATGTCCGCATGATCGTATTCCAGATTGTTCAGGATCGCTGTTCTGGGACGGTAATGCACAAACTTTGAACGCTTGTCAAAAAACGCCGTGTCATATTCATCGGCTTCAATCACAAAGAACGGACTGTCTGTCAGACGCGCGGACACGGCAAAATTGCCCGGAATCCCGCCGATCAGAAAGCCGGGATTCAGCCCGGCATGTTCCAGAATCCACGCCAACATGGCAGATGTGCTGGTTTTTCCGTGCGTTCCGGCAACAGCAAGCACCCACTTTTTAGCCAGCACGTGCTCGGACAGCCATTGCGGCCCGGAAACATAAGGCAAATTCTGGTCGAGAATCGCTTCCATCAGGGGATTGCCACGTTTGACCACATTGCCGATCACGTACAGGTCTGGTGTCAGTGCCAGCTGTCCGGCGTCGTAACCTTCAATCAGCTCGATGCCCAAGGTGCGCAGCTGATCTGACATCGGTGGATAGACCTGACTGTCACATCCGGTGACCCGATGACCGGCAGTGCGCGCAATGGCGGCAATACCGCCCATGAACGTACCGCAGATGCCAAGAATGTGAATATGCATGCGATCAGTTTCCGCCTTCACCCAACGTGCCTTTGGCCAGGTCAATCAGGATATTGTTGTAGGGCATGACACTGGCGACCGCCAGCAAAAACAGCTCGATGAATTCCGCACGTTCTTTGGCTGGCAGGCTGCTGTCGCGGTTGAAAGTGCCAAACATCGCATCGTGAAAAGAGGCGATGTAAAGAATCTTCTTTTTCAGCGTGTCCACATCTGCGATACCAAAGCTGACGGGCTGCTGCAGGACTGGTTCATTCAAGCGCTGACGGATGGTATCGTGCAATTCATCCAGATACTCTGCCGCACTGGCGCGGCCATGTTCATCCTGCAGTGTGAACGGCATGCTCAGCTGTTGCCCGGCGCGGGTTTTCAGCACGACCAGTTTGTGAATCGGTTCTGTGGCCGGGGCAACCCCTGGCGGAAGAATGATGCTCATGATACCTCCCGGATTTCAACAATAGGCGCCTGATATGGCATCAGGCCAGAATGACCAGCCAGGCTGGCAAGGTCAACTGGAACAGAATGGTGGTCCAGGCAATGATCAGGGCGGTCAGCTCGACATCCAGACTGTAGCGGTCTGCCAGGCTCAGCGCCATCAGCATGGTGGGAACACCGCTTTCCAGAACGGCCGCTGCCTGCGCAGGATGTAGCGTGCCATACCACTGGCGTGCAATCAACCAGATCAAACCCGGCAGGATCACCAGTTTCCACAGGATGATAAAGCCCGCCTCGCGTCGGGGCACCAGTTGACCCCACGGAATGGACAATCCGAGCATCAACAACATCACTGGCACTGCCGGCTGGCCAATAAAGTGTGCGGCATGTACCAGTTTGTCCAGCGGCCAGCCTGTGTGTGCCAGCAGTATACCAGCTGCAAAGGCCCACACTGGCGGTAGTTTCAGCCAGTTGATCACCGGATGTCCTGGATCACGTACTTTTCCGCCAATGTGAGTGGCCACCCACACGCCTGCCGCCCACAGCATGGGAGTGGATGCGCCCATGTCTGCAAAAACAGCATATTGTCCGCCGGCTTCGCCATCAATGAAATGCAGTACTGGATAGCCCATGAACAGCACGTTGCCAAACATGCCCGACAGCATCAGCGCCGCGCGAGTGGTCGAAGGCATGTGTGTGCGCTGGCCAAACCAGCCGGTCAGAACATGCAGCATTCCCCAGGACAGAAAAATGCTGATCATCATCAGCAGGGGCACTGACAGCAGTTCGGCGTCAAAGTGCGCGGTTGCCGCCGAGGCAAACAGCAGGGCGGGGGCAAACAGATTGATCACGACGGTGCTGATGTGCCGGCGCACCGACATCACACCATCTATACCCAGGTAGCGTCGCCACCAGCCGCCGGCTGCAATCAGCAACGCTACTGGCAGCATGACCTCCAGCATCAGATCCCGGTAAACCACTTGCGGCATGTTTTATTCCTTGCGCAAAACCATTCGACCCCATCATTCCGGTGCAACCGTTTCGTCCAGTGGACGCCCGTTCTGATGATTGACAGGGAAGAATGTCGATTCTATCATTCAGGTGTATTTTTTACACTTTTTGCCATGACTTTCTGTTATGACTATGCTCGTCCGGCGGTTACCACTGACATTGCAGTGTTTACCATCCAGGACCAACGCCTGGCCGTGCTGCTGATCCAGCGCGGCGGAGAGCCTTTTGCCGGTCACTGGGCGTTGCCAGGCGGGTTTGTCGAAGCAGATGAGACACTGGAAGCCTGCGCATTGCGTGAACTGGCGGAAGAAACCGGTATTCAGGGTGTCTGGCTTGAGCAACTGTATACGTTTGGCAATCCGGAGCGCGATCCGCGTGACCGCGTGATCAGCGTTGCTTATTTCGCCCTGGTGCCAATGGCGTCCCTGAATCCGCGTGCTGGCTCCGATGCGCAGGATGCGCGCTGGTTTTTCATTGATGACCTGCCTGAACTTGCCTTTGACCACCGCGACATTCTTGACCTGGCACAGCACCGGTTGCGCGCCAAGCTCGATTATTCCACGGTTGCTTTCAGTTTCATGAATGAAACCTTTACCTTGGGCGAATTACAGACAGTCTATGAAATTGTGCGCGGCGAAACCCTCGACAAACGCAATTTCCGCAAATTTGTCAAATCTCTCAATCTGGTCGAAGACGCGGGTGCCACCCGTCGCAACGGAACGCATAAACCTGCGCGACTGTATCGCCTGATTCAACCCGGCCATCTCCATTACATCCGATGATGAGGCGCCCATGAACGCCATACCAGCCATTCCGTTGATAACCGCACCGCCGATGATCGAGGAGACCCTGTCCTCCGATGAGCGCGTTCTGCTCATCAATCGCATCCGGAATCTTCTGCAACAGCAGAACGCCGTTCTGATCGCGCATTATTATACCTCCGCCGATTTGCAGGAACTGGCCGAGGAAACGGGAGGATGTGTTTCCGATTCACTGGAAATGGCCCGTTTTGGTCATGCGCATGCCGCGCAAACCTTGGTCGTGGCCGGCGTTCGTTTCATGGGCGAAACCGCCAAACTGCTGAATCCGGAAAAGCGGGTGCTGATGCCCGACCTGCATGCCGAATGCTCGCTGGATCTGTCCTGTCCGGCAGACAGCTTCAGTGCGTTCTGCGATGCCCACCCCGAACGGGAAGTGGTTGTTTATGCCAATACATCCGCCGCAGTCAAGGCACGTGCGGACTGGGTGGTCACATCCGGAATGGCCGTCTCACTGATCCGGCATCTGCATGAGCAAGGCAAGTCCATTCTGTGGGCTCCTGACCGCCATCTGGGTGATTATGTCCGTTCGGTAACCGGTGCAGACATGCTGCTCTGGCAGGGCGGATGCGTGGTGCACGAAGCTTTTCGTGCCGATGCCCTGCAAGCCCTGAAGGCCGAGCATCCAGAGGCGGCGGTGCTGGTCCACCCTGAATCTCCTGCAGCAGTCATTGCCATGGCCGATGTGGTCGGCTCGACAACCCAACTGATTCATGCTGTTAAATCACTTCCGAATCATACGTTTATCGTTGCAACCGACAATGGCATCTTTCACAAGATGCGTCAGGCTGCGCCCGACCGCACCCTGATCGAAGCACCAACTGCTGGTGTCGGCGCGACTTGTCGCAGTTGTGCCCATTGCCCCTGGATGGCCATGAACGGTCTGCGTAACCTGGCTCAAGTTCTCGAAACCGGTCAAAACGAAATTGTCGTTGACCCGATTCACATTCAACCGGCCGCGCGCGCGATCCAGCGTCTGCTGGATTTTTCTGCCGCACAGCGCCGATGAAATCCGGCCAGTCAGCAGATATTCACGCACACAGCTCCCTGTCACCCATCCGCCAGTATCTGGCCGGATTGGCTGCGCTGTGCTGTGGCGCCACAAGCCCGTTGGGATTTTCGCCTTATCACTGGTATGGCCTGTCAATTCTGGCCGTTTCGCTGTTGTTCTGGCTGTGGCGGGTCGATCCAGTCCATGCTGGCCGGCATGGCTGGCTGTTTGGTGTTGGCTGGTTTGCCAGCGGAACGTCCTGGCTGTATGTCACCATGCATGATTATGGCCACTTGTCGGCCTGGCTATCGGTTCTACTGATTGCCGTTTTTGCCGCGTATCTCGCCTTGTTTCACGGACTCACCGGCTGGCTTTCCTGTCGTTTCAAACGCACAACCCCTCTGCAACTGGCCGCCCTGTGGACGCTGACCGAATGGGTACGCAGTTGGCTGTTTACCGGCTTTCCCTGGCTGATGCTCGGCTATAGCCAGGTGCCACAGTCGCCTCTGGCTGGCTTTGCACCGGTTGGCGGCATTCTGGCAGTCACTTTTGTGACCGCTCTGACAGCAGCCTGGCTGTCCAGACCTGGTTTGCGTTCTGCTGGTTTTGTGCTGCTGTTGGTTGCGTCTGGTTATCTGGCCGCCCAGATTGCCTGGACACAGCCGGCATCCGCCCCAGTCAGCGTTTCTCTCCTGCAGGGGAATATCGACGAAGGGCAGAAGTGGCGCAGTGATGCTCTGGAATTGACACTGATCCGTTATGCACGCATGGCACAAGCCAGCCAGGCCCGATTGATTGTACTGCCTGAAACCGCAATTCCGGTTTTTTCAGATGAAATTCCCCAGTTGTATCTGGACGATCTGTCGGCCAAGGCCAAACTTCGCGGCGGCGACGTGCTGTACGGCATTCCGGAAAACCATGATGGTGTCTATTTCAACAGTCTGATGAGTACCGGAAGCAGTCCTGCCCAGATTTACCGCAAGGTTCATCTGGTTCCGTTTGGAGAATTTGTTCCCATGCATCGGCTGATCGGCAAGCTGCTGGATATTCTGGCCTTGCCGATGTCCGACTTTTCCAGCGGCGCACCAGACCAGCCGCCGCTGCAGGTTGCCGGCCAGCAGATCGGCGCGGACATCTGCTACGAAGATGCGTTTGGCAATGAAATCCGACATGCCTTGCCGGCCGCCAGCATGTTGGTCAATGTCACCAACGATGGCTGGTTTGGCCCGGGCAATGCGCCCTGGCAGCACCTGCAGATGTCGCAGGCCCGCGCCATGGAAACCGGACGTTACATGCTGCGCGCCACCAATACTGGCGTGACCGCCATTATCAACACCCATGGGCAACTAGTGGCCCATCTGCCCATTTTTACCCAGGGCACGCTGAACGGGTACGCGCGAAGTTATCGCGGAGCAACCCCGTACGTGCGCTTTGGCGATGCGCCTATTCTGCTGCTGGCCGGCCTGGTGCTGATAGCCGGGGTGATTGGGTCACGGCGTGCGCCGGGCTGAACGAATCAGATATCCAGGTTTTCAACACCCAGTGCATTCGTTTCGATAAACTGCCGCCGTGGTTCGACCTGGTCGCCCATCAGCATGACAAATATCTCATCGGCGCCAATGGCATCTTCAATCTGCACCTGCATCAGACGGCGGACTTGCGGATCCATGGTGGTTTCCCACAACTGTTCCGGGTTCATCTCGCCAAGACCTTTGTAGCGCTGGACTGAAAGTCCGTTTTTCACTTCATCCAGCATCCAGTCCAGTGCTTCACCAAAGTGCTGCACAGGTTGTTTCTTGTCACCTTTTTCGGCATAGGCGCCGGTGCCCAGCAAGCCATGCAGCATCCGGGCGGTCTCCAGCATTTGCTGGTAATCACCGCTTTCGATGAAATCCTGGGCCAGATGGCTGGACAGGCGGTTGCCATGCAATTGACGACTGATCCGGATCATTGGTCCCTGTTCGGTGCGCTCAAGCGTGAATTCGACTTCGGCCAGACCGCTATTGCGCAGCAGTTCCAGGGTCTGTTGTGCAGCCTGATCATCTGCCAGCGAGATTTCTGGCAGACTCAGCAGGCGATGCAGGACACTGGTATCGATATGGCGGCCAAGCCTGCGGATCACAGCTTCGCTCAACAACCACGACTGGGCAATATTTTCCAGCGCACTGCCTTCTATGACTGTTCCGGCTTCCCCGGTAACCAGTCTGGTTTGCCGAATGGCTTCACCCAGCAGATATGCCTTGAATTCGTGTTCGTCTTTCAGATAGCGTTCCGACTTGCCATGTTTAACCTTGTACAGCGGTGGCTGGGCAATGTAGATGTGGCCTCTTTCAACCAGTTCAGGCATCTGGCGGTAAAAGAATGTCAGCAACAGTGTGCGGATATGCGAGCCGTCAACGTCCGCGTCAGTCATGATAATGATGCGGTGATAACGCAGCTTGTCCGGATTGTACTCATCCTTGCCAATGCCAGTACCCAGTGCAGTAATCAGGGTAGCAATTTCCTGACTGCTGATCAGTTTGTCGAATCGTGCTCTTTCGACATTGAGAATTTTACCTTTGAGGGGAAGAATGGCCTGAAACTTGCGATCGCGGCCCTGTTTGGCGGAACCGCCTGCGGAATCACCCTCAACCAGATAGATTTCAGACAGGGCGGGGTCCTTTTCCTGGCAATCCGCCAGTTTTCCCGGCAGGCCCATGCTGTCCAGGGCGCCTTTGCGTCGTGTCATCTCACGCGCCTTGCGGGCGGCTTCACGGGCACGGGCTGCATCGATAATCTTGTTGATGATGATTTTGGCATCATTCGGATTTTCCAGCAGAAACTCCTGCAGTTTCTGACCGACAATTTCTGCCACCACCGGCTGGACTTCCGAAGACACCAGTTTATCCTTGGTTTGTGAGGAAAACTTTGGTTCGGGAACCTTGACTGACAAAACGCAAGTCAAACCTTCGCGCATGTCATCGCCGCTGGTTTCGACCTTGGCCTTTTTAGCCAGTTCGTTCTGTTCAATATACTGGTTGAGTGTCCGGGTCATGGCTGTGCGCAAACCGGTCAAGTGGCTGCCACCATCCCGTTGTGGAATGTTATTGGTAAAACATTGAACTGTTTCAGCGTAGGAATCATTCCATTGCATGGCCACGTCAACCGTCATGCCATCCTTTTCCATGCAGGCACTAAAGATTTTCGGATGCAAAACCGTCTTGGACCGGTTCATGTAATTCACAAACCCGCTGACGCCACCCGAGAAAGCAAAGTTTTCTGTCCGACCATCGCGCAAGTCGATCAGATCAATGTTGACCCCATTGTTCAGGAAGGACAATTCACGGATGCGTTTGGCCAGAATGTCGTAGTGCATTTCAATGTGGCCAAAAGTTTCCCGTGACGCCATGAAATGCACTTCTGTGCCATGCCGGTCCGATTTACCAGTCTGTTCCAGTGGACTAACAGTCTCACCCTGACGAAACTCCATCTGGTAGGCATGACCATTGCGCCAGATCCTCAGCTTGAGCCAATCCGACAGGGCATTGACCACCGATACGCCGACACCATGCAATCCACCGGAAACCTTGTATGAGTTCTGATCAAATTTTCCGCCAGCATGCAGTTCGGTCATCACAATTTCGGCTGCCGACCGTTTGAGCTCGTCGTCCTGTTTGATGTCAACCGGAATGCCGCGTCCATTGTCGCTGACCGACACAGAATTGTCCGGATGAACCGTCACCTTGATCGTATCGCAGTAACCGGCCAGGGCTTCATCAATGGCATTGTCAAGAACTTCAAAGACCATATGATGCAAACCCGTCCCATCGGATGTATCACCAATGTACATGCCAGGCCGTTTGCGAACAGCGTCCAGTCCTTTCAGAATACGAATGCTGTTTGAATCGTAGGTGTTTTCTTTCATCACTTCGCAATCTCAATCAGGGGAAGGGGTGCCGGGAAAATGTTTCACGTGAAACATCATCAGAATGCACAATGCCAGCTTGGCAGGCCATCCGTAACCATACACATCACAGTGGCCTGTTGTCTGTCAGATGCGCATTGGCATTATAACGTACTTGTAACCAGGATCATCCGGGATTGTCATCAGCATACTGCTGTTGGCATCGCCAAAATGACATTCCACCACATCGCTGTCCAGCTGATTCAATGCATCCAGCAGGTACGACACATTAAAACCGATATCAAGGGCATCGCCACGGTATTCCACCTCAATCTCTTCTTGTGCTTCTTCCTGCTCGTTGTTGTTGCAGATAACTTTCATTTCATTCAACGACAGAACAAGCCGAACACCACGGAATTTTTCATTGGACAGGATGGCAGCACGTTGCAATGACTGTTGCATGGTGATCCGGTTGATGGCCAGCAAATTCTGATGGGTGGTCGGAATCACCCGGTGATAGTCGGGGAACTTGCCGTCGATCACTTTTGAAATCAGTTCCACTTGGCCGATGTCAAAGCCGATCTGGTTGTCATACAGATGAATTCGAACCGGATCGTCTTCACTGGCCAGCATCTTGATCAGTTCATTGACTGTTTTACGTGGAATGATGACTTCCTTGTGCTGGAAATTCTGTGGCACAGCCATCGTTGCCAGGCACAACCGATGCCCATCGGTGGCAACCACGGTGATTTGCTGGTTTTCCAGCACCAGCAACATGCCATTCAGGTAGTAACGGATATCCTGCTGCGCCATGGCGTAGTGCACGCGCAGAATCAATTTACGCAGATTGGCTTGCGACAGTTCAAAAGACGACTCTGCCTGTTCCGGCGGTTTGATCACCGGAAAATCTTCAGCAGGCAATGTCTGCAGACTGAAGCGACTCTTTTGTGCGCGGATCTGCAGCTGATGATCGACCGATTCAAGCTTGAGACTGGCTTCGCTGGTCAATGCCCGGCAGATATCCAGAATTTTGCGGGCAGAAACGGTAACGGCAAAATCCTGCCCAGGCTGGTTTTTGGCAACGTTGACCCGAATCTGGATTTCCATGTCGGAAGCCAGTATCGATAGCACGTCATCTTTCTGTTCGATGAGGACATTGGACAGAATGGGCAGGGTATGCCGTTTTTCGACAATGCCACTGACTGTCTGCAAGGGTTGCAGCAGTACATCTCGTGATATCTCTAGTAATACCATATTTGTATAACCTTAATAATTAAGTCAGGTACAAAACTGTTGAAAATGAGAATTTCATGTTTTTAATCAGCAACATGAATCAAATTTCCAGTCGGTATGAATCCTGTTTTCCCTGTTGGGGAATTGTGGATAATTTTTTCGGTTTCAGGTTCACAGCTGGTTATCCACAATGTGTCTCGTTTTTTTCAACCGGTCAGCACTTGCAGCAGCAAGGCATATTGCCGATGAAAGGTCTGGTCTTCTTCTTTCAGCATGTTGACCTGACGGCAGGCATGCAGGACGGTGGTGTGATCACGTCCGCCAAATGCCTGGCCAATTTCAGGCAGACTCATGTTGGTCAGTTCCTTGGTCAGTGACATGGCCATCTGTCTGGGACGAACCAGGGCACGTGTACGTCGCTTGGAATGCAGATCAACCAGTTTGATCTTGTAAAAGTCGCAAACCGTCTTCTGGATGTTTTCAATGGAAATTTGCCGGCTTTGTACTGCCAGCAGATCTTTCAGTGCTTCCTTGCAGGTTTCCAGACTGATCGATTTTCCGGAAAACCTGGTATAAGCCACCACACGTTTCAGGGCGCCTTCCAGTTCACGCACGTTGGATCGGATCTGTTTGGCAATGAAAAATGCCGTGTTTTCATCGAGTGCAATATTTTCCATACTGGCCTTCTTGAGCAGGATGGCCACCCGCATTTCCAGTTCCGGTGGATCGATGGAAACGGTCAATCCCCAGCTGAAACGCGATTTAAGCCGGTCTTCCATGTCGGCGATTTCCTTCGGATAGGTATCGCAGGTGATGACCAGTTGCTTTTGCCCTTCGATCAGGGCATTGAATGCATAGAAAAATTCTTCCTGGGTGCGGTTTTTGCCGCTGAAAAACTGGATATCGTCGATCAGCAGAATATCCAGTGAATGGTAATGCCGTTTGAATTCATCGAATGTCTTGTGCTGATAAGCCTTTACCACATCCGAAACATAATTTTCAGCGTGAATGTAGCTGATTCTGGCTTCGGGATTGAGCTGGTGGACGTGGTTGCCGATTGCCTGGATGAGGTGGGTCTTGCCAAGACCGACACCGCCATAGATGAACAGCGGATTGTACGATTTACCAGGATTGTCTGCCACGGCACAGGCCGCTGCACGCGCCAGCTGGTTGGCCTTGCCGGTAACCAGGGTATCAAACGTGAATTGCGGGTTTAATCGGTGGGCAGCGGTCTTGCGCACAACCACTGGCAATACCGGATCAACCGGCTCCGGCGCCTCCGCCTTTGGCGGAGACGTGGTCTGCCTGGCAGATACGCCGAGACGAATGGCTGTGGCGGTGCCGAAATACGCTTCGGCCAGTTCTTCGATACGTCCGAGAAACTTGTCCTTGACCCAATCCAGCACGAACCGGTTGGGCGCAAGCAGGACAAATGACTCGTCTTCGGTTTCAAGACGAAGTGGTTTGATCCACGTATTGAATTGCTGTGCCGGTAGTTCGTGCGCCAGTTTGGCCAGTGAATCCTGCCAAAATTCGTTGACTGTCATGTAGCTACTGGTTGAGTTGAGTTTAAGCGAACATCCACATCCGGCATTGTTTCTGTCGAACGACCTCTGACCGGTCGATCGCAACGCCTGATGTGCGATTTGGTCATGGCGACAGTTTAAACCTGTGCAACAGGTCTTGCTAGCCGCCAGAACGGAAATTTTATACTGGAAACCCTAAAAATATATTACAATCCGGCTTCTGCAAACAGAAGCATGCATGTTATAATCCGCCGTTTTCACGAGAGAATATTGTCATGAAACGTACTTACCAACCTTCCGTTGTTCGTCGTAAGCGTACGCACGGTTTTCTGGTCCGCATGCGTACGAAGGGTGGCCGTGCTGTGATCAATGCCCGTCGTGCCAAGGGTCGTGTCCGTTTGTCCGTTGGCGAGTCCCGCTGATCCCTGCTGTCGCATGACAGCAGGAAATGGTTTTCCGCGTCATGTGAGACTGCTGAAGCCAGCCGAATTTTCATTTGTATTTTCACGCCGGTGCAGCAAGCGTGGTGATTTCGTACAGGTTTATGTCCGGTCAGCCAGTCTTGCGCATGCCCGCCTGGGTCTGGTGGTAGCCAGACGCGATGTGGCCAGGTCAGTTGACAGAAATTATGCCAGACGCATTATCCGGGAATCCTTTCGTCAGCAATTAACCGTGTTGCCGCCTCTGGATTATGTCGTACGCGTTTTGCGGGTTGTTCGACCGGAAGATGCCGCAGTCATGCGCGCAGAACTGGCGCGGTTTCTGACACGTCCAAAATCATGTCCCGAATTGTGATTTTACTGGTCAGAATTTACCAGTATACTGTGAGCCCATTGTTGGGGCCGAGATGCCGCTTTTCGCCAACCTGTTCCCAGTACGCCATTGAGGCCCTGACCAGGCATGGCTTCTGGCGTGGCAGCTGGCTGGCAGTCCGCCGCATAGGCCGCTGTCACCCGCGCCATCCGGGCGGCTATGACCCTGTACCCTGAATTTTACCGCCCAGACTGACCGACATGGATTTCCAGCGCCTGATACTTTTTGTTATCTTCACGTTTTCATCCTTCCAGTTGTGGAATGCCTGGCAGCGGTATAACCATCCCGAACAGTTTCCGGTAGCGGCCCAGGTATCCGGCGAAACCGCCAGTGTTCCTCAGGCACCGCACAACTTGAGCGCCAGCACAGCCGGATCACCGGCCGGTGCACTGAGCTTTCCGGTTGGCCAGCAAGCCGTTGTCAACACCGATGAACTGCATGCGGTCATCGATGCTGATGGAGGTGACCTGCGTCAGCTGGACATGGTGCATTATGTCGATCCGGCGGACAAGAAGCAGATGTTCCACATTCTGCAGCAACAACCGGATCACCTGTTTGTTGCCCAGTCCGGCCTGATTGGTACCGGTTTGCCCAACCACAAGGCGGTTTTTCACCTGCAAGCTGGCCAGTACGATCTGAAACCAGGTCAGGATACACTGACGGTTCCCCTGCAATGGACCAGTCCGGACGGCCAGCTGACGGTCACCAAACAGTTTGTCTTTCACCGTGGCAGCTATCTGATAGACGTGAACTGGCAGATCAGTAATCATGGCCAGACCAGTATTCCGGTGGATGCCTATTACCAGTTCGTGCGGGACGGAAAAAAGCCAGAAACCGCATCCCGCATGATTCATACCTTTACCGGTCCTGCGCTGTATACCACCAGCAGCAAGTTCGTCAAAATCGATTTCCACAAACTGGACAAGAACGAAGCCGAGTTCCCGCATCAGGCAGACAATGGCTGGATGGCCATGGTGCAGCACCATTTTGTCTCGGTCTGGTTGCCAGCCAATGGAAAACAGAGGGAGTTTTTTGCGCGTGCTCTGGGTGAAGGCCTGTACAGTGCAGGCTTGATCCTGCCACAAGGACAGCTGGCTGCCGGCAAGGAAATGCAGTTTTCCATGCCCCTGTATGTCGGTCCGCAGATCCAATCGGTGTTGACCGCCCTGGCTCCTGGACTGGATTACGTGATTGACTACGGCTGGCTGACACCGATTGCCGTTCCGATTTTCTGGTTGCTGCAGCATATTCATGCGCTGGTCGGTAACTGGGGGTGGGCTATCGTCATTCTGACCATCAGCATCAAATTGCTGTTTTTCCCGTTATCGGCCAAAAGTTACCGTTCCATGGCCCAGATGCGGGGTCTGTCGCCCAAACTGCAAAAACTGAAAGAGCAGTTTGGCGATGATCGCGAAAAGCTTCATCTGGCCATGATGGACCTGTACAAGACAGAAAAAGTGAATCCACTGGGCGGTTGTTTGCCAACGCTGGTGCAGATTCCGGTGTTCATCGCCCTGTACTGGACGTTGGTTGGCAGTGTCGAAATGCGGCAGGCACCTTTCATTGGCTGGATTCATGATCTGTCAGCACCGGATCCGTTCTATGTGCTGCCCATCATCATGGGACTGACCATGATCCTGCAGACCAGACTTAATCCAACGCCGCCCGATCCGATGCAGGCCAAGGTGATGATGATCATGCCGGTTGTCTTCAGTGTGTTTTTCCTGTTTTTCCCTGCCGGACTGGTGTTGTACTGGGTGGTCAACAACCTGATGTCGATTGGTCAGCAATGGGTAATCACCCGTCGTTTCGAGGCCGCCAAAGGTGCGTCCAGAGCGGGGTGATGCCGATACCATTGCCGCCATTGCCACACCACCTGGTCAGGGTGGCATCGGCGTTATCCGCATATCCGGTCAATCGCTGACTGCATTCACGCAAGCCTGGTTTGATCGGACATTGCCAGCCCGACAGGCTGTCCTGTTGCCATTTCATGATGGCGAGGGAAATCTGCTTGACGAAGGGCTGGCCATCTATTTTCCGGCGCCGCACTCATACACCGGCGAAGATGTTCTCGAGCTTCATGCGCACGGTAATCCGCTGATTCTGGCGGCACTGCTGCGCCGGTGTCATTTGCTGGGTGCCCGCACAGCCGAGCCGGGCGAGTTTACCCTGCGCGCCTATTTGAATGAAAAAATCGATCTGGCTCAGGCAGAAAGCGTGGCGGACCTGATCTCGGCCAACAGTGAAATGGCTGCGCGCAGCGCGATGCAGACATTGCATGGCGAATTTTCAAAACGGATTCACAGTCTGGTGGATACGTTGATCGAGTTGCGGGCCCAGATAGAAGCGATGCTCGATTTTCCGGAAGAAGCCATTGATTTTATGGCAAACCTGAAAATCATGGCCAGAATTGACCGGTTGCGGCAGGAGTTGCAGTCCATCCGACGACTGTCGGGCCAAGGTAAAATTCTGCGCGATGGCATGCGTGTGGTACTGATTGGTCAACCCAACGTCGGCAAATCCAGTTTGCTCAACCGTCTTGCTGGTGATGAGCTGGCCATTGTTTCCGATCAGGCCGGAACCACCCGGGATACGGTACGAGAAACCCTGGTTCTGCGCGGTGTACCGGTACAGGTCATCGATACGGCAGGATTGCGCGAAACTTCCGATACGATAGAGCAGCAGGGTATCCAGCGAACATGGGCGGCAATCGATCAGGCAAACGCCGGATTGCTGCTGGTGGATGCTCAGCATGGTCTGACCGCACATGAACAGCAGATCATTGCCAGGTTGCCAGAACGGTTACCGCTGCTGACAGTACACAACAAAGCTGACTTGATGCCTGTCTGGCCGGAAGCAACAGGTGCGGATGTGTATGTGTCGGCCAAAACCGGCGAAGGTCTGGATTTGCTGCAGGACCGACTGCTGGCGATGGCTGGCTGGCAAGGCGCCGAATCCAGCCAGTTCATGGCGCGCGAACGGCATCTGCACGCGCTGGACCTGGCTGATACCTGTCTGGCAGAAGCCCGCCAGCAGGAAGATTATCTCGAATTGCTGGCAGAAAACCTGCGCCATGCGCAGGAATCGCTAAACCGGATTACCGGCGATTTTTCTGCCGATGATCTGCTGGGTGAAATTTTTTCCCGCTTTTGCATTGGCAAGTAACGGCACGGCGCAGAGCGGCACATGTTTTGCCACCAGATTACCCAATCCGGGCTGTCCACAGTCAGAACCGCTCACCGTCGCACCAAACCTGCATGGGGTAAACACTATATTGGCTGGCGCAACTGGCCATCAACGGCCGGTCAGTCGTGCTGATCGTCTGTATGTGCTTGATCCGGAACAAAATGCAGCACCGCGCTGTTGATGCAATAGCGTTTTCCGGTCGGCGGTGGACCATCGTCAAACACATGGCCAAGATGGATGCCTGAACTGGCACTGATGACTTCCACCCGATGCATGCCATGACTGTCATCGTTGCGCATCAGCAATGCGCCCGGAACCGGCTGGAAGAAACTGGGCCAGCCTGAACGACTGTTGAATTTGGCGTCGCTGCGGAACAAGGCCTGTCCTGTGACCGGGTCGACATAAGTACCTGGCGCGTGGTTATCCAGCAGAGAGCCGGTGAATGGCCGTTCGGTACCCTGATGGTAAGCGATGGCCTGCTGTTCCGGTGTCAGGGTCTCATGACCAAGCCAGGACCAGAAGCGGTCTGCGACGCCATCATAACCAGTATACCGGCTGACTTCCTTGCCTTGTCTGAACAGAACAATGGTCGGGGTGGCCCAGACAGACTGGCTCATGTGCCAGCCAGTCGGAGCCTGGCCAGACAAGGTGGTGCGGATGGGGACGGGCGAGCGCCAGTGGTCCAGAATGTCCTGGTGAAACCGCTTGCAGAACGGGCAGTCTTCACCTTCATATACCACCAGCTGGACCGGTGCCAGTGCGGCACCAGATAAAGGTGAATGCCCGCTGGTCGACCCGGCTGGCTGGTGGGCATCTGGATATGCCACGCCTGTGCCACCCAGACCACAGTAGCCTTGCGGGTGTTTGAGCAGATAGTCCTGGTGATAGCTTTCTGCCGGCCAGAAATGCTTCAGTGGCGCAATTTCGGTGGTGATCCGGCCGTAACCGGCCTGACTCAAGGCCGATTGATAGACAGCCAGACTGTGTTGGATGACGGGCAGCTGATCCGGACTGGTGTAATAAATCGCGCTGCGATAGTTGGCGCCGATGTCATTGCCCTGCCGGTTGCCCTGGGTGGGATCGTGATTTTGCCAGAACGCCGCCAGCAGGCGTTCCAGCGGGAGCTTGTGGCTATCCCAGACGACTTCAACCACTTCCGCGTGCACCGGCTGGGTGCTGGCCCGATGGGCTTCAGCCAGGACAGACTCGTAATGGGGGTGATCACTGGTGCCGCCGGCATAGCCAACTTCGGTCTTCAGGACGCCGGGAAGTGCTGCCAGCCGTTTCTGGGCGCCCCAGAAGCAACCCATGCCAAAGACAATGGTGGAAGGGGTGTTTGTGGTTTCGGCAAGAGAAGACATGCTAAAACAAAGTCCGATGACAAGAAGTAACCATTGTTTCATGATTTGTCGCCTTTCGCATCCGGGGTGTTGCGGGTCATGACCGGTCTCCTGTGCCGCATTCGGTTTGCTGCGCTGAAAATCGGGTGATAGTACAAAGTATCCGGCTGTTTCACGTGAAACACCATGCTGCCAGCCGGAGCATGCCGAAGCCAGATTTTCGGAAGTTTGTCTGCCAGTTTGCTATAATGTCCGGTTCATGGCGGGTTGGACATGGCTGGATCGAAGGAGTTCGGCATGACAATGGAAACACGGTTTGATGTGATAGTGGTTGGTGGTGGGCATGCCGGAACGGAGGCTGCGCTGGCTGCCGCCCGCATGGGCGTGCGCACGCTGCTGCTTACCCACAATCTGGAAACTCTCGGCCAGATGTCGTGCAATCCGTCCATTGGCGGGATTGGCAAAGGCCATCTGGTGCGCGAAATCGATGCCATGGGTGGCGCCATGGCGCTGGCCACCGATCACGCAGGCATCCAGTTTCGGACATTGAACCTGTCCAAGGGGGCTGCCGTGCGGGCAACGCGAGCGCAGGCGGACCGGGTTCTTTATCGCCAGGCGATTCGGAGCATGCTGGAAAATCAGCCGAATCTGTGGTTGTTCCAGCAATCGGTGGAAGATCTGCTGGTGCAGGGCGACCGCGTCACAGGCGTCCGCACACAACTCGGGCTGACGTTTCAGGCCAGCCAGATCGTGTTGACAGCAGGCACCTTTCTGGCCGGGCTGATTCATGTCGGGCTGTCCAATCATGTGGGTGGCAGGGCTGGCGAGCCGGCAGCTACCCGGTTGTCGGAGCGGTTGCGTGAATTGCAGCTGCCGGCAGGACGGCTGAAAACAGGAACCCCACCACGCATCGATGGCCGCAGTATTGATTATTCTGTCATGCAGCGCCAGCCCGGTGATGAGCCAGAACCTGTCTTTTCGTTCATGGGGCGTCGGGACATGCATCCCCGCCAGTTGCCCTGCTGGATTACCCACACCAGTGAAGTGACGCATGACATCATTCGGCAGGGACTCGACCGTTCGCCGCTCTACACTGGCAAGATACACGGGGTCGGGCCGCGCTACTGTCCATCCATTGAAGACAAGATCATGCGGTTTGCCGACAAGCCGACCCACCAGATCTTCATCGAGCCGGAAGGCCTGCAAACGCACGAGGTCTATCCGAATGGAATTTCGACCAGCCTGCCGTTCGATGTCCAGGTTGCCTTGGTGCATTCGATTCCCGGACTTGAAAACGCGCATCTGCTGCGTCCGGGATATGCCATCGAATACGACTACTTCGATCCGCGCGCACTAAGACGCAGCCTGGAAACTCGTGCGCTGCATGGTCTGTATTTTGCCGGCCAGATCAATGGCACCACTGGATATGAAGAGGCGGCAGCCCAGGGCCTGCTGGCCGGCATCAACGCCGGACTGGCGGCCAGACAGCTGGACGCCTGGACACCAGGCCGGGAAGATGGCTACCTGGGGGTGATGGTTGACGACTTGACGACGCTGGGCGTCACCGAACCGTATCGCATGTTCACCAGCCGCGCGGAATTCCGCCTGATGCTGCGTGAAGACAATGCCGACATGCGGCTGACCGAAACCGGGCGTCGCCTTGGCGTTGTCGACGATGCCCGCTGGGACGCATTCAACCGCAAGCGCGACCTGATTGCCAGCGAGACAGCGCGCCTGCGCCAGATCCGGGTGCATCCGGAAACGTTTCCGCAAGCCGATGCAATGCGCGTGCTTGGTCAACCCATTGAACGGGAATACAGTTTCCTCGATCTGTTGCGCCGGCCACAGGTCAGCTATGCCGCACTGATGAGTCTGCCACAGGCTGGGAGTGGCGTGGATGATCCGGCAGTGGCGGAACAGATCGAGATCAGCGCCAGGTATCAAGGCTATATCGACCGCCAGCAGAGTGACGTGGCGCGTAACCGCGCCCAGGAAGAACAGCTCCTGCCGCAGGATATCGATTACACAAGCATTCAGGGGTTGTCCATCGAAGTGCGCCAGAAACTAGACCGGCATCGCCCGGAGACGCTGGGTCAGGCAGCCAGGATTTCCGGCGTGACGCCAGCGGCGATTTCTGTCCTGCGCGTTCATCTGAAACGAACCGGTGGCCCGGGAACGGGAGCGGCCGCCTGAATGGATCTGCACACCGGCCTGGATGAAGGTCTGGCACAGCTTGGCTTGCCAGCCGCGGCGACAGCGCGACAAAACTGGCTGGCCTATCTGGATTTGCTGGCTCGCTGGAATCGGGTGCATAACCTGACTGCCATCCGCGAGCCGGAAAGAATGCTAACCCACCATCTGCTGGACAGTCTGGCGGTGATGCCGCTAGTAACGGCAAACCGCCTGCTGGATGTCGGCAGCGGCGGGGGGTTGCCGGGAATACCGCTGGCCATCGGTCAGCCGGACATGCAGGTTACGCTGGTGGACAGTAACCAGAAGAAGGTCAGTTTTTTGCGCCAGGTGGTTGCCGAACTGAAACTGGCCAATGTGACGGTAGTGGCAGGCCGGGTAGAGCAGTTGCCGGACAACATCCGCTATGACGGTATCATTTCGCGGGCTTTTGCCGAAACAGCAGTATTTTTGCGTCTGACGAGACATTTGCTGGCGCCGGGTGGACGCTGGTATGTCATGAAAGGCGTGTATCCTGAAACCGAGTTGCAGGCATTGCCATCATGGGCCGGATTGCTGTCCGGTCAGGAACTTCAGGTTCCCGGGCTGGATGCCCGGCGTCATCTGCTGATCGTGGGAGACAGGGAAGCATGAAAACATTCGCCATCACCAACCAGAAAGGCGGTGTCGGCAAAACGACGACAGCAGTCAATCTGGCAGCCAGCCTCGCGGCCTCCGGCCAGCGCGTGCTGCTGGTCGACCTGGATCCGCAGGGGAATGCCACCATGGGCTGCGGGATCAACAAGCGCGAGCTGGACTGCAGTGTGTACCATGTGTTGCTGGAAATCAAAACGGTGACCGAAACGGTTCGGCGCAGCGAAAGCGGCCGTTTTGACGTGCTGCCGGCCAATCGGGATCTGGCTGGCGCCGAAGTCGAGCTGGTGGATGTGGCAGACCGGGAAATTCGCCTGCGCCGCGCACTGGAGCAGCTTGCCGACCGCTACGATTATGCGTTGATCGACTGCCCGCCCGCGCTGAACCTGCTGGCGGTCAACGCACTGACGGCCGCCGGTCTGGTCATGATTCCCATGCAATGCGAATACTACGCACTGGAAGGGGTGTCTGATCTGGTCAATACCATCCGGCGTATCCGCGCGCATCTGAATCCAGGGCTGGAAATTCATGGCTTGCTGCGCACCATGTACAATTCCGGCAGTACGTTGGCCCAACAGGTGTCCGATCAGCTGAAGAGCCATTTCGACAAAAAGGTTTACGACACGATCATTCCAAGAAACGTCCGGCTTGCCGAAGCCCCCAGCTATGGTCAGCCGGTGCTGATGTATGATCCTTCGTCCAAGGGCGCCCAGGCATACCGGGCGCTGGCTGAAGAAATTCTGGCCCGACAGCAGGCCGGTTGAATTAATCGACGGCCGGCCAAACGGAAGCGGGTCGCCGTCATGCAAGTGGAGAAGTGCGAATGAAGAAGGCCAGGGGACTCGGGCGTGGTCTGGATGCGTTGCTTGACAGTGACCAGCCCGCCGGTGAAGGAGAATTGCAAACCGTAGCCATCTCGCGGCTCAAGCCTGGCAAATATCAGCCGCGCACTCGCATGGACCCGGAAAGCCTGCAGGCACTGGCGGATTCCATCCGTGCCCAGGGGCTGATGCAACCCGTCATTGTGCGCGATGCGGGCGATGGTCAGTTGGAAATCATTGCCGGCGAACGTCGTTGGCGCGCCTCAGCCCTGGCCGGACTGGAGCAGATTCCGGTTCTGGTCCGGCAAGTGGCTGACGAAGCGGCGCTGGCCATGGCGCTGATCGAAAACATCCAGCGGGAAAACCTGAATCCGCTGGAAGAAGCCACCGGAATCCAGCGACTGATCGATGAATTCGGCATGACGCACCAGCTGGCGGCAGACGCCGTCGGCCGGTCGCGCAGTGCAGTCTCCAATCTGCTTCGTCTGCTGAACCTCAACCGGACGGTCCAGGACATGGTGATGGACGCGGTGATTGACATGGGCCATGCGAGAGCGCTGCTGGGTCTGCCGGAGCACCTGCAGGTGATGGCGGCCAATCATGTGGCGGATCACGGACTGAATGTGCGCGAAACCGAAAAGTGGGTGGCCAGGCTGCTGGCGGAACCTGTAAAGCCGAAACAGCCCGTCGAGGAAGACCGAGATGTGCTGAACCTGACGGAACGTCTGTCGGACCGGTTGGGTGCCAGGGTCAAAATCCAGAACCGGAAAAACGGTTCTGGCAAGCTGGTGATCGAATACAACGACCTTTCCGAGCTGGACAGCATAATCAACAGGTTGTGAGGGATGCTGAAAATTTCCTGATAGAATGCCGGATTAAATGTTGCAAAAAGACAACGTTATCATGTATCATCTCGCCGTTTGTCTGCTCACGACCATGGTCGAGGGTCTGCATGACGATTAACCCTGTTCCGGATGTGCGGTTTACGCCGGGGCCGTCTGTCATGAGCCATGTTATCAAACTGCAACTTGCGGCGGCTATCATGCTGGCGCTGGTCGTGTGGTACGTGGATCCGGCAGGGCTCAGGTCACTGTTGTACGGCGAGATGGTGGCAATTGCCGGATCGGTCTGGATGTGGCAGCGGGCCCGCGGTCTTGCGAAACTCGACAGTACGGCCGCACACACCAGTTTGCGTTATCTGCAGATCACATCGGCAGGGAGATTCGTGGTGGCGGCCAGCCTGCTGGCGCTGCCCATGCTGCATCGGCACGCATGGCATGTGGAATGGGTGGTTGGCGGCTTTATTGCCGGGCATCTGGTGGCCATGGGCGCGACTGCCTGGCAGCACCTGAGCGGGAACAGAATACCAACACAGGATTGATGGACATTATGGCAACGGAAACACTGACTTCATCGGAATACATCCGGCATCACCTGACCAACCTGACCTATGGCAAATTGCCGGGCGGGGACTGGGGCATTGCCCAGAATGCAGAACAGGCGAAGGAGATGGGGTTCTGGGCGATCAACCTGGATACCATGGGCATGTCGATTCTGCTGGGTGTGGTTTTTCTGGCCCTGTTCTCTTCGGTAGCCCGCTCGGTACGGCAGGGCGTGCCAAGTGGTCTGCAGAATTTTGTCGAACTCATGGTCGAATTCGTGGAAAACAGCGTCCGTGGTTCATTCAATGGCCGCAACCCGCTGGTGGCGCCACTTGCCCTGACCATCTTCACCTGGATCTTCCTGATGAACCTGGTTGACCTGGTGCCGGTAGACTGGATTCCGCATCTGGCCATCGCACTCGGTGTTCCTTTCTTCCGCGCCGTACCAAGCACAGACCCCAACATCACGTTCGGCATGTCGCTGGATGTATTCGCCATGGTGGTGTTCTACAGCATCAAGGTGAAAGGTCTCGGTGGTTTTCTGGGTGAGCTGTCGTTCCAGCCCTTCGGCAAGATTGGCCTGCCGGCCAACCTGTTCCTGGAAGGGGTCAACCTGATTTCCAAGCCGGTATCCCTGGCATTGCGGCTGTTCGGCAACATGTACGCCGGTGAAATGATCTTTATCCTGATTGCAATCATGTTCGGCGCCGGCATCGGTATCGGCGTGTTCGGTGGCGTGCTGCAATGGGCGTG
Source organism: Pseudomonadota bacterium (assembly GCA_021845925.1). Lineage (GTDB taxonomy): Bacteria > Pseudomonadota > Gammaproteobacteria > Burkholderiales > Sulfuriferulaceae > Sulfuriferula. Next base: position 175,251 of record JAJZUW010000003.1, read on the forward strand.
GGCTGTATTCCACGTGCTGATCGTCACACTCCAGGCATTCATTTTCATGACACTGACGATTGTGTACCTGGACATGGCGCATCAGGAGCATCATTAATCAGTAGGCCATCGGCCACGGCAGGTTTTGCGGTAATTTGTTTTTTGATTTTTAACGAGGAGCAGTAAATGGACATGGTTCATGCAGTATTGTACGTCGCTGGCGCAGTGATGATGGGTCTGGGTGCGCTTGGCGCTTCCATCGGTATCGGTGTTCTGGGTGGTCGCTTTCTGGAAGGCGCAGCCCGCCAGCCAGAACTGATTCCAATGCTCCGTACCCAGTTCTTCATTGTGATGGGTCTGGTTGACGCTGTGCCTATGATCGCTGTCGGTCTGGCCATGTACGTTCTGTTCGCGGTAGCTGGCTAAGCAACGCAAAATCAACCGCGAGAGAGGTTCCAGCATGAATATCAATGCGACCCTGATCGGCCAGTCCATCACGTTCTTCCTGTTTGTCTGGTTTTGCATGAAGTTTATCTGGCCGCCGATCGTGCAAGCGCTCGACGCCCGCAAGAAACAGATTGCTGACGGACTGGCTGCAGGCGAACGTGGCCGCCAGGAGCTTGAACTGGCGACACGCCGCGCGACTTCCGATCTGCACGAAGCCAAGCAGAAAGCCAGCGAAATCATCGCTCAGGCCGAAAAGCGCAGCTCGCAGATCGTGGATGAAGCCAAGGACACCGCACGGGCAGAAGCCGACCGGATCATTGCAGCCGCTCAGGCAAGCGTAGCGCAGGAAGTCGTCCGTGCTCGCGAAGCCCTGCGTGTGCATGTGGCAGAACTGGCAGTCGCTGGTGCAGAACGTATTCTGCGCCGTGAAGTCGATGCCAAGGTTCATGCCGATCTGTTAACCGCCATCCAGAATGAGCTTTGATCATGGCCGAAATTGCAACTGTAGCGCGACCGTACGCAGAAGCCGTTTTTCAACTGGCCAGGCAGGCAGGTGCGCTGGACACATGGTCCGACGCACTGGCCCTTGCTGCCAGCGTGGCCGCCGATGACGAAATGAAGCGTCTGGCCGATGACCCTGCGTTTGGCAAGGAACGATTCACCGAGTTGTTCCTGTCAGTCTGTGCAGACCGGATCAGCGCGGAGGCAGGCAACTTCATCCGCCTGCTGGTCGATAACGGCCGGATCGCCATTCTGCCTGAAGTCGCACTCCAGTATGAAACACTCAAGGCTGCCGCCACGGGTGAGAAGGATGCTGTCGTCACCAGCGCATGGCCGATGACTGACACACAGACCCAGGAATTGGCAAGCAGCCTGCAAAAGAAATTCGGCTGCAAAGTGAATGTGACCGTAGAAGTGGATCCCGGCCTGATTGGTGGCGTGATCATCACCGTTGGTGATGAAGTATACGACGCTTCGGTTCGCGGCAAACTTCAGGAAATGGCCTACACACTGAACCGTTAAAGAATCCATTTAGGAGCAATCAATGCAACTCAATCCCACCGAGATCAGTGATCTCATCAAAAGCAGGATCCAGAATCTGAATGCTTCTGCAGAACTGCGTACCCAGGGTACTGTCGTGTCGGTCACAGACGGTATCGTGCGTATTCATGGTCTGTCAGACGTCATGCAGGGTGAAATGCTGGAATTTCCTGGCAACACCTTCGGCATGGCACTGAACCTGGAGCGTGATTCGGTGGGTGCTGTTGTGCTGGGTGAATACGAACAGATCACCGAAGGCGATACGGTCAAGTGTACCGGCCGCATTCTGGAAGTTCCTGTCGGACCGCAACTGATCGGCCGCGTGGTCGATTCCCTGGGCCGCCCGATCGACGGCAAAGGCGCCATCAATGCAGCTGGCACAGCACCAATCGAAAAAATTGCTCCGGGCGTGATTGCACGTCAGTCGGTGAACCAGCCGCTGCAAACCGGTCTGAAGTCGATCGACGCCATGGTTCCGATCGGCCGCGGCCAGCGCGAGCTGATCATTGGCGACCGTCAGACCGGCAAAACCGCTGTTGCTGTCGACGCGATCATCAACCAGAAGGGCAAGGGCGTTATCTGTATTTATGTGGCCGTCGGCCAGAAGGCATCCTCGATTGCCAACGTCGTACGCAAGCTGGAAGAACATGGCGCCATGGGTCATACCATCGTCGTGTCCGCCACGGCTTCCGATTCGGCCGCCATGCAATACATTGCACCGTACTCCGGTTGCACCATGGGTGAATACTTTCGCGACCGCGGCGAAGATGCCCTGATTGTGTATGACGACCTGACCAAGCAGGCTTGGGCCTACCGTCAGATCTCCCTGCTGCTGCGCCGCCCGCCGGGCCGCGAAGCTTATCCTGGCGACGTGTTCTATCTGCACTCCCGTCTGCTGGAGCGCGCAGCCCGCATCAACGCCGAATATGTTGAAAAGCTGACCAATGGCGAAGTCAAGGGCAAGACCGGTTCGTTGACCGCTCTGCCGGTTATCGAAACCCAGGCAGGTGACGTTTCCGCATTTGTGCCGACCAACGTGATTTCGATCACAGACGGCCAGATCTTCCTGGAAACCGACCTGTTCAACGCCGGTATCCGCCCGGCCATCAACGCTGGTCTCTCCGTTTCCCGCGTCGGTGGTGCAGCGCAGACCAAAGTTATCAAGAAGCTTGGCGGCGGTATCCGTCTGGCACTGGCCCAGTACCGTGAACTCGCGGCATTTGCCCAGTTCGCCTCTGATCTGGACGAAGCCACCCGCAAGCAGCTGGAACGCGGCAAGCTGGTGACCGAGCTGATGAAGCAGAACCAGTACGCTCCGATGAATATTGCCGAAATGGCCCTGACCCTGTTTTCTGTCAACAAGGGTTACATGGATGACGTCGAAACCAAAAAGGCGCTGGCGTTCGAAAGCGCCCTGGCTTCCTTCATGAAATCGCGTCATCAGGCTCTGATGGACAAGATTCTGCAAACCGGCGATCTGGCTGGCGATGCCGAAGCTGCATTGTCCAAAGCTGTGGAAGAATTCAAGTCCACCTCGGCATACTGATACGGAACTGGTGAATCATGGCATCCGGCAAAGAGATACGAACCAAGATCAAGAGCGTGGAAAACACGCGCAAGATCACGCGCGCCATGGAGATGGTTGCAGCTGCGAAAATGCGCAAGGCACAGGATCGCATGCGTGCAGCGCGCCCCTACGCTGAAAAGATTGCCCGCGTTGCTGCTCACATGTCGATGGCAAGCCCCGAGTACAAGCATCCGTTTGTTCTGAAGCGGGAGCAGGTCAAGCGGGTGGGTCTGATCGTGGTGACAACAGACAAGGGCTTGTGCGGCGGTCTCAATACCAATGCGCTGCGTCTGGCAGTCAATCTGATGAAAAAGTGGGAAACCGCATCGGTTGGCGTGGATGTCACGGCGATCGGCAACAAGGGCATGGGCTTCATGCAGCGCATGGGTGCCAGCCTGGTGTCTCATGTGGTCGCGCTGGGTGATACGCCACACGTCGATCGTCTGATCGGCCCGGTCAAGGTGATGCTGGATGCATATGTCGCCGGCAAGATTGACGAGCTGCATCTGGTATACAGCCGTTTCGTCAACACCATGAAACAGGAAGCCACTTCGACCCAATTGCTGCCGCTGGCCGGTGAATCGACTCCCGAACTGGAACATCACTGGGATTACATTTACGAACCGGAAGCCCGCACGGTGATCGACGATCTGCTGGTGCGTTATGTCGAGGCGCTGATCTACCAGGCTGTTGCCGAAAACATGGCTTGCGAACAAAGTGCCCGGATGGTGGCCATGAAGGCGGCATCCGATAACGCAAAGAACGTGATTGGTGAACTGAAACTGGTGTACAACAAAACCCGCCAGGCCGCCATTACCAAGGAACTTTCGGAAATCGTAGCCGGTGCTGCGGCCGTTTGAGCAATTTAGAACATTCAAGGAACGACGATGAGTCAAGGCAAAATTGTACAGATCATTGGCCCGGTGGTTGACGTGGAATTTCCCCGCGACAGCATGCCGAAAGTCTACGATGCCCTGAAAATGGAATCACCGGCACTGACGCTCGAAGTCCAGCAACAGCTGGGCGACGGCGTGGTCCGTTCGATTGCGATGGGCACCACTGATGGCCTGCGCCGTGGCATGGATGTCATGGCTACCGGCGCACCGATTTCGGTTCCGGTGGGTCCCAAAACCCTCGGCCGCATCATGGACGTGCTGGGCAACCCGATCGACGAAATGGGTCCGATCGGCAACGAGGCAGTGTCTTCCATTCACCGCAAGGCCCCGGCCTTCGACGAACTGGCAGCATCCAACGAACTGCTCGAAACCGGCATCAAGGTGATCGACCTGATCTGCCCGTTTGCCAAGGGCGGCAAGGTGGGTCTGTTTGGTGGTGCCGGTGTGGGCAAGACCGTGAACATGATGGAACTGATTCGCAACATTGCGGTTGAACACAGCGGTTTCTCGGTGTTCGCCGGTGTGGGTGAACGGACTCGCGAAGGTAATGACTTTTACCACGAAATGAAAGACGGCGGCGTTCTGGACAAGGTTGCCCTGGTGTACGGACAGATGAACGAACCGCCTGGAAACCGTCTGCGCGTTGCACTGACCGGCCTGACCATGGCTGAGTTCTTCCGTGATGAAGGCCGTGACGTTCTGCTGTTCGTCGATAACATCTACCGTTATACCCTGGCTGGTACGGAAGTGTCCGCACTGCTGGGTCGTATGCCTTCTGCTGTGGGTTACCAGCCGACGCTGGCGGAAGAAATGGGCCGCCTGCAAGAACGGATCACATCGACCAAGAAGGGTTCCATCACCTCGATCCAGGCCGTTTACGTGCCTGCTGACGACTTGACCGACCCATCGCCGGCGACTACCTTTGCCCACCTGGATGCAACCGTCGTGCTGTCCCGTCAGGTGGCCGAACTGGGTATCTACCCGGCTGTGGACCCGCTGGACTCGACCTCGCGCCAGCTTGATCCGCTGGTGGTCGGCGAAGAACACTACAATGTGGCTCGCAGCGTTCAGTCCGTGCTGCAACGCTACAAGGAACTGCGTGACATCATCGCCATTCTGGGTATGGATGAACTGGCTCCGGAAGACAAACTGGCGGTTGCCCGCGCACGTAAAATCCAGCGTTTCCTTTCCCAGCCGTTCTTCGTGGCCGAAGTGTTTACCGGCGCACCTGGCAAGTATGTCTCGCTGAAGGACACCATCAGCGGCTTCAAGGCCATCGTGAATGGTGAATATGACCACTTGCCGGAACAGGCGTTTTACATGGTCGGCACCATCGACGAAGCCGTGGAAAAAGCCAAAACAATCCAGTAATGCCTGAATCCCGGAGCATGCGCTCCGGGTTTGCCAGTAAACAGGAATAACGAGTATGTCCATGACATTGCATGTCGATATTGTGAGTGCCGAAGCGTCGTTGTATTCCGGGGTTGCGGAGTATGTCATTGCGCCTGCGGAAATGGGCGAAGTCGGCATTTATCCGCGGCACACCCAGATGCTGACCCGTCTGAAGCCAGGATCAGTCCGTATCAAACGTCCGGATGTAGCGGAAGAAGAACTGATCTACGTGTCTGGCGGAATGCTGGAAGTTCAGCCGCACGTGATCACGATTCTGTCGGATACAGCAATCCGTGGGCATGATCTGGATGAACAGAAAGCCATCGAAGCACGCCGGCGCGCCGAAGAAGCCGTTAAAAACCGCAGTTCCGAAATGGATTATGCCAAGGCACAGGCCGAACTCGCTGAAGCCATCGCTCAGTTGGCTGCCATCAATCGGTTGCGCGGCAAGCACTGATTCAGCAGACATTCTGCAGCAGTATAAGAAACCGGAGCGCGTCTCCGGTTTTTTTTTAGCCGGGAATCAGCAGCAACTTGAAGTTGCTTACCGCCAGCGTACCAACATTCAGGTAGAGATCGCCAGGGATTTCAACACCGGTGGGCAGCACCGGCAGACGATGCTGCAGATATTGAGCAGGTGCGAAATTGCGTTGAACCAGAAGGTTATCCTGCGCGTCGGTCAGTATCAGTGAAACAGGCGGTACCGGAAGCGGCAGGGGAGAATCGGATTGCATCGTGAAATGAACATGCAGAATGTGCGGCTGCTCCGGAACCATGGCCAGGTCTGTACTGACCAGGCGCAAGCCGTCCAGATTGCCGGCTGGATCTGTCAGCAGACAGCTGGCGTGCGCACAAACCCGGGTGGAGAATGACAACAGCAGGGGAAACCTTGCAAGCAAGGTATAGCGACCCAGCCATGCCAGCTGGGCCATCAGCAGTACGGCAAGCACCGCAGCCAGAACAATCTGACGCACGGGATGGGTTGAAGTCGCTTTGGTGACCAGCGCAGGCGTATCAACTGGCACAGTCTGGTGTTCATCCGTAGGGTTCGGGGCCAGCTCCATCACCGGCGTGACAGCCGGATCACTGGCGGGAGCGCCAGGGTCGTGATCCGCGTGTTCTGTCCCTAACGCAGACAGCAAGGAATGTGCAGGCTGATCTTGCCCAGACTGAGCAGCAATCGGTGATGCGGAAGATTCGACAGAAGAATTGGCAACGCTTGGCGGGTCAGCCGTCAGGTATTGCGACTCTGTAGCGGATGGTTGCTCCGGATGAGCATCTGGCTCTGATTTAGCGATGGTTACGCCAACACCAGCGGTGTGTTCGTTATTTTCGGCGTTGCTGGCAAGATCGACCGTATCAAATTCAAGGGAAAAGTCTTCCAGATCAGACAGCGTCACGGGTTCGTGATCAGGAATGACAGTTTCATCTGGTTGCTTTGGCAGCGTCAGATCGGGCACATGGTGATCAATCGCATTGAACACCATGCCGCAAACGCCACACTTTGCCGCACCATCACTGGCAGCCAGGGCACGCGCATCAATGCGGAAAATGGTTTCGCAGATCGGGCATCGGGTCAGGAAGCTCATGCCCGGCGCTGACCGGACAGGCATGCCCAGTCATCCAGAAAACGGGGTTCGGCGAAATCAAACCATTCGGCGTAGGTTTGGGTGATCAGTTCGACCTGACTGCGCAAAATGCCTGACAACACCAGATCACCACCGGCACGGCACCGGCTGGCCAGCAAGGGAGCCAGTGACAGTAGCGGATTGGTCAGGATGTTGGCGATGACCAGATCATGACCATTGGTCGCTTCCTGTCCGGGGAGAACGCAGTTCACATCAACCTGATTGTTACTGGCGTTTTCGCGTGCGGTTGTCACCGCCTGTGGGTCGAGGTCAACACCGGTGACACGGGCGGCACCCAGTTTTGCAGCAGCAATGGCCAGAATGCCCGAGCCGCAGCCGTAGTCGAGCACAGAACGATCTCGCGGCGGATGCATGCACAACCATTCCAGGCACAGCCGGGTGGTTGGGTGGGATCCGGTACCGAAGGCAAGGCCGGGATCGAGCCGGATGACCGGCAGAGTATCGTCAGGCAACGCATGCCATGACGGAACGATCCACAGACAGTTGCCCAGAGGAATCGGATCGAACTCGGCCTGGGTCGCACGGACCCAGTCCTGATCATCCACTGTCGCGAGGCGGTGCGCGGGAAATATGAGGCCGGTCGCTTCAGACAGTCGGGAGAGAAAATCGGCAATGTCCGTGTGTTCGTTCAGCAGGGCCACGACACGATTGTCCTGCCAGAGCATGAATTCGGCAGAACCAGGCTCGCCAAAAATGGGCCGTTCCAGCTCGGAATCGGCCTGGGCGTCCTCGATGCTGACCGACAGTGCGCCTAAAGCCATCAATGCGTCTGACAGGTCATCTGCATCGTCAGATGATGCCGGCAAGGTCAGTGATAGCCAGGACATGGGTCAGTTTCCGCCTGGCTTGGTCAGCTTGTGCTCCAGGTAATGGATACTGGTGCCGCCGGCCAGCACATTCTGGTCTGCCAGCAGATCCTGGTGGAGCGGAATGTTGGTGTTGACGCCCTCGACAACCATCTCCATCAATGCTGTGCGCATGCGGGCAATCGCCTGTTCGCGGGTGGAACCATGCGCAAGCAGCTTGCCGATCATGGAGTCGTAGTAGGGCGGCACGACATAATTCTGGTAAACGTGCGAGTCAACACGAATACCAGGCCCGCCAGGCGCATGATAGGCCGTGATGCGACCAGGCGATGGAACAAATGTATACGGGTGTTCGGCATTGATCCGGCATTCGATGGCATGACCGCGGAACTGGATCTCATCCTGAGTGAATGCCAGCGGCAGACCAGCAGCAATACGGATCTGTTCCTGAATCAGATCGACACCAGTGATCAGTTCTGTCACGGGATGCTCAACCTGGATGCGGGTATTCATCTCGATAAAGAAGAACTCGCCATCCTCGTACAAAAATTCAAAAGTACCCGCACCGCGGTAACCAATCTGGCGGCAGGCTTCGGCGCAGCGGTTACCGATTTCATCGCGCAATTGGCGTGACAACCCGGGAGCTGGCGCTTCTTCCATGATCTTCTGGTGCCGGCGTTGCATGGAGCAGTCGCGTTCGCCAAGATGAACTGCGTGACCATGCTGGTCTGCCAGTATCTGGATTTCGATGTGGCGCGGCTTCTGGAGATAACGCTCCATATAGACCACAGGATTGCCGAATGCGGTCTGGGCTTCGGCACGGGTCATTGCAACAGCATTGAGCAGCGCGCCTTCGGTGTGGACAACCCGCATGCCGCGTCCGCCACCGCCACCGGCAGCCTTGATGATGACCGGATAACCCACGCGTTCGGCAATGGCACGGATCTGGTCCGGATCTTCCGGCAGCGCGCCATCTGAGCCGGGCACACAGGGAACACCGGCGGCTTTCATGGCATCTTTGGCCGAAACCTTGTCGCCCATCAGGCGGATAGTATCCGGTCTGGGGCCGATAAAGACAAATCCGGAGGATTCGACCCGCTCGGCAAAATCGGCATTTTCGGACAGGAATCCGTAGCCAGGATGAATGGCTTCGGCATCGGTCAGTTCGGCTGCACTGATAATGGCTGGAACATTGAGGTAGCTTTGCGCAGACGCTGCCGGGCCAATACAGACCGATTCATCGGCCAGTTTGACATATTTGGCATCGGCGTCCGCTTCAGAGTGGACTGCAACCGTACGGATGCCCAACTCACGACAACCACGCTGGATGCGCAGGGCAATCTCGCCGCGATTGGCGATCAGGATTTTTTCAAACATGGCGCTTCCGTGTGCAGTAATCAGCCGATAATGAACAACGGTTCGCCGTATTCTACCGGCTGTCCGTTTTCAACCAGAATCGCCTTGACGATACCGGTGTGGTCGGATTCGATTTCGTTGAGCAGCTTCATGGCTTCGATGATGCACAGGGTATCGCCAGCCGAAACGGCCTTGCCCACCTCGACAAACGGCTTGGCTTCGGGATTGGGTGCGCGATAGAAGGTGCCGACCATCGGCGATTTCACCACGTGGCCATCAATCACCGGTTCGGCAGCCGGCGCAACGGCGGCAGGCGCAGCAACCAGTGGTGCGGCAGCAGGTGCAGGTGCGTAAACTGGCGCCGGCATGCTGGCGAAGCCACGGGAAATGCGGACTTTTTCTTCACCTTCGGTGATTTCAAGTTCGGCAATGCCGGACTCTTCAACGAGGTCGATCAGCTTTTTGAGTTTGCGAAGATCCATGGAATCAGGCCTTATGGGTATGTTTTGAATGGATATGGGAGAGTGCGAGGCGATAACCGTCAGCACCGCATCCGCTGATGACTGCTTCCGCGATACCACTCAGCCAGGAATGGTGGCGGAATGCTTCGCGGCGGTAAATGTTGGACAGATGGACTTCGATGAACGGGATGGCAACCGCAGACAGTGCATCCCGCAAGGCGATGCTGGTGTGCGTCCAGGCAGCCGGATTGATGATGATGTAATCCATCTCGCCATACGCATCGTGAATGCGGCCAATCATGTCAGCCTCATTGTTCGTCTGGAAAAAGGTCAGGCGACAGCCCAGGTGATCTGCCTGCAGCACCAGGGACTGTTCGATCTGCGCAAGGGTTGTCGAGCCATACACGGATGGTTCGCGAACGCCGAGCATGTTCAGGTTTGGTCCGTTGAGAACCAGAACGCGCAAACCGGATAACGGGGGTTGGGCTGAATCGCTCATAGGCGCCAGTTTGCCCAAAATTGCCTGCAATGTCCAGTTAAACAGATTGGAAAAAGCAGGGAATTACTGCAAGATTACTGTCACAAGTGGCAAGATGGCAGCAAATTACCAGGTGTTGGGAACGGGGTGCGCGACAGAACGGTGCATGGCGCGCATCAGGCTCCGGTCGCCCTTGCCAGGAAGTCGAGCAACACGGCTGGCGGTTGCAATCCAACCAGCGGAGAACCCAGTGCATGCCCGGTGGAATCCAGACGCAGCATGACTGGCGGGCCAAAAACGGCATACCGCTTGCGCAGCTGTTCTTCTTCGGCTGAATTGCTGGTCAGATCGGCGCGCAGCAGGCGGAAGCCGGACAGTGCCTTTTCAACTTGCGGATCTTTTAGCGTGGTATCGTCCATTTCACGACAGGAAACGCACCAGTCGGCATAAAAATCCAGCAAGGTGGGGCGGGTGTCTGGCAGACTCAGTTGCTGCTGCAGTTCCGTTTCGCTATGCACAACGGTGAAGCGGGGCTCCTGCGAGCCAGCGACACTGGCAGTCGCGTTGGTGCTGGCCAGGGCGGCCAGTGGTTCGGTCAGTGACCTGGCACCTGACAGCGCGCCGACCAGCAACGAAATGCCCAGCACCAGCAGGATCAGTGCAAAGCCTTTCCACAACCGCTGCCAGCCCGAGGCATTTGCCGGCAGCGGATCGATGGCTTGCCAGGCCACGCCGGACAGAATCAGCAGGGCGGACCAGAGCAGCATCCGGATCTCGGCCGGCAGCAGCGGGCTGATCAGCCAGATGGCCATACCCAGCATCAGCACGCCAAACAACTGGCGAATGCCATTCATCCAGGCGCCGGCGCGCGGCAGAATGGCGCCGGACGTCAGACCAATCAGCAACAGCGGTGCGCCCATGCCGAGCGCCAGAAAAAACAGGGCACTGCCACCCAGCCAGAGGTCGCCGGTACGTGCGATCCAGGCCAGGGCGGCAGCCAGGGGCGGCGCGACGCATGGGCCGACAATCAATGCCGACAGCGCACCCATGGCAAACGTGCCGAGCAGATGGCCGCCCTGGAACCGGTTGCTGAGTACGGTGAACCGGGTTTGCAGGCTGGCCGGCAACTGGAATTCGTACAGGCCGAACATCGACAGCGAGAACACGACAAACAGCAGGGAAACCACGCCGAGTACCAGCGGACTTTGCAAACTGTTGGACAGCAGGGTGCCGGACAACGCTGCAGCCATGCCGGCCAGTGTGTAGGTGATTGCCATGCCGGCAACGTAAGCCACGGACAACATGAACGAGCCCAGACGGGAATGCTGGTTCTGGCCCACAATGATGCCGGAGAGAATGGGAATCATCGGAAATACGCAGGGGGTCAGGGATAGCAGCAGACCGGCGCTGAAGAAGGCAGCCAGGACCGTCAGCAGGGAACCGCTGCCGAGTATGCCAGCAATGCCGGTGGCGGAGCCTGGTTGGGTCGTGCTGGCGGATACTGGTGTTGCGGTAGGTGCAGCTGGTGCCGTTGGTGCTTGGGCGGTTGCGGTTGCGGCTGCGGTTGCGGTTGCGGTTGCGGCTGCGGCTGCGGTTGCGGCTGCGGCTGTGTCTGCAAACTGGCTATGATAATGAATCGGGGCATAGCAGATGCCTTGTTCGGAACAGCCTTGCGCCGTGACATCCAGCGTCACCGGCTGGTTGCCCTGACGGGTAAACGGCAGCACCACCGACAACTGGTGGTGAAAAATGGTCTCGCGACCCAGCACCGGATCGTCACGCAGCTCGCCGGGGGGAATCACCGGTGTGCCGGCAGTGGCGCCATGCAGCGTGAATTGCAGCTTGTCGCGGTACAGATAGCATTTGTCGGCGATTTTCCAGGACACTTCAATATGACTGGCGTCAGTCATGTGTGCCGAATAGACGAATGCCTGAGCCGGATCAAGAAAACTGTCGGCCAGTGCTGGCTGGTGCCAGAACAGGACAAGCAGGCAGAAAAGTCGCCAGATGCGCATGCGGAAATCTCCAGAAACCGTTGTGATGGCAGACGGTGGTCAGGGCCATAAAATTCCCTATTATAGATGCTTCGGCACGACAAAGATTCTCTCATCCCGTCGGGCCGTCGTCGTGATTGTGCAGGATTTGATCAGGGGGTGCCTGAAAGGTTCGCGACATCCGCTCCGGCTGGCGCAGACTCCCGAAGCGGATGCGTACGGGCTATAATAGGGCGCGCGAACACCATAACAAGGATCTGTCATGAGCAATGCTCCGGATGTCATCATTCTGGCCGCCGGCAAGGGGACCCGCATGCATTCGGTACAACCGAAGGTCATGCACCAGATCGCCGGCAAACCGATGCTGCAGTATGTGCTCGAGACCGCTGCCGATCTGGATGCCACAACCATTTCGGTGGTGTATGGCCATGGTGGAGAACATGTTCCGCAGGCGTTTGCCGGCTGGGATGTCCGCTGGGTACGGCAGGACGAGCAGCTGGGGACAGGTCACGCAGCCCTGCAGGCCTTGCCGCATATTGGTGGTGACGGGGTGACGCTGGTGCTGTATGGCGATGTTCCCCTGCTGCAGGTCGAAACCCTGCGGCGACTGGTGACGCTGAGTCAGGGCGACCGTCTGGCAATTCTGACCCTGATGCTGGATGAGCCGGCCGGATATGGACGGATCGTGCGCAATGACAATGGCAATATTGCCTGTATCGTCGAGGAAAAGGATGCCACGGATGACCAGAAACGCATCCGGGAAATCAACACCGGCGTCATGGCAATTCCGTCCGCTGCCTTGCGGCGCTGGTTGCCGGCGTTGGAAAACCGCAACCGGCAGGCCGAATACTATCTCACCGATATCGTCCGGCTGGCGGCCGCCGAAGGTGTCGGCATCGTGAGCCTGCAACCAGACGATGAAAACGAGGTGCTCGGCATCAATGACCGTCGTCAGCTGGCTCAGGCCGAACGCGCGGTGCAACAGCGCACGGCAAACCGTTTGCTGCTGGAAGGCGTCACCCTGCTGGACCCCGCGCGCACGGATGTGCGAGGTCAGCTGACCTGTGGTTATGATGTCAGCATCGATATCGGCTGCGTTTTTCTGGGGCAGGTCGAACTGGGCGACCGCGTGCAGGTAGGGCCGTACTGTGTGCTCAAGGATGTGGTGGTGCGGGACGACACGGTGATTGCGGCGTTTTCACACCTGGATGGGGCGGAAATCGGTGAAAACACGCGCATTGGCCCGTTTGCGCGGCTGCGTCCCGGCACGCGGCTGGCAGCCGGCGTTCACATCGGCAATTTTGTTGAAATCAAAAACAGCCAGGTCGAATACGACAGCAAGATCAATCATTTGTCCTATGTTGGCGACAGCGTGGTCGGCCACACGGTCAATATTGGCGCCGGTACCATTACGGTTAACTATGACGGCGTGAACAAGAATCGCACCATCATTGGCAATGACGTGTTTGTCGGTTCCGGCAGTGAACTGATTGCTCCCCTGACGATAGGCGATGGCGCAACCATTGCGGCCGGCTCGACCATTACCCATGACGCCCCGGCGGGCAAACTGACGATTGCGCGGGAACGGCAGGTGACCCATCCGACCTGGACGCGTCCGCAAAGGAAGGCGAAATAACGATGTGCGGTGTTATCGGGGCGGTGGCCCAACGCAATGTGGTACCCATTTTGCTGGAAGGCTTGCGGCGGCTGGAATACCGTGGTTATGATTCGGCCGGATTGGCGGTGGTCAATGGCGGACTGCGCCGGTTGCGTAGCGTTGGGAGAGTGGCCGGTTTGGCAGATGCGGCTCGCCAGGCGGCATTGCACGGGGAATGGGGCATCGCGCATACCCGGTGGGCAACCCATGGCGGGCCCAGCGAAGCCAACGCACATCCACATGCCAGTCATGACCGGGTTGCCGTGGTCCACAACGGCATCATTGAAAACCACAGCAGTCTGCGCGGAGAATTGCAGGCGCTGGGATATGAATTCCGCTCGGAGACCGATACTGAAGTCATCGCCCATCTGGTGCACCACTATCTGACCCAGAATGACGACCTGGCCGAGGCCACCCGCCTGACGGTGGCGCGTCTGCAGGGCACATACGCCATCCTGGTGCTGGACCGGGAGACGCCTCATCGTCTGCTGTGCGCGCGACACGGCAGCCCGCTGCTGATCGGTCTGGGGATCGAAGAAAACTTTGTTGCTTCGGATGTGTCGGCTCTGTTGCCGGTGACACAGCGCATGATCTATCTTGAAGATGACGACATTGCCGATTTGGGTCTGCTGTCGATCACGGTTACCGACCGGACTGGCCGTCCAGTGCAAAGACCGGCCGTGCAATCCGAAATGTCTGCCGAAATGGCTGAACTGGGCCCCTGGCGGCATTTCATGCAGAAGGAAATCCATGAGCAGCCACGTGCATTGACCGATACCTTGCAGGATGCCCTGATGGGCGAACATCTGCAGGCAGGCATGTTCGGACCCGAGGCGGAAGACTGTCTGTCCCGTTGCCAGAGCGTACTGTTGCTTGCCTGCGGCACCAGTTACCATGCTGCACTGGTGGCAGGTTACTGGATCGAGGCATTGGCCGGCTTGCCATGCAAGGTTGAAATTGCCAGCGAATACCGTTACCGCGACAGCGTGGCCAATCCGCAGGCGCTGGTGGTGACGCTGTCGCAATCCGGAGAAACTGCCGACACGCTGGCTGCTTTACGCCATGCGCAAATGCTCGGACATGACATGACGCTTTGTATCTGCAATGTGCCCGAATCGTCGCTCGTACGCGCTTCGCGGATGCGATTTATTACCCGCGCCGGTCCTGAAGTGGGCGTTGCATCGACCAAGGCATTTACCACCCAGTTGGCTTCGCTGTTCCTGCTCACCCTGCTGCTGGCGCGTCTGCACGGACGCCTGTCGCCCGAACGGGAAAGCCAGTTCATGCACGATTTGCGCGCGCTGCCGGAGGCGGTTCGCCAGGTACTGGAGCTGGAGCCGGCTGTCAGTGAGTGGGCCGCCCGGTTTACCAGCAAACAGCACGCATTGTTTCTGGGTCGCGGGGTGCATTATCCGATTGCCCTCGAGGGTGCCCTCAAGCTGAAAGAAATCTCTTATATCCACGCCGAAGCCTATCCGGCTGGCGAGCTCAAGCACGGCCCGCTGGCGCTGGTGGACAGCGAAATGCCGGTCGTGGCCATCGCGCCGAACGACCAGTTGCTGGAAAAACTGAAATCCAATCTGCATGAAGTGGATGCCCGTGGCGGCGAACTGTATGTCTTCACCGATGCAGATACCCATGTCGTCGAGGGTGCGGCAATGCATCAGATTCAACTGGCCGCGCATGCGGGCTGGCTGTCACCGATCCTGCACACCATTCCATTGCAGCTGCTGGCTTATCATGCCGCGCTGCAAAAGGGCACCGATGTTGACAAGCCGCGCAATCTGGCCAAATCGGTGACTGTCGAATGAGCCGCATCAGCGCCAGCCGTTATCACGATATCAGTTGCGGTCATGTTGTGTTCGGCCATGAACACAAATGCCGCCATTTGCACGGACACAATTACCGGGTGCATTTCCGGGTATCCGGCGAGCGCGACGCCATCGGCCGGGTGCTCGATTTCGGCGTCATCAAAAGCCAGTTGTGCCAATGGCTGGAAACGCACTGGGATCATCGTTTTCTGGTCTGGCAGGAACATCCGATGGCGGCTGCCTTGCAGGCGGTGGACAACGCTGGCGTGCTGCTGGTGCCCTTCAACCCGACAGCAGAAAACATGGCGTGCTATCTGCTGGAAGAAATCGGACCGCGACAGCTGGCCGGTTTTCCGGTGCGGCTGGATCAGGTGATTGTGGAAGAAACGGCCAAATGCAGTGCGCAGGCAAATCATGACTGATGGCCATGGCAAACGGGCTGTTGTTCTGGGCGCCAGCATCGCCGGCTTGTTGGCCGCACGGGTGCTGGGCAGGCATTTCGGGCAGGTTCTGGTTCTGGAACGCGATGAGCTGCCGGCGGACACGAGCCCAGGCCCCAGGCCCGGTACGGCGCAGGGACATCATGCCCATGTCCTGTTGCGACGGGGTTTGTCCGGCATGGAAGCCCTGCTGCCGGGGTTTGTCGAACGTCTGACCAGCAGTGGCGCGGTTTTGCTGGATGCAGGACGGGACTGGGCGGCAGTGTTTCCGCAAGGAGACTTTCCGAGGTTTGATGCCGGACTGGAATTCATTTGCGCCAGTCGCTGGCTGATGGAGCATGCGGTTCGGAATCTGGTGCTGGCCCAGCATGACAACATCGTGGTGCGGGATCATTGCCAGGTGTTGTCGGTGGCATTGTCAGCCACGCAGGCGCCCCGGATCAGGATTGAAGACCGGCAAACCCGCATCCGGGAGGAGCTGGTTGCCGATCTGGTGATCGATGCGACCGGCCGGAACAGCGCCGCTGAAAAATGGTTGGCGCAAAGCGGGTTCGGGCCGGTCGCTACCCACCTGACCAAGCCGCTGCTCGGCTATGCAACCTGTGTGTATGAAGGCATCGAATCTGTTGGTGATGCCAGGGCAGCCCTCGTCATGGCGCGCGATCCTGACATGCCGCGTGGCGGTGTGTTATTTCCGGTGGAGGGTAACCGCCATATCTGCACCCTGTATGGGTTCGGAGATCATCCGCCGACCGGCGATCTGCAGGGTTATCTGGATTTTGCGGCCAGTTTGCGATCCGATATCATTTTTCAGGCCATTCGGCACGCCAGACCGGTGCAGGAACTCAAGTCCTTCCGCAAGGATGAGTCGGTCTTCCGTGACTATGCTGCCCGGCAGACCGGCTGGCCAGCCGGTTTTCTGGTGACCGGGGATGCAGTTGCGTCCATCAATCCCATTTATGGACAGGGAATGACCAGTGCCGTGCTGGCGGCAGAAAACCTGGATCGCCTGCTGCAGCGTGACATGACAGCGGGCTGGTCGCGGGCCGCACAGCGCGCCATTGTTGACGCCATGCGCAAGGCCTGGAAAATTGCCGCCAGTGAAGACCTGCGCTGGCCAGAACCGGGCCAGCAAGCGGATATGGCGACGCGGCTCAATCACCGGATTGCCGATGCCATTGGCCGCGCGGCAAGCGTGGACAGGCAAGTGACCATGGCTTACATGCAGGTGCTGCACATGTTGCAACCACCCGAATCGATGCTGATGCCGTCAATGCTGTTTCGCATCTGGCGCGGTTCGCGACGCGTCAGATACGCCGCATCCGCCTAGTCCTGGCGTTTGCAGGGACACCCGCGCACGTCAGTCTGCGTCGACGATCATTTTGCCAAACGGAAAAAATGATAGCTGGGCCAGCTTGATGTGCTGCCAGGCAAACGGAATGCCGATGAGGGTGACGGCAAGGGCGACAGCGGCCAGCAAATGGGCCAGCGCCAGCCACCAGCCCGCCAGCACAGCCCAGACCAGGTTGCCCAGCGCGCTGCTGGCCTGTCCGAGGCTGCTTTCCGGTTGGTCCACGATCTGGCGGCCAAACGGCCACAGGGTGAATGCCCCGATGCGAAAGGCAGCCACGGCCCATGGCAGGCCAATGATGGTGATGGCGGCCAGCAGTCCGGCAAGGAACCAGGCCAGCGCCGACACAAAACCGCCGAAGACAAACCAGATCAGATTGGCCAGTGTACGCATGGTGTTTACCCGAAAAAACCCCCGCGATGGCGGGGGCGCTGGAGTGCATCATACCTGTTCATGCTGCCTTGTGGGCAACATGGTGGTTATTTTGCACAGCTGACAATGCCATGATTGCCTTCGACACCAATCAGGCTCGGTGTTAGTGGTTTGACGTTGCGAATGGTCTTCTGGTCGCGCAGCCAGCCGGCCACCACGTCCCAGATGGGTTCGCCCTGGGCACTGGCCGACATTGGCGCCCAGCCGGCCACCTTGTACTTTTTGCTGGCGTCGATGGGTTTGCCGTGCAGCCGCATGTTGCTGATACGGTTGCCCATGCTGGCATTGGGCGTGCAGCTGTATTCCAGACCACCGACCCGCACCATGTCGCCGCCCTGTTGCCGGTAAGGATCCGGGTTGAACAGGTTGTCGCACACGTCTTCCATGATTCCCTTGATCTGGGCGCCGGTCATCATGTTGACTGTGGTGGCCGGATAGGTGATCGCGGTCTGGTCCATCAGATGTTCCATGGTGATGTGTTCGCCAGGCAGCAGGGTGGTTCCCCAGCGGAATCCTGGCGAAAAACCGATTTCGGCATCCTTGCTGGCCATCAGCGCATCCAGGATGACCTGGTCGAAGCTGCCGTTGAAATTGCCGCGACGGAACAGGGTATCTTCGGTCAGGGCCAGTTTTTCCTGCAGTTTGTCCAGATAGGGCGCGCGCGACTTGTCGATCAGTTGCGCCATTTCGGCATCCGGCTTGAGCAGGTTGGCAAACACCGGCACCAGCTTGTAGCGGTAATCCTGGATCTTGCCATTGCGCACGTCGAAATCCAGCACGCCAACAAATTTGCCATTCGAACCGGCATTGGTGACCAGGGTCTGGCCGCCACTGTTTTTGACAATGGTCGGCGAGGGTACGCCATCATGGGTATGACCACCCAGAATGGCATCCATGCCATGCACCCGGCTGGCCAGTTTCAGATCGGTGTCCATGCCGTTGTGCGACAGCAGCACCACCACCTGAGCACCCTTGCCGCGCACTTCGTCGACCATTGTTTGCAGGTGGTCTTCCTGAATGCCGAACGTCCAGTCGGGTATAAAGTGGCTCGGATTGGCAATCGGCGTGTAAGGAAAGGCCTGGCCAATGATGGCCACCTTGACCCCGTTGATGTCTCTCAGGCTGTAAGGCTTGAATACCGGATCGCCGAAATCGTTGGTGACCACATTCTGGGCCAGGAACTCGATGTGGCCTTTCAGTTCGTTGTTGACCAGCGATTGCACCCGGTCTGCACCCAGCGTGAACTCCCAGTGTGCCGTCATGATATCCACGCCGAGCAGTTTGCAGGCATCAACCATGTCCTGTCCCTGGGTCCACAGCGTAGTGGCAGATCCCTGCCAGGTATCGCCGCCATCCAGCAGCAGGCTGCCCGGCCGGCTGGCGCGCAACTGCTTGATCAGGGTGGCAAGATGGGCAAAGCCGCCAACCTTGCCGTAAACGCGGGCGGCCTGGTTGAAGTCCAGGCAAGTCAATGCATAGGCATCCCGGCTGTGGGCAGGAATGCCAAAATGCCGGAGTAAATACTCCCCAGTCAGATGTGGTGGCTGGTTGAAGCTGCCACCGACGCCGATGTTGATCGATGGTTCACGGAACCAGACCGGCATCAGTTGGGCATGGGTGTCAGTGATGTGCAACAGGGACACGTTGCCGAAGGCCGGGATCTGGTAAAACTGATTGTCTTCGGCGGCGGACAGCGCGCTTCGGCTGTCGAGCGCGAAGCCGGCGGCCGAGGCGGCAGCCAGCATCTGGAGAAACTCACGGCGACTGAGAGACATGCGGCCTCCTTCAGGAAAGGGTGGTCTGACCGGCAAATTGTGTGCCAAGATTGTCGACGGCAGACACGCTGATGGTGTCGCCGGCCTTGGCGCCAGTGAGTTTCAGTTCCAGATACGGATTTTTGGAAATGCCGATGCCCCATTGCGCCTGCATCACCGGTTTGCCATTGAGCGAGGCAGTGACCAGGTTGATGAAATGGGCGGGAATCAGTTGATGGGTGGCCGGGTCTTTCATCAGACCGGTATCCATTGGGTGGTGAATCAGAATCTTGACGTCTGCAATGCCATTGTCCAGCTTGGCGCGCATCATGATAGGTTGTGCCATTTGGGTATCCTCGAATGTGGTAGTGGAATCAGATCAGATCAGCCGCCGCAGCCGCCAGCGGTGACTTTGACCGATTTGGCGTTGATGTACACCTTGCCGCCCGCCTTGACAGCCACCTGCACCTGCGAAGTTTTGGCCATTTTGATGCGGGTGGATACAAACGGCATGGCTCCGGGCAGGAACTGGAATTCGGCGACCAGAGGATTCGGATTGTCCTGCGAGAAAATGGCGATCGAAGTGGTTCCCGGAATGTGGCTGGTGACTTCCACCGGAACCACGGCACCGTTTTCAGCAATGTCGGGCACTTTCAGTAGAATGTCGTTCGAGTGGGCAGCACCGGCGTAACCTGATTTTGCCATGGCATCAGCCATGTTTTTGGCGGTAAACGCTGCACTGTTCCAGTCGGCGGCCAGGGCGCGGCCGATGTTGAGGAATCCGGTGGCAATCATGCCTCCGAGCAGGGCAAGTCTGGAGCCCTGTGTGAGAAATGCACGGCGATCTTGTCTCATGTTGTCTTGTTCCTTTTGGTCTGGTTGAAAATCAGGTTCTCACGTAATCCCAGCCTTCGCGAACACGCCGGCTGATCTCTTCGAGAGCCGAACCGGCAATTTGCGTGTTGGGAATCAGATGAACGGGGATACCGCGTGCCTCCATCTCCTGCATGGTTTGCTGGCAGGCAAAAAGGAGCAGATTCGGGAAGCGAGCCTTCATTTGCTCGATGCGGTGTTCGAACGGGGTGGCGCCAGTCATCATCAGGTTAAGTCCACTGCCATTGGCCAGGATTTCCATCTGCAAGGGGCGGTTGTTCTTCCGGTAGGCTACCAGAAGGTTTTCGGTTTCGTCCAGTGCAGCCTGCAGACGGACCGGATTGGCGCTGCTGACCTGGACAATCACCTTGTCTGGTTCCTGAGCCACATTGTCATTGCTGATGGTGCTGATCAGGCGGGTCAGCCTGGGTGATACGCTGCCGGCATGATGCTGCTCGGTGAGTGATAACAGCCAGCCGGAAGACGCGCCAATCAGCAGCAGAAAGGATGCGGCCATCAGGGATTGGGTATAACCACGCTTCCAACGGCGTTTGGCAGTTTGGGCCGGATGCGAGTTGAGGTCGCTGTAGGCGTGTTGCAACAGACGCTTCACGCCCTGGGTTTCGCACAGGCGGTGCCGCAGAGAGGTGTCTTTTTCGATGGCTTCCAGCAAGTTGTTCCGGTCTGCCAGATCCAGTTCATCATCAATAAACGCATTGAGGTGTTCATCAGACCAAAAAATGGTATGCATCATTTGACCCTCCTCAGATAGCCATGTTGCTGGCCGGCCGACGTGGCATGTTCCTGTAACAGCACCTGCAGGTTCTGGCGGGCGCGGCTCAGACGGCTCATCACCGTGCCAACCGGAATGTCGAGAATCCTGGCAACATCCATGTAGGAAAACTCTTCCAGATCCACCAGGGTAACCACTTGACGCTGGCCGACCGGCAGGCTGGCGACGGCTGCGCGCACCTGGAGCACCAGTTGCGAAAGTGTGTGCTCACCTTCCGGGGTGCGACCGTCGGCGGGCAGGCTGTCAGCCATGTCGTCGATATCTTCCGTGTTGACCAGCTTGCGGAAATGATCCCGCCAGCAGTTGTGCAGGATGGAAAACAGCCAGCTGTCGAATTTTTCCGGGTCCTGCAACTGTTTGATGTTCTTCAGACCGCGAATCAGGGTTTCCTGGGTCAGGTCTTCTGCCAGCTCCCGATTGCGGCTCCATGAATAAGCCACCCGGAACAGACGCGGACGAATCAGTTCGAACTGTTCGTCATGTGCGCCAGAGCGGCGAAACAGGGTGATGATATTCATGCGAGGGTTGCCTCCGTTCGAGCTTACCTGTGTTAGACGAGCCGGGATTGCAAAATATTCCACTGAATAAATTGTCAGGAAAGGCCGGAAGAAAACGCCCCGGAAACAGACTGTTTCCGGGGCGTACCATGACAGTTCGACCAGCAATCAGAAAGCGATGATAGCGTAAAGATCAAACTGGTTGCCAATGGCATTGCCGGTGCTCTCGGCCAGATTCAACCCTGCCTGACCATTGGCCTTGAGAATGGCCAGCGGATTGGGCACGGTGAGCGAACGGTCAATGTAATCCACCGCAATCCGGGTCCAGCCGGTGATGTGGTATTGCAACGAAATGGCGCGGTTTTCGAAAATCCGTTCCTGTACCGCGATGTTGGGCAACCGGTCGTACCAGTCATAACGCAACACCGCTTCGATGTTTTTGGTCAGGAACCAGCCGACTGAGGCATCGTATCCAAATGCGCGGTTTTGCTCACCGGGGTAGAAGGTGGCGTCATACTGCGCTGGCGTGACACCGGGAATCTGGTCGAATGCTGCGGGAGCCATGATGTTACCGGTACCGGAAATGTATTCGAACTTGGCGCTCAGAGCATTCGGACGCATGTAACCCTTGCGGGCGGTCATACCGAAGCCGTCGCGGACCATCTGGTTGGACATGCCATTCATTTGCGGATTGGCTTCCTGGTACCAGACATAACCGGTGATGTCGTCACGGAAAATCCGGTCGGAATGCGGGCTCAGCAAATAAGATGCCTGAATGCGGCCCGCATAGATCTGACCGTTGTCCGTGCCGGTTTCAAACTGGCGACCATATTCACCCAGCATCACGCCGTAGGCGACCTCGGTTTTCGGTGCGACCATGAACCAGTTTTCCAGCTGCACGCCAGGGTAACGAAAACCGTTGTTGCCGGACAGGTAGTTGGATGGCACCTGGTAACCACCAGGCGTGCCCGTGCTGGTGTAGTGCATGTTGGCCTGATAGAACACCGGTTGCATCAGCTGGGCGGTGGCGCTGGTGAACAGGTCGAGGAAGTTGAATGTCATGAAGCCTTGCATGGCGTCTTCCGGGCCTGGCGCACGGATCACGCCAACTTCAAACCGGTTGCCCAGCGGCAGCATGTTGCTGAAGGTCAGGTTCGCGTCAATGATGCGTGGCGCGTAGTTGCCAAACGAGTAGGCATACGCGTTGTCGCCCGCTTCCACGCCGACATAATAAGAGATGTCCGGATTGATCAGGCCGCGGACCAGGAACCTCGCGCGCTGCAAGTAAGCCGAAGATGTGGAACCAGTACCGGTGGAATCGGTCTCACCGACATAATCCGGGCGGGGAATCAGGTGATTGGACGCCGGCGATGCGCTGATGTTGGTAAACACCGGTTGAATAAACCCGATGAAACGACCGGAACCCCAGGATGGAAATGCAACGGTTTGCAGGTCAAACCAGTTGTTGGCTTGGGCGGACGGTATGGCGCAGCACAGCAGGCTGGCGTATACCGTCCGCTTGAGCAGGACTTGGTATTTTTTCATGTTGCTCCTCTGATATTTTTATGCGGGTGGTCCCGCTTGTGTGGTCAAGTTGATATGACCTATGCAAAATCGAAAGCTTGGTTCATGGGCGAAGATAAACCCAGCCGGCTTCCTCCTTTTCGATCAGTTCCACTGCTCCGGACGGCACATAGCCAATGTTAGGCAGCATGTCAGCATTGGTCAGGTGCTTGGCTTTCATGGTGTTTTCGCAGGCGACAATCTTGATGCCGCTGTCGAGCGCCTGGTTGATGTCATCGCCCAGCACCGATTCGAAACGCAACTGGTCAATTCCAGGACCAAGTGCCACCACTTCAATGTCGACATTCTGCTTGCCAAAGGTTTGCTGAACCTTTTTGGCGTTGGCCAGCAGCATGCGCCAGCGGTCAGCTGCGCTGTCAGAGATCTGGAACACGACATGATGATGCTTGACCGACGTGGTCTGCACGGCTGCATCATCGGCTTGAGCGGGCGGGACAGCCATGCCGGCTGTGAGCGCTACGGCGATTAGAGCGCAGCGCAACATGTTTTTCATAGGGACTCCTTTTGAGATGGTGACATCTTGCTGACGTGGGGCAAAATAAATTTATTCCATCAGGTAGAAAATAATTTGCTTTCACCAGGCTATCGGAGTGAAGACGCTGCCACCAGCAGTTTGTGGTAACGCGGATGGCGGGGGATAACCTGGGTTGCTCAACTGATTTTACGGAGTTATCGATGGATTGTCAGTCAGTTCGCCCTGCAGGCTGCTTTTATCCAGCAGGCCGGGGTGCAGGCGGCCGTTGGCAAACATCAGCGTTGGCGTGACGCGTACGCCAAGCTGGCTGGCCAGGGCAGCGATCTGGTTCAGTCCGGAGGTGTCGCAATGACCCAGGCTGGCTGGTGCATGGTTGCGCAGTAACTGGTCTTCCCAAGCTCGTTGGCGGTCTTTTTGACACCAGATTGCCCGTGCGATGGCTTCCGAGCCGGGCAGCAACGGAACCATGAACGTGTAAATGGTGATGTTGTTCATGTCGGCCAGCGTGTGTTCGAATTTGCGACAGTAGGGGCATTGTGGGTCAGTAAATACAGCCAGTCGGGCCTTGCCGTTGCCCTTGACCCGTTTGATGGCCAGGTCGAACGGCAGTTTGTCGAAGGCGCTGCCATATAGCTGCTGACGGCGGGCTTCGGTCAGGTTGTGCATGTCAGCCAGATTGTAGATGTCGCCAGCAATCATGGTGTGCAAGTTCTCGTCGATATAGGCAATGTGATCGCTAAAATCAACTTCATAAAAATTCTTGATGGGTGCTGGATGAATGGCGAGAATCTTCTGGTAGGGAAACCGGTTTTGCACAGCTGCGCGGAAGCTGGCTTCATCTGCCTGCGCAGTGGACAGCATCGGCACTGCCAGGAGCAGGGCCAGCAGAAAAAAGATGGCTGGTTTGGGCATGGTGGTGGTCTCCTCGACTGGTGAACCTGCTTGATGGTGAACAGTGCGACCGGTTGGCGGTGGCGTTGTGCGTGCTGTCCGGCTCTGGTTTTGATACATGATAGCCATGTCTCGCTGACTGGGGTACGCAAATGTGACAAACGCCAGTTTCAGGGTGGCTGATGAAAAAGTGCGGCAAAATATTCCCTGTGGCCGGATTGCAGGACGCCTGCTGACGAGCCATTGCCGCCCGCAGCACAAACAGGTAAAATGCGTGCGTCCGCTGACCCGGTTTGCCAGGCAGGTGCTTCTGTCACTTCGTCGCGCAAGCAGCAGCCACTGGCTGCGGGGTGACATCGCGGGAGAATGCGTGATTATCACGCTGCCGAAGGCGCAATCCACCCATAACCGCTCAGGCTCCCGAACCGCGATTCGCTGCAGGCTGCGTTGCCTGCCGGACAACTCTGGAGAGTGATGGCAACATCCACCGAAGGGGCACGCGGCGTTCCGCCGTAATCTCTCAGGTAAGGAAACCAGCTGGTTTCCGCAAGGACAGGGGGGTGACACGAAACCAAATTGGTTTCGTCCGTCCGGTTCGACCTGGGTAACCCGAATATCCGCTATTGTGTTTGTATCAGGGTTTCCGTCGTCACCGGTTTGCGAGTTGACCGACAGGGAGAGCCCATGCTCAGGCAAACGGTACTGAATGCTGTTCATCGCGCGTCCGGCGCAAAAATGGTGGATTTTGGTGGCTGGGATATGCCACTGCACTATGGCTCGCAAATCAGCGAGCACAATAAAGTCCGTGCGGAAGCTGGCATGTTCGATGTCAGTCACATGCGTGTCGTCGATCTGAGCGGATCGGGAGTGCGTGACTGGTTGCGCCATCTGCTGGCCAACGATGTCGCCCGGCTGACCGTGCCCGGACGTGCGCTGTATTCCTGCATGCTCAACCCACAGGGCGGCGTGATTGATGATCTGATTGTGTACTGGGTGGGCGAAGATCGCTATCGCATGGTGATCAATGCTGCCACCACCGACAAGGATCTGGCCTGGATGCAACAGCAGGCTGTCGGTCTGACGGTGGATATCCGGCCACGCGAAGATCTGGCCATGATTGCTGTGCAGGGACCGCAGGCACGCGAAAAGGTCTGGCAGGCGCTGGCCGGTTCACGCGCAGTCAGTGAAACACTCAAACCGTTTCATGCCGCCTGGCTGGGCGACTGGTTCATTGCGCGAACCGGATATACCGGCGAGGATGGCTTCGAAATCATGTTGCCGGCAGCGCAGGCTGCCGGTTTCTGGCAGAGCCTGGCGGCGGCCGGCGTGGCACCTTGTGGACTGGGCGCCCGCGATACGTTACGTCTGGAAGCCGGCATGAATCTGTATGGCCAGGATATGGACGAAACCACTACGCCGCTGGAAACCGGGCTCGGCTGGACGGTCTGGTTGCGCGACGAGCGCGATTTCATCGGTCGTTCCGCACTGGTCGAGCCCCGGCGCCAGCAGGTGGGTCTGGTATTGCTCGACAAAGGCGTCATGCGCGCGCATGGCGAGGTGCAGACCTCGGCTGGCAACGGTGAAATCACCAGTGGCAGCTTCTCGCCTTCTCTCAACCGGTCGATCGCCTTGGCTCGCGTTCCCGCCGGCGTGCCGATCGGAGAAATTGTCCGTATCGCTGTGCGTGATAAACTCCTCGCTGCAAAGGTGGTGCGTTACCCCTTTGTGCGGAACGGTCAAAGCCAGATTGATCTCTGATCCGCAACCCCATTTCCCAGCCCAGGAGCAACCATGAACATTCCTGCCGAACTGAAATATTCCGAAACACACGAGTGGATCAAGTGCAATGCCGACGGCAGCCTGACCATAGGCATTACCGATCACGCCCAGGACTTGCTGGGCGACATGGTTTTTGTTGAAAACCCCGTACCTGGCCGGCACCTGGCTGCCGGCGAGGAATGCGGCGTGCTGGAATCGGTGAAAGCAGCATCCGACCTGTACGCCCCGGTCGCCGGCGAAGTGCTGTCGGTGAACACCGATCTGGAAACTGCCCCGGAAGCCATCAATCAGGATGCCTATGCTGCCTGGATGTTTACCATGAAACCCGACAATCCCGCCGATGTGGACGCGTTGCTGGATGCAGAAGCCTATCGCCGGTTCATTGAAAGCGAACAACACTGACATGCCGTTTATTCCCCATACCGAACAAGATGTCGCAGCCATGCTGGCTGTGATTGGTGCCGACAGTCCAGACCGCCTGTTTGATGAAATTCCGGCCGGACTCGATCACCGGTCTGACCAGCAGACCGCGCCTGCGCTCAATGAAATGCAGGTCACTCGCCTGATGAATGCGCGCGCAGCGCGTGATGCCCAGCCACTGAATTTCATCGGGGCAGGCGCTTACGAGCATCATGTGCCGGCCGCCGTCTGGCAGCTGGCCACGCGCGGGGAATTCTATACCGCCTATACGCCATACCAGGCCGAGGCCTCGCAGGGAACGTTGCAGCTGATCTACGAATACCAGAGCATGATGACGGCACTGACCGGCATGGAGGTGTCCAATGCTTCGCTGTACGATGGCGCCAGCGCATTGGCCGAAGCCGTCCTCATGGCTGTGCGTGTACAAAAGGGTGCCAGCAACCGCGTACTGATGCCGAAAACGGTTTCGCCTATCTGGCGCAAGGTGATTCATACGCTGGTCAAAAATCAAGGTATTGAACTGGTTGAACTCGGGTATGACGCCGCGACCGGCACCACCCCGTTGCCTGAAAACGAAAGGGACTTTGCTGCCCTGGTCGTGCCGCAACCCAACTTTTTCGGTCAGCTCGAAGAAGTGGACCAGCTGACCGACTGGGCGCATCAGGCTGGCGGGCAGGTGATTGCGGTGGTCAATCCGGTATCACTGGCGGTGCTGAAACCGCCTGGTCAATGGGGAAGTCGTGGCGCTGACATTGCAGTGGGCGATGGACAGCCACTCGGCGCGCCGCTGTCCAATGGTGGGCCGTATTACGGTTTTCTGACCTGTCGCCAGTCGCTGGTGCGTCAGATGCCCGGGCGTCTGGTGGGCGCAACCGTCGATCTGGACGGCAAGACCGGCTATACGCTGACTCTGCAGGCACGCGAGCAGCATATCCGGCGTGCCAAGGCGACATCCAATATCTGTACCAACCAGGGTTTGGTGGTGGCGGCGTCCACCATTTTCATGAGCCTGGTCGGGCCGCAGGGATTGCGTGGCATGGCGCTGCAAAGCTGGCGCAACACCACCGATCTGATCAACCGGGCAACTGGTCTGCCAAGTGTGCAGCGGGCATTTGCCGGTACCTCGTTTCACGAAGCCGTCCTCCGGTTCGATCGGCCGCTGGCGCCGGTGCTTAAATCCATGCGGGCGGACGGTATTCTGGCCGGTCTGGACCTGGGGCGCGATTATCCGGAACTTGGCCCTGCCTTGCTGGTTTGCGCCACCGAAACCAAAACAGGTGAAGACCTGCAGCAATATGTCGATGCCTTGCTGGCAGCCATGGAAAGGGTTTGAGCATGGAACTGATTTTTTCACTCAGTCAGCCCGGCCGCGCAGCGCATGCGCAGATACCGGAAGGCAATGTCGTTACTTCCGGCTTGCCAGAACATCTGCTGCGCGATGTGCCGCCAGCATTGCCGGAACTGTCCGAACTGGACGTGGTGCGGCATTACACGCGGCTCAGCCAGCAGAATTTCTCCATCGACACCCATTTCTATCCGCTCGGGTCCTGTACCATGAAATACAACCCGCGCGTATGCAACAGCCTGGCCATGTTGCCAGGATTTATCGACCGGCATCCGCTGGCGCCGGAAGATACAGGTCAGGGCTATCTGCAAAGCCTGCACGAGCTGCAGGAACTGCTGGCCGATGTTACTGGCATGGCAGCCGTTTCGCTGGCTCCCATGGCCGGTTCGCAGGGCGAATTTGCCGGCGTGGCGATGATCCGCGCCTGGCACGATTCGCGCGGCGATCATGCCCGCCGGGAAATCATCGTGCCGGATGCGGCACATGGCACTAACCCGGCCACGGCAGCCATGTGTGGCTATACTGTGCGCGAGATACCCACCGATGCCGGCGGCAATGTCGATCTGGAGGCTCTGCGCGCGGCGGTGGGGCCGCAAACTGCCGGCCTGATGCTGACAAATCCGTCCACATTGGGTGTTTTTGAACAGAAAATCGTCGAAATTGCAGCGATCATGCATGAAGCCGGTGGCTTGCTGTATTACGATGGCGCCAATCTGAATGCGATTCTCGGGCGCATCAAGCCCGGTGACATGGGATTCGACGTCATCCACATCAACCTGCACAAGACCTTTGCCACGCCGCATGGTGGTGGTGGTCCTGGTTCCGGACCCGTCGGCGTATCCGCCCGCCTGCTGCCGTTTCTGCCCGTTCCGCACATTGTGCGCCATGGCAACCAGTACCGGCTGGCCGATGAACACGACTTTCCGCAAACCATCGGCCGACTGAGCGGGTTTCACGGCAATGCCGGCGTTCTGCTGCGCGCCTACACCTATGCGAGAATGCTGGGCAGTGCCGGATTCGAGCGGGTCTCCCAGTACGCAACCCTGAACGCAAATTACCTGATGACGCGTTTGCAGCAAGCCGGATTTGATCTGGCCTACCCAGAACGGCGAGCCAGTCATGAATTTATCATCACGCTGAAACGCCTGAAGGATGAAACCGGCATCACCGCCATGGATTTCGCCAAACGCCTGCTCGATTATGGCTTCCATGCGCCAACCACCTATTTCCCGCTGCTGGTGCCGGAATGCCTGCTGATCGAACCCACCGAAACCGAATCCAAAGCCACGCTGGATGCTTTTGTTGACGCCATGGTCGCCGTGGCCGGTGAAGCACGCACCAGTCCGGAGATGGTCAAAACCGCACCCCACCGTTTGCCGGTGCGGCGGTTGGATGATGTCAGGGCCGCGCGCGAGCCCAATCTGGCTTTTCGCGAGTAAAAGCGGCTGCGGGGGCCGTCTGCATTGTTGCGCGGTGCTCGGTCGGTCGCCATATGGATTCTGCGACTTCGCGTCGCTTCGCGCAGAATGACGGTGTTTGGCACGTGGAATGCCAATGACGTTGCGACATTTCGTACGCAGTCCTGGACTTGCAGTTCCGGTACCTCCTTTCGTCATTCCACGCGCAATCGCGCAATCACAGCCCGGTACCTCCTTTCGTCATTCCGCGCGCAGTCGCGGAATCCACAGATCCGGCATACACCTTCATCATTCCGTATGCAGTTACGGAATCCCCAGACCCGCTGAGGTTCGTGTCAACAAGGCATGGATTCTGCGACATCGCTTCGCTCTGCGCAGAATGACGGTGGTGGGTGTGCAGAATAACGATAACGCCGCGTCATTCCGCGCGCAGTCGCGGAATCCAGAAATCCGGTATGATGGTTTCGGGACATGTCCCCGACCGGATCAGAAGGAGGCAACATGACACAACGTTATGACGTGCATCAGGTGTCGCCGGAAGCTTACCAGGCCATGCTGGCGCTGGGTCGTCAGGCGCGCAACAGTGGGCTGGAACCCGGGTTGATCGAGCTGGTCAAGATCCGCATTTCGCAGATCAACGGTTGTGCATTCTGTCTGGCACTGCATCTCGACAAGGCGCGCAGGCTGGAACTCAGCGAATCGCAGCTGCACTTGCTGGCCGTGTGGCGCGAAGTACCCGTGTTCAACGAGCGCGAGCGAGCGGCACTGGCGTTTGCCGAATGTCTCAACCGTTTGCCGGAAACCGGAGTGCCGGACGCGCTGTTTGAAGAAACCAGCCGGCATTTTCCGCTGGCCGATGTATCTGCACTGGCATTTGTGGTGGTTGAAATTGGCAGCTGGAACCGGCTGATGGTGGCATCGCGTACGCCGCCGCTGGCGGAACATCTGTTATAGCCCCAGATAGGCTGCTTGTACCTGTGCATTGTCCAGCAGACTACCGCTGTCGCCGGTAAGTGTGATTCGTCCGGACTCCATGACCAGCCCGCGCTGACAAAATCCGAGAGCCAGTCGGGCATTCTGCTCGACCAGCAGCAGGGCCACGCCCTGACGACAAGCCTTTTCCAGGCTATCGAAAACTGCATTAACCATGACCGGCGCAAGACCCATGCTGGGTTCGTCCAGCAGCAGCAGGCGTGGCTTGCCGAGCAGCGCTCGCTGGATGGCGAGCAGCTGCTGTTCGCCGCCGGACAACTGGCCGCCACGCTGGTGGCGTCGTTCGGCCAGGCGGGGAAATTGCTGCAGGATGTTGTCGATGTCGGTTTGTACGGCTGCGGTGTCTTTGCGCAACCAGGCGCCGAGCTGCAGGTTTTCCAGCACAGACAGTTGTTTGAAAATGCCGCGGCCTTCCGGTACCAGTGCAATGCCCTGCGCCGCGACAAAGTGTGGTGGCTTGCGCGTGATGGCTACCGAATCTGTGTGCATGCTGCCGCTGGCGGGCAGCAGCCCGGCAATGGCCTTGAGCAGGGAGGTCTTGCCCGCACCGTTGGCGCCGATCAGACACAAGCGTTCGCCTGGCTGGATGACAAACGAAACCTGCTGCACTGCATGCAGCTTGCCGTAGTGCACCGAGACCTTGTCCAGAGTCAGGATCGGCTTCATGTTTCTGTTCCCAGCCAGGCCTGGATCACGCGTGGATGTTGCCGGATTCGTTCGGGTTCGTCCACCGTGACCAGTTCGCCAAAATCCAGAACGGCAATGCGCTGGCAAAGTTGCATCATCAGTTTGACGTCGTGCTCGATCACCAGCACCGTGAGGTTGAACCCGGCACGCAATTGCTGGATCAGCTCGCGCAGTTGTTCCCGTTCGGCCGGATTCATGCCGGCAGCCGGTTCGTCCAGCGCCAGCAGGCGTGGCTGGCTGGCCAGTGCGCGAGCGATTTCCAGCCGGCGCTGGTCGCCATAGGAAAGGTTGGCCGCCAGGGTATTGCTGTGGCGGGAGATGCCGACCTGATCCAGCAGCTCTGCAGCGTGCCTGCGCGCCTGCGCTTCTTCGCGGCGGGTAGCCGCATTGCGCAGAATGGCGCCGATCACGCCGGAACGGGTGCAGCTGTGTTGGCCAACCAGTACATTTTCCAGCGCGGTCATGCCGGAAAACAGGCGGATGTTCTGGAAAGTGCGCGCGATGCCCAGTTGCAGGATGCGGTGGGGCGGTTGCCGATCGAGAGGTTTTCCGGCAAAGATGATATGTCCGGACGAAGGTGGCAGCACACCGGTCAGCACGTTGAACAGAGTGGTTTTGCCAGCGCCGTTTGGTCCGATCAGGCCGAATATTTCATCCTGTCGAATGGCGAAGGAAACGTCAGTGAGTGCTTGCACACCACCGAAGTTACGGCTGACGTGATCGATTTGCAGCAGTTCGGTCATGGCCGGTCTCCGGCGTATTCGCGCTGATGGCGACGTGACCGGATGAGACCGGCTGGCCGGATCAGCATCATGGCCACCAGAGCCAGCCCGAAGATCAGCATGCGCAGGTCATTCGGGTCCACGATCACATGGCCCAGGTGATTGAGCTGCCAGTCTCCCAGCATGCGCAGGGCCTCTGGCAAAACCGTGAGGGTGATGGCGCCCAGCACCACGCCATACACATTGCCCATGCCACCCAGCACGATCATGCACAGAATCATCACCGATTCCATCAGGTTGAAACTTTCCGGGCTGACAAATCCCTGGAAACCGGCAAACAGCCCTCCGGCCAGACCGCCGAACGTGGCGCCCATGGCAAACGCCAGCAGCTTGAAATTGCGCAGATGAATGCCGCTGGCAGCAGCAGCCAGTTCGTCTTCGCGGATGGCGGCCCAGGCGCGACCCACGCGGGAATCCTGCAGACGCAGGGCGATAAACATCACCAGCAAGGTGAGGGCCAGAAACAGGTAGTAATACTGTACCGGTCCGGTCAGGCCCGGCAGCATGGTCGTGTGGTTGTGTGAAAAGGAAAACGTGCCCAGATGCACCGAGTCGATCAGACATATGCCCTGCGGACCGTTGGTGATGTTGACCGGTTCGTTCAGATTGTTCAGGAAGATACGGATGATTTCGCCGAATCCCAGCGTGACAATCGCCAGATAATCACCACGCAGGCGCAGGGTCGGTGCACCCAGCAGCACACCAGACAGGCCGGCACAGGCCGCACCGATCGGCAGTACAGCCCACAATGGCCAGTGCAGGCCAAACTGCGGTGAATCCAGCAGTGCGTAGACGTAGGCGCCAACGGCATAGAAGGCGATATAGCCCAGGTCGAGCAGACCGGCATATCCGACCACGATGTTGAGACCGAGCGCCAGCATGCTGTACAGCAGTGCCATGTCAATAATGCGCACCCAGCTGCGGCCGATGCCGGCCTGCAGCAGGAATGGCAATGCCAGCAGGCCGATGGCCAGTGCGGCATAGGTGGACCAGGCAGAGCGGCGGCTGTGGCTCATGCCCGGTCCGCCGTGTTCTGGCCCAGCAGTCCGGCCGGACGAATGATCAGGACAGCGATCAGGACAAGGAATGCAAACACATCCTGATAGTTGCTGCCGAATACGCCATGCGTCAGGCTGCCGATGTAGCCGGCACCCAGGCTTTCAATCACGCCCAGCAACAAGCCACCCAGCATGGCGCCACGCAGGTTGCCAATGCCGCCGAGCACGGCCGCTGAAAACGCTTTCAGACCAAGCAAGAACCCCATGTAATAATGGGCGAGACCATAGTAAGCGCTTACCAGAAAGCCGCCGATCGCGGCCAGTGCCGAACCCAGAATGAAGGTCAGCGAAATGATGTGGTTGGCATCGATACCCATCAGCCCGGCCAGTTGTGGCGATTGTGCGGTGGCCCGCATGGCCCGGCCAAGCGAAGTGCGTCGCACCAGGTTGTCCAGCACCAGCATCAGGATGCCGGCCGTGACCAGTATGATCAGCTGCACGTCGGTCACCCGCGCGCCATGCACGTCAAACCAGCCTTGCGGCAGCAGAGGCGGAAAGCTGATGTATTCGCGTCCCCAGATCAGCATGGCCAGGTTCTGCAGCACGATGGATACCCCGATGGCCGTGATCAGTGGCGCCAGGCGGGGCGCATGGCGCAACGGACGGTAGGCGACGCGTTCGATCGCATAGCCCAGTACCGAACAGCCGGCCATGGCGGTCAGCAAGCCGGCCAGCAGGACGATGGGTACCGGCAGGCCGGAACCGGCCAGATGGGTGATGACCGCCAACGCCAGCATGGCCCCGATCATGGTGATTTCACCATGGGCAAAGTTGATCAGCTCAAGAATGCCGTACACCATGGTGTAACCCAGCGCGATGAGAGCGTACACACTACCCAGCACCAGACCATTGATCAATTGTTGCAGCAGAATATCCATGTCGGCCTGTCAGTGGGATGCCGGGAGCGGAGCCGGTCCGGTGATGGTGGTAACCGGTTGCCACT
The DNA here is from genome assembly GCA_021845925.1 of Pseudomonadota bacterium. Lineage (GTDB taxonomy): Bacteria > Pseudomonadota > Gammaproteobacteria > Burkholderiales > Sulfuriferulaceae > Sulfuriferula. The sequence continues at coordinate 209,300 of JAJZUW010000003.1, forward strand.
TGCCCTGGTTGACCTGATACAAAGTGACGGCACCGGTTTGCAGATCGCCGTGTTCATCAAACCGGATGTTTCCGGTGACGCCACGGTAATCGGTGGATGCCAGCATGGGCAGGTATCTGGCCGGGTCTGGCGAATTGGCCCGTTTCATGGCGTCCACCATGACGTATACCGCGTCATACGCATAAGGAGCATAGTTCTGGATCGGGCCGAAACGGGCGGTAAAGTGTTTCCTGAACTGTGCGCCTCCCGGCATCTGGTCCAGTGGCAGCCCCGGGTTGGAAGCCACGTCTCCATTGGCTGCTGCACCGGCCAGATGGACGAACTGGCTGGTTTCCATGCCGTCACCGCCCAGCAGTCGCGCGGTCAGTCCCAGCTGGCGCATCTGGCGGGCCAGCGGGCCGGCTTGCGGGTCCATGCCGCCAAAAAATACCACCTGCGGCTGGTGTGCCTTGATACTGGTCAGAATGGCCAGAAAGTCGGTTGAATGGTCGGTGGTGTATTCGCGATCAACAATCTGCGCACCATCCGTCACCGCCGCACGGGCAAATTCGTCGGCCAGCCCCTGGCCGTAGGCGGTGCGGTCATCTACCACGGCAATGCGCGTGGCATGCAGGTAGCGGGTGGCATATTGCGCCAGCGCCGCGCCTTGCTGACTGTCATTGGTCATCACCCGATAGGCGGTTTTAAAACCGAGATGCGTGTAGGCAATGGCTGTGGAGGAAGGCGAAATCTGCGGGATGCCCGCATCGTCATACACCTTGGCTGCCGGAATGCTGGCGCCCGAGTTCAGATGGCCGATCACCCCGGCCACATCGTCATCGGCCAGTTGCTGCGCCACCGTGGTGGCCACCCTGGGGTCGGCCTGGTCGTCTTCGACCAGCAGTTGCAGCCGCCAGGTTTTGCCGGCCAGCCGTACGCCACCGGCAGCGTTGATTTCATCGACGGCCAGTTGCGCACCGTTGGCGTTGTCCTGTCCGAGATGCGCCTGCGGACCGGTGAGCGGGGAGGCCGAGCCAATGCGGATGATGTTGCCTGGCGGCGTGTTGCTCCCGCAACCCGCCAGCAACGCGCCAAACAACAGCGCTGGCAGGGTGGGCAAAAACAACGACTTCATGCAGGGCTCCGCAACAACAGGCATCAGACCACGAACTTATAGCACAAACCAGACCAGGACGAAACCGGCACGGGCGCATGCGACACCACTTTTGCGGATGATGTGGTCAGACAGCTACTGCGCCAGTACCCACTTGACCAGTGCTTTCAGATCGTCCGGATTGGCCTGTGGGTTGGGTGGCATGGGATAGTTGCCCCAGTTGCCGGCACCACCGTGCTGGACTTTGTACAGCAGCTTGTCAAATGCCTGCGGATCGTTGCGATACCGCTCGGCAACGGCGTGAAACGGGGGGCCGATTTTCTTTTGCTGAATGTCGTGGCAGGTCAGGCAGGCGTTCTGGGCGGCCAGGGTCATGCCGGGGTCTTCGGCATGGGCGATTCCGGTGGTGACGAGCAGACAGGCGGCAAGCAGGAGGCTGGCTTTCATAGGTATTCCGTCAGTTCTTCAGGGAGTTTATCGACTGGTGGTTGCTGGTCGATCCAGTTTAGCAGGGCAAGCCAGGGTTCGCGCAGCCGGTCGGTGGCACGGGCCGGCAGATCGGCAATTCCGCGGCCTTCAAAGGCAGCGTTGATATAGTGCTGGCTGTCCTGAAGATGGGTGATCAGCGGCAGGGATTGTTGCTGCAGCCAGTCTTCCAGCTGGCGGGCGGCGCGGGTGCGCGGAGTGACGCGCATGCCGACTGCGCCGGCCAGGGTTTTTTCCTTGCGAATGGCTTTTTCTTCGCCAAGTGCCCGGAGAAATTCGTCACTGGCGGAGATGTCGAAAGCGGAAGGCGCAACGGGCACGATCACCTGTCGGGCAAGTTTCAGCATGCGCGACAGCATTTTGCCGTGCAAACCGGCCGCGCTGTCGATGATCAGCCAGCCGGTCTGCGATCCCTGGTTCTGGGCTGGCTGATAGGGCCAGATGGCAGGCAGACTGGCCGGACGACTGGCCAGCCAGCGGCGTGCAGATTGCTGGCGATCAAGATCCAGCAGGCGGACGTTGTCTCCACGTGCGGCAAGCAGGCTGGCCAGGTTGACGGCAAGCGTGGTTTTTCCACTGCCGCCTTTCGGGTTGGCAATCAGCAGGGTGCGGATCATTCCTTGGGTTCGATCTGGCTGACATCACGCACCGCGCCGGTGGCTGCCGATGTGGTCAGGGCAGCATAGGCACGCAGTGCCGGCGAAACCTTGCGCTGTCGTTTGATGGCCGGGTGCCATGCGGCACGGCCGCGCGCCTGCATGACGGCCCGGCGACTGGCCAGGATTTCGTCACTGACCTCGACATGAATCCTGCGCGCAGGGATATCGATTTCAATCATGTCGCCTTCTTCCACCAGACCGATATTGCCGCCTTCAGCAGCTTCCGGTGACACGTGACCGATGCTGAGGCCGGAGGTGCCGCCCGAAAAACGGCCATCGGTAATCAGCGCGCAGGCCTTGCCGAGGCCTTTGGATTTCAGGTAGGCGGTCGGGTAGAGCATTTCCTGCATGCCCGGTCCTCCTTTGGGGCCTTCGTAACGGATCAGAACGATATCGCCGGGTTTGATGCTGTCATTCAGGATGCCTTCCACGGCGCCGTCCTGCGATTCGAAAATGCGCGCCGGACCACGGAAGCGAAAAATGCTTTCGTCCACACCGGCCGTTTTGACAATGCAGCCGTCCAGCGCCAGATTGCCATACAGAATGGCCAGGCCGCCTTCCAGGCTGTAGGCATGCTGCATGTCGCGAATGCAACCATGGGTGCGGTCGGTATCCAGATCCGGCCAGCGCTTGTCCTGGCTGAAAGCAACCTGGGTGGGCACGCCGCCGGGCGCCGCACGGTAAAACTGGCGTACGGCATCACTGCTTGTTCTGCGGATATCCCATTCTTCCAGCGCAGCGCCAAGGCTGGCGCTGTGCACGGTCGGCAGGTCGCGGTGAATCAGTCCGGCGCGGTCCAGTTCGCCCAGAATGGCGAATACGCCGCCGGCACGGTGAACGTCTTCCATGTGGTACAGCGGTGTCGACGGCGCGACCTTGCACAGGTTGGGCACGCGTCGGCTCATGCGGTCGATGTCCTGCATGCGGAAGGGCACCCCGGCCTCACTGGCAGCGGCCAGCAGATGCAGCACGGTGTTGGTGGAACCGCCCATGGCGATATCCAGTGCAATGGCATTTTCAAAGGCGGAAAAACTGGCAATCGAACGCGGCAACACGGATTCGTCGTTGCCTTCATAGTAGCGGCGCGCCAGCTCCACGATCAGCCGGCCGGCCTTGAGAAACAGTTGCTTGCGGTCAGCGTGGGTGGCAAGCACCGAGCCATTGCCCGGCAGGCTGAGCCCCAGCGCTTCGGTCAGGCAGTTCATCGAATTGGCGGTGAACATGCCGGAGCAGGAGCCGCAGGTCGGGCAGGCCGAGCGTTCAACCTGTTCCACCGTGGCATCGCTTTCATTGCTGTTGGCGGCCAGCACCATGGCGTCCACCAGATCGAGTTTGGCTGTCTTGCCGTGCAGTACGGTCTTGCCGGACTCCATCGGACCACCGGAAACGAAAACCACCGGAATGTTGAGGCGCAGCGCGGCCATCAGCATGCCGGGCGTGATCTTGTCGCAATTGGACAGACAGACCAGCGCATCCGCGCAGTGGGCATTGACCATGTATTCGACACTGTCTGCGATGAGATCGCGCGACGGCAGCGAGTACAGCATGCCGTCGTGTCCCATCGCGATGCCGTCGTCGATGGCGATGGTATTGAATTCCTTGGCGACGCCGCCGGCGGCCTCGACTTCGCGTGCGATCAGCTGGCCAAGATCTTTCAGGTGGACATGGCCGGGCACGAACTGGGTGAACGAATTGGCAATGGCGATGATGGGTTTGCTGAAATCATCGTCCTTCATGCCGGTGGCGCGCCACAGCGCGCGCGCGCCGGCCATGTTGCGACCATGGGTGGATGTGCGTGAACGGTATGCTGGCATGTTTTCTTCATCAACTGGTGCGATAATACCGGCTATTCTAACCCGATTCGGGAACGTCATGCTCGTTTACCCTCACTTCAATCCGGTGGCTTTTTCACTGGGTCCTCTCTCTGTGCGCTGGTATGGGCTCATGTATATGCTGGCCTTCATTCTGGTGCTGGTGCTCGGACGTGCGCAGATTCGCCGGCAGCCGCAATCCGCGTGGACGACCCAGATGCTGGACGATGTCCTGTCATGGGGGGTGCTCGGCGTGGTGCTTGGCGGCCGGCTCGGTTACGTGCTGTTCTACAAGCCGGCGTTTTATCTGGCGCACCCCTTGCAGGTGTTTTATGTCTGGCAGGGCGGCATGTCGTTCCATGGCGGCTTTCTTGGCGTGTTGCTGGCCATGTGGCTGTTTGCCAGACGACACGGCCGTTCCTGGCTGTCCATCACCGATTTCATTGCGCCGCTGGTGCCTCTTGGTCTGGGGGCCGGCCGTATTGGCAATTTCATCAATGGCGAATTGTGGGGTCGTCCTACCGATGTGCCGTGGGCCATGGTTTTTCCGCAGGTGGACCTGCAACCGCGCCACCCTTCGCAGCTGTATGAGTTTGGCCTGGAAGGATTGACCCTGTTTGTCATCCTATGGTGGTTTTCCAGTCGTTCCCGGCCGGTGGGTGCGGTTTCGGCCCTGTTTCTGATTGGCTATGGCAGTTTCCGTTTTCTGGCCGAATTCACCCGCGAACCGGACGATTTTCTGGGCCTGCTGGCGCTCGGGCTCAGCATGGGGCAGTGGTTGTCGTTGCCGATGATTCTGGCCGGCATTGCCATGATGGTGTGGGCGTACCGGCGCAAGGCCGCTCAATGACCCTGACCGAGTTGCGCTACATTGTTGCGGTAGCCCGCGAACGACACTTCAGCCGTGCTGCCGAGGCCTGTTTTGTGTCGCAACCCACGTTGAGCGTTGCAATCCGCAAGCTGGAAGAAGAGCTGGGCGTGGTGCTGTTCGAACGTGCAAACAACGAGATTGCCGTAACCCCGGTTGGTGAGCGGATTATCGAGCAGGCGGCCCGCGTGCTGGAAGAGGTGCAGGCGATCCGGCAGATGGCCCGCGACGGCGCCAATGATCTGGTTGGCCCCCTCCGTCTGGGGGCGATTTACACCATAGCGCCGTATCTGCTGCCGGAACTGATTCCGGCGCTGCATCGCATCGCGCCGCAGATGCCATTGCTGCTGGAAGAAAACTTCACGTTCCGGCTGACCGAACGGCTCAGACAGGGTGAGCTGGATGCCATTCTGGTGGCCCTGCCCTACGACGAGCCAGGTCTGCGCGTGCGCGTCCTGTACGAAGAACCGTTCCGGGTGGTGTTGCCGGACGACCATCCCTGGGTTGGCCGTGCGGCGATTCCGGCCGATGAACTGACACCGGAAAACATGTTGTTGCTGGGTGTGGGGCACTGTTTCCGTGATCAGGTTCTGGAAGCCTGTCCGGCGCTCAACCGCAGTCTGTCGCATGCCGGGGCCCAGCAGACCTTGCAGTCGGGCAGTCTGGAAACCATCCGCTACATGGTGGCTTCGGGTGCTGGCATTTCGGTGATGCCGTGTACCGCCACCCGGCGCCAGTCCATCGATGGTCTGGTGTACAAGCCGTTCGAGGCACCGGCGCCACGTCGCCAGGTGGCGCTGGCCTGGCGCAAGAGTTTTCCCCGGATCGCGGCCATGGAAGTGCTGGCCGAGGCCGTGGCCGCCTGTTCACTGAATTGCATGGACAATAGTCAGTAGCTATTGCGAATATTGCAATAATCAATTGGAACAATCGGGTGGTTCTGTTTAGCATGTCAACCATGGAGCAACCGCTCCGTATGCCAACCAGAAGGAGAGCCATCATGAGTGTTACCGTCCAGAATCTGGAAGCCGCGTTTGCCGGTGAATCCATGGCCCACATCAAATACCTGTACTTTGCCCGCATCTGTCGCGCCGCCGGCGATGAAGCAACCGCCAGGGTGTTCGAGGAAACGGCGGCCCAGGAAGTGTTGCATGCCTTCGGTCATCTCGATCTGCTGTATCCGGCCAGCAGCATGTCGCCAGCACGTTGCCTGGAAATGGCCATCGAAGGTGAAACCTACGAATACACCGAAATGTACCCGTCGTTCCGGCATGCCGCCATGGAAGAAGGTCAGCATGAAGCCGTGGCCGAAATCGACGGCCAGATTGCCGAATCGAAGGAACATGCAGCCCAGTTCCGCGCGACCCTGGAGAAAGCGGCCAAGCGGTTTGCTGCCCTGGCAAAAGTCGAAGAAAAGCACGCCCGGCATTACCAGGAAACGCTGGATCAGGTGCGCGCAGCCTGAACGGCTGAGCCGGTTCCCCTGATGCAGAACGAAACCAGTCCCTGATTGAAAGGAATGCACCATGAAAAAGTACCAGTGTGTGGTTTGCGGATTCATTTATGACGAAGCGGCAGGCATGCCGGAAGAAGGCATTGTGGCGGGAACGCTGTGGACGGATATCCCGGAAGACTGGGCGTGTCCGGACTGCGGTGTTGCCAAGGCGGATTTTGAAATGGTGGAAATCTGAGATGGCCTGTCCGGCTCGTCTTCATGACGGGCCCGGCCGTGTCAGCATATGGAGGAAAGCATGGAACCGATCATCATCGTCGGCAGTGGCATGGCAGGCTATGGCCTGGCCAGGGAATTCCGCAAGCGGAACAGCGAACAGCCGGTAACCATTCTGACTGCCGATGATGGCGCGGTGTACAGCAAGCCATTGTTGTCCACGGCGCTGGCGCAGGGACAGGTGGCCGATCAACTGCAGCAACACACGGCAGAAGCGCTTGCCGGTCAGCTTGGTGTGCAGATCCGCACGCAGACTCGCGTAGAGCGAATCGATACCGGCTCGCGTCAGGTGCAGGTGGATGGCGGCTGTCTGTCCTACCGGCATCTGGTACTGGCGCTGGGCGCCGATCCGGTTGATCCCGGACTGGCCGGCGATGCGGCGGACCGGGTGATGAGCGTGAATGACCTGCAGGATTACCGCCGGTTTCGCAACCGCTTGCAGGGCAAACGACGGGTGGTGATTCTGGGGGGTGGTCTGATTGGGTGTGAATTTGCCAATGATCTCATTCTGGCCGGATATGAAGTGGATCTGGTCCACCCGCGTGAATGGCCGCTGGAGCGGTTGTTGCCACCGGCACTTGGTCGGGTGTTTGTCGACCAGACGCGCGAACGCGGGCTCAACTGGCATTTGCAGCGCAAGGCGCGGGCGGTGTGGCATGCCGGTGATGATGTCCGGGTGGAGCTTGACAATGGTGACAGTCTGACTGCCGATCTGGTGCTGTCAGCCATCGGGTTGCGGCCACGCACCAACCTGGCGCAGGACGCCGGATTGCAGGTGGCGCGTGGCATCGTGGTGGATCGTCGGCTGAATGCATCGGTGCCGGCGGTATCTGCCATCGGGGATTGCGCTGAGGTTGACGGGCTGGTGCTGCCGTTTGTTCAGCCCTTGCTGGCACAGGCGCGTACTCTGGCCGCCTTGCTGGCCGGCGAAGACACTGTGCTGGCCTATCCGGCCATGCCTGTGACCATCAAGACACCGATTCTGCCGCTGGTGGTGGGAGGTGCGACACCGGAGCCGGCCCAGAACTGGCAGACCGACACCGTGGAAGGTGGTTGGCGCTCCTGTCTGTATGCGGCTGATGGCAGCCTTCAGGGGTTTGCGCTGGCCGGCGCGGCTACCCGCGAACGGGCGACACTGTCCAGATTGCTGTCACCGTTGCTGTAGCCGGCGCGTCGTAGTCCGGTTCAGGACTGGTTTTGCTGCTCGGCGATTTCCTTGTGCACGGCTGCCATGTCGAGCTCTTTGGCTTTGCCGATCAGGTCATCCAGCGCGGAGGCGGGCAACGAACCAGGTTGCGAGAAGATGATGACTTTTTCACGGAAAATCATCAGGGTGGGAATGGAACGGATCTGAAAACTGGCAGCCAGACCTTGTTCTTCTTCGGTGTTGACCTTGGCAAACACGATGTCGGGATATTTTTCCGAAGCCGCTTCGAAGATGGGCGCAAAGGCACGGCAGGGGCCGCACCATGGGGCCCAGAAATCAACCAGAATGAAATTGTTGTCGAGAATGGTGGATTCAAAGTTGTCTTGCGTGAGTTCCAGAACAGCCATGTCTTGCTCCTGTAGTAACATGCGTCACATTAACATGAGTTGTATGCCCTGACCAGACCGGTTGGTGATCTGTCCGGCAGCAAAATGCGACAAATCGTCGCAGTGGCGGACAAGAGGGTCAAACCCCGTTACAATCATCGTCATGATTCGTCCCGTTTCCGCTCCCAGTCTGGCATCTGCCGGTAGCCTGCTGCGCGATATCCTGGCGTTGCGCGTGTACGGCCTGCTGGCCCAGATTGTGGTGGTTGTGGTGGCCGTGATCGTGCTGCATGCCGATTTGTCATTGCGCCCGCTGGGCTTGCTGATCGTGCTTGGCGGCATGTTTGCCGGCTGGACGGCCTACCGGTTGCGCCGTGGCTGGCCGGTGACATTGCTGGAATGTTTTTTCCAGCTGCTGACCGACATTCTGTTGTTGACATTCCTGCTCTATTTTTCTGGTGGAGCAGCCAATCCGTTCGTTTCCCTGTATCTGCTGCCGATCATGATCGGTGCCACCGCCTTGCCGTCCCGCCTGGCCTGGCTGCTGTCGCTGTCCGGCCTGCTGTCCTACAGCGCCCTGATGGCCTGGCACCAGCCGCTGGTTCTGCCGCCTGGCAGCGCGGCGTTTCATCTGCATGTGCTTGGCATGTGGCTCAATTTCATTCTGAGTACCATATTGATTACCTACTTTATTGGTCGCATGGCCATTGGCTTGCGCCGGCGCGACGGGCAACTGGCCCGTGTGCGCGAACAACGTCTGCGCGATGAGCAGATTGTTGCCATTGGCAGCCTCGCGGCGGGCGCAGCGCATGAGCTGTCGACACCGCTGGCCACCATGAATGTGATTGCCGGTGAACTGCTGCATGCGCATTCCGGCGACGCTGCGCTGGCTGACCAGCTGGAATTGCTGCGTTCGCAAATCCGGGTATGCAAGCAGGTGCTGACCCGGTTGACCAGGGCAGACCGGGCAGGACAGGCAGGCCGGGCGGATTCGGGCCAGGTGGTGCGATTGGATGAATGGCTGGCAGCACGGCTGGATGAATGGCAGGTCATGCGGCCGCAGGTGTCGCTGGACCTGCGCTGGCTGGGTTCGGGAGACATGCCTCGCTTCATTGCCGGGGATGCCCTCGGGCAGGCCTTGCTCAACCTGTGCAACAATGCCGCGGATGCGGGCCATGAACAGGTCGAGATCGAAGCCGACTGGGATCTGCGACAGATCCGGCTGGATATTCTGGACCGCGGCACAGGATTTCCGGAAGAGATTCCGGTCGGAACGGCAATTTTTACCACCAAGCAGGCGCAGGGCGGAAGTGGCATCGGCCTGTTGCTGGCCAATGCCAGCATCGAACAGTATGGCGGACAGGTCAGCCTGTCCGCTCGGCCAGATGGCGGTGCCTGCGTAACCGTCATGTTGCCGGTGTTTGATCCAGTCACGGAGGAAACCCATGCGTCGCCTGTTGCTGGTCGATGATGACAGCGTGTTTGCCGGGGTCATGCAGGCGGCTTTGATCCGGCGGGGTTTCGAGGTCCGCGTGGCTCATGCCACCGAACCGGCGCTGGCCCTGTTGTCCGACTGGCTGCCGGATGACGCCATTGTTGATCTGCGCATGCCAGGCAGTTCAGGTCTTGCGCTGATCAGTGGCTTGCGCAAGGCCAATCCGGCCATGCGGATTGTCATGCTGACCGGTTATGCGAGCATTGCGACTGCAGTCGAGGCCATCAAACTGGGCGCAACACATTATCTGGCCAAGCCGGCCGATGTGGATGACATCGTGGCGGCGCTGGAACGTGACCGTGGTGATGCCGGCATCGCGCCTTCCGCGCGGCCTCTTTCGGTGGAGCGTCTGGAATGGGAGCACATCCAGAAGGTGCTTGCCGAAAACGAGGGCAATGTATCGGCCACGGCCCGGGCATTGGGCATGCACCGCCGGACCTTGCAGCGCAAACTGTTCAAGCGGCCGGTGCGTGATGACTGACTGCGCTTGATATGCGACAACGTGTCGCATTCCGTGGCTGAAGCCTGCTCTTTATAATTCCCCCCGGTCAAACGGGGGCAAGATGAGACAACAGATTTGGATTCATTGGCTGCTGGCAGCCGCGCTGTTTACGCCGTTGCCGGCACTGGCTTGCGCCACCTGCGGATGTACGCTGAGCAGTCAGGCGGCTACCGGATATGCGGCAGAAACGGGTCAAACCGGCAGTTCCGGCTGGACACTGGGGATCGAATACAGTTATATCGACCAGAGCCAGATGCGCGCGGGCATGTCGGCCATTTCACCTGCACAGGCCGCCGTGCTGACCAACGGCGTTTCGGGTGCCAGCGCTGCCAGTCCTGGCCCGCAGGAAATCGAAAAACGGACCATCAACCGTTATACCAACGTGGCGTTGACCTATGCTGCCAACCCAGAGTGGAACTATACCGTCATCCTGCCTTATATCGATCGTTCGCATGGCACCTGGGGCAATGTGTCTGGCGACCGGATCAATGCTGCCAATGTCAGCGATGCCACCGCTTCGGGGCTCGGCGACATGCAGTGGATCGCCACGTGGCAGGGCTGGTTGCCGACGCATAATCTGGGGTTGCAACTGGGCGTGAAACTGCCCACTGGTGCATATGGCAACCAGAACGTCGACACGGGAATCCCGGTTGGCAGGTCGCCAACCCTGTTTGTCAGCGGGCCCAATGCCGGAGCCCCACTGGATGCCAGTCTGCAGCCTGGTACCGGCAGTACGGATCTGATTCTGGGTGCGTTTTACGAGCAGCCAGTCAGCCAGAACCTGGATGTGTTTGTTCAAGGGCGCTACCAGGTGGCCATGTTTGAACAGTTGAACCAGCCGGGAGCCAATTTCCGGCCTGGCAATCTGGGTGTGCTGAGTCTGGGTTTGCGTTATGAAAAACACCAGGACTGGACTCCGCAGGTGCAGCTGAACGTTTCGCGCAAGAGTCATGATATGGGCGCTCTGGCTGACGCAACCGATACGGCAGGTACGGTGATTTATCTCAGTCCAGGTATCAGTGTCAGGGTGCTGCGGACGCTGGGTGTGTATACTTTCATCCAGGTTCCTGTCTACAGCCAGCTGGACGGCTATCAGCTGTTTCCCCGCTGGACCGGAACGGTGGGTATGAGTTACGGATTCTGAATTGCAGACTGGACAACGACTTCTCGGATTGTGCTGCGTGCTGGCATGGCTGGCAGGGGCGCTGCCGTCCATGCCGGCGCAGGCAGATGCGGTGACGGGACAGCCGGCGCCAGACCTGGTGCTGCACGGTATTGACGGACATGATTACCGGTTGTCTGCCTTGCGCGGCAAGGTTGTCATTGTCACGTTCTGGGCAACCTGGTGCGCACCCTGTCAGGAAGAATTGCCTGTGTTGTCCAGCTTTGCCAAAGCGCATGCCGGTGATGGATTGCGAGTGCTGGCGTTTGCGCTGGATGGTCCGGACACCTTGCCACAGGTGCGCAACACGGCAAGGACCCTGGTTTTTCCGGTCGGTTTGCTGGGCAGCAGCTGGGCCGGCGAGTACGGACGCATCTGGCGGATTCCGGTCAGTTTTGTGCTCGATCGCCAAGGTCGCCTGGTATACAACAGCCTGAGCAGCAACGGATCGGCCTGGGATCGCGCGACTCTGCAACAGCGTATTCTGCCATTGTTGCAGGCCGGTCCCGCAGGACACACTGCCTTCCGTTGAAAATCATCCGCGTTTCTGGTTTGTCGAATCATGGCATTCCTGATGAGAATATCATCCCATAGCCCTGTTTTTTGGTGTAATCTTCGTCTGTAAGATTTGTTTTGCAAGCCTGTTGCCCGATGCGCTGGCCTGTGAAGCAGAATCCTGGCTCTGGCCAGGCGATATTGCCGACAGATTCGTCCTGCGGACAGACAGGTGATTATGTTCAAAAATTGGTTTCGGTCAGGCAAGGAACATCCTGATCCGGTTGCGCACGGGGAAGAAAGTGCAGCCCTGCATCAACTGGCAGGCAGTTCGGCGTTTCTGTTGCGCCAGCCGGTTCTGGATCGCACGCAGAAGATTATCGGTTATGATGTGGCCTTCCGGCGGCCGGACAACGATCCGGGTTCGGACCAGGTGCTGGACGAACTGCATGAAGATACGCTGGCCAAGCTGGAACAGCTTGAATTTTCACAGAACAGCCCGGAAAAACTGATGTTTGTCCGGTTGAAGGCGGGCTTGCTAAAAGATGTCGGCCAGACATTTGCCACCAACAATCGTCTGGTGCTGGTGCTGGATAGCTGGCATCAGATGAACCAGGAAACGCTGCTCCAGGATTGTCAGGCCTGTGTCCGCAGTGGCTGGCAACTGGCCATCGACAATCTCCCCGAACAGCTGGAATCCAGCCAGTTGCTGCCTCTGCTGTCCTGGTTGCGTTTTGATCTGCGCCGCTACAGTGCCGTTGACCTGGAACAGCAACTCAGACATCTGCGTCATCATGCCGGCTTGCGCCTGCTGGCCAGACAGGTTGAAACCGAAGACGATTTCGAAGCATCCCAGGCATTGGGTTTTGACGCCTGCCAGGGGTATTTCTTTACCCGGGTCAGGTTGAACCAGCAGCGGCGTATCGATCATGACCGGATTCGCGTGATGCGCATGCTGAACCTGCTGGCGCAGAATGTCGAGCTGAAAGAGCTCGAATCCGTCATGCGCCGGGATGCGATTCTGTCCTACAAACTGCTGATGTACATCAATTCGCCGCTGAATGGACTCGATCATCCGCTGGAATCGATCAGTCAGGCGCTCATGTTTCTTGGCTATGGTCCCCTGTACCGCTGGCTGACCGTGCTGTTGTTCACCAGTGGAACCCGGCATGCGCGCGACCGGGCCATCCTGCAGCAAGCCCTGGTGCGCGCCAGGCTGATGGAATTGCTGGCCAGCCATGCCGGCTTGGGTCATGAAGCCGAATCCCTGTTCTTGACCGGCATGATCTCGATGCTGGACGCATTGCTGAATGTACCGATTGATCAGGCGATCGAGCCGCTCATGCTGTCCGAGCCCATCACGCAGGCGCTTACCCAGCGGACCGGTCGCTATGCGTCCTATCTTGATCTGGCGCTGGCACTGGAAACCGGAGACTGGTACCAGGCCGACGACCGGTCGCGGGCAATCGGCCTGAATGCGGACACCATCAATCCGTTGCTGGTGGAGGCCATGGGCTGGGCCAGCTCGCTGGACAGTCTGCCGGTGGATTGAAGGCTTGTGGCGGGCTGTGCGTGCTGCCGTGGCCGGATGTTGTGGGTGTTAATTTCGTTGGAGCCTGACTGCAGGCCGGACTGTCAGACGGAGAAATCATGATTCCATCCTGGATGAAACTCTTGCGGCGTAATCAGCCGGAGGTGCCTGCGCCGAAACCGGCAGAAGCCGGTCCGGTTGCCCCGGCGACGGAAGATCCGACCGAAGATGATGCTGCGCCGGTCCCTTCGCCAATTGGTCGTTATCTGTTGCGTCAGCCCATTCTTGACAAGGCGCAGCGCATCATCGGTTATGAACTGGCATTGCGAAACCAGTTGGGTGTGGATGTGTCCGTCAGTACGCAGACGCTGGCGGATGAAACCTTGTTGTCCAGTGTGGTTCAGCTTGATTTGCGCAGCCAGGCCGGACGACGGCACATTTTTGTCACTCTGGGGCCGGATCTGCTTGACAGCAGCTGGATCGGCATGCTGCCAGCCGCCATGGTCGTGCTGATGATCGATGTCAGCCGCGTGTCTCGGGATGCCGTCGCGCCATTGCTGGCGGTCTGCCAGAAACGTGCTGCCGATGGTTTTCAGATCGGCCTGTGCAATCTGCCGGATGATGACTGGATTGCGCCCCTGTTGCCGCGCGTGCAATGGCTGAAATTCGATCTGCGTCAGCTGGATGCGATTGCCTTCAGCCAGCAGGTGGAACATCTGCGTAGCCAGTGCCAGGCCAGGATACTGGTGTCCAATGTCGATACCCAGGATGACTTCCAGGCCGCTGGCAATCTTGGATTCGATGCTTTTCAGGGATTTTATTTCGCCACCCGCAATCCGCAGGCGCCCCAACGGATTGACAGCGATCGTCTGCGCATCATGGAGTTGCTCAACCTGGCGGCCAGCAAGGCACCATATCCGGAGCTGGAGCAGGGAATCAAGCATGATGTGCTGTTGTCCTACCGACTGCTGACCTACATCAATTCGCCGCTCAATCCACTGGCGCGAAAAATCGATTCGATTGCCCAGGCGCTGATGTATCTGGGCTATGAGCCCCTGTACCGCTGGCTGACGCTACTGCTTTACGTCAAGGAAGAAGACGGCTCGCCTACCGATGCGGCACTGTTGCAGAATGCACTGGTGCGCGGTCGGATCATGGAAACGCTGGGCAGGCGCTATCTGACAGCGGAGGATGCCGACAGTCTGTTTGTCACCGGCATGTTTTCCCTGCTGGATGTGCTGCTGAATGTGCCAATGGCAGAAGCGCTTGCCCAGTTGAGCCTGCGTGACAACGTCAGCCGAGCGCTGCTGGAAGGGCATGGCCCTTACGCGCCTTATCTGAGGCTGGCGATCGCGTTCGAGGATGCAGACCAGCAAACCCTGTCCGTGCTGGCCCAGGATCTGTTGCTGGACCCGGTGGCGCTGAATGGCATGCACTACGAAGCCATCAACTGGGCCATGCAGCTGGGGGCGCCGGATCGCCAGTAACAGGCTGTTGAAAAACGATTGCGCTTGGCAATACGTTGTTAAAAAGTGGCTCAAAATCCTCATTTACGCAATGTAAACTGCGGTTTTTTGCCCCTTTTTGCCTCGTCTTGCCTGCGCTCATGACGTTTTTCAACGGCCTGGCAAGCGGCGGTTAACACCTGGTGTCAGTCTGGGACGCGTTCTCCGTCAGCCAGAATGCCGGTGTAGTCCAGACCGTTGTCGTGCAGGGCAATGCCGGCGTCGACCTGGTGACCGTCCGGCATCACCTGGATGCGAAAATGCCAGCGCTGGTCAAATTCCTGCAGAATCCACCACAGGTCGGACGGATGCAGCAGATTGCTCCCGCTCTGCAGGTGGCGGATGCGCAGCACCTGTTGCTGCTCGACGCGAACCAGTAAGGGCAAAGGCAGGTTGTGTGGAAGGATGTGCCGGCTGGCAATCCATTCCACTGGCGTCAGACGGGTATGTCCGATCTGGCGGACATCCAGTCGCAGGTGTGCGCCACCACCAGCCAGAGCCGTCAGTTCACCAGTCCACCAGGCCGGTAGTCCGGCATGCAGGATCAGGGTCCTGCCGGTAAACCGGCTGAAAAAGGCTTCCGTCTGTTCGGCAGCCTTGTTGCCGGTCAGTCGTTGCCACCAGGACAGCATGCTGGTCAGTCTTCATCAAACAGTTCGGGATCCCAGCCTTCCTGGCGGGCACGATCGATGGCCTGGGTGTAGATGCGGGTATGCCGTTCGCGCAGTTCGGACGGCAGGCGACTAGGCAGGTTGCCATAGACATCCCATTCCCTGGCGACCTGGTCGGCCAGAATCTGCATCTGGTCCAGTCCCCAGTCGGTGCAGTCTTCGGATTCGGGAATCAGGCTGAATACCCAGGCATCCTTGACGATGCGGCCGAGGTGGGTCATGCCGCCTTCGCTGTCGCGCGCAAGACCGGGATATACGTTTGATTTCATTGATTGATTCTCCATAGTGACTGACAGCACCGCCTCAGATGGCAGGATTTTCGCCGGCAGGAACCAGCAAATCGGTGTGTTGTCGCAAAAATTGTTCAAAGGTTTGTGCTGCCACGGAAGGCTGTTTGCCTTTCGGCCGCAACAGATACCAGGAGCCCATGACCGGAAATCCGGTGACATCGAGCACAGTGACTTCGCGTGCCGTGGCATCCTGAGTCAACGCACTGCTCGACAATAGCGCAAGTCCCAGTCCGCCCGCAACTGCCTGCCGTATGGCAATATTGCTGCTCAGTTCGATACGGATCTTGAGCGGGCACTGGTGTTCGGCAAAAATGCGTTCGACTGTGATGCGTGTACCGGAACCCTGTTCGCGGACAATGAACGGCTCGCTGGCGAGTTCGCGGAAGTCCAGCTGTTTGCGTCCGGCCAGCGGATGGCCGGCTGGCGCAATGATGACCAGCGGATTCTGCATGAACGGGATGCATTCGCCGTCAAAATCCTCCGGCGGAAGCCCCATGATGTACATGTCGTCCATGTTGTGCGCAAGCCGGTCAAGCAACACGCTGCGGCTGACCATTTCGAGAGCGATGCCGATACCTGGATAGGCCTTGGCAAACGGGCCCAGTATTCGTGGCATGAAGTACTTGGTTGTGGTGACCGTGGCAATCTTCAGCTGGCCTTCCTTCAGTCCTTTCAGGTTGGCAATGCCCTGTTCGAAGCGGGTCCATGCCTGTAACCATTCGCTGCAGGTGGCATACAGCTGTTCGCCGGCTTCGGTCAGAAAAACTTTCTTGCCCAGCTGTTCAAGCAGTGCCAGACCGATTTCCTCGTGCAGTTGCCGGATGAGCTTGGATGCGGTGGGTTGCGAGATTTGCATCTCTTCTGCTGCCCGGGAAAAACTTTTCAAGCGTGCAACAGCCTCAAATACCTGGAGCTGCCGCATCGTGACGTGCATCATGGCGAGCGCCTTTCCATAGCCATATGTGTATAGTATACATAAAAACAATTCATTTTAGTTTTTGATTTGCCCCTTTTACACTGCGAAGATTGTGACCGGTAGAACCAGGTCAGGGGGTAATGATGAATATGCTGTCCGTATTGCCGGTGCTGCCGTTTGCTCTGTTTTTGCTGTCTTCGGTTACGGCAACCCTGTTTTCCGCTCGTCTGGGCAGACGGGTGGCCCGGTTGAGTGTGGTGTTCAGCGTGCTGGCCACCATGGCGGCGTTGCTGGAACTGACCCTCTATCTGCGTGAAGGCGAACCCCACTGGCTGAGCAGCGGCGCGGCATGGGGCAGCCTCTGTCTGGACCCGCTCAGCATCATCATGAGCGTGGTGGTAGCCGGCATCAGTCTGGTGGTGCATGTCTATTCCGTGCGTTACATGGCTGAAGAGCCGGGATACGGCCGATTCTACATTCTGCTCGATCTGATGACTGCCGCCATTCTGCTGATGGTGGCGGCAGGCGATCTGGTTACACTGCTGGTGAGCTGGCACCTGGTTGGCATCGTGCTGTATTTTCTGCTGGGCCATGACCAGACCCGGCAGGCTTCCCAGCGATATGCGTTCTGGGCGCTGATCACCTACCGTATTGGGGATCTGCCGCTGGTGCTGGCAGCGGTTCTGCTCTATCAGTCGTTCGGCACGCTGGCACTGCCCGAACTGTTTGGCCGGATTGCAGCCCATCCCGATGCCACGACCTTGCTTGGATTGCCATTAACGGAAACGGTCGGCCTGTTGGTAGCCCTGTCTGCGTTTGCCCGTTCAGCGCAGTTTCCGCTGCACAACTGGTTGCCCTACACCATGGAAGGCCCGACCCCTGTGTCGGCGCTGATGCACGCCGGCATCGTCAACGCCGGAGGATTCCTGATCAACCGTTTTGCGCCACTGTTCGTGCACACCCAGAGCGTGCTGCATCTGGTATTTGCAGTGGGTCTGGTCACTGCTGTGCTGGGTTCGGTACTCATGCTGACCCAGAACGACATCAAAAAATCCCTTGGTTATTCCACCATGGGCCAGATGGGCTTCATGTTCGTCGAATGTGGCGTGGGGGCGTTTTCGTTGGCGATCTATCACCTGATTGCCCATGGCCTGTTCAAGGGCACCATGTTTCTGGGTGCCGGCGGCGTGATCGGGGATGCCCGTCGCCATGATGGGGTCCCGCATGATGATGTTTACACGTTTGTGGTGGAACGCAAGACAGATGCCTCGCGTTTGCCATGGCTGGTGGCGGTGACGATTACCGTTGTGGTGCCGTTGGCCATTCTCGGTTTTTCGCACTGGCTGGTGAGTGGGCATTTTGTCGGACAACAGGGTGCGGTGATCCTGCTGTTTTTCGGTTGGGCCACCGGGGCACAGTTGTTGCTGGCTACCCATCGGCTGCAGGCTGACAGTCCCTTGCGCCAGATGGCGATGATCATTCTGTCGCTGGCGATTGTGGTGGTCGCCTACACCCTGATCGAACATGGCTTTGGCCTGTTCCTGTATCCGGACAGCGCCATGCGCGATGGTCTTTATGCTGCTGCAAGCGTTCCGCTGGGTGTGTTTGGCGTCATGATGGGTATCCTGACCGTGGCGATTGTGATGGGCTGGCTGGCGACTTACTCCAGCAAGTCCGCACCCGAATGGCGACCGGGTCGTCTGGCCAGAGCCAGACTGATGCTGTATTCGCTGGTTTCCCGCGAGTTTTATGTGGCCGATGTGCATGGACAGCTGACGCAGCTGGTGCTGGCGGCATCGCGAAAGCTCAATTTGCTGGCGAGGTGGGTCTGACATGATAGCCAAGCTGTTTCTGGCAGCGGTGTTCTTGCCGCTGTATCCATTGAGCATTCCGCAAAATGCGCTGGTAATGCGCATGAAATCACCCTGGTTGCGCGCCATTCTGTTGCTGGTCTGGCCACAGATCGGGGTGGCTGTTTTGCAGGCAGCACCAGCGGATATCTCCAATGGACTGGTCATCTGGGCCATGGCAAGTGCCGGATTCTATGCCCTGCGCTTGCTGACGGTGCGCGATCTTGGCCTGTGGGCCAGCATGCTGGCGAGTTCGGCGCTGGCCCTGGTCTGGGGCCTGGCGGCCAATGGCGCAGATGTCTGGAGTCTCCGTCTTTTTGCGTTGTCATTCAGTTTGCCGGCAGCATTGCTGGTTTTGCTGGCCGGCCAGCTGACGCTGCGGTTCGGTGCAGCCTACAGTGGCCTGTATGGGGGACTGGCAGACAGCCAGCCCAGACTGGCCGCGCTGCTGGTGTCCAGCGTGCTGGCGGCGATTGCCACCCCGCTGTTTCCCGGTTTTTTTGGCATGCTGACGCTGCTGCATACCCTGGACTGGGGGTTTGATTTCGGATTGCTGCTGGTCTGGCTGCTGTGGAGCTGGGCGGGCTTTCTGTTGCTGCAGGGATTCCTGTTTGGGCCGGTACGGCAGGCAGCACGTCCGGACCTGTCCGGCAGGGCAACGGCAGGTTTTGTCTTTTTGCTGGTGGTGCTGGTTCTGGCCGGACTGGCACTGCGAGGGGGTGGATTGTGAAACTGGCTCTCGGTCAGCAACTTAAAGTTCGTACGATGGTGCAGATGGCCGGAGAGCCGATTCCCAATTTCTGGCCCATGCGCACTTTTATTCATCACAATCCGCTGTTTGGCCTGGAGCACATGGCGTTTGCCGATGCAGTGGCCGAAGGGCAGCGATTGTTTCATGCCCGTGGCTACCTGCCGCGCGCGCAGTATCAGCGCTATCTGTCCGACAACCGGATCGACCGCACCGAGCTGTCAGCCCGGATCCGGCAGTTTCTGGCCGGAGAACCGGCCATCGGCGACCTCGACCTGCCGGCAGTCCTGCAGGCATTGATGACGGCCTGTCCGGAATCGCTGGTGGACAGGCTGCAGCTGGCCGATGCGGACGATGTGCTGGCCAGCCTGTCCGGCCAGGCTCCGCCGGTATCGGATGAAGACACCATGGTGCAGGCACGGCGGCTGCTGGCAGAAACGCACGACATTGAACCGCTGTACGTCAGTCTGGACCGGTTGTTCGGGAGCGAAATCGGCATCACGCTGGACGAACTGGTGGTCAAGAGCTGCCTCGATTTTTTTGATGAAGGCCAGTCGTCCTGGCAGATGCCAGGTCGTGAAAAAGGGTTCTACCATGCCTGGAGTGCGGTGGCCCGTCACAACCTGCGTCTGTTCATTCGTGGTATGCATATCAGCAACATTCTGGAGCAGGATGACAGTCCGGAAGGCGTGATCAGTTACGTCATGCATGAACTGGGCGTTCCGGAAGATGACTGGATGGCCTGGTTTACGCGTGAACTGACCCGATTGCATGGCTGGAGCGGGTTTATCCGCTGGCGCTCGACAGCCAAGCATTATTACTGGGGAAGGCGTTATCCGGCTGATCTGGTGGATTATCTGGCGGTGCGCCTGGTGCTTGGACTGGCCCTGCTGCGCGAACATGCCCAGCGTCGCCGCCTGCCCGGGACTGTCGGCGAATTGCGTGATTTCGTCAATGCGCATCCGGAACAGGCGTGGTTGCGGATGGAATTGTATGGCGGTTCCGTGCTGCCCGAAATGGCGCATGCCGTTGAGGATGCCATCGACAGCCGGAACGATGTTCGCGCCAGAAAGCTGTTTCCCGATTATCTGGCCCGCAAGCGCGCGCATGAGGCTGGCTTTGTGGCGGCCAGGCTAACAAGGCTGGCCGGCCAGGCGGGGTGTGCAAAAAGCCTGATGCGGCTGGACATGGCTGGCATGGATCGTCTGCTCGGCCTGCTGAAACGGTTTGAAGCCGCCGAAGGAAGTATCTGGCTGCAGGCCCATGAGGCCAATTACCGGCAACGGCTGCTGGCGGGTATTGATCTGGGAACGACGCCGGCGCGGGAAAAACGCCCGTTTGTTCAGGCCATGTTCTGTATTGATGTCCGTTCGGAACGAATCCGGCGGCATCTGGAACACCTCGGGGATTACCAGACGTATGGCATTGCCGGCTTCTTTGGCGTGCCGGCCAGTTTTGTTGGCCTGGACAAGGGCAGCGAGACTCATCTGGCGCCAGTTGTCGTGACGCCGAAAAATCTGGTGCTTGAATTATCGATTGCCCGCCATGCAGATGATGAGGCGTTTGTTTCGGTGCTGGAACAGGTTTTTCACGATCTCAAGGCATCCGTGTTATCGCCGTTTGTCACGGTGGAAGCCATTGGTCTGCTGTTCGGCCTCGATATGTTTGGCAAGAGTCTGGCCCCGCTGGCGTACAGCCAGTGGCGTCAACGGCTGCAACCGGAACGGCTGGACAGCCGGCTGCTGCTTGACAAGCTGTCGCGCGAGCAGGCCGAATCGATTATCCGCGTGCTGCAGCGTGCCATGATCGTCAAGGCGGTCAACCGGGAACTCGGCATTGGCCGCGAACACCTGACCGATGAAATCGTGCGTGAATTGCGTGAAACAGCGCTGGAGAACCGGGAGGGCAGTACCGGGTTTGCGCGTCAGTTTGGTCTGGATGCAACTGCCGAACAGCATTTTATCGAGCGTCTGCGCCGGGTGTACCACATCAATTCCGGCGATGCGCGGATCCAGCTCGAACAGTTGGGCCGTATCGGTTATACGCTGGACGAACAGGTTCGTTTCGTGAGCACAGCCTTGCGATCCATCGGCCTGACCAGCGGATTTTCCCGTTTTGTCCTGTTGACCGGTCATGGCAGCACGTCAGAGAACAACCCGTATGAGTCGGCGCTGGATTGCGGCGCCTGTGGCGGCAATCACGGAGTGGTCAGTGCGCGCCTGCTGGCGCAGATCGCCAACCGCACCTCGGTACGCGAGCGTTTGCGCCAGAACGGAATCGCCATCGATGATGACGTCTGGTTCGTGCCGGCATTCCACAACACGACCACCGACGAAATTCGTCTGTTTGACCTCGATCTGTTGCCACCGGGACATCTGGTTTACATCGAGCGGTTGATGAACGGACTGTCCGCAGCCTCGCGTCTTTCGGCTGCCGAACGTTTGCGGACGCTCGATTACAACGACGCGCCGGCGGCTGATCCGGCGCGTGCTTACCGGGATGCCCGCCGCAACGCCATGGATTGGTCCCAGGTGCGTCCAGAGTGGGGTTTGTCAGGCAACGCCGCGTTCGTGATTGGTCGTCGCCATGTCACCGGGCATCTGGACCTGCAGGGGCGTGTTTTCCTGCATTCCTACAACTGGCAGGAAGACAGCAAGGCCCGTTTGCTGGAAAACATTCTCACCGGTCCGCTGGTGGTCGGCCAGTGGATCAACATGGAGCATTATTTTTCGGCGGTCGACAACGAGCATTATGGCAGTGGCAGCAAGGTGTACCACAACGTCGCCGGCCGGTTTGGCGTGATGACCGGCAATCTGTCCGATTTGCGTACGGGGCTGCCGTCACAGACCGTGCTGAAAAACGGCGCGCCTTACCATGAACCCCTACGCTTGCTGACGCTGATCGAAGCGCCGTTCGAACATGCCAGACGGGCGGTGGAAGGTATCGTCAAAGTTCGCAATCTGGTGTACAACGGCTGGATCCGCATGGTGATAGCAGACCCGCAAACCGGCATTTTCCACCTGTTCGAAGACGGCAGCTGGCAACAGCAACGTGTCGGTGCGACCAGACCTGCATCTGTTGAAAAGGAGTTCACAGCATGACCAACCTGAATCTCAGCCCGGTCAAGAAAATCGAGATCATTCTCGAAGGACAGCACCAGGAGTTCGCCACCGACCTGCTCGACCGCGCCGGCGTGACCGGTTATACCATTGTCGGCAATCTGTCCGGTCGCGGGCGCCACGGTTTCCATGAAGGACACATCATGTTCAATGAAGATGACGTCCTGATCATGATTATCGTTGCGGTTCCACCAGAGCTGGTCGAACCGATTCTGGAAGGCTTCGAGCCGTTTTTCAACAAGCATACCGGCGTGGTGTTCATTTCCGATATCCAGGTCAGCCGGCTGGTCAAGTTCAAGAACTGACGGACAGTCTGCCCAGCGGCGAGAGTAGGGCCCGTTGCGAACGGACCCTGGTTGGCCTGCCGCCAGTGCGTTTCAGTCAGGCCAGACGCTCATTGGTGGTGTGCCGGCCGGCTTGTTGCCGGTTGCCGGTTTGGCGGCTGGTTTTGCGGCCGGTCGGGTGCGCGGGGCAGGTCTGGCTGCGGCAGCGGGAGCTGCTGCCGGTGCCTCTGGCGAGGTGGTGGGTGCGGTTTCTCCGGTTTTGGCCGGGCTGATGCTGGCTTTGAGTTTGTCCTGCATTCTGTTCATGTCTGTAATACCTCATCCAGGATGGTTTCGATTTCGTCTGCCGCCTGACGGCCGCGGCCGCCCAGCTGGTAGACACTCTTGCCCTCAAGCATGGCCACCCGGTAGGCCGCGCGGCGTTTGACCTGTGTACCGAGTATGGGCAATTCCAGTTGATGCAGCACTTGCGCCATGGCGCGTGACAGGGCGCTGCTGTTTTCGACCTGGTTGAGCAGGATCCAGGCCTTGAGTCCAGGGTTGATCTGCCGGATTTCGCGCAAGGTTCCGGCCACGGCATGGCTGGCCCACAAATCAAGGGGGGATGGCAGGATCGGAATGATGACATGGCTGGACTGCTGCAGGACTTCCCGGGTGATGTGCATGTCCAGGGATGGCGGGCAGTCGGTGACCAGATAGTCGGCACCGGACATCAGACCGGTCAGATTCAGGGGCGTGTCGGCCGGTTTGACCACCAGCTGCCGGCTGGCATCCGGTTCGGCCCAGCTGGCCCAGTGGGTCAGGGCGCCCTGCGGATCGGCATCCACCAGACAGACCATGCCACGTCGGGCAAGACCGGCGGCCAGGTTGAGCGCCAGCGTGGACTTGCCGCACCCTCCCTTCAGATTGGCCAGAGCAATGCGGTGCGCGGACATCATTCTGCCGGACCCGCTGCCAGCCGGGTCACGGCATCGGCGAGCTGGAAGTCGGCATCCGTCAGTTTGCCGGAATCCGACGCAATCGAAACATTGACATGCGTTTTGCTGAAATTCAGATCGGGAAACCGGCCGGTCCTTTCCGACAGGACTGTCATCCGGTCAAGGAATGCGCGTGTTTCCGGATAACTGGCAAATTCGAAACGGCGGGTCAGTATGCCCTGGCGTTCCTGGGCCTGCCAGCCATCGGCCTGTGAAACGGCGGGTTGCGGGATTGATTCGCTCATCCGGATCTCCTGATGATGGTCACATGGTGCCAGCCAGTCTGCCGTTCTTCGACGGTCTGCCAGGCTGGTCGGGTATGGCGTGTTCCAGACCCCGATGTGTTTACTTTACCCGGTTTGGTCAATTAATTTAAGTAAATGTTGCTGATGATATTCATATCGTTTCATTTATGAAACGGCGACACAGCTTCTGTCCGGCACGGCACGACCGGCCGGCGGTGTGCCTCATGCTTCCTGCAGCAGCAGCGGGTCTTTCGGAAAGTGAACGATGCGGTGCGCCTCGTTCAGCACAAAATCATGAAATGCCATGGCAATGGGCGACAGGCGCTTGCCGTTGCGGGTCACCAGATACCATTCCTTCATGATCGGAAAACCCTCCACGCTCAGAATGGCCAGCTTTTTCAATGTCAGTTCGAATTCCAGCGTGTGCAGTGAAACAATGCCAAGACCGAGTCCTGCAATGACGGCGTGTTTGATCGCCTCATTGCGGGTCATTTCCATCGAGGTGTTCAGCGTGATGTTGCGGTCCTGGAAAAACCGTTCCACGGCATTGCGCGTGCCGGATCCACGCTCGCGCAGGATGAAGTTTTCATCGACGAGATCGGCAAGCGGTATCCGCTTTCGTTTGACCAGCGGATGGTCAGGACGGGCAATGATCACCAGCGGATTCTGCATGAAAGCACGATGGGCGAGTGGAATGGCGTCCGGTGGTGTTCCCATGAACGCCATGTCAGGCACGTTGTCCTGCAGGGCGCTGATCAGGTTTTCCCGGTTGGTGATCTGCAGATCGACCTGGACGCCGTCGTGCTGTTTGATGAATTCCGCCAGCAGATAGGGCGCGAAGTATTTGCAGGTGGCAGTGGCATACAGGGTCAGCGCGCCACGCTTGACACCCTTCATGTCGTCGATGACCGATTCGATATCGCGGAACTGCTGCGCGATATTGCGGCTGAAAGCGTACATCTCCCGGCCGGCTTCAGTCAGGAAAATGCGTTTGCCCATCTGCTCGAACAAAGGCATGCCGACTTCATCTTCCAGTTGCTTGATCTGGGTGGATACGGCGGGTTGTGTCAGGTGCAATTCTTCGGATGCGCGCGTGAAACTGGAATGGCGGGCAACGGCCTCGAGCAGTTTCAGCTGCCGGAATGTGACGTTCATGGCGACTCCTGGATGATGATCAGAGGTTCCCTGACGGTCAATATATCTATTTCAGTGAATGATATCAATAAAATTAATTCATTTTTTATTATGCTCGACTGATCGTAATATCTCATCCAAGGGCAAGTCAACGGATGCCTGACACAACTTCCTATCCGAAGCTGAAGCAAAAGGAATCATGATCCATGAGCCAAGCGACTGAACAAAATGCGACCCAGCGCATGAGCGGCCGAGAGGCTGCGCTTGCGCGGAGGCGAGCGATGTCGCTGGGAGGCAAGTCCGCCATTGCGGCCGGCTCGTCCTCCAGCGCAGCAAGCTCCGCTCCGCCGGCAAAAGCCGCGCCAGCGCCGGTCGTCCATCAGCAGCCCGCCGAGATCCCGGCAGCTGCGCCAGTAACGACAGAAGCGCATGTCTGTACCTGTCAGCAACGGGCCGCTGAGCCAGTCGCTGCACCAATCCAGCCTGCGCCCATTTCCGAAGCCCGCAAGCGTCGCATGGAGCGGTCGCTAGTTGGTCGTGGCAATGCACCTGTGGCCCGTCCGACCGGACGTGTGCGACCGGCGCCTGCCAAGGTCGAAACCGGAACAACCCTGTCTGGTTCCGAAGTCACCGGTACCCAGGTCGAGCGGACCACCCGTGTGACCGGTAACGAACCGGGCAGCTGCCGTGCAGTGACCGGCACCGAATACATTGGCGCCGAGCAGTACGCGTCGTTCTGTGCTTCGGTACCTAGCCCGGCACCGGCCAAAGTGGCAACCACCAGTACCAGTCGTGGACGTAGCGTGACTGGCACCGAAGTCGGGCGCAGTTCGCGGGTAACGGGCGACGAAAACGGCACCTGCAAGCGTGTGACCGGTACCGAGTACCTGTCTGCCGAACAGGCCAGCCAGTTTTGCGGAACCACGCCGGAACCAGCACCCGAAAAAGTCATCATGGGCCGCACCATGGGCCGCAACCCGGTAACGGGTGATGATGGCGGGCGTGCCAACCGGGTGACCGGCGGAGAGGCGGGAGCTGCAAGCCGGATAACCGGTGGCATTTACGCCAATCCAGTCGTGCAGCGTCCCCAGGACAACAGCTCAAAAAAAGCGTTGACCAGTCATCCGAGCGTTGGCAGCGCGGTGAGAAGCACCCTACCGGTGCGCTCGCCGAGCCTTATCAGCGCTGAAGCTTCGGCTTCTTCACGGGTGACTGGTTCACGTTATCTGACTGACAGTCCTTTTGTTGCGTATCGTCGCGAGCGGCCGTACCAGCCGCCCGCGATGCTGGGCGCAACCCGAACCCTGGCCGGTGACCAGGTCACAGGAATGGTGATGGCTATGCCGAGCAGAATGACAGGCGATGAATATCGCGCCAGCAAACCGGTGACAGGCACTTCGTCCATCGCAGTCGAGCATCTGGTAGCGCGTGATGCGGCCGAATCGCCGGCCATGCGGGTGACTGAAGCCGGCTATGTGCATCCACGCGCCAGGGCCCAGCAGGAACCGGCGCGCACGGCCAACAACCTGATGCAACAGGTTGAGCCGGCAAGACCGGTGGCTTCGGGGCAGTTTTCCATGCAGCAGCCTGCCATGGCTTCCCGCGATCGCCGGGAAACCCGGATTACCGGCAATGCATGGGGTGGCGGTTCGAACATCAGTGGTTCGATGGCTCGGGCAACCGGACTCATTTCCGGCACGCCGGAATTTCGTTACCGCGATGAATCCGTCGTGCAGCCGGTGGTCGTGGCTGCAAGTGAAGCGGCACCAGCGGAACCGGCAAGCCAGCCGGCCACGGCCGGACGCATTACCGGGGAAGGCCGCGAGCGGCTGATCACTGGTGATGCCTGGGATCGTGGCGACCGGGTAACCGGAACGGAAGGCCAGTCGGCCAGCCGGCGCAATCCGACGATGCGGGGGATTCCTCCGGTGATGCGGGCGCCGCGTCAGGCAGAAAAGCCGGAAACGTCCGACATCCGGATTACGGGCGGCAGTGGCAACGCCAAGGGTGCAACGGTGACGTTGTCCGGCGGCGCACGTGGTTAATGGCAGAGAAGAGGGCATCAGGACATGAATACCCGTAACCGGCCGGAACGGATGCAAAACCGGGTGCAAACTGCACCAGTGGCGATGGCCATGACCAGCGTACCGGTCACCCACGCCCTGGTGACGACCTGGCCGCAGCGTCCCAGTTTTTGCCCGCCGGGCAGCCATGTCGATGCGCGTGGTGAATGCGTGCCCGATACGGCGGCAACTGGCGCGCACCCCCTGGAAATGGTGGTGCAGAACCAGAAGCTGGCCGAGTACGAACGGACCGTAAGGGCACGTTTTGCTGCCATCGTGCCAGTGCTGAAACGCATTTCGGCGCTGCAGCATGAAGAAGATTTTGTTGCACGCGGGCAGTCGATTGCCCGTGAAGAATTCGGTTTTGAATTGCCAGGGCAGGTGCTTGATGATGCCTGGGTGTCCGGGCTGGACATGAAGCAGCTGTATGGCGAAAGCGTGCTGAGCACCTTCAACCGGCTGGCGGATGGTTTGCCGATGCCGCTTGAACTGGATGCAGAAGAAGCGCGTCGTATGTTGCAGTTCTTTATTGAATGCGGATTTCACGAGGTCGATTTCAGTCCGTGCGCGGACGGTCGTCTGAAAGGCTTGCTGCAATATATCCTGCGTTTGCCGCAGGGTGCGGTTCGCCGGGTGCAGTCTTATGCCGGAGCGATGTTTGACGTGGAGAGCAATGTCCGTCACTGGGCGGATACCGAATTGCGTCGCTACCGGGAAGGCGTGCCAACGTTGTCGGATGCGGGCACCCGCTACCTTAAGGTGGCTGTGTACCACTACAGCAGCTCTGATCCGGCACACGAAGGATGTGCTGCTCACGGCAGCAATGAACTGGGTGCCGCCGAAGCGGCGCTTGGCAAGCTGAAGGCTTTTCGCACAGCGATCGAGAACCAGTTCTGCTGTGGCGCTTCGGTGGCGACCTTGCTGGTTGGTGTGGATACCGATACCGACAGCATCAAGGTGCACATACCGGATGCGCATGGCGAAATGAGCCTGTACCGGCTGGTTGACAATGCGCGTCTGTATGAAGAAACGGCGGGCATGAAGGCAGACCAGGCCAGAAGTCATCTGCTGGCAGCCATTGACAAGGCGGCAGCAGCCGGTGGCTGGGCACAGGGGAATGGTGCACCGGAAGCAGGCATGCGTCGGCTGATTGCCCGGTTGCTGGAAAACAACTGCTCGCAGATCGCCTATGTCAGACAGGAACATGGCGGTCGCTATCGGGATATTGGTCACCAGGAACGGCTGATCTGCGTGGGAGAGGGATTTGATACCCTGCAGTTGCGTAATCTGACCTATCTGGCCCAGCTGTATACCGTGGAAGAAGGTGCAAACGATCTGGATGTGGGCATCCGCATTTTTACCGGACTGAACATCCGTCACGGTCTGCCGGTGCCGATAGCCATCCACTATCGCTATGACGCCGACGTACCGGGTGCCCGTGAGCGCGCAGTCGAACGCTGCAGACGGATTCACGAAGCCATCCGCTCCAGGTACAGCCGGCTGGCAGAACAGGGAATGATCGCCTGCGGACTGACCGTGCAAGCCAAGAAAGCCGGCAGTCCGCTGGAAAAAGTGGACATCATCGAAGCAGTCGCAGGACATTGAGGTGCTGGTATGAAGATCATGCAAGTGGAAAAAACGCTGGTATCAACCAACCGGATTCAGGAGATGGGTAACCGTCCGCTTCTGGTGGTGAAAGAAAAAAGTGGTGGTCGCAGCGTGGCGGTAGATGCGATCGGTTGCATTCCGGGTGACTGGGTCATTTGCGTAGGCAGTTCGGCAGCACGCGAAGCCGCAGGTGCGAAGGACTTTCCGAGCGACCTGACCATCATTGGCATCATCGATCGCTGGGAGGAGGCATGACATGGACATTATGCGTGTGGTTTCCGATCTGGTCGTTACCCGCCGCATCGCCGGTCTGCAGAAAATATCCCTGCTGATCCTGGCCGATGCCAAGGGCAAGCTGTCAGTTGCGGTGGATCCGGTTGGCGTGCCGCCGGGTAAATGGGTCATCACCGCTGCCGGATCAGCAGCACGCTATGCTGCCGGCAATTACAAGATTCTCACAGACCTGACGGTATGCGGAATCATCGATCAGTGGGAAGAAGGTTCGCCAGCCTGACAGGCTGACGTTCCAGGGTGAAAGCATTATTTTTTGGCAAAGGAGAAAAAAATGGCAACTGCAACAACAGGTATCGCACTGGGCATGATTGAAACCCGTGGTCTGGTTCCGGCAATCGAAGCCGCCGACGCCATGACCAAAGCTGCTGAAGTTCGTCTGATTGGCCGTCAGTTTGTTGGTGGCGGTTACGTGACCGTTCTGGTCCGTGGCGAAACCGGCGCTGTCAACGCAGCTGTTCGTGCTGGCGCTGATGCCTGCGAACGCGTTGGTGATGGCCTGGTGGCTGCTCACATCATCGCTCGCGTTCACAGCGAAGTGGAAGGCATTCTGCCAACTTCGGCGGATGCACCCATCCTCTGATCAGCCCATGGCTGGAAAACGAAATTTTATTTGACTGGCAAGGAGAAATGAAAATGGCAACAACAACCAATGGTATCGCTCTGGGCATGATTGAAACCCGTGGTCTGGTTCCGGCAATCGAAGCTGCCGACGCCATGACCAAGGCTGCTGAAGTACGTCTGATTGGCCGCCAGTTCGTGGGTGGTGGTTACGTGACCGTTCTGGTGCGTGGCGAAACCGGCGCCGTCAACGCTGCTGTTCGCGCTGGCGCTGATGCCTGCGAACGCGTTGGTGATGGCCTGGTGGCTGCTCACATCATCGCTCGCGTTCACAGCGAAGTCGAAGGCATTCTGCCGACGCCTTCCAACTGAGCGCAACTGAAGTGGCAATGACTGACTGTCCGGGATGACCATCCCGGACAGCGGGTCAGACCAGGAGGATTGCATCCATGATGACAGATGCCAGACTGACAGGCTATCTCAATCGGGCTGCCGCACACGAGCTGGGCGCAGTCCAGCAGTATCTGGCGCAAGCCAGGTTGTTGCACTACTGGGGAATACAGGATCTTGCGCAACAGTTTGAAGCCGATGCGCAGGAGGAATTGACGCATTTCAGTCTGTTGGCTGATGCGCTGGTGAGTCTGGGTTCGGCTCCGCAGGCAGGGTTGCTGCCTGCAGCCCGTCTCGGTCGCACCTTGCAGGAAATGCTGGTGCTCAATTGCGAGCTTGAAGTCTCTGCAATCCGGCTGTACGAAGAAGCCGCTGGCTATTGCGCTCGCTGGCGGGATGCTCGTCACCAGGAGCTGTTTGCACATCTGGCGCGCGACGAAGCCGAACATCTGCAAATGCTGGAACAGATGTTGCGCCAGCCGCGCGCAGCCTGATCATGGTCAGGCCGATCCCGGCCCGATCAGGTTGGCAGCCTCCTCCAGCAGAAAACGCCGGAATGCCATGGCGCTGCCGGACAGGCGTTTTTCGCGGCGATGCACAATGTACCAGTGGCGCCGGATGGGCATGTGCTGCACGTCCAGAACTGCCAGCCTGCGGGCTTCCAGTTCGAGTTCGACGGTATGCAGTGAAACCACGCCCAGGCCAAGGCCGGCCTGAACAGCCTGTTTGATGGCCTCGCTACTGTTCATTTCCATGCCGGGAATGTAAGTCAGTTCGTGTTCGGTGAAAAACCGTTCCATGGCAATGCGGGTGCCCGAGCCGGCCTCGCGAACCAGGAATACCTTGTCCCGCAGGCTTTGCAGCGGGATGTCGCGTTCGCTGGCAAGTGGATGATCGACGGGGGCAATGACCACCAGCGGATTGTCCATGAACGACTCGGCGATCAGGTCGAGATCGCCGGGCGGCTTGCCCATGATGGCCAGCTCGATTTCGTTGCTGACCAGTTGCGCCAGCAGGGCCTGACGGTTGGTCACGTCAAGACTGACGGTGACGTCGGGATAACGTTTGAAGAATGTGGCCAGCAGCTTGGGGGCCACGTAGTTGGCGGTGCTGGCGACGGCAATTTTCAGTTTGCCGCGTTTCAGGCCCTTGAGTTCGGACAGAACTGCTTCGGCTTCGCCGAGCTGTTCGGCAATGGTACGCGCATAGTGGTATAGCTCGTGGCCGGCTTCGGTGAGAAAGATCTTCTTGCCCAGTTGTTCGAACAGCGGCATGCCGACGTTGTCTTCCAGCTGGCGGATCTGCATGGAAACCGCCGGTTGGGAAAGATGGAGTTCCTCGGCCGCCCTGGTGAAGCTCAGGTGTCTGGATACCGACGAAAAAATGCTCAATTGACGGAAGGTTAGATGTAGCATATCCCCATGCCAGCGTCACTGGAATTGTTTAGGCATTGGCATATAATGCAACCTGCCGGATGGATCTTGCGCCAAAGCATAAGGTCTATATTATCATAACAATCAGGATTATTGACTGTTATTTATGTCGGCGCATCTGCTATAGTTTGGGCCATGTCGCAACAAGACATAGCCTGGTCTGTTTTTAGTTAATTTGTGGAGGTTGTTATGGCAGTAAAAACATACAACGCCGGTGTGAAAGAGTATCGCCAGACTTACTGGATGCCCGAGTACACCCCGCTGGACACCGATATTCTTGCATGTTTCAAGATCACACCCCAAGCCGGCGTTGATCGTGAAGAAGCCGCAGCCGCTGTTGCCGCCGAGTCTTCGACCGGTACCTGGACCACCGTCTGGACCGACCTGCTGACCGACCTGGATTACTACAAGGGCCGTGCGTATGCCATTGAAGACGTGCCTGGCGACGACACCTGTTTCTACGCATTCATTGCTTACCCGATCGACCTGTTCGAAGAAGGTTCCGTGGTCAACGTGTTCACCTCGCTGGTGGGCAACGTGTTCGGTTTCAAGGCAGTTCGTGCCCTGCGTCTGGAAGACGTGCGCTTCCCGATCGCCTATGTGAAGACCTGTGGCGGTCCTCCTCACGGCATCCAGGTCGAACGCGACGTGATGAACAAATATGGCCGTCCGCTGCTGGGTTGCACCATCAAGCCGAAGCTGGGTCTGTCTGCCAAGAACTACGGCCGTGCCGTGTACGAATGTCTGCGTGGCGGTCTGGACTTCACCAAGGACGACGAAAACGTCAACAGCCAGCCGTTCATGCGCTGGCGTCAGCGTTTCGATTTCGTGATGGAAGCCATCAACAAGGCTGAACGCGAAACCGGCGAACGCAAGGGTCACTACCTGAACGTGACCGCCCCGACCCCGGAAGAAATGTACAAGCGTGCCGAGTACGCCAAGGAAATCGGCGCACCGATCATCATGCACGACTACATCACCGGCGGTTTCTGTGCCAATACCGGCCTGGCCAACTGGTGTCGTGACAACGGTGTTCTGCTGCACATCCACCGCGCCATGCACGCCGTTCTGGACCGCAACCCGCACCACGGTATCCACTTCCGCGTGCTGACCAAGATCCTGCGTCTGTCGGGTGGTGATCACCTGCACTCCGGTACCGTTGTGGGCAAGCTGGAAGGCGACCGCGAAGCAACTCTGGGCTGGATCGACATGATGCGCGAAAGCTTCATCAAGGAAGACCGCAGCCGTGGCATCTTCTTTGACCAGGACTGGGGCTCCATGCCTGGCGTTCTGCCGGTCGCTTCTGGTGGTATTCACGTCTGGCACATGCCTGCTCTGGTGAACATCTTCGGTGATGATTCCGTTCTGCAATTTGGTGGTGGTACCCTGGGTCACCCATGGGGCAACGCTGCCGGTGCAGCTGCCAACCGCGTTGCTCTGGAAGCTTGCGTCGAAGCCCGTAACCGTGGCGTCGCCATCGAGCGCGAAGGCAAGGAAGTGCTGACCAAGGCCGCTGCCAACAGCCCAGAACTGAAGATCGCCATGGAAACCTGGAAAGAGATCAAGTTCGAGTTCGACACTGTCGACAAGCTGGACGTGGCTCACAAGTAAGCATTTGCAGTAGAACGGTCCGCGTGTGGCCCATCCCGGCGCACGCGGGCGGACTGTACACTGAATACTTTCCCGAAAGGAATATCAATGTCTGAAGTACTGGATTACAAAAGCCGTCTGAGCGATCCCGCCAGCCGCAAGTTCGAGACCTTCTCCTACCTGCCGGCGATGACCAACGACGAAATCCGCAAACAGGTCGAATACATCGTGAGCAAAGGCTGGAATCCGGCTATCGAGCACACCGAACCCGAGCATCTGATGGACTCTTACTGGTACATGTGGAAGCTGCCGATGTTTGGCGAAACCGATGTGACCCGTATCCTGGGCGAAGCAGAAGCCTGCCACAAGGCCAACCCGAACAACCACGTTCGTCTGGTCGGCTACGACAACTTTGCCCAAAGCCAGGGTGCCTCCATGGTGATCTTCCGCGGCAAGACTGTGTAAGCAGCCAACGGCGAGAACAACACGCCCCCGCCGTGCACCCGGCCCGTGTTCAGCACAGGACCGGGCATTGCGGGGGTTTGTTTTTCTTCAAAGACGCCGCAGGGCGACGCCTCTGAAGCAAAACAGACCATACCAGCAGAATCTCGTGAAAGGACAGTGAAATGAGCGACATCATGGAACAGTACCGGGTCAAGAAGGAACCTTACTATCGTTCCGTCGGCGATGAAGTGCAGCTGTACGAAGCAGCTTATTCAGTACGCATGCCGATGATGCTGAAAGGGCCAACAGGTTGTGGTAAAACCCGTTTCGTCGAATACATGGCCTGGAAACTGGGCAAGCCTCTCATCACGGTTGCCTGTAACGAAGACATGACTGCATCCGATCTGGTTGGCCGCTTCCTGCTCGATGCCAGCGGTACCCGCTGGCAGGATGGTCCGCTGGCCATTGCCGCCCGTCATGGCGCCATTTGCTATCTGGACGAAGTGGTCGAAGCGCGCCAGGACACCACAGTGGTGATTCACCCGCTGACCGATGCGCGTCGTGCGCTTCCGCTGGAGAAAAAGGGCGAGCTGATCGAAGCACATCCGGATTTTCAGCTGGTGATCTCCTACAATCCTGGCTACCAGAGCCTGATGAAGGATCTCAAGCAATCCACCAAGCAACGTTTCGGTGGACTGGATTTCAATTATCCGGAACATGGCATCGAACAGGAAATCGTGGCGCACGAAGGCGGTGTCAATGCCGAAGTGGCCGACAAGCTGGTATCGATTGCCGAGCGTGCACGTAATCTGAAGGGACACGGTCTGGATGAGGGCATTTCCACACGTATGCTGATCTACGCAGCATCGCTGATCGCGCGCAATGTCGAACCCAGCGCTGCCTGTCGTGTCGCGCTGGTACGTCCGATTACCGATGACCCTGACATGCGTGATGCACTGGATGCGGCGGTAAGCACCTACTTCTGACGCATCTTCCGGTAACTGGCGGGTATGACCCCGCCAGACCCGCGCAAATCGGTTAGGGCTGCGCACTCTACGCGCGTCAGCCGCGGCCAGGAACATGCGCGGCTGCCGGAGCATATCGGAAACCGCTCCCACAAGAGGGAAGAGCTATGTCGATTCATCTGGAAGATTACGAGGAATTCCTCGCTGAACTGTCAGAGCAGTCGCGTGAAATTCTGCAAACCACCTGGCAGGATGCTGCCCGGGTGTTCAGTCCGCTGGGGTTGCAGCGCTATATGGATGGCGCTGCTTCGCTGAAGAATCTTGGCCGCGGTCAGGAACTGGTAACCACCTATATCGAGAATGCGCCGGCCGTCGCACGCGCTGTTGGCGAAGATGTGGTGCCGGACATGGTGTATGCCGCCATGATGATGGCGTCGAAGACCAGCGGAACCGTGATCGACCTCATGCTGTCGACAGCGCCGTTTGCTGCCGAACGTCTGGGCGATGCCGAACTGTTCAAGAAATACCTGCAACTGGTCAATAACCTTTTGGCCAGCGCGCCGCGCGGCGTCAAGCCGATGCTCGACAACCTGGAAAAGCTGTTTTCCCAGCTCACTCTGGGTGGATTGCGCCGCTGGGCAAACTGGGGTGCGCAAGCGCACCGGACCAACTACGAAGAGCAGGTGCGTTATTTCGGTTTGCAGACGCCGGAATCGCTGGCCATCATGCAGCAGGAGCGCAAAGGCACGCTGCTGGTCGATGTCCACCGGCGGATCAACATGTACCTGCGTGCGCTGTGGGGCCGCGATTTTTTCATGCGACCGACTTCAGGTGACTTTGAAAAGCGTGAAGGCTACAAGCCCTACATTGCCGACTATTTGCTGCATATTCCCGACGCATTTGATGATTTTGTCATCAAGGATGCCGATGGCAATGAAATCGAGCGGGTCAATGGACTGGAAATGTACCGTGCGGCAACCGCGCACTGCGCGGCACACGTGATGTATACCACCGAGCCAATTTCTGCGGAAAATCTGAATCCCCTGCAGATTGCCGTGATTTCGGTGATTGAAGATGCCCGGGTCGAGCGCAATGCCATCCGACGTTTTCCCGGACTGGCCCAGCTGTGGTCACGCCTGCATGTGATCACGCCGAAGCAGGACAAGACAGTTGGCGATTACCTGAACCGGATTGCCCGGGCGTTGCTTGACCCGGCTTACCAGGATGACCACCCGCTGGTCGTCAAGGCGCGTGAGCTGTTTGCCGCCGAGCAGGAACGTCTGGCCGACAACCAGATGTCGTGGGATATCGGCGTTCAGCTGGCTCACGAATTCACCCAGATGCGCATGTCGTTCCAGCCGCGCACCGATGTGCTGGTAGCGCCATATCTGGATGACAACCGTTATTTCTGGCAGTTTGAGGAATTCGATCCGGACAAGGCTGCCACTGCCGGTTACGACTCCGTCCAGCAAGTACGCAAATATGTGAGCGTCATGGAAATGGTCAACGAGGTGGATACCGAGCTGGCCGGCGATGATGCGCAGGAAGTCTGGGTGCTGGCAACCGAACTGTTCCCGTATGAGAACATTGGCGAATCCAGTGGCGGAAAATCCTGGAATGACATGGAAGGCCGCGAACCGATGGCGGCACCGGTGCACTATCCGGAATGGGATTACCAGATCCAGCTGGAGCGACCCACCTGGACCACTATCATGGAAAAGCGGGCCAAGGCGGGTGATCTGCAGATCATTGAAGACATTGCCTCGCAATACAAGCGCGAAATCCAGCGCATGAAATTCCTTCTGGATGCCATGCAGCCGCAAGGCGTTCAGCGCATCCGCAAGCTGGAAGACGGCGACGAGGTGGACATCAATGCTGCGATCCGGTCGATGATCGAAATCCGCATGGGCATGCAGCCCGATCCGCGCATCATGATGCGCTCGGTGCGCAAGACCCGCGACATTTCAGTCATGGTGCTGGTTGACCTGTCCGAATCCACCAATGACAAGGTGGCGGGCCAGGATCACACCGTGCTGGATCTGACCCGTCAGGCCTGCGTGCTGCTGGCCGACGCCATCAGCAAGATTGGCGATCCGTTTGCCATCCACGGTTTCTGCTCGGATGGCCGTCACGAGGTGGAGTACTACCGCTTCAAGGATTTCGACCAGCCGTACGATGAGGTGCCCAAAGCCAGACTGGCTGGCATGACTGGCCAGTTGTCCACCCGGATGGGAGCAGCGGTGCGCCATGCAGCCCATTACCTGAAGCAGCAGCGGTCCGCCAAAAAGCTGATGCTGGTCATTACCGATGGTGAACCGGCAGATATCGATGTACGTGATCCACAGTATTTGCGCAATGACACCAAAAAGGCAGTCGAGGAAGCTGGCCGCAATGGCATCATCACCTACTGCATGAGTCTCGATCCGCGTGCCGATCAGTATGTGTCACGGATTTTTGGCGCACGCAACTACATGGTTGTCGATCATGTTGAGCGGCTGCCAGAAAAGCTGCCTTTGCTCTACGCAGGTTTGACACGCTGAACGAACTGATCCGGTTTGGTGGCGTGATTGCCAGCCGGTCAGTGCTCCACCACCGGTGGAGGCCACAGTGCAGTGCCGGGTGGGAATGCCTCATCGAAGCGGGCCAGCATCTCAGTGTCGCCCAGACTGGCGATTCGTTTCCGCAGCAGAGCCAGATCCGCATTGAAGATGTCTTCGGCAAACCGGAAGCAGTCTTCCGCGCTGCCCGACTCCAGAATGCGCGTTTGGAGCCTGCTGTTGACCGCGCCAACAATATCACGGGCAAAACGCAGGCAGAGTTCGGTCGTGCCGTGCTGGATCACACAGGATTCCAGTGCCGGAATATCTGCGGTCATGATGTCACGGGCAAACCGGTAACAGGTTTCCGCATCGTGGCGACGTAGCAGTTCTGCCTGTGCCCGCGCCACGTCCAGCTGGTCATGACGGGCGGCTTCCAGGATGTCGTCGCCGCTTGCCCTGGCAAGCCAGTCGGTATCATTCATTGAGCGCCGTTTCGACAAGAGTAGGCCGCCAGCGACGCAGCAGCAGGGCGCTGGTAACGACACTCACACTACTGAACGCCATGGCGCCACCGGCAATGGCAGGATTCAGCAGGCCGGCTGCTGCCAGTGGCAGGCCAAACAGGTTATAGATGAACGCCCAGAACAGGTTGCGCCACAATGTGTTCCAGGTTTTGCGTGAAATATCCAGCGCTGCCGGCACCAGTAGGAGATTGCTGCGCATCAGGGTAATGCCGGCACTGTCCATGGCAATGTCGCTGCCACTGCCCATGGCCATGCCAACGTCGGCAGCCGTGAGTGCAGGCGCATCGTTGATGCCATCGCCAACCATGGCAACCACGCCATATTGATCGCGCAGTCGCGCAATGGCGGCCAGTTTGCCGGCCGGGTCCAGATCGGCGGCATGCTGGTCAACGCCAAGCTGCCGCGCCAGATGGCCGGCAATGCCAGCATGATCTCCCGTCAGCATGCAGGTGTATACCCCCAGATCACGCAGCTGTTGTATGGCGGAGATGGCTTCCGGCCGCAGCGGGTCGGCAAAACCGAAGCGGCCGACAATGTCGCGCACGCCGTTTTGCTCGCGAACCAGCCATGACATGGTTTCGATATTGTCTGGCAAAGGGTCTGGCTGGCCAAGTCCCAGTTCGGCGAGCAGGCGGCCATTGCCCATCCACCATGTTATGTGATCGAGTTCACCATAAATGCCGCGGCCGATCAGGCTCTGGCTGTTGGTGACAAGGCGCAGGGCCAGTTGGCGCGAGTCCGCCGCAGTGCGCAATGCCAGCGAAAGTGGGTGGTTGCTCTGTTGTTGAAGACTGGCAGCCAGCACCAGCAATTCGTCTTGAGCCAGATCGGCAAGAGGCGTCACGCCGGTTAAAGCAGGCTTGCCAACAGTCAGCGTGCCGGTCTTGTCAAACGCAACGCAACGCACGCGATGAGCTGTTTCCAGCACCGTTGCGTCACGGATCAGAATGCCATGGCGGGCGGCAACACCCGTGCCGGCCATGATGGCGGTTGGCGTGGCCAGACCAAGCGCACACGGACAGGCAATGACCATCACGGCCACGGCATTGAGAATGGCATTCTGCCAGCCTGCGCCGACCATCAGCCAGCCGGCCAGTGTCAGCATGGCAAGTGCAAGAACCACGGGCACGAATACGGCGCTGATGCGGTCAGCCAGTCGCTGGACTGGTGGCTTGACTGTCTGCGCACGCTCCACCTGTTCGATGATGCGGGCCAATACGGTCTGGTTGCCGCAGGCAGTGACCTCAACCTCCAGCGCTCCCTGGATATTCAGGGTTCCGGCGGTCACACTGGCTCCGGGCTGCTTGTCTACCGGCATGCTTTCGCCGGTGAGCATGGATTCATCAGTGCTGGACTGACCAGCCAGAACCAGACCATCGGCGGGCAGGCGTTCGCCCGGCCGGATCAGCATCCGGTCGCCAACACGCAACTGCTCGAGCGGGATGTCGATTTCCGTGTCCTCACGGCGCACCCGTGCAGAATCGGGACGCAGTTGCGCCAGCCCCCGTATGGCCGAAGCGGTGGCCTTGCGCGCGCGAACTTCCAGCCATTTTCCAAACAGTACCAGGGTAATGACCGTGGCCGAGGCTTCAAAATAGAGCGTTTCCGACTGGTGAACCAGTTTCCAGACCGATAAGCCCCAGGCGGCGCTGGTGCCCAGGGCAACCAGCAGGTCCATGTTGCCGGAGCCAGCGCGGGCCGCATGCCAGCCTGCGCGGTAGAACCGCCAGCCGAGCCAGAACTGTACCGGGGTTGCCAGCAGGAATTGCAGCCAGCCCGGCAGGCCAAAGCGTATTCCGGCCAGCATGGCGAACATGGGCATATTCAGGGGCAGGGTAAGCAGCCCTGCCATCAGGACATGCAGCCAGGTCCGGTCAACCGGCTCGGCAGCAGATCGGGCTTCGGATTTCTCGGTTGCTTCGAATCCCGTGTTTGTCACCGCTTCCAGCAGGCTGGCAACCTGCACCGATGGCAAGGTCACCAGTCTGGCCTCTTCCGTGGCCAGATTCACCGTGACCGAGGTGACGCCAGGAACTGCCGCCAGCGCTCGCTCCAGACGGCTCACACAGGAAGCGCAGGTCATTCCTCGTATAGCGAGCTGGTGTTCGGTTCCGGAGTCGGTCATGGGGGCCTCCATCTCACTGCGCCGGCTGCAGCCGGTGATAAAGCGCAAACCGTTCCACGTGATTGCCCATGCGGCTGCCCTGCCAGACCATCTGCCAGCCAGGCAGCGTGGCGGCTGTGGTCGAATTGTCGGGTTCTTCGGTAAGCAGCCAACGACAGGTGCGCGGGTGTCCGCCCACTTCGCGCAGGGTTTGCAGGCCAAGATAATAATCGAACATGGCACGGGCACCGTCTTCAACATGGCGGCTTGCCACGCAGCCTCGCACCGGTAATGCGGGTTGCAGCGAACTGGCTACGCCCGCATAACCCAGACGTTGATCCATGGGCGATACAAACAGGAAAGCGGCCAGTCCCCAGGCCAGAGTCATGCCGGCTGCCCAGGCCAGCAGCGGGCGGTGGGGTGATTTCTTCATGCGCAGCAGCAGAACTATCCACAGCAGGCAATAAAATACCGCCAGCAAAAAAGGAACCGGATGAAAATTGCCAATGTAGCCCGGCTGCAAGCTGTGCAGATGGCGGGCAAGATGGGCCGGAAAGCCGAGATCCAAAGCGCTCCAGTACACCCAGGCAGTGATGGCGAGCACGCCAAAGGTCATGATGGCGAACCAGTACAGAGCATTGGCAGCGCCACGGCGCAACGTAGCCGTGCCGCCGGCGGCCAGCAATGCCAGTGGCAGCAGCAAAGGCAATCCGCGATCAGGGTCAGGATTGTGCGTCAGGCTGAGAACAACGAGCGTGGCAAAAAACAGCGCCAGCGGCAAGATGACGCCGGGCGACAGCATCGTGTGCTGGCGTTTGCTCTGCCAGAGGGTCCAAAGCGCCAGTGGCCAGGCTGGCCAGGCAAACCAGGGCAGAAATTTGAGATAGTACAGGCTGGGTGTGCCCGGCGGCTTGTGAAAAAACACAAACTGGTGCAACTGGCTCTGCAGCCAGGCCTGCCACAAGCCAGGCAACATGCTGTGCAGCTGCCAAGGCCATAGCAGCAGCCAGGGCGATGCCGCCAGCAAGGTGGTCAATGCCGCGCGCAGCGTGCTGGTGTTTCGCCAGGTCGGACTGGCCAACGGCAAAAGCAGCAATGCCAGTGCAAGTGCACTGGCATCGACGAGTCCGGTTGCCATGAAACTGATGCCCAGACCAGAGCCAGCCCACAAGCCTCCGGTCAGCGGACGGGAAGGAGACAATGCGGCGCCATATGCAGTCATTGCCGCTCCCAGCAACAACGCAGATTGCGGTATGGACTCGTGTCCGGCAAACCACAGGCCCACACTGCCGACGAGAACCATCACCACCATGCGGCCATGGCGGTGGCCATACAACTGATGCCCGGTCAGTGCGGAAAAAATGAAGGTCAGCAGAACAAACAGACCGGCAGCCAGCCGGGCGCCATCATGCGCCGGCAACCAGGGCGCCAGCCAGCTGGCCAGTGTAGCGGCCGCAACGGGATACAACGGAGGAGGAGCCGATGGCCAGGTTTCGCCAGCCAGGGTGGGCGTCGCAGCCGGAATGCCAGACAGGACGCTGTGAACCAGCCCCATGGTGACGGCTTCGTCACCTTTCCAGGGTTCATGGCCCACCAGACCCGGCATAAGCCATGCCAGACACAGTACCAGTGTCAGCAGAAAGGGGAACAGGCCGGAATTTCGGGTTGGCTGGGAGTCAGGCACGACGCGTCGGAAGAATGCAGATGCGCCAGTTTACCGCAGAAACGGCCGCCCGGCGTAGCGGGCGGCACGGCAGCATTATTTCATGCCGTATTTCTGACGGAATTTCTCGACGCGACCAGCGGTGTCCACGATCTTCTGTTTGCCGGTATAAAACGGATGGCACTCGGAACAGACTTCGATGTGCAGCGGCTTGCTCATCGTGGAGCGGGTTTCAAACTGGTTACCACAGCTGCAGGTAACCTTGATGGTGTCATAGGATGGATGCGCGTCGGCTTTCATGATAAACCTCAAATGTGGACTGCGGCGAGTACGCAGAGAGCCGCACATTATGATGCAAATCATCACTGGACGCAAGTAGATGCCGAGCTTGACGTAAAACTTCGATCACGTCATAATGCCCGGCTTGATGTCAAGTGGTGATGTAGCTCAGTTGGTTAGAGCGGCGGATTCATAACCCGCAGGTCGGCAGTTCAATTCTGCCCATCACCACCATCTACCTGCTATCTGCATGCATCACTCACGGACGGCTTGTCAGCATCCGCTTAGGGGCGTTGCACCAAATTCCTGCAACAACAATCCTGTTCTCTGTTCTGGGCCGAATGCAGGCACCGGTACTTGTTTGTCAGATGGTCAATTGGCACCTCTGTTTTTCATTGCTAACAAACGGAAATCCTGTATCATCCCATCAGTTCATCTGATTTTGCATCTTGGCGGTGGCAAGCGCCGGCAAACGTGTCTCGTATTGTCAGGGCCCGTCACCAGACAGGAGACGCTCCGTGACACATGGTTTCCGGCATGGCAGGCCCGCCCCAGGTGCTCTGCCTGAACAGAACGAGGCAACGGTCGACATTGTCCTCACTGGTCTTGTGCTGCCCGGCTTTCAACGGGATGCAGTTCAGCCGGCGCTGGCTATCCTGCTTGGGATCAGACCGGAAAAGGCTGCCCGACTTCTGATGGGCAAGACCACAACCATACGGCGCAATCTGCCATTTGACGAGGCCGTGCGTTACCTTTCCGTTCTTGCCAAGGCAGGGGTGGACAGCCGGATAGATGTGATTTCTTCCGCATCGCGGCGTTCTGTGGCTGAAATCCAGCCGTCTCCAGCGGAGTCGACGAAGGCAACGGGTATGGCTGACGCTGACAGCCGGTCGGAGGCCGGGCGCAGAACGGATGAGGATCTGCTTGGCAGTTCCGTGCCTCCTGCGCATCTGGCGTACCGGGCAAGACTGGCCAATGCCCAACAGGCACAGGCTGCCGGGCCACAGCGTGTCACGCCAGTCATGTTTGGCTTCAATACCAATGGCCGTATAGGGCGGGTGCGGTTTGTGGCTTTTGTGTTTTATCTGCTGGTACAGCTATTGCCTTTGCTGTTTCTCGGGTTGCTGCTGTCCAGAATCGGACCGGCTCTGGGCGTGATGTACATGGTGCCGGTCGGATCGCTGTTTTTATGGTTGCTGGTGCGGTTGCACATCCTGCGTCTGCATGACAGCAACCTGTCCGGCAAATGGTTGCTGGTTCCGCTGCTGATCGCCATTGCCCATGGCATAGCCACAGGGTCCACTCATGATCCGACGGGCAAAATGATCATGGGTGGCCTGAATTTGCTGCTGTTTCTGTTCATGCTGTTGTGGCCCGGCAGTCCGGCTGAAAACCGGTATGGCCCTCTCTGCAGTGCCAATTCATTGCTGGTCAAGGCTGCAGCGATTCTGGCGGTGCTGCTGGTACTGGCACAACCGGTTGTCATCCCCGCTTATCAGCAGGCTATTCGTAATATCCACCTGAATCACGGCTGAATGACGGGTGGTCGGATTGTTTGTGCACTGGCAAGCGGATTTTTCCGTCCTGGGCCAATAGCGTCATCAAACAGTCATTTTGCGCGCATAAAATGGTTTCATTTGTAAACAAATGAAACAGCATGCAAGATACCTGGACAGACCTGCTGAAACGCAATTACAAAGACCGGTTTCTGGCGAACCGGCTGGGTATCTTTCTGTTTGTGGCCATTGTCATGAATGTGCTCCAAACCATTGCGCTGACCGGACTCATGCCACTGAAAGAGCGCATTCCCTATTTTGTGGTGGCTCGACAGGATACCGGTCAGGTCACGGTCTCCACGGATGAAGCACAGAAATTTGTTCCTTCGGCACTCAATATCAAATACTTTGCGGCAAGGTTCATTCGCGAATTGTTAACCATTGACCCTTACCGTTCCAAAAATGAACTGTTGCCCGAAGCCAGAATGATGGTGCTCAGCAAGGGTAAAGCTCAGTTCAGGCAGTTTCTTCAGGCAGATCATGTGCTGGAACGGATGGACCGAGACCCTTCACTGGTCAGGCAGGTCCAGATCCGCCATATCGTTATTCTTCCTGGCGCGCCCAATGTCGTCAGCGCGGATGTCAAGCTGGTGAGCCTGTCATCAACGGCTGCTCCGACAACAGTCACGAAGACCGTGACCCTGCATTACGCCCTGATTCCGGTAAATGATGAAAAGCAGGCGCTCATGGATCCGATCGGATTTTATGTGACCCAGTTCGAAATTGACGAGGAGCTGGGCCAATGAAGCAGATGCTGTACTTCTCGATGATGGTGTTGCTGGCATCCGTCATCCGTTCCGACATGGTTTTTGCC
Source organism: Pseudomonadota bacterium (assembly GCA_021845925.1). Taxonomy (GTDB): domain Bacteria; phylum Pseudomonadota; class Gammaproteobacteria; order Burkholderiales; family Sulfuriferulaceae; genus Sulfuriferula. The sequence goes on from JAJZUW010000003.1 coordinate 253,228, forward strand.
GGAACCATGCCGGATGCGATGCAGACAGACTCTTCGACCATCGTCGTTTATCCCTACGATGCCAACCGGATTTACCCTGTCGTGTCGCGCATGGGCATGTTTACCGAAATTCTGGTGCCAGAGGGTGAGCAGATCGTTTCATGGTTTCCATCGGCAGATGAAAAGAAGGGTTGGCCATATCTGGTGGCTGGCGACAGACGGCGAGTCATGGTCATGCCGCTGCAGTCTGACAGCCGCAATTCGGCAATTCTGGTTACCAATAGCCACAGTTATCTTCTGGTATTCAGTTCTGTTGCCGGTGGAATCTGGAACCAGCGCGTGACCTGGCAGAGTGCCCAGATGAATGCAGCGCAAATGCCTGGCAACTTCCAGAATGCGTCGGATGCGATTGCAGACCGCAAGACAGACAACGAGCCCGAGTTCGGCAACATGAATATCAACTACAACATGTCCGGAGATGCGCCGTTTCGGCCAGATCTCGTGGCAGATGACGGTACCTTCACCTGGTTTCGTCTGCCCCGGAAACTCCAGGAACTTCCGGCCATCTTTGTGCTGGACAAGGATGACAAGCCGGCACTGGCCAATTACGAGCTGATAGGCAAAAACCTGGTCAAGACGCAACGCACTGCCAATCGCTGGCTACTGAAACTTGGCGATGAAGAAGTCAGGGTCAATGCCGGACAGGCTGCATCTGCCGGTAATGGTGCCGGTTCGCTACCTGACTGGTTCAGGTGATGATCCATGGCAGGCAGAATCGGAAAATTTTATGCCTGGATATTGGCTGCGGTCGCACTGGTCGGCATGGTTGTGGCTTTTGTCCTGCATGGCAACACGCAGGCGGGCAATGGCGATGGAGGGACACGCAGAAAGGCCATTGCTGCCCAGGTGGGCAATGACATACCAGTCTCGGAAGCAGCGGCAAAACGGGAAATCGCGGAGGACGATGACATGGTTCAACAGGCGTTGAAAGCACAGGCACCAAAAGCGGCAGTGGATTCTGCCTGGCCTGCCATGCAATTGCCATTCCGGACGGGGCAAGTGGGTGAGCATGAACTCAAGGTGTATCTGAAAGCCAAGCAGGCGCTGGAGGATAAGGTACGCTCATCTAGCAGGCACGAGACCGATCCGGCGGATTTGTTGCCACAACCTTATGATGCCTCGGGAACATCCCGGGCTGGTGCGGCGAAATTGACCAAACCGGCATCGAAACAGCCAGGAGGGGGTGCCGAAAGGATGGCAGAAGGCATCTCAACCGAAGGAAACCCGGCCGTTGCAACGGAGACCCCGACGCCGGCATCACTACCGGATGTGTTAACCGGCACGGCCAGCACGGAACAGCTGGCCAGTGTGGATCCCAATCTCAAAATGATGGCCGGCCTTGTCGGCGCCCAGACACGCGCACTGACCGACCCCAATACCGCTTGGCAAAGCAATCAGGCAAAGGTGTTCGCGCAGGCGCCAATCGAACCGCTGACCATCACGCCGGCCGCCAGCAGATACCTGTTGCAGGAAGGCAGCGTTATTCCGCTGGTGCTGATGACGGCATTGAACAATACCTTGCCGGGACATGTGTCGGCACGGGTGACGCAAGATGTTTATGACTCGGTGACGGGCAGCAGGCTGGTGATTCCGGCAGGAGCAAGAATGGAAGGCAGCTATGACCAGCAGACCCGGTTTGGGCAGAAGCGGATGATGTTTGCCTTTCATCGCATCATTCTGCCCAATGGGTCCAGCATCCGGTTGGCTGCATGGGGCGGTTCCGACCAGGAGGGGAGGTCTGGTGTCGAAGGAGAGCTCAATAACCATTTGTGGGAGCAGTTTGGAACCGGCATTTTGCTGGCAACCATTGCATGGGCCCTGACGCCTTCGACCGGCTCGGGAAATGTGATTGTCAATACACAGGGAAGCAGCGGTTCACTGGCGACACCGGCCGGTGAAGTGGTGTACCAGACTGCACAAAATGTGTTGTCAAATTACCAGAACCTGAAACCGGAACTGGATGTACCGGCCGGAACCAGGCTGGCGGTGGTGGTGCAGCGCGATATTGGCATTGAAATTCGGCAGGAGACGGCAAAATGAAGCGATCGCAGTTGTGGCTGCTATGGGGCATGGCCGTTTCTGCAACAGGTCTGTGCAATACCCTGCCGGGATATGATTTCAGCTATCAGATCAAGGGGGATGCGGAAGCAAGACCCAATCAGGTCTTCGATGACGGGATGAAATTGTATATGCAGTTTTCAAATGCATCCATCCTGCCTGTGGTGTACACGAATACCGGAGACCGGGATATCCGGCTCAGGGCGAAGCAGGAATTTCCTTATGTGGTGGTGGATGGCTTGCCGGATGATTTGCAGATCAGGGTCAATGGACATACCGCATTTGTCAGGTACGACGGCCACCAGATCAGGCATCCGGGACAGGCGGTGTATGGGATTGCAGCACCAGCGCAGATTCCGTCTGGCACAGCGGTACAAAAGCCGGGAGCCGAGCCTTCGATGCAACCTGCAGCTGTTCATGGCGCATTCCGGGGAGAAATGATTTTTGAGGAAGCAGCCATGACACGCGCGGCGACAACGCAATCGTCCGTGCCAGCACCCATGCTGAATCAAAATGTTGCCAGCAACCTCGACATGACAATCCGGACGGGAGAGGAAAACTGGCATCGCAAAGACATCAACCACGGATGCGAAGTGCAGTACTATCGCGTGGTTCATGGCGATTCGGCCTGGAAAATAGCCCACGCAAACAGGATAAGGCTTGCCGAACTCGTGCGCATGAACCATCTCGGCCAGGCGGCACAGATCCGGGTTGGCCAGATGATTGTGATTCCGGTCCATCGCAGAGTGGGACAGCAGAACGGATCATGTCGGCAGAACCAGACGACGGGCTTGCCGGACCATGTTCTGCCTGTGGTCTCTGCATCGAATGGCATGGCAACCGCCAGACAGCCGGGACAATTTGGCATGGAAACCCTCTCGTTGCACATGAGCGGAAATCTGGTTCCAGACGTGCGGCGTCGGCAAACGGGCAACGGAATGTATCGGGTGAATGAATTGATTGTGCGTTAACAGACTGTTTTTTGTAGTATTTCTGAGCAAAACGGTATTGGACAAGCCTGCTGAAGGATGATGATGAAATTTTGGACAAGCCTGTTACTGGCATGCGGGATGATGGTTCCGACCAGCATATTTGCGGATGATGCGTGTCATCTCGATGTCCCGTTTGGTCCGGTGTCGTTTGAGCATGCAACCGTCAACCAGGCATTGGAAACCATTCTGAAGACAACCGGAATTTCCCTGGTGGAAACGACGGAGGGCAATACCGGCAGGATTACTGCGGATAACGTTCAGGGTTCGGTGTCTTCGGCGATTGCCAGACTGGAAGAAGGCACGGGCGTTCACATTGCATGTCGACAAGATGTCTTGCGGGTTGAGCACAGGCCAGGCGCATCCGGCAGAACCGTGCCGGCCGGCAGCATGACCGAACAGTCGGTGGGCAACATGCCTGCTGACAGGGGCGCCAGAATCCATGCGCCAGTGGTGGTTCCAGTGCAGGTAGACAGCCAGCGTCAGGCGACCAGTCAGATGCCTGAACTGTTCAGTCTGCAAATCGAGGCGGGAGACAGTATTCGCAGCAGGTTATATGCCTTTGCACAACAGCATGGGTACATCGTCAGCTGGAGCGGACCCGATGTCATGGCTCGGCAAACGGCTGTATTTGCAGGCAAAGAAGTGACCGACGTGTTTGACCGTTTGCTGGCTGCAGCACGGATCGAAGGATATCTGAGCGACGACGAAGGAAAGGTGCTGAATGTTTACGTTGCCCGGTAAATCAGGCTGGCTTGTGTTGTGCAGTGCGGGAATACTGAGCCTTGCAGGTTGTGCATCGCAGCCGCTGAAACAGAAGGTGGCCGAATCGGCGAAAGCATCTGCAGGGCAGATTACCCAGCAACATGCCGAAGCCTGGGGACTCAAACATGTGCATTCGGTCGCGGAGCTGCCGGGTGGATTTGCCGAGGTTATGGCGCCGGGAAGTGAACGTGGCGATGTAGCCGTGAATGCCAGCGGATCTATTCGCTCCATCCTGCAGCAAATTGCCGGGAAAACCTATTCTGTGTCTTTCGAAAACGGGACGGATGGCTCGAGAATCACGTCCATTTCGGTGCAGGGACTCAATACCAGATCGGCGATACGGCAAGCCGCAGCCAATGCAGGTTATGTTGCCGTATTCGATGACGAAGCCAGAAATGTCGTCATTGCCGATCAGGCAAACTGGACCTTTCGCATTCCGGTCAGATTGTTGCAGCGGCTGAGTGCGGATTATGGGGTGGATGGCTCGGGCGCGGCAGGATCAAGTCTGGCCCAAGCCGGCTCTGCAGGAACGTCCGGCATGCCTGGAAGCAGTGGAAATTCGGGCTCTCCAACCGGAACCGTGTCCAGTGTCCAGACCACATTCAATGCAACGTCGTCGCTAGGCAAGCAAACTGCCACGCAACAGAGGGGAGGCATCGAGACATTTCTGCAGATCGTTGCCGGTCAGCATGCCGTGGTTTCGGTCTCCACGGACAGCGGCTATATCGCCGTGCGCGGCGATGGCGTGGCGCTGGAGCGCATGCACAGGTTCCTGAATCAGTATGTCTATGACAATGACCGAAGGGTCGACATTCGGGTATCGGTTCTGGAAGTTTCCCTGGATGACAGCTCAAGTTATGGCATCGACTGGAGCAGGGTGCTGTCACCCCTGCAGAATTCGTCGGCCAGCCTGTCCCTGAACGGAGGAGCAGGCTCTATCGTCAATCCGTCGTTTTCACTGAATTTTACAACGGCATCCATCACCAGTGTGATTAGTGCATTGCGTAGCTATGCAAAGGTCTCTGTGCTGACGCAACCTTCGGTGACGGCGATGAATCGTTCTCCGGTGGCAATTTTTGATGGCACGAGCATTCCCTATCTTGGCAGCATCATGACGACGCTGGCCGGAATTGGCACCGCGCAGACAGCCGCTTCGGCGAGCTTTGCGGAAAGTGGCGTAAGCATGTCTGTCTTGCCGGACATCCTCAGTGATACCGAAGCGCAGATCACGCTGGCGCCCATCGTGAGTTCTGTTTCCAGCATGCAGACTTTCAATGTGAGTGGCAGTACGCTCACTGCACCCCAAACCGTGGAAAAGCGCGTTCTGATGCAGACGATCGTTCACAATGGAGAAACCGTGATTCTGGGGGGAATCAAGACGGGAACTGATAACTCCACGCAAACGACGTTGCCGGTCGTGCGGGTGCCGTTGGGTAACAGCAGTGACAACAGCGCGGCAGAAGTGGTGATCCTGTTGCAAAGCACTGTTGTTCCACCACGGCGATTCGACACCTTGGTTGCGGAGAGTCTGTGATGGGTTTCATATCGTTGATCCGGCAATCCAGCCCAGGTTCATGGTTGGCCAGAGCGGTGCATGCAAATCGATATGTGCTTGATTGTCGCATCGAATCGGGCGCGCATCTGTTCTACGAAATGGATGCGGAAGGAGAGGTCAGGCATATCGCCGAACCCGTTTCGGGTTACGCAATGGTGTCGGCCATCTACCCAGCGCCGGGTCGTGCAGATGACGAGTCTGCAGAAGATTACCGGTTTCATTTGCCAAGACGGATGTCTGCCGGGCAGGCGGCAAACTGGCTCCAGCGCGAACTGGGCTTGTTTGTTCGCATGCGGGTGCTGGTGAATCCGGATCATCCGGAAGTGATATATGCCACGCTGGCTGGCAAGGTCGAGAGCCGTGGAAAAATTCATCCGCTTGCCCATGCGGTCGAAAAACTGATGCAGCTCGATGAACTTGTGGCACCGTGCGTAACCGGCGTTTTGTTTGGCGAAGCCAGTCTTCTGGTTTTGCTGGCATTTCCGGGTAATGGTCGTGTGTTTGTCCAGACGTCGGTTGCGCCGGATAATCTCGCCGAAATCATCACTTCGTTCGCCTCGATCAATGGTATCGGCATTGATCTTGAAACCATGCCTCTGTACACCGGCAAGGAACTGTTTGCTGTCCTGTCTGGAATGGCGGCATATCCGGTCGATCCGGAATGGTTCGGCATTCCTTTGCCGCGGCTGCTCGGCTGGACCATGGCTGGTCTTGCCCTCTGTCTGGTGGCAGGCATCAGTGGACATTTTTTGATGCAATACCATGTTGATCAACTGAAATCGGAGATCACCAGCCTGTCCCGCCAGAAAGACCGGTTGAACCAGCAAATCGTATCGCGGCTTGACAACAATCCGACGGGACTGGCCCGGCTGCTTGCCGTGGACTTTGTCACTCTGGTCAGGCATGCCAGGATGTTGTGGGTGCCGGGAAGCCATGTCGACAGCCGGTCAGCCGGAGGTGTCGAACAGCATCTGGTTGAATTGCCGGTGCGGCGAACGGTAGGGCGGGTGGCGATGGAGGAAGCAAGCATGACTCTGCTTCTGGACCGTGCTGATCCCGGCAATGGTTGCCGGTTGACAGGCGAAAAACTGACAGGAGATGTGATGGAATTCCGCGCGGGCTATGCGTGCGGTTTTTCTGATCCGGTTCGGAAATCACTGGAATCCGATGATGAAACCGACTAGATATCATGTCCCTCTGCTGCTGGTTGCGCTGCTGCTTGTGGCGGTCGTGCGCGTATTGACGGGAGATGTTGAGGCCTGGCGCGAGTGGCAGCAACTGAAACACAGGCAAAAGGCCTTGCAGATTGAAATCGGTACACTGGGTCAATTGCATGACCACTTGCTGCGTCTGGTGCCGGAAGCGCGGCAAAGCCTCCAGCCTGTAGACCGGCTTGTTCTGACTGGTGGCATTGTATTGGCAAACCAGGCACGGGCTGCCAATCTGCTGTTGGATACACTGACCATCCGCGGCGGCAACCTGTCCAGTGAAGTTGATCTTCGTTCACTGGCTACACCGGTACCTTATACCAATGGACATTTGCGCAGACTGTATTGCGAGATGAAACTCGGCTTTTCATCGCTGGGGGATCTGGCCGGATTTGTTGCAACCATTCCTGCAGGCGGAGGCTATCTCGCGGCCGTGCATGTGCAACAGAAAAGAGCCATGTTGCTGATCGGATTTCTGGGGAGCTGATATGGCCATCTTTCTTGGAAAAGCGCGCACAGCTGCCGGCAGTCCGGGTTTACCGGATGCCGATGGGCTGCCAGCTGTCGGAGACACCGCGCAATTCATGACGGCATATCCGGATGAGTCGCCCCACCTGATTGTGGAACAGGAGATGCCGGTCGGGCATGAGACTGCAACGGCGCGGGGCCCTGATTCCGGCCCGGCGACAACAAATGTCATGAACAGACCGGATGATGAGGGCGATGCCGGCGCCGGGTCTGTGACAACCCAGACCAGATTCCAGGTAGGTCAGCCACTGGAAGAAATCCTGATTTCCCTCGGCGCAAAACGTGAATACGTTCGGGAAGCGCTTAAGCGCAAGACTGAAACCATGGAATCGTTGCCCATCATCGTCCGCGATATGGGCTTGGTTTCCCAGGAAATGGTCGCGCGAGCCATTGCCAGCCATAGCGGATACGACTATTTCAGCCTGGCACAGGCCGATGACATGGATATCGCCGATGTGGCCCGTCTCCAGCAGATTTTGCAGAATGTCGGGTTTCATTACAGCGGGTATGTGGTGGTCGGATTCAATGCCAGAAATGGCGTCATGATTGCTGTGGATGCCCAGGAGCGAGTCAATGAGGCCAGAAATCTCTTCTTTGATTATCAGCCGTCGATTGTCATTGCATCCGGACAGACCATCCTGAAAATCTACCGCAAATTCTTTGCCAATACCGAGCAGGCCTTCAAGGCTGCCATGAATGCCTATCATGTCGCATTGCAGCGCGGTACGTTGACTGATGAGCCGGGACTGGTGTTCCGGGTGATCGGAACCCTGTTACGGCATGCCTGTTATGCCGGAGCATCGGACATTTTTGTCTGGTCGACCAGAAAGGTGGGACAAGTCGGTCTGAAGATCGATGGCAAAGGCTCCATCTTTACCGTCATGAAAAATGAAACTTTTGATTCGACAATGGAATTGCTTATCAGTACCTGTGGGCTGACGGAAGCAATCAAGACCGGCCCACAAGAGGCGAAGATCGAATTTACCGGCTCTCCGGCGGATATTCGCGCCGAATTCGATGACATTTTCAGTCGGTTTCACTTCCGGATGGAGGCGGTCATGAGCCCGACGGGCAGAAAGAATGTGGTGATTCGGATCAATGATGGTCAATCCACCGAAACGGATTTCAGTGCATTGCCATTTGATGAAAACTCCAGGGAAATCATCCTGAACAATATTCATGCGCCGACAGGATTGATTCTGGTGACAGGGCCGACCGGGTCGGGCAAGACAACCACCATGTATTCCATACTGCGTGAAATCAATCCGATCCAGCGACGGGTCTTCACCGTTGAAAATCCGATCGAATATCACAATGGCATGTGGATTCAGCATGAGTTGCCCAGACCCAAAATGGATGGAAATCGCAGACAGACGGAAGGTGATGTTGGGCGCGAATATCTGAAAGCCCTGTTGCGGGAAGCGCCGGATGTCATTTTGTGGGGAGAGGTCCGTGATGATCCGGAACTGGTAAAAACCCTGCTGGCAGCTGCCAATACCGGTCACCTTGTCGTGACGTCCCTGCATACCAATTCGGCGCCCAAGGCTGTGCTTCGGCTGCTCGAACTCGGCGCAAACCGCGATGCCCTGGCCTCGGTATTGCGACTGGTCATCGCACAGCGCCTGGTGGCCAAACTTTGTGATCATTGCAAGATTCCGGACACGCGCCCCGAAACGCTGCGCACACTGCGTGAACATCACATTCATCAGCATACCCCTTATGTGGCAGTCGGCTGCCCGCATTGCGGTGATATGGGCTACCGTGGCCGGCACATGATCTATGAAATCATGCCGGCATATGCGGTACGGCAACTGATTGAAGAAGGGGCATCCATTTCGCGCATCGAGCAGGAGGGTGTGCAACGCACGGAAACGATCTGGTATCGCGGACTCAATCTGGTGGCCGCCGGCATGACGTCCATTGATGAACTCATGATACGGGCAGACAGGAGTTAATATGCTGATCGGTTATCGGTATCAGGCACAAAACCCCGCTGGTAAAACTGTCAGCGGCATGGTGTATGCGGTTGACAGGAATGCAGCCTGGGCAAAGCTGAAACGTTCCGGTTTGCGCGCGTCCCGTGTTGCGGTGGATATCGTGGCAACCCTGAACGGATTCAATGGGCGGTTCGATGTGCGTGAACAGGTACGCTTTTACCGCACGATTGGCAAGCGGCTCGAATCAGGCAAACCGATGATCAGCGGAATGGAGGCGGCCATTTCGTTCACCACGGACCCATTGCTGCTGAATGCATTGCGGCTGATGCAACAACGCATTCTGGATGGCGCCCGCATTGCCGATGCCATGCAGTCGGCCGGATTTCCGGATCGTGACCAGAATGTGATCCGCGCTGCAGATGCTGCTGGCAAGCAGGGCCAGGCTTTCGTCAGACTGGCAGAAGATGTGGCGCGCACCAGCCGGCTCCGTTCCGCTATCCAGTCAACCTTCCTGCCGATGAAGGTGCTGGCCGTGGTGGGGGTGGTTGGAACGTATGCCGCCATGGCCTGGCTTTCCCCGACCATGATTCATTTCTTTGCGCAGTGGAGTACTGGTCAGGCCATCCAGCTGCCCGCACTGATCCGGACATACAATGTCGCTGCATTGTGGGTGACTGCGCATAAACTGGCGGCAGGTTTTTTGCTGCTGCTGTTGCTGGTGTCGGGAAAGCTGGCTCTTGAAAGCGCCTTTGTCGGCCGGCTGGCCGACTACTGGCAAAACTGGCGACTGATTTCGGAGAAATCGGACCATTCTTCTGCGTGGACCTCGTTCAGCCTGTTATATGACGCTGGTGGGATTCCGGCGTACGAGTCTGCCGCAGTGGTCAGAAAAAGCTGTGTCCGGCAGGATTCGCAAGACATGTTCCATCGCCTGGACAAAATCCTCCGTCTTGGTGTACCCATTTCTTCTGCAGTCGCGCGCGCAGGGTTTCCGGACTATGTCGTCAACGGTGTCAAGTCGGCAGAAGAAGCCGGGGCCAGTCTCGCCGAAGGCTTGCTGAACATGGTGGATGATCTTGAACAGGATGTCGAGGTCATGACGGATATCCTCAAGATCAAGATCACTTACCTGTCGCAAATTTTTGGCGGGGTGATTGTCAGTGTGTTCTTTTATGTCACGTTGTATCCCATGTATATCCAGATTGGACAAAAACTATGAGGATGATTGCATCGCTTCCGGATCCAGACCATGGCCAGACCGGATTCAGTCTGGTCGAGCTGATTGTGGCGATCGTTATTCTGGGTGTGATCACTGCCGGGGCGATGGCGGCCCTGGATGGTGGTGCGCAAAGCAAGACGGCGACACTCCTGTCGAAAATGAATGAAGTGGCCAACGCAGTTGCGATTTACCAGAAGGCTACCGGTTGCGTGCCGTCCAGCATGGTGGTGCTGTTTGACAAATCGCAAGCCACGGCCAGCCATAATTTCTGTGGAGTGGATACGCAGTCCAGTTATGGCAATCAGGGATACATGGCGCCCATGCCTGTGAATGGCAATGGTGTTGCGCTTGAGCAGCTGGGTATTGCTGGTGGTGTCTTGCGACTGCGCCAGAACTTGCCCGGAACAACGCCAAACAATTACGCCGTGGAGGTGATGGGGATTGGCGATCTGCTGTATCCGCTGATGCAAGCCTGCAATGGCATCGATTACAGTGGCACCGCCCTGGCCAGTTTACCCCAGGATTTCAGTGGGGGTGCAAACTGTGTTTATGTGACCGCAGACAATGCGGTTGGAATGTTGATTTCACGGTTTTGACAAATCTGAAGGAGCTTTGCCATGCATTATTTGTATACGCAACATGTTGAGATCAGCAACGAACGTGGATTCAGCCTCGTTGAAGTCATTATCACGATTGCCATCATCGGCATCCTGACGGCCGGATTGATGACCGCGCTTTCGGGTGGCAACGATTCGAAGCTGACGGCCCTGTTTGCCAAGGCACAGGATATTTCGCAGGCCGTGTCGCTGTACCAGTCCAGGACGGGCTGTACGCCAAGCAATCTGGAGGTGTTGTTCAACAAGGCCATGGCAACCGCTGCCAACAATTTCTGCGGCAATGACACGACCCAGCTGTATGGCGCCGGTGACTATATTTCCGCATTGCCGGTATCAACGGTCAATACCAGTGCACTGGATCTGTCCAAGGTGGGCTTTTCGGGGGCCTGGCTGACCATCCAGCAAAATTTTGGCGGCATCAACGATTACGTACTGGAAATCGGCGGTCTCAGCACGACCAACCAGGAAGCGCTGGTCAGCAAGTGCGATGGTGTCGACTATACGAATGGAACTGCGATGCCAACTACGGCAGCCATTGCCACAACGCCCTGCGTTTCTGATGGAGCGGGTGACGTGATGATGCTGATCAACAAATATTGAGACTGCGGTCGTGAACACCACACAGTCGGGCTTTGTTGCATTGCTATATATCGTGTTTCTGGCGGCGGTGGTGTCGCTGGGGACCGGGATGCTGGTTGCGCAACTGGAAAATAGCGGCGCGCTGGTGCGTTCGGTCAATCCGGCATCGCAGACAGCACAGGAGCGGGTATTGCAGGGCTATCAGCAAACGTTGACGGAATGGTACATGGCCAATGCCTGGCAGATGGACAGTCAGGCAGGGGAACCCGGGATTGCCAATCTGCTGCAGCAGGTCGGCATTTCGCCACCATCGGCCATGGTGGCCGACATGAGCAATCTGATTGTGGCCAATGGAATCGGTTATCACGTGATTGCATTGTGGTTTCCCGTGTCTGGAGCGGTGGGGACCGGACTGGATCATGCAACCGGGGTATTCCATGCCGGAACGGTCAATGGTCAGCCTGCCAGTACCGCATTCGTCCTGGTATCGGGGTTTTCTGTGGAAGCCGCGCTGATGAAAAAGACCCAGGACAACATGAATCGGATTGCGGACAGTCTGTCGATCTTTTATGCCATCCGGCAGACAGCCGATGCGGACGTTGCATCCGATGTGAACTGGTTCCGGGATGCAGGCTGTAGCCAGACGGGGCTTGCATTGGCTTGTTATGGCAATAGCGATGACATGGCTGCTGCTGTACCGATACAGAACACGGATGTCGCGATGCGGATCGGACTGTCTCCCCAGGATGAAGTCACCGGCTGGGGCAATGACAGTCCGATTCTGGTGAACAATTTTGCCGCCAATCCGCAGGCGCCATTCCAGGTTGCACTTTATGCCGGTCTGCCATGGGGCGGACACCTGACAGTTCAGGCAGTATCAGGCTAGGAAAAATCATGATAGATATCAAACAGAGATTGCGTGAAATTTTACAGAATGCGTTTGTTTCGGATGTGCACGTCACGGTTGGGGAACCAGTCTGGTACCGGGCCATGGGAGTAATGCGGCGTGATGGCGACAAATTGATATCGGACTCGGATATTGCCTTGATGTTGCGGGATTTCTGTATTCATGTGCCGCCAGACAAACTGGCAATCCCAAGATCGTCCGGAAAGGATGGCGAGGGCTTCGCAGTCAGTTTTGGTGACTGGCGATTGCGCGTTGATCTCGTTTATGCGAATGGAAGGCGGTTGTCAATCGTGATGCGAAAGCTGAACAGCAACATGCCAAATGTCGAAGAAATGGGATTGCCTGGTTCGCTGATCGCCCAGATTGAACGACCGACCGGACTGATCCTGATTACCGGGGCAACCGGTTCGGGCAAGTCAACCACGCTTGCTGGTCTTCTGGAATGGCTGAATATCCGGCGGCAGGGGCACATCATCACCATTGAAGATCCGGTTGAATATCCTCTGTGCTCCAAACGATGCAAGGTCACGACCCGGGAGATTGGTCTGGAACGGGATGCCTCGACATTTGATGCTGCCTTGCGCAGCGCGATGCGCGAAGATCCCGACATCATCATGATCGGCGAAATCCGTGATTATGAAACCATGCGATCCGCGTTTTCGGCCGCCGAAACTGGTCATCTAGTACTGTCAACCTTACACACCAATTCGGCCATCAAAACCATTGACCGGGTGCTGTCCTTTTTTCCGGCTGATGAAAAGGACTGGGCACGCAACATTTTTTCATCCGTTCTGAACTGTGTGATGTCGCAGACGCTGGTGCGCCGGGCAGATGGCCGGGGGCGTGTGCTGGCGTATGAGTTGATGATCAACAGTCCCAGCATTGCTGCCATTATCCGGGAGGACAAGCTGCAAACCCTGATGAATGCCATAGGGCAGTCAGGTGATTCCGGCCAGGTGCTAATGAACGTCCGACTGGCAGAGCTGGTCCGGTCCGGACAGGTTCAGGCTGAAGAAGCGCTTGCCGCCTCGTATGATCCGACCGATTTGCGTAACAAGCTGAATTTCGCGTGATGAAGATGCAACCGATCCGTCTACCACGCACCGGATTCAGCCTGGTTGAAATGCTGATTGCGATAGCCCTGATGGCGATCATGACGGTGTCTGTCACACCGCAACTCAGATATTTGCTTGATTTTCAGGAAAATTCGGAAACCAGAAACAATCTGGATGAATTGTTGACCGGATTGTCGTCGGCCTATCAGATCAATGTTTCAAGCATCGAATCGGACCCTCAGCCAGAAATCAATTTTGGCACCTCCGGTACGATGCAGGCGAGCGGCGCAGCGCAGGGAACGCGGTGCACGGCCAGTGCAACAAACTTCATGCCCTGGGCAAGTTACACCGGAAAGTCTGCAGCCACGCTTTACAAGGATGGCTTCGGAGCGCCACTGTGCGTTTTTGTCAATCCGCAGGCCTCTGTGCAAATGGATGGATTTCCTGTTTATTATCATGTTATTGCATTTGTTTCGACCGGGGCGAACGGTGTGCTGGATTCCGGAACCGTGCTTGATGCGGCAGGCAATCTGTCTCTGGGTGGTGACGACATGGGAGTGGTGTTTGACGGCAGAACGTTCGCAATCGCAAGTTACAACACAACGACAAGCAAAATCCAGAGCCTGTCCAAGGCATTGCAGGCCTATTACCTGTCACGCTATCAGTCCGACCCTACCCGATCATCATCGACTGATTACTGGTCCAATGGAAATGGCAGTCCTGATGGTTCGCGATGGGATGCAAGCAATCCCGGAAACCTGATTCCATACCTGACTCAGGCCACGCCCATGTATACCGGCTCGGGAACCGATATCAGCACCGCTCTGGGCGTTTCGCGCAACGATGTCACGGATGGTTACGGCAACATCGTCAGGTTCGAAAATGCCAGCCAGACTGTCCGGTCGCCAGTCAATCAGGTACCGGACATGGCCATTCCACCCTATACCGCCATGATTTCAACGAACTTGCCAGGAAACGTCCTGTTCACCGAATCGGTGATCGGGATCAACAATTGAGGAGCCGCCAATGACATCGTCAACCACGCGTTTCGGGTTTCGGAATCAGGCAACACCATGCTGGTCAGCCATGACGAATGTCGGCACGCACAAGCCCGGCATCTTGCTGGCCGGTGCCATGTGGCTTGTTTGCATACCAGGTATCGCGATGGCGGAGAGCGATGTGGATCCGTTCAATGGTGAATCCGTGTCCATTGAACAGACAAGAACCGAAGTCAGTCTGGTCAGGGCGCAGAACGAGCTGCTGGCAGAACAGACGAAAAAGGCAAGAGCGGAATTCATGCTCAAGAATGGAGACCGTATTTTTGCAGCAGAACTGAAAAAGCAGCTTGATATGGCTGGAGGAGGCCGGTTTTACGGGGGCGCTTATCCGGGGGCTGCCTTGCCGGATCCGGTGCAGAAACCGTTGCCCGCGCGATTGCCTCCCATTGCGAAAAAGCACGTTATTGCGCCGGTCAGTGACGTCAAGCTCATGCATTTTCCAATCCCTGATGATATCGGAGTGCATTTTCTGGGCACATATGATCAATCCGGACAACGGCAGGCATTGATCAGCCAGAATGGAAAAGTGTATCGCGCTGCTGTCGGTCAGGACGTGCCTGGTGTGGGTATCGTGTCTTCTCTGGACAATGGTTCGGCGGTGATCGGAGGCACGCGATACCAGACGACTGTTTTGCCGGTCAGCGATGTGGATCGCCAGGACATCAGCGTACTGGCAAGAATGGCCATGCGCCAGTCGGGCGCGGGAGGCGGCGTACCGGCCGGATTCGAAACCGCTCAATCCGCCAGCCCTCCATCTTCCGGTATTCCACCGGCATCGTTCAACCCGTGAGGAGTGGCTGACATGCGAATCCTGAGGGTCGTCGCGGGCATCATCCTGGCTTCCGGATCTCTGAATGAGGCCAGTGCGAATTCCCATGCCAGTAAGACCTTGCTGATTTACGAAACGGTCGGTCAGCCACCGGGATATGCCGTCAGTTTCAAGGCTTATACGTCGGCACTGGCATACAGTCAGGCATCCGGGTTGTCTTTCAATCTGGCGGCAGCCCAGGAACAGGGTGTCATTGCAGGTGCTGTTGCACAACTGCCAGCTGTCCCCGCTCAAGACAACCAGGGACATCCGTTTGCCGAATCCGGGTTGCTGTCTGCTGCCAATGCGATGGTGGCCGGATATGCGCAATCCTTGGCCAGCCAGATGGCGAGCAGCATGATGGACAGCGGGGCAGCATCCGGAATCTTCAATTATGCCCAGCAAGTGATGGTACAAAGCAACCCGTCGCCCATGTACCTTGTCTGGCAGGAAATCGTGGATGTCACAGGGCGTCCGCGCTATGGAAATGTTGCTTTGGTGCCGGCCAGCCCAAGTTATCTGTATGGCGAGTACACATCACTGGCGGTGGCAAATGGATTGCCTGCCAGTTTTGCATATTCGCAAGGTGGCAATTTGCAGTGGGAGCCAGTCAAGCCCATGTTACAGCCAGATCAGGCACCACAGCCACTTGGCCAGATTCAGACAATACCATTGTCAGGTCAGTTCGACGCACCTGTCGCTGCGTCCACAGCGACCAGCTATCCGCCAGGCTGTCAGCCGCAAGCCAATGGTACGGTCGCTTGTGATCCGGATTATGGGCTGAAGTGCCTGATCAACCACACATCCGATCCGTATACGACAGGCCATCCCAACCCGCTGAATCCTGCCGATACAGGGTGTCCAGTGGTGCCCATCAGCGGATTTTCTGATTTCATGACCTTGCTGTCCAGCCAGGGAGTCGTGGGTGGATATCTTGATTATGTTCGATCGCTTCAGCCTGTTTATACAACCGCAACGAATGCACAAGGGCAAACGGTTAAGACCGCACAGATTACCGTCAGCGTGAATTCCCGGATCATGCATCAGAACCCGGCCTGCCAGCTGAAACAGACAGTGGGCTGGTCGACCAGTGGTGGCTGGTTCTGTCATGCAGCCACCCAGGCCATTTGTGCCGAACCAGCCGGAACCGTGACGATTGTGTTGACGCAGGGTGCTTTGGATCACGCCAGGGTCGGGCAGGTTTTGAGTGGAGGTGTATACAACCCCGCCACCGGATTTTCCGGCCCGGCGCAGGTCACTGTCACATCGCTGGTGCCGGGTTACTGTCCTGGAACCTGTTATCAATGTGATGCCACGGGGACGGCAACGCTGACCTCGGCAGGCGGCGGGACTGGTGCCGGAACCTACACCAATAGCGGGGAGATTGGGTATGAAGTTCTCTCCATGGTCAACCGCTATTTTGTCACACCGGACGGGCAGTATTCGCTGGTCGGCACGGTCACGACAACCAGTCAGGCCCCGACTCAGGCTTACAGCAAGACGGTTTCCCTGCCCCAGGGAGCTAGCGCTGGTTCGTATGCCGACATTGTCATCAATCCGTTTTTAACGAACCAGCTATATGATTATATGACTGATTCAGTCAACGGATTGCCTCCTGCCGCATATGTGTATGTGGCACCGATTGTTTTGCAGTGAGGTGCGTCATGTGGATCAGGCAGATGACAGACTGGCTGTTACAAATCATGCTGGTAATTTCCATCTGGTTGCCAGCGATGCAAACCGCATCTGCCGGTGTCAGCATCTGGAGCAAACCAGCACCGATCGCAGATACTGTTTCGGACCCATCGCCAGAAGCATGGCATAACTGGGTTCAGGTGTCGTCAAACTGGGTGCAATGGCCTGCAAGCGGGTCAGCCGCATCCCCTGTGTTGGTGCCGAAAGACAATTTCCATCTGCTGGGGCAGGGCAGATTCATGCCCGGTGCGACAGGCGGACTGAATGTGTCCGAAGAAATGTATACCGGCGACAAATGGATTACGCTTGCGCAGGAAACGATTGGCACTGCCGGTATTTCAAGCCAGAACATCACGGATGCAATGCGGCATTTTCCTGGAAACGCGGCTTATGTATTCGCGGAGTATTCGCCGGAAAATGCCACAGGACGCATTGTGGTACAACGGATCGAAAAATCGCCTTCAGGTCAGATCCGCGTCTGGCAGGCCGACTTTACCCCCTGGTCCGGCCAGTTGTGGGCGGCACAGGGCAAATACCGGTCAGCAGCGGAAATCAGCAGTGGTGCTGCTGGAAACAATCCATTTGCCGCGTTCGAGGGTAGCGTTCAGGACCCCTTGTTCCATCACCTCAGCTGGGGTGCCATGATGGTGGCGACAGGACATGCCATGCGTCATTATGGTGCTGTACTGGCTTTTATTGCCGTCGACAAGCCTTCCGTCAATCAGGTGTCTTCCTCCAGCAGCAGTTTGTTCAGCAATAGCGTCACCACAACGGTAAGTGGTTATGTGCAGCCCGAATGGTTCGTGGCAACACCCATGGAAGCGACACCCGCAGGACAGACGGCCCAGATTTGCGTGACGGGTGGAACGGGTGCGACCACCGCATCTTGCGATGATCCGGCACATGTCGCAACGGCCGGCGTTATGGTGTCTGCATGGCAGGGAGGAAATATGCCATCCGGACAGGATCTGGTTTATCAATACACAAATTCCCAGTCGGGCTGGAATGTGCTGTTTTTTACTGTTCTGTTTTCAATCGTGACCTGGGGTGTGGCGTCGGTGCTGGATGCGGGCCTGATCGCTGCTGGGAATACAGGTCTGATCGCATCGGCAGGAGGTGACGCTGCATTTCTGGGAGGCATGGCTGGCGGCTATGCCATGGCATCAACAGTGTTTGGTTCGGGTGGAAGCCTGCTGCAAACGCAAAGCGGACTTTTCGGATCGACAGGAAATGGCTGGGCCAGCCAGATGGTTCCACAATCCGCTGTGCAGGCAGGAATCATGAATGCTGTGGAAGCTAACCACATTGCCACTCCAATGGGAAATGGTGGACTAAATGCGACAGACAGGTTGTATCTGGGCGGCTGTGGGGCCGGGTTTACCGTGGCCCAGTGCCGGCAGATGAATCTTGATCCCGGCACGATCTGGCGACCAGACAGCTACGCGGAATACAACAGTACCAAGGCAATGAGACAACGCTATCAGACGTGTATTGCGTCTGTGGCAGAAGGAGGACTCGGCTTGCAACCAGGGAGTGTGGCGGCTGAGCAGTGTGCGGCACCAGCAGCAGGCATCATTCAGCAATGATCTTTAACTTCATGATGGAAAGGAATCAAAATGGACGAAGCGCAAATGTTGGTACAATTGATCGAGAACAATCGTGAGGCCGGAGGAAACCTGCCGGCAAAGGTGACCTTGCGGCAACATGCCGTTGAAATGAATCCTCCGCCTGAAATGCGTGCGGAAGATGTATTGGCATTGAGATCCCGGCTTAATCTTTCCCGCGCGCTGTTTGCACGTTGTTTGCGAACCAATATTCGTACGCTTGAAAACTGGGAACAGGGGCGCGCCAGACCAAATGCGCAGGCTGTGTTACTGATGCAGATGGTCGCCCGGTTTCCGGATACGATTGTTCGCCTGGCAGGGATTTGATGGTCGGTTCTGTGCGATATCCACGCGACAGGCTGTGCAGATTGACTGCAAACAGGACTGACTGAGTATCGAGGCGAAGCCGGTGCGGGTGTTGACGTGCGCTGTCACAGGCACGTCAACAGCACTCCGGATGAAGGAGTGCTGTCGCGGTGAATTACTTCAGCTTGATTTCCTTGTACAGCACGTGCTTGCGTGCTTTCGGATCAAACTTCATGAATTCGAGTTTTTCTGGCGTGGTGCGTTTGTTCTTGCTGGCGGTATAGAAGTGACCGGTGCCGGCAGTGGATTCAAGCTTGATTTTTTCACGGATCTTGCTGGCCATGATGGAATTCCCTGTTAAGCCTGTTCGGTGGCGAGCAAATCAGCCAATACGGCTTCAATACCCTTCTTGTCAATCGTGCGAAGAGCAGCAGCGCTGACACGCAGGCGAATAAAACGGTTTTCACTTTCCAGCCAGAAACGGCGGGAATGCAGGTTTGGCAGGAAGCGGCGCTTGGTCTTGTTGTTGGCGTGAGACACGTTGTTGCCGACCATTGGCGACTTACCGGTGATTTGACAGACACGGGCCATTGCGAGCTCCTGGCTAAAATTCTGAAAGGGTGGATTTATACCATTGAATTGATGGGCGCGTCAAGTTTTGTGGAGGCGCGGTCTTTGATTCGCGGATGCGAAGACCACTTTCACTGGCAATGTTGACTATATATAGGCCGGTTGCCGCGTTGGGTCATCCGCGACCAATCGCCTGTTCATTCGTCACGCCTTGTGTTCTGCGCGCGCTGGCCCTGTCCTGGTCCGGCTTGTGTCGGTTGCTGAAATGACCGGCTGGATCGCCAATGCAATCCGCGCAGGAATCGGGTCAGCATTTCTCCTGATTTAAGCCGGCGCGAAAAATGTTGAACATCGTGCTTGACAAGACGATTAAAATATTAGAAAATTCTAATAACGCTGATTTCTGGCTTTTTCCCAAAAGCTTCAGTGTTGTCTCCTCCATCCTCGTCACGAGGATTTTTGGCCCGGGCGGTTCGCCCGGGCATTGTTTTTTCTGGGTCAGTATTTTCACGTATCTGTCTCAATTTGTCGATACAATAGTCCGTTTGGTTGCAAATCCTGGCATGGTGCCGTGTGCTGAATGCTGGCATGATGGTCGAACGTGCTTGCCTTCGCGCGCGAAGACTACCGGGGTGGCGCCAAATTCGGTAAGATGCTTACGATTATATGACTGGGGAATTGCATGATTTATCCTGAAGCCTACGCCAGCCTGGAAAGAGTGCGCTGGGACATGGGGAAGGACATCCCGTGGGACTCGTTCCGTCCGGACTTGCTGACGGAAGAGCAGGCGGTCACCATTAAAATGAACGCAATCACGGAATGGGCTGCTTTGCCCGCCACCGAAATGTTTTTGCGCGATTTTCGTGATGACAGTGACTTTTCGGCATTTATGTCGGTCTGGTTTTACGAAGAGCAGAAGCATGCGCTGGTGATGATGGAATATCTGCGTCGTTTTCGTCCGGACCTGGTGCCTACCGAAGAAGAGTTGCACGCGGTGCGGTTCGAGTTTGACGTGGCGCCGGCCATGGAGACCCTGATGCTCCACTTTTGCGGCGAAATCCGTCTGACGCAGTGGTACCGTTGCGCGGGACAGTGGCACACCGAGCCCGTCATCAAGCATATATATGGCTTGCTGTCCGGTGACGAGGCGCGCCATGGCGGAATCTATTTCCGGTACATGCAGCGCGCAATAGAAAATCTCGGTGACACAGCGCGACTCGCCTTTGCCAAGGTCGGGGTACTGATGACCAGTTCCGGGCGCAGCAGCCAGGCGCTCCATCCGACCAATCTGCACGTCAATGCGGCCATGTTCCCCAATGATACCGTGCAAAGCCATCTGCCGGATCCTGCCTGGCTGGAGCACTGGCTCGACAACCAGATCCGGTTTGACAAGGGCTGGGAAGTCAAGGTGGTCAACACCATCCTGACCAAGCTGTCGAACCTGTTCGGTCGCAATTTTGAAACCACACGAGACCTGAACCGCTTCCGCAAGGAGCTGGGGCAGGGTGCGCCGGCGACCGCCTGACCAGTGGTATAGGTGGCAAGCCAGTGGTGGTGCCTGATACGAAGCCGGTTTTCCGGCTTCGTTGACTGCAGCGCATGGGACAGGGCGGCCTCTTTGCCCAGTCCTCTGCAACCCGGCATTTTATCTTTTTTCGTAAAATCCTCTTGACGTGACCGGCAGCATCTTGCTATAGTCTCGCTTCTCGAAAACGAATGCGTTTGCAGCCGTTTTCAGGAAAATTCGGGCGCGGGGTGGAGCAGTCTGGCAGCTCGTCGGGCTCATAACCCGAAGGTCACAGGTTCAAATCCTGTCCCCGCAACCAGCAGCACTGATCTTTAACAAACCGATGACTGATAAGAGTGGGCATTTGCGAGCCTGTGCTGTCTGAGAGGATGGCATGGGCACTTGTTAAAAAACAAGGTAGCAAAGACCCGCATCTTTTGAGCGTATCAGA
>JAJZUW010000004.1:0-26657 GCA_021845925.1 Pseudomonadota bacterium
GCCTGGATGAAGGATACGCTGGAAAAGCTACCCATCTGGCCAAACAGCCGGCTGGATGAACTACTGCCGCTCAAGCCGCAAGCATAAATCAGCAGACAGTTACAGGTGGGACGGTTGGCCGCTTACCGAAGAACTGTGCCGGTACCACGTCCAGTTGTTCGCTGATGTCCTCACCAATCTTGACCAGATCAGAACCACACTGGCCGCACTGGCAGGATTCAGGCTCGTGGCGGTGCTCGATGCGCGGCAGATTACCGCTTGCAGTTCATTCTGGCCAGCAAGCGGTAACCGCGCCAGCTTTGAATATTTTCCACTTCCTGCTGCAATGCGCTTAAGGCCTGTTGCGCCTGCTGCAAAGCAGCTTGATAGCCATTGCGTTCGATATCAGCCTGCTTGCGCAACTCTTCCAGTTGGTTGCGCAATATCTCGTCTTTTGCAGCGTAAACGGTGCGCAAATCAACCAACCGATTTTTTTCAAATTCAATCGCCTGCGTCAGATCAGCCACCGATTGCCGCTCCCGATTCAGCATCACCTGTAGATCCTCAATCAGCTGCTGCCTGGCGGCCAGATCGGTTTCATAAGTCAAAGTCAGACCGGCAATCTGTTCCGCAGACGCCATACGTGCTTCATTGAATTGTTCCGCCAGACCGGAGAGCTTATTTTGGCTGTCAGCCAGCTGGTTCTGCAAAGCAGCCATTTCGGCAACATAACGTTCATGTTGCGCGTCCATTGACAGTCGCGCTGCGAAAAGCTCACTTTCAAGTGCAGCAATATTTGTCTGCTGCGCACCAAGTTGCTCGTGCAGTTGCTGAACAGTAGTCTGTTGCACATCCTTTGCCAGAAGAGATTCTGATAACTGACTTTCCAGAGCCGAAATACTGGCCATCTGGGCACCAAGTTGCTCGTGCAACTGCTGCACATGCTCAGTTTGAGCCATTCGTTCTTCATGATTCCTGGCCAAGAACACATCATAATGCCGCATCACATCCCGATGATGCGTCAGTGCATTCCCCCATGCCATGGTCAAGGTATTCAAGGGCTGTTCACTGATCGGGCGCCCTTCGTGCAAGCCATCGGCAACAAAATGTTCATAAGGATCAAGCCTTGCTGCAAGAACATCGGCATTACGTTGCAAATATGCTGATCCATCAAATACCGATTTCAACGCACCCGGCTCAATCTGGATGGCCTGCTGCATGGCTCGCTTGATCACCGCCGCCTGTGCATCCTGTTGCTGCTTCAGCAACGCTTCACTCTGGCAAACTTCATCCATCCACTGCCACGCAGGTGCCATGCGTTGAAGCTCGGCCCACCAGACCAGGCAATGTTGATGGAACTCCGCATCATGCAACGGTTGACCACGCCGAATATAATCCAGCACACCGGCATACACTTCCTTGATTAACGGCAAACAATCACTTGTCAACAATTCAGCCAATGTATGCCGGTGATGCCGCAACCCTTGTTCCAAAAACTCGGTTGCATAAGTGTGTAAGGCAGCTTCATCCACGCTCAGTTGCAAGCGATCTGCCAATAACGTCATTTGTCCTGCCGGGTCAGCCAGCAGATCATCAAAATCAACCAGAATTCTTGGTTTGTCTGCCGATAGCACCAAACTTTGCAACAAATGCTGTAACCACAACAAGCCGCTTTTGACGACAGCAAAACCATCCCGCGTAGATAATGATTCAGCAACGTCCATTGGGTTGCGCACTGCCAGCACATAAGTCGGCTCAATGTGACAAGCTAAAAAAACCTCCTGCCAAAACGGCAACAACTTGGCAGTACGGGGGTCTTTAAAACCAACAATCGCGGAAGCAGAGGCAAGCTTTGCTTGCATCAACGAGACGGCCTGATCAAAAAAAACTGAATGTGATAATTCGGATACAGCCGATGGCGAAAGCAGAGCCAGCGAATGCCAGTTGGCATTCAACGATCGCAAAATGCTTTCATTCAACTCGAAAATCGCCAGATCTTCAAAAAAACCCTTGGCATTGACATCCGGGTTTGATTTCATCAGATTGTCACCGAGATCCACGCCCAACACAGTAGACAAGCCACCGGTCAATGCACTCGTTCCAGAACGGTGCATGCCTAAAATAACCATTAGACGAGGTTCGGGAATTATCAAGTGTGTCATAGAAATGATGAATTCATATAAATCATAAGGTTAAATTCTTTGGCAAGTGGTTCTAGTTTATTTTTAATGGGTACCCATGATGCGGCGATTTGACATCATGCCCCCCCAGCCCAAAATCTTCAGTGACATGCGTTAAATTGGGGTTGTAATAAGGGTCTGTTTTAAGTAGATCACCCCATTTGTGTTTCATAAAAGCAACTTCACGCTCAAACCGCGCCTGTTTTTCGGGCGTATTTTCTTGCCCTCGACTAACCGATTCGTGATGATAGAGGGTTGCATATGGCGTATAAATATTGCGGTAACCGGCCTCACGCACCTTGATACAGAAATCTACATCATTAAACGCAACGGTAAGATTTTGTTCGTCTAGACCACTAACCTGCTCATAGACTTCTTTTCGCACCAGTAGGCAAGCGGCTGTCACGGCAGATATGGTTTGCGTGAGCTGAGCCCGGTTAAAATAGCCCAGGCTTTCTCCATCAAAATATTTATGTGCATGACCTGCCACCCCACCTACCCCTAAAATGACGCCAGCGTGTTGTATCTTGTTATCTGAATAAAGCAGCTTGGCGCCTACCGCTCCTACTTCCGGACGCAGTACATGGCTGACCATTTCATGCAGCCAATCGGCATGTATCGCCTCAATGTCATTGTTCACCAAACCTATGATTTCACCTTGAGCCATGGTCACCGCATAATTATTAATGGCCGAATAATTAAAGGGGGCATCATATCGGATAACCTTGAAGCGACTATCTTCGCCTAATGAAGCCAGGTAATTCAGCGCAGCAGGATCACTGGTTTGGTTATCCAGCACCAGTACTTCAAAATTGGGGTAGTCGGTTTTGGTTTGCAGGCTCTTTATACATTTCCTCAACACGTCGACCTGATCACGGGTGGGAATAATCAGTGTGACCAAAGGTATAACACTGGGCAAGGTGTAACGTACACGGTAGCCTTGTGCAATCAGCTCTGCTTTGGCATTCACACCTTGGCGATCGAAGTGCTCATTAATTGCACGCACTCCAGCAATCATTGCGTAAGGCTTGGCATCTAATGATGATGCTGTGCTATTTGCATGGATGCGCCAATGATAGAGTATGCGAGGGATATGCCGAATCTGCTTGGGATTGTTGATGCGTTCAAGACAACGCAATACTAAATCATAGTCCTGCGAACCTTCAAACCCCAGCCTGAAGCCGCCAATCTCATGCACTAGCGAAGTGCGGTAAACTCCCAGATGCGAAAACATATTTTGCGAATAAAATAAATCAGGATTCCAATCTGATTTGAAATATGGGTCCGTTCTAAAACCATACTCATCGATCTTGTCTTCATCCGAATATATCAGCTGAGCTTCGGGGTAACGGTTAATCTCCACCGCGACATGATATAAAGCGTGGGTTGGCAACACATCATCCTGATCCATCAACACCACAAATTCACCGGTTGCCAATCCCAGTGCGCTGTTCGATGCCGCAGATATATGACCGTTGACAGGGCGAAACACAGCCTTGATGCGCTTGTCTTTGGCAATGTATGCATCTATCACCTCGCGGAGGCGGCTATCCGTAGAAGCATCATCCGCAAGACACAGTTCCCAGTAAGGATAGTGCTGTGCCAGCACCGAATCCAAAGCCGCTTTGAAAAAATCCACCGGTGGGTTAAATACGGGCATGAGGATGGAAAATATGGGATTAATCGACAATTGCGGAATATGCTGCATGATAGCGTTCACATCATCTGCCGCAAGGGTATCATTGCGCTCAATAAAGCTGGGGTAGACCATCAGGGTGGAATGGGCACGGCGCAAATTTACGCTCCACGCATAAGCGGCCGCCAGATTCGTTAACGGGGTATACCAGTTTACTCCATCGCGTTCTACCGGCGATAAATGCCGGTATCGCCACAAATCAGACCAACTAACCCA
The DNA here is from genome assembly GCA_021845925.1 of Pseudomonadota bacterium. Taxonomy (GTDB): domain Bacteria; phylum Pseudomonadota; class Gammaproteobacteria; order Burkholderiales; family Sulfuriferulaceae; genus Sulfuriferula. The sequence continues at coordinate 4,072 of JAJZUW010000004.1, forward strand.
GGCACGGCGCAAAAAACTTTCTAACCCAGTAATGCGATGGAAAATCAATGCGCTTTGTGTAAAACGCCCACTGGTTTCCATGGGTGACCAGCGTATATTTTGTAATCCATGAGGCAAGAAAATCACCTGACTGATAGAACCTCTGCGATTCGAGGGAATATAAATACTATCGTCTTCACAATACCCTCGCCCCAAATCCACATACAGCTTTGCAATACGGTTTCCGCCATGCCGCACCAGCACCGCTTCAAGCAAATACCAACCCGGGGCAGGAAAAGATGATTCATTGACAAGTTGAAAGCACGGATGATTGCCATTGGCATAATAATCACCATTGTCCGAATTGATATCTTTGACATCGTTTACAGGCAATGGCGTGACAGGATAAAACTGACTGGGTAGCAACCGCAACATCCGCTCCAGCCATTGCACAAATGGGGGCGGAGCGGGGAGGAGCATTTTCCTGACGTTCAGGATTAAATGTCGTTGCTTATCAGGGAACATCACTTAGTCGCTTATAAAAAAAGTCTAGCGGTTCGCCGAACATTCTTTTCTTCCGCTTCTTCGGGATAAACACCACGAAGTATTTACAATCCAATCTCGTATATTACTACGCTGATGTGGCTAGTTTAAAAATTACGGCGACTTTTGCAAGAGGCTCACTAATTTAGAATTTCAATTCTAGGTGGCCATGCCAAGCTAAAATCTTCTTCAAATTTAGTCAAATTAGGACTATACGCTGGGTCACAAGTACATGGCAAAGCTTGTTCCATATACGCAATTTCTCTAGCAAAACGAGCAGCTTTTTCTGGCGAATCCTCGCCTCCCCGCGTTGCAGATTCGTGATGATATAACTCAGCATAAGGTGTCCAGATATTTCTGTAGCCTGCTTTATTTAGACGAAGACAAAAATCAACGTCATTAAAGGCAACTTTAAGGTCAATCTCATTTAAACCATCAACAGCCTCATAAACTTCTTTCCTTATGACCAGGCATGCCGCAGTAACAATAGAAAAGGATTGAATTAAATTAGCTCGACTAAAATAACCATGAGCTTTCCCATCTAGGTTTCTGTGAACATGTGCCGCTATGCCAGCCACACCGTAAACAACGCCAGCATGCTGGATTGCACCATTCGGATACAATAATTTAGCACCAACTGCACCGACACCTGGCCGCAAAGCATGACTCACCATTTCTGATAACCAATCTGGACTGATTACTTCAATGTCATTGTTGATTAATCCAATAATCTCCCCACAAGCTAGTTTTACAGCCTTATTATTTAGTGCAGAATAATTGAATGGCCCATCATCACGGACAATCCTGATACGTTCATTAGCAGCCAAAGCATTTAAATACTGCAAGGTAACCGAATCATCCGAGCCATTATCGACAATTATAATTTCAAAATTGGAATAAGTCGTTTTTGTTAAAATAGAATCTATACACTGCTTAAGCAATTCAAATCCATTTCGGGTTGGAATAATCAAACTAACTAACGGCAAATTGTCTGGCAAAGAATATCGAACTCTATACCCAAAAGAAATTAATTCAGCTTTAGCATTTATACCACTACGGATAAAGTGCTCATTGATTGCGCGCTCCCCTGCAATCATTGCGTAGGGCTTGGCATCAGATGACGACGCGGTGCTCTCTGCGTGAACTCTCCAATGATATAAAACTCGAGGTATATGATGGATTTGTTCTGGTTCAATAAGCTCCATGCAACGCAAAGCCAAATCATAATCCTGGGAGCCTTCCATTCCAACCCGGAATCCGCCAACTTTATGAACTAGTTCTGCCTTATAAACACCCAAGTGTGAAAACATGTTATGTGAATAAAACAAATCCTGGTTCCAGTCGCATTTGAAATAAGGACTAAAGCGCGCCCCTTTTTCATTAATCTTGTCTTCATCCGAGTAAATCATGCAAGCATCCGGATTATTATTGATTGCATCAACAACCCAAAAAAGAGCATGCGCTGGCAATAAATCATCATGATCTAGCAAAGCTATCCATGAACCTTTAGTGAGCGCAAGTGCATCATTTGAAGCAGTAGAGATATGACCATTTTTAGTTCGAAAGTGCACTTTAATACGTGGATCAATCTCAGTGTATCGCTCTAGAATTGGACGAATCGCAGGGTCTGGTGATGCATCATCCGTGATGCAAAACTCCCAATTTGAGTAAATTTGATTTCTAACAGACTCTATCGCTTCAACAAGCCATATAGGATTGGGATTATAAACCGGCATAACAATCGAAATAATTGGATTTTTTTTGAAATCCAAAATTCTTGATTGCATAATCGATATAGATTTGTCGGATATAGTATCGAAATCAACCACCCATTTTTCATAATTATTTTGATCTTTGTTAAGATCGCTAAAAGCGGGAAAACGACCTTCTGATTTTCCGTGCTCAAGGTAATGCGTCAATGGATCTATTCCACTTGAAGCAACATCTGGATATCGAGCAAGATACCAATTCTTATCAAATCTACAGTGCCGTCCTTCAAATTTCCCATGCTCTCTATAGTGCTGCAAAGCATCCATACCACTATCTGCCACATCAAGGTATTGACTTAGATACCACTCTCCATCAAAAAATGGATGGCGCCACTCATACTGACCAAATTGCATATAGTGCTCAAGAGGGTCCATTCCACTTATTGCAACGTCTGGATATTCTTCGAGATACCACTGCGGATCAAATTTAAGTAGCGATTTATTTATTTCAATAACTTCACTTTGATCTACCGTATTTATGTTTTGCTCAATCGATTTCGCATATTGATTAATGATCAGCGTCTTTATTTCAGCAAATTCGCTAATCAATTTCGAATCCATAACATGAATTTTATTTTCAACGGATCTGATTAGTCGCTCAAGGCTATTAGCATTTTCAAATCCTGCAATTTTGTACAACGTTCCAATCAAAGGTATCTTCATTAATTTATAGCGTCTAATGACGTTATCCAACCCATTAACATTATGATTCCTGGATTTTCCCTCAATACTTGTACGCAACTGAGCAAGTATCTCAACCTTACTTATGCCAGCACGTATGCGTGCCAAATAATACCGCATGCCCTCTGGATCTGGCGCGCGTCCCAAAACAGTGTGGTAAGCACTGTGTATGAATTTTTCATCGTAATAGGACAGTAACTCATCCAGTGATGGAGCTGTGGGGTTAGTTAGATTCTGAGGCACTACAATTTCTCCGTCATTGGAATTTGATAATGAAGCAAAAAGCGCTGATGAATCTTCTGGCTGGGCGTGCCTATCATTAGCTTGTTCGCTTGTTGATATTTCATTTTTTTCTAATCTTGCAGCTAACGGCGCGCTCAAACTTTTTTGTCCAAACACCGCAGCCAACGCCCGCAGCGGTGCTGTCCAGCGCCAAGAGTAGGTGCCGCGCATCGTGCTCATTGCATGCTGAAGCTCGGCAATGGTTTGGGAGTATCCTTTTTCTTTCTCCATCCAACGAAGCCCCTCGTGATATAAGGCTGCTTGTTCTTTCGCTAGCCGGGTGTTAAGTGTCTGCTCGCGTTCAGCGCGCTCGCGGTTCAGCGCATCCTTCTGCCGTTCGTGCGCTTGTTGTATTTCCTGCAATTGCTCAGAAAACGCTTTTTCACGTTCGGCCAGTTGTATCAGTTGGGTTTCGGTCTGTTGCCGCGTTTGAGTCAGTTGCTCATTCAGTGCCTGCTCGCGTTCGACGAGCTCGCGGTTCCGCGCATCCTTTTGCCGTTCGTGTGCTTGTTGCATTTCCTGCAATTGCTCAGAAAACGCTTTTTCACGTTCGGCCAGTTGTATCAGTTGGGTTTCGGTCTGTTGCCGCGCTTGAGTCAGTTGCTCATTCAATGCCTGCTCGCGCTCGGCGTGCTCGCGGTTCAGAACACTCTTCTGCTGTTCGTGTGCTTGTTGTATTTCCTGCAATTGCTCAGAAAACGCTTTTTCACGTTCGGCCAGTTGTATCAGCTGGGTTTCGGTCTGTTGCCGCGCTTGAGTCAGTTGCGCCAGGTGGGCTTGCTCGCGTTCCGCATGCTCGCGGTTCTGCACACTCTTCTGCTGTTCGTGCGCTTGTTGTATTTCCTGCAATTGCTCAGAAAACGCTTTTTCACGCTCGGCCAGTTGTATCAGTTGGGTTTCGATCTGTTGCCGCGCTTGAGTCAGTTGCTCATTCAATGCCTGCTCGCGCTCGGCGCGCTCGCGGTTCAGAACACTCTTCTGCTGTTCGTGTGCTTGTTGTATTTCCTGCAATTGCTCAGAAAACGCTTTTTCACGCTCGGCCAGTTGTATCAGTTGGGTTTCGATTTGTTGCCGCGCTTGAGTCAGTTGCGCCAGGTGGGCTTGCTCGCGTTCGCTATGATCACTATTAAGTGCATTAAGATTTTGCAAGCGTTCTAGCAAGCCATGCCGAATGAACTGCAGGCGATCAGCGGTAGGGGTACGACCTTCTATGACGCCATAATGAATGTAGTGTTGATAGGGGTCGACTACAGCAGGATCAATATCGGGATATTTATTTACATACCATTCTGTATCAAAGGCGCTCTGAAAAATATTCTGATCTTGTTGCAGTGCGGATTTTATGATGCTGGTCGTTTCACCATCACGTCTTGCGATCGACTGATTAAGATGGAAGATCTGTTCAGCAAGTTGATCCGCCAGGCGCAAACTGGATTTAAGGCGATCATATTCATTTATCCACGCCGTGGTGCGAGTGTGAAATTCTGGTTTTTTGATTTCTGTACCATCCCGTGCCGCATCAAGCAGGTGGGTATAGATTTCTAAAGCCAGCGGTGGACAGGCTTCGTCATGTCTTAGGTCGTTGACTGTATAAAAGTTATGCCTTAGCTCTTGTTCAAGAAATTCGGTTTGATAAGTTTGTGAAGATTGTGTGTTAATAGCTAGATCCAACTGATTGGCGATTAACGCTATGGTTGTTTGAGGTGCTTCTAACAGGAGATCGTAATCAACCAGCACGCGAGGATATGCTTGCGTATGTGCAATAACGGTTAATGTATGACCTAGCCAAAGCATATAACTTTTTTCGTGGCTGAAGCCGTTACGCTTTGCCAACGATAGTGCGACGCTCAGAGGGTTGCGAATTGCCAATACATAACCAGTATCAAACCCGCAATGGATAAACACGGATTGCCAGAAAGGCAGTAATTTGGTGACTCGTGGGTCTTTGAAACCAAAGATGGGAATGTTATTGGTTTTTTGTCGCAGTAAATCAACGGCACGCAGAAAATAGCCCTGTCGATGTAAGGTTTCGACGTCACGAGGTTCTATGGGAGCCAAGCAGTCCCAATCACTGCCTATTGCCTGCAGTATTTCTACGTTAAGTGCATAAACATCAAGATCCTCAAAAAAACCTTTGGCATTGACGCCTTCTGCAGATGGCATCAGCCTTTCACCCAGATCGACACCGAGTACATTTAATCCACGGGTAATCGCACTTGTGCCGCTGCGGTGCATACCTAGTACTACGATAATGCGTTTTGATGTGGTCATAATGCAGAATAAATCCCTATGGCTTCTTCAACGGAATCACATACGGGCAGCTCAAATAACCCACGATTTTCAATGAACCCAGTCACCGAGTGATGCTCTTGACTGAATCCGGCTCTAATTCCACAACATATGGCTGCTTTTCCGAGCAGCGAAGCCCTGGTTATACCCTGAATCGCCGTGGGCAGCGGCAATTCGGCCCATTTCGGGCGTTATGCGGGCACGATGCCCACCCTCTGGCAGTACGCCAGCCGCTTCAGGTTGTAGCAGGCCGCCATCATCGTCATCACAAAGTTGGCGCGCGCCTGGCCAATGGTGCGGATCAGCTTGCCGCCCATCTGCTCAATGGCCGCAAATGCGTGTTCAACCTGCGCGCGCGTCTTCGCGATTCGGCGGTTTCGCCCCTGCTGGGTATCCGACAACGGCTTGTTCCGATGGCCTTTGCGTTGAATCCGGTTCCGGTAGCCGTTCGCTTTCAGCCAGGCTTCGCGCTCCTCGGACGGATAGCCCCGATCGGCATAGACATCCCGGCTGGTGTTGGCCGGGTCCATGACCGCCTCGAAGTGCTGGCTGTCGTGTGTGCTGGCGGTGTCGGTCACGATCTTGCGGATGAACTTGTGCCGCTTGTCGACATTCACCGAGAGCTTGTAGCCATGGTGGCTCATGCCATGTTTCTTGGTCCAGGTCGCATTCAGGTCCTTCTGGCGCCGCTTGGCCGGCTCCCAGTCGGCGGGCATGGTGTCTTCTTTGATCTGTTCCTTCTCATCCCGGGTGAAGTGCTGCCGGGGTGCCGGCACCAACGTGGCATTGATGATCTGCCCTCCACGCGCGATGAAGCCCTTCCTGAGCAGTTGCATGGTGACGCCCTCGAAGATAGCCCGGGCGCCGGCTTCGCCGATCCGGTTCTCGAACACCCAGACTGTCGTCCGGTCGGGAATGTTGGTGGCCAGAGCCAGACCGCAGAAGCGCTTGTAGCTCATCCGGTCCAGCAACTGGTATTCCATCTGTTCGTCGGACAGGTTGTAGAGGCGCTTGAGAACCAGAATGCGTACCATCGTTTCAGTGGGAAACGGCGGTCGGCCACCTTGTGGGCTACTCGAGCGTGGGGCAATTCGGTCGACTTCCGCCGCCAAGGCGACAAAGTCGATGCTGGCTTCGATCTCGGTGAGTGGATCGCCCAGCTTGTCGAGGGTCCGCTTGTGCTGCTGGTCGGCAAACAGGTCAGTCTTGATGGCGCTGCGTCGTTTCATCGGGGTCCGGTGCCTCACGGTCAGATGGTCAGAATTTTACCGCATGTGGAGCAGGTTTTTCGAGGTGCCCGCAAGTGCGCAAGGGCGCGGTGGACATGCAATACCTGTTCCTGCTTGATGCCGCGTGTCAAACGCAGCAGTAGTTCATAGTCCATAGCGCCAGCATATTCAGGACACCATCCATTTGAATCCTTTAACACATCGTCACGAATCCAAACTGGATGCTGAATGTAGTTGGTTGACGTGAACATGTCCGGATTCCAGTCCGGCTTGAAGCAAGGATTTTGCAACGTACCTTGCGAATCCTGGTAATCATGGTCCGCGTACAGCAGGTTAGGTTGCGGTTTGTCTTGCAGAATTTGAGCAAAAAAATACAGGGCTTCATCAGTGTATGTCAGCCCCCTGCAGGTATTCTGGTCACCCATTGACCTTTCAGGCTGGCAATCAGTGCATTGCAGGCTTCTGTGGCTTCTGTGGCTTCTGTGGCTTCTGTGGCTTCTGTGGCTTCACTGCCTTCAGATATTGGCACCGGGGTGACATTGCCGGCTTGCTGCACCACACACAGGTCAATAATCTTAGCCTGTCCTACGATATAGACTTCCCAATTCTGGTAGATTTGCTGCTGGATGCTGTTCAATGTGGCTTGCAATGCTGGCACATCATCTTCTGCCACCACAATCAGGCTGAACGTTGGTATCAGCTTCCAGCCGGCCAAGGCTTGTTGCAACTCTGCTTTGGGTGGGTGTAACTTTTTGGCGTTGCGTTTAAGAAAATCGGCATATGTGCCAGAGTTATAGCGGTCAATCTGGGCGCGTGCTGTCAATGTGTAAGCTGTCTGCAAATGACGCAGGCGTGCCAGTGGCGAAGCCAGTTTGCGTGCCGCCTCGTTTTCACCCGCAAATACATATGACCACGCCAGCACGCGTTGGGCTCTGCGTATCCATGCTTCTGTCGCTGACACATGATGGACAACCAGTTCGCTTTGACTGAAATACCCTTCTGCCGCCATCGGCAGCCAGTACAGGGCTTTTACCCCTGCTGGCAGATAAAACATTTCGCGCACTGTACCGCGTAAATTGGCCGGAATGGGTATGGTGCTTTCACTGCCATCGCGCATTTCCACAATCAGTTTGGCTTCCCGGTTACCCGAATGCCGGCTAATGGCGGCCTCCAGGTAATACCAGCCCGGCTTGTCTAGCCCTTGCACTATGAATAGCGGTTTTTCTCCCGTTGCTTTCCAGGCTTCATCATCCAGTTTCACCAGTTGCTGGTGCGGATGGCAGGTGACGGAACAAAGTTGCCGTGGCAGCATTTCCAGCCAGGACTCCAGCCTGGCCAGCAAAGGCGGCAAAGGGTGGAGCCGGTCTTTAATGCTGCGCGCCATATCGGACATACAAACTTCTTTGCGGATAAGTTACGCAGTCGATGCCGTTACAGGGATTCATACACATGTATCGCCTCATCTACGCTCTCGTACACATTCAACTGCCCTGCTTCCAGCACAGCTGCATGGTCGCAGTGACTGCGTATCAGATCAGTCTGGTGTGCTACGATGATCATGGCGCGGTCTGCCCGTTTTTCAAACAGTTCGACATTGCATTTTTGATGAAAACGGTGGTCGCCCACCGACATGCCTTCATCAATCAGAAAGCAATCAAATTCAATCGACATCGATATGGCGAACGCCAGACGTGAAGCCATGCCCGATGAATACGACTTGACCGGTTCTTCCAGATACTGCCCCAGTTCAGCAAAGTCTTCCACCAGATCAAGTGTTTTTTGATAATCAACATTGTATACACGTGAAATCAGCCGTACGTTGTCTTTACCAGTGAGGCTGCCTTGAAACGCGCCGCCAAAAGCCAGCGGCCAGGAAACAGACATGTTTTTGATCACCTGACCGGAGTTTGGCATATCCGACCCGCTGATGATGCGGATGAGCGTGGATTTGCCTGCGCCATTGCGCCCCAGAATGCCCCATTTTTCGCCCGACCGAACACGCAGATTGATGTCTTTTAAAATTTGCCGCTCGGCCCTGCCGTGGTGGATGGGGTAGCTTTTACAGACATTGTGCAGTTCTAGCTTCATGTTGGCCTCAATTCATCTGCACCCGCCGGATGGCAATGCGGGTAATGGACAAGGCAAACAACGTAGAAAAACTCAGCACGGCGATGGTATAGGGGATCTGGTACAGCGTTGGCATGCGCGCGCCGTAATAGCCGTGGTGGAAGTACTCCACTGCATCAATCAGCGGAAAGTAAGTCATCATATGCGCCGCCCAGGTTGGTAACATATAAGTGGGAATAAATACTCCCGAAAACGGCAGCATCAGGTACAAAATAATATGCGATGTGCGCTCGATGGTATCATTCAGTTCTGATAATGCTGCCATGGTCATGACAAAGTTGAATGAAAACCACACCACCAGAAAATAGCCAAAAATCATGGTCAGCAAATCAGCTGGCATTTGGCAGATGCCCACCACAATAAAAATGGTAAACAGCAATATGAAAGAAGCCGTTGCACCAGCAAATTCCAGCAGAATGCGGGAATAAATGATGTCAATCGGGCGGATGGGTTTGTGGTGCAGCAATGCCCGATTCACTTCAATCGCCTTTACAACACGACCCGTCGTATTGCGCCAGAACAGCAATGTCGGGTAACTTACGGCCAAGTACTCTGCTACCGGAAACTGGGCATTGCTTTCAGTTTGCGAAAAAATGGTCATCACCCCCACCACAAACATCGCCGGCTCGGCCATCATCCACAGCACGCCGATACCTTCCCGGCCAAAGCGGGTGATCATTTCGCGCATGGTTAGCGCCCAGATCACGCGGCGCTGAATACGCAATTGCTGCCAGAAGGTGGGGTTGGCGTTACCGGTCATAGTGTTCCTTTACGCCGCCAATCACAATGGTGAGCACGCCCCACAAAATCACCCCTAGCAGAAAAGTGGCGGCAATGCTGCGTGCGCGACGCGGCTCCATGGCTTTGTCGGGCAGGCTTGGCTGGGCGATACGTTCCAGGTACAGCTGTTTGCGCTCGGCTTCAACACGGGCTTGTTCCAGCGTGGCCATGGTGCTGGCCAGCATTTTGTCGGCAAACATTTTGTCCAGCAGCAGGCGCTGGTAGGCAATGGCCTTGCTGGCCAGCGAGTTGCTTGGTTGCCCGGCCACCTGGCTGGTTACGCGGTCGATTTCATTTTGCAGCAGGTTGGCGCGCTGTTTGAGCGCGGGCAATTGCGGGTTGCTGTTGGCCAGTTTCTCCATCTGGGCAATCTGCACGCGGGTGGCCACCAGTTCGGTTTGCAGGGTGCCAACTTCCTGCAGGGGAATGGCGGATTGCTTTTCCGGGTCCATCACACCGCTGCTGTTGCGGTAACGGGCCAGCGCCACCGTTGCATTCTGGTCGTACTGTTCGGCTTTGGCGACTTCTTTCATCGCCACGTCGATGGTGTCGCGCCGGGCGCGATCGTTCATCTTGTTGACCAGGTTCTCGCCAATTTCCAGCAGGCGTTCGTTCATGGCCTGCGCCTCGCGGGCGGTAAATGCTTTGGTGGTAAGCGTGGCGATGGATGAATTGGCATCCAGACCCACGCTGACCATCTTTTTGTAATAACGGTAGAAATTTTCCAGACTGGTATCCCAGTCCAGCGCACCGAAACGGCTGAACAGATCCAGGCTGCTCTGCTGGAACGCCTGTTTGATATTCTGTTCGCGAATCAGCACGCCCATGGCATCGCGCGAGGAAAGGTAATCCTGCACGGCATAGGAGTCTTCATCCGAATGGCTGAGCCCGGTGCCTTTGAGCAGCATGCCAATGCCAGACAGGCTGGCTGGTTGCGATGCGGTGCGGATGACAAATTCACTCTCCGAAATATACACGTCCGAGGCCAGCAGGCCGAAATACAGGATGGATAACGTGGTTGGGATTACCACAGTCACCATCAGCAACCAGTTGCGTTTCATAAAACTCATGCAGGTCTTTCTAATAATATTGTTTTAGGTGCTTCAATGTTATTGCAGCTTCACCAGCAGATCGGCAACGGTTTCCAGTTGCTGCTCGGTGTGCAGGCAGCTGACAAAAAATCGCAGCCGGGCTGCCTTTTCTTCAACAGCCGGGTACAAAATGGGTTGCACATTCACGCCTTGGTCAAACAGGGCGTTGGATAGCCTGGTGGCTTTGATCGAGCTGCCGGTAATGGCGGGCACCACGGCATAGCCCTGCGCGTGGCCGGTATCGATGCCGCGCTCGCGCAACATAGCCAGCAACTGGCGCGAACGGGTCTGCACCCGTTCGATGCGGTCGGGCTCGGCCAGCATCACGCGGATGGCTTCCAGCGCGGCAGCGGCCACCGGCGGTGCAATTCCCACGCTGTACACAAAACCCGGCGCGGCGTATTTCAGGTTTTCAATCAGCGCGGTTTCTCCGGCAATATAACCGCCGCAACCAGCCAGCGCCTTGCTGAGTGTGCCCATCCAGATATCGACCGCGCTGCCGGGCAGGTTGAAATGCTCGCGCAGGCCTCGGCCGGTTGTGCCCAGCACGCCTATCGAATGCGCTTCGTCCACCATCAGAAAGCACTTATAACGCTGCTTGATATCGATAAAGGCTGGCAGATCGGGGATGTCGCCATCCATGCTGTACACGCCTTCAATGACGATCAGCACGCGCTGGAACTGGCTGCGCATCTCGGCCAGAACGGCTTCAAGCGCCTGCGCGTCATTGTGGGCGAACGCCCGCCGGGTGGCGCCGGACAGCTTGATGCCTTCCAATACGCTGTTGTGGATGAGACTATCGTGCACCACCAGGTCCTTGGGGCCAAACAGGTAGCCGATGGTGGTCACATTGGTGGCATGACCGCTGACAAATACGGCGCAGTCATCGGTTTCGTACAGTTCGGCCAGTGCCCGCTCCAGCTCGCGCTGAATGGGGCGCTCGCCAGCCACCAGCCGGCTGGCCGATACCGATGTGCCGTAATGGTCGATGGCTGCTTTGGCGGCCTGGGTCACCCGCGGATGCCCTGAAAGGCCAAGATAGTTATAGCTGGCAAAATTCAGGTATGGCCGGCCATCGATCTGGGTCAACGCACCGCCGATGCCTTGATGGGTTTTGAAATACGGGTTGGCAATGTTCAGTCGTTGCGCGGCTGCGCGTGGCACCATGATTTTTTCGTATGCCGGATGGCGGTCAAACCGGGTGTAGGCGTCGGGCACGTCTGCTGCAACCGGTGGGGTGATAGCACTGCCGGCGTTACCCTGCCGGCCCAGAAACCGCTTCACCAGCTGGTCGCGCGCCTGTTTGGCCAGGCCGGTTGACGATTTGCTCATGCCTTGCCCTTTCCAGTGATCTGTTGTTCCACCGCCTGCACCGTACTGGCGAGTTCTTCGCCGGACAGGTGTTCACCGTGCTGCGTGACCACATGGTGCACCAGTTCGCTCATGGTCGATGTTTCCGGCACCGCTTCGCTGGCCAGCAGCTTTTCGGTCATCCGTGCCGCCAGTTTTTCAACTGTTGGCCCCTCATTCAGCATCATGGCCGGCAAGCGGATGCCGGTGCGCTTTTCCAGCGACAGCGCCAGTTCAACACCCATCAGCGAATCCAGCCCCATGTCATGCAATGAGCGTTGCGCATCCACCCGATCCGGCAGCGTGCACAAGATGTGCGCCACTTCGTCCACCACCAGATCACGCACCATTTGCGCCACTTCACCGGCACTCTTGCCCACCAGCAGACAGGCAAAATCCTCGGCACTGCCCTGCTGGCTGGCCTGGCCGGCATGGCGACGCAATGATTCAAACCGTGCCACTCCGGAAGAAGGCAACATCCGTGCCAGGGTGGGCCAGTCAAAATCAGCAATGGTCGACAAACAGACATTTTGCAATAGCAATGTTTCAAGCTGATGGAAAGCATCGCGGGTTTTCAGTGGTGCAGAACCCAGACGTGCCGCCAATCCGTCCTTGACCGCCTGGTTACGCGTCAGATAACCCGCGTCGTCAATCGGCCCCCATCCTACGCAAAGCGCGGGAAGCCCCTGCTCACGCCGACTGATGGCCAGGTTTTCCAGCCAGGTATTTGCGGCCACATATGCCGCCTGACCGGGATTGCCAATCAGAGTGGTGACCGAGGAGTACAAAATGAAGTAGTCAAGTCCGATGTCGCGTGTGAGCCGGTCCAGATGTACCGCCCCCAATACCTTGGGATGCATCACTGCCGTAAAACGCGCAGCATCCAGATTGTTCATCAGCGCGTCGTCCAGCACCATGGCAGCATGCACAATGCCTTCCAGTGGTGGCAACACCTCAGCAACGGTTTGCAGCATCTCGCGCACGGCCGATTCTTCGGCCACATCACAGGCCAGCAATTCAACCTGCACACCCAGTTGTTGCAGTTCCTGCCTTGCCTCGACCGCGCCCGGAGTCTGCTCACCACGCCGGCTGACCAGTGCCAGATGACGCACGCCACGTTCGACCAGCCAGCGGGCAGTTGCCAGACCAAACCCGGCAGTGCCGCCAGTCACCAGCCAGCTGCGCTGACCGGAAAATTGCAGACGCTCGCGTGCACAACCCATCACCCTGGGTTGGCTGGCCTGCATGTCCACCACCAGTTTGCCAATGTGCCTGGCCTGCTGCATGGTGCGGAACGCCTCAACCACCTCACCCACACCAAACACGCGGTGCGGCAATGGCATCAGTGCACCTTCGTGGAACAGCGCCATCATGTCTGCAAACAGCTGCTGCGCCAGTTCCGGTCTGGCCACCAGCAGCTGATCCGCATCAATGCCGAAATAACTGATGTTGTCACGGAACGGACGCAGGCCCAATGGCGTGTTTTCGTAAAAGTCCCGCTTGCCCAGCTCCAGAAAACGTCCGAACGGCTTGAGAACCCGCAGATTGCGGCGCACCGCTTCACCCGCCAGCGAGTTCAGCACCACATCCACGCCTTGCTGGTCGGTCATGGCCAGAATCTGTTCGGCAAAATCCAGCGAACGCGAATCCAGCACATGGTCTGCGCCCAGCAAAGCCACAAAGTCACGTTTTTCTGCGCTGCCTGCGGTGGCAAAGACTTCTGCGCCCAGATGTCTGGCCAGCTGAATGGCGGCAATGCCCACGCCACCTGCTCCACCATGAATCAGCACGCGCTCGCCGGCCTGCAGGCGGGCCAGATGCACCAGCGCGTAATACACGGTAAAAAACACCGTCGGCACGGTGGCTGCAGCCGCAAACGACCATTCGGCCGGCTTGCGCGCCAGTGCAATGTCGGTGGTCAGCATGTGGCTGGCAAAACAGGCCGAGCCAAAGCCCATCACTTCGTCGCCCGGCGCAAATCCGGTAACGGCCTCGCCTACGCGAGTGACCACGCCAGCGCATTCCAGCCCCAGGCTGGCCCCGGCAAAGCCCTTTTCCACCGCTTCATCCGGCAGCAACCCCATCAGATACATCACATCGCGGAAATTCAGTCCGGTAGCCACCGGCTGCACCTCCACCTGATTCGGTTGCAGTTCCGGCTCGGGAATTTCCAGCCAGGTCAGGTTGCGCAGCTGGCCAGGCACCAGAAAATCCAGCCGGTAACGGGCAACCTGACGATTGCTGGCCGGAGTGCCGGTTTTGCGCATGCGCAGCCCATGACGACCTGACTGACTGAGCACCACTTCGGTTTCGGTATCTGGAAACTGCAGCTCTCGCAGCAGTTCTGCCGGGCAACCATCAGCCAGCCAGCCGAGCGAACAGTCCACCAGACGCACCACCAGTTGCGGGTATTCGTTCAGGGCGGTACGCACCAGCCCCCAGATGGCTGCAGCTGGGGGATTGGCAACGCTGGGCGCATCGCTCGTTGCCGCGCCTCCGTTGGTCATGATGGTGAGCGCGGGCGGATGTTCAACGCCCGCCAATCCCCTGATGAGCGCAAAACAGGCCGTGACAGCCTGGACGGCCTGCCCGGCCGGCATTGCTGCATCCACGCCGGCGCAATACACCAGCTGACTGGCAGACTGCCCGGCCAGCCAGTCCAGTAACATTGCACAATCACCGTCCACCGGCCATTCGGCCAGCGCGGCAGGAACACCGGCCAGTGCCAGGGTATCGGCCAGCGTGCTGGCCTGTTGCCGGCTGACAGCCGATGTGTCCGCCAGCACCAGATGACCGGCTGGGGGCACGATTGTCGGCAAGGGGTCATCCGCGCGCCTGGCCAGCAGCAGATACGTGCCACCACCCTGTTCATTGGCCGGTTCGCGCCAGGTGGCAATATCGGCAAACTGACGTGACTGCAGCAGGCTTTGCCAGGCCGCCGGATGGCGCAGACGCGAAGAAGGTGGCAGCAGGCCGTTGTCCTGCCACCACCCTTCATCGCAACCAAAAATCAGGTCGGTGAGCAGGTCCGGGCTGCGCTCGGCCAGCACCAGCAGGCCATTGCCAGCCAGCAGGCCGCGCAGCAGGCCAAGCAGGCTGGCTGGTTGGTCGGATTTGTGCAAACAGTGCTGCACAATCACCAGATCGAAGTATTGCGGCAATGCCACATCGCTTTGCAAACCGGTTTCCGGATCGAGCCCGGCAACCGTCACGCCCGGTTCATCGCCATATTCATTCAGCAAATGGGCACGGATGCTGGCGTCGCCATGCGCCAGCACGCAATCAAATTGCGAAGCTGGTAACAACTCCTTGAGCAGCAGCGGCAGATCACTGCCACCAGGCGGAATTTCCAGCACGCGCAGCCGGCGCTGTGCCGGCCAGGTGCGTGCCGTTTCTGCCACCAGTTTGGCAACTGCCATGCGTGTACCCTGGCAGACTGGCGCATCCACGCACAGATTGGCACGCGCGGGGCTGGCGACCATCTGGCGGGAAAATTCCGCCAGACTGGTTTCCCCAGTCAGCAGGTCGGCCAGATGCAGGCCCACCTGGCCGGCCAGCGCCAGCTCCGGCAAAGCCACCGGGTATTCGGCCAGCAGGGTGCGCCAGATGTCAGCTGCTGGCGGCAGACCGTCTTCGCTGATCTGCCAGCCGGCAGCAGTGTCTTCCAGCAGGCCTTCGGCCAGCAGAGCTTCCCGCATCCAGGACAACAATGGCTGGACTTCGTGCGCAAGCCCGGCACCAGCCAGCGCCAGCTGCAGACGATCGGGATCGCGCCGGTTCAGTTCGCGCAGCGCCTCCAGACAGAACGACAGCGACAGCGCATCGTTCAGCGGCTGCATGTCGGTAAAATAGGTTTCGCGCTGTAAATGAGGTTCGCCCTGGATGAACCAGCTGGTCAGCTGGTCAAGCAAGGCCGCATTGTCGGGCATCGGACTATGCAGACTGTCGTGCTGATGCGGCACCAGCCGGGGCTGAATCTGCCAGACGCCCGGTTCGTGACGCAAACCGCGGCCAAGCGTGGCAGCGCGAAAACGACAATCCGACAACCAGCCCAGCACATTGCCGGCTTCATCGAGCAGGTAGAATTCGGCCTGCACCGAGCGCATGCCACGCCGCGTCAGACGGGTGCAGAATCCGGCTGGCCGGCCTGCGCGGTAAATGCGCAGCCGCCCCATGCGTACTGGCAGCAACGGTTGGCCCTGACCCAGACGAATATCATCCGCAAAAAAATTCACCAGCGACTGAAAACAGCCATCCAGCAAGGCCGGATGCAGCACCATTTCGCCACCCGGCAATAGCTGGCTGTCAAAACGGGCATGCAGCTCATCACCAGCCAGAGTAACCTCGGCCACCGTGCGGAACACCGGGCCGTAATCCAGCCCCAGCTGACTGGCATGCTGGTAATGCGTTTTTCCTGCGATTGCCTGGCCAGCGGCAGGCAGTGGCGGCGGCGTGGTTTGAACAAGGGCAGGGCCAGCGATGCGGCCGACGGCATGCGTTGCCCATTCATCGTGGCTTAACCGTTCACGGCCACGAATGGTAAAGCTGCCATCACGTGGCTGAATTTCCAAACGCAGTGTACGGCCATGTTCGCCATCAAACACCACTGGCAGGAGAATTTCCAGCTCTTCGATGTCAAAGGCATCGCCACCCAGCCACTCACGCGCGGCTGCCAGCGCCATTTCGGCGTACGCCGCACCCGGCAGCACCACCGCGCCGCCAACCTGATGGTCGACCAACCAGCTGTCGGTCATCGGGTCAAGGATGTTTTCCCATGCCAGCTGGGTTTCTGGCAAGCGCCAGCCCAGCAGGGCATGCATGCGCCGGCGTTCGATCAGACGATAACCATCGGTGGTATCGGGCAGCCAGTGCCGCTCGCGCTGCCATGGGTAATTGGGCAGAACAACGTGACGGCCGGGCAGCGGGAACCAGACTTTTCGATCCTGCGCCGTCAGCAGATGCAACTGCAGACTGACTTGCTGCAATCGGTCGGCAGATGCATTTTCACGCAGCATCAATGGAACAGACTTTCCTTTTACACCATGGAGTTCTAACGACTCCTTGATGTAACGCTGCAAGATTGCATGCGGGCCTATTTCAACCAGAACGGCGCATTCAAGCCGGGTCAGGGCCGCGCAGGCATCACCAAACAGCACCGGATCGCGCACATTGCGCCACCAGTAGGCAGCATCCAGTTGCGCACCATCCAACTCGTTGCCGGTCACACTGGAAACAAACCGCGCATTCACTGCTGCCTGCGGGCGCAGCGCTGCCAGCGACGTCAGCAAACGGTCGCGAATGGGCTCCATTTGCGGGCTATGAAATGCATAATCGAGATCGAGCAGTTTGCAGAAGATATCGCGCTGCTCCATGATCTGACTGAATTTTTGCAGCTGGTCCGCACTGCCGGTCAGCGTGATGTTGGCCGCGCTGTTGTAGCCGGCAATGGCAATGCCTGTCAGCCCTTCGGCCTGCAGTATGGCTTGTGCCGCATCAGCCGACAGATTGACTGCTGCCATGCGGCCACTGCCCCGTGTGAGCGCCTGGCAGGCACTGCGCACGCAGATGACCTCTACCGCCTGATCCAGCGTCAGCGCACCGGCAGCCCAGGCGGCTGCCACCTCGCCCACGCTGTGGCCGGTCACAGCGTATGGATGAATCCCTTGCTCGGCCAGCCACTGGGTCAGTGCAACCTGAATGGCAAACAGCAGTGGTTGTGCCACTGCTGTGTCGTCAAACCGGATCTTGCTGGCTGAGCGCAGTTCGGCCAGCGCCGAAAATCCGGCATGAGGCTGCAACCGCCGGTCAAGCTCCGTTATCAGCGCCGCGAATCGGGGCAGCTCGTCCAGCAGGTTCACCGCCATGCCGACCCACTGCGCCCCATTGCCAGAATACACAAACGCAAGCCTGCCATTGGCAAACCGGCTTTCCTGCACCAGCCTGGCAGGGTTTTCCCCTGCCGCAAACGCCCCCAGCACGGCCTGCATGGCGGCAGTTTCGTCAGCCGGCAATGCCAGCTGGCACTCCATGGTTTCGCGTCGCAGTGCCGTGGTATAAGCCAGATCGTAATAGGTCGTATCGGCAAGACAGGCAGCCATCCGGCCAGCCATGTCACGCAAGGCTGGCAAGGTGCGGGCAGACAGGAACAATGGGGGCGCAACGGGCACTTTGGGCACCGGCAAATGCTTGTCCGGCTGGTATTCCTGCAACAGCACGTGCGCGTTGGCGCCGCCAAATCCAAATGAATTGACCCCCGCCACCAGCGGCTGACCATCGGGACGGGCCAGCGACGTCAACTCCGTAACTGGCTGCAGACCAAGCGCTGCAAAATCAATCTGCGGATTGGGATTCTGCAAATGCAGCATGGCCGGCACCGCACGGTTTTGCAGCACCAGCACCGATTTCACCAGCCCGGCCATGCCGGAAGCCGGTTCCAGGTGACCAAGATGGGTTTTGACAGAAGCCACCGGCAACGGGTCGGCCTGGCCGTGTCGGGCCAGCCCATACACTTCGCCAATGGCGCTGGCTTCGATCGGATCACCTACCGAAGTCCCCGTTCCATGCGCTTCCACATAATCCACCCGCGCAGCTTCGATGCCTGCACGCTGCAGCACCGAACGCATCAGTTCGGCCTGCCCGGCCTGGCTCGGAATGGTGATGCCGCTCTTGCGGCCTCCATCGGCATTGGCGCCGGTCGCCAGAATCACCGCCTGAACCGGATCGCCATCCGCCAGCGCTTTGTCCAACGGTTTGAGCAACAGCACTGCGCCACCCTCGGCACGCACGTAGCCATCACCACTTTCATCAAACGTCTTGCAACGCCCGCCGGCCGAAAGCATGGAAGCCTTGCTGAAGCCAATGAACGGATATGGATGCAGCAGCAGATTGACGCCACCGGCCAGTGCCATGTCCGCTTCGCCATGGCGCAAGCTGTTGCAGGCATGGTGCAGCGCCACCAGCGACGAGGAACAGGCGGTATCTACCGCCAGCGACGGGCCATGCAAATCAAATACGTAAGAAATACGGTTGGCAGCCACGCTTAGCGTGTTGCCAGTCATGGTGTGCGCGCCCATGCTGGACATGTCATCCACATGGCGCACACCGTAATCGTAACCGGAAATGCCGACATAAACCGAACAGTTGCTGCCAGCCAGCGATGAAGGCGGCAATCCCGCGTTTTCCATCGCTTCCCAGGACAGTTCCAGCAAAAGACGGTGCTGCGGGTCCAGCCAGGCAGCTTCGCGCGGGGAAATGCCAAAGAATCCGGCATCGAATTCATCGATGCGTGACAACACGCCGGCAGAAAACGTGATACTGCGGCCGGCTTCGCTGCGACGTGGATGCTGCAGTTCGTTAACCGCCCAGCGGTCTTCCGGAATCTGGCTCACGCAATCCTGTCCGGCGCAAAGGGCCTGCCAGAACTGTCTGACATCGGACAAATCGCCCGGGAAACGGAAAGCCATGCCTACAATGGCGATCGGCATGCTGTTGTGATTTTCTTCCTGCACTTGCCTGTCAAAGCCTTTTTAATGCGTGGTGATTGTCATTTGCACAACATGGCCGATTGACCGGCAGATTGCGTACATGTCTCCATTGCTGCTTCAGCACCACTTATCAGCGCCTCCATGATATGACAAATCAATGACGGTTTCATGACTGATATGCGGTTTAACACATTGGACACAATGTCAGCATCATGTCAGCACATTGCCAGCGGGCTGAGGTGCGTTGCGTTCAAATAACGAATACCAATACCAATGGGAGACATATTTTTGCACCAGCGGATCAAAATACGCATCCAGTTGAGATGCGAGCGAAAATGCCCTTTCATGATGGTCCTTGCCTTCCGCCAGCAAGGGTTTTCCGATGACGATTCGATATTGCGCCCTACCGGAAGGTTCAACATGTACCGGCACAACCGTTGCATCGTGCCGTGCTGCCAGGCGGGCGGTAAACCAGCGGTTTCCTGACAGCGGAATATCGCGGCCGAGCGAAGGCGCATGCACATAACCATCCCGCTCTTCATCGATGAACAGAATCAAGCCATTCCCTTCTGCCAGCATCCGGGATAACTGACGCATGGCATTGCCTCCAGCAGCAATCAGTGCTGTCTTACCCTTAACTGGCCAACGCTTGCGCATTTGCAGCACCATTTTCTGGTGGACCGGGTTAGACAATGGGGCGTAAAGATCAGCACCACCACCCTCTACCATTGCAGCCACATGCCCGATCAATTCCCAGTTGGCCAGATGACAACTGGCCAGGATCACCGGCTTTTGCGCCGACTGCAGGTTTTCCAGCCCCGTTACCTCGACCCGACCTTCCGCCACCATGCGCTGAAGGATCGAAATTTCTGCGTAAACGCGCCCCAGATTGCGCATGTATTGCACAATCATTGCTTCACGTCGCTTTGGATCTTGCTCACCAGCATCATGCGCAAAATTGCGGTGCAGGCGATCCACCCACAAACGCCCGGCAGCAATGCCACGACGGGCATTGCGCTCGCCAAGCCAGGCTCCAACGGCCGAAACCCAGGGCGTTGGCAACCGGCGCAAACCGCACAGCAGCCACCATTCCACCTGCTGAATGGGTGATAATTTCACTTCTGTGTCGTTCATCGGGTGCGCCGCTCCAGATGCATCGGCAAACCGCCATGCGGACGCAAGGTTAACCGACATTCAATGTCCACTTTGTGTCCAGCAACAACCTCGGCGCGAAACCGGTTGGCCAACGTGGCCAAACATAAAATGCCTTCGGTCAGACCAAAACGCAGCCCCAGACAAGTGCGATGCCCCACACTGAATGGCAAATAAACGAATTTGTCCGGACGCGGTGCCGGCGTCATGAACCGTTCGGGAATGAAATGGTCCGGTTTGTCCCAGAACAGCTCATGCCGATGCAACAGCCAGGGCACCACCAGAATAATGCTGTTGGCATGCACCTGCTTGTCGCGAATCACATCCGCCTCGCGCGCCTGACGGCTCAGCAGCGGAACCGGCGGATACAGGCGCATGGTCTCTTCAAACACCGCGCGCGTATAAGAAAGGTTTGCCACATCTTCAAACACCGGATCACGCCCGCCCAGTACCCGGTCCAGCTCTTCATGCAGCTTCGCCGCCACACGCGGATTGTGATCCAGCAGATACCATGCCCAGGCCAGCGAATTGGCAGTGGTTTCATGGCCTGCCATGAACATGACGATCGCCTCGTTGCGCGCCGCCGTTGCACTCATCGGACAACCACCGCTTTCGGCTTCGCCATGCGACAAAAACACCGACAACAAAGTCGGCCGACCACCTGCAGGTTGCTGGCGCTGACGCGCAATGATCCGGTCAACAACCTCATGCACCGGAGAAATTGCCCGACGTGACGCCACTTCCTTGACCGGATTGCGCAACCAGCGCAGAGCCGGCAAACCAAAACCATCGGCGAGACTCATCTGGTCAATGTGTCGTTGGTATTCGCTGAAACCACTGACCACCTGTGCCGCCTCTTCATCCGTGACTTCATCACCAAACAAAGTACGGCCAATGATGCGCGCCGTCAGTCGCGCCATTTCATTGAGCATGTCCACCCGGCCATCCGGCAACGCCGCCCAGCGATCGGCAAGCTCGCGCGTCGAATCCACCATCGTCTGGGCAAATCCGGGCAACAATCCCGGCTCGAAAGCCGGCGCACACTGAGCCCGGCGCTCTTTCCACAAATCGCCATCACTGACAAACAGGCCATCGCCCAGCAAAGGTTCCAGCGCATGGCGCATCTGCGGGCTTTTACGGTCGTAATTGTCGTGCTCTTCCAGAAACACCCGCCGCACCGTGTCCGGCGAATTGCAGACAAAATAGTGCTGACGGAACAGATGAAAATCGAGCGTCATCGCCCTGTAGGCCTTGGGCGCCCACACTGCCAGCAGATTTCGGCGAGCCGCCAGCAACGCCCGCACCGGATTGCTGCGGGCCACATCCCGATCTACCCGGACCGGCGCAATTCCCGGATTGATGGCCGGATCGATTTGATGCATAACGGACATGACAATTTCCCTACCGAGAATGAGGAGATGGTACACACAAATATCGTTAAATTCTTTAACAGAATGTTACAAAACCGCCCACATCCTGTGACAACCCGTTTTTTCAGGTCATTTGTCCACCACCCCATCCCGTTGCAAGCCAGGCACCCCGCCTCTTGCTTGGCCTCGCCTCTTGCTTGGCCTCGCCTCTTGCCAGGTACAGTCATCCCGAGCCCTTCCCCGTCTCGTCATTCTGCGCGGAGCGAAGCGGAGTCGCAGAATCCATGCCTTTAATACAGCACCGTACCGGATTTATGGATTCCGCGACTACGCGCGGAATGACATCTTGGTGCACGCGGAATGACGGGTGCAAATAGCGCCAGTAATGCCTGTCGATGTGGATTCCGCGACTGCGCGCGGAATGACACTCAAGCAAACCTCGTCATTCTGCGCCCTTCCC
>JAJZUW010000004.1:26667-95766 GCA_021845925.1 Pseudomonadota bacterium
GCGGAATGACATCTTGGTGCACGCGGAATGACGGGTGCAAATAGCGCCAGTAATGCCTGTCGATGTGGATTCCGCGACTGCGCGCGGAATGACACTCAAGCAAACCTCGTCATTCTGCGCCCTTCCCCGTCTCGTCATTCTGCGCGGAGCGAAGCGGAGTCGCAGAATCCATGCCTTTAATACAGCACCGTACCGGATTTATGGATTCCGCGACTGCGCGCGGAATGACATCTTGGTGCACGCGGAATGACGGGTGCAAATAGCGCCAGTAATGCCTGTCGATGTGGATTCCGCGACTGCGCGCGGAATGACACTCAAGCAAACCTCGTCATTCTGCGCCCTTCCCTGTCTCGTCATTCTGCGCGGAGCGAAGCGGAGTCGCAGAATCCATCCAAGATTCCGCCAAATCAAGCCATTCGGGATTGGTGGCTTCAATCAGATTGATTTTCCATTGTCTTGAACGATTCTTGATTTTCTTTTCCAGCTCAATTGCTGCCAGAATGCTATCACCCAAAACAAACCATACCAGACGATCAACATGGTATTTGCTGCTAAATCCATCAACCAAATGATTTTTATGCTCGTAAACACGACGTTCCAGATTACTGGTGACTCCGGTGTACAACGTCCCACATTTTTTGTTTGCCAGGATATAAACATAAGCTGTTTTCGACATTTTCCCTCCATTCAGACGCATTGAATGACAATCGCTGCATGATTCTGCATCCAAACGGGCATTTCTGACATTCAGTAAAATGCGTTGGCTTTGTTAAAAACTCTCATCTGGAATGGCGCCATGGTTCCCGGATTTCTGGATTCCGCGACTACGCGCGGAATGACATCTTGGTGCGCGCGGAATGACGGGCGCAAATGGCGGCGATTGTGCCTTGCGATGTGGATTCCGCGACTACGCGCGGAATGACACTCAAGCAAACCACGTCATTCTGCACACTTCTCTCACCACGTCATTCTGCGCAGAGCGAAGCGGAGTCGCAGAATCCATGCCATTGATACAATTTCATTACTTATCTCTGGATTCCGTGACTACGCGCGGAATGACATCTTGGTGCGCGCGGAATGACGGGTGCAAGTGGCAGTCGTCTTGGGTAGCTGGATTTTCTGGCAATGCTAAAAACGGCTGCTGCGAGTCAGGTGCTAACGTTGTGCATGTGATCGTGATGGGGTAACTGTGGATTCAACAGGCAATGCGAGGGCTTTTTCAAGAGCGACCCAGTCAACAGCGGCAAGCGTGCTGGCCTGTTGTGCACTGAATTGTGCCTGCAGCATGGTCAGGCGGCTGGCCAGTCGGTCCTGGCGGTTGGATTCGCCTGCAGCAAAGGATTGTGCAGAGTGGTTGTCGGCGCTGCTGGCTGCTGTCAGCGCGGCCTGGTTGCTATGGGCGCTTTGCAATGCCTGCTGATAATCGGACAGTGCCCGCTCGGCGTCGGCCAGTGCGGCCAGCACGGTGGAAACGTACGTCTGGGCAGCCTGTTGCTGTTGCGCCTCTGCTGCGTGGATCTGGGCGCGAATGCGGCCGCCATCGAGGATTTGCCAGCTGATCAGCGGAAAAATGCTGCCGGTCTGGCTTGGCATGGTAAACAGGTTGCCCGGTTGCAGCGACTGAAAACCGGCGCTGGCACCAATGGTCAGCTGAGGAAACCATTGCGCGGTGGCAATACCGATATTGGCCGTTGCGGCTGCCAGTCTGCGTTCGGCTGCGCGCACATCCGGCCGGCGGCGCAAGACATCGGCTCGCTGGCCGACTGGAATGGGTGCAAGGCTGGGAAACTGTCCCTGACTGGCCAGCAAAGCCAGTCCGCTTTCTGGCGGGCGACCGGTCAGAATGCCGATCGACAATGCAAGACCGCGTAATGATCCGGTCAGTGCAGGCAATTGGCTGGCCAGGTTTTCACGCGCCTGAGTCGCTTGATCCAGAAGACTTTGGGGTGCATCGCCCGCCAGCACCCTGGCACGAGCTGCCGTTTCGTTGTCAGTCAGCACGGACAGTTCGTCGGCCAGAATGGCCTGTTCGCGTTGTTCGCCACGCAATACGAGATAATCGCGGACCAGTTCTGCCACCAGACTCAGGCGCAGATCCTGGTCAGTGGCGACTGCTGCCTGCTGCAACGCACGTGCGGATTCAACTGCTCTGCGCTGACCACCAAACAGGTCGGCATCCCAACTGGCGTCGAATTCGACATCACGGATGGTTTCATCGCGTGGAATGAATGGAATCTGCCGCAATGGCAATGGGCCGTTTTCACTCTGACGCAACATGTTGATGCCGCCGGCAACCCCAGCCTGTGGTAGCAATCTGGCGAAGGCGGCATCTCTGGCCGCGCGCGATTCGGCAATCCTCGCCCGGCTGGCCTGCAGGTCCGGATTGCTGGCCAGGGCGCGCGCCACCAGATCGTCCAGGGTCGCATCGCGCAATGTCTGCCACCATGGTGTGATCGACGGTGCCTGGGTATCGGCCTGTTCCGTCCAGTCAGCGCTTGCCTTGACCTCGGGAGGCGCATGGTAGTCTGGCCCTACGGTGCACCCCGACAGCAAACCTGCAGCCAGCAATCCGATGATTCGCCTTAATGTCATGTTCAACCTCATTGCAATCGTCCGCGCACAAACAGGGTTGCTGCCGTCAATGTTGTCAGTGCGATCAGCAGCATGGGCCAGTCGTTTTCCCAGATCACACTGGCGGGCAGGTCTTTCAGAAAACTGCCCTGCAGCACAACCAGATAGTATTTCAGTGGAATCACGTTGGATAACCATTGCAGGAACGGCGGCATGTTTTCCACTGGCGTGGCAAATCCCGACATCAGCACGCTGGGCACTACAAAGGTAAATGTGCCCAGCATGGCCTGCTGCTGGGTTGAGCTGACGGCCGAAATCATCAGACCAAAACCCACCACCGACAGAATGTACAGTTCGAGGCTGACCAGCAAGCCAGCCAGAGAACCGGTAAACGGCACGCGGAACACGGCAAAGGCAACGCCTGCCATCAGCGTTCCGAGGATGGTGCCGACCACCAGCGCCGGCACAATCTTGGCAATGATGATTTCCAGCGGTGTGCAGGGCGACACCAGCAACTGGTCAAATGTGCCCAGCTCGCGTTCACGCGCGATGGACAGTGCCGTCAGCAGCATGGTGATGAACGTGACCAGAATCCCGCCCACCCCCGGCACAACAAACCAGCGGTAGATCAAATTGGGATTGAACCACTGCCGCAACGGGGCGATATCATCCATGGCCACTGTCGTGCCGTTTTCGGCGGCATAACGTCCCAGCATGGTGTTGAGATAGCCCATCAGAATGGCGCCGGCATTTGCCCGACGGCCGTCAAGTATCAGCTGGATGTGTACCTGCCTCCCCGCCGCCGCATCGCGCGAGGCATTGGCCGGAATCACCAGCACGCCAAGCACTTCGCGACGATCGATGACATGGTGCAGGTCCTGTTCGCTGTACAGCGGTCGGACACTATCGACAAATCCGGCATGCGCAACGCGTTCGACCCAATTGTGCGACCAGATGCCGGTATCCCGGTTCCATACCGCCAGACGTGCGTGTGACAGTTCCAGCGTGGCCGCAAACGAAAACACCAGCAGCTGGGCTATCGGCGGCACAATGAGCACCAGCCTTGTCCGCGGGTCGCGGAAGATGGTCAGCAGTTCCTTGATGATCAGTGCGCGCAATGCGGGAGAAATCAGTGGCATGGGCTACTCCAGCGTTTTGTGCAGCTTGCGCCGGGCCAGCAGAAAAAACACCAAGCCCAACAGCAGCATGGCGCCCATGTCGGGCAACAGCAATGCCCAGGTATCACCGACCAGAAACAGTGTCTGCAGACAGGTGACGAAATAACGTGCCGGCACGACATGCGTCAAAAACTGCACCGGCAAGGGCATGGAATCAATTTCAAACAGAAAGCCGGACAGCATGAAGGCTGGCAGATAACCGGTTAGCAGCGCTGCCTGCGCCGCCACAAACTGGTTTTTGCCCAGCACCGAAATCAGCAGCCCCTGGCCCAGCGCAGGCACCAGAAAACAGGCCGAGACTGCCAGCAACGCCAGCCAGGAACCCCGCAGAGGCACTTCAAACACAGTCACCGACAGCAAGGTGGCGATCAGCATGGCAATCAGTCCGAGCAGAAAATACGGAATCAGCTTGCCGGCCAGAATTTCGACCACCGACACCGGCGTTGCCATCAGCGCCTCCATGGTGCCGCGCTCCCATTCACGCGCCACCAGCAAGGCACTGAGCAAGGTCCCGATGATGGTCATCACGATTGCCAGCGCGCCAGGCACCAGAAACCGCCGACTTTCCACATCCGGATTGAACCAGAAGCGAGGTTCGATGACCGGGGCAGTGGTCGCGCTGTCCGCGCGGGCCGCCAGCCACTGGCCGATCACCCCCTGGGCATATACCGCAACGAAATTGGCTGTATTGGGCTGCGAACCATCACCCACCACCTGCACCAGTCCCTGACGCATACCGGATTGCAGGCGACGTGAAAAATCCTGCGGAATCACCACGAAACCGCGCAAACGGCCAGCCACCAGCAGATCGGCGGCGGCACGTCGGGTTCGCAAAGGGACGACCCGGAAATAACGGGTTCCCGAAAACGCCGCCGCGAGTGATTGGGCTGCCTCGCCATCATTCTGCAGCACCACGCCCAGCGGGACCTGGCGGATATCCAGCGAAACCGCATAGGTGAACAGCAACAGCAGGATCACCGGCAAGGCAAATGCAATCAGCGCGACAGACGGGTCGCGCATGATCTGCAGGCTTTCCTTGCGCATCAGGCCGGCCAGCCGATGCCAGTCAAAGGTCTGGTGGCCGGGTTTCACGTTGTTTCCTTGCTGGCACCGACGCGCTCGATGAGCCGGATGAAAGCCTGTTCCATGGTCGGATCCGGCATGGCGGCGTCTGCCACCTGGCTTTTCAGCGCATCCGGCTTGTCCAGGGCAATCACCCGTCCCTGCACCATCAGTGCGACACGGTCGCAGTATTCGGCCTCTTCCATGAAATGGGTGGTCACCAGAATGGTGACGCCTTTGTGCACCAGTCCGTTGATGTGCGTCCAGAATTCGCGTCGGGTAATCGGATCGACACCCGAGGTCGGCTCATCCAGAAACAGCACAGGTGGCCGGTGCATCAGGGCACAGGCCAGCGCCAGCCGCTGACGGATGCCAAACGGCAAGCTATCTGGCGAAGCCGCAAGATGGTCCTCCAGCTGAAAGATATGCACCATTTCATCGATGCGCTCGCTCTTTGCCGCTCCGGACAGACCATACACGCCGGCAAAGAATGCCAGATTCTGTTGTACGGACAACAATCCGTACAACGAAAATTTCTGCGCCATATAACCAAGCTGGCGTTTGGCAGCACCCACGGCGCGCGCCAGATCATGCCCCATGACCCGGGCTTCGCCGGAACTGGGTGACAACAAGCCGCACAGCATGCGGAACGTGGTTGATTTTCCGGCTCCGTTAGGTCCGAGCAGGCCAAAAATCTCGCCTTGCCGGATGTCAAAATCGACATGATCGGTGGCGACAAAACTGCCAAAGCGGCGCGTCAGCCCACGACAGGACACCGTGGCCCCCTCATGGCGCGGAACCGCTGGAAAATGCTCTGCCAGCACCGATTTTCCGCCTGGACCGCCACCCAGCAGATCGACAAACGCATCTTCAAAACGCGGCGGAACCGGTGTCATGGTGCTGGCTGCACGGCTGGCCAGATCGGCCAGTGGCGCCAGATCCTGCCCCTGACGCAACACAACGCGCAGACCTTCGCCCTGGATCACGCCATCACACACCTGCGGCAGTTCGAGTGCCTGTGCCAGCCAGCTGCGCCGATCGCCCTGCGGCGAAGACAGATGATAGCTGCGCCCGTGCAAACGACGGGTCAAACCCTCCGGCGCGCCCGCATAGGCAAGCTGTCCCTGTTCCAGCAGCAGGACTTCGGCACAGCGTTCGGCTTCATCCAGATAGGCTGTTGACCAGATAACCGCCATGCCATCCGATGTCAGCGCATCGACCATACGCCACAGCTCCTGCCGGCTGACCGGATCCACACCGACGCCGGGTTCATCCAGCAGCAGCACTTCCGGCTCGCCCATCAGGGCACAGGCCAGACCGAGTTTCTGCTTCATGCCACCCGACAACTGCCCGGCCAGCCGTTCCTGGAACGGGGCCAGGCGGGTAAAATCCAGCAAACGGGCAAACAGTTCCGACTGCTCGCCACTGGCCAGTCCTCGCAATCTGGCGTACAGACGCAGGTTCTCGATAACGCTGATGTCTTCGTACAGACCAAAGCGCTGTGGCATGTATCCGGTGACAAAATGCAGGTCATCGGCATCCTGCACCGTATCCAGTCCGGATACCCGGATCTGCCCCTGATCGGGTTTGAGCAGACCGGCCATCAGTCGCATCAGGGTGGTTTTGCCCGCACCATCCGGACCGACAACACCGGTAAGTCTCCCCCGCGCCAGCGTGGCAGAAACCGATTTCAGCGCTTCACGCGCGCCAAAGCGCTTGCTGACCAGTTCAAGCCGGATGGCCGGCTGCGCACCAGCATCCTGCGTCGGGATCGCAACTTCTGCGGTATTCACGCCGGCTTCCGCACATTCGTAACCCGGATGGTGACCGGCATGCCTTGTCGCAAGGCATCGTCCGGATGGTCGATCGTGATACGGATGCGATACACCAGATCGGTGCGCAAGGTGGCGGTTTCAACTGTTTTTGGCGTGAATTCGGCAATTGGCGACACAAAACCAATGCTGCCGCGATAATGTCGGGTCGATGAATCGGTCGTGACATCAACCGGGGTTCCCGGCACAACGCGTCCGAGGGCGGTTTCCGGCACATAGGCCCGCACGTAAACCGGCGTTGCCAGACTGAGCGTGAGTACCGGAGCCGACGGGCTCACCATGCTACCGGCCTCGCGCACCCGGGAAAACACAATGGCATCTGCCGGTGCAATCAGTCTGGTATCAGCCAGCGCGGTTCCGGCCTGGGCCTGCGTGGCTTCGGCTGCGGCCAGACGCGCCTTGCCTGCGGCAATGTCTTCTTCGCGCGAACCGACCTGCATCAGGTTATACTGCTGACGGGCCGCAGCCAGAGCGGCATCTGCGGCATCACTGGCTGCACGGGCCGCATCCACGGCGTGCTGGCTGGTGGTGCCACCCGGCAGCAAAGTCTTCTGGCGCGCCAGTTCGGCATGCGCGTTAACATCGGCCGCCAGCGCCTGGCGAACTGCTTCGCGTGCCTGGGCAATCTGTTGCGGCCGGTTGCCGTGTTTCAGTTCATCAAGCTGGGCACGCGCTTGCGCCACGCCTGCTGTCGCAGCGGCCAGCGCTTCACGAAAAGGCTCATCATCCAGCGTAGCCAGCAATTGGCCACCATGTACCCGATCGCCTTCATCCACCAGCAGGTGGTTCATCCTGCCGCTTTGCCGGAATGCCATATCCACTTCGCGAATATCGACATCTCCGTACAGCACCAGGCTGCCATTCTGCTCCGGGTGCATTTCATGCCAGCCGATTCCGGCAGCTGTGGCCAGAAGAACGCCAATCAGAACAAACCGCTTTTTCATTGTTCCCCCCGTTCAGAAACGCACCACGACGGGTGCGCACAGCCGGAAGATTATTTGAGAATCAGGCTGAAATCATCCCGCTCGGCCACTGCATCGGCAAGCACTTCCAGCAGCAGCCAGTAATCTTCGCCGAGAGCATCCCGGCTGATGCCGGGGCGCTCCCATATCAGTTCCAGCGGGCCGGGCACTTCGGTGATCGCTTCCCACAGGCCATCCATGTCACGCGGAAAACTGGCCGGAAACCCGAAAGCAAATGCAAGCTGTTCCAGAATCGAAGCCATGCTGGTTGCCTGGCGCAAATGACATGTTTTCATTTTGGCTGTTCCTCGTCAGCGGCAGCAGACCGGCCCGGACAATCTTTCCGGTCTGCGCAATTACAGTACTTCACCGGCATGATCAGCCAGACGCGAACGCTCTCCGCGTGCCAGCGTGACATGCCCGCCATGCTCCCATCCCTTGAACCGGTCGACCACATAGGTCAGACCAGAGCTGCCTTCGGTCAGATAGGGTGTATCGATCTGGGAAATATTGCCAAGGCAAACCACCTTGGTACCGGGACCGGCACGGGTGATCAGCGTTTTCATCTGCTTGGGAGTCAGGTTCTGCGCTTCATCGATGATGAGGAACTTGTTGAGAAACGTACGACCACGCATGAAATTGAGCGACTTGATCTTGATCCGCGTGCGGATCAGGTCCTGAGTCGCAGCCCGTCCCCATTCACCAGCTGCCTCGTCGGTTTTGTTGAGTACATCGAGGTTGTCTTCGAGCGCTCCCATCCACGGGCTCATTTTTTCTTCTTCGGTACCCGGCAGAAAACCGATGTCCTCACCCACCGGAACCGTGACCCGGGTCATGATGATTTCGGTGTAACGTTTCTGTTCGAGGGTTTGCGTCAGTCCGGCAGCCAGCGTCAGCAAGGTCTTGCCAGTACCGGCCTGCCCCAGCAGGGTCACGAAGTCGATCTCTGGGTCCATGAGCATGTTGAAGGCAAAATTCTGCTCGCGGTTGCGGGCCGTAATGCCCCAGACATTGTTTTTCTGGTGACTGAAATCCCGGATCGTCTGCAACTCGGCAGTCTTGCCATTGACCGCGCGCACGATGGCGTGAAACGGGGTATCGCCTTCGAGATAGACGAATTCGTTGACCAGAAACTGGGTAGCCAGCGGGCCTTGTACCCGGTACCAGGTCGAACCTTCCACCTGCCAGGATTCCATGCCCTTGCCATGCGATTCCCAGAAATCCGCCGGCAGTTCGCGCATGCCCGAATACAGCAGATCGGTGTCTTCGAGCACCTTGTCGTTGAAATAATCTTCCGCCGGCAGTCCAAGGGCGCGAGCCTTGATGCGCATATTGATGTCTTTGGACACCAGGATCACCGGACGCTTCGGTTGTTCCTTGCGCAGGGTCAGCACAACACCCAGGATCTGGTTATCCACCTTGACCGATGGCAAGGTGTCCGGCAAATCATTCTGCATCAGCCGGGTCTGCAAAAACAACCGGCCCGTGGCCGATTTGCGCGTCTTGCTGGCCAGCGGAATGCCTTCTTCGATCGATGATTCGAATCCACTGACCAGTTCATCCAGAAAACGGCTGACCTGACGGGCATTGCGCGACACTTCGGTCATGCCCTTCTTGTGCTGGTCCAGTTCTTCCAGAGTGGCCATCGGCAGAAAAATATCATGTTCCTCGAACCGGAACAGGCTGGTCGGATCGTGCATCAGCACGTTGGTATCCAGCACAAACAGCTTGGTGACAACGACAGGTGCACGCGCCATGGATTACTTCTCCGACAGGGTTTTGACCGTATCCAGTACGCTCTGGGCATGTCCGGCAGAACTGATGCCACGCCATTCCTGCATCAGCTGGCCGGATTCATCGAACAGGAAAGTGCTGCGGCTCACGCCAAGCACTTCCTTGCCATACGACATTTTGGGCTTGATGACATCAAACAGCTTGCACACCGTCTCGTCGCTGTCGGACAACAGTTCGAACGGCAGGTTGAGTTTGGCCTTGAATTTTTCGTGCGAGGCGATGCTATCGCGCGAAACACCAACGATACGCACGCCAAGCCGAGTGAACTCATCGTGCAAATCGCGGAAATCGGAACCTTCGACCGTGCAACCGGGCGTATCATCTTTCGGATAAAAATAGACCAGCAGCTTCTGACCACGCGCATCCGCAAAATGAAAAGTGGTATTGCCGGTGGAAGGTAGGGAAAAATCCTGCATCTGTGTTCTCCGTTCAGGGGACTTTTCAGGGGGCTTTGCCTGATTTCAATAATACGACGACCGCACCACTGCCGCCATCGCAGGGCCTCGCCTGACAGTATGCCAGCACCTCATCGCGTTGCGCCAGCCAGTGGCCGATTTTATTGCGCAGCACGCCCTGACGATTGCGTGAACCCAGACCCTTGCCGTGAATAATGCGGACGCAGCGCCGGTCCTGCTGGCGGCACATAGCCAGAAATTGTGCCACCGCCTGACGCGCTTCCACGCTGGTCAGACCGTGCAGGTCGAGTTCGGCTTGCAGCACCCAGGCCCCTCTGCGCAACTTACGAAGCGTATCCCGTTGCAAGCCTGGCCGCAGAAAAACCAGTTCCTCGCCGGTTTCCTGGCCATCATCCCAGTGAACCGGGTCCGACAGACTGTCGGCAATCACCTTGCTTTCATCCAGCATCCGCTGACGCGGCAAGGCAGCTGGTGGCACAGTCTTCTGCTCGGCACGATCGTTCGGTGGCAACGGACGAACATCCTGCATTGCCGCGCGGAACAGCTCGCGCTCATCCTGACTGCCGGTTGCCCTGTTCATGACCAGCCACGCCGCGAATCAGCCCAGCGATTCCAGATAACGGTCGGCATCCAGTGCGGCCATGCAACCGGTTCCTGCGCTGGTTATTGCCTGACGGTAGATGTGATCTTGCACATCGCCAGCCGCAAACACCCCTGGCACACTGGTTGCCGTGGCATTGCCCTCATTGCCGCCACGCGTTACCAGATAACCATGGTTCATGTCCAGCTGGCCCGCAAACAGATCTGTATTGGGCTTGTGACCAATGGCGATGAACACTCCGCTGACTGCCAGATCCTGTTTGGTGTCATCCAGCGTTGAACGGATGCGCACGCCGGTGACGCCGGTCTTGTCGCCCAGAACCTCGTCGAGTTCGGACTGCATGGCCAGCGTGACCTTGCCTTCGGCAACCTTTTCCATCAGCCGGTCGATGAGGATGCGTTCACACTTGAATTTGTCACGCCGGTGAATCACCGTCACATGACTGGTGATGTTGGCCAGATACAACGCCTCTTCCACCGCCGTATTGCCACCACCCACGACCACAACCGGCTGGTTGCGGTAGAAAAAACCATCGCAGGTCGCGCAACCGGAAACCCCCTTGCCCATGAACGCCTGTTCGGATTCCAGTCCGAGATACATGGCTGATGCACCGGTTGCGATAATCAACGCATCACAGGTGTAAGTGCCCTGGTCGCCCACCAGCGTAATGGGTTTTTCGGTTACCCGTGCGGTGTGGATATGATCAAAAATGATCTCGGTGTTGAAACGACGGGCATGTTTCTCGAACCGTTCCATCAGTTCTGGCCCCTGAACCCCATCCACATCCGCAGGCCAGTTGTCCACCTCAGTGGTCGTCATCAGTTGCCCGCCATGGGCCATGCCGGTAATCAGCACCGGCTTGAGATTGGCACGCGCTGCATAGATCGCGGCTGTAAAACCGGCCGGTCCGGATCCCAGGATCAACAGGCGGGAATGTTTTGCTTCGGTCATTTTTGCACTCCATGCTCAGAACAGGCTAGCTTCCGATTCTAGCAGGATGTCCGGAAAATGTATGGTGCAATTCCGGACCTGGATCAAATCCGGCCAGATGCCACATAGCTTCGTCGCCAGGTAAGACACAAGGTCATGTCATTGCGCGCGTAGTCGTGGAATCCATGCAAACGCAACCCGCTACGTCACTCCGCGCGTAGTCGCGGAATCCAGCAATCGGGTACTGCGCTGGCGGTTCGCGTGGATTCTGCGACTCCGCTTCGCTCCGCGCAGAATGACGGTGGGGAGAAGGCGCAGAATGACAGGACTAGAGCTCCGCGCACGACAATGCTATGTCATTCCGCGCGCAGTCGCGGAATCCATGCAAAGGCAACTTGCTACGTCATTCCGCGCGTAGTCGCGGAATCCAGCAATCGGGTTCTGCGCTGGCGGTTCGCGTGGATTCTGCGACTCCGCTTCGCTCCGCGCAGAATGACGGTGGGGAGAAGGCGCAGAATGACGGTGGGGAGAAGGCGCAGAATGACGGAGACGGAAGTTCATGCACAATGAACGGAATGGTGTGGAAATCAGTCTATAATCTCAGCATGCTGGACGAAGACGCCAGCATCCGATAATCCAAGAGGAATAACGCTGTCTATGCAAATGCCCGGTTCCCGTACCCAGGCCACCCGCAACCGCAAAACCGTAACCCAGCACATGTGGCAGGATATGCTCTGGCTTGGCGTTGCCATGGCTGCCATTCTGCTGGGTGCGGTTCTGGCCACGTATTCGCCAACCGATCCGGGCTGGTCGCACAGCGGCGCTACCGAAATTGCCAATGCGGGCGGCAGGATTGGTGCTTGGCTGGCCGACATTCTGCTCACGCTGTTCGGCTTTTCTGCCTGGTGGCTGGTATTGCTGGGACTGTCGATTGCCTGGCGCGGACTACGCGAGGTACGGCTTGGCAAACAGGCGCCTGCAGGTCATGCCTTCCTGCATGGCATGGGCTTCGTGCTGCTGCTGTTTGCCAGTTCTGCGCTGGAATCGATGCGTCTGCACCATCTGGATGGTGATCTGCCGCAACTGGCCGGAGGGGTTGTCGGACTGGTGGAATCGGAAATCCTGACCATCTGGCCGGGTTTCACCCTCGCCACCTTGCTGTTGCTGGTGTTGATGGCTGCCGGGCTGAGCCTGTTTACCGGCATGAGCTGGCTCAAGGTCAGCGAACTCACCGGACTGCAGACTGAAAAGGCATGGCTCTGGCTGGCAGGCCGCTGGTCGGGCTGGAAAGTGCAACAACAGGGACGCACGGCAGAGCGCAAGCGCGAAAAAGTGGTCCAGGAACAGAAACAGCGCATGGCCAGCCACGAACCGGTCATCATCGAGCCTCCTGCACCCGCGATTGAGCAATCCGAACGGGTGGAACAGGAAAAGCAGGTTCCCCTGTTTGCCGAATTGCCCGACTCGCCTCTCCCACCATTGCATTTGCTGGATGCTGCGACCCTACACGGTGAAGGCATGGCACCGGATGTCATGGAAGCCACTTCCCGACTGATCGAGCGCAAGCTGGCGGAATTTGGCGTGGAAGCCCATGTGGTGGCGGCCTTGCCGGGTCCGGTGATCACCCGTTATGAAATCGAGCCGGCGTCCGGCGTCAAGGGCTCGCAAATTCTCAACCTGTCCAAGGACTTGGCGCGCGCGCTGTCGGTTGCCAGCATCCGGGTGGTGGAGACCATTCCGGGCAAATCGCTGATGGCGCTCGAACTGCCTAACCCGCGCCGCGAAATTGTCCGTCTGTCCGAGATTCTGGGCGCCCGGGTCTACAATGACAATCCAAGCCCGCTCACCCTGGTCATGGGCAAGGACATTGCCGGCCATCCGGTAGTCGCCGATCTGGCCAAAATGCCGCACCTGCTGGTTGCCGGCACCACGGGCTCGGGCAAATCCGTGGCAATCAATGCCATGATCCTGAGTCTGCTGTACAAGGCGGACGCCAAACAGGTGCGCCTGATCCTGGTTGACCCCAAAATGCTGGAGCTGTCGGTTTACAACGACATTCCTCACCTCCTGACCCCGGTCGTCACCGACATGAAACAGGCCGCTGCCGCGCTCAACTGGTGCGTGGGCGAAATGGAAAAGCGCTACAAGCTGATGTCGGCCCTTGGCGTGCGCAATCTGGCCGGCTACAACCAGAAGCTGCGCGAAGCACGCAAGGCGGGCCAGTCGGTATTCAACCCGTTCCCGATGAATCCGGCCGAACCGGACCTGCTGGACGAACTTCCACTGATTGTGGTGATCATCGACGAACTGGCTGACCTGATGATGGTTGTCGGTAAACAAGTGGAACAGCTGATTGCCCGACTGGCGCAAAAAGCACGCGCATCTGGCATTCACCTGATTCTGGCCACCCAGCGACCTTCGGTAGATGTCATCACAGGTCTCATCAAGGCGAATGTGCCGACCCGGGTGGCCTTCCAGGTATCCAGCAAGATCGACTCGCGCACCATCCTTGACCAGATGGGCGCGGAAACCCTGCTCGGCCAGGGGGACATGCTGTACCTGCCACCTGGAACCGGCTACCCGCAACGGGTACACGGTGCTTTTGTGGCCGATAATGAAGTGCACAAGGTGGTTGAATATCTGAAACAGCTTGGTGGTCCGCAATATGTCACCGGCATTCTCGAATCGACCGAGGCCTCCGGTGAGGACGGCGATACCGGTGACAATGATGCCGAAAATGATCCACTGTACGATGAGGCGGTCAGTCAGGTGTTGCGCACCCGCCGGGCATCGATCTCGGCTGTGCAGCGCCAGCTGCGCATTGGTTACAACCGCGCCGCCCGTCTGATTGAAGCCATGGAAAAAGCCGGTATCGTGAGTGCCCAGCAATCCAATGGCAATCGTGAAGTCATTTTACCCCACCAGGAATAATGTCATGCGCATGCAACGCTTGTTTGGTCTGATCGTTCTGTCCACCCTGCTGGCCAGTGCAGCTGCCAATGCCGACGGGATTGCCGACCTGCATGCCTTTGTCGCCGCCACCCGTACGGCCACCGCCGATTTCACCCAGGATGTGTATGACCGGCATCACCAGTTGCGCCAGCATTCCAGCGGCACGCTGGCTTTTTCGCGGCCTGGCCGGTTTCGCTGGGTCTATGGCGATCCGGTTGACCAAACCATTGTTGGCGATGGCCACAAGCTCTGGCTTTACGATGCCGGCCTGCAGCAGGTCACCGAGCGCCAGCTGGACCGGGCTCTGGGCAACACGCCAGCCGCCCTGCTGGCTGGCGACAACGACATTGACCGTTATTACAGCCTGCAACCGGATGGGCAGCACGATGGCCTGGTGTGGCTGATCGCCTCCCCAAAGCAGCAGGATGGCAGCTTCCGTGCCATCCACATGGGTTTTCGCAATGGCATGCTGGCACGCATGATCATTGAAGACAATTTCGGCAGCACGACGGATTTGCGCCTGCAAAACCTGCGCAGCAACCCCCGGCTGCCGGCAAACACCTTCCAGTTCACGCCACCGGCAAATGCCGATGTCATCAGCGACCTCAAGTGAGTCCAGACCTGTTTCCGCCCGGCGAGGTGCATGTACCGCTGGCAGAAGCCATGCGGCCGCGCAGCATCGACGAAGTCGCCGGACAACCCCATTTGCTGGGCGAAGGAAAACCGCTCCGGCTGGCGTTTGAATCCAGACAGGCGCATTCGATGATTTTCTGGGGTCCGCCGGGAGTGGGCAAAACCACCCTCGCCAGACTGACTGCCCAAACCTTTCAGTGCGAGTTCATTGCCATGTCAGCGGTGATGGCGGGCGTTAAGGATATTCGTCAGGCCATCGAAACAGCAGAACAATCCCGTCTGCGTTCAGCCCGCCAAACCCTGTTGTTCATTGATGAAATTCACCGTTTCAACAAGGCCCAACAGGACGCACTGCTGCCACACATCGAATCCGGCCTGTTTGTGTTTGTTGGCGCCACCACCGAAAATCCATCGTTCGAAGTGAACGCCGCTCTGCTGTCGCGCGCGCAGGTGTATGTGCTGCAACCGTTACAACAGGATGATCTGCAACAGCTGTTCTGGCGCGCACGCGAACGGCATTTTCCTGCACTCAGTTTCGAACAGGCCACCATCGAAATGCTGACTGAACTGGCCGACGGCGATGCCAGGCGAATGCTGACCTTGCTGGAACAGGTGGGGCATGCTGCCGAAAGTGCGGGTCTGTCCCACATCGACAGCACGTGGGCGGCCAGCCTGGTTGCCCGCAATCCGCAACGCTTCGACAAGGGCGGCGACCAGTTCTACGACCAGATTTCCGCTTTGCACAAATCCGTGCGCGGTTCACATCCGGACGCCGCGCTGTACTGGCTTTCGCGCATGCTGGTCAGTGGCGCGGATCCGCTTTACCTGGCCAGACGCATTGTCCGCATGGCCTGGGAAGACATTGGACTGGCTGATCCGCGCGCCATGCAGATCGCCAACGATGCAGCCCTGACCTATGAACGACTGGGCAGTCCGGAGGGTGAACTGGCGTTGGGGCAAGCCGTCATCTATCTGGCGGTTGCCGCCAAGAGCAACGCCGGTTATCAGGCATTCAATCAGGCGATGGCATTCGCGCGCAATGATCAGTCACGTGCCGTGCCGGTGCATCTGCGCAATGCGCCGACACGTCTGATGAAAGAACTGGGTTATGGTCACGACTATCGCTACGCGCACGATGAACCAGGTGCCTATGCGGCCGGCGAAACCTATCTGCCGGACGGTTTGGCAGAGCCGGGCTGGTATCAGCCGACAGACCGTGGACTGGAAGCCAGGATTGCCGAGAAGCTGGCCCGGTTGAAACAGCTGGATGCACAGGCAAACCAGCCGGCTGAAGAAAACTGACCAGCGCCCCCTGCCAGGCAGGGGGCTGACTGGTTATTTATCGAACCGGATTTCGCCATTCTGATAATCGACATGAATGGTGTCCTTGGCTGCAAAACGGCCAGCCAGAATCGCCTTGGCCAGCGGATTTTCCAGCCCGGACTGGATCGCCCGCTTGAGCGGGCGGGCGCCAAACACCGGATCGAAACCGGCACGTGCCAGTTCGTCGAGTGCCGCATCCGACACATCCAGCCCCATGTCCATCGCCGCCAGTCGCTTCTGCAGCGCTTTCAGCTGCAAGCCGGCAATGGCGTGAATATGCGCGCTGCCCAGCGCATGGAACACCACCACCTCATCGATACGATTGATGAATTCCGGTCGGAAATACTGTTTCACTTCGCCCATGACCGCTTCTTTCACCGCTTCATACGGGGCGTCGCCCATCTGCTGGATGTGCTGCGAACCGAGATTCGACGTCATCACGATCACGGTGTTGCGAAAATCCACAGTACGTCCCTGCCCATCGGTCAGCCGACCATCGTCCAGCACCTGCAGCAGCACGTTGAACACGTCCGGGTGCGCTTTTTCCACTTCATCCAGCAGGATCACGCTGTAGGGCTTGCGCCGCACGGCTTCGGTCAGCGTACCGCCCTCCTCGTAACCGACATAGCCGGGAGGCGCGCCGATCAGACGCGAAACGGAATGCTTCTCCATGAACTCACTCATGTCGATACGCACCAGATGCTCTTCGCTGTCGAACAGAAATCCGGCCAGTGTCTTGCACAGTTCGGTCTTGCCGACACCGGTCGGGCCCAGAAACAGGAATGAACCATACGGCCGGTTGGGATCGGCCAGACCGGAACGCGAACGGCGAATGGCATCTGCAACCAGAGTAACAGCTTCATCCTGACCGATCACGCGCTGGTGCAGCACGTCTTCCATGTGCAACAGTTTATCGCGTTCGCCTTCCATCATTTTGGACACTGGAATGCCAGTCGCGCGCGACACCACCTCGGCAATTTCTTCCGCACCCACCTGCGTACGCAACAAGCGCTTGGGCGTTGCCTGTTCGCTGGATTCCGCCTGCTGGGCCTGGCTCAATTGCGATTCGAGCTGGGGGATACGGCCATACTGGATTTCGGACATTTTCTGCCAGTTGCCCTGCCGGCGTGCTTCTTCCATCTCGATGCGAGCAGCATCCAGCTGTTCCTTGATGTGCTGGGTGCCAGCAACCATGGCTTTCTCGCCTTTCCAGATCGTTTCCAGATCGGCGTACTCGCGTTCGAGGCGGCTGATTTCTTCTTCCAGCAGACCAAGCCGTTTCTGCGAGGCTTCGTCCTTTTCGCGCCGCACGGCTTCGCGCTCGATCTTGAGCTGGATCAGACGGCGGTCAAGCTTGTCCATCGCTTCCGGTTTGGAATCGATTTCCATGCGCACGCGCGAGGCAGCTTCATCGATCAGATCGATGGCCTTGTCCGGCAGGAAGCGGTCGGTGATGTAGCGGTTGCTCAGTTCGGCAGCCGCCACGATGGCCGGATCGGTAATATCCACCCCGTGGTGCAGTTCGTATTTTTCCTGCAATCCGCGCAGAATGGCGATGGTGTCTTCGACGCTCGGTTCATCGACCAGCACTTTCTGGAACCGGCGTTCCAGCGCGGCATCCTTTTCAATGTACTGGCGGTATTCGTCCAGTGTGGTCGCTCCGATGCAGTGCAGTTCGCCGCGCGCCAGAGCTGGCTTGAGCATGTTGCCGGCATCCATGGCACCTTCGGCCTTGCCGGCCCCCACCATGGTATGAATTTCGTCGATGAACAGAATGATACGCCCTTCTTCCTGTGCCACTTCCTTGAGCACGGCCTTCAGGCGTTCCTCGAATTCGCCACGGTATTTGGCACCTGCCAGAAGACCGGCCATGTCGAGTACCAGCACCCGCTTGTCTTTTAGCGTTTCCGGCACTTCCCCATTGATGATGCGCTGGGCCAGTCCTTCAACAATGGCCGTTTTGCCGACACCCGGCTCGCCGATCAGAACCGGATTGTTCTTGCTGCGCCGTTGCAGCACCTGGATGGTGCGACGGATTTCATCGTCGCGACCAATCACCGGATCAAGCTTGCCGTTTTGCGCCCGTTCGGTCAGATCGAGCGTGTATTTCTTCAACGACTCACGCTGGCCTTCTGCTTCGGGATTATTGACCTGCTGTCCACCACGAACCTGGGCAATCGCGGCGTCCAGCGCCTGGCGTGCCACGCCATGCTGCTTGAGCAGCCGGCCGGTTTCGCCCTTATCGTCGCAGGCGGCCAGCAAAAACAGCTCGCTGGCAATGAACTGGTCGCCACGTTTCTGGGCTTCCTTGTCGGTAATGTTGAGCAGATTGTTGAGATCGCGCGAAATCTGCA
Source organism: Pseudomonadota bacterium (assembly GCA_021845925.1). Lineage (GTDB taxonomy): Bacteria > Pseudomonadota > Gammaproteobacteria > Burkholderiales > Sulfuriferulaceae > Sulfuriferula. The sequence continues at coordinate 45,276 of JAJZUW010000004.1, forward strand.
CGTCGCCGCCATGTCCTTCGACCTTGGCCAGACGTTCCATCGCGGTCTGCAGGGCGGTTCGCAAGGCGCGGGCATTGCCGCCGGCGCGAGCCACCAGGGACGCCGCTCCACCTTCCTGATTGTCCAGCAAGGCCGCCAGCAAATGCTGGGGTTCAATGAACTGGTTGTCCAGACCGACGGCCAGACTCTGGGCATCCGACAGTGCCTGCTGGAACTGGGTGGTCAGTTTATCGATACGCATGGTATAGCTCCCGAAATTGTCTGACGGTTATATGGGGAAACTCCACCCGATTTCAACCAGTGACCGGCAATATATCCGCAAGAATCCGGTGATTTGAAGGCTGCTCAAGAATACCCGCCGCAGACGACGCTCTACCAGTTGGGCTGTCAGCCTGTCAGAATTATAAAAGATTGTTACAAACCGAACCAAACGCGCGTCACTGCCATCCAACGCCTGTTCACCCACCCCGAAAGGAAACGCCATGACATCCCGTTCGCTGCTAATCTCTCTTGTTCTGTTCACGCTGCCCGGCCTTGCCTTTGCTGACAGCAATACCACAACCGCGCCCACCTCCTCATCCACCGGTTCCACCATGACCCGGCACAAGCATCCGGACATGCTGGCGATGGCCAAAATGCATCTGGATACCCTGAAACAGGATCTTAAACTGACAGACACCCAGCAAGCGGCATGGGAAACCTTTGCCGGCAACACACTGGACCAGGTCCGCCAGGCTCAAAAAGAGCGTCTGGCCATGCTGAAAGACAGCAAGACCGACACCACCAGCGCACCGGATCGTCTGCAGGAAATGGCAGACCGCATGACCGAACATGCCCAGATGATGACGCGCACAGCAGAATCCGCCAAGGCGCTGTACAACCAGCTGAGCCCTGAACAGCAAAAAACATTCGACGATGACATGGCCAAGCAGCGCCGCCACATGATGAAGCGCATGCAAGGCCGCAACTGAGCTGATTCCCCCGCTGGTTATCCAGCAAGACTGACGGAGACGGCTACCATAACCGCTCCGTCTGTCACAGACTCTTCCATCAGAGAAGAGTACAATTCCCCTGTTGATTTCAAAGACCTGACAAACCCCGAAGTTGCTGTTGCCACGCAATCCGGGTAGCAAAGACAATGCAAAACGCCATGCCCGCGCACACGGGCGGTATTGCCAGAATGTCTGTGTCGCTAATCATGCATGGGGAGATCAAGATGGCGAAAAAACTTCTGTTCACCGTGCGCAACATTCTGCTTGCGCTGGCGGCCCTTTGCATCCTTTGGGTCATTTTCACCACCTGGCTGGTCAACCCACTGTCGCAACGGCTGCTGGCCTGGCTGGGGCAGCACGAACTGAACAGCCGTCTTAGCGTGCAGTCAGTGCATCTGGCGCCGTTTTCACTCAAACTCGACGTGATCGGCCTGAAACTGGCACGTATGGACGGACAACCACTGGCTGGCATCGACCGTCTGCATGCCGAACCATCGCTGGCCAGCATCCGCAACCTTGCATGGCAAGTCAGACTGGTACAGATCGATCACCCCTACGCCTTCCTGCAGCGCGACAACCAGGGGCAGCTCAACTGGTCGCCCGTCATCAATGCCATCAATAGTCGTCCGCCCAGCCCGAAAAGCACTGGCTTACCAAGAATTCTGCTACAACAACTACAGATTCGTCAGGGTGATTTCCGCTACACCGCTTCCGGCACCAATGGTCAGCCCTGGCAGGCCAGCCTGAATCCGTTCAACCTGGATGTCAGCAACTTGACCACGCTGAAAGAACAGACTGGCGCTTACAGCATTCGCGCCGAACTGCCTCATCAGGGCGGAAGCTTAAGCTGGAGCGGTCATCTGGCGCTCAATCCACTGGCGACAGATGGCCTGATTGCGCTGCAAGGTGTACAGATCAACCGGCTGACCGGCATCATGCCATTGCCCGCCGGCATAAAGGTATCTGATGGCGTGATCACCAGCCAGATGCCCTACCATCTCGACATGCAGCAGAACAGCCTGCATCTGACCGTAACGGCCGCCACACTGGACCTGGCGCATCCAGACCTCAGTCTGCCAGTCAGCGCACTGCGATCTCCGCTCAGGCTGACCGGACAGCAGCTGCAACTGGGCTATTCGGTCATGCTGACCAAAGCGGCTGCACTGGATTACAGCCTGAACCTGCCCGAGATCCGCCTGACACAACTGCAGGCCAGTTCCGGCGGCATCCAGCTGGCTCGTCTCGGCAGCGTTCATGTCCGCGAGATTCAGGTCAATCCACACACACAGGCTGTGCATGTGGCTGCGCTGCAACTGGACAACCTGCAAACCCAACTCCAGCGGGACCGCCACGGCAAGCTGAATATTCCATTGGCCATTCGCAAGACAAGCCCAGCCCCTGCCACGACACCAGCCACCAGCGCGACACCGGTCAGGCAGACAGGCACGGGCTCCGCGTCGTGGCATGTCTCGCTGGACCATTTTGTCGTGGATGGTGCGCAAATGGCCTTGCAGGACGATTCGACCGGCAAACCGCTCAAACTCGACCTGACCAACGGAAAACTGGCCATCGACCAACTGGGCTGGCCATTGCCGGCCTCGCTGCCGGTACGCTTTGCCATTGACAATGCCAGCGGCGGCAGTCTGCAACTGACCGGCAACTACCAGCCAGACGACCACAGTGGCGCATTCAGCACCCACATCAACCACTGGTCTCTGATGCCGATCGCACCGCTGGTGAACAAATTTGCCAGGCTGACGATGCAGAAAGGCAATCTGTCCACCGACGGCAAGCTGGATTTCCATGCCGGCAAACCGGTCATGCAACTGCAATATGCCGGCAATGTCAGCATTGACCAGCTGTCGATTCATGAACAGGACACCGGCAAGAATTTTCTGGGCTGGAACAGTCTGACTGCGCACGGACTGCGCTACAGCCTGCAGCCGGCACGACTGGATATCAATGAACTGGTGGCGACAAAACCTTACGCCAAAGTCATCATTTATGCAGACAAATCACTCAATCTACAGCGCATTGAGCGCAAACAACCAGTTGCCGCAGCCGCCGGCCAGTCTGCGCATGTGACGCCTGCCAGATCCAGACAACCGGCAGGCGGTTCCGCTGGCAGCGCTGCCAGCAAGCAGGCCATGCAGATCCACATCCGGCGCATTCATGTCGTGGATGGCAGCGCCGACTACAGCGACCTGTCGCTGCCCACCCCTTTTGGCACGCGTATTCACGCGCTGCATGGTTATGTTGTCGGACTGTCCAGCAAAAGCAGCGATTCGGCGCGGGTGGAACTGTATGGCAAGGTTGACCAGTACGGCAGCGCCAGCCTCACCGGCCGCCTGCAACCCTTCCATGCCACGGATAATACGCATCTGAAACTGGCGTTCACCAACATTGAAATGGCCAATCTGACCCCGTATTCTGGCAAGTTTGCCGGCCGCAAGATCGATTCAGGCCGCTTGTCGGCAACCATGGATTACACGGTCGTCCAACATCAGCTGAATGGAAAAAACACATTCATCATCAACAAATTGAGACTTGGTGAGCGGGTAGACAGCCAGGATGCGATCAACCTGCCCCTCAATCTGGCGATTGCCCTGCTGGAAGACGACAACGGCGTGATCAACCTTGACCTGCCAGTCACGGGCGATCTGAATGACCCCAAGTTCAGTTACGGCGGCATCATCTGGAAGGCCATTGTCAATGTGTTTACCAAAGTCGTCACCGCCCCATTTCGCGCCCTGGGCCATCTGTTCGGCCTGAGCAGTGATCACCCGGAACAGGTTGCATTTGCGCCAGGCATCGGCAGGGTTTCGCCACCTGAACAGGAAAAACTGGCGCAATTGGTGCAGGCGCTGGACAAACGGCAGACCTTGCATCTTGGCGTGCAACCCGGCTGGAACGAAGCCCTTGACCGGCCCGCCCTGCAGAAGCTGGCCTTGCGCACCCAGGTGGCCAGCATGCTTGGTCTCAAGGTGTCGCCGGGACAGAATCCTGGCCCTATCGATCCGGACGATGGCAAAACACGACGGGTGCTGGAAAAACTTTGCGACCAGCAACTCAAGGGAGGATACGCTGCATTCGCACGCCAGACCAAGTTGTACGGCCACGCATTATATGTGGCAATCCTGCACGAACTGCAGAACCGGGAACCTGTCGGCGAAGACCAGTTGAAGTCGCTCGGCGAAGCGCGCGGTTCAGCGATCGCCAGACAACTGACCGAACACTTCCACCTGCCGGCCAACCGGCTTGACGTATCGCCGGCACAGGCGGTCAGCAGCCAGGATGGCGAGGTGATTGTCGGGCTGCGGCTCAGCGCCGAGTAACTGCGGCCGTATCGGGTTCAGGCAGATTCCTGCAGAACAAAACTGAACCGGGCTCCCTTGCCCGGTTCGGCTTCGGCCCAGATCCGGCCATTGTGTCGCAGGATGATCCGCTGCACGGTGGCCAGTCCGATTCCGGTGCCTTCAAATTCCGACGCATGGTGCAGACGCTGGAATGCACCAAACAACTTGCTGGCATGGCGCATGTCAAAACCTGCGCCATTATCGCTGACCGTAAACACGGTCTGACCTGCCTGTCTTTCTGCCGTCAGGGCAATCCAGGCATCTGATGTCCGGCCGGTGTATTTCCACGCATTTCCCAGCAGATTGCTCAGCACAATCTGGATCAGACCGCTGTCGGCCATGACTGTCAGGCCCGGTTGCACCCGGACATCGACCTTGCGCTCCGGCTGACTTTGCTGCAGACGTTGCAGGATATCGGTTGCCATGGCGCTCAGATCGACCGCTTCTGGATGCAATGGCGAACGCGAAACGCGTGACAGCCGCAGCAGATCATCAATCAGTCGCCCCATGTGTTGTGCCGCCTGGCGCACTCTGGCCAGATAATCACTGGCGGTGCTGTCCAGGATATCGGCATAGTCTTCCGCCAGCGCCTGGCTAAAGCCATCGATCGCGCGCAAAGGCGCGCGCAGATCATGCGACACGGAATAACTGAACGCTTCCATCTCCCGGTTGGCGATTTCCAGCGCCTTGGTGCGTTCGGCCACCCGATGTTCGAGATTTTCACGCGATTCCTGTAGCTGCTGCTGTTTTTCCTGCAACTCCAGCAGAATCTGCTGACGAGACAAATCATGCTGGTAGATGCGCTGCATCATGTCGTTGAATGCCTCGTACAGATCACCGATTTCATCGTGCGTCACTGGCGGTATCTGACGTGAATAATCACCGGCAACCGAAATTTCCTGCGCAGTTCGCGCCAGATGCTCAATCGGACCCGACACGCTGGCCTGCAGCCACATGGCCAGCACAAAGGCAATCACCAGCGTCACCGACGAAGAAAACACAAAATCCAGCAGTCTGGATCGCACATCGCGCCAGTACTGACGGGTTGAATAATCCAGATACACGAACCCATATTTGTTGCCACGGTACTGCGCAGGTTGCAACACCACCAGACTGCCACCACTCTGGCTGATCGTGCCGGTTGGCATGTCAAAATGCACGCTGGCGGGCACAGGACGGAGACTGACAAACACCTGGCGCTGGTTGTCCAGCAGCACCACATTGTTGATATCCGGATTTTCTGCCAGCGATGCCAGCGTGGCGCTCGCGGTTTTCTGATCCACAAACGCCAGATCCACTGCACTGTAATCGGCAACTGTGTGGGCAATCAGATTGGCACTCATGATCATCTGCTGGCGCAAGCCATGCAAATCGTTGTCCAGAACGATGCCAAAACCAGTCAGACTGGACAGCCCGCTGACAAAAAAGATGATGGCAATCAGCTTGCCACGTAACGAAAGCGCCTGTAACCGCCGGATTATTGCGTTCATTTCTGTTCCGGCCCCTGTGACAGTCTCAACAACTGGGCACTGATGTTCAGCCGGCTGGCGCGCGCATCATCCGGACGGATGCTGAATGCCAGCCGATCGCCATGTCTGAACAGACGGATCATCAGTCCCTGCTCGTCGTTATCGCCATCCGAAATGGTCAGTATGGGGCGTTGTCGTGTCGTTTTCAGGATGGCATTCAGTATGATCGGGTTGTCTGCCGGCACAAACACAGCCTGGCACAACAGACTGTCTTCGGCGTGCTGCATTTGCAGAACCGTCAGCGGGCGCCCATCAATCCGGGTGCGCAACGATGCCTGGCGCAGATACTGCGCCATCGGCTGATCGCCATAGACACACAACACAAACGAATGTTGCGGAGTGGTCGCGAACACCTCCACCGGCCAGTCGACAAACTGGACAAACCGCAGCACAAAAGCTGCCTTCAGTTCGTCAATATTGACGTCCGGCCTGGCCGACAGCGGCATTATCCAGCAGAACAGGACGAGCAACAGCCACCAGCGGCCGTATGGTCGTCTGTCTGCTCTGCTGGTCATGTCACTGCTGTCGGGCATCGGCTGGCTTCCTCACAGGCTGTAATGAACGGCAAGCCAGAATGAACGTGAAAAATCCGGCAAGCCATAATACGACGGATACGGCTGGATGGAAGGCAGAAAATTGCTGCGATTGAACAGGTTGCGCACATCCAGCGACCATGAAAAATGGCTGGTCAGCTGTTGTGCCAGATGCACATCGGTACGCCAGAAATCTGGCAATACCATCGGATCGGGCGTCAATGCCGGATTCTGGTTGGTATAGCTGGTATCAAAACTGGAATGCTCATTGACCGAAATGTCCATGTCATGGTTTTCGATGTGATAGTTCAGCATCGCATTCAGCATGAATGGCGGAAATGCGGAGTAATCAATGGCGGCGGTGTCGTTTTTACTCTGGTTATAACTGGCGTTCCAGCTGCACGACCAGTCGCCCGACTGCCAGGTTTGCGAAAATTCCACGCCATGTGACCGGCTGGTGCCATTATTGGCATACTGGCCAACATACCCCGGCATGTTGAGCGGCAGGATCGAAATCATTTTGTACCAGGTACTTTGATAAACGGTCAGCTCATTCATCCAGTGCCCGGTGCGTTTCATGAATGTCAATTCGTAGGTGTTGATGGTTTCTGGCTGGATGCTGGCATCGCCGAGCACCGCGCTGATGCCGCGGATTTCGCCGGCATTCGGCGCCCGAAACGCATTGCCATACATCAGTTTGACAGCTTCGTCGGCTTCCGGGTGCCAGACCAGACCGGCATGTGGGCTGAAATGACGACCAAAATCGCTGTAATCATCATAACGCCCGCCCCAATGCAAGGCCACATCGTGCAAGCCTGGCACCGGTGATTCCGCATCCAGCGCCAGATTGCGGTTGCGCCGGGCATATTCGCTGAAGGGTACCGGCCCGGTCAGCGCCTGATCAATGACACCATTGGTATAGGTGCTGATGCGCGAATAATCCCCCATCTGACTGTTCTGCGCCCCCACCTGCAAACTCCAGCGCGTGGCATCCGCAGCAGCCTGATGACGGAAAATCAGCATGCTGCCATATTCCCGTTCACCACCATTCACCGTGAGCCAAAGATCCGGGCCCTGGGTGCGATTGTATTGCCGCTGCTGGCCATAGCCATACAGTTTCAACTCCAGACTGTCGAGATGATCCAGCCGCCAGACCAGTCCGGCCTGCTCCATGCTGAACAGCGAAGATACGCCCCCGACGTCGTTGGCTGCGACATCACTGCTGGTGCCCTGGCTGTAGGCATCGCCCACATTGTGGTCATCCAGATAAATACCGGCATACCAGGACCATGGCAGGGAATGGTCCGATTCCAGGCGAAAAACCGCTGTCTCGTCGGCATACTGCAAACCGCGTGTGGCAGCCGCAGTTGCACCGGTGCCCGGCACCAGATAGGTATACGACTGGTTCTGCGATGGTTGGCCGCTGGCCGCCACCGCCACATTGAGACGCACGCCAGGCGTCACGGCCAGACTCTGTTTGTAACTGGCATTGGCAAAGCCATTGCTGGCGTAACCGGTATCAAGCTGCAGGGTATCCGTAGTGGAACTGAAACTGTGCAGCGAAATCACGCCATGAAAAGCATTTTCACCATACAGGGCGGAAGCCGGCCCACGGATGACTTCAATGTTGCTGAGCGTGCCAAGCTGGATGTCGGGATGGGTGAACTGGGTGCGGCTTTCCAGAAAATTCATCGGCACGCCATCCCAGACCTGATCGACACCATTGGTGTTGTTCGAACTGGAATAACCGCGAATCAGGATTTGCTGGGAACCGAACCAGTTTGGCACTACCTCGATACCCGGCATGTGCTGCAAGGCATCCGTCATGGTGCGCGCGCCCTGCTGCTCCCACTGCGCGGGGCCGATGGAAGACACCGTGGAAGCCGTGTCCAGTTGGTCTTCACTGAACCGGGAAGCCACATCCACCCGAACCTGCAGCAGATCCTGCAAGTCCATGTCGAGCAAACTGCCGGCGTCATCCTGTGCAAATACAGGCAAACCGGACAGCAACAGCAGAAACCCCATCAGCGAACGAATGCGATTCATGATGACCGTGCCCTCCTCCTGGCGCCAGCATACATTTTGATTTTTATTGATCGCGCAGCGATTATATCAGGTGTTCAGGGGTTCGTCAGTCGGGCGACAAGCAGGCTCGGAATCTGTATTCAGTCGCGCAGGGAAGCCGGTTTGTGAATGACAAATCCCTGGGCATAATCCACACCAAGTTCCTGCAGGCGTAACAGGATGTCATCCGTTTCGACATATTCGGCAATTGTTCTGACGCCGACCACGCGGCTGATATTGCGGATGGAACGCACAATTTCATCATCGAGAGGGTCTGACAGCATGTCGCGCACGAAACTGCCGTCTATTTTCAGATAATTGGCTGGCAGATGTTTCAGGTACGAAAACGAGCACAGTCCACTGCCGAAATCATCCAGCGCCACACTGGCGCCCAGACGTTTTACCGAAGTGATGAAATCCAGCGCAACCGACAGGTTGGCAATTGCAGCGGTTTCGGTAATTTCAAAGCAGATCCGCGCAGGATCAAGCCCAAATTCCTGCAATTGTTCATGGACATAACCCAAAAAGCCTTCTTCGCCGAGCGATGCGCCAGATACATTGATAAACGCCATGCCGTGCCGGTCGGCAACAACCAGATCTTCAAACACGTGCCTGACCACCCAGCGATCCAGCATCGGCATCAGATTGTAACGTTCTGCGGCTGGAATGAATGCACCAGGCGGAATCAGCCCCCCCGGCTCATCCACCATGCGCAGCAGATACTCGTGGCCGAGCATGTCACTGTCTGCCACGCCATCAATGCGCTGACGAAACAGGCAGAACCGGCTGGTCTCCAGGGCATTGCGCAGCCGGCTGACCCATTCCATCTGGCCATGGCGGTGCTGCATGTCTTCGTCGCCCGGCTGAAACACCTGAACCCGGTTACGCCCGCGATCCTTGGCTGCGTAACAGGCCAGATCGGCATGCCGCAGTACATCGGCCAGCGACTGACCCGGATCATCCAGCATCACCAGACCTATGCTGACACCAATGCCGAACTGACGCCCCTGCCAGCTGAAACGAAATTCACTGACCAGGCTCAGCAGGCGGTTGGCGACCCGCAACGCATCTTCGAGGGTGCAGTCTTCAACCAGTACCCCGAATTCATCACCGCCCAGCCGCACCAGACAATCCGAATCACGCAATGGAGACTTGAACAGCGTGGCAACCTGACACAACAGTTCATCGCCTGCGCCATGACCGCAGGTGTCGTTGACAATCTTGAACTGGTCCAGATCCAGAAACAGCACGCCGTGGTGCCTGCCTTCACGTGTGGATTCCAGCGCAAGCCGTACCCGGCGTTCGAATTCGAACCGGTTGAACAGGCCGGTCAGCGCATCATGCCAGGCCATGTGTTCGATCGTGCTGCGCGCACGATGCATTTCGCGTCTGGTTTCCGCATCACGCAGCTCGCGTTCGATCGCAGGGGCCAGGCGGGACAGGTTGTCCTTCATGATGTAATCGTGCGCACCTGATTTCATGGCCGAAACGGCGATTTCCTCGCCGATCATGCCGGAAACAATAATCACCGGCAGATCAGGAGCATGACTGTGAATCAGGTTGAGTACCATGCCGGAATCCAGTCCTGGCAGATTGTGATCGGTGATGGCCACATCCCAGCGACCGGACGCGAGAGCCTGTTCAAGATCGGCCGAACGGTCGACACGCAACGCAGAAACATCAAAACCATGCCGCTGGATATGCCGCTGGATCAGCATGGCATCGTTTTCGGAATCCTCGATCAGCAGGACATGCAGTGGCTTGCCCATATGGCTTCAGGTACGTCGTCCGCCAGGTGGGACATTGAGTACCAGCCAGTAGGTGCCCAGCTGGCGCAACACCTCGATGAACTGATCATAATCCACCGGCTTGCGGATGTAACTGTTGGCACCAAGCCGGTAGCTGCTTTGTACATCAGTTTCTTCGACCGACGTGGTCAGCACGGTAACCGGCAGTTGCCGCGTTCTTTCATCCGCTTTCATCTGGCGCAACACCTCCAGGCCATCCATGCGAGGCAGCTTGAGGTCCAGAAGAATGATGGACGGCTGAATGCGGACATCTCTGCCGGCGTGGCAGCCACGGGCAAACAGATAATCCAGCGCCTCCACGCCGTCACGGGCCACCACCAGCGGATTGGCAATGCGGTTGCGCTTGAGCGCACGACGGGTCAGGGCTTCGTCGTCCGGATTGTCTTCCACCAGCAATATGGGCATCAGCTCGGTCATGGCGTGCACGATTCCTGTGCATCAAGTCAAGATTCCGGTAAGTGTAGATGAAATTGATAGGGATCGCTACCTGACAATTTCACCAAAACGTCATCAAATGGTCATATTTTTTGATGCGGATCTGATTTTTCATAAAAATCTACGCAAACAATAGATTTTATATTATTAACAATAAACATAGAATGCGGTTTTTCAAATCGAAGATCTCGCCATGCCTTTCATTCAGTTCATCCGCACATCCTGGGCAAGATTACCGTTGCTGTTTCTGGCAGGACTGTTTACCCTGTCATGCCTTGCCGCCGACAACCCGGTCAGAGTTTTTGACCCGCAGGCCGCATCGTCAGTCAGTCACGCTGACGCCACTGCAAGCAGACCGGGCGAAGCAATACCGCCCCCAGGCAAGCCAGCCAGCCCTGGCTTTCTGGAACAACATGAAAATGCTGGCGGACATCTGATCAGCCGGCACGTTGGCAAAACCGAACAGGCGCTGAAACAGCGCCTGCGAAACGAACCGCGCATCAGTGGCAGTTCAAGTTTCTACAATCATGCCATAGCCGAAACCACAGTCAGCAACGCAGTCCGGCAAAACCAGCCGCAAATCAGCCAGTGGCTTGGCAGCCACAGCGCCCGCCATGTCATTGTCTACAAAAGCACACAACCGGTTGGTCTCGCCATTCAGCGTGGTCAGCAAAAGGCCGTTCCGGTAAACTCGGCGCGAATCATTCTGCAAAGAGACCAGCGTATGCCCAATGGATACCGGATTGTGACGGGGTACCCAGTGCGATGACATTACCCGGCATGACCTGTCTGCCCCAATTGCTGGGCAGTTATTTTCACCAGGACTGGCCGGATGAATTTGCCGACCACGAAGAAGCTTTCAGCCAGTTGCTCCACAATGAATCACCCGACTGCCTGAAAACCGGGTTGGTAGAATTGCGCAAACTGCTGGCAACGGACATGAGCGAAGCAGAACTGCAAACCGTGCTGCAAGACGATCTCGGCTGTGCATTCGCGCCAGCCAGCATCGGACTTGACTGCCGGCAATGGCTGATGCAGCTGGAATCCGTTCTGGCCGATCAATTGCATGACGGCTGACACCCGCTGTCCTCTGCCCCCGGCATCCGGATTGTCTAATTTTTCATTCCGGTGTAGTCTTGTTTCGCGGCAAACACCGTTTGCGCCGCGATATACAACAAACCACGATGATAAGGGCCACTGTTGCACCTCTGGCAACCTGATCAATGGCAGGCAGGCTCTCGCTGACACCAGCCGGACCGCCATGTTGGCCATTGCCAGACCAGAATGCTCAATGCCCACCAGACAAGAGGAACAACACATGACCATTCGCATAGCCCTGATTGGCCTGGGCCAGGTTGGCGAAACCTTCGCGGAACACTTTCTCGCCAGCATCCAGACCCGCAACGTCGATGCCAAGATTGTCGCGGTCGCAACCCACAATACCGATTCTCCGGTTGCGCTGGGTTTTGAACACAGCCATGTGCCTGTTTACAAAGAAGGGCTTCAGATTGCCGAAATGGGGGATTCGATCGACATCATCTTCGATCTCACTGGCAACGCCGAATTCCGCCAGCAACTGCGCAACAAGCTCCAGGAAATGAAAAACCAGCACACCATCATTGCCCCGGAAACGATCGCTCGACTGCTGTGGGCTTTTTTTGGTGAAGACAAGACATTACCTGCTTCTCACGCCCGTACGGGATACTAACAAACAGGCACCTCAAATTACTTGCGGCACCGGCAAATTCAAACGTTTGCTGTCCGCTTGGTCAATTGCATAACGTGGCGTGGGGCTCGCTTACATCCGCAAATAGCAGTCTCTCGCCGCGCCTCATCCTGCACCACGACCAATTCTGCTGATCAGGCTGCCTGAACTGCCTGCCTGGCCGTTGCTCCAAACAACGTGCGAAGCCGAAAGGGTCTTTGTTGAAACCTCTTCTAGCGAATTGTTGCAATTGTAAATATTCTGCTATGATTCAAGTCTGCCATGGTTAGTGGACTAACAGCATGCACAAATTATTGATCCGGATCACACTGGCAGTAGTTCTGATACTGGCCATTTATTCTGCAGCAGCCTGGTATGTCAGCACGACTGTCGACAACGAAGTCCGCCAGCAACTCAAAAGCATCAATCTCATTTTTCCGCAAACCGGCTTGTCTGAAGGCATCGACCTGCAACCGGGAATTTTCAGATCCACCTTGCATACGCGTCTGTTAGTCCAGACTGCCACACCCGCCATCCTTGAACTCAACATTGACCATTTGCCATTATCAGGCCTGCTGAAAGGCGACATCGCCCGCATCAGCGGCAGCATTCACCCACCAACGCAGGAAACCACAGGCTCCGGCAACACGTTGCACGGAGAATTATCCTGGTCAGGCCAGATCACCCTGCATTACCACAACACCCTGCCTGGCAACAAAATCCTGCATGCAGACAGCATGGACATTTTCGTGACCGGTGAGCGCGACAAGGCCACCATCCGAATCCTCATTCCCCATCTCTGGCAACAGAATCCGCAGTCCGGACTCACAAAAGTGACCGGACTTGAATATGAAGACCATGCCAGCCAGAACAGCAGACAGAAAACAAGCGAAGAACATGGTGTACTGCATATCCAGAGCTTTCAATTCCGGCCAGTGCAGACCATTTCGCTCAACACCCGTCTGTCGGATGTGACTGTCCGGCATCAGGCCAGCGCAGCCGCATCCGGCCTGTCGCAACTCAACAGTCAGATCGAGGTGGCCAACATCCAGATGGGCAAACTTTCCGCCGGCCCGATCAGATTCGACATGCAGGCCAGCCATCTGGACACTGCCGCCATGCAGACCATGTCGACATGGCTGCGCCATCAGCACCAGATTTCCGTGAATAGTCCCACCTTCAACTGGAATGATCCTGTCTGGCAAAACGCCTTGTCTCTCTGGTTGACCGCTCAGCCACGTATCGACAATCTCCGGGCTTCCCTGGTCATGCCTATCGGCGACCTGCAACTGCAAAGCAATCTGGCTTTTGCCCCTATCGAAAAACCGGATCTGCTCTCGCCTACCCAGTTGCTGAAAAAGCTGATTGCTCACGGCACGCTGACCATACCGGCACCACCCTCTTCCAGCCACCCCACTCTGCCAAGCGCCTGGACCTTGCTGTCCAGCCCTGCCAGCAAGACATCCGCAGTCAACGTCTTCCACTTTGATCTGGATGCCGGCACCTTGCGTGTCAATGACAAGACCATCATGGTCGATGGTGCCCTGGTGAAACCACCCACCCCGACACCGGCCACCATGCAGGCAGGACCATCGCCCGTTGTCCCGGCAACAACCAGCCCTTCCGGACAGCCCGCCGTCCATCGCGCCGTGCTTCGCTGTATCGATTCCGCTGGACATGTGTCGTACACCAACACCAACTGCCCAGCCGGCGACCAGCAGATCATTTTACAGTCACCTCTCATCCGCCCGACTGGCGGAGTCCCCATTCCACCAGCACAAACAGCCAGCAGCACAGTTTCACAGCCAGCCAAGATGGCTGCCATTCACTGCCAATTGCAACATTACCAGCAATGGTTATCCAGCAACCCGAATGCCAGCAGCCAGGAGCGGCTGAATGCCTTGGTGACGTTCCGGAACCAGTGCCAGCCACAACCATGACAATACCACTTATCAATCGCATGGCCAGAAGAAGATCGCCACACGATTGTTGATGCCAGCCACATCATGCTGATCTTGGGGTTCACACGCCTTTTTTAATCTTGCGGCCCGAAAACTCGCCATCTTCCCTGACGTACCGCTGAAGCTGGACGAATGCGCGCATCAACCCAGGCAGAACCTGCGAAGCTGCTCTGTGGGCAGTTTCCGCTTTGTTCATACCCCGGTTTTGACATCACAGGAAATTATCGTTATGGTTACACCGCCATGCTGATACGTGAAATTCAAATTTTTTCGGGAGACAATCAATGATCATGCGTTTTCTGTTACTGATGTGGATGCTGATAGCTCCGTTGGCCGCATTGGCTGATGGAACCCAGTTGACCTGGTACGGCCATTCCGCGTTCAAGATCGTTACACCCAAGGGACACGTGCTCCTGATCGATCCGTGGATCACCAATCCTGCGAACAAGCATGGCAAGGAAGATCTGGCGTCACTGGACAAAGTGGATCTGATTCTGCTGACCCACGGCCATTTCGACCATGTCGGTGACAGCGTGGCAATTGCAAAACGGACTGGCGCGCATCTGGTAACAACCTATGATCTTGGTCAGGCGATGATTCAGTACGCCGGTTTTCCAGCCAAGCAAGCCGGGTTTGATACCCTGGGCGCGACTGGTGGCGTGATTACGGTGCTTGATGGTGAAGTCCGCATTGCCTACCTGCCGGCAGTACACAGCTCCACGGTAACCGAGACTGACGGAGCGAAAAACATCCATGAGGGCGGCAATCCGGGTGGTTTTCTGATCATGGTGAAAAACGGCCCGACCATTTATCACACGGGAGACACCGATGTGTTCAGTGACATGAAGCTGATCCCGCAGTTTCACAAAGTGGACGTGATGCTGGCCTGCATCGGCGATCATTTCACGATGGGGCCTGATCGTGCAGCGATGGCAGTACAACTGGTCAACCCGAAGATGGTGGTGCCGATGCACTATGGCACTTTTCCAGTGCTGACCGGAACGCCTGAGGCTTTTGACACAGCGCTGAAGAAACTGCACAGCCATACCAAACTGAAGGTGATGACTATCGACGAGACGCTGAATCTGTAACCATCAGTTTGCGCTCGGAAAGGTTGGCGAAATCGCCCCACACCATCCCCGACACTTTAAGTTGCGGAATGCCCAGACCTTCTGGCTCCGGAGTGTCTGGAAAATCGGGGCGATTCAGAATTCTTGGCGGAGTCTGTATCTGCACAGCCCAGGCGCCACGAAATGGTTAGTTGGCCTGCATCACTCTATGAGCAGCCTCGCACATGGCATTTCTGGCACGCGCAAGGCTTGGTGAGCGCGCCGCGGCTCTGTCTGGAGACCATTCGGCCTGCACCCAGCCCACCAAGCGACGATTGTAGCCAAGCCCCTGCCTTGCAACGGCTGCTTTCTGAGCAACCAAATCGTCCTTTACTGCTCTAGGTGCTCTTTTAGCCAGTCCTAGCAGGTGCTGTTTGGGGTCTGGAAGAGTGTCCGGTTGCACCGGAAAGCGGCCTTGATCACCGAGCAAGTTTCCGAGCGCTACGTGGTCAGCAAGCAGCCATGACTCGACCTCTCGTTCCGCAATCCGCAACAAAAGGTTTTGGGGAGCTTGACGTCCAGCTCCCAACCAATCGTCCAGCAGAATCAACGGGCAGGCCAGCCTGTCCAAATCGGTCAGAACAATCACAATCCGGTGATTGGCCAGCTGCCGCCAGCTATCCATGCCTGAGCGCAAGTATCCGAAACCTTTCTTCCTCAGCAACAGCGGCGGAGTTGCTGCCAAAACCGGATGCTCTGATAACAGTTTCACGCCTACCGCTTCACTGAGTTCATCCTCAGTAGCCAATGCAACAGGCATCATTCCCAAAATCCAAGCTGATTGACCGAACTGGGGCGCGTCTTCGGCAGCACAACCTCAGCCACCGAAAGTCCCGCTTCGAGGGCGGAAGCTTCTCCTTCTTGCAAGGTCCGTCCGATTGAGCCATCCGCCGTGGCTTCCAGTAGAATCACGCCACGGCCATCGATTCCCGGATTACTGAGAAGCGCTTCGCTGTGGGTACTGACAACCACTTGTCGCTTTAACTTCCTGTTTTTTTGTAGGCGCTGGATGATGAGCGGGATTTCTTTCACGACCGCATCATTGAGTGAGATTTCCGGCTCCTCGAGCAGCAACATGGAGCTACCGTCCAAAAAGGCCCACAACAGCCCGAGCAACCGCAAGGTTCCATCAGAAAAATGCTCTTCTGACTGCCATCCCGCGTTGGGTCTGTGATGTGAATACAGAGCTTCTAGATGAGGATGACCCGAATCGTCCTTGACGAACCGCAGTTCCTTGAATTGCGGCACGGCCAATGTCAACGCTGCACTGATCTTCTTTAATCGCGTATTCCTGACACGCTCGGTCGTTTTGGCAATCCGTTCCAGAAAGCTCTGGCCAAACGGATCATTTTCCAAAGGTCGCCCAGCTAACTGATTCGCGAACTTCAACAACTGAGGTACCAGATGCAAATAGGTGATCGAGCCGAAAAACTCCGCAAGCTCCCTGAATTCGGCATTGGCAGCAATTTGCTCAAGGCGCGTTTGGGTCAGTAGTACAGAATCCTTACCATCATTTCCGTCAGGCCTCGAAAACAACCGATTGCCCTCGTGCCAAACTTCCTCTTTGGATACTAGGATACGTTGCGCACCCTTGCCTTCAGGCTTGAATCCCAGTACATAACGCCAGTTGGGAACTTCATCATCCGGAGAGTCCGACAGCTCCACATCAATACAAACTTCTGGGTCTCGGCGTGCATGAAGACAACGTAGCTTGCTGATCCCACCCCTGGCAATCACGGCCGCCTGTAGCCCCCCGCCGGCGGGTTTACCGATATCCCGCAAGAAACGGAACACATCCAGAAAATTAGATTTGCCGGAAGCATTTGGACCAAGGATATAGGTGACATCTCGCACTGGTATATCAAATGATCTGAAGTTGCGCCAGTTCTTTAACCTGACTCTTGTGACTTGCATCGCTTTTTCCTTCAAGACTGCACATGTTCTGGACGCCGTGCAACTCCAGAGTGGCTGCGAAGTTGGTTGTCGGTGGCACCCACTACGCTCATCACGCCGAAACTTGTGCTTCCGTCCAGAATGCCATAGAAAAAACCTGCTTGGAAGTGCCGGATGTTGCCAATCAGCGCCACATCAAAAAAGAAAAAATCCAGCAAAATAAATAGCTTATATTTGTTTTAGTGCCTGTCGATGCCAGCCACTGCCAGACGCGAGATCATTCCCACTCGATCATCAACGAGTTAAAAAATCCGTTATTTGTCAACGGATTGTAGACACCCCTGCATTCTATGCCATGAAAAGTGCCACGCTCAGAAAATTTCACGCGGCGTTCAATTCCTGGGACAGTTCGGGGTGCTTGATGATCAGTCGTAACAGGCACAGCACGCCTCCTGGAGGCGCGAACCGTCCTTGCTCCCAATCGCGCAACGTCGCTACAGGGGTTTCGATCCGCTCGGCGAAGGCGGATTGAGTCAGCCCGGACTTCTCCCGTGCTTGACGCACGATGATCTGCGCCGGCGTTGTGACGCGCCCTCGCCCTGCCTTTGCCTCTGCGAGTGCTTGCCGCAGATCAGGTAGTGCCTCACCGGCATCGGCCTCGATAGCCGCCGCCACCTTTTCGACGTCGATTTTTCTGATGCCCATGTCACACCACCTTTTTGATTTCAGCGGGAAGCATGTTGGCACGTTCAGCTTTGGCATACGCCGCTACCAACAACACCACTTCCTGCTCTGTCAAGTTAAAGTAGATTACCCGTGCACCACTTGACTTGCCAGACCCTGCACGGCTCCAGCGAACCTAGCGTCCACCATCCGCACCCGGGATCACATCACCAGCCAGCGGATTTGCAGCAATCCAGTCAATGAAAGCCAGTCGCTCGTCCTCCGACCACAGCTTTTCCGCCTGCTTCTGAAAGGTAGGCGTTTCGATCACTGTGCGCATCGGCGCAGTGTACTGGATTCCCGCACAGAGATCAAGCTTCTGCTCTCAGTCTCCAAGTCGACGCGCTATCCAGTTAGCCCACACGCTTTGAGCTTCACCCGATACCATGATCCTCTCCCAATCCACAACATGGTATGGGGTCACCGCAAACATGGTGCCACGGAAACACCATGAAAAATGCCATTGATGATGCGACCAAGATCATCAATGGCATTCATTTAATCCAATAGAATCAATCTTTTAAAAAACAACCTCACTCCCACTCAGTCATTAACAGCAGTGAAAACCCGTTACATGACAACGAGTTGCAAATGCCGCCACCATCGATGCCATGAAAAATACCACGTTCAGCAAAATTCATGCGGCGCTCAACTCTTGGGACAGATCGGGGTGCTTGATGATCAGCCGTAGCATTTATATCTGCGGGTCCGCATCTTTTGGCGGCGGCGCAAGCAAGCGAAATTCGCGCCGAGGATTCTTGACGCGACTCGGCTCTACATCGTTACGCATCGCCTGTATGACATCCCCAAGCAACGCATCGTGCCGCTCATCGCTCCGCTCTGAGTTACGGTATGAAATTTCCCGCTGAAACGCGTTGACGGCATCCAATACAACCGGCGATGCAACGAGAGCCAGGGCATTCACAGCGTCAGCGACGCTCCTGCGCAGCGGGCGTAGAACGCCCTGAGACAACATTCGACAATGCCGTAACGTACTCTTGGTAGTGCTCGACCTTTATCTGTCGCCACTCTGCCTCGTGTTCGCGCCTTCTCGCGAGGGTAGATGTAATGACCACCCCCAGCAGTGCGAAGACGCCAGAGGCAAGCGCTGCGAGAACTGCGGGCAATGAGTCTGGGCTGATGGTCATGATCCTAGTCATGGCACCCAATCAAGCGATTGCGAGCGTCAGATGCCCAACCGGCTGGGCGGCTGGTCGCACGCTGATCTCGATGTCGTATCCGAGACGATTCAGGCACTCCATCAGCTTGCGCTCGGAAAGATTGGCGAAATCACCCCGCATCATCCCCGACACTTTCGGTTGCGGAATGCCCATGCGCCGGCCAGCCTCTTCCTGGGTCAAGCCGAGACGACGCACGGCACGGGTGATCTCAATCACCAGGCCGGACTTGATCTTGAGCTTTTCAGCATCGGGCAGGCCGAGGTCGGCGAACACGTTGCCTGAACTGGTTTCTATCTCGATGCCTTCAATCATGTGCTTGGTCATGTCGTCGCTCCTTTGCCAGCGCCTCCGCCATCTTCAGCCTGGCGCGAATAATGTCCATGTCCTCTTTTGGCGTGGCGATCCCGCGCTTGCTCTTCTTCTGGAAACAGTGCAGAACGAATACCGCTTCCGCGAACTTCACCGTGTAAACGGCCCGGTACGTACCGCCGGCGTCATCCTCGACAACTTCAAGGACACCGGCACCGCCGAAGCCCTTGAGCGGCTTTGCCGCGTCGTGCTGGTCCCCGTGCTGAGCGAAGTCCAGGGCGTGACCGAAAAATTTCCGCACATCGAGCGGGAGCGCCATCAAGTCCTTTTTGCTGCTCCCAATCCAGATGAGCTTTTTTTCTTCGTCTGCCATGGGCAGATTTTATATCTTTTCTGGTATTAAAACAATCGGGAAAATCGCTCTGCACAGCCCGCCGTCAGACAACTTGATACCATGAGCGCGCCTATCTTCCCATCATGGTATCTGTTCGCGACACGCCCTTTTGTTTCAGCCATGCCATGAAAAATGCCATTAACGACGCACCTTGCATCATCAACGGCATTGAAAATAGCTTATTTAATCAAATTGTTAAAAAATTGCCTCATTCCCACTCGATTGTCGCGGGGGGTTTGCCAGAAATGTCATACACCACGCGGTTGATGCCGCGGACTTCGTTAATAATCCGGTTGGACACCTTGCCCAGCAGTTCGTATGGCAGATGCGCCCAGTGCGCGGTCATGAAATCGGTGGTTTGTACCGCTCTCAGGGCCACCACATATTCATAGGTTCGGCCATCGCCCATCACGCCTACCGAGCGGACGGGCAGAAATACGGCAAACGCCTGTGCCACATGGTCATACCAGCCGGCAGCCCGCAGTTCTTCGATGAAAATGGCATCTGCACGCCGCAGGAGATCGGCATATTCCGCTTTCACCTCGCCCAGAATGCGTACGCCAAGGCCGGGCCCGGGGAAAGGATGCCGATACACCATCTCGGCTGGCAGGCCAAGTACGATGCCCAGTTCGCGCACTTCGTCCTTGAACAGTTCGCGCAAGGGTTCGAGCAGTTTGAGATGAAGCTTGTCCGGCAGGCCACCCACATTGTGATGCGATTTGATGGCATGCGCTTTTTTGGTTCCGGCACCTGCCGATTCAATGACATCCGGATAGATGGTGCCTTGCGCCAACCAGGCCACACCGGGCAAACGGGCGGATTCGCGCATGAACACTTCGACAAACTCGCGGCCGATGATCTTGCGTTTTTGCTCCGGATCGGTGATCCCGGCCAGATGGCGCATGAACTCGGCACTGGCATCGGCATGGATGACGCGAACGCCCAGATTGCGTGAAAACGTTTCCATGACTTGTGCGGCTTCGTTCAGCCGCAAAAGACCGTTGTCCACAAACACGCACACCAGCTGGTCGCCAATGGCGCGATGCAGCAGGGCGGCCAGTACGGAAGAATCGACACCGCCAGACAGTCCCAGCAGGACCTGCTCTGGGCCAACCTGCTCGCGGATGCGCTGCACTGCCTCTTCGACAAACGAAGGCATGCGCCAGTCGCCGCTCAAGCCACAGATGTCGTGGACAAAACGGTGCAGCATGGCTTTGCCCTGACGGGTATGCGTCACTTCAGGATGAAACTGCACGCCATAGAATCGTCGCTGTTCATCGGCCATGGCGGCAATCGGCGTAGAAGCATTCGATGCGGTGATGCTGAAACCTGACGGCAGACGCGTCACCTTGTCGCCATGGCTCATCCACACGTCCAGCACGGCTTGCGGCTCGTCAACCGAATTGTCGCGCAGACCGGCAAACAGAGCGCCAGCAGCATCGATCTGCACAGCCGCATAGCCGAATTCACGCACCGCAGAATTTTCAACCGCACCGCCCAGCTGTGCGGCCATGGTCTGCATGCCATAGCAGATACCCAGCACCGGCACTCCCAACTCGAACACGCTGTCAGGGGCGCGTGGCGTATCGTCCCCCGTGACCGAATTGGGCCCACCCGACAGAATGATACCGGATGGCTGAAACTCGCGCACAAAGGCATCGCTGACATCACAGGCGTGCAGTTCACAATAAACATGTGCCTCGCGAACACGGCGGGCAATCAGTTGAGTGTATTGGGATCCAAAATCCAGGATGAGGATTTTTTTGTGTTGCATGCTGTCTGGCACCGTTGGTCAATAGAATGAGTGCATCATGATTGATGCTGCGTCAGGTCGACTGGTCAACCGGCCGGCGCGCATCGCAACGGCCGGAAACAAGTCAGTCAAGACGATAGTTGGGAGCTTCTTTGGTGATCTGCACATCGTGAACGTGGGATTCTCTCACCCCCGCCGAGGTGATTTCGACAAACTCCGCCTGTTCCTGCATCAGCGGAATGCTGCCACACCCCAGATACCCCATGCTCGAGCGCAGGCCGCCCATCAGCTGATGAATCACCGCCAGCACGCTTCCCTTGTAAGGCACCCGGCCTTCGATGCCTTCCGGCACGAACTTGTCGGCACCAGCATCGGCATCCTGGAAATAACGGTCGCTGGAGCCCTTCTGCATGGCCCCGAGGGAACCCATGCCACGGTAAGACTTGTAGGAACGCCCCTGATACAGTTCGATTTCACCGGGCGCTTCTTCAGTTCCGGCAAACAGTCCGCCCAGCATCACTGTTTGTGCGCCTGCGGCAATTGCCTTGGCGATGTCGCCCGAATAACGAATGCCACCATCGGCAATCAGCGGAACACCGGTTGATGCAAGGGCGGCAGCCACATTCTGAATGGCGGTAATCTGTGGTACGCCAACCCCTGCCACAATGCGGGTGGTACAGATGGAACCGGGACCAATACCAACCTTGACGGCATCGGCGCCATGATCCACCAGCGCCAGGGCAGCAGCGCCAGTTGCAATGTTGCCGCCAATCACCTGGATATGCGGAAAGTTGGTCTTGACCCAGCGCACGCGATCAAGCACGCCGCGGGAATGTCCGTGTGCGGTATCCACCACGATCACGTCCACACCAGCTTCGGCCAGCGCGGCCACGCGATCTTCCGTGCCGGCACCCACACCAACGGCCGCACCCACCAGCAGTTGACCTTGGCTGTCTTTGCAGGCGTTCGGATGTTCGGAAGATTTCTGGATGTCTTTCAGAGTCACCAGACCGCGCAACTCAAATGCATCGTTCACCACCAGCAAACGTTCGATACGATGCTTGTGCAGCAAGGCCTGCACTTCTACCCTGCCGGCGCCTTCCTTGACTGTCACCAGTCTTTCGCGCGGCGTCATGATCTGGCTGACCGGTTGGTCGAGATTGGTCTCAAACCGCAGGTCACGATTGGTCACGATACCCACCACCTTGCCGCTGGCATCCACCACCGGAAGGCCGGATACGCGATGTCGCTGGCGCAGTTGCTGAACTTCACGCACCGGCATGTCCGGAGTTACCGTGACCGGCTGCTTGACCACGCCGGATTCAAAACGCTTGACGAATGCCACCTGGGCCGCCTGCTGTTCGATCCCCATGTTCTTGTGCACAATGCCGATCCCCCCCTCCTGCGCCAGCGCAATGGCCATCGGCGCTTCTGTCACGGTATCCATGGCAGCAGACAACAGGGGAATGTTCAGGGTGATTTCGCGGGTAAGCCGGGTGCCCAGAGAGACATCGCGCGGAAGGACATCGGACAGGGCTGGCACCAGAAGAACATCGTCGAAAGTGAGGGCTTTCTGGATCAGGCGCATGATGGAGTTCCTGTGCAAAGCGGCATTATACGCCAGCCAGCTGCTTCTGTCTTCTCCCCTGTCACAGCTGACCGGCTCGCACGGATCTGTCACAATCAGATCTTTTCCTGCCAGTCGTCCATCATGAAAACCGTTCTGTTACTGATCCTGTCCAATGTCTTCATGACATTTGCCTGGTACGGTCATCTCAAGCACATGCAGCACAAGCCGCTGATGATTGCCGTGTTGACCAGCTGGGGAATCGCTTTCTTTGAATATCTGCTACAGGTACCGGCCAACCGGCTTGGATATGGTGAATTCACGCTGGCGCAGCTGAAAATCATCCAGGAAATCATTACCATGACGGTATTTGCCGTATTTGCCTGGGGCTACATGGACAAGCCGCTCAGCCTGAATTACGTGTATGCCAGTCTGTGCATGGTGGGTGCGGCGTGGTTCATGTTTCGCGTCCCGGCAAGCTGAGAAGTCAAACCAGCGTTGTACGGACGTGATGAAAAACGTCTTGCGTGATGATAAAACGTATCAGAGTTCTCCTCCGCCCTTTTTCATCGCTTTTCCAGCTTCAGCCCGCTGCCGGCGCACTTCTTTCGGATCGGCAATCAGCGGCCGGTAAAGTTCCACCCGGTCTTTTTCGCGCAGCACCTGATCCGGTTTGACGGCCTTGCCAAACACGCCCATGCGCGTTTTGTCCAGGTCGATTTCCGGAAACCGCCCCAAAATGCCGGACATCTCGACCGCCTGGCGGGCTGTGCCGCCGGCCGGCAAATCAACCGGCAAGATCACCTGAATATCTGATTTGGCGTAAGCCACTTCCACCCTGATCAGTTCGTTACTCATGATGCCCCGTACACCTGTTCCGCGCGCTGAATGAACGCTTCCACAAAACTGTTGGCAATATAGCTGAATACCGGCCCCAGAACGCTGTCCAGCAATTTGCTGGAAAATTCGTAATGCAGCATGAATTCGATCTTGCAGGCCGATTCGCCCAGACTCTTGAACCGCCACTCGCCATCCAGATGGCGGAACGGCCCATCGACAAGACGCATGCGGATCAGCGAAGGGGGCTGGTTGCTGTTTTCCGTGCTGAACGTCTGCCGGATATGCATATAATCGATGTCTATGCTGGCGACCAGACGATCTGCCGAGCGCATAAGCACCCGCGAACCACCACACCATGGCAGGAACTGCGGGTAGTCTTCCACCCGGTCTACCAGATCAAACATCTGCTGCGCACTGTGCTCAACCAGCAATGTCTTGTTGACCTGCGCCATACGCTTGCCACATAAAAAAACTGCTAGAATACCCGATTCCGGGGAAAATGTGTATGAGCATCACCGAAAACAGAAAAGCACGGCATGACTACTTCATTGAAGAAAAATATGAAGCGGGGCTCATGCTGCACGGCTGGGAAGTCAAGGCCATCCGGGCTGGCCGCGTGCAGCTCAAGGAGGCCTATGTCGTCATCAAAAACGGTGAAGTATTCCTGATCGGCGCCCATATCAGCGCCCTGCCCACCGCATCGACCCATGTCCATCCGGATGCCACGCGCACGCGCAAGCTGCTGCTGCATGCCGAAGAAATCAGCCGCCTGATCGGCAAGGTGGAACGTGCGGGTTACACCCTGATTCCGCTGGACCTGCATTTCAAGAAATCACGCATCAAACTTGAAATTGGTCTCGCCAAGGGCAAAAAAACGCACGACAAGCGTGAAACGATCAAGGAACGCGACACCCAGCGTGAAATCCAGCGCGCCATGCGCAGCCACAACCGTTACTAACCCACTTTTCCCGTCAGGCAGAGGCAAGCGGCAACTGGTCTATCGCGGGTCTGGCGTAGAAAAATCCCTGCTGCAGCACAATCCCCATGTCCAGCAAGGCATCCCGTTCTGCTGCCGCCTCGACTCCCTCGCCAATGACCCGCAATCCCAGGCTACTGGCAACCCCGACAACGCCTTGCACAATCGACTGCTTCACTTTGTCCTGGTGAATGTCGCGCACCAGCTGGATGTCGATTTTCAGGCAATCGGGCTGAAACTGGCTCAACAGATTCAATCCGGCATATCCGGAACCAAAATCGTCAATCGCCGTCATGAACCCCTGACGACGGTACTCGGCAAAAATATTGCTCAGGTGTTGCGGATTTTCAACGGGTTCGGATTCGGTCACTTCAAACATCAGCCGGCCAACCGGAAAACCGCTGATCTGACAGGCATTGAGCGTTGACTGGATACAGGTCTCCGGCCGGTACACCGCATTCGGAAAAAAATTGATACTGAGAAAACAGTCTGGCAGATGTTGCAGTCCGAGAGCCGCTGCCTGTTCGATTGCCTTGACGCGACACGCCTGATCAAACCGGTAACGGTTCTGGTCGTTGACTTTTCCCAGCACGGTCTGCGCACCGCCACCATCCACGCCGCGCACCAGAGCCTCATACGCAAATGGACGCATCGTACGAAGATCAAGAATAGGCTGGAATGCCATGATGAATTCGATATCGGGAACGACTCCGTCACGACATCCGGAACAAGAACGGTTGACGAGATCAAGCGGAAACTCGGTATTCATACATTTTCTCGACAAGCGTCATAAACAGAGCGGCAATTGTGACCGATATGGCATGGGTTGTAAAATGCGCCTTGCTGCGCAACTTGATTGTTGTTACAATTTTCAAATGAACAATGATCCTGGCGACCGGATGAAAAACGGACACGGCGGCGCTCGCCCGAATGCGGGCCGCACCCGCGGTAGCGGCGCTTACGGGGAACCCACCCGGACAGTACGCATTCCGGAAAGTGCGATGACCGAACTCCATGCGCTGCTGGAACAGCATCGCCAGCAAGCCTTGCTGCGCCGGCATTCCGATACCTTGTTTCTGCCGGCCCAAGCTGCGGAATCCGCCAGACTACCCATGTACAGTCATCGGGTGGCAGCCGGTTTTCCGTCCCCGGCCGACGACCATGTCGAAGCCAGACTGAGTCTGGATGAGCATCTGATCTCGCACCGCGAAGCAACTTTTTTTGTTCGCGCCATCGGCAACAGCATGATCCAGGCTGGCATTTTTGATGGCGACCTGCTGGTGGTCGATCGATCAGTCACACCGGTGCACGGCCATATCGTGATTGCCGTGATCGACGGCGAACTGACCGTCAAACGCCTGCATCAACGCGATGGCATCACAATGCTCAAGGCCGAAAATCCCCGTTACCGGGATATCCTGCTGAAAGAAGAACAGGAGTTGCGCATCTGGGGAGTGGTAACCGCCACCATCAAACAGCTGCTGTGATCCAGTTGCACAGGCCCGAATGCGCTGCCAGTTTTTTTGTGGGAATCAGATCATGTTCGCACTGCTCGATTGCAACAATTTCTACGTTTCCTGCGAGAGGCTTTTCAACCCGCGCCTTGAAGGACGGCCTGTTGTTGTATTGTCCAACAACGATGGTTGCGTGGTTTCCCGCTCCAACGAGGCCAAGGCGCTAGGCATTCGCATGGCAGAACCCTGGTTCCGGCTGCGTGCGCTGGCACGCCAGCATGGCGTGGTGGCATTGTCCAGCAATTACACATTGTATGCAGATATTTCCGCACGCGTCATGAGCACGCTGGGGCGCCTGTCTGCCGGACAGGAAATCTATTCCATCGATGAGTGTTTTCTCGATCTGTCCGGCATGTCGGCACAAGAACGGATTTCACATGCGCAAGAACTCCGCCAGACCATTGCCCGCCATGTGGGCATTCCGGTTTGCGTTGGCATCGCCAGCAGCAAAACCCTGGCCAAGCTCGCCAATCACTTCGCCAAAAAAGGATTGGCGGGCCAGGATGGGGTTTGCGATCTGGATGCCATGACCAGTCACCAACGCCACGAACTGTTTGCACACTGCCCTGTTGGAGACATCTGGGGTATTGGCCGGCAACTGGCCAAACAACTGCAAGCCATGGGCCTGGCGCACGTGGAAGACCTGCGTCGCGCCGACCCTGGGGCAATCCGCAACACATTTTCTGTCACGCTGCAACGCACGGCACTGGAACTGAATGGCATCGCCTGTATTGATCTTGCCAGAGACATTGCGCCCAGACAGCAGATTATCAGTTCGCGATCGTTTGGCGAACCGGTGGACACCCTCGCGGATCTGCGCGAGGCTATCCTGTATCACACCACCCGTGCTGCCGAAAAACTGCGTGCAGATGGATCAGTTGCACATGCGATTGGCGTGCATGTTCGTTCCAATCCGTTCCAGCCCAAAGAGCCTCAGTACGATCGCACCCAGCTGGTTCCACTGGCACAACCAACCAGCGACACCATGCGGCTTGCCCGTGCCGCCATGCACGGTCTGCAGCAGATTTACCGGCCTGGCATCCGCTACAAAAAGGCCGGCATACTGCTGACTGGCCTGCAATCTGCAAACCATATCGAAACAGACCTGTTTGACCAGACGACTTCACGCAACCGGCAGCGCATGCAGACCATCGACGCCATCAACCGCAAGATGGGCCGTGACACCATCGTGCTGGCAGGCAGTGGCATCGAGCGCCGCTGGAACATGCGTCGTGAGCATGTGTCGCCGGATTACACCACCTGCTGGAATAATCTGCCCTGCGCACATTAGCCCGATCAAATAACAAACCGACTCAGGCAGCATTCACCACTATTGTCATTCCGCGCGTAGTCACTGAATCCCCCAATCCAACACCTGGCCCGTCATTCCGCGCGTAGTCGCGGAATCCATGCAACGAGAGCTAAGTTCATGGCTCAGATTCTGCGACTCCGCTTCGCTCCGCGCAGAATGACGAAGAAAGTGGTTCCGCGCAGAATGACGAAGAAAGTGGCTCCGCGCAGAATGACGAAGAAAGTGGCTCCGCGCAGAATGACGAAGAAAGTGGCTCCGCGCAGAATGACGAAGAAAGTGGCTCCGCGCAGAATGACGAAGAAAGTGGCTCCGCGCAGAATGATGAAGAAAGTGGTTCCGCGCAGAATGACGAAGAAAGTGGTTCCGCGCAGAATGACGAAGAAAGTGGCTCCGCGCAGAATGACGAAGAAAGTGGCTCCGCGCAGAATGACGAAGAAAATGGCTCGCCGTTTGACCGACCTGTCCAACTGAACGCGCCCCACCTGAAGGCTGAAAATGTCTACCGCACCCCTTGCCAGCATTTCGCCTGATCCAGGACTATGGCATCGCTCGTGACCAGCCAATCCGACAGTGCGTCCGCGGGCATGACCATCCCCCGGCTGCCAGGCACACAAAACAGCTCCAGCGGCAGATTATCCGCCACCAGCAAGGGCAACAAATCAAACATCAGCGTCTGTTTGCCAATCTGCCGGGGCGCATATTCCTTGTGCCAGCAAGAGTACTGATGTGCATTCCAGTCCTCGGCATGTTCCCATGTCGGCCAGAGCGGCAAGGCGAGCCGGGATGCGCCGTCATGGATCAACAGCCAGTGCCGTCCGCGACACAACCCCCACACATGATGGCATGTCTGCAAACTTTCCATGAAATAACGAAAGCGGGCTTCGGGCGCAAGCGCTGCGCTTTCAACCAGTTGTCGGGGATGTCTACCACACCTGCCCGATCCGGATGGTTCATAAACCAGCTCCATGAATGCGCCTCCTGTTATGACAATAACGGATACTTCCTCTGGCTAGACTTTAGCGAGGTGCCCGTGCATCATGGCGAACCCGAAAGCGAACCGGAATCAGGCAGCGATCCGGAAGCGTTATTGCCGGACAGATCGTAAGCCTGCACCGGTGGCTCATCACTGCGACCGGTCTGCGTTGTCATCCCCAAAGCCTTGTCAGACTCATGTACCGGAAGCGAGGATTTTCTGGCGTTTTTTCCCGGGCGGCTCTGGGCCGTATTGGCAGCCATCAGGGCGTTGCGCTTTTTGTCAATCCGGCTGAACCGGTCAATCAGCCAGTCACGCTGGTGCAATGGCAATTGTTTGTGAACGAGCATGGCGCGCAGTTCTGCCTCGCGTCGCTGTTTTTTCGGACTGGGGGAATTGCTTGGCGGATAACCGCTGGCCAGTGCATGGACATCGCGCCGTTGCCAGCTATGGCTGTTGCCCTGACGGCTTGCCGGCATAGGTGACGGCGGTCTTTTGGCTGCGTCGTTTTCGTATTCGCGCATCACCTGCTGACGCCAGGCCATCCGGTTATCTGCTGGGCTCTGGTCCCGGACAACCGGTTTTGCACCGCTGGTTGTGGTGTCTGCATTCGCCAGCGGCGCTGCCAGCCACAACACCATGGGTAACAGCACAAAAACTGACCGCATCGTATTCCCCGTTTACTCAGCCCGACTGGCAGCAAGGCTGGAAACCGCTCCCGCCTGATTGCCAGCAGATGTATCAAATACCTGGACTGTTGACGGCGACTGGCCAACCTGATTCCTGTAGACATCGGGAACGCGTTCTTTCAGACGCCTGCCCCACTGGTCACCTCCGACATCGGGGTTATTCATGTCACGGTGATAATCCCAGCGGTGGTCCAGCGCACCGGTGTGCTGCAAACGGTGCAGGTCGGCATCCTGCAGGTTGGCATACACGAATCCGTACCCCTTGTGATTTTCACGCCCGCGCTCGTGCGCCAGCTGTTTGCCGGGCGGCATGCGCAAGGTATCGCCGCCGGAGCGTTGTTTGACCGGCAGGCTGCGGTTACGGTCGACCCGGTTGATTTCCTGACGGATCCATCCGCGATCGGCACTGCTGGCTTTCGGATCACTGCCAAGCTGGCGCAGGCGTGCCTCGTGGTCGTACTTGCGGTCATAATCCGGATTGCGCGCCGGCAAACCGCTTTTTGAGCCATCGTCGCTATAACCCGGTCTGTACGGATCAAATCCGGGCATGGCAGCATAGGCAGCCTGCTTTTTGTAATACCAGTTTTTGCGCGGATCTGGCGCCAGCTTTGAATAACGTGAATTCGCCCTGTCTTGTTGCCCGGCGTCCCGCAAAGCGCCCGCACCACTGCCCTGGCGCAATTCCGCAGCCACCGGCTGCCTGACGGATGCCCCGCTGTTGCGCTGGACCTGCGCATCTGCGCTGATGGTTTGTTCATCCGCCCTGACCGGAACGCCGGTCAGGGTTGTCAAAACCAGCCAGAGCAGCAGCCAGACTGTACCAGATGTGACATGCGCCGGACGGCTACCCCACCCGGATTGCCTGTGCCGTGGATACCGATTGTGTCCGCTGAAATATGGCATGGTCTTCCTTCATCAACAGGATGCACCATTCTTGCATACACAAGCAGAACAATCAACAATTATTAATAAATGAATTGATGCGGGAGGATTGCTCGGGTCAGATCGCGGGCAGCCGGATGCGCGCGAGCAGGCCGGAACCGGTGTTTTGCAATTCAAGCCGGCCGCCGTGCATGGCAGCGATTGCAGTGACAATGGACAAACCCAATCCATTGCCGGGCAGGTGTCGGCTGCGGTCAACCCGATAAAACCGGGTCGTGACCTGGGCGAGTTCGTCCGCTGGAATTCCCGGCCCGCTGTCTCGCACATCCAGACTGACAAAATCGATTCCCGCGTGTGCCGAAAGATGAATCTGCCCCCCCGGCCCGGCATATTTGATGGCATTGTCCAGCAGGCTGGCCAGTGCATTGCCCAGCAGATTGCGGTCGCCATGCACGATCACGGCGCGAGGCTGGTCCACGACGATGGACATGCCGGCTGCTTCCGCACTGGCGTCGTACAGCTCGGCCATGTCCACGGCAATCCGGCTCAGATCCACGCGCTCGAAGGTCTGTGCATGCATGCCAGATTCTGCCTCGGCAATCTGCAACAGGCGATCAAACACCTGAATCAGGTTATCAATGTCCGCGATGGCCTCGCGCGAGGCATTTTCCATAGCGGTGCAGGAAGCCGGTTCGCGCAGCGAGGTGTCCAGACGATTGCGAATCCGGCTAAGCGGGGTGCGCAGATCATGGGCAATGGCATTGGAAACATGACGAACGCCATCCATCAGCTGTTCGATCCTGTCCAGCATCCGGTTGATATCGACACCCAGCCTGCCAAATTCGTCCTGACTGCCGACGGCAATGCGTTGTGTCAGGTCGCCCGCTTCAATTTCCTGCGCCGTGCGGCGAATCTGGCCAATCCGGGTTTCAATCTGGCGACGAAAGACAATAGCACCAGCAAACATCACCACCGCGGACAGCAGCGCACCAATCAGCAACGCATGCCCGACCAGATTGCGTATCCGCACCGGCTCGCTCAACTCCCACCCCACCACCAGGCGATTACCGTTGGCCAGATCCATGGACAGCAGACGAGCTCTTACCTGGCGACCATTGCGGGTCACACTGGCCGTCACCAGACGGTTCAGCGGCAGTTGCGGCCATGTCTGCAAATTGCCGGCCAGAACCCGGTTATGGGCCGTCACCAGGGAATAGATTTCGGTATCGCTGTTAAAACTGTCGGTCAACTGGCGATTGATTTCGGATGTCAGATCACTGACCGGGCGATTGTGATATGCCTGCCATTCGTGACTGGCCAGATTCCTGATCCGGTTGTCGATGCTGTTCTGCAACACACCGATGGTGCCAAAGTAGAACACGGCCGAAACCATCGCGATGGATGCACCCACCAGCATGCCATAGCCCAGCACCAGCCTGGCGATTACCGAATGACGAAAATCAGGTTTTGCCATCCGGAGGTTCCAGTAGCGACGTCTCGGGTGATGTCAGGGCAGACAGCCGATAGCCTGCGCCACGCACGGTGTGGATCAGCGGCTGGTCGAAATCGCGGTCGATCTTGTTGCGCAGACGGCTGATCTGGACATCGATGACGTTGGTCTGGGGGTCAAAATGGTATTCCCATACCGATTCCAGCAGCATGGCACGGGTCACCACCTGGTCTTCATGCCGCATCAGGTACTCCAGCAAGCGGAATTCGCGCGGCTGCAGGGCAATCACCTGACCTGCCCGGGTCACTCTCTGGCTACGCAGGTCCAGTTGGAGGTCCGCCACCTGCAACTGGCTGGTGGCGCGGGGTGGATGTTGGCGGCGCACCAGCACATCAAGTCTGGCCAGCAATTCTTCCAGTGCAAAAGGTTTGGTCAGATAGTCATCCGCTCCGGCGCGCAGACCATGCACCCGTTCGTCCGTACTGGCAAGCGCGCTCAGGACCAGCACGGGCAGCTGCCGACCGGCACGGCGCAAACTGTCCAGCACATCCAGTCCATCCCGGCTGCCCGGCAACAAACGGTCAAGCACGATGGCATCCCAGTCACCAGTCAGGGCCAGCAGCTCGCCTTCCACGGCGTTGTCGCAGGACACCGCCTCGTGTCCTGCGACACGAAGAGCATGGCAAATGTAACGCGCCGATTCCTGTTCATCCTCGATGACCAAACACCGCATCAATCACTCCGAATCCGGTTGCCGGAAGATCCACAAAACTGCTGAAAATTCACACAATTGCAACATATCAGGCAAATGCAGATGTGGCGGACGTTTCATCTTGACACCCGCTTCGCCAAAGGCGTAGAATCCGCCAGTCTTTTATACCAGAGGTATCGCAAGTTGGACTGTCATAGTTGTTGCAAAAACGCATCACATTGTACACGTTAGCGGCTTGCGCTCTCCAGTTTTCGTTCTGAACACTGACCGGGCGCCTGCCGTTAATTAACGGTGGCCCCGGCCAACCACCAGACATGGTTTTCCGGGATCTGTTACCAGACCGTGCAACCGGCCACAAGCCGGATTGCGCGTACTGCTGTGAATCAGGAAAGAACGAAACATGAAATTCACCCATCTCATCCCCGGTCTCGCCGGCCATCTGGCAACCGTGTTGCCCATCAGGCACCAGGCTGGCGCACGTGCGCTGCCCACTGTTTCTTCCCGTCTGCTCGAACTTGCCCATCTGCCGCCAGCCGAGGCATTGGCCCGTCTTGACAGCTCCGATGAAGGTCTGCTCGACCGCGAAGCCGAAGAACGCCTGGACCAGTACGGCCCGAACACCGTTTCGCACGAACACCACAAAAGTGCCGGTGCGCGCATCCTTGAACAGTTCAAGAATCCGCTCAACATTCTGCTGCTGCTGCTGGCAACCGTGTCGTTCTTCACTGGCGACAAGGAATCCGCCACCATCATCACCATCATGGTGGCGCTGAGCGTCACCCTGACGTTTATTCAGGAGCACCGCTCGAGCCGGGCAGCCGAACGTCTGCGCGCCATGGTCAGCACCACAGCAACCGTCATCCGCAAGGACAAGCGCGCCGGCATTCCGGAAGAAGTCAATGCCGCATTCAATATCCGGCTGATCCCGCACGGCCCCGAACGCAAGGAAGTACCGATCACCCAGCTGGTGCCTGGCGACATCATCCAGCTGTCCGCCGGCGACATGATTCCTGCCGACGCCCGCATTCTCAGCGCCAAAGACCTGTTCATCAACCAGGCTTCGCTGACCGGCGAGTCCATGCCGGTGGAAAAATTTGTCGCTGCCAGCGATCCGGGCATCCAGGACCCGCTGCAACTGGAAAACATCTGTTTCATGGGCACCAACGTGGTCAGCGGCAGTGCAATGGCCGTCATCGTGCTGACCGGCGCCGACACCTATTTCGGCAGTCTGGCCAGCGTGGTCACCAGTGAACGGGTGCAAACCAGTTTTGACCGTGGCGTCACCAGTTTCACCTGGCTGATGCTGCGGTTCATCATGGTCATGGTTCCATTGGTGTTTCTCATCAATGGCCTGACCAAGCACGAGTGGGTGGAAGCCTTTTTCTTTGCCATGGCGGTCGCAGTTGGCCTGACACCGGAAATGCTGCCGATGATCGTCACCGTCAATCTGGGCAAGGGCGCGCTGCAGATGTCGCGCAAAAAAGTCATCGTCAAGCGGTTGAACTCGATCCAAAATTTTGGCGCCATGAACGTGCTGTGCACGGATAAAACCGGCACCATCACCCAGGACCACATCATCCTGGAAAAGCATCTGGACATCTATGGCGAAGACAGTCTGCCAGTGCTGGAATACGCCTACCTCAACAGTTATTACCAGTCCGGACTGAAAAACCTGCTTGATGTGGCCGTGCTGCGTCATGTCGAGATGAACGAACACCTGCGTGTCGAAAAGGATTACCGCAAGGTCGATGAAATTCCATTCGATTTTGTGCGTCGCCGCATGTCCGTTGTGGTCGAAGGCCGCGGCAAGCACCTGCTGATCTGCAAGGGTGCCGTTGAAGAAATTTTCAACATCTGTGTCGACAGCGAGATCGGCGACGAAAAATTCCCGCTCGATGCCAGCCACCACAATCACCTGCGCTCGATCACCCAGACGCTCAACGAGGACGGTTTCCGCGTGATTGCGATTGCGGTCAAGGAGATCGACGGCAAACAAGCCAGTTACAGCGTGGCGGACGAAGCCGGCATGACGCTGGTCGGTTATATTGCGTTTCTTGATCCTCCCAAGGAAAGCGCAGCTGCCGCCATTGCCGCACTCAACCGGCATGGCGTGGCCGTCAAGATTCTCACCGGCGACAACGACATCGTGACCCGCAAAGTCTGCAAATCGGTCGGCCTGCACGTCGACCACATCGTGCTGGGCGCCGAGGTCGAGCGCATGAGTGAAAGCGAACTGGCCGATGTCGCTGAAAAAACCGAAGTGTTTGCCAAGCTGTCTCCTTCACAAAAGGCAAAGGTCATCCGGGCATTGCATCTGAAAGGCCATGTTGTCGGTTTCATGGGTGACGGCATCAACGACGGTCCGGCGCTCAAGGCGGCCGACGTTGGCATTTCCGTTGACACGGCGGTCGATATCGCCAAGGAGTCGGCCGACATCATTCTGCTGGAAAAAAACCTGATGGTGCTGGAGGAAGGTGTCATCGAAGGCCGCAAGGTATTTGGCAACATCATCAAGTACATCAAGATGGGCGCCAGCTCCAATTTCGGCAACATGTTCAGCGTGCTGGGCGCCAGCGCCCTGCTGCCTTTCCTGCCCATGGCCCCGATCCAGATCCTGACCAACAACCTGTTGTACGATTTTTCACAAACCGCAATTCCGACCGACACCGTCGACGACGAATACCTGGCACAGCCTCGCAAGTGGGATATCGCCAATATCACCCGGTTCATGGTACTCATCGGCCCGATCAGCTCGATTTTCGATTACGCCACTTACGCGCTGATGTATTTCATTTTCCACGCCAACACGCCAGAACAGGCACCCCTGTTCCAGACGGGCTGGTTTGTTGAATCGCTCTTTTCGCAAACGCTGATCATTCACATCATCCGCACGGCCAAACTGCCATTCATCGAGAGTCGGGCCAGCCTGCCTCTGATGCTGACCAGCCTGGTCATCTGCAGCATCGGTGTCTGGCTGCCGGTTTCCCCGTTTGCGCATGCATTGGGCTTCGTGGCGTTGCCAACCAGCTACTGGTACTACCTGGCAGCAATGATCCTGACATATGCACTGTTGACGCACGGCGTAAAAACCTGGTTTGTGCGCAAGTACGGATTGAATTGAACCGGCCAGCAGCCGGGCACCAGAAGACTGGTGCCCGGCAAGATGGCAGACATTCAGTGCGTTAGAGCCTGCTGCACAATCGTCTGCACCAGCGTCGCATCATCCGGGAACGCCCACAGCACGCCAACCATTGCTGACTGATTGGCCTGTACCCATTCGACAAGCCGTGGATCGAACTGCTTGCCCTTTTCCTGCTCGAAATACGCCATGATGCGTTCGATGGACCATGGCTCCTTGTAACTCCGTCGCCCGGCAAGCGCATCAAACACATCCGCCACAGATCCGATTCGGCCAAAAATATGGATATCTTCGCCCTTCAGCCCCTTGGGATATCCGGTACCATCCCAGCGCTCATGATGCTGGCCGGCAAGAATGGCGCCCGCTTGCAGGATTTCCCGCCCAGAACGTGAAAGCATTTCTTCGCCAAGACGGGCATGGCTTTTCATGATCGTCCATTCTTCTTCATTCAGCTTGCCCGGTTTGTGCAGGATATGATCCGGTATGCCAATCTTGCCGAAATCGTGTAGCGGGGCCGCGGTATGCAGAATTTCGGCCTCACGTTCAGACAGACCGATGCCGCGGGCAATCAGACGACAATATTCGGCAACGCGCCGGACATGCTGGCCGGTTTCATGGGACCGCGTTTCGATGGCTTCGCCAAGCATGTAGACCATGTCCCGCTGCGTACCTTCGATATCGTCACGCAACAAGGCATTCTCGTACGCAATCGACACATTGTGCAAAAAAAGCTCGATGAGCTTTTCGTCGTCAGTGGTCAACGCGCGTGTACTGTTGACCAGCACAACATCTTCGCGGCCAGGCCGCGGCTGGAAATAACCGATATACGTGTTTTTGCGCAACATGGAGCGTTTGTTGCGCAGCACCTCGCGCACCAGTTCAAGACATTCGGCATCAAGACATTCATCCGGATTCTTGCCGACGTGCCCGGCATAACAGCCTGTGGACGCCACAACCGCAATACGGTTCATCTGGTTTTCCACTGCAACCGTATCGCATTCGAGATAAATGGAATTCTTGCCCAGATACAACAGGGCAACCATCTGTTCCAGAACACCATTGATGAAACTGCCAAGATCAGAAATCCGGAAAATGGCACCCGATGCACGGATCACGTGTTCCAGTCCGCGCCGGTTGGCGTCAAGAGCGGCAAGATCACGGTAAGAACGCAGACTGGTAAAAACCGTGCTGTACAGCTTTTGCGCCGTCAGCTCGACCTTTTCCTTGTAGTCGTTGATATCGTAATCACGGATGACATTGCGCTCTGGCGCCTGACCGGGCTGGCCTGTGCGCAACACGATGCGGACGAGATGATTTTTAAGCGTTTCACGAATATGGCGCACCAGATCAAGGCCTGCATGTTCGTGCTCCATCACCACATCTACCAGCGCCAATGCAATATCAGGGTGAGCATCCAGAAGCGCCCGGGCTTCCATGCCGGAATATGCGTGCAAAAATCCGATCTGCCGGCCATCGAACTCGAAATTTTTCAGCGCGAGCGCGGTAATCTCATGAACACTGGGTTCATCGTCGACCACGAGAACTTTCCAGGCCGCGTGAACAGGCTGCGATGCAGGAACGTCCGTTAGTTCGGGGGCAAACAGCAGATCATCATGCTGCCTGGAATTGCTCATCCTTCTGTCCTCTGTCAATAACCGGGAAATCCAGGCAGAAAGTAGTCCCCTTGCCGGGTTCGCTTTCTACCCTGACCTGTCCATTCAATGATCTGGTCACCAGATTATAAAGAATGTTCAGTCCCAACCCACTGCCGCCTTGTCCACGGCGAGTGGTGAAAAATGGTTCAAAGATGCGGTCAATATGTTCTGCGGGTATTCCCTTGCCATTGTCACTGAACACCAATTGCAGACCACCGGCTGTCCTGTGCACGCGGATGATGAGTTTGCCGCCCTTGCCTGCATCAAATGCATGGGTAATGGCGTTGATGATCAGATTGCTCAGAATCTGGTAAATACCGCCCGGATGGGTAAACAGAACCAGATCAGGGTCGCAGGTCTTTTCAATATCAAGCCGGTATGGCTTCAGCTTTGGTTGCAGACTGCGCAGTATTTCATCAATATAATCATCCAGTCGGATTTCGCGCCATTCATCGCTGGACTGGTCCACGGCAACCTGTTTGAAACTGCCTGTCAGTTCGGCAGCACGGTTCAGGTTGCTCAGCAGGATTTCGCTGATTTTTTGCATGTGCTGCAGATACTGTTCCAGCTGCGAACGCCTGATACTGCCATTTTCAAGTGCTTTCGCAATCTGCAGCGTGTCTTCGTAGATGCTGCTCGCCGAAGTGACACTTACACCAAGAGGTGTATTGATCTCGTGCGCCATGCCAGCCACCATGCTGCCAAGCGCCGCCATTTTTTCAGACTGTACCAGATAATCGCGTGTATTGCGCAGGGTATCCAGGGTTTCCTGCAGAATCCTGTTCGCCTGTTCGCGTTCCTGCAAGCTTTCTTCCAGTTGCCGATTCAGCGTATGCAGTTCGGTCATGTCCCGAATGGTCACCAGCAGCTCGGGAATCTCGTACCGGTCATCGTAAATCGCCTGCACATTTTTTGAAATATGCACTTCTGACCCATCGGCACGCCTGAAAATCGTTTCCTGGTCATTGCAATGGCCATTGCTCTCGACACTAGCCATGCAGATTCCCAGAATATCCATATCCACCAGATAATCGGTTATCAATGAACCACGCAATATTTCTGCCGGATAACCAAGCAGTTTGCAGAATGCCGGATTGACATACCGGATATGCAAATTCATATCAATGGTAAATACACCATCCGGCGAATGTTCAAGCAATTGTTTCAGATAAGCATGTTCGTCATCAGTTCTTGTTTTCATTCATGCCCCCCATCATGCACGCATGACAATGACAGTCATCGTAACACATTACACTACAACTGATTACCAGTTTAAAACGGTTGCACGAAACCGGATTGCACAGACATGTCACGAATGGTTGGAAGCGCATGATGGCTAGAAATGCCAGCGCAGGATGATGGTATTGGTGGGCCCCCTGGGAGTCGAACCCAGCACCAACGGATTATGAGTCCGCTGCTCTAACCAGGCATGAGCTAGAGGCCCGCAGAAAATATGCGGCGCAGTGAATGTGCGCCGCCTGATCATGACTCGGACAGGCAGTCTGACTGCGCTGCCAGATTACTGATTGTTGTTATCGATAAAACTGCGCAGGCGATCGGACCGCGAAGGATGCCGCAATTTGCGTAGTGCCTTGGCTTCAATCTGACGGATACGTTCGCGAGTAACGTCAAACTGCTTACCCACCTCTTCCAGGGTGTGGTCGGTGTTCATTTCGATGCCGAAGCGCATGCGCAGGACTTTGGCCTCACGCTGGGTCAGACTGTCCAGGATGTCCTTGGTGACTTCCTGCAGGCTGTCATAGATTGCTGCATCCATGGGTGCCAGTGTGGAAGTATCTTCGATGAAATCGCCCAGATGAGAGTCTTCATCATCACCGATCGGGGTTTCCATGGAGATAGGTTCCTTGGAAATCTTCAGGATCTTGCGGATCTTGTCTTCCGGCATATCCATTTTTTCGGCCAGAACAGAAGGATCGGGTTCCTGGCCGGTTTCCTGCAGGATCTGGCGCGCAATACGGTTCATCTTGTTGATGGTTTCGATCATGTGCACCGGAATCCGGATGGTTCTTGCCTGATCCGCAATCGACCGGGTAATGGCCTGCCGGATCCACCAGGTGGCATAGGTCGAAAACTTGTACCCACGGCGGTATTCGAACTTGTCCACCGCCTTCATCAGGCCGATATTGCCTTCCTGGATCAGATCAAGGAACTGCAATCCGCGGTTGGTGTATTTTTTGGCGATCGAAATCACCAGACGCAGGTTGGCTTCGATCATTTCGCGTTTCGCGCGCAGCGTGCGTGCTTCGCCAGCCGACATCTGCTTGTTGATGTCTTTCAGTGCGCTGATCGGAATGCCAATCCGTTTCTGCAATTCGGCCAGATTGTTCTGGCGTTCCAGAATGGCGTACTGGTGACGGAGAATGGCTTCACTGAAACTGTGTCCGCCAGCAGCCTGTTCATTGACCCATTCAAGATTGGTTTCCTGGCCCGGAAACGATTTGATGAAATACTCACGCGCCATGCCAACCCGTCGCAAGGCAATGTCCATGATCTCACGCTCGTGGCTGCGGATTTCTTCAACCAGATCGCGGATGATGTTGCACAGAGATTCCACCTGCTTCGCAGAAAAACGCAATTCCATCAACAGGTTGGAAATATCCTGCTGAATCAGCAGATAAGGTTCGCTGGCATAACCGTGCTGCTTCTGGGCAGCCTGCATGCGGCGCACCAGATCGCGCAAACGCTCGAAGCGTTCCATGGCATCGATCTTGAGCTGAGCCAGGTTGGCAGCCGCCAGTGCGCTGCCGTCCATGTCATCTTCGTCTTCCTCGTCGATTTCATCTTCAGTGTCATCGTCTTCGGCGTCCAGCGCAGCGTTTTCCGCAGCCTCTTCCAGCTCGGCTTCAACCGAAACGATTCCGTCAACGAACTCGTCGATGCGGATTTCATCACGCTCGACCTTGTCGACCAGCGACAGGATTTGCTCAAGCGTGGTCGGACAGGCAGAAATCGCCTGCACCATGTGCTTGAGGCCTTCTTCGATCCGTTTGGCGATTTCAATTTCGCCTTCGCGGGTCAACAGTTCTACCGTACCCATTTCACGCATATACATGCGCACGGGATCGGTGGTGCGACCGAATTCGGAATCCACCGTGGACAACGCTGCTTCTGCTTCAGCCACTGCATCTTCGTCAGCGACGGCAGGTGCCGCATCCGACATCAGCAACACTTCAGCATCCGGGGCTTCATCATAGACCTGGATGCCCATGTCATTGATCATGCTGACCACGCCTTCGATCTGCTCGGCATCGAGCATGTCATCGGGCAGATGGTCATTGATCTCGGCATAGGTCAGATAACCGCGTTCCTTGCCAAGAACAATCAGCGATTTCAGGCGGGTTCGCCGCAGTTCGGCATCACTCTGGGAGCCGGATTCCTGTACTTGTCCGTTGTCTGCGCGGTTTTCTGCAGCTTCTTCGATTTTTGCCAATTCGCGCTCCTGCTTGTCACGATCGCTTGCCATATCAACCTTCATCCGCAAATAATAATTGCCGATTTCCCTGTACTTCCTGTCGGAGCCTGAACCCCTGTAGCGGTTTGCCAGACCGGATCACGCATGCAACCGGTCATGCAAAAAGCATAGTCCAATGATGCAAATCCTGCCCGCTCAATGCAGGCCGCGCAGTTCTTCGCGCTCTTCATCACTCAGTTCGGACAGCGATTTTCGTGCCAGAACCGCCAGTCTGGACTGTCGCCACGCGTTGCGGGCCTGACCCGCCGCCAGCTCAAATTCCGCGACCACATCAAACGACTCATCCCAGATCAGACTCTCGGCGGCGCGCGCAGCCAGCAACTGGGCTTCGGGCAACTGCTGGCAGGCCTCTGCCAGCACGGCTCCGTTGAGGTTGGGGCTTGCCGCCAGTATTTCAAGTAGCCTGACCAACGCGCTGCCATCGGCATCCGGGCCAGTGATCCATTCCTTCCTCAGCTGTCCGGCCAGATCGGGCCGAAACAGGATCAGGCGCAACAACTTGTGATTCACGCTCGCCGGTGCCGGCCGCTTTCCGCGCGCAGCCACAGGCAGTCCAGGCTTGCCTGGCGCCGGCAGCTTCCACAGCCCCGCCAGTTCGCCAGCTTCCAGACCAGTCAGTTCGGCAGCCCGCTTGCGCAACAGCAAGGCCAGCGTTGGCGCCTGCACCTGGACCAGAAGCGGTTGCAGTTCTTTCAGAAAGGCGCTCCGCCCCTCTTCCGTCTGCAAATCATGGCGCTCTGTCAAATGGCGGAACAGGTAGGCCGACAACGGCAGACCTTGTGCCTCCACCAGGCTGACAAAGGCATCCCGGCCAAATTCCCGCACGTAACTGTCCGGATCGTGCTGTTCCGGCAAAAACAGGAAGGTCAGCCGACTGGTGTCATCCAGCACTGGCAGGCTCTGTTCCAGCGCTCGCCAGGCAGCGCGCTGTCCGGCAGCATCACCATCAAAACAGAACACCACATCGCTGGTCTGCCTCAACAGCTTTTTGACATGCGCCGGTGTCGTTGCAGTTCCCAGCGTCGCTACTGCCCAGTCAATGCCGTGTTGCGCCAGGGCCACCACATCCATGTAGCCTTCCACCACCAGTACCCGTCCGGCGGACCGGATGGCCTGGCGTGCCTGAAACAGCCCGTACAGCTCCTGTCCTTTCTGAAACAGCACTGTTTCGGGTGAATTCAGATACTTGGGTTCCCCCCGATCCAGAATCCTGCCGCCAAAACCGATCACATCACCACGGGTGCTGTGAATCGGAAACATGATACGGTCGCGGAAGCGGTCATACCGCCGACCATTGTCATTCACAATCACCAGACCGACTTCCGCCAGCGCCGGCGATTCGTAATCCTTGACAACCTGCGCCAGCCCCTGCCAGTTGTCTGGAGCGTAACCAAGGCCAAAACGGGCAGCGATTTCTCCTGTCAATCCGCGTTGCTTGAGATAGGCAATCGCACGCGAAGACTGTTTGAGTTGCTGCCGGTACCAGCGCGTCACCGCCTGCATGAGCTCGGCCAGCCCCGGTTCGTTCCGTGGTCGGACCGACTGCTCGCGATCGGCTTGCGGAACCTGCAGGCCCGCCTGATCTGCCAGCATGCGAATCGCTTCGACATAGCCAACGCCAGAATATTCCATCAAAAAACCGATGGCGGATCCATGCGCACCACAACCGAAACAGTGGTAAAACTGTTTGGTTGGCGAAACCGTAAACGATGGGGATTTTTCCTGATGAAATGGACAGCAGGCCTGAAAATTGGCGCCTGCCTTTTTGAGCGGCACATACCGGCCTACGACATCAACGATATCGACGCGGGACAACAGGGTCTGGATAAACGCCTGCGGAATCATAAGGTATTCAGCAACCCCAAACGTCCTGCACCCGAACGCGGAACCGGATATCCGATTCTGCGTAGCCCTGCACCCGGTCAGGCGCCCAGCAAAGCCTTGATCCGGCCGGAGACCTGAGCCATGTCAGCCCGACCAGCCAATCCTGCCTTCACCTGGGCCATGACCTTGCCCATATCCTTGACGCCGCTGGCTCCAGTCGCCGTTATGGCAGTCTGGATGGCCGCATCAATTTCTTCATCGGTTGCTGCTGCCGGCATATACGCCTGCAACACCTCCACCTCAAATCGTTCGGAATCCGCCAGATCCTGTCGCCCTGCAGCATCGTACTGGGCAATCGAATCGCGTCGCTGCTTGAGCATTTTGTCGATCACCGCAACGACCCTGGCATCATCGAGTTCGACGCGCTCGTCAACCTCG
This sequence comes from Pseudomonadota bacterium, assembly GCA_021845925.1. Lineage (GTDB taxonomy): Bacteria > Pseudomonadota > Gammaproteobacteria > Burkholderiales > Sulfuriferulaceae > Sulfuriferula. Next base: position 88,485 of record JAJZUW010000004.1, read on the forward strand.
ATCTGCTTCATGGCCGCCAGCAGCAGGCGCAAAGCGCCAAGGCGCCCGGTTTCCCGGGCGCGCATGGCAGACTTCATGTCTTCGGTAATTCTGGCTTTCAGACTCATCGGCAGCGTTTTGCCTGCTCCAACCTTCGGGCGAAGCCTGGCAAATTCAATCGTTATCTGCTAACAATCCACACGGATCAATACATTTTCGGCGGCAGCATCTGACTGCGAATGCGTTTGTAGTGCCGCTTGACAGCCGCTGCCAGCTTGCGCTTGCGTTCGGCGGTAGGCTTTTCGTAGAATTCGCGGGCGCGCAGTTCGGTCAGCAGGCCGGTCTTTTCAACAGTGCGCTTGAAACGGCGCATGGCAACTTCAAACGGTTCGTTTTCCTTGACGCGTACACTTGGCATGTAGGGGATGCTCCAAAACAGTGGGAGGAAAAAGGAGAATTATAGCTCAGCAAACAGGAATTTCCAACAAGCAAAGCGGGCTTTTTTCAGCTAGAATAGTCGCATGAGCTATCAGGTACTGGCGCGCAAGTGGCGCCCGCGCAATTTTTCCGAGCTGATGGGGCAAACGCACGTCGTGCGTGCGCTCAGCAACGCGCTCGAACAGAACCGGCTGCACCATGCCTGGCTGTTTACCGGCACGCGCGGAGTTGGCAAAACCACCATTGCACGCATTCTGGCCAAATCGCTCAACTGCGAATCCGGCATCACCGCTCATCCATGCGGTACATGCGCGGCCTGCCGCGAAATCGATGCCGGCCGGTTTGTCGATCTCATCGAGCTCGATGCCGCGTCAAACACCGGTATCGACAACATGCGCGAAGTGCTCGACAACGCGCATTATGCGCCGACTGCGGGACGTTTCAAGGTATACATCATCGACGAAGTGCACATGCTGTCGCGCTCCGCGTTCAATTCGATGCTGAAGACCCTCGAAGAACCTCCCGAACACGTCAAGTTCATTCTCGCCACGACGGATCCGCAAAAAATCCCGGTCACTGTCCTGTCGCGCTGCCTGCAGTTCAACCTGAAGCAGATGACGCCATCCCAGGTTGCCGAACACCTGCAGCACGTTCTGGCAGAAGAACACATCGACTGCGAACCCGCCGCGCTCAACCGGATCGGACATGCCGCGCGTGGCAGCATGCGCGATGCGCTATCTTTGCTGGACCAGGCAATTGCCCATTCCGCCGGAGAAATCCGGGATGCTGCCGTCCAGGAGATGCTGGGCGGACTTGACCGCGCATCGCTGTGCGGACTGCTGGAAGCCATTACGGATGACAATGGCGCCGAACTGCTCACCCGTTCTGCCGCCATGACCGAACGCAGCATGGATTGCGCTGCTGCATTGCAGGAACTGGCGCTGATCCTGCATCAGATTGCCATCCTGCAAACCCTGCCGGAAGCCCTGCCGGAAGACACGCCTGACCTGGAGCGTCTGTCCAGCCTCGCTGGACGGATGCCGGCAGAGCTGGTCCAGCTATGTTACCAGATCTGCCTGCTTGGTCGCCGCGACCTGCCCCTGGCTCCCGATGAAACAGCCGGCTTCAACATGACCTTGCTGCGCATGCTGGCCTTTCGCCCGGATGCCCATCCAGCCGGAACCGACACATCGCAGCAGCCGGCTCCTGCGCGGTCGGCGCAGGCAAGACCAGCCGGCGCACCCACACACCAGACAGCACAACCCAGGCCGGAAAGCCGGCCCGAACATCCGCACCCGCTGCCTGCCAGCAACCCTGATCACGCAACTGCCCGCGCACAACCGGACGACGCACCTGCTCCGGTTGCCGATGCCAGATCTCCGGCGCCAGGCAACTTGCCCGCCGATGCCCGCCAGTGGGCGGAACTGTTGCAGCGCCTGCGTCTGGGCGGTCAGGCGCGCATGCTGGCAACCGAATGCGAACTGGTCGCCTGCGAAGGTTCGACCATTCGCATGCGCCTGGCAAACATCCACCGCCATCTGGCCGAGCCTGGCTACCAGTCCCGTCTGCGGGAAGCACTGGAAAAACATTTCGGTCTGAACTTGCGACTGGAAATCGAACTGGCCGATGGCGAAACCAATTCCCCCCAGCGCCTGCAGACCGAAGCGCGGGAGCGCCTGCAAGCCGCTGCCGAACAGACAGTGGCAACCGATCCGCTGGTGCAGGATATCATTCAGCAAATGGGGGGACGAGTGACCCGCGTCACCCCGGCAGACACACAAACCGACAAGGAGTCATCATGATGAAGGGCGGATTGGGCAACCTGATGCGGCAAGCCCAGCAAATGCAGGAAAACATGCAGAAGATGCAGGAAAAACTGGCAGAAATCGAAGTCGAAGGGGTTTCTGGCGCCGGCATGGTTAAAATTGTCATGACCTGCCGGAACGTCGTCAAGCGGATCACCATCGACCCATCCCTGCTCAGCGATGACAAGGACATGCTGGAAGATCTGGTCGCCGCCGCGTTCAACGATGCCGTGCGCAAAGCCGAAACCACCGCCCAGGAAAAAATGGGCGGATTTACGGCCGGGCTCAACCTGCCCCCCGGTTTCAAGCTGCCATTCTGACCCCGATGAAAGGCGCCAATCTGCTCGACGAACTGGTGCAGGCCCTGCGCGTGCTGCCCGGCGTCGGGCCCAAATCGGCCGCGCGCATGGCTTACCATCTGTTGCAGCATGACCGCCGGGGTGCTGACAGGCTGGGTGCGGCAATCAGTCAGGCCCTGTCTGGCTTGCGCCATTGCAGTCTCTGCAATGATTTCAGCGAAACCGACATCTGCCGGCTGTGCAGCGACACTGGCCGGGATGCTGGCCTGCTGGCGGTGGTTGAAATGCCAACCGACCTGATCATGCTGGAACAGAGTCGCAGTTACAATGGACTGTATTTTGTGCTGATGGGACGGCTTTCTCCGCTCGACGGCATGGGGCCGCATGACATCCATCTCGAACGACTGATCGCCCGCGCCAGCAATGGGAAGGTTCGCGAGGTGATCCTCGCCACCAATTTCACCATGGAAGGCGAAGCCACCGCACATGCGATTACCGAACTGCTGTCCGCCCGTGGCATCGGTGTCAGCCGGCTTGCCCGCGGGGTTCCGCTGGGTGGCGAGCTGGAACATGTGGACCCCGGCACACTGGCGCAGGCGCTGGCAGATCGTCGTCAACTGCATGCTGCCGAAACAGCAGCATGAACAGCAGCCCGAACACCGATTGCCCGCTGTGCCAGCAGGATGGTGGCACAGTACTGTGGCGCAACGACAAACTGCGCATTGTTCTGGCTGCAGAGCCAGGCTATCCGGGATTCTGTCGCGTGATCTGGCAGGCGCATCGCGCCGAAATGACCGATTTGCCCACGGAAGACCGTCAATACCTGATGGAAGTGGTGTTCGCAGTTGAACAATCGCTGCGCGAGATCGCGCAACCAAACAAGATCAACCTGGCCAGCCTGGGCAATGTGGTTGCCCACCTGCACTGGCACGTCATTCCCCGCTATCGGGATGACCGGCACTTTCCCAATGCCATCTGGGGCCAATCCGTACGGGACAACGCCGGCGACCATCCGGTCGACATCCGCCAGCTGGCCGATGCCCTGTCCCGCCACCTCAGCTCACGCTGACGTTTCCAGACAATCCTCATCGGCGACAACACGGTCAGCCGGAAAACAGGCACTGAAACAGCTGCCATGTCCGATGCGGCTTTCGATCTGAAGACGTGCATGGTGTCGCGTCAGCACATGTTTGGCAATCGCCAGTCCAAGGCCGGTGCCGCCAGTTTCGCGTGACCGGCCACGATCAACCCGGTAAAAACGTTCGGTCAGGCGGGGAATATGATGTGCTTCGATGCCTTCTCCTTCATCCTGCACGCTGAAGCACAACTGACCGGACTTCATGCCCCAGCGCAGACGAATGGCTTTGCCTGGAGGCGTATAACGCACTGCGTTGCTGACCAGATTGCCCAGTCCGCTGGCCAGTTCATCGGCATTGCCGATCACGCAGGCATGGCTTTCCAGCCCCATCTCGATCGGATGACGACCAGCACTCAGACTGACAGCATCCTGGTACAGCGAGCGCACCAGGAGCGGCATGTCGACGGTCGTTTCGACCAGACGGTTTTGCGGACTTTCCAGGCGGGACAAGGTCAGCAGGTCTTCCACCAGGCGGCGCATGCGATCCGTCTGCTGCTGCATCAGGTCGCAGTAACGCAGGAAGTCATCCCGCGACAACGATTCCGTGTCGAGAAAGGTTTCCAGAAATCCGCCCACCACCGTCAACGGTGTGCGCAATTCGTGCGACACATTGGCTACGAAATCGCGTCGCATCGATTCGAGCATTTCAACCTGGGTCACGTCGCGCGAAATCAGCATTTTCTGGCGCTCGCCAAATGCCACCACCTGTACCGACAGGGTCATGTCGCGCGACACAGGCGACTTCATGACCAGCGCCTCGCGGAAATCGCCATGCGAGAGGTAATCATGAAACACCGACTGGCGGATCAGATAACCGATAAACTGCCCGCGGTCAGTCTTGTCATCCAGACCGAAGTGACGGCAGGCGACCGGATTGAACCACTCGATCTGGTCGGCATCATTGATCATGACGATACCATCCGGAATCGCCTGAGCGGCGTGCTCGAACCGGTCCAGCACCGCCATCAGCCGCGCCATGGCACGCTTGTGCCGGCGGCCCATGCGTTCAAGCCCGTAAAAGATTTCGTCCCAGTCACTGTTGGCCGGTGGCAGACTGGCCTGTTCGCTGTTGGCAAGCCAATCCGACATGGCCGCCATAAAACGCAGATGGCGGTAGATGTAATACAGCAGCACCGCGATCACAAAAAACAATGCCCACACCAGACCACCCAGCCAGCCGATCACAACAGCCGATACGAGCAAGCCCAGCACCTGAAAGAAGGGGTGCCACCAGAAATCAGACAAGGATAATCACCCCGGCAAACAGTAGGAAATGCTCAGCAGGAACCGGTGCGGCATGCCATCGTCATGACTGGGCAGACAACCGGTACCCTGCACCACGCACGGTTTCAATCAGGCTCTCATGTCCGGATGCCTCCAGCGCCAGCCGCAAACGACGGATATGAACATCCACCGTGCGTTCCTCGACGAACACATGATCGCCCCAGACGTGGTCCAGTAGCTGGGCGCGCGAATACACCCGTTCCGGATGGGTCATCATGAAGTGCAGCAAGCGGAACTCGGTTGGCCCGAGATCGAGCGGCGTGTTGTTGCCAACCACCCGGTGACTGACCGGATCCAGACTGAGCCCGCGGATCTCGACGCGGTCTTCGGTCATCTGCGGCGCGCGACGGCGCAGTACCGCCTTGATCCGCGCGGACAGTTCGCGCGGCGAAAAAGGCTTGGTGATGTAATCATCGGCTCCGGTTTCCAGACCAAGCACCTTGTCCCGCTCATCGCCGCGAGCGGTCAGCATGATAATGGGCACGCCCTTCATGCGGTTGTCTGCCCGGAAAATGCGCGCCAGTTCCATGCCGCTCATGCCCGGCAGCATCCAGTCGAGCAGCACCAGATCCGGCAGGGATTCCCGCGTCAGCATCAGCGCCTGTTCGGCAGAATCGGCGCACATGACGGAATGACCATTCTGGGTCAGGTTGAACTTGACCAGTTCCTGAATACCGGATTCATCTTCCACCAGCAATATTGTTGCTGCCATATACGCCCCATCGGATTGGCTTATAATGTTCGCAATCATATGACGAAAAAGTGACAAATTGATGACTTTTAACAATCGATTGAAAAACATCACCAACACAAGCCCGGCCAACCCGGCAGAAAACAGGGTTTGCCGCCATGGTGACGGGTTTCATCCACCATATGCGGCCGGCGCAGCAAACCAGCAACCGGATCACTGGATGCATCAGCCACGCAGCGGAATCTGACCCATGCGTGTACTTGGCATCGAATCGTCCTGCGACGAAACCGGTCTGGCGATTTTTGACACCGAAAACGGGTTGCTGTCACACGCAGTGCACAGCCAGATCGCGCTGCACGCGGAATATGGCGGCGTGGTGCCCGAACTGGCATCCCGCGACCACATCCGCTACATGATTCCGCTGATGCGCCAGGTGCTGGCAGACGCCGGCACCACCCTCGCACAGCTGGATGCGATAGCCTGCACCAGCGGGCCCGGACTGGCCGGAGCCCTGCTGGTCGGCACGGCATTTGGCCATGCGCTGGCGGCGTCTCTGGATATCCCGGTGCTCGGTGTCCATCATCTGGAAGGACATCTGCTGTCACCATTATTGTCCGCCGACCGGCCAACCTTTCCGTTTGTGGCCCTGCTGGTGTCGGGTGGTCATACCCAGCTGATGGCGGTCAGGGGAACCGGTCGCTACGAACTGCTGGGCGACACCCTGGATGACGCAGCTGGCGAGGCATTCGACAAGACCGCCCAGCTGCTTGGCCTGCCCTACCCGGGCGGCGCCGCCCTGTCATCGCTTGCCGAACAGGGCAATCCGTCCCGTTTCGGTCTGCCGAGGCCACTGCTGCATTCGGGCGATCTCGATTTCAGCTTCAGCGGTCTCAAAACAGCCGTGTTGAACCTGCTACGCAAACATCCCGATGAAGCCAGTCGGGCCGACATCGCCGCCGCTTTTCAGGCAGCCATGTGCGATGTGCTCACCGCCAAATCGCTGGCGGCACTCAAACAGCAGGCCAGCCAGCAACTGGTGGTTGCCGGTGGTGTTGGCGCCAACCGGCAGCTGCGCCAGGCGCTGACAGCTGGCGTGGCAAAGCTGGGCGGCAAGGTATTTTATCCAGAACTGCAATTCTGCACCGACAATGGTGCCATGATTGCCTATGCTGGTGCCATGCGTCTGCAGCACGGCATGCATGACCCTACCGATGTCTTTACAGTCAGGCCACGCTGGGATCTGGCCAGCCTCGCTCCGGTTTAACCCCGATACTGTCCAGATCGCCTGGTTTCGTCCATCATCTGTTGCCAATGAAATTGCGCAGGGGACGGCAGAAGGCGAGATCAAGCAAGACCCTGCCGACTGGTACCTGCCCTGTCATTCTGCGCGTAGTCGCGGAATCCAACAATCCAGCACCCTGCCCCGCCATTGCGCACGCAGGCAAGGAATCGATAAAAGAGACTTCAAACTGGATTCTGCGACTCCGCTTCGCTCCGCGCAGAATGACGGTGGTGGGGAAAGCGCAGAATGACGGTGGTGGGGAAAGCGCAGAATGACGGTGGTGGGGAAAGCGCAGAATGACGGTGGTGGGGAAAGCGCAGAATGACGGTGGTGGGGAAAGCGCAGAATGACGGTGGTGGGGAAAGC
>JAJZUW010000004.1:95866-158119 GCA_021845925.1 Pseudomonadota bacterium
GCGCAGAATGACGGTGGTGGGGAAAGCGCAGAATGACGGTGGTGGGGAAAGCGCAGAATGACGGTGGTGGGGAAAGCGCAGAATGACGGTGGTGGGGAAAGCGCAGAATGACGGTGGTGGGGAAAGCACAGAATGACGGACAGGAGCTTCGCGCAATAGGGTTTCCAAGGTGCGTCATTCCGCGCGTAGTCGCGAAATCCACCAATCCGGCACCCTGCCCTGTCATTCCGCGCGTAGTCGCGGAATCCAACAATCCGGCACCCCGCCCCCGCCATTGCGCACGCAGGCACTGGCTCGTGCCGATTTGCGAAATCTCTGGGTCAACAACCCGGCAATCCTCCGGCATCGCGTGCTGCCAGCAATGTCATCCAGTCGTCCAGGGCGGCATAAATGCGCTGGACATAAGGGTTCTTGAACGCCAGACGCGAATCAGGAGGCTCCGGATGCACCAGCATGGTGGCATTCGCTTCAAACAGCACAACCCGCCCATCCGGCAGGACGCCCAGATCGGCTCCGGCAAAATCCAGCGCCAAGCGCCGGCCGATGCTGCGCACCACTTCCATGACCACATCGCCCAGCACGCTGGCCGGATTGTCCAGAAAACGTTGCTCCTCGGCCAGTTTCCAGTCCACGTGCATGTCGGCAGTCGCATAATGCACCATCCAGTTGACCGAAATGGCCAGATGATACGGCATCGGCTCGCCATTGATGAACACAAACCGGTACTTGCGGTGCCAGCCATCGGCTGACCGGTAATCGATCCATGCGGTGAGATAAAACTCGCGCTGCGGAAAAGTGGCCAGTGCATCGGCCAGTTGTGCCGGCGCATCCACGCGCTGCAAACCCTCACCGCCATGCGAACCCGCCGGCCGAACCAGCACCGGCCAGGCAACATCTGCCGGCAACGGTTCACCACGCTGCAAACGCCATACCGGCGGCACCAGCAACCCCTGAATGTCACCAAACAGATGGCCGGCATGATCACGAGCGGTTCTTGCCACCGCATGCGGAAGATTCATCAGCGAACGGTCACAATGCAGCATGAATTCGTCAACCAGCCCGACATATTTTTCGGTCATGTCCGGTTCACCCATGGCATTGAACACCAGGTCATAAGCCGGCAGTTGCGGACTGGCTGGCGCTGGATCATATTCGAGCATCCATTCCACGGTATTGTTGCGTGCCGCCGGAAACAGATGTGCAAATGGCACATTGCCCTTTTCGGTGCCCAGCAGGATCAGTACCGTGCGGATTGCGCCCGGATGCCGTTCTTCAAACCAGCATTTGCGCGTATAGGCTGCGTCCATGTGGACTCGCGCTTCGGCCATCCGGCCGTCACGAATCAGCAAAGCCGCCAGGTTGCGATGGGCCACCACCAGTTCGGGCTGCAATGCCAAAGCCTGCTGGTAAACACTTTCGGCTTCGTCATACCGTTCCTGCAACGAATACAGAATGGCGAGGTTGCAGTGCGCTTCGGCAGAATCCGGCCGCAAAGCAAGTACGCGTCGGTAACTGGTTTCGGCAGCCGCATAATCGCCAATGTCTTTCTGTGCATTTCCTTGGTTGTTGAGCGCTTCCACGTAATCGGGCTGCAGACGCAGGGCAAGCGCATATTCGGACAGCGCGGCGGGGAAATCACCACGTGCGTGCAAAACACTGGCCAGATTGTAATGCAGGGCAGCATTGTCCGGCGCCAGCAGCAATCCTTCACGGTAGGTCTGGATCGCCGCTTCCGGCTCGTTGGCTTCATGCAGCGCGCAAGCCAGATTGTTGAGCGGTTCAATGGCGGCGGGCATCAGCACATGTGCAGCACGCCATGCCATGATCGCCGCAGCAAGATCACCGGTTTCCTGCAGCAGCGCGGCAAGCGACGCCCAGGCTTCGCCATAGCCTGGATCCAGGTTCACGGCTTCGCGGTAAGCGCCGATGGCCGCCGGAATTTCGCCACTGGCCTTGAGTACATGGCCAAGATTGCAACGAATACCTGCATTGTCCGGCATCAGGGCGGCAGCCTCGCGGTAATAACCAGCAGCCAGTTGCGGCAAGCCCTGTTCTTTCAGCACATTACCCAAATTGTTCCAGGCTTCGGCATAACCCGGACGCAGTGAAATCGCCTGACGAAAACATCCTTCCGCTTCTTTCAGGCGTCCGAGGCGTTGCAGGGCGCTGCCAAGATTGGCAAGCGCTTCGGGATATTCCGGCTGCAAAACCAGCGCTCGCTGGTACAGATGGACAGATTCGTCAAGAAATCCGGTTTCCAGGCGCAAATTGGCCAGATTATAGAGAATCACCGGATTGTCAGCAGACTGCAGCGCCAACTGGTAATGGGTGGCCGCTTCATCCAGCCGCCCCAGTTCCTTGAGCACATTGGCCAGATTGTTGCGCGCTTCGACATGATCCGGCTGCAGGACAAGCACACGACGATAACTCTGTTCCGCCTCGATCCACTGGCCCAGCACCTGCTCGACAACGCCGAGCCCAACCAGGTACAACACGTTGTCCGGGGTCAACGCAACCGCCCGGGAAATACGCTGATGTGCCTGTTGCCAATGCCCCCTCGCCTGCTCGACCAGTCCGGACAGATACCAGGCATCTGCTCGCCCAGGCGACTGATGCAACACGTCCTGATAAAGGTTCCAGGCCGCTTCGATGCGGCCAGACTGATGGCAGACCAGCGCTTCCTGCATCAGCGCAGACACATCCGTTGATTGCGTAGGACTACCCAGACAGCACTGTTTGTATTTTTTGCCGCTGCCGCACGGACATGGATCATTTCTGCCAGGCATGTAGGCCCCGTCATAAAAACCCGTCATGGAATATTCGGGTACAAATTCCGTCTTCTGTTGGGTTACGTCATTTTGACACTTTACAGTCGGCCAAAAGTTCCGGACAATCCGGGCATGATGAGATATTCAACAGCCAACGCAACCCGCTTTCCGAAAGGATAGCAAGTTTCTGGGACACTGTCCTTGTACATGGGGTTGCGCGATCTGGAGCCCACAGAAATGAGTGCCAAGACTTACAATTCTGCCAGAGATTTGCGCCAGTTGGTCAGCGATACGGTCAGCTACGCCAGCCTCAATGACGAAGAAAAATCCAAGATACTCTCCCTGCAGCAATCTATTCTGGAATCGCTTCTCGAAGGTTTCACCCTGGAGGATATCTTCGACAACATTTGCCGGCTGGCAGAACAGCTGCTGCCCAATTCGGTCAGCACAGTCATGCTGCTCGACCGCAAAACCGAAATGCTCAACATCATCGCCGGACCCAGCCTGACTGACGAAGCCAAACAGAAATTTTGCGGCTTGCGTCCCGGCCCCGGATCAGGATCTTGCGGCAACGTCGTCTATCGCAACGAGCCAGTATTTGTCAGCAACACCTTGACCGATCCGCGCTGGGCGGATCTGCGTCACGTGGCACAAGCCTATCAGCTGATGGCTTGCTGGTCGATGCCAATCCGCGCTACCGGAGGCCGGGTTGTCGGCAGCTTTGCGCTGTCGAGTTTCGAAAACCGTTCCCCCAGCCCATTTCACATCAAGTTGCTCGAAATCGGCGCTTCCATTATCGGTATCGTTCTCGAACGTGGCGAGCAGATTTCCCGGCAACGGCTGTATTCACACATTTTCAACCATACCGGCGAAAGTGTATTGATCACCGACAACAAACTACAGGTGATTTCGATAAACCCGGTATTCACCAGCATGTTTGGCTACCAGGAAGCCGATGTGATCGGCAAACAGCCCGATTTTTTACGTTCCGGCGTGCATGATGATGACTATTTCCGCAAAATGTGGACCGATCTCAATGCCACTGGCTACTGGCAGAACGAAATCTGGAACCGCAGCCAGAATGGCGAGGTCAGACCGAGCCTGCTTGGCATCAGCGTCGTGCGTGACAGCGACAATCAGATCACGCATTACATTGGTATCTATACCGATCTCACCCGCTACAAGCAAGCCCAGGCCAAAGCTGAATTCCTGACCTATCACGATGCCCTGACCCGACTGCCCAACCGCACACTGGTGCGCGACCGGGCAGAACTGGCCGTTGCCAGCGCACGGGAAAACAGGTCTGGCCTGGCCATCATGGTGATCGACGTCGATCACTTCAAGAACATCAACGATTCACTCGGCCATCAACGTGGCGACCTGGTATTGCAGGCAGTCGCGCAACGGTTGCAGTCCAGCCTTCTGGACAGCGAAACCTTGTCACGCCACACTGGCGACGAATTCCTGGCCCTGCTGCCCAATCTGTCCGACCGGGAGCATATCAATCAGACCTTGCTGAATATTCAGGCCAGCATGTCACGCAGTTTCAATGCGGAAGAACAGAAACTGTCAATCACGGTTTCGGTTGGCATCTCGGTGTTTCCCGATGATGGCGAGGATTTTGACAGCTTGCTCAAGGCGGCTGATCTGGCCATGCATCGCGCCAAGTCAAGTGGTCGCAACAACTGGCGTTACTTCACTGAGCAGATGAACATCGAGGCGCAGGATCGGATCCACATTGGCAATGAACTGCATCGCGCACTGACTGACCACCAGCTTCATCTGCATTACCAGCCCCAAATCGACTTGTCCACCGGCAAACTGATGGGTGCCGAAGCCCTGCTGCGCTGGCAGCATCCGGAACTGGGCAACATACCTCCCGGTCATTTCATCCCCATTGCGGAGGAATATGGCCTGATCGTTCAGATTGGTGAATGGGTAATCCAGGAAGCCTGCCGTCAGGCCATGACCTGGCAGATGAGCGGCCAACCGGAATTCCGCATCTCGGTCAACCTGTCAGCGGCCCAGTTCTACCGAGGTGATCTGGTTGCAACGGTCCGTCAGGCCCTGGCAGACAGCCGACTGCCGTCTCACTGCCTGGAACTCGAACTGACCGAATCGATCATGATGAACAATACCGAACAAATGATCCATACGGTCAGTCAACTCAAGCAGCTTGGCGTGCAGCTCTCCATCGATGATTTTGGCACCGGCTATTCCAGCCTGGCCTATCTCAAGCGGTTCCAGGTCGACAAACTGAAAATCGACCAGTCGTTTATCCGTGACATGCTGCACGAAAAAAATGATGCCGCCATTGTTCGCGCCATCATCCAGATGGCGCACAGCATGAACCTGAAAACCATCGCCGAAGGCGTGGAAGAATCGGCGCAAATGAATGTGTTGCGCGCCGAATCGTGTGACGAAATTCAGGGCTATCACATCGCCAGGCCGAGGGAAGCCTCTGCGTTTGTCACCTGGCAGCAAGGCTGGCAACCAGATCGCGCCTGACATCATGCATTTCCTCAATCGAAAACTGTTCAAACTGATGGCCCGCCTGATCCTGGCGGCCATTCTGTTCCTGCAGTATTCGCTGGCAACACAGGCCTGTGTGTTATCAGACGGACACCCTGCCAAAGCATTTAACCCAGCCGTTGCCATGGCGGATTGCGCCATGCACCCCCTGAACAAAGCCAACCCAAACGCCTGCTTCGTCCATTGCACGGCCAGCGATCAGACGCTGGACACGCATCAACCGTTACTTGCTGTGACAACCGCAATACCCGTGGACGCATGGGTCAGCTCTTTTCCGGCAACATCTTTGCCGAGCCACAGACATCCAGCCCCATTGCTCGCTTTCACCAGCGGACCGCCATACTACCTGCTGTTTCAGAATTTCCGCAATTGATCTCCACAGTCGCGCTGACTGCCAGACCTGGACTCTCTGGTCCAGGCACCTCATCAGACCGCAATTTCTGTTGGAGCAATCATCATGTTTCGAATCATCCTGTTTTTGACGGCATTGTCCGTTCCATTGCTTGCGCATGCATCCGGGACGCGCATTGACCCTGCGATCGACCCCGCACGTTCAGACAACACAGTCCCCATCCATCAACCAGCAACATCCAACACCGCTCTGACACTGGAACATACGGTTGACCTCGCGGCCAAACGTGCGCCCCAGGTCGAAGCGGAGCAATACATGCAAATGGCCGCTGCTGCGGATCGTGACCGGGCAGGACGCCTGCCTGATCCACAATTGCAGTTTGGCGTTCAAAATCTGGATACCCAGGGAGCTGCAGCCTTCAACCCCAATGGGGATTCCATGACCATGCAGTTTGTTGGCATCAGCCAGGACATCCCTTCTTTGGCCGCCCTCAGAGCCCAGCGCATCAAAGCCGGTGCGAGTCAGGCGGTGACCACGGCAGATCTGCAGGAAGCCCGTTTTCTGGCCAAACGCGATGCAGCAACAGCATGGGTGGATTTGTGGGCCGCACAACGCGCCGACCGTCTGCTGATGCAGTTATCCACACAGACTGCTCTCGCCATCGCCACTGCCCGCGCCCGTCTCGCTGGCGCCACAGGATCGGCCACCGACATCCTTGCAGCACTGGCCGCAGGTGCTGAACTGGATAATCAGATCGATGCCATCCATGACACCGAGCAGGAAGCCCTTGCGGAACTCACCCGCTGGATTGGTCCGGATGCCAGTCAGGACATATTGGCTGCTCCGCCCGATTTTGCAACATTACCAGTCGATGAAACCCGTTTGCTGCAAACACCAGACACGCAGGCACCTTTGCTGGCATGGGCTCCCCGCGTCAAGCTTGCCGAAGCCGAGTTGCTTCGCGCCCAAGCCACCCGGTCACCAGACTGGAACGTCGGGATTGGCTATGGCATACGCGCGCCGGGGCTGTCACCGCTGGCCACCGTGCAAGTTGGCATGCGGCTGCCTTTGTTTGCGGAGCATCGCGAAAACAAGGATATCGATGCACGTCATGCCGAACTGGATGCGGTGCTGGCCAGGCGGGAAGACGCCCGTCGGGCCCAGATCGCAACCGTTCAGCGTACGCTTGCCCGCTGGCGATACCTGGATGCACAGGTGCAACGCGACGAAAACACTTTGCTGCCACTGGTTCATGATCGCTCTGCCACGGCTTTGGCAATCTATCGCGGAGGAGGTGCACTGGAACCGTGGCTCGACGCACGCCGTGCAGAAATTTCCACCAATATCGCTTATGCCAACACGCTGGCTGCCCGTGCTCGTGCATGGGTCGAACTGGCTTATCTGCTGCCGGAGGTAACACCATGAAAACAATCCTGCTGGTTTCGACCATGAGCATCGCACTGGTTTTAGCGCTGGCCGGAGGGTACGACTGGGGATTGCACAGCAGTCATCAAAACCATCCTACGAACAACGCCGCATCACCGCATAAGATCCTGTATTGGTACGACCCGATGATGCCGGCGCAACACTTCAATCATCCAGGCAAATCTCCGTTCATGCCGAGCATGGATCTGGTGCCCCAATATGCTGTTCCATTGGATCAAGCTGCTGCAGCGCCATCACTTCGCATTGATCCGCGTATTGAACAAAACCTTGGTATGCGTACGGCAGTGGTGCATGTGGGATCGCTCTCATCCGAATTGCTTGTCACCGGCACTCTGGATTGGGATCAAAACCACGCTGTCGTGATCAGCGCACGCACGGATGGCATTCTCACACACCTGTTCGTGCGCACACCTTATGAACAAGTACGCGCAGGCCAGCCTCTCGGTACATTGCTGTCGCCCAGCTGGAGTTCGGCAGCAGCCGAACTGAACGCGTTGAATGCTGCAACCAGCGGCGATGCGCCGACACTACGGGCAGCAGCGCTGGCGCGCATGCATGTCCTGGGCATGACCACTGCGGATATTCGCCAACTGACCACCAATCCTTCAAGCGGCGTGACGTTGCGCTCACCCATCAATGGCGTGGTCAGCACACTCAATGTCCTGCCAGGTCAACGTGTGGCGGCAGGGACGACTCTGATGCGCATCGATAACCCACACCAGCTTTGGCTGAATGCCGCCATTCCACAGGCGGAGGTCGCCAGCATGCATGCCGGAACCATCGCGAATATCAGCATCGATGCGCTACCGGGAAAAACATGGACTGGAACAATAGCGGCCATGCTACCCGAAATCGACCCACGCACGCGCACGCAAACCGCCCGCATCGTTCTGACCAATGCAGACAACCAGCTTGCCCCGGGCATGTTTGCCACCATCCGTCTTTATCCTGCTGGGGGTCGCCCATTCCCTCTGGTACCGGATAATGCCCTGATCAGCACCGGAACAGATAACCGCGTCATCCTCGATCTGGGCCACGGTCAACTTGAGCCGCGCGCCGTGCGCATTGGTCATTCAGCAGATGGTTACACCGAAATACTGGCCGGACTTAACGGCGGCGAGCGGGTGGTCATCTCGGGTGAGTTTCTGTTCGATTCGGAGGCGGAGATGAATGGCGCACTGGATCGACTGACGAAGCCCATGAAGCCCATGAAGCCCATGAAGCCCATGAAGCCCAGGATACTGTTCTGGTATGACCCGATGGCCCCTTCCAGGCACTACTCACATGGCGGCCCCTCCCCTCTGATGCCCAGCATGAATCTGGTACCACGATACGACCATGCTGCATCACCAGAGACGGTCACTTCAGGAGAACAACCATGATCAGCGCCCTGATACGCGGTTCAATCCGCAATCGCTTTCTGGTGTTGATGGGCACTCTGCTGCTGGCGGGCTGGGGTATCTGGGCGATGTTGCAGATGCCGCTCGACGCACTTCCCGATCTCTCGGACACGCAGGTCATCCTGCGAACAACCTGGGCAGGGCAACCGCCACAGGTGGTCGAAGACCAGCTCACTTATCCATTGGCAACCACGATGCTGTCGGTGCCGGGCGTCAAAACAGTGCGTGCCTATTCGTTTTTTGGCGACTCATTTGTGTACGTCATTTTTCATGATGGCACAGATGCGTATTGGGCGCGCTCCCGTGTGCTGGAATATCTGAGCCAGGCTCGCAGCCAGTTGCCGCCCGGCGTTAATCCAACGCTAGGTCCGGATGCAACCGGACTGGGCTGGATCTATGAATACGCGCTGGTTGATCGCAGTGGTCACAAAGACCTGGGTCAATTGCGCGCCATTCAGGACTGGTTTTTGCGCTATCATCTGAAAACCATCCCGAACGTGGCCGAAGTCGCCAGCATCGGCGGCATGGTCCGTGCCTGGCAGATTGTCCTGGACCCCCTGAAACTCGCCGCCTACGGCATCACCGTTCAACAAGTGGCCGCTGCCATACGCAACGCCAATGGCGCAACCGGCGGCTCGGTGATTGAACAGGGTGAAGCCGATCTGATGGTCAAAAGCATTGGCTACCTGCGCACGCCTGAAGACTTCAAACGCATCCCGGTGGTGACCGGCGCCAATGGTGTGCCAGTGACGCTGGCCACCATCGCCACGGTACGACGCGGACCGGCCTTCCGCCAGGGGGTCGCCGATCTGGATGGACAGGGCGAAGTGGTCGGTGGCGTGGTGATTCTGCGTTCAGGCAAAAATGCCTTGCAAACGATCGAAGCCGTCAAGCAACAGCTGGCTCAACTCAAACGCAGTTTGCCCAAAGGGGTCGACATCGTCCCGACCTACGACCGGTCGCAATTGATTCTGGAAGCAATCCACAATCTGCGCGAAAAACTGTTCGAAGAATTTCTGGTCGTCACACTGGTCTGCGGACTTTTTCTGTGGCATCTGCGTTCATCGCTGGTGGCAGTCATCACCTTGCCGGTGGCTGTTCTGACCGCCTTCATCGTCATGTACTACCAGGGCATCAGCGCCAATCTGATGTCGCTGGGTGGCATCGCCATGGCCATCGGAGCGATGGTGGATGGCGCCGTCGTGATGATCGAAAACACACACAAGCATCTCGAACACTGGCGCAATATTCAAGGCATTGAACCTGGATCTGAAGACCGCTGGCAAATGATCATCGCTTCCACCAGCGAAGTCGGTCCGGCGCTCTTTTTCAGCCTGTTGATTATTGCCTTGTCGTTTGTGCCGGTATTTGCACTGCAGGGGCAAGAAGGGCGTCTGTTTCAGCCACTCGCTTTCACCAAAACCTATGCCATGGCAGCCGCAGCCGCCCTGGCCATCACGCTCATCCCGGTTCTGACGGGTTACTTTCTGCGTGGGCGCATACCAACGGAAATGCAAAATCCGTTAAACCGGATTCTGATTGCGGGATACCGCCCTCTCCTGAATGCCGCACTGAAACAACCCGGGATCGTGCTGATGATCGCCAGTTTGCTCATGCTCGTGAGCATATGGCCATTGTCCCGACTGGGCAGTGAATTCATGCCATCGCTGAATGAAGGAACCCTGCTGTACATGCCGACCGCATTACCGGGATTATCGATCGGGAAAGCAGCGCAATTGTTGCAACAGACCGATCGCATGCTGAAAACCGTGCCCGAGGTCGATCACGTCTTTGGCAAGGTGGGCCGCGCTGAAACAGCGACGGATCCTGCACCAACCAACATGTTTGAAACCACGATCACCTTCAGGCCGCGCAATGAATGGCGCCAGGGTATGACCATGCAAAAAATCCAGAACGCATTGAATCAGGCCGTGCAGGTGCCAGGACTCACCAACCTGTTCGTACCGCCCATTGCCAATCGCATCGACATGCAATCAACCGGCATCAAGAGTCCCATCGGCATCAAGGTTGGCGGGCCCGATCCTGTTGTGTTACAACAGGTGTCGGCTACGGTTGAACGCGTGGCCCGCGACGTGCCGGGCGTGAGTTCGGCAGCGGCAGACCGCGCTGCCAGTGGGCGATACGTGGATGTCCACATTCGTCCCGACGCTGCAGCACGTTACGGACTGACTCAGGCAGATTTGCAGGAAATCATTGCCTTGGCTGTCGGCGGCAATCAGATTGGCGAAACGACCCAAGGGCGCGAACGGTTCCCGATTCTGCTCAGGTATCCGCGCGCAATGCGGCAGACCGTGTCGGCACTGCGCAGTCTGCTGGTTGTCGCTCCCGACGGCGCACAACTGCCACTGTCTGTAGTCGCCGATATCGACGTGATGGCTGGCCCATCGATGCTGACCAGCGAAAACGGCGATCTGGTCAGTTATGTCTACGTGGACAGTCATGACAGCAATCTGGGTGGTGTAGTCACACGACTGGAACAGGCTGTAGCCAGAAAAACGGTATTGCCAGCCGGCTACACAATCAACTGGTCTGGCCAGTTTGAATCCATGCAACGCGCCGAAGAACGCCTGAAAACCGTGGTGCCGGCGACATTGACGATCATCTTCATCCTGCTCTGGAGCATCTTCCGGCGTGCGGCGGAAGCGGCACTGATCATGCTGACACTGCCTTTCGCCCTGATTGGCGGCATCTGGCTTGTCTGGCTGGCCGGGCAACCGGTGTCGGTGGCAACCATGATCGGATTCATTGCGCTGGCAGGCCTGTCATCCGAATTTGGCGTGATCATGCTGCTATATCTGCGTACGGCATGGCAGCAACGCATACTGGCCGGCAACGTCGACCCGACGGCACTGGACGAAGCAATTCGCGAGGGCGCAGTCATGCGGGTACGCCCGAAAGCCATGACCGTTGCGGTAATCGTCGCTGGCCTTCTGCCAATCCTGCTTGGCCATGCGGCCGGTTCGGAAGTCATGCGCAGCATCGCAACCCCGATGGTCGGCGGCATGCTCACGGCGCCATTGCTGTCGATGGTGGTGATTCCGGTGACATTCCGGCTTCTGGAGCGCCATCGGTTGCGGACAGGACAACCACTGGGGAACCTCTGATCAGTGTTCGCCGCCAGCCGCCTGCGCCCCCGCACCAAACGGGGGCCTGGCAAACCAGATCACCCCGATCAGGGACAAAAACACACCGCCCGACAACAAAAACACATCATTCATGGCCAGCACATATGACTGTCCGCCCAAAGTATACTGTATGACACCCAGCGCCTGGGTATGGGTCAATCCGGCATGCTGCAGACCAGCAATGGTTTGCTGGGTCACCGGGTTCATCGGATTGACGGTTTCGGCAAGCCGGCTGTGGTGAAACGATTCACGCCGATCCCAGATGGCAATGCTGAGCGATGTGCCGAAGCTGCCGCCAACCATGCGCAAAAAGTTCGACAGGCCAGACGCACTGGCCAGCCGGTTGTGCGGCAGACCGGACAGGATGATCGACATCAGCGGGATGAAAAACAGCGCCATGCCAAGCCCGAGTGCAAGCCTGGGCAAGGTGAGCTGGGCAAAATCGGCCGATGTGGTGAACCCGGAAGACCAGAACATGACGATGGCAAATATCAGAAAACTGATGCCGGTCAGCAGCCGCAAATCGGTCTTGTGCATGAAACGACCGACCAGTGGCGACAGGAATACCGGCAGTATCCCGATCGGTGCCGCAGACAGCCCGGCCCAGGTGGCGGTATAGCCCATCTGGGTCTGCAACCACAATGGATAAACCACCACCCCGCCAAAAAACGTCATGTAGCCGATGCTGATCGCCATTGCGCCGACGGTGAAGTTGCGTTTGCCAAACAGGCTGAGATCCACCACCGGGTGTTCTGCGGTCAGTTCCCAGACCACAAACACCGTCAGAGCCACCACCGAAATCACCGCCAGCGCCACGATCAGGTGCGAGCCGAACCAGTCCAGCTCGTTCCCCTTGTCGAGCAGCAACTGCAGGCTGCCGACACCGACGATCAGCAACAGCAGGCCGACCAGATCGATCGGCTTGCGATGGGTGGCCGTTTCACGCTGCCTGAGCAGGTTCCAGGTCATCCAGGAAGAGATGATGCCGACCGGAACATTGATGTAAAAAATCCACGGCCAGCTGAGGTTGTCGGTAATGTAGCCACCCAGGATCGGCCCGAAAATCGGCGCCAGCACCACGGTCATCGACCAGAGGGCCAGCGCCAGTCCTTTTTTTTCGGGCGGGTAATTGGACAGCAGCAGACTTTGCGACAATGGAATCATCGGACCGGCCACGGCACCCTGCAACACGCGAAACATCACCAGCATCGGCAGGTTGGTGGACAAACCACACAACATGGACACCAGGGTGAACAGCAGGGTTGCCGCCACAAACAGACGCACCTCGCCAAAGCGCTGCGCAAGCCAGCCGGACAAAGGCAGCGCAATGGCGTTGCTGACCGCAAAGGAAGTGATGATCCAGGTGCCCTGATCCGGACTGACCGCGAGATCACCTGAAATATCGGGAATCGATACGTTGGCAATCGACGTATCCAGCACCTGCATGAACGTGGCCAGCGACAGCGCCAGCGTCAGCAAGGCAAGCGCACTGCCATGGATCGGCGCGGCTGGTGACTGGCTCATGGCCGGAGATTCTGTGCCAGAATGCGCTGGATATCGCGCTCGACCGGCTGCATGTCGATCGACAGCACCGGTGTGCTGTACAACGGCTGACTGGCATTGGCCAGTACCGGCTGGCCGGACTTCTGGTCATGCAGATCAACCGTGGCTGTCACCGACAACCCCAATTGCAGTGGATGCGCCTTCAGTTCACTGGCATCCAGGGCCATGCGTACCGGCAGACGCTGGACCACCTTGATCCAGTTACCGGTTGCATTCTGCGCAGGCAGCAGGGAAAACACGCTACCCGTTCCGGCAGCCAGACCCGCCACATGGCCATGAAACACGACATCGCTGCCATACAGATCGGTCACCAGATCAACCGGCTGACCAATCCGAACCTGTGCCAGCCGGTTTTCCTTGAAATTGGCATCCACCCATATCTGTTGTTCCGGCACCACTGCCAGCAGAAGACTGCCTGGCGTCACGTGTTCGCCAACCTGCACCGTTCGTTTGGCCACCCGCCCGCTGACTGGCGCCGCGATTGTCGTGCGCTGCAGATCCAGCCAGGCCTGACGCAACTGAGCCTCGGCATGCAGCACGGCCGGGTGGCGAATCACTGGCGTGCCCAGAACCGCAACGCGGGCCGCATCACGAGTGCGCTGCGCTGCAACCAGCGCAGCCTGTGCTGCAACCACGCTCAGGCGGGCATGTTCGAGATCCTCTCCCGACAAGGCACGTGCATCCTGCAGACCTGCCCGACGCTTCAGATCGTTCTGCGCGCGTTCGAGTTCCACTTTGCGCTGGTCCACCAGCGCTGCAGCCGCATCGGCCGTCTGGTACTGAGCAGCCACATTGCGTACTGTTTCGGCCAGCGTGCTTTCGGCACGGGATAATGCCAGCCGCGCATCGGCATCATCCAGGACGACCAGCGGCTGGCCAGTCATGACCTGCTGCGTTTCATCCACGTACACGGCCTTCACATTGCCGGAAACCTGCGCCATCACATTGACCAGATTTCCCGCGACATACGCATCATTCGTCGACTGGTAATAGCGTCCGACAGTGAGCCAGTGCCAGCCGGCCCACAACCCTGCCAACAGGAACACCAGCAGGACGATCATCAATCCGTATTTGCGGTTGGTTTGCTTGTTCATGGTCTGTTTTGCCCGTCCTGATGTCGTGGAAATCCGCCCAAAGCCCGCACCATCGCCAATTCCGCCTCCAGCGCCCTGCGGGAAAGTTCTACCCCGCCCTGCTCCGCTTCCTGCTCGGCCAGACGGTCAGCCAGCCAGTTTTTCTGGTCTTCCAGCCCATGCCGGTAGCGCAGGTCGGCCAGCTGTGCCGTGGTGGCCAGGTTTTGTTGCAAACGAGACTGGTCACGGATTTCGCTGGCGAGTTCTGTCTGACTGACGCTGGCTGCAGCCACTTCGCGCATCGCTTCAAAAACACTGGCATTGTAGGTTTCGACCGTCATGTCATATTCGGCATACCGGGCACCGAGAATGGCGCGCAGACTGTTGCTGTTGAAAACGGGCAGATGGATCGCCGGACCCACGGCAAACATGGTGGCCCCGGACTTGAGCAGATTGTCAAAACCGATGCTTTGCAAACCCACATTGCCTGACAGGTTGACGTCCGGATAGAAATCGATTTTAGCCAGCCTTGCGGTTGCAGCAACCACCTCGATCTGTGCCCTGTTCATGCGAATATCCGGCCGGCTGCCGATCAGGTCGGCCGGGATGTGTGCCGGCAATGCCGGCAGTGCCGGCAATCCGCTCAGGCGAATCTTTTCGCCACGCTCAGGCCCTGCCCCCATCAGGGCGGCCAGTTGCAGACGATCCTTGCGAATCTGTCCATCCAGCTGATCCATCTGGCGAGCCAGACTGGCCAGAGCTGCCTGTTCGGCCAGAGCCTGGCCGCCGGCAATCAGTCCGGATGCTTCCTGTTCGCGCTCTATATCCAGCAACTGGCTGCGCGTTGCCTGCATCCCGCGCAGCAATTCCAGACTGGCCGCATCGGCCTGCAGGGAAATATAGGCATCGGCAATGCTCACGCCAAGCACCAGGCGTGCTTCGTCGGCTTCGGCATCGGCCACTGCCAGATTGCCGGCACTTTGCCGATAGACGGCTGCATGTTTGCCCCACCAGTCCAGATCCCAGCTGAATGAAGCAGCCAGTTGGCCCAGATTGAACACGCTCCCCCCGATGGGTGGTGGAAAATAACCCAGGGAGCTGAATTCCTGGCGCACGGCCGATCCATCCAGAGAAAGGGATGGTTGCACGATGCGCGCGCGTGTCAGTTCGGTTTCACTGCGAACCTGAGCAATCCTGGCGCGCGCCACGGCGAGATCCGGAGAGTTGTGCAAGGCTTCGTCCATCAGCTGATTCAGCTGGGCATCGTCAAACCGCTGCCACCAGACCGTATCCATGGGCTGCCAGACCGGCCTGGACACCGGTACGGCATGAGTCATCAGACCGGCGTCATTGGCACAACCAGCCAGACCGATGATACATCCTGCGATGATCATTCGTATTCCGCGCAACATGACTTGCCCACCATCAAAATGATTCATGTGTTGATTATAACGCTCTGAACAAATAATGTCAACAAGCAGACCGCCCAATACACTGTTAAAATCAGCATGCTGTCCAAACGCTGCCACACTTGCCTTGTTTCCAATCATGGCTCACGCTGGCGCCAACACCAACCTGCTACCAGACACTGCAGAGTCATGACGGAACCCATCACTGAACAAGCCAACCCGCCATGTCAGCCTGACGAGCCAGCCCGGATTGAAGGCCTTGCCCGGCTGCACAGGGCTGCCGTCAACGGCACCAGCCTGACCAGCCTGATCGAGGCATGCACCACGCAAACACCGGGCGCCAGCGATTTCATGACCCTGGCGATGATTTTTCTGATGACCGGCAATCCGGATGCGGCTGCCGAACTGCAGGCACGCGCACTGAGCCTTAACCCGTGGTATCGGATCAACCAGCCGACCAATCCGGATGCCATTCGCCTGCTGGTGATCATGCAGCCAGGCTTCATGCAGGACAACACACCGATCGACTTTATCCTGCATGACCCGGACATTCGCATGGACTGGTGGTTTGTTCCTGCCGGCAGCGATCTTCCGTCATGGCTACCGGAACACGATATCCTGTTGACTGGCATGGGAGAATCCACCCGTATCCGGCCGCAACTGGAGCGGATGGCAGGACGTTTGCGGACCTGGCCGCATCCGGTGGTGAACCGCCCCGAGCATATCGTCCGCCTGGCACGTCATCAGTTGCCGCAATTGCTGGCTCACCTGGCCAGTGTTCATGTGCCACCCACCCTGCTGCTCGACCGGCCGGCTGTGGCTGCCATGACACGCGACGGAACGCTGTGGCAGCAGCTGGGCATCGAACAGCACAGTCCGTGGCTGATCCGGCCGCTGGATACCCACGGCGGCCACGGCCTGCACCTGATCCAGCAGACTGCCGATCTGGAAACGGCACTGGCAGACACCGATGTCAGCCATTTTCATGTGGCGTCATTTGTCGATTATCGCAGTGCGGACGGTCTGTACCGCAAGTGTCGGCTGGCCTTGTGCAACGGCCGGGCATTTGCCGGGCATCTGGCCATTTCGGATCACTGGATGGTGCATTACAAGAATGCCGGCATGGCCGAACATGACGAACGGCAGCAAGAGGAACAGGCATTCATGGAACAGTTTGACGACGGGTTTGCCCGACGACATGCCCAGGCCCTGGCAGCCATCGCGGAACGCTCCGGGCTGGATTATGTGGTCATGGATTGCGCCGAATTGCCCGATGGACGCCTGCTGGTGTTCGAACTGGACAACCGGGGATTCATGCATGCCATCGACCCATCAGAACAATATGCCTGGAAACCCGCCGTCATGCAGAAACTGTTCGATGCCTTTGCCAACCTGCTGAAACAACGCGCGCGCAACGGCGTCAATCCGGCATGAACAGACTGTGCGGACGCGCGGGCAAGCCTTGCCAGCCACCGCCAAGATCCGTCACCAGACTGGCGCTGGCCACCAGCCGGCGTCCCTGGATGTCATTCCACGTTTTTTCGGCAGCCAGTTCGGCGATATCGGCGGTCAATACCACCAGATAATTCACCGTTCCGGCCTCGTACTGGTTTTCCGCCACATTCCTGGCACGTCGCGCAGACACAACCGCCCGCCACTGCACCCGGGCCTCCTGTTCCAGCACGCTGAGACTGGCCAGATCATTTTCCACCTGTTCAAAACCGGTCAGCACGGTCTGCCGGTAATTGGCCACACTGGCTTCCCACAAGGCAACCGCCTGGTGTTTTTGTGCCAGCAATACGCCACCGTCGAACAACGTGGCGGCAACTGACGGGCCGACCGACCAGAAATGATTCGGCACGCTGATCAGTGACGGGAAGCTGGTTCCCTGATAACCGTTGGAAGCCGACAGGGTCAGCGAAGGAAAGAATGCAGCCTGGGCCACGCCGATCCCGGCATTGGCGGCCGCCACCTGTCGTTCGGCAACCGCAATGTCCGGCCGATGCTCAAGCAGGGTCGATGGCACGGTCAACGGCATATCGGGCACCTCGGGTACGGTTTCGACCGCGACGATGCGAAAACCGCTGGCCGGCTGGCCCACCAGCAAGGCGATGGCATCCTCGAACTGCCGCCGCTGCACCCCGAGGTCGATCAGCTGTGCCTGCACCGATTGCAACTGGCTGGTCGCCTGCTCGACATCCTGGCGGGTATCGACGCCCGACTGATACAGGTTTTGCGTGACGGTCAGGGTATGCTGGTCAGCCGCAACAGTTTTCTGCAACATGCTCACATCCCCATCCAGCGCCCGCAACTGGAGATAGGATTCGGCCAGGGTCGCCTGGGCGCTCAACAGCGCCGCCTGGATGGCAGCCTGATCCGAATCAGTCGTGTCCTGCTGCTGTTCGGCGGCACGGCGCAGCTTGCCCCAGACATCAGCTGTCCAGCTGGCGCTGAGCGACAGTTTGTCCAGCGTATTGGCATTCTTGGGCGCATACATGGTGGTGGCGCTCTGCGTGGTCGTGCTGCCCACATTACCGGTAATGGTTGGCAAAAAACCGGCCATGGCCGCATCCAGCAATGCATTGGCCGCACGGTACTGCGCTTCGGCCTGCTTGACGTTCTGGTTGGAAATCGCCACACGCGATTCCAGCTCATCGAGTACCGGATCATGGTAAATCAGCCACCAACGCCCACGGTCTGCCAGATCCTGTGGCTGTGCGGTTTTCCAGTGTCCGGCATCCTGCCACTGCGCAGGCACGGCGACATCCGGACGTTTGTAATCCGGACCCATCGCACAGCCGGACACCAGTACGGCCACCACTGCAAACGACAACAGCTTGCATTTCATTCCTGGTTCCTTTTCATCATTCTTCTCCCCTGTCACTGGGCTCCTTTGACCACAGGCGTTTCGTCACGGCCAAACAGACGGATCATGGCCAGACGGAAACGGTCGAGGTACAGATAGACCACTGGCGTGGTATACAGGGTCAGCAACTGACTCAACGCCAGTCCGCCAACGATCGAAATACCGAGCGGCTGACGGGTTTCAGCCCCATCACCAGTACCGAGCGCCAATGGCAGTGCCGCCAGCGAAGCCGCTACCGTGGTCATCATGATAGGACGGAACCGCAGCTTGCCGGCCTCCAGAATCGCCTCGCGCGGCGAAAGACCACGCTCACGTTCAGCCACAATGGCAAAATCAACCATCATGATGGCATTCTTTTTCACAATACCAATCAGCAGGATCACGCCAATCAGGGCAATCAGACTGAAATCGTAATGGAACAGCATCAGCGCCAGCAACGCACCGACACCTGCAGATGGCAAGGTGGAGAGGATGGTCAGCGGATGGATAACGCTCTCGTACAGCATGCCCAGCACAATGTACACCGCCAGCAAGGCGGTCAGGATCAGCAGCGGTTCGTTGCCCAGCGATTGCTGGAATGCCTTGGCATTGCCCTGAAAACCACCGCGTACCGATTCCGGCATGCCAATGCGCAGGGCTGCCGCGTTGATCGCCTTCAGCGCCTGTGACAGCGATACGCCCGGCGGCAGGTTGAAGGAAATGGTGGTGGCAACGAACTGCCCCTGGTGGTTGACTTCCAGTGGCGTGATCGTGGGTTCGAAACGGGCAATCGCCGACAGCGGCACTTCGGCGCCCGATGGCGCCTGAATGAACACCTTGTTCAGGCTGTCGGTGTGCTGCCAGTAGGCTGGCGCCGCTTCCATGACCACCCAGTACTGATTGAGTGGTGCATATATCACCGACACGTTGCGTTCGCCAAACAGATCGTTCAGCGTATTGTCCACCTGGCGTTGTGTCAGGCCATATTGTGCCAGAGCATCGCGGTTGACATGCAGGTATATTTCGGCCCCCTTGTCCTGCTGATCGGTATCGATATCGGTAATCTCAGGCAAGGTCGCCATTGCCTCGCGTAGACGCGGTTCCCACTTGCGCAGCTGGTCAAGATCATCAGCCTGCAAGGTGTACTGGTACAGTGCGTTGCTCATCCGGGCACCCACCCGCACATCCTGCACCGGCATCAGCACCAGCTTGACGCCAGGAATATGGCCCAGCCGGCGGCGCATCCGCGCCATCACCTGATCGATGGAAACCTTGCGCACGGACAGTGGTTTCAGAATGACGAACAATCGCCCATTGTTACGCTCACCGCCCGTAAAACAGATCACGTTCTCAACTGCAGGGTCCTGACCCACCAGACGAACCATTTCAATCATTTTGGTTTTCATGGCCTGAAATGAAATGCTCTGGTCGCCTTTGATGCCACCCATCAGCTTGCCGGTATCCTGTTGCGGAAAAAAACCCTTCGGCACAATGGCATACAGATAGACATTCAATGCCACCACTCCCGCCAGCAACACCAGCATGAATGGTCCGTGCCGCAAGGCCCAGTCCAGCGAGATTTCATATCCGCGGATCATGCGGGCCAACCAGCGACTGGCGGGTTGCCGGTCCTGTTTTTCATGAGGATTTTCCCGCAGTACCCAGGCACACATCATTGGCGTCAAGGTGAGTGAAACCACCATCGACACGAGTACTGCCGCCGACAGCGTCACGGCAAACTCACGAAAAAAGCGGCCCACGATTCCACCCATCAGCAGGATCGGAATGAACACTGCGATCAGCGAGAGGCTCATCGACAGCACGGTAAACCCCACCTCGCGCGCGCCCTGCACCGCTGCCCGGAACGGCGGCATCCCCTTTTCCAGATAGCGGGTGATGTTTTCCAGCACGACCACCGCATCATCGACTACAAAACCGGTGGCAATGGTCAGCGCCATCAGCGAAAAGGTATTCAGACTGAAACCGGCCAGGTACATGATGGAAAACGTGCCCATCAGCGACACAGGCACCGCCACGCCCGGAATCAAAGCTGCCCGCCAGTTGCGCAGGAATGCCAGCACGGTTGCCACGACCAGCACCACGGCAATGATCAGGGCTCGTTCCACTTCCACCAGCGAAGCCCGGATACCGGGCGTCCGGTCCATCACCACCGACAGGTGAACCTGTTGCGGAACCGATGATTGCAGCATCGGCAGCAAGGCCCTCACTCTGGCCACTGTGTCCAGGATATTGGCACCCGGCTCGCGGAACACCAGCATGATCACGGCCGGTTTACCATTCAGCAATCCGATGTTGCGGATCTCCTGTACCGAATCTTCCACATCGGCCACATCGGACAGACGAACTGCCGCGCCATTGTGATATCCGACAATCAACGGGCGATAACCCGCTGCCGTACGCACCTGGTCATTGGCCAGAATCTGCCAGTGCTGGCGGGCATTTTCCAGAAAACCCTTCGGCCGGTTCGGATTGTCATTCGCCACCGCCGTACGCACCTGCTCCACACCAATGCCATATGCATTCAGACGGTCCGGATTGAGCTCGATACGCACCGAAGGAAGCGCACCACCACCCGTCACCACCTGCCCGACGCCACTGACCCGCGACAGGCGCTGGGACAGGACACTGGACGCCAGATCGTACATCCGCCCTCGTGGTACGCTGTCGGACGTCAGTGCCAGAATCATGATCGGCGCATCGGCCGGATTGATCTTGCGGTAGGTCGGATTGAAAGGCATGCCAGTCGGCAACAGGCTGCGGGCGGCATTGAGCGCCGCCATGACATCCCTGGCCGCGCCATTGATATCGCGATCCAGGTCAAACTGCAACACGACGTTGGTGCTGCCGAGCGAACTGTTTGATGTGAGCTCGTTCACCCCCGCAATCAGCCCGAGCGATCGTTCCAGCGGCGTCGCAATGGTGGTGGCCATGGTTTCCGGACTGGCGCCCGGCATACTGGCAGACACCGAGATGACTGGAAAATCAACTTGCGGCAGCGGAGCCACCGGCAGGGCCACAAATGCCAGCAAACCAGCCAGGACCACGCCCAGCATGATCAGCGAAGTGGCAACCGAACGGTGAATGAACCACTCAATGAATCCCATGGTTCAGGCAGCCTCCACCCGACGACGGTTTTCATACAGACGGGTTGCCAGACGGTCAAACATCAGATAAACGACCGGCGTGGTAAACAACGTCAGCACCTGGCTCATCAGCAGCCCCCCAACCATCGTGATACCGAGCGGCGAACGCAACTCTGCCCCCATGCCAGTGCCCAGCATCAGCGGTAACGCAGCCAGCAAGGCTGACATGGTGGTCATCAGGATTGGCCGCAGGCGCAACATGCATGCTTCGAAAATGGCATCGTGCGGGCTCTTGCCCTCGTCACGTTCGGCTGCCAGCGCAAAATCCACCATCATGATGGCATTCTTTTTCACGATGCCAATCAAAAGGATAATGCCTATGATGGCGATGATGTCCAGTTGCTTGCCTGCCAGCATGAGGGCCAGCAGCGCCCCCACCCCTGCAGACGGCAGGGTGGACAGAATGGTCACCGGATGGATATAGCTTTCGTATAGCACGCCAAGCACGATGTACATGGTCACGATAGCGGCCAGCACCAGCCACAAGGTGCTCGACAGCGACGATTCGAACGCCAGCGCCGCGCCTTCAAAAACCGTCTGCACCCGGGCAGGCATGTTCATCTGCTGTTCGGCCTGACGGATCGCGGCAACAGCCTGTCCCAGCGAAACACCCTTCGGCAGGTTGAACGACAGTGTTGCCGACGGGAATTGTCCATTGTGATTGACTACCAGACTGGTCTTGCGGGTTTCGATACTGGCCACCTCGGACAGCGGAATCGGCATCGGCGTGGAACCAATGGACGCGCCGGCAACGGGTGCCGCGCCGACAGACACAGCAGCTCCTGTGGCAGTGGCGGTCGGTGGTGTCGACATCAGGTACAGGTGCTGCAGCGAATCCGGCGACAGGCGATACCGGGGCGCCACTTCCAGCACCACGCGATAAATATTGGACTGGGTAAAGATGGTGGAAACCAGACGTTGGCCATAAGCATCGTAAAGCGCCTGATCGATCGCAGCCGCAGTAATACCGAGCCGGCCGGCGACATCGCGGTTGATGTTGATCCAGGTTTCCAGTCCCTGATCCTCGACATTGCTGGCCACATCAGTCAGCTGCGGCAAGGCTTTCATGCGTTCGGCCAGATGACTGGTCCAGTAGGCCAGCTCCGCCGGGTCCGCATCGGTCAGGGTGAACTGATACTGGGTTGGACTGATCTGGTCTTCAATGGTGAGATCCTGTACCGGCTGCATGTACATGGAAATTCCGGCCACCTGGCCGATTTCAGGCTTCAACCGGCGGATCACGTCAGAGGCACTGATTTTGCGCTGATCCAGCGGCTTGAGATTGATCATCATGCGTCCGGCATTGAGCGTGGCATTCTGGCCATCAACACCGATGAATGACGACACACTGGCCACTGCCGGATCTTTCAGGACAACGTCGACCAGCTTTTGCTGACGCCGGGACATGGCGGCAAACGATACATCTGCCGGCGCCCTGGTAATCGCCTGGATCGCCCCGGTATCCTGCACCGGAAAAAATCCTTTCGGAATCCATATATAGAGCATGACGGTCAGGGCGACAGTGCCAGTTGCCACCAGCAATGTCAGCCGCTGGTGACGCAGCACGACTTCCAGCCAGCGACCGTAAATCCGTACGATGACGCCAAAAAAGCCTCGCGTATGATCGTCGTTGGCAACGGGACTGCCGCGCAGCAGACGGGCAGACATCATCGGGGTCAGCGTGAGCGACACCACGGCGGAAATGATGATGGAAACCGCCAGGGTGACGGCAAATTCACGGAACAGCCGTCCCACCACATCGCCCATGAACAGCAACGGAATCAGCACGGCAATCAGCGAAAATGTCAGCGAGATGATGGTGAATCCGATCTGTTTCGACCCCTTGAGCGCGGCATCGAACGGCTTCTCGCCAGCCTCGATATAACGGCTGATGTTTTCGATCATCACAATCGCATCATCGACCACAAAGCCCGTGGCAATGGTCAACGCCATCATGGTCAGGTTGTTCAGCCCAAAACCGGCCAGATACATGACACCAAACGTGCCGACCAGGGACAACGGCACTGCGACAGCCGGAATGACCGTTGCCGGCACACTGCGCAAAAACAGAAAAATCACCATCACCACCAGCGCGATGGACAGCATCAGCTCAAACCTGACATCTGCCACGGAGGCGCGTACGGTTACCGTGCGGTCGGACAGAATGTCGACCTTGACCGACCCGGGTAGCGTCGCCTGCAGACGGGGCAACTCGGCACGAATCCGGTCTACCGTGGCAATGACATTGGCGCCGGGCTGGCGCTGGATGTTAAGGATGATGGCTGGCGTTTTGCCAGCCCAGCCAGCCAGCCGGTCGTTCTCGGCGCCATCGGCCACATCCGCGATGTCCGACAATCGTACCGGCGCGCCATTGCGCCAGGCAATGATCACCGAGCGGTATTCACTCGCCGATTTCATCTGGTCATTGGCATCGATGGTCGCCGAGCGGGTCGGACCGTCGAAGCTGCCTTTCGACATGTTCAGGTTGGCATTGGTGATTGCCGTGCGGATGTCTTCCAGATTGAAGCCAAGCGCTGCCAGCTTGTCCGGGTTCAGACGCACCCGCACCGCCGGCCGGATACCACCACCGATGCTGACCATGCCGACACCGCGAATCTGCGAGAGTTTCTGTGCCATGCGCGTATCGATCAGATCTTCCACCTGGGCCATGGACAGGCTGTCGGAAGTGATGGCCAGTGTCATCACCGGCGCATCTGCCGGATTCACCTTGTTGTAGATTGGTGGCATGGGCAGGTCGGTCGGCATGAATGTGCCAGCAGCATTGATCGCCTCCTGCACTTCCTGTTCGGCCACATCAAGTCCAAGCGCGAGATCAAACCGCAAGGTAATGACGGAAGCACCTCCCGAACTGGCCGATGTCATTTCGTTGAGTCCCGGCATCTGGCCAAACTGGCGTTCCAGCGGCGCGGTCACCGACGACGTCATGACATCCGGACTGGCGCCCGGGTACAGCGTGGTCACCTGAATGGTCGGATAATCCACTTCCGGCAAGGCGGACACCGGCAAAAACTGGTAGGCCAGCAAACCGGACAGCAAAATGGCCAGCATCAGCAGCGATGTGGCTATCGGCCGCCGAATGAAGATTTCCGAAGGATTCATTGGCCAGCCTTGCCGCCTGCTGCCCGGCGTTCCGAATGATGATGCGCCTTGTCTGTACCAGCGCCGCCTGTCGTTACCCGACTGCCATCGTGCAGACGGTCCACCCCATCGGTCACCACCACTTCACCCTCGGCAAGACCAGTGCGGAGGGCCGCCGTTTCACCGGCAGCCAGTGCTTCGGTAACCGGCCGCAGGTGTACCACATGATCCGGCCCCACCACGTAGACGTAAGCGCCTTTGGCTCCGGTCTGCACGGCGGCCAGCGGAACCAGCAGCACATGCTGCAGACTACCTGCCTGCAGATGCACATTGACGAATTCATTCGGAAACAGACGGTCATCTCGGTTGACAAATGTCGCCTTCAGATTGACCGTACCGGTGGTGGTATTGATCTGGTTGTCGATAGCGAGCAATCTGCCGGAAGCCAGCCGGTGCTGATCGGACTGGTCATACACGTCCACAGGCAGGTCGCGGCCTGCCTGCAGCACGGTCGCCAGTTGTTCAGCGGGAATGGCAAACACCACATCGATCGGCTGGGTCTGGGTAATCAGCACCAATCCGTTGGTCTGAGCCGCATGCACCATGTTGCCTGCATCGATCAGACGCAGACCCACACGACCGGTAACCGGTGCTGTCACCCGGGAAAACTCAAGCTGCAGACGTGCATTGGCCAGCTGCCCACGATCGGACGCCACCGTGCCTTGGTACTGTTTGACCAACGCTTTTTGCGTATCAACCTGCTGGCTGCCTATCGAATCACGCGCCAGCAATCCCTGGTAACGGGACAGATCCAGTCTGGCATCATCCAGCAGCGCCTGATCGTGTTCCAGTTGCCCGACCCACTGGTCCACCACCACCTGGAAGGGGCGTGGATCAAGGGTTTCCAGCACCTGCCCCGCCTTGACGGTCTGCCCTTCGCGGAACAGCACGTGTTGCAGCAGGCCATCCACCCGTGGTGTGATGGTCACCGTATGACGGGGCGTGACGGTGCCCAGTTCATTGAGCTGCACAGCCATGTTGCCATAGTGCGCTACCGCCACCTGGACCGGCGTCGCCTGCTCGCCTCTGGCATGACCCTTCTGGGCTGCCGAATGCGCGTGCTGTACGAATCCGGCCACCCCGCCCGCCAGCAACACCAGCACGGCTGCCACACTGATTTTACGCATGTCAGAATTCCTGCAATTCCTGTTGTTGTACGCCCGGATACCGGGATCGTCTGATTCTAGCCGATCGCAACTGAAGTCTTTGTGTCAGATGCTTGACGGTAACAAATTGTAACGGATGTAAATGTGACGCGCTGAAGCATCGCAATATCTTTTCAAGTGGCTGGCGCAGCGGATAAATGGATTCCGCGACTGCGCGCAGAATGACGGGGTTTGGGGATGCCGTGGGTTCCGCAACTGCGCGCGGAATGACGGGGTTTGGGGATGCCGTGGATTCCGCAACTGCGCGCGGAATGACGGGGTTTGGAGATGCCGTGGATTCCGCGACTGCGCGCGGAATGACGGGGTTTGGGGATGCCGTGGATTCCGCAACTGCGCGCAGAATGACGGGGTTTGGGGATGCCGTGGATTCCGCAACTGCGCGCGGAATGACGGGGTTTGGAGATGCCGTGGATTCCGCAACTGCGCGCGGAATGACGGGGTTTGGGGATGCCGTGGATTCCGCAACTGCGCGCGGAATGACGGGGTTTGGGGATGCCGTGGATTCCGCAACTGCGCGCGGAATGACGGGGTTTGGGGATGCCGTGGATTCCGCAACTGCGCGCGGAATGACGGGGTTTGGAGATGCCGTGGATTCCGCGACTGCGCGCGGAATGACGGGGTTTGGGGATGCCGTGGATTCCGCAACTGCGCGCGGAATGACGGGGTTTGGAGATGCCGTGGATTCCGCGACTGCGCGCGGAATGACGTGCCACTGCCATGACTCCACGTCCCCGCCATCGTCATTCCTTGCCCCCGCCATCGTCATTCCTTGCCCCCGCCATCGTCATTCCTTGCCCCCGCCATCGTCATTCCTTGCCACTGCCATGACTCCACGTCCCCGCCATCGTCATTCCTTGCCCCCCGCCATCGTCATTCTGCGCGAAGCGAAGCGAAGTCGCAGAATCCAGACTCCCTACCCAGCCAAACCAATCTCTTTGAGATCAATTTTTAGTCTTGAGCACTTCCACGGCTTCGATACCCGAAAGACTCATGAATGCCTGCTCGCGCAAGGTCGTCACAAAATCACGTACATAACCTCGTGCCGCGTCATCCGTACGCACGGCGGCATACAGGTCGCTCCACAGTCCGGCCGATGTAATCGGCCTGGCGACCACATATCCCCGTTCCAGGAATGGCGCGACAGCCCAGGCCGGCAAAGCGGCCAGTCCTTTGCGGCTGGCGACCAGCTGCACGATGGCAATCGTCAGCTCCACCTGTCGCCGTTCCGGATGAATACCGGCCGGTTTAAGCACACGCCGCACCAGGTCAAGCAGACGATCTGGCGCAGGATATGTAATTAGCGTTTCATGTGCAAAATCATCCGCTTCCAGTCGAATCTTGCTCGCCAGCGGATGGCTGCTGGACATCAAGGCCAGCATTTCGTAGCGGAACAACGGTTCGAAGCTGACATCCTTGCCACGCCCTGGCTCGGAAACAATCACCAGATCCGCGCGATCCTCCGCCAGCAACCCGACCGGGTCGGCATGAAAACCGCCTACCAGATCCATTTCGATTTCCGGCCAGTGGCTGCGGTAAGCATCCATGGCAGGCATCAGCCAGTCATAGCAGGTGTGACACTCGACAGCGATGCGCAACCGGCCAGGCTGACGCTGTTCGCGGATACGTTCCAGATCACGTTCGCAGGCCTCGATACGGGGCGCCACTTCGCGCGCCAGCGCCAGCAGCCTTTCACCGGCCGCAGTCAGGCGCACAGGTCGTGTCCGCTCAAACAAATTGACGTTGTAATGGGTTTCCAGCGCCACAATCTGATGTGACAGCGCGGATTGTGTCAGGTAAAGGCGATTCGCGGCGCGGGTAATACTGCCCGTTTCATGGATCGCTTCGATCGATCGCAGGTGTTTCAAGGTAAGCATGCTTGGCCTCGCTTCATGAATATGTTTCATGATAACCATCAAAACAATTCGTTTGCATCATAATCCAGAATCGTCGATCATGCTCGCTTCACCATAGTCTCGATCGGAGCCACCGCATGACGACCACCATTCACACGCTCGGTTTTCCGCGCATCGGCAAGCAGCGCGAACTCAAGTTTGCCCTGGAAAAATTCTGGCACGGCGAACTCTCTGCCGATGCCCTGGAAAAAACGGCCAGCGATCTGCGCGCCTTGCACTGGCAGATCCAGCGCGATGCCGGACTCGATTTTGTCACTGTCGGTGATTTTGCGTTTTACGACCAGATGCTGAACCACATCCAGCTGCTCGGTTGCGAACCGGCCCGCTTTGGTTTCGAAGCCGGCACGGTAGAACTGGACCGTCATTTCACCATGGCTCGCGGCATTGCCAGCGAAGCCACCACCTGCTGCGGCGGTCACGCCCATGGCAGCGCCGCACTGGAAATGACCAAGTGGTTTGACACCAACTACCATTACCTGGTGCCCGAATTCACGTCGACCACCAGTTTCAGCCTGTCATCCGAGCGCCTGTTCCAGCAGGTTGCCGAAGCCCAGGCCCTGGGCCACAAAGTCAAGGCAGCCCTGATCGGCCCGCTGACATTCCTGTATCTCGGCAAGGAAAAGAACGACGGCTTCAACCGCCTCTCCCTGCTGGACAAACTGCTGCCGGT
Organism: Pseudomonadota bacterium; assembly: GCA_021845925.1. Lineage (GTDB taxonomy): Bacteria > Pseudomonadota > Gammaproteobacteria > Burkholderiales > Sulfuriferulaceae > Sulfuriferula. Next base: position 124,473 of record JAJZUW010000004.1, read on the forward strand.
ATACGCCGATGTGCTGGCCCGTCTGAAAGCGCTCAACGTTGAATGGGTCCAGATCGACGAACCCATCCTGGCGCTGGATCTGCCTGCCGAATGGAAAGCCGCCTTCAAGCCGGCGTACGACAAACTGTCTGCATCCGGCATGAAACTGATGCTGGCCACGTATTTCGGCGCTCTGCTGGACAACCAGGCACTTGCCCTGTCGCTGCCAACTGCCGGCCTGCACATCGATGGCGTACGCGCTCCGGAACAGGTTGGCGGCGTGGTCGATGCCCTGCCCACCGACAAGATCCTGTCGCTCGGTCTGATCGACGGCCGCAACATCTGGCGCGCCAACCTGGACCAGGTTCTGGCAACCGCCACGGACGCCCGCAGCAAGCTGGCTGACCGTCTCTGGCTGGCGCCTTCCTGCTCGCTGCAACATGTGCCGGTAGACCTGACCACCGAAACGAAGATGGATGCCGAACTGCGTTCCTGGCTGGCCTATGCGGTGCAGAAACTGAACGAACTCGGCGCAGTCAAGACCGCACTGGACAAGGGCGTTGATGCAGCCCAGGCTGCGTTTGATGCCTCGCGTGCCGCTGCCGCCTCGCGCGCCTCCAGCCCGCGCGTGCACAACCCGGCTGTCAAACAGCGCCTTGCCTCACTGCCCGGCGACGCCGATCAACGTCACTCGGCGTTCAAGGCCCGCCAGGCCATCCAGCGCGATCGTTTCAAACTGCCGGCCTTCCCGACCACCACCATCGGTTCCTTCCCGCAGACCAGGGAAATCCGTGCCGCACGTGCTGCATTCAAGCGCGGTGAACTGGCCGAAGCCGATTACGTCGCCGCCATGAAAAAGGAAATTGCCTTTGCGGTGCAGAAACAGGTCGATCTCGGCATTGATGTGCTGGTACACGGCGAAGCCGAACGCAACGACATGGTCGAATATTTCGGCGAGCAGCTGGATGGTTTTGCCTTCAGCCAGAATGGCTGGGTGCAGAGCTATGGCTCCCGTTGCGTCAAGCCGCCGATCATTTTCGGTGATGTGTCACGGCCGCATCCGATGACCGTCGAGTGGACCACCTACGCTCAAAGCCTCACCAGCCTGCCGATGAAAGGCATGCTGACCGGCCCGGTCACCATCCTGCAATGGTCCTTTGTGCGCAATGACCAGCCGCGCAGCGAAACCTGTCTGCAGATCGCGCTGGCCATCCGTGATGAAGTGGTGGATCTTGAAAAAGCCGGCATTGGCATCATCCAGATCGACGAACCTGCCATCCGGGAAGGCTTGCCGCTGCGCCGCAGCCAGTGGGACGATTATCTGGCCTGGGCCGGTCGCGCCTTCCGCATCTCTGCCTCGGGCGTGGAAGACCAGACCCAGATCCACACGCACATGTGCTATTCCGAGTTCAACGACATCCTGCCGGCCATCGCAGCACTGGATGCCGACGCAATTACCATTGAAACCTCACGCTCGGACATGGAACTGCTCACCGGCTTCGGAAAATTCAACTATCCGAACGAAATCGGACCTGGCGTGTACGACATCCACAGCCCCAACGTGCCGACCACCGATGAAATGGTGCGTTTGCTGAAGAAAGCCGCCGAAGTCATCCCGGCGGAAAACCTGTGGGTCAATCCGGACTGCGGCCTCAAGACCCGTGGCTGGCCGGAAACCGAAGCTGCTCTCGCCAACATGGTGGCTGCAGCGAAGGCTCTGCGCGCCTGACCGTGGCATCCTCTGGCGGACCGACACGCGCGGGACGCCAGTTCACACCCGCAACAAAGGCAGCGCAAGCTGCCTTTGTGCTATCTGGCCGCCGTACGCAGGCATTACCGGCAGAACAGAATCTTTTTCCGCGTCAGGCTGCCTCGAACGCAACCGTGATCAGATCCATCGCTCCGTCGGTTTCGACCGCGAGGGTGAACAGCCAGTTGAAAAAAATGGTGCCTGCCAGCAGACTCAACATGGTTAACCAGAACAGTTTCATGCTTTTTCCCTCCCTTGGTGTTCAGCATCCAATCAAGGTAAAGCAAGCGGCGTGCCAAAATTTAACCAGCCTAGAGAAGCATCAGCGCCTTCCCGGACCAGCAGGCTTTTGTACACTGTCAAATGACGTACAGACGGAATGCTGCGCCAAACAGGCAGCATCAGCCAGCGAAAGAAGCAAGACAGAACGGAAACCGGGCGTTATTTCAGCCCCAGCACATCCTGCATGTCATGGAATCCCGCACCAGACTGGTGCAGAAAGCGGGCGGCGCGCACCGCACCCGCCGCAAATGTCAGGCGACTGGACGCCTTGTGGGTGATTTCAATCCGCTCCCCGATACCGGCAAACAGGACGGTATGGTCACCAACCACATCGCCGCCGCGCACCGTGGCAAAACCGATCGTGGATGGATCGCGCTCACCGGTGATGCCTTCCCGGCCATACACTGCGCAATCGCGCAAATCACGGCCAAGCGCCTTTGCCACCACCTCGCCCATCCGCAACGCAGTACCAGATGGCGCATCCACCTTGTGACGATGATGGGTTTCGATGATTTCGATGTCGTAACCTTCATTAAGCACGCGAGCAGCGGTTTCCAGCAACCGATAAGCCAGGTTGACACCCACGCTCATGTTGGGCGACAGCACCACCCCAATAGACTGGGCCGCCTGAATGATCCGTTGTTTGCTGACTTCGTCGAATCCGGTCGTGCCAATCACCATGGCGACGCCCAATCGTTCACACACAGCCAGATGGGCCATGGTGGCTTCCGGACGGGTGAAATCGATCAGCACATCTGCCCCGGCCAGCACAGCAGGAATGTCACTGGACGCCACGACGGATGGCGCCACTTCGCGTCCATCCCACTCACTGCCCCGTCGGACCAAGGCACCATGCAGGACGCAATCTGGAGCGTTTGCCACGGCTTCAAGCAAGGCTTTGCCCATGCGGCCGCTGACACCGGCCACCACGATTCTGAGCATGGCGGACATGATCAACCCTTGGCAGCCGGCGCAGCCGGAACAGGTGCCACGGCAGGAGAAACCGCCGGTGGCTGCGCAGGTGCGGCTGGTGCTGGAACAGACGCAGCAACAGGCGGATAGTCCTGACTGCGATCAATCCGGTTGACCTTGTCCTGGTCGAAATAAACCACAACGTGCCGGTTGGCGATCAGTTTGCCGGCATGCTGGTAGGTATAGACGTAATCCCAACGGTTTTTGTCGAAGGCATCACTGACCAGAGGCGTTCCCATGATGAACTGCACCTGGTCACGCGTCATGCCGGTTTTCAGCTTGTCCAGCATGGCATCGTCAAAGTAGTTTCCCTGACGGATATCCATTTTGTAAGGAGACAGAAAACTGATCCGGGACAGGTATTGCACCCCGGGCAGTTCGGAACAACCGGTCAGCAGGCCGGCAACAGCCAGGGCAGAGAAAATCGGATACAGGCGCATGAGAAGTATTTGCAAATACGGACAAAGCCACTATGATAGCCTAAATTTTACCGGGAAACACGCCACCATGACATCACCGGCCAACCTGAAAAACATGGGGCTGAAAGCCACCCTGCCGCGCCTCAAGGTTCTCGAACTGTTCGAACACCACGAAAAGCAGCATCTGACAGCCGATGATGTCTACCGGATGCTGATCAACGAACAGATCGATATCGGGCTGGCCACTGTCTACCGGGTGCTCACCCAGTTCGAACAGGCCGGCCTGCTGATCCGCCACCATTTCGACAGTGAAAAGGCCGTATACGAGCTGAATGCCGGCCAGCACCACGACCACCTGGTCTGTCTGCAATGCGGACATGTCGAAGAATTCTACGATGAAGAAATCGAACGGCGGCAGAACATGATTGCCGAACAACGCGGCTTTGCAATTCATGACCACTCGCTGCACCTGTACGCCGACTGCAAGCGGGATGCCTGCCCGCGACGGAGTCCGCACAAATGACTGGCATCAATGTTTACGGCATCACCCAGTGCAGCACGGTCAAAAAGGCTCGCGACTGGCTCGATACACAAGGTCTGGCCTACCAGTTTCATGATTTCAAACGCACACCACCCGATGTCGCCCTGCTCCAGCGCTGGGTTGACGCACTTGGCTGGCAGGTGCTGCTCAACCGGCGCGGCACCACCTGGCGACAGCTGGACAAACATACGCAAGATAAGGTGGACGACGCCTCCGCCGCCATCGCACTGATGCTGGAAAGGCCCAGCATCATCCGTCGACCCGTTCTGGTATCTGGTCCACTGCTGCTGGTCGGTTTTGATGCGGCAGAATGGCAGGATCGTCTTGCCAGCAGTTGACCAGCCCCTTCCGTTACAACAACCACGATAACCACGACAACATGCACAACACCTTTGAACTGACCTGCGACCTGATCCGCCGTCCTTCCCGCACGCCGGAAGATGCCGGCTGCCAGCAACGCATGCGCGACATTCTCGAACCACTCGGCTTTGTCTGCGAAACCCTGGTTTCAAATGGCGTCACCAATCTGTGGGCCAGACGCGGCTCCGAGGCGCCATTGGTCTGCTTCGCCGGCCACACCGATGTCGTCCCGCCGGGCCCGCTGGATGCCTGGACCTCCCCCCCGTACGACCCGGAGGTGCGCGACGGCCTGCTCTACGGTCGCGGCGCATCCGACATGAAAGCGTCGCTGGCTGCATTTGTCACCGCGATTGAAGCTTTTGTCGTGGCGTATCCCGACCACCGCGGCAGCATCGCCCTGCTGATCACTTCGGACGAAGAAGGCGTTGCGACGGATGGCACGGTCAAAGTGGTTGATCTGCTCGAACAACGTGGCGTGCGCATCGACCACTGTATCGTCGGTGAGCCCACCTGCGTTTCCCAGCTCGGCGACACGATCAAGAATGGCCGGCGCGGCTCACTGTCCGGCCGGCTGGTCGTCAAGGGCGTCCAGGGCCACATTGCCTATCCGCATCTGGTCAAAAATCCGATCCACATGGTGGCGCCAGCCATTGCCGAAATGGCAGCCACCCAATGGGATACCGGCAACGAATATTTCCCGCCGACCAGCTGGCAGATTTCCAATATCCATGCTGGCACAGGCGCGACCAATGTCGTTCCGGGCAGCGTGACCATCGATTTCAATTTCCGCCATGCCACGGCAAGCTCTCCGGAAAGCCTGCAGCAACGGGTGCACGCACTGCTGGAACGCCATGGCCTCGATTACGATCTGGACTGGGAGATATCCCCGCCCTACCTGACGCCCGCCGGTAGCCTGGTCAACGCCATTTCCGCAGCGATCCACGAAGCCACCGGAGTCAACACCACACTGTCCACATCCGGCGGCACCTCGGATGGCCGTTTCATTGCCCGCATCGCCAGTCAGGTGGTCGAATTCGGCCCGGTCAACGCGAGCATCCACAAAATCAACGAAAACATTCCGGTTGCTGATCTCGAACCCTTGTCCCACATTTACCGGCTCACCCTGCAGGAGCTGCTGACATGACCGACTTCCCTGATACCGGCGCCCTGATTACCGTACGCGACTGGCTTCGTTTCAGCGTCAGCCAGATGAACAAGGCAGGTTTGGCCTTCGGCCACGGCAACCGCGATGCCTGGGATGAAACGGTCTACCTGCTGCTGAAAACACTGCATCTGCCCCTGGACCGTCTGGAACCGTTCCTGGATGCCTGTCTGACCGAAGAAGAGCGTGAAACGGTTCAGCAGGCGCTGGAAAAACGGATTCTCGAGCGCATCCCGGCAGCGTATCTGACCCATGAAGCCTGGCTTGGTGATTACAGTTTCTATGTGGATGAGCGGGTCATCATTCCGCGTTCGTTCATTGCGGAACTGGTGATCAATCACCTGAATCCGTGGATTGCCGAACCAGAGGAAGTCACCAGCGCACTCGACCTGTGTACCGGTTCGGGCTGTCTGGCCATTCTGCTGGCAGATGCGTTTCCGAATGCAGACATCGATGCGGTCGATCTGTCCACCGACGCGCTCGCCGTCGCAGAACGCAACGTCAACGAATACGGCATGACAGAACAGATCGAACTGATTCACAGCGACCTGTATGACGCCCTCGACAACCGGCAGTACGATGTCATCATCAGCAACCCTCCTTACGTCAACGGCGAATCCATGGGTAACCTGCCGGCCGAATACCGCGCAGAACCGGCACTGGCGCTCTCCGGCGGCATGGATGGTCTGGATATCGTCCGCCGCATCATGAGCGGTGCTGCCAGTCATCTTTATCCCGAGGGACTGCTGATCATGGAAATCGGCCACAACCGCGAAGCACTGGAAGCCGCCTTTCCGCAAATCAGCTTCGTGTGGCTGGAAACCAGCGGCAGCGATGAATACGTCTGCATGCTGACCCGCGAGCAACTGCTGCCGCTATCTGCTGCCATGCAGTAATTCGACATGAACGGCGGGTCATTCCGCGCGAAGTCACGGAATCCGACCTGCTACCATCGTCATTCCGCGCGAAGTCGATAAATCCACTCCCATCATCGTCATTCCGCGCGTAGTCGATAAATCCACCCCCATCATCGTCATTCCGCGCGAAGTCACGGAATCCGACCTGCTACCATCGTCATTCCGCGCGAAGTCGATAAATCCACCCCCATCATCGTCATTCCGCGCGTAGTCGCGGAATCCATGCCATTGGCAAAGAACATCCGGATTTCACCTTTCGTCAAGCCAACAACCTGACAGGCACACAATTCGCTTCTGCAGCGACAGCGTACGCCGTTTTGCTATAAAATCGGCCTATCTTTTCTGACGATCGTTTGAGCCATGACCCACAACCCGTTCAACTCCCTGTCCGAATTCCAGCGTGGCGATGGAAGCCGCGCCAAATACCACTCGCTGCCAGCACTCGAAGCTGCCGGACTGGGTACCATTTCGCGCCTGCCAGTATCGCTGCGCATCGTGCTGGAATCCGTATTGCGTCACTGCGACGGCAAGAAAGTCACCGAACAGCATGTCCGCCAACTGGCCAGCTGGCAACCGAATGCCAGCCGCAACGAAGAGATTCCGTTCACTGTTGCCCGGGTCCTGTTGCAGGATTTTACCGGCGTGCCTCTGCTGGCCGACCTGGCCGCCATGCGGTCCACCGCAGCCAGCAAGGGACACAAACCGGGTCTGATCGAACCACTCGTGCCGGTGGACATGGTGGTGGACCATTCGGTACAGGTGGACATCTTCAACCAGGCCGATGCCGTCGAGCAAAACATGGCGCTCGAATTCGAGCGCAACCGTGAGCGTTACCAGTTCCTCAAATGGGGTATGCAGGCATTTCGGACCTTCAAGGTTGTGCCGCCGGGTTTTGGCATTGTTCACCAGGTCAACATGGAATACCTCGCGCAAGGCGTGATGGAAAAAGATGGTCTGGTTTACCCGGACAGTCTGGTTGGTACCGATTCGCACACCACCATGATCAACGGTCTTGGCGTAGTCGCCTGGGGTGTCGGTGGTATCGAGGCGGAAGCCGCCATGCTGGGACAGCCGGTTTACTTTCTGACACCGGACGTGGTGGGCGTTCATCTGCGCGGACGCGTCAGCGCTGGTGTTACCGCCACCGATGTGGTGCTCACCCTGACCGAAATGCTGCGCAAGGCCAAAGTGGTCGGCAAGTTTGTCGAATTCTTTGGCGAAGGTGCTGCCGCGCTGTCGTTGCCCGACCGGGCCACCATCGCCAACATGGCGCCCGAGTATGGCGCCACGATGGGCTTCTTTCCACCCGACGAAACCACCTGCGCCTATTATCTGGCCACTGGCCGCGACGCGCAGCAGGTTGCCACACTACGCAACTATTTCACCGCCCAGGGCATGTTCGGCATTCCTGCTGCCGGGCAGTGCGACTATTCGCAAACCCTCGAACTCGATCTGGCCTCGGTACGCCCTTCGGTGGCCGGCCCGCGTCGCCCGCAGGACCGCATGAATCTGGATCAGGTAGCAGGCTCATTCATCGAGCTTCTTGGCCGTCCGGTGGCTGAAGGCGGCTGGGGAAAACCAGCGGCGGCTGCCAGCCAGGGCCTGCGCCATGGTGATATCGTGATTGCCGCCATCACTTCCTGTACCAACACCTCCAACCCTGGGGTCATGCTTGCCGCCGGCCTGCTGGCCAGGAAGGCTGTCGAACGTGGTCTCAAGGTGCCGGCCCACGTCAAGACGTCTCTGGCGCCGGGTTCGCGCGTGGTTGCCGATTACCTTTCGGCTGCCGGCCTGCTGGCACCGCTGGCCGATCTTGGTTTCAAGCTGGTCGGCTACGGTTGCACAACCTGCATCGGCAATTCGGGACCACTGCCAGCCGACATCGAAAATGCCATTGTTGCCAACGATCTGGTTGCCGCAGCAGTCCTGTCGGGCAACCGGAACTTCGAAGCACGCGTCCACCAGAACGTCAAGGCCAACTATCTGATGAGCCCGCCTCTGGTCGTGGCCTGTGCTATTGCCGGCAACATCACGGTCGACCTCACCCGCCAGCCGCTGGGTCATGATCAGGCCGGCAAGCCGGTCATGCTGGCGGACATCTGGCCGAGCGCCGAAGAAATTCTTGCCGTGATGCATACCGCCACCAACCCATCCAGCTATCGGGCGCGCTATGCCGACCTCAACGCCGACAATCCGTTGTGGGCTGCCGTTCCGGCACCGACGGGCGAGGTCTATACCTGGGATCACGCATCAACCTACATCCAGCAACCGCCATTTTTCAGCATGGGTGCCGGAGAAACCGGTGATATCCGTCATGCACGTGCGCTGGCCATTTTCGGCGATTCAGTCACCACCGACCACATCAGTCCGGCCGGATCGATCCGGGCGGATTCGCCGGCAGGCCTTTATCTGCAGGCACATGGCGTGCAGAAAGCTGACTTCAACAGCTATGGAGCGCGACGGGGCAATCATGAAGTCATGATGCGCGGCACGTTTGCCAATGTCCGCATTCGCAATCTCATGGCGCCCGGCACCGAAGGGGGCGTGACCCTGCATCAGCCAGACGCCCAGCTGATGCCGATTTATGACGCTGCCATGCAGTACCGGCATCACCACACAGCGCTGCTTGTATTTGCCGGCGAAGAATACGGCACTGGATCCTCGCGCGACTGGGCTGCCAAGGGCACCCGCCTGCTTGGCGTGCGTGCCGTCATCGCCCAGAGCTTCGAACGCATCCATCGGGCCAACCTGGCCGGCATGGGCGTATTGCCATGCCAGTTCAAACCGGGTGACAATGCCGCCACGCTCGAACTGGATGGCAGCGAAACCTTCGACCTGTTCGGTCTGGAAGACGGCATCACGCCCCAGCAGGATGTCCTGCTTGCCATCCATCGCAAAAACGGCCGGACTGACAACGTGGCACTGACCTTGCGCATCGACACCCCCATCGAGGCTGACTACTACCGCAATGGCGGCATTTTGCCCTACGTGCTCGACCAGCTGCTCGACTGATCATGGTTGACCCGCATCCGGCTGGTTCGGATGCGGACATCCACTACCTGTTTCCTGACGATACCGAATTCCCGATGACATCCAATCCCATGACAAGAAAAATACTGGTCACTTCCGCCCTGCCATATGCCAATGGTTCCATTCACCTGGGCCACATGATCGAACATATCCAGACCGATATCTGGGTACGCTTCCAGAAAATGCGTGGACATGACTGCCATTATGTCTGTGCCGACGACACCCATGGCACGCCGATCATGCTGCGTGCCCAGAGTGAAGGCATTACACCGGAAGAACTGATTGCCCGGGTGCATGAAGAACACCTGCGCGATTTCCGCGGGTTTCATATTGCACACGACTGCTACCATTCGACCCATGCACCGGAAAACCTCGCCATGGTGCACGACGTGTACCGGAAACTGCGTGATGCCGGCCTGATCGAAAGCCGGACCATTGAACAGTATTATGATGACAGCCGCGCGATGTTCCTGCCGGACCGCTTCATCAAGGGGCAATGTCCGCGTTGCGGTGCGGCCGATCAGTATGGCGACAACTGTGAAGTCTGCGGTGCCACCTATTCTCCGACCGACCTGATCAATCCGGTGTCAGCATTGTCCGGCACGCCGCCGGTGCGCAAGGAATCGGAGCACTATTTTTTCCGGCTGGGCGAATGCGCCGAATTTCTCCAGCAGTGGACCCGTTCTGGAACACTGCAAAAGGAAGCCGCCAACAAACTGGATGAATGGTTTGCCGCCGGTCTGCAGAACTGGGACATTTCACGTGACGCGCCCTACTTTGGTTTTGAAATTCCCGATGCGCCAGGCAAATACTTCTATGTCTGGCTGGATGCGCCTGTCGGCTACATGGGCAGTTCACTCAGGCTGGCGCGCGAACGCAATCTCGATTTCGACGCCTGGTGGCAGCCGGGCCACGACACCGAACTGCACCATTTCATTGGCAAGGACATTCTCTACTTTCATGCCCTGTTCTGGCCGGCCATGCTGCATGCGGCCGGATATCGCACGCCAACCGGCCTGCACGTGCATGGTTTCGTGACCGTCAACGGCGCCAAGATGTCCAAATCACGCGGCACCTTCATCACGGCCGCCAGCTATCTGGACAGCCAGCTGAATCCGGAATGGCTACGCTACTACTTTGCCAGCAAGCTGAACGGCAGCATGGAAGATATCGATCTCAATCTGGCCGACTTCGTTGCCCGCGTCAACAGCGACCTGGTCGGCAAGTTTGTCAACATTGCCAGCCGGACTGCCGGCTTCATCAGCAAACGGTTTGGTGGCCGCCTGGCTGACAGCCTGCCCGATCTGGACCTGCTCAACGAAATGCGTCATGCAGCCACCAGCATTGCTGACAGCTACGAAAATCTCGACACCAGTCGCGCCGTCAGGGACATCATGCGTCTGGCCGATCTGGCCAACCAGTACGTCAACGACTGCAAGCCATGGGATATTGCCCGCCAGGAAGGCCAGGATGCGGCACTGCTCGAGGTCTGCAGTGTCAGCCTCAATCTGTTCCGTCTGCTGGCGCTCTACCTGAAACCGATCCTGCCCAGACTTGCCGAAGACGTCGAACATTTTCTCGACATTCCTCCGCTCGGCTGGCAGGACGCGAACAGCCAGCTCACCGGTCATGTCATCCGGCCATACCAGCACCTGATGACCCGGGTCGAGCAGTCACGCGTCGATGCCATGCTGGCGGCCAATGCCGCAGCGACCAGACCGGCAGATACGCCAGCCACCACGCCAGCTGCCGCACCGGTCACACCGGCATCCGCACCCCATGCCGCCGGTGATGCAGAAACCATCAGCGTGGATGACTTCGCCCGGGTGGACCTGCGCATTGCCCGCATTGTGAATGCAGAACACGTCGAAGGTGCCGAAAAACTGATCCGGCTGACCCTGGATATTGGCGAAGAAAAACCGCGCAATGTGTTTGCCGGCATCAAATCGGCTTATGATCCAGCCAGTCTGGTCGGGCGTCTGACAGTGATGGTGGCCAACCTGGCGCCACGCAAGATGAAATTCGGCATATCGGAAGGCATGGTGCTGGCCGCTTCCGGCGATGGCCCGGGCCTGTTCATCCTGTCGCCCGATGACGGCGCCAGACCTGGCATGCGGGTGAAATAAAGGAAACCATCATGCTGGAAAAAGCCCTGATCAATGCGCTGACCCGGTTCAACCATCTGTTGCACATTGCACTGGCCATTGCCCTGGTTCTGGCCAGCGTTCTGGTGATCTGGCAGTTCACGGTGGAAGTGACTAGCGCCGTGATCAACAACCATCTGGTCAATGGCTTTTTGCAGTCGCTAGGCACTCTGTTTCTGGTCTGGACGCTGTCCAGCCTGATCTCGGCCGAAATCAGTTATCTGAACCGTGGCGTATTTCATGTGCGTGTGTTTGTGGAAGTCACGCTGATCACCCTGCTGCGCCTGATCATCACCCGTCCGGTACTGGAAGCAAGCGGGCCGAACACCCCGCAGACTGGCCTGTTCGACCCGGTCCAGTACGGACTGATCCTGGCAGCGCTGCTGGTAGTCGGTCTGCTGCACTGGCTGGTTGGCAATGCCAGCATTGCCGGTCAGGACAAGCTCCCGCTCAGGAGCGGGGAACCAGGCCGGTCAGACGATTGACGTCCAGCCCCCATTTCACTGGATCTTCCAGGCTCTCCACGGCATCGCCCATGGTGGACAGATCAATCTGCTGAACCGGAATCGGCGACTTTGACCGGATGGAAAAGAACACCTTGACCACCGGCAGCAGCAAACCGCCGGCAGACTGCCCCATGACCACGGCCAGTCGGCCCGAACGCAACCTGACCAGCGTGCCGATCGGGTAAATGCCGACGGTCTTGACGAAAGCCTTGAAAATCCGCTCGTCAAAATGGCCATCCTGCCAGCTGGCCATCTTGCGCAAGGCCTCCGCCGGTGCCCAGCCTTCCTTGTAACAGCGGTTGGACGTGACGGCATCATACACGTCGCACACCGCACCCATGCGGGCATACAGTGTCAGGGCATCGCCGGACAGTTTGGCCGGATAGCCCATGCCATCCACCCGTTCATGGTGATGCCGGCACACGTCGAGAACGATCTCGTCACTGACGCCAGACTTGACCAGCACTTCCCAGCCACGTTCCGGATGGGTGCGGATGATATCGAATTCTTCATCGGTCAGGCGGCCAGGCTTGTTAAGAACGGCCTCCGGGATCACCATTTTGCCGACATCGTGCAACAGCCCTGCCATGCCGAGTGACTGGTTCAGCTCGGGCGGCAGACCGAGCTGGCGACCCAACGCCAGCATCAGCGCACACACGGCCACCGAATGCAGATAGGTGTAGTCATCCTTGTCTTTCAGTCGCACCAGACTGATCAACGCAGCCGTGTTGCGACCGACCGAACGATCGATCTCGTCCACCAGCCCGTCCAGTTCTGCCGTGGCCAGCGCATTGCCCATGCGCACTTCACTGAACATTTCCATCACAGCCGTCCGCGCTCTGGCCTGAATCTCGCGTGCCCGCTGCAGCTCTTCTTCCAGACCGACTCTGGTTTCCGGCATTTTTTCCGCAGCCACCTGGCGCAGCGCTTCCTCGACATCCAGCCCGTCCGGCGCACAGGATTCCGCGCCATCGGCGGCATCATCGGGCGGACATTCAATATCCAGGCCTCGCAGGGTATCAATCCATACCTCGCGCACGCTGGAGCGCTGCAAGGCAAGCAAATCGCGCGATTCGGTCAGTTTGAACGAGGATTTCCAGAATGGATGGTCCATCCAGCTGCCGCACAGCTCATCAATGTACATGCCCAGCCTGATTTCGGTCACATGAATCTTGCGCCGCATGTTGTCTCCCGGATTTATTTGTATGATGGCGCAGGCACAAAAACAGAGCACCCGGCTCTGACACCCGGCTTGCCGCCCCCGACCCTGTCCTTGATTTTATGAGAATGACGGATCGTTGCGGTCCGCTGCCGCACACCAGCCTTCGATGCGCAACTGCACGCTGTTTCGTTCATTGTAACGATTCAGGTCCACTTGATACAATGCAAACATGCGATCCGGCAAACTGTCGGCCTGGTTGAACAGGATTGCATCCAGCCGGCAACCATCCAGCGCAAGCACCAGCTTGAGATGGCGGTCCTTGAGCACGCGTTGCGACACCACTTCGAAACGGCCGGCAAACACCGGCGGCGGAAAACCCTGTCCCCAGACCTGGCTGGCCAGATCTGCTGCCAGTCCGGGTGACAAGGCCGCTCCATCCAGCTCGCCGTCGTGGTAAAGCTGGGGCTGCAGTTCCTCTACAGTCACCATGTCCCGCACTGCCTGCTCGAACGCCAGCGCGAACTCATCCAGCCGACCGGCTGGGATGCTCACGCCAGCTGCCGCTGCATGACCACCAAAGCGCAACAACAGGCCCGGATGACGACTGGCCACCCGGTCCAGTGCATCACGCAGATGCAGCGTGCGGACAGACCTGCCCGAACCGCGCAGTTCCTCATCGCCAGCAGGCGCAAAACAGATCGTCGGGCGATGAAAGCGATCCTTGAGCCGGGAGGCCAGAATCCCGATCACGCCTGCATGCCATGACGAATCGGACATGACCAGACTCAGACCCGACAGTTGACCAGGTTCCGGCAAGCGAGACAGCACTTCGCTGCGCATCTGGTCTTCGATCATCCTGCGCTCTTCATTGAGCGACTGCAACTGCTGTGCAATGACACGTGCTTCCAGTCCATCATCGGTCAGCAGACACCGGATGCCCAGCGTCATGTCATCCAGCCGCCCAGCCGCATTGAGGCGCGGTCCGATGGAAAATCCGAGGTCTGCCGCACTGGCCTGCCCGGCAGGGCGGCCGGCGATGTCGAACAATGCACGAATGCCAGCGCAGGCGCGCCCGGCACGGATGCGCTGCAAACCCTGATGGACCAGGATCCGGTTGTTGTCGTCCAGACGCACAACATCGGCGACGGTGCCCAGCGCAACCAGGTCCAGCAACGTGGCCAGGTTGGGCAGCTCGGCGGCGAACCAGCCGCGCGACTTCAGTTCCGCGCGCGTGGCCAGCAACACGTAAAACATCACCCCGACACCCGCCAGATGACGGCTGGGAAAAGAACATCCGGGCTGATTGGGATTGACAATGATACAGGCCGGCAACTGTTCTCCCGGCAGATGATGATCGGTCACGATCACTTCCATGCCCAGCCGGGCAGCCTCGGCAACGCCTTCGACACTGGCAATGCCGTTATCGACCGTGAGCAGAAGATCGGGTGCTCCAGCAGCAGCCAGCCGGACAATCTCGGGCGTCAGACCATAGCCATGCACAAACCGGTTGGGCACCAGAAATTCCGCCTGCAGGCCAAACAGTCGCAGACCACGCACGGCAACCGCGCAGGCCGTTGCGCCATCGGCGTCATAATCGGCGATCACGGTCACGCGCTGTTGCATCATCACGACATCGGCAAGCCGGCTGGCGGCCTGCTGAATGCCAAGCAGCCGATCCCAGTGCACCAGTCCGGTCAGCCGGTCATCCAGTTGGCCGACGTCATGCACGCCACGCCCTGCATACAGTCTGGCCAGAATATCCGGGACACCCTGACGCAGCAGTTGTGCCAGTGCTGTTTCATCCACTGGTCTCTGCTGCACACTGTGCTGGTCGATCATCATGCTGATGGCTCTCCGGCATCCGCCAGCCAGCGGGCAATACGATCCGTCAGCTGATCCTGCAGGCTGGTTGCAAGGCAATCGAACCGTTCAACCGCATCCATCGAACGCAACCAGGTCAGCTGTCGTTTGGCCAGTTGCCGGGTGGCATATACGCCGCGGTCGTAGAGTTCTTCAGGACCAAATTCACCCTCCAGACATGACCATGCCTGCCGGTAACCCACACAACGCATGGAGGACATCGTGGGGTCGAGTTGGTAGCGGCGACGCAAATCCGTCAGCTCATCGAGCAAGCCCTGATCCAGCATGGCTGCAAAACGTCTGGCAATCCTTCGGTGCAGCTCGGCCCGGTCTTCCGTGACCAGCGCCAGAGGCAGCCAGCGAACGTCCGGTGCGGACGTCTGCCCGAGCGACCACCACCAGCTGAGGGTGCGGCCTGTCAGCCGCCAGACTTCCAGACCTCGCTGAATGCGCTGGGCATCCTGGTTCTGGATACGTGCTGCCGCGTCGGGATCGACCAGTGCCAGTTCGGCATGCATGGATGGCCAGCCCCGCACGGCGGCTTCCTGTTCGATCTGCGCCCGCAACGCTGCATCTGCCTGCGGCAACGGGCTCAGCCCCTGCTGCAGCGCACGAAAATACAGCATGGTGCCGCCAACCAGCAATGGAATGCGCCCCCGAGCTGAAATGTCGCGCATCACCTGCAGGGCATCGTCATGAAAGCGGGCTGCCGAATAGGCTTCTTCCGGGCTGATCAGGTCAATCAGATGATGCGGCGCCACACGCAGGGTTTCGGCATCCGGTTTGGCGGTTCCAATGTTCATGTCCCGGTAGACCATGGCGGAATCGACACTGACAATTTCCAGCGGAAACCGCCCGGCCAGCTCGATGGCGGCAGCCGTTTTACCCGAGGCTGTCGGACCCATCAACAGGATTGCTTGCATAGACATTGCCTCGCGCTTCACGACCGCTTACACTTCCCTATTCGTTTTCCTGCACCGGCATCCGGTCGCGGAATGGATGATTATACCGTTCAACCACCATTCAGAAGGCTGTCTCACATGCAAATTGGCACTCCACTGACTTCCGGCGCATTGCGCGTGATGCTGCTGGGCAGCGGCGAACTGGGCAAGGAAGTGATCATCGAACTTCAGCGTCTGGGTGTCGAAACCATTGCCGTGGATCGGTATGCAGATGCCCCCGGCCACCAGGTCGCCCATCGCGCCCATGTGATCAACATGGCTGATGCCGCCGCGCTCAGGGAACTGATCCTCCGTGAACAGCCCCACATTGTCGTGCCGGAAATCGAAGCCATTGCCACCACCGAGCTGGAAGCCCTGGAAGCGGAAGGCATCTGCCGTGTTGTACCAACCGCACGCGCTGCCCGGCTGACCATGAACCGTGCCGGCATCCGTCGGCTGGCTGCCGAAGAACTGGGCCTGCCCACATCGGCTTACCAGTTTGCCGCCAGTGCCGATGCATTGCGCAAGGCGATCGAAGACGGCATTGGCTTGCCCTGCTTTGTCAAACCGGTCATGTCGTCATCCGGCAAGGGGCAAAGTCGTGTCACCCGGATGGAAGACATCCAGGCTGCCTGGGAATATGCAGCCAGCGCAGCACGCATCGACCAGGGCGAAGTCATCGTGGAAGCCAGCATCGAATTCGACTATGAAATCACCCTGCTTACCGTGCGCAGCATGCAAGATGGCCAGGTGGTCACTTCGTTCTGCGAACCGATCGGCCACCGCCAGGTCAACGGCGATTATGTCGAATCCTGGCAACCACAGGCCATGTCCGGACTCGCCCTGCAACGGGCTCGCGATATTGCAGGCCGCATCACCGCTGCCCTTGGCGGTACGGGCATCTTCGGCGTGGAGCTGTTTGTCCGGGGCGATGAAGTCTGGTTTTCCGAAGTCTCCCCTCGCCCGCACGATACCGGCATGGTGACCATGGCCAGCCAGTACCAGAGCGAATTTGAACTGCATGCACGAGCTTTGCTTGGCCTGCCGGTGGACACCCGCATGCGCGAGCCGGCTGCATCAGCGGTAATCTATGGTGGCATCGAAACAACCGCACCGGTGTATTCCGGTCTGGAGCAGGCACTTGCCATCCCCGGCTCCACGGTACGCCTGTTTGGCAAACCCGCCGCCACGCCACATCGGCGCATGGGTGTGGCACTGGCCACCGGCCAGGATGGCGGGCAGGCACGTCAACGGGCCGTCGACTGTGCCAGCCGGATCAAGGTCGGCCACGGGTGAGCCGTATTGCTAACCCCTTCAGCGACAAGGCAATTCGCGAGTTTCCCCCAATATCTGTGGATAACTCTGTGCACTGTTTGTTCAACTTTGCGTCAACTGAACCAAAATCAAGGACTTTTGCCAGGGGCCCGTTTTTTTAGCTGCAACTATTTCCTTTTATTTCAATGAAATACAAAATAATTTTCCTGTCAAGAACTCAACAGGACAAATGGCGGAAAATTTTTCACTGTGGACAATTGCCCCAAAAATGAGCACGACTGATCCATTTTTGAACCCGTCCGCGCTCGTTGTCAGTGCATTCAACCGTCTGGTCCAGCAAACCCTGAGCCGTGAAATTCCCTTGTGCTGGGTCACCGGTGAGATCAGCGGCTTTACCCGCGCGGCTTCGGGTCACTGGTATTTTTCCCTGAAAGATGCCACTGCCCAGGTCCGCTGCGTGATGTTTCGCGGACGCAACCAGTTTGTCGACTGGCAGCCTGCCAATGGACAGCAGGTTGAAGTGCGTGCAACGGCCGGACTGTTCGAACCACGCGGCGAATTCCAGCTGCAGGTCGAGAATCTGCGCCAGGCCGGTGCCGGCACACTGTTTGAGGCGTTTGAACAACTCAAACGCAAGCTGGCTGCCGAAGGTCTGTTCGATGCCGGCCGCAAGCGCCCGATCCCACCCATGCCACGTCGGATCGGCGTGATCACGTCGCCAGCGGGCGCTGCACTGCATGATGTGCTGACCACTCTGCAACGACTGATGCCGCATGTGGGCGTGATCGTTTATCCGTGCCAGGTCCAGGGCGCCGGTTCGGCGTCACAGATTGCCGAAGCCCTTGCCCTGGCAGCCGCCCGTCGCGAATGCGACATCCTTCTGCTCTGCCGCGGTGGCGGCAGCATGGAAGACCTGTGGTCATTCAACGATGAACAGGTTGCCAGGGCCATCGTGGCCAGTCCCGTCCCTGTCATCAGCGGAATCGGTCATGAAACCGATTTCACCATTGCCGATTTTGTGGCCGACCTGCGCGCGCCCACCCCCACAGCCGCAGCCAGCCTGTGCGGACGCACACGTCCGGTTCTGCAACAGGAACTCGACCAGTGGCAACAACGTCTGCAGAACCGGTTGAACCATACGCTGCAGGGAGCCGGTCAGCGATTGCAATGGCTGGCCGCCAGACTGGTGCACCCCGGCGAACGGTTGCGCGGGCGGGCCGAGTGGCTGCAGCAATGGCACCAGAGACTCGATTCAGCCTGGCTCCGTCAGCTGGCCAGCCGGCAATCCCGAGTGGCACTGGCGGCACATCGCCTGCGCCATGCCAGCCCCGAACCCGACCGGCCGGCCGTGTTACGCGCCGGCCAAGCTCTGCTGGTGCAGATGAAACACAAGCTGACCAGCGCAGAAACCCGTCTGCAGACGGCACAACAGCATTTGCAGCACCTGAGCCCGCTGAATGTGCTGCAACGCGGCTACGGGATTGTGCGCCGCCCGTCCGGCGAAATCATCCGGGATGCGGCGACACTGACCGCCGGAGAGCGACTGAACCTGCAATTTTCCCATGGCAGCGCCGTGGCCGAAGTCGTGGCCACCAGCCCCGATCTGGCAGGCAACCCGCCACTGACACCCGGCCAAACGAATGGCCTGTGACATCTTTTCTTGATGAAAACACAAGAAAAGGTTAAACTTCTGCGTTTTCCGAACGACAGTCACCCCTTCAGCCGGGGTCTGTCGCGATTGCAACCTCTGACAAGGAGATCACCATGGCTGTCACGACCCAGCAAAAAGCTGAAATCATCAAGGAACACCAGCATACTCCTGCCGACACCGGCTCATCCGAAGTCCAGATCGCCCTGCTGACCGCCCGCATCAACGGCCTGTCCGATCACTTCAAGGCCAACACCAAGGACCATCACTCACGTCGTGGCCTGCTCCGCATGGTCAGCCGCCGTCGCAAACTGCTGGATTACCTCAAGCGCACCAACGACACCAGCTACCGCAGCCTGATTGCCAAGCTCGGCCTGCGCAAGTAATCACCTCCGCAGCCGGACTGGATACAGTCCGGCCAGCCCTGCCGCAGCGCAGGCTTATCTGCCAGATAGTTATTAAGGATGGTCATGAAAATCAGCAAATCGTTTCAATTCGGCCGCCACACCGTCACCCTGGAGACGGGCGAAATCGCCCGTCAGGCCAGCGGCGCGGTACTGGTCAACATGGACGACACTGTGGTGCTGGTCACCGTGGTCGGCCAGAAATCGGTCAAAGCCGGCCAGGATTTTTTCCCGCTTACTGTTGATTATCAGGAAAAATCCTATGCTGCCGGACGCATCCCGGGTGGCTTTTTCAAACGTGAAGGCAAGCCATCCGAAAAGGAAACCCTCACGTCCCGTCTCATTGATCGTCCGTTGCGCCCGCTGTTCCCGGAAGGCTTTTACAACGAAGTGCAGATTGTCGCTGCCGTGCTGTCCAGCAATCCGGAAATCGATTCCGATATCCCAGCCCTGATTGGCGCCTCTGCTGCACTGGCCGTGTCCGGCATTCCGTTTGCCGGCCCGATCGGCGCCGCCCGCGTTGGCTTTGTCGACAACCAATATGTGCTCAACCCGACCGCCAGCGAACTGACCAGGTCCGATCTTGATCTGGTCGTGGCTGGTACCGAACAGGCCGTCCTGATGGTCGAATCCGAAGCCCGTCAGCTGCCGGAAGACGTGATGCTGGGCGCGGTGGTTTTCGGCCACCAGCAAATGCAGGCCGCCATCACGGCCATCAACGAACTGGCAGACGAAGTGAATCCGGAACCCTGGGCCTGGCAGGCGCCCGCTGTCAACCAGGCACTGGCCGACCGGATCCGCGAAATCGCTGGTGAAGCACTGCAGCAAGCCTACAATCTGCGTCAGAAGCAGGAACGTTCGCAACAGGTGGACGCTGTCCGTCAAAAGGTGATAGAAGCCCTGGTCACACCGGACATGGACACCCTTGCAGTCAATGAAATCAACGATCTGTTCCACAACCTGGAAGCATCGATTGTCCGCGGACGCATCCTGAATGGCGAACCGCGCATCGACGGCCGCGACACTCGCACCGTCCGGCCGATCAGCATCCGCACCGGCGTTCTGTCGCGCACCCACGGCTCGGCCCTGTTCACCCGCGGCGAAACCCAGGCACTGGTCGTTGCTACGCTGGGTACCGGTCGCGATGAACAAAAGATCGATGCCCTGCAAGGCGAATACAGCGACCGCTTCATGCTGCATTACAACATGCCTCCCTACGCAACCGGCGAAACCGGACGGGTTGGCACGCCAAAGCGTCGTGAAATCGGTCATGGCCGTCTTGCCAAGCGTGCACTGGCCGCCGTGCTGCCCAGCAAGGAAGAATTCGGCTACACCATGCGCGTGGTTTCCGAAATCACCGAATCAAATGGCTCTTCATCCATGGCATCGGTCTGTGGCGGCTGCCTGGCCCTGATGGATGCCGGCGTTCCGCTCAAGGCACACGTGGCCGGCATTGCCATGGGCCTGATCAAGGAAGGCAACCGCTTTGCCGTGCTGACCGACATCCTGGGCGACGAAGATCACCTCGGCGACATGGACTTCAAGGTGGCCGGCACCGAAAACGGCGTCACCGCCCTGCAGATGGACATCAAGATCACCGGCATCACCAAGGAGATCATGAAGGCCGCTCTGGACCAGGCCAAATCCGGCCGCATGCACATCCTCGGCCTGATGAAAAACGCCGTGGATGCGCCGCGCCAGGAAATGTCGGCCTACGCGCCCCGCATCATTTCGATGAAGATCAATCCGGAAAAAATTCGCGATGTCATCGGCAAGGGTGGCGCAGTCATCCGTGCCCTGACCGAAGAAACCGGCACACAAATCGACATTGATGAAGATGGCACCGTCAAAATCGCCTGCACCAGCGCCGAGGCTGGCGAGGAAGCCAAACGCCGCATTGAGGCCATCACGGCCGAAGTGGAAGTTGGCAAAGCCTATCAGGGCACGGTGGTCAAACTGCTCGATTTCGGCGCCATCGTCAGCGTGCTGCCCGGCAAGGATGGCCTGCTGCACATTTCGCAGATTGCCAACGAGCGCGTCAACGCAGTCAGCGACTATCTCAAGGAAGGCCAGCAGGTAACCGTGAAGGTTCTGGAAGCCGACGAGAAAGGCCGTCTGCGTCTGTCCATGAAGGCATTGCTGGAGCAACCTGCCCGCAGCGAAGAAGAAACCTCATCGCAACAGTAAGGCTTGTCAGCGGGCAGACGCCGTGTCCTGCCCGCACAGCATGAAAAAAGGTGGTTTCCGTTCAGGAACCACCTTTTTTACTGGCCCGTTATCCTGCCGGACAACAGAAAGCGGACATGTCAGCCGGCAGCGCCGCCCAGAAACCCTTCCCACCACTTCTTCCGGTTATTCGGCACCACGGAGACTTCGAGCGACTCCGGCGGAACCTGACTCATGATCCAGCCGGGCAAAACCCTGGTCTTGCTGGAACCACAGGACACACCAAGATTGTGGGGGTCATAGATCACGACAAAGGTCGGTCGTTCGACATCATCCGCATACACGATGCCGCAGTATTTCTCTTCGTGTTCCCGGTGCAGCAATGCATCAATCCGGGTCACGAATTCATTGACCTGTGCGGCAGTCGATACTGCTTCGGGTACCGGCTGACCTACCGCATACAGATACCAGCCTGCCGAAGCATCGATCCTGGGCCAGAATGCCGCCAGCTGATCCCATGACAGCAGACTGTACAACAGTCCGTCCAGCTTGCCACGAAATGCGCTCATGTTTCTCCTCCGCGCTGTTCATGTCTGTTACCGTATCTGGCCGGTGACGGCCAGACCGTGCGCTTGCCGACTAGCGGGCAACCTGACGCTCGCGAAACTCGTCCAGCGTCTTGCAATCGATGCACAGGGTGGCTGTTGGCCGTGCCTCGAGACGCTTGAGGCCGATTTCGACACCACATGCCTCGCAATATCCGTACTCTTCGTGATCGATACGCGATACGGTTTCCTCGATTTTCTTGATCAGCTTGCGTTCACGATCACGGTTGCGCAGTTCGAGGGCCATGTCGGATTCCTGACTAGCCCGATCATTGGGGTCAGCAAACAAGGTGGCATCTTCCTGCATGGCATGGATGGTGCCATCGATATCATCGGAAAGCTCTGCTTTCCACGCTTCCAGAATTTTGCGAAAATGCGCGAGCTGCGCCGGATTCATGTACTCCTCGTCGGGCTTGGGCTCATACGGGGTAAATTTGGTAAACTCTGCTGCCGTCATGTTGTATGTCACTTCCGAGTGTGAACTGAAAAAACCTGAAGCCGCAGCCTCAAAACAGACTTAATAGCAGAAATATCCAAAGAGAGCAACCCATCATGCCAAAGACACCCCTGACTTCCCTCCTGTTTGATGTTGACGGAACCCTTGCCGACACCGAACGGGATGGCCACCGGCCAGCTTTCAATGCAGCGTTTCGCGAATTCGGCCTCGACTGGCACTGGGACGTCGAGCTGTATGGCAAGCTGCTGGAAGTCACCGGCGGCAAAGAACGCATTCGTCATTATGTCGATCACTGGTTGCCCGGCTGGACTCGCCCGGCTGCCTTTGATGACCTGGTCGTGCAATTGCACAAGGCCAAAACCCGGCACTACACGGAACTGCTCCAGCAGGGCGGCATTCCCTTGCGACCGGGTGTTGCCAGGCTGATCAGTGAAGCCAGGGCTGCCGGACTGCGCCTGGCCATTGCCACCACCACCACACCGGAAAACGTGACCGCATTGCTGCAATACAGCATGGCTCCCGATGCCGCCGACTGGTTTGAAGTCATCGCTGCCGGCGATGTGGTCCCTGCCAAGAAACCGGCACCGGACATTTATCTCTGGGCAATGGAACGCATGAATGTGGAAGCCGGAGCCTGCCTGGCCTTTGAAGATTCGTCCAACGGCATCCGTTCAAGCCATGCCGCCGGACTTGCAACGATCGTGACCATCAACGATTACACGGCTGACCACGATTTCAGCCAGGCAGCGCTGGTTGTCAGCGACCTCGGCGAGCCGTCCGCCCCGCCGGATGTGCTGGCCGGCAGTCTGCACGACCAGCCGCTGGTGAACCTGGCCCTGCTGCACAGACTGCATGCCGGCCTATGATTCGTGATGCTGACCGGCAATCCTGCCTTCCCTGAACAGGGAATCGCGCAACTCGTGATCGAAAACCGGATCATGGCGGCGAATCCATTCCAGCACCATCGCCGCATGTTCCTTTTCCTCATCGCGGTTGTGCGCCAAAATGGCCTTCAGCTCCGGATCTTCGCAGGCATCGACGCGCTGGTTGTACCAGTCAACCGCTTCCAGTTCTTCCATCAGGGAGGCAATCGCCCGATGCATGTCCAGCGTATCCGCGCTTAACTTCTCAATCGGTTCATGATAACCTTCGCTGGCCATATACTATCCTTTCCTCACAGACTCTGATCAGCGCGGCCGGTCGTCATGGGCCACCAGCACCGTGCACCCCCGCATTCCGTACTCATGCACATTGCCATTATCGAATCCATCACGCCGGTCACACCGACCATCCGAATCTTTCAGCTGACTTGTGCAGACGCTTCATTCTACCGGCTTGCCGGTCAATGGATCAACGTCAGCCGCGAGATGGATGGCGAAACCGTCACCGCCAGTTTTTCAGTGGCTTCTTCACCGGCAAGCCCGAACCAGATCGAACTGGCAATCCGCTACAGCAATCAGCATGCGCTGACCCGCTGGTTGCACGAATCGGCCAGGCCAGGTGACCGTCTGCGCATCAGCAATGGCCAGGGTAACTTCATCTGGCACCCGGACATGCCGGAACCATTGCTGCTGATCGGTGCGGGCACCGGCATCGCGCCATTGATGAGTATCTTCCGTCTGGCGGCAGCCAAACGGAAACCCGCCACCATGCTGTACAGCATCACCAGCCAGCAGGAATACCTCTACCGCAAGGAACTTGCCGCTCTGGGTAACGGCGACACCATCCGGCACATCACGACCCTGACCCGTCCCGATCCGGCATGGCAAGGCAAGACCGGCCGCATCAATCGCGAACTGTTGCGCGAAGCCGGTGCAGGCCCGAGCACCCGCTGCTATCTGTGTGGACCGCGCGAAATGGTGGATGATCTGGCTGCCGCCCTGCCGGAACTGGGTGTTCCCGAGAACAACATCATTTTTGAAAAGTGGTGGTAGGCGGAAACCGGTAACAGTACCGGCTCACTGCCCGGCTGCCGATTCCGGATCAGACCCGTCTTCGGTCGCTGAAGCCTGTTCCTGACCGACGGCGGGTTCCTGGCGGTCGTCCTGATCAGACCGACGGACTGGTGGACGGAACAGGGCAGCCACTTCACGCTCGCGACCGGCACGCGCCGGTACTGCAAGCATGCCGGCCAGACCGGCGGCGGCCGGAGCCGCGCTGCGAACCGGGGCCGGTCTTGCCGGCCTGTCCACCGCGCTGGTTTCGACAGGCGAACGTGGCGAGACAGCTGCCGGCGCCTTCTGCACGACTTCGACAGGCGGCGCTTCGGACACGATGCGGGTATTGAGCAATTTTTCAATGTCGGCCAGCAGACGCATTTCGTCCGGCGCAACCAGGGAGAGCGCTTCGCCTGCCGCGCCAGCCCGGCCGGTACGGCCGATGCGATGAACGTAATCTTCTGCGGCGCGCGGCAAATCGTAGTTGATCACCACCGGCAACTGTTCGATGTCAATACCGCGGGCAGCCACATCGGTGGCGACCAGCACGCGAATCTCGCCTTTCTTGAACTGGTCGAGCGCTTCGACACGTGCCTGCTGGGTTTTTCCACCATGAATGGCATTGGCCGGAATCCCACTGCGCCCCAAGTGCTGGGCCAGCCGGTTGGCGCCCAGCTTGGTGCCACAAAACACCAGAACCTGACGAAGATCGCGCTGCCGGATAATGCTGGTCAGCACGGCGTGTTTCTGTTCCTTGTCCACCGGATGGACACGCTGGACCACAGTTTCTGCCGCCGTGTTTCGTCGGGCCACCTCGATCAGGCGCGGTTCGCGCATGATGGTATCGGCCAGCTTGCGGATTTCCGGTGAAAACGTGGCAGAAAACATCATGTTCTGCCGATTTTCCGGCAACAGTTCGATGATGCGGCGCAAGTCCGGCAAAAAGCCCATATCCAGCATCCGGTCGGCTTCATCCAGGATCATGATCCTGACCTGCGACAGATCCAGCGTGCGGTTCTGGACATGATCGAGCAAACGTCCCGGAGTGGCCACCAGAATGTCCACCCCGGCGCGCAATGCCTCGATCTGCGGATTCATGTTCACACCGCCATAGATCACGGCAACGCGTAACGGAAGCCGCTTGCCGTACTTCTGCACGCTTTCGCCAACCTGCATGGCCAGTTCACGCGTGGGGGCAAGAATCAGGGCACGAACCGGATGACGGGCTGGCGACAGGCTGGTGGTGGCGAACGGCGCCAGCCGGCTCAGCATAGGCAAGGTAAACCCTGCCGTCTTGCCGGTGCCGGTTTGCGCGCCCGCCATGATATCGCATCCGGTCAATGCGACCGGGATCACCTGGGTCTGCACGGGCGTCGGATCGCGGTAACCGCATTCCTCCAGCGCCTGCAAAACCTCTGCGACCAGTCCGAGATCAGAAAAACCCATGCAAACTCCAGCCTGAACAATGCCGGTATTCTACAGCATTACCGGTTACACGCCCGGTCTGTACGGACTTTTTGTCATCAATCCCTGCAAAAATGGGTTTTCACAAAATGAATTTCACTATATAATTAAAAACTAATATTCTAACTTTTTACTAAAGAAACAATGTTTTGCAAAAAAATTGGCTTTGCTGCTAACATCCATCAGAAAGTCATGACACAACCACAACAAGGTCAACAGATGATGTTCCGCCCGCTCATGCGCCGGCTGGTTCCGGCGATAATGGCAGCTCTTGCCTCGCAAGCCGCGCTGTCCGCACCGCTTACCTTTTCCCAATGCGTCAGCATCGCGCTGCAACAGAACCCCGACATTGCCGACAGCACCGAACAGGTCAATGCAGCCAAAGCCGGCCTGCGCCAGGCCAATGGTTACCGGATGCCCAAGCTGACCGCCTCCCTGATCGGCACCGAAACCAATGATGCCCTGAATGCATTCGGGCTCAAGCTGGCACAACGCGGCGCGACTTTCAACGACTTCGGCGCCAGTCAGTTCACTGGCCCCGGTGCCCTGTCCATTGCACCGGCAAACCTCAATTACCCCGGCGTGGTGCACAATTTCGACACGCGTGTCGAACTGGACATTCCGGTTTACACCGGCGGCATGATCGATGGCGGCATCCGCCAGGCCCGCGAATACATCGCCGCAGCCGAAAACGGCGACAAGGCTGCCCGCCAGCAAGTCATTTTCAACCTTCTGCAGGCATGGGAAGGCGTCAATGCTGCTCGTGCCTATCTCGATGTCGCCCGCCAGGCCGAGACAGCCTCGCGTTCCATGTTGACCATGATGCAGAATATGGCCAAGGGTGGAACCGTGGTTAAAAGCGACCTGCTGCTGGCCCAGGTCAGACTGCAGGATGTTCTGGTCCAGAAAACCCAGGCCGAGAATGCAGTTGCAGGCGCGCTCGACCAGTTGCACATGCTGATGGGCATCCCACTGGACCAGTCGCTTGACGTGGGCCCGGAAGTGAACGTCAGCCCCGTCACCACCCCTCTGATCGATCTCCAGCGCGCCGCTCAGGAAAACAACCCGGGAATCATTGCGTTGCGCCACCAGGCGGCAGCCGACTCTGCCAGCATCGAGATGGCCCGTTCAGCCCGCCTGCCGCAGGTTGGCCTGATGGTCCGCCAGGACTGGAATGATCCGAACCTCGGGTTTTCCAGCAATTCATGGACCATCGGCGGCAATGTGAGCTGGACTGCGTTCGATGGCGGCATTACCCGCGGCAAGATCGACCAGGCCGAGGCATCGCACAACCAGGCGCTGGCCAGGCTTGCACGTGCGGAAGCCGGTGTCGCCATGCAGGTTGCCGATGCGCGACGCAAAGCGGCCGAAGCCGAACAACGTCTGACAGAACGGGAAATGGCTGTCACCCAGGTTGAAGAAGCGGCACGTCTGGTCAACAAGCGCTATGCCGGCGGCGTTGCCACCATCACAGAACAACTGGGCGCACAGGCCGAACTGGACAAGGCACGGGCAGATGTCGTGGCTGCCCGCTACGATCTTGCCGTGCAACGCGCCCGACTGAAACTGACAACCGGTCAGCTTGACCCCGATTCGCTTTGAACCAGAACACAAACCGATTTCAGGAGCCTCCCGTGAGAAATCCGTCGATTCGTCCATTGCTGCTCGCCCTGGCTTTGCCATTTGTCCTGGCAGCCTGCCATCACGCCGACAGCCCTGTCACCGGCCAGAATACCGATGCCGGCACTGTTGCCGCCGAAGTGATGACGGTATCCCGGTCAAACCAGGCGGAAACCGCCTCTTTTCCGGGCACGGTCAATGCCATCCAGCAAATCCAGGTGGCTTCGCGCATCATGGGTTATGTTCGTGCGATTCATGTGGATACCGGTGAAACCGTCAAACGGGGTCAACTGCTGGTCACCATCGATCCCAGCGATATCCAGGGACAAGTGAGCATGGCCAGCGCCGCCCTCGCGCAGGCGGAAGCCGCACTGGCCGACGCCAGAACCGATTACGAACGCTTTGGCGAACTCTATCGCGAAGAAGCGATTCCCAAGGCTCAGTGGGACAAGATCCGGCTGCAATATGCCGTGGCCCAGCAACAGGTCAACGCCGCCCGTGCCAGCCATGCCACCGCAGAAGCCCAGATGAGCTATGCTGCCATCCGGGCGCCATTTTCCGGCGTGATCACCCAGCGCATGACCAGCCAGGGCGCGCTGGCGGCCCCTGGCCAGCCGTTGCTGATGCTGGTCAATCCGGAGCACCTCGATGTGCAGACCCAGGTGCCCGAAGATGTGTTCGGTAAACTCCGCACCGGCGAAAAGGTCGCCATGCGCATTGAAAACCGCGACGTGACCGGCCACATCACCGCTCTGGTCAGTGCAGCCGATCCAGCGACCCATACCCACCTGGTCAAGATTTCATTGCCCGAACAGCAGACATTTGACAGCGGACAGTTTGTCCAGGTCAATTTCATGACTGGCGAGGCCAAAGGCTTGCGCATTCCGGACAGCGCCATTGTCATTCGCGCCGGCATTCCAGGCGTATTCATCGTCGACCGCCATGACACCGCCCATTTCCGGATGATCCGTACCGGCGAATCCGCCAGTGGCATGACTGTCATTACCGCCGGTCTGACAACCGGAGAACGGATTGTCACCCACCCGGCTGTCAGCCTGGCAACCGGCGATCACATCAACGCCACAGGGGCTGGCAATGTCTGACCAGAACCGCAAGCTGAACATTGCCGGCAAAATCGCCAGCACTTTCCTCGAATCCAAGATCACCGCCATGATCATGCTGGCCATCAGCCTGGCTGGCGTGCTGGCTCTGATGGTGACGCCTCGCGAATACAATCCGCAGATTGTAGTGCCAGCGGCCAATATCATTGTCGCGCGTCCGGGTTCATCTGCCAGCGAAATTGAAAACCTGGTGGTCAAGCCGCTCGAATCCCTCATGAATGCACAGTCGGGCGTCAAACATACATTTGGCTATGCCGTGGCTGATTTTGGCGTGGTGACCGTCCAGTTTGATGTCGGTCAGGACCAGGAACGCAGCCTGGTGAAGCTGTACAACCAGTTGATGCAGAACCTTGACCACCTTCCTCCCGGCGCCATGCAGCCGATGGTCAAACCGATCAATGTGGACGATGTGCCAATCATGACCCTGTCGTTCAGCTCGCCTACCCTGGCAGATGACCAGATCCGCATGGTGGCAAGCCACATTCTGCAACAACTGCGCAATGTTCCGGGCGTGTCGTTTACCGAAATGATCGGTGGCAGCCAGCGAGCAGTCAACATCCGTGTGATTCCTGCCCGCCTCGCGGCCAGTGGCATCAGCCTGGAACAGCTGACCAGCCAGCTTCAGGGCGGCAACGTCTCGATGCCGGTAGGCACCCTGATCAGTGACAACCATGAACATCCATTGCGGCTGTCCGGCTTCTTTGGCGATGCCCGCCAGGTTGGCCGTCTGATCATTGGCGCGCCCAATGGCAGACCGGTTTATCTGAAGGATGTCGCGGAAATCAGCGATGGCCCGGCCGAAACCGACCAGCAGGCACGATTTGCCTGGGGGCCGGCATCCGGTCAGGTCCACCGCAACGGTGAAATGCCGGCAGTTACCATTGCCATTGCCAAAAAGGCCGGCACCAATGCCGTGGTCGTGGCCAATGCCGTGCTCGACAAACTGGCTCAGCTCAAGCGCCAGGCGATTCCGCAAGGCATCACCGTTGCGGTCACCCGTGATGATGGCGCCAAGGCCAATGACGCCGTCAACACCCTGATGGAACACCTTGGCATTGCCATCGGTTCGGTCATAGTCATCATGGTGGTGTTTCTGGGCTGGCGCGAGGCAGCCATCGTGACCCTGACCGTGCCACTGATCCTGTTCGTGGTGCTGACCGTCGGCCTGATCGCCGGCCAGACCATCAACCGGATCACCCTGTTTGCCCTGATCCTGTCGCTCGGACTGCTGGTCGATGCCGCCATCGTGGTGGTGGAAAACATCCACCGCCACATGCACCACGGCGGCAATCACAGTTTTGCCGAATCGCTGGTCATCGCCACCAATGAAATCGGCAATCCGACCAACATAGCCACCATCGCAGTCATTCTGGCCTTCATTCCCATGGCATTTGTGACCGGCATGATGGGGCCGTTCATGAAACCGATACCGTTCAATGTTCCGGTTGCCATGATCGCTTCGTTGCTGATTGCCTACATGGTTGTGCCCTGGGCGGCACGTCTCTGGCTGCAGGGCAAGGCCGCACAGAATTTTCGCACCACGCCAAGCCTGCAGGAAAAGGCCGAAAGCCCCAAGGATGCGTTGCACCGCGCCTATGTGCGTGTCATTACCCCGCTCATCGCCAGCCCGCAGCGGCGCAATGTGCTGTTTGCCGGCGTTGTCGTGCTGCTGGTGCTCGCCATGATCCAGCCAGCATGGCAGTTCATCCGTCCGTCCGGCATGAACGGCCCCCTGTCTGCACTCGGTGTCGAACTCAAGATGCTGCCCAACGACAACACCAACACCCTGCTACTGGAAGTCGACACCCCGGCCGGCAGCACGCTTGCCCAGACCGATGCAGTGGCCCGCTCCGTCGGCGAAGTGCTCGCGCATTCACCATATGTGACCGATTACGAAACCTATCTTGGCATGCCGGCACCGATTGATTTTGCAGCCCTGGTGCGGGGCGACATGATCAAGCGTGGCGACAATTTCGCCCAGTTGCGCGTCAACCTGTCGGACAAGCACCAGCGCTCGACAAGCTCGCACGACATCGCGCGCCAGCTCAATCTGGCCTTGCAACCCCTGCGGGCGCGCTGGCCGGATACCAGGATCAAGCTGTACGAAACACCGCCCGGTCCGCCGGTCCAGTCTCAGGTCATGGCAGAACTGTATGGGCCTGACTACAACGTCCTGCGCAATTCGGCAGACGATGTTGACCGTGCATTCAACAACATCTACGGCATCATCAATACCGATGATTCGGTGACAGGCACTGTCGATTCATTCAATATCCGCATCGATCGACAGAAAGCAGCTCTGTCCGGTGTGGCTGTCGGCCAGATCGCACGTCTGCTGCATGATTATGTCTCCGGCTTCAATATCGGCACACTGCATGACGACAGCACACTGGAAGAAATCAATCTCAATGTGAGAATTCCAAAGAGCCAGCGTGAAACGCCGGAACAGATCCTGGCGTTTCATGTCACCAGCATGAGCGGCCGGCAGGTGCCTCTGTCCGCGATTGCCACCGTGCAGCGCGCCACACAGGACAAACCGGTGTACGACCGCGATCAGCATCCGATGGTGATGGTGGGCGGCGAACTGCTGGCCTCCAGTCCGGTGTATGCGGTTCTTTCACTGGACAAAATGCTTGATGGCAAAAAGCTTTCCAGTGGCGCCACATTCAGGACAGGCAACCTCGGCTTCACGGACACCCAACCGGATGACGTGGTCAACTACCATCTGCTGTGGGGCGGAGAAATGCGGCTCACCCTGGATGTGTTCCGCGATCTTGGCTCCGCCTTTATCGTGGCGCTGGTATTCATCTACCTGATGCTGGTCGGCTATTACAAGTCATTTGTCATGCCAGTGATTGTGATGGGTGCCATCCCGCTAACCCTGGTTGGCGTGTTTCCCGGCCACTGGCTGACCGGACAGGCATTCACCGCCACATCCATGATCGGCGTCATCGCGCTGGCGGGTGTTGTCGTGCGCAACTCGTTGCTGCTGATCGATTTCATCATCGACTACCGTGCACGCGGTTACAGCCTTGAACAAGCCGTCATCGAAGCCGGCGCGGTCCGTTTCCGGCCGATCATGCTGACCGCACTGGCCATTATCCTCGGGTCGGCTATCATGATTACCGATCCAGTGTTTGGTGGACTGGCGGTATCGCTGATCTTTGGCACCTTCGCCTCCACCCTGCTTACGCTGGTCGTGATCCCGTTGCTGTATTATCTCTGGGAGCGCCGACTGGCAAACGCCAATTCCATTTCATCAACCTGAATCACCTGGAGAATCCGAATGACCGTTGAGCGTATCGTCAGAATCATCGCTGGCAGCTTCATCATGTTATCATTGGCACTTGCGCAGTTTTCCGGCCAGATCGACATCACGCATGTCAGCTGGCTCTGGTTTACCGCATTTGTCGGCTTCAACCTGTTTCAGAGCGGCATCACCCGCTTCTGCCCACTGGACAACATCCTGAAAAAATTCGGTGTTCAGTCCTCGTGCGGCCTGTAACGGGCACGGCGGCACCAGCTGCGCAATCCGGCTGACACGGTAATCTTCCGGGTCACCGGTCCGCAGACCGTTACCCATCAGGAGTTTGATTTTGCTTTTTGTGAAACAGAATATCTGGCTGATTCTCACCGTGCTGACCTCGGGACTGATGCTTGCCTTTCCCAACCTGTTCGGCAAGATGGCCAGCGCGAACGAAGTCGACGTCAACAACGCCGTCAAACTGATCAACCACGACGATGCACTGGTACTCGATGTGCGCGAAGCCAGCGAATTTTCTTCCGGCCACATTGCCAGTGCCCGGCATATTCCGCTTGGCCAGCTGAAAAGCAATCTGGCCTCCCTTGAAGCATTCAAGGACCGGACCATCGTGGTGAACTGCAAATCGGGCAACCGCTCGGCCATGGCTTGCGGAATCCTGCGCAAGGCCGGCTTTACCAAAGTCTACAATCTCAAAGGCGGTATCGTTGCCTGGCAGCGCGAGCAGATGCCAACGACACTCAAGTAAGCTGAACCACGCTTGACCGCCTGTTCCGGAGAACCCCATGCCACAAGTAACCATGTATTGCACGGCTGTCTGCCCCTATTGCGTAAGGGCAGAAAGGCTCCTCGCCAGCAAGAATGTATCCATTACCAAAATCCGGGTTGACCTGCATCCCGAACAGCGCGATGCCATGATCGAACGCACCGGCCGACGGACCGTGCCACAAATTTTCATTGGCGACGTCCATGTCGGCGGCTTCGATGACCTCGCGCTGCTCGACAGCAAGGGTGGACTGGATCCACTGCTTGCCGCCTAGGCAAAGCAGGCGCCAGTCCCGCGTGTCATACCATTGATGGATTCCGCGACTACGCGCGGAATGACGGAGGTCCTGCCACCCACCATTCTGCGTGGAGTCATCAAACATCGTCATTCTGCGCGCGTCCCCAGACATTCGTCATTCTGCGCGGAGCGAAGCGAAGTCGCAGAATCCATGCCTTGCGTGCCGCTGAACCGGATCTGTGGATTCCGCGACTGCGCGCGGAATGACGGAGGTCCTCCCATCCACCATTCTGCGTGGAGTCACCAAACATCGTCATTCTGCGTGGAGTCCGCAAACATCGCCATTCTGCACGAGTTCCCAGACATTCGTCATTCTGTGCGCGTCCCCAGACATTCGTCATTCTGCGCGGAGCGAAGCGAAGTCGCAGAATCCATGCCTTGCGTGCCGCTGAACCGGATCTGTGGATTCCGCGACTGCGCGCGGAATGACGGAGGTCCTCCCATCCACCATTCTGCGTGGAGTCACCAAACATCGTCATTCTGCGTGGAGTCCGCAAACATCGCCATTCTGCACGAGTTCCCAGACATTCGTCATTCTGTGCGCGTCCCCAGACATTCGTCATTCTGCGCGGAGCGAAGCGAAGTCGCAGAATCCATGCC
>JAJZUW010000004.1:158129-189312 GCA_021845925.1 Pseudomonadota bacterium
CGTCATTCTGCGTGGAGTCCGCAAACATCGCCATTCTGCACGAGTTCCCAGACATTCGTCATTCTGTGCGCGTCCCCAGACATTCGTCATTCTGCGCGGAGCGAAGCGAAGTCGCAGAATCCATGCCCCGCCACAGCGAGCATGCATCGCCACCTCTTGAAATCACGTGTAACCTCCCTCATCTTACGGGGGTGATCAACAATGCGTGAAGGAATGTCATATGGAAATCGTCTGCCCCCATTGCCAGGCCATCAACCGGGTTCCGGAACAACGTCTGACCGAACACCCGAAATGTGGCAAATGCAGCCAGCCGTTGTTTACCGGCGAACCCAAAGAACTGGGCGGGCAGGACTTCGACCGCTATGTCAGCCGGAACGGGCTGCCGGTGGTTGTGGATTTCTGGGCCAACTGGTGCGGCCCGTGCAAAATGATGGCGCCGGCATTCCGGCAGGCTGCCGGTGAACTGACTGGCCGGGTCCTGTTCGCCAAAGTGGAAACCGAACAGCAGACAACACTGGCCGCACGTTATGGCATCCGCAGCATTCCCACGATGGTTCTGTTCCGCGATGGTCAGGAAACAGCCCGCATGTCAGGCGCACTGGATGCGGCCGGCATCAAGCGCTGGCTGGCAAGCCACGGCGTGTGACCATTTGCCGTCAGGCCATGAAGCACCCGCTTCAGCCGGTTGTGCTGGCCGCGCGCAACATTTCTCGCGCATGTGTCCGGGTCGCGTCGGTGATCACCACGCCGCCCAGCATGCGGGAAATCTCCTCGACGCGGCCTGCAGCATCCAGCACGGTCAACTGACTGATCACGCCATCCTGCTCGCTGGACTTGCTGACTTGCAGGTGGTGTTCACCTTGGGCCGCAACCTGTGGTAAATGGGTAATGCAGATGACCTGGCGGGTTCGGGCAAGCTCGCGCAACATGCGGCCTACGATTTCGGCCACGCCGCCGCCAATACCGACATCCACCTCGTCAAACACCAGCAACGGCACTGCCGCCACCCGGCTGACTGCGGTTTGCAACGCCAGACTGATACGTGACAGCTCGCCACCGGATGCCACTCGGGCCAGGGGGCGTGGTTCGGTTGCAGCATGCGCTGCAACCCGGAACACGATCTGTTCCAGACCGCCGGCATAACCTTCCGGCACATCCTCGAAATGAATATCGAATACGCCACCGGCAAGCGCAAGTTTTTGCATGCCAGCGGTGACTTCGTCTGCAAGCCGCACGGCTGCCTGACGACGCAGAGTGGACAGTTCTGTGGCCAGCCGATGCCAATGTTCGCTGGCGGCAGCCACCTCATGAGCCAACTGTTCCCGGTCGCCCAGACTGTTCAGTTCGGCCAGCCGGTTGCGGGTGGTTGACAGCAGTTCAGGTAGATCAACCGGCGCAACACGGTATTTTCTGGCCACCGACATCACAGCCGACATGCGCTGCTCCATGTCTTCCAGTCCGCCCTGATCAACATCCAGACGTCCGGCCGACTGGCGGAGCAGATGCAGGACTTCGCCCAGTTCGGCCTGCATGGACGCCAGCAGGTCGCGCGCTGGTTGCAGACCGGCATCCCAGGCCAACATGTCATCGAGATGGCTCGTGGCCTGTTCCAGCAAACGCTCTGCCGCAATGTCCCCTTCGCAAAGCATGTCCTGCACGCTCGCCAGCCCGCTGGCCAGCTGCGCGGCATGCGCCATCCGGGCATGATCGGTCTGCAGTGTCTCCCACTGGGCCGGATCAAACGACAGTTGTTCGAGTTCTTCCAGCTGCCAGCGCAAGCGTTCGGCTTCCGCAGCTGATTCGCTCCGCATCTGGTCTGCCGCCCGCAGACGTTCCAGTGCGTTCTGCCAGTTCCGGTAGTGGTCTGCGGTTTGCCTGGCCAATGACAGGACACCGGCGTAACCGTCCAGCAGCTGACGCTGGACGACCGGCTTGAGCAAAGACTGGTGCGCATGCTGACCATGCAGGTCCAGCAGGAATTCACCGGCTTCGCGCAATTGCTGCGTCGTTGCCTGGCGCCCGTTGATGAAACAGCGCGAGCGTCCGCCAGCATCGATGATGCGGCGCAGGACACACTGGTTTTCTTCATCCAGACCATTGTCGGCCAGCCATTCGCACAGCCCGGGCAGATTCTGGACATCGAATTCCGCCTCGATCTCGCTGCGCTGGGCACCCTGCCGGATGACACCCGCATCGCCCCGTTCACCGACCGCCAGCGACAGCGCATCGACCAGAATCGACTTGCCGGCACCGGTTTCTCCGGTCAGCACCGTCAATCCGGCCGAAAAGGAAATGCGCAACCGGTCGACCAGCACGAAATCCCGCAACGACAACGACAACAGCATCAGAGTTTCTTTCCCCAGTAGAGCTTTTCGCGCAATGTGCGATAGTAACTGTACTGACGGGGGTGCAGCAGCCGTACCGGCGAAGGTGCGCGGGTGATGCGGACCAGGTCGCCCATGCGGATGTCGCAATGGCGCTGTCCATCAAAGTGGACGCGGGCGTCGTCGGCATGCGTCAGCTCGAGTTCCACCACCGACTGGCTGTTTACCACGATAGGCCGTGCTGCCAGGGTATGTGCGCAGATGGGTACCAGCACGAACCCTTCGATGCTCGGATGCAAAATCGGCCCGCCTGCCGACAGGGCATACGCCGTCGAACCGGTCGGGGTTGCCAGCACCAGCCCATCCGAACGCTGGCTGTAAACAAATTCGCCATCAATGCGGGCACCGAATTCAATCAGCCGGCCACTGGCTCCCTTGCTCAATACCACATCATTCAGGGCGCAGGCGGAAAAAAACATCTTGTCCTGGCGCAGGATGGTCGTATCCAGCAGCAAACGCTCTTCTTCGACGAACTCGCCTTCCAGGACATCGTTGAGAATGTCCAGCATGTTTTCCTGCGATACATCGGTCAGAAAACCGAGCCGTCCCTGGTTGATCCCGAGCAATGGCACCGGATATCCCGCCAATGCACGGGCAATCGACAGGATGGTGCCATCCCCGCCCAGCACGATGACCAGATCGGCCCGCTCGCCGATTTCAATCAGCCCGGCTGTCGCATGATCATCCATGCCCAGAAGATTGGCGGTATTATGGGCGATCAGCACGACATAGCCACGCTGGCGCAGAAAATCGGCCAGCTGTGGCAGATGATGATCTTCCTGGCTGGTCGTGTCGTATTTGCCGACCAGGGCTATGGTCTTGAATCGTTTTGACATGATGCCTGTATCTGATAGGGTGTCTGCATTATATCGACGGGATACCGATCGGTGGATTTTTTTGTACAATAACACGCATGCTGAGCGAACGCGCACAAATTCTGCTGAAAACCCTGGTCGAACGTTACATTGCCGAAGGACAACCTGTCGGCTCACGTTCGTTGTCCCGCTATGCCTGTCTGGACCTGAGCCCGGCCTCCATTCGCAATGTCATGGCCGATCTCGAATCCATGGGACTGGTGGCCAGTCCGCACCATTCGGCCGGAAGGGTGCCGACCGCGCAGGGATTCCGCTTTTTTGTCGACCGGCTGATGACGACCCAGCCGCTTGAAAACCTGGAAATCGACCGACTGGAAGCGACACTGAGCGAAGCCGATCCGCAAAAGATGCTCGAACAGGCATCGCTGCTGCTGTCGCAGCTGACCCGGTTTGCCGGAGTGGTGATAACGCCACGCCGTCAGAATGCCGCCTTCCGCCAACTGGAATTTCTCCGTCTGGATGACCACCGGGTGCTGCTGGTCATCATCACGACCGATGGCGAAGTGCAAAACCGCATTCTGCAAACCGAACACGCCTACAACAGCCAGGAACTGCAGACAGCTGCCCAGTTGCTCAACCAGCAATATGCAGGGACCACGTTCAGTGAAGTGCAACACCGCATGCACGAAGAACTGAAATCATTGCACACCAGCATCGAAAGACTGATGCGACAAGCCCTGGATGCCAGCGCCCGCGCCCTGACCCGTCCGGATGACGCCATTGTGCTGTCTGGCGAGCGCAATCTGCTCAATACCGAAGCTTTTTCCGATATTGGCCAGTTACGCCGTCTGTTTGAAATGTTCGAACAGAAAAGCACGCTGATCCAGCTGCTTGATCTCAGCCAGCAGGCGCAAGGCGTGCAGATTTTCATCGGCAGCGAATCCGGAAACCTGGCTCCGGACGACTGCAGCGTGATCACTGCTCCTTACAGCATCAATGGCAGTGTGGTGGGCACCCTGGGGGTGATTGGCCCAACCCGAATGCCCTACGACCGAATTGTTCCCGTGGTGGATATCACAGCCCGTCTGCTGACCAACGCCCTTTCTTCCAGCCATTGAGCCCTTATGCCTGCCTTTCTGCCTGAACCCGCCTCATTGAACCAACCGGAAAAAACCGGAATCCTGCTCCTCAATCTCGGTACGCCGGATGCACCGCGTCCGGCCGAAGTGCGCCGTTATCTCGCAGAATTCCTGTCCGACAAACGGGTCGTCGAGCTACCCGCCATTGTCTGGTGGCCGATCCTCCATGGCATCATCCTGCGTATACGTCCAGCAAAATCAGCTAAAAAATACGCCAGTATCTGGGACGCCCGCGAAGGTTCGCCATTGCTGTTCCATACCCGAAAACAGGCCAGCCTGCTGGAAGGCTGGCTCAAATCGAAGATCAGCAGTCCCTACGCAGTCGAATTCGGCATGCGTTATGGCAACCCCTCGGTTGCCAGCGCCATTGGAAAACTGTCCGCCGCGGGCTGTCAGCGGATTCTGTGTGTACCGATGTACCCGCAGTACGCCGCATCCAGCAGCGCATCTGCGCTCGACGCCGTCTGGCATCATCTGCTGCAACGCCGCAGCCAGCCAGAAATTCGCACCATCCGGTCGTTTCATGCCGATCCGGGCTACATCAACGCACTGGCAGAGAATATCCGCCAGTACTGGATGCAAAACAACCGGCCGCAGGTTCTGGTGATCAGTTTCCACGGCATCCCTGAACGTTCGGTCAAACTGGGTGATCCCTACCAGCAGCACTGCGAAACCACCGGCAAACTGCTGGCCCAGATTCTGGGGCTGGATAGCCAGCGTTTCCGCATCACTTATCAATCCCGCTTCGGAAGCGCCCGCTGGATCGGCCCCGCCACCGACGACACCCTGACTGAGCTGGCACGTGCGGGTTGCGAAAGGGTCGACGTCGTCTGTCCTGGTTTTGTTGCCGATTGCCTGGAAACCCTGGAAGAAATTGCCATGGAAGGCCGCGAAACATTCCTCACCGCCGGCGGCAAGGAATACCACTATATTCCGGCGCTGAATGAAAACAGTGCCTGGATCGCCGCGCTTGGCGAAACCGTGCTGACCCATCTGCAGGGTTGGGTTCAGCGGATTCCTGAACCAGGCAAGCCGTAACAGGGTTTGACAACCGGTGGCGTTAGCCCTGGTACGACTTCAAAATTGTGCGTTTATTTGCCGGTTTCCGCCTCGGCCATCAGCAGCGCGCGAACATCCTGCAGGCGCGCGTGTTCTTCCGGCGAGGGTTTGGGGTATTCCAACCTCAGATTGCGCATCAGACCCAATACGGTATCCGCCACCAGAAGACGGGCATTGGCCTTGTCATCCGCCGGAATGATGTACCAGGGGGCTTCCGCACTCGATGTGGCTGCCAGGCACTGTTCGTAGGCATGCATGTATTGTTTCCAGTATTTGCGTTCCTCGATGTCATCCATGCTGAGTTTCCAGTTTTTGGAAGGTTCATCGATGCGTCGCAAAAAGCGTTTGCGCTGTTCTTCCGGAGACAGGTGCAGAAAAAATTTCAGAATCCGGGTGCCGTTGCGGACCAGGTGCTGCTCCATTTCAACGATCGAACGAAAACGGTCATGCCAGAATGCGCCATTTGTCAGGGATTCCGCCGGCAGATTCTGGGCATGCAGCATCTCCGGATGAACGCGTACAATCAGCACTTCTTCGTAATATGACCGGTTGAAAATACCGATGTTGCCACGTTCCGGCAGGGCTCGCGTTGTGCGCCAGAGAAAATCGTGCTCCAGTTCCGCCTCGCTCGGATGCTTGAAACTGTGTACCTGGCAACCCTGCGGATTGACGCCGGACATGACATGCCGGATGGTACTGTCCTTGCCGGCGGCATCCATGGCCTGAAAAATCAGCAGGATGGCATAACGACCCGCAGCGTAATGCACTTCCTGCAAGCGTGACAGTTCATCGACCTGCGACTGCAGCATCGCCTGATAATCCGGTTTCGACCCATACAAGGGACTGATCCGGGTGGCCCATTCGGCAAGCCTGACCGGTTGTCCAGGATGCACCCGGAACGGGTCGGTGTCATGCGGTTTCATGCGTTACGTCCTCCGGCTTCTGCGTGGCTGGCCGACGGAGTGCTTCAAACCCCGCTACCACATCAAACAGCTCTTCATCGATGTTTTCCTGGCGCAACTGGTTCCAGCGCGACCGGAATGTGTGCAGCATGTCATCAATATTGCGGTCGGCACGTTGCATGGCTGCCAGCCGGCTTGCATTTTCGCTGGCCAGGGAATGTGCGCACGCCCGGTAGCAGGACACGAACAGGTATTCACGGATCAGCGCGCCGAGGGTCAGCGTGCTATCACCGACGATTTCCGGCAACCGGTTGCCAGGCCATGGCAATGCCAGCAGTTCGCGTCGCCAGGCGTCATCAAACGGCAGCATGCGCTGACTGACCGGTTGATACAGTTCGCCTCCCGCTGGCTGGTGATGCATGATCCACAAAGGCTGTCCGGCATGCCGGCTGGTCCATGACATCACCTCGGCCAGCAATGCCACAACCAGCCCGGTCACGGCTGCCACTGACGATGGCACCGGAAAAACCGCCTTCACCGGCAAACCCGCATCACGTATCCGGTATTCCAGTCGTTCGCCGACAACCCATACGTGCAGGTCAGGCGCACCAACCAGTTCGCGCTGGGCAAACTCCGCCAGCTCATCGTTGAACTGGCCAACCAGCCCCTGATCGGTGCCAAACAGGATCACGCCCGTTGCACTGTGCGGCCGCATGGCCGCCGGCTCGGGCATCTGATGACGCAAACTGACATGCAGGCCATTGCGCACGCAGGATTCATACACATCCAGCGAACGTACGGCCTGCTCATAACGCGTCATGTTGCTGGCGGCAATGGCTTTCATCGTGCGCACCACCTGTTTGAGATCGGCTGCGCTCGCCATCTTGCGCTGGAAGGTTTCGAGGCTGTCACTCATCTGGCCGGCTCCGTCAGGCGCAAGGCTCTGGCTGCCGCAGCCTGCAGAATCTGTCGGTCGGTACCGGACAACGCTTCACCGGCGGCCAGCCGGTCAAGCAGAGCCGGATCAAGTGCACGGGCTGCTTCGCGCACCCGCGCTTCGGCAGCCGCCATGTCGTCCGGTTCGACCGGATCAAACAAACCGGCTCCCAACGCCAGCAACACGACAATCTGTTCGGCCAGCGGAACCGGATCGAGCTCTTTCTGCTTGAGACAGGCCCGGATACGCTGCCCATGACGCAGAATCTGCCGGCTGGTGTCATCCAGCCGCGCGCCAAACCGGGCAAAATTTTCCAGCTCCTCAAACTGCGCATAGCCAAGCTTGAGATCTGCTGATACAGCGCGGTATGCGGCTTTCTGTGCTTTGCCGCCGACACGTGAAACCGATTTGCCAACATCGACTGCCGGTAGGATGCCCAGTTCAAACAGATCCGGCGAGAGGTAAATCTGACCATCGGTAATCGAAATCAGATTGGTCGGAATATAAGCAGAAATGTTTTGTGCTTCGGTTTCCACGATGGGCAGTGCTGTCAGCGAACCACCGCCGAATTCGGGCCTCAACCGGGTCGCCCGTTCCAGCAGGCGGGAATGAATGTAAAACACATCTCCCGGAAACGCTTCCCGGCCAGGTGGCCGACGCAGCAACAGAGACAGTTCGCGATACGCCCTGGCATGATTGGTCAGATCGTCGTACACCACCAGCACATCGTGCCCGCGCGCCATGAACCATTCGGCGACGCTGGTGGCTGCATAAGGCGCAATCCATGACAGACCGGCCGCTTCATTTCCGGCACTGACCACGGCGATACTCCAGGCCATGGCGCCATGATCGCGCAGCGCATTGACTACGCGGGCCACGCTGGATGCCCGCTGACCGATGGCACAATACACGCAGATCACGTTTTGGCCGCGCTGGTTGAGCATGGCATCCAGAGCCAGGGCCGTCTTGCCGGTCTGCCGGTCGCCCAGAATCAGTTCACGCTGACCACGACCAACCGGAATCAGCGCATCGATCACCTTGATACCGGTTTGCAGCGGCACGGTCACCGGTGCGCGGTGCATGATTGGCGGTGCCGGACGTTCGATCGGCAAGCGTTCGGTAAACGACAGATCGCCACGATCATCCAGCGGCTGACCAAGCGGATTGATCACGCGGCCCAGCAAACCCTCGCCCACCGGAATATCCATTACCCGGCCGGTGCGACGGACTTCATCACCCACCTGAAGCTGGCGAACATCGCCCAGCAGGATCACACCGGTTTCCTTCTCATCCAGGTTGAAAGCAATACCATACAGATTATTTGGAAACTGCAGCATTTCTTCGTAACCAACGCCCGGTAAACCATCCACCGTGACGATGCCATTGGCAATGCCAGTGACAGTGCCGGTTTCACGCCAGATCAGCCGTGCACTGTCCGCCGTCTCGCGTGCTTTGGCCAGACTGTCAAATGCGTCGTCAAATGCGTTCTTCAGCTGGTCTGTCATTCTGTCTCCGTCCCTGGCGCAGCCGGTGCAATGGTCGCAAGGCGATCCTGCAGATCTTGCAGATAATCTGCCGCGTTCCAGGCCAGTCGGTGACCACCTGCCCGCAACTCAAGCCCACACAGCAAACCAGGTTCCTGCTCGTAGCGAATGTTTTGTGCGCCCGGACTGATGGCATGGATGGCCTGTTCGACAAGCTGCTGACTAGCGGGTGACAAGCCAAATGCAGAACGGACCAGCCACTCTGTCGATGTGGCGACATCGGCAAACACATCGGCATGGCCTGAAATCCTGGCTGCCAGCGCAACCACCATGCGGGATTCCAGTTCGGTTCCGGCAAGTTCATTCATCAGCCTGCCGGACACCGCATACACTTCCTGCAGTGTGCGCACGACAATGTCATGCCGGATCTGTCCGAATTCGCTGGCCAGTGCCTGCTGCCACTGCTGCTGCATCTGTTCGGCTTCGCGGCGGGCACCATCCAGCAAGTGGCGGCGCTCGGCCTGGGCGTCGGACAGAGCCAGGTCAAGCACCTGCTGGCGCTGCCCTGCCACGGCCTCGCGTTCGGCAGACAGCCTGGCCGCTTCGGCCTCTGCCTGTTGCCGCGCCGTGTCAGCCGCATCCTGAATGGCTTTGAGGTGGCGTTCGCGTTCGGCAACCGCCCGCAATAACGGGCGGTACAGAAAATGTCGCAGCAACGCGATCAGTATCAGGAAATTGACCAGTTGTGCCGCAACGGTAAACCAGTCGATCAGCATGTCAGTGTCCGCCAGCCACCCTGAGCATGTGGTTCCAGAACGGGTTGGCAAACAGCAGGATCATGGACACCACAAAACAGTAGATGGCTATCGACTCGATCATGGCGAGACCGACAAACAGGGTCCGGGTAATCACGCTGCCCGAATCCGGTTGCTGGGCAAGCGCTCCCAGCGCCGAAGATACCGCCATGCCCTCACCAATGCCGGGGCCAATACTGCCGATACCAATGGTCAGCCCGCTGGTGACGATAGAGGCGACTGCTATGATGGTTGCGTTGTCCATTCCTGGTTTCCACCCTTTGAGTTGTCGTTTTTTGCACCAACTGCCGCGGCAATGTAGACCGTGGCCAGAATACTGAAAATGTACGCCTGTACCATGCCGGTAAGCAAGCCCAGCAGCTTCATCACCACCGGGAAGAAAAACGGCATCACCACCAGCAATATGCCGATCACCATGCCATCACCCATCATGTTGCCAAACAGACGCATCGCGAGCGCCAGGGTACGGGTCAGCTCACTCATGATGTTGAACGGCAACATGACCGGTGTGGGCTCGAGATAATCTCCCAGATATCTGGCCAGTCCGGATGCCCGGATACCATAATACGGAACCGCCACGAACACACACACGGCCAGCGCAGCGGTGGTGGACAACGAACCGGTCGGCGCTTCGAATCCAGGTATGATGGTGCACAGGTTGGCAATGGCCACAAACAGGAACAGCGTGGCGATCAGATCAAGATAGCGCGCCGGTTCCGGCAACCCCACATCGCTCAGTTGTTCCTGAATCAGCACGACCACCCATTCCAGCAGGCTGGTCCAGTGCTGCCAGCGCCGCGAACGCTGCTGGGCCGGCTGACTGCAGTTGCGCGTTGCCAGCCAGCTGCCGAACGTCATCACTGCCATGAGCACCCACGTGCTCACAATGGTGAGGTTGATTTTGAACCATCCATATTGCCAGAAAATGACCTGATCGCCACTCAGATGCATCGTTCAACGCCCCCTGGCAACAGCAGCGCGCTGCCAGAACCGCAATGCCAACTGGGCCAGCAGAAACCCGGCAGCCGCAGACAGCCAGCGATGCGCATCATTCCCGCCAACCCACCAGAACACCAGCACCACCATGGCCATGCGGCCAAACCAGCTCAGCAAAAACCAGACCGCTGGCCGCTCCGAGCGAAGCCCGGCCTGCACCGTCCACCACAAGCCGGCAAAAAACAGCACTGCCACCATCAGGCCAGCCAGAAATGCCGGCCAGGCCGGTATCCAGATTTGCGAATCATTCATGTTTGGGAGGTTCCTTGATCACACCATGCTGCACGACCCAGCGCCAGATATTCCAGACACCTGCGCACAACCCGCATAACATCAAGGTCAGGGTCCAGGAGAACCCGCCGGGATAATGCCGGTCGAGCCAGCGACCCAGTTCGGTCAACAAAAACATGGGCAGCACCAGCGACCAGCCCACCATACCGATAAACCCCAGGCCGTACCAGAGGTTGGCCTTCTGGTCGCGATCCCGTTCTGCCGCCTGCCGACGTCGTGCGCTGGCAGCCACGCTTTGCTCCAGACGATCCTGCCGGTGCGGATCAGCCATGACCAAGATTCCTGAACTGACGGATAAAACCACTTTCCAGTCGCGCCAGCACCATGCGTGCTTCACGTTCCTGTTCATCCAGACCCGACAACATCTCGGCCACGGACGTATGCAGGCTGGCCAGTTCCTGGCCCGCCACCGCGTGCCGAACGGCGACTGTGACCTGCTCACCAGCCTTGACCAGAATGCCATCGTCGACAGCCAGATG
Source organism: Pseudomonadota bacterium (assembly GCA_021845925.1). GTDB lineage: Bacteria > Pseudomonadota > Gammaproteobacteria > Burkholderiales > Sulfuriferulaceae > Sulfuriferula. Next base: position 169,431 of record JAJZUW010000004.1, read on the forward strand.
ATGAACAGCCCCTTGGTGGTCTTCCCAGGTCAGCACACCGGGCACCAGCCCAGCGGCACAATCCAGCCGGTGAGGCAGGATTCCGAAGCTGCCACTGACTGTTTCAGCAACAATCCGCCGCACATCGACCGCTTCGAGCAACATGTCGCCCGGCAGCATGATCTGCAGTTTCATGCGCCTCCCTTGTCCGGATGCCTGGCCTCATCAATACTGCCAATCATGTACAACGCTGTTTCCGGCCAGTCGGTAAACTCATCGTTGAGGATCCGCTCGCAACCGTCCAGAGCATCGGCCAGGCTGACCAGGCGACCGGCCATGCCACTGAACTGTCCGGTCGTAAAAAACGGTTGGGTCAGAAAACGCTCCAGCCGGCGGGCGCGCGCGACAATCTTTCGATCATCCGGAGACAGTTGCTCCAGACCGAGCATAGCAATGATGTCCTTCAGTGCCTCATATTGCGCCAGCGTACGCCGGATTGCCTGAGCCAGCTGGTAATGCCGCTCACCGATCACTCCTGGCGTCGCCAGCCGCGAACTGGATTGCAGCGGATCAACCGCCGGATACAAACCTTCACTGGCCCGACGACGTGACAGGACTATCGAAGCCGACAAATGCGAAAAGGTGTGCACGGCCGCCGGGTCGGTGAAATCATCAGCCGGCACGTAAACAGCCTGGATCGAGGTAATCGCACCGTGCTCGGTATCGGCAATCCGTTCTTCCAGCCCGGCCAGCTCGGTGGCCAGACCCGGCTGGTAACCCAGACGGGATGGCATCTGTCCCATCAGGCCGGACACTTCGGAACCGGCCTGGACAAAACGGAAAATATTGTCGATCAGCAGCAGGACATCCCGGTGCTGCTCATCACGGAAGTATTCCGCCATGGTAAGCGCGGCATGCCCTACCCGAAAACGGCTGCCCGGCGGTTCATTCATCTGACCATACAGCATGACCATGTGCGGCAGAACGCCAGCTTCCTGCATGTCACGGTACAGTTCCTCGCCTTCGCGACAGCGTTCGCCGATCCCGCAGAAAACGCTTACCCCCTGATGCTTGCCCAGCATGTTGTGGATCATCTCGGTCAGCAGCACGGTTTTACCGACGCCGGCACCACCAAACAGGCCGGCCTTGCCCCCGCGTTCCAGCGGCGTCAGCACGTCGATGATCTTGATACCCGTTTCGAACACGCCGGTTTGCCCGGTACGCCGGGCAAACGGTGGCGGCAACCCATGCACCGATCGCCATTCCACCTGTTCTGGCAGCTCGCCCAGATCAATGGCCTGACCGAACACATCGAACATCCGCCCCAACACACCCGGTCCGACCGGAGCCTTCAGGGTGCCGCCGGTATCGGTGACTTCCGATCCCCGCGCCAGCCCCTGCACCGGCGTCAATGCCACTCCGCGCACATGTCTGGCATCCAGCTGAACCAGCACTTCGATGGCGATTTCATTCTGTTTGCCAGCCCTGAGCAAGCTGAGAACCGGGGGCAGATGATCCGGAAAATGCACATCGACCACGCTGCCGCGTACCGCCGTCACCCTGCCGTTGCCTGTGGCCTGCGTTGCGGACGCAGCCGCTTGGGCCGAATCGTTCATGCGGCATCCTCCTGCAGAGGGAAACGGCCGGACAGCTGCTGGAAACGGGCCTCATCAAGCGGTCGTGAATACCAGAAACCCTGTCCGTAATCGCAACCGATCTGTCGCAGCATTTCATGCTGAATGTCCGTTTCGACGCCTTCGGCAATCACTTTCAGCCCCAGCTTGTGCGCCATGGCCACAATGGCTTCAACCAGGGCGGCATCACTGCTGTTGTGCGTCATGCTGCTGACAAACACGCGGTCGATCTTGAGATAATCGATATCAAACCGGCGCAGATAGGACAGCGTCGAATAACCAGTGCCGAAATCATCCAGCGCCACCTGCACGCCCGCATTGCGAAAATCCAGCAATTTGCGCGAAACTTCCTCACTGGCGTCCATCAGCAATCCTTCGGTAATTTCCACCACCACATGCTGAGATTCAAGCCCCATGGCCTGCAGGTACTGTAACCAGTTGGCCACACTGACATTGGGATCGCGAAACTGGACCGGCGACATGTTGATGCTGACCTGGAATTCATCGCCCAGGCGCTGCAGGGTTTGCTTGACCCAGTCTGCCGATGTGCGGAACACCCAGTCTCCCATGGCAATGATGGCACCCGACTCTTCAGCCAGCGGAATGAATTCGCCCGGGCTGACCAGCCCTCGACGCGGATTGCGCCAGCGCAACAAGGCTTCTGCCTTGACCAGATGTCCGTCTTTCAGCCGGATGATCGGCTGATATTCCAGAAACAGCTGCTGTTCCGCCAGGGCATTGCGCAGATCCTGCAACAGGTTGAGGCGTTCGATGGCCTGTTCCTGCATGCCTCTGGTGTAAAAGACCATCTGGTTGCGCCCGGCGGCTTTTGCGGCATACATGGCCTGTTCGGCCTTCTGCAGCAAGGTTTCCGTACTGCCGGCATCACGCGGATACATAGCAATCCCGACTGAAGTGGTCATGTAAAGACTGCGTTCACTTCCGGCCAGTTCGTAGGGTTCGCGCAAGCCCTTGACCAGGCATTCGCCAATGGAATGCGCCATTTTATGTTGCTCGGCTTCGGACATTGCCGAAAACATCACGGCAAATTCATCGCCGCCAAGCCGCGCAGCCAGCGTGCGTTCACCAGCACAGCCACGAATTCTCCCGGCAATTTCCATCAGCAGGCAATCACCCGTATGGTGCCCCATGAACTCATTCACCTGCTTGAACTGGTCGATATCAATAAACAGCACCAGCGGAAAAATATCCTGGTGGTTGCGTGCGCGAACCATCTCTTCGGTCAGACGGGTATGAAACAGGAACCGGTTGGGCAAACCGGTCAACAAATCCAGATTGGCCTGTCGCCAGATGGTGTCTTCGAAACGCATCCGGTCAGTCATGTCTGTCACCGTGGCAACAAAACTGGCTGCCGATGCTTCGGTTTTCGGCACCACATTGATCACCATCCACTGCGGAAAACTGTCTCCGTTGCGACGTCGGCCCCACACACGGCCTTGCCAGCTGTTCTGGTTCGCCAGAAGTCCGCCAGAACGGGCATGCAACACAAACTGGAATGTCTCGTCAAACACAGGCGGGTGCCTGCCGGCAAGTTCGTCCAGCGGATAACCGGACATGGTTTCATACGCGTGGTTCGCACTCAGTATCCGGCCGGACTCATCCAGAACCAGCATGGGCTGGCTGCTGAATTCGTACACCTGGGCCACCTGGCGCAACTGGATTTCCATGTCCTGGCGCAGGCTTTCATGGTCAAGGTTTTCCAGGGCGAACGAAACGGTTTGCGTCAGCGCACTGACAAGACGGATGACTTCATCATCAAATGCGTCTTCTTCCTGATGGTAGAGCCCCAGAATATGCTCGATTTTTCCCTGACGGAACACCGGAAACGCAGCCGACGAACGCCAGCCGTATCGTTGGGCGACATCCCGCCAGGGCAGCATGGCCGGTTCTTCGCGATACCTGTTCACCACCTTGGGCCGGCCTTCGCGCCAGGCAACGCCGGTCGGGCCACGCCCCTGCGGAATCTCCTGATCCACCGAAATCAGCACATCATTCAGAAATTCACCACCAGCGCCAAAGTTGCAGATCGGTTTAACCTGCAGGCTGGCCTGATCCACACGGCCTACCCAGACCAGAACCAGTCCACCATCTTCGACCAGCACACGACACAATTCACGGTACAGCACATGCTCATCACGCACCGTCACCATCATCTGGTTGACAGCCAGAACAGCATTGTAGAACCGGTCATGACGGTCAGAAATGGTTGGCATTCCGGACATCCTCCCGACAATAGGGCTGTTTCACACCGGATTCATCAGGTGCGAACAGGGAAAGAAATCATTCCTGTCTTTCCGTTCCAGCAGGCGTTTGCAGGAATAAATGCATTATGCCCGACAGATTCCGCTGTGCAAGCATTCTGACACAAAATCAGACAATTCTGACAGGGGTAAAGTCAGATATCACATGCAACCTGAATGCGTTAATGATATTGAAGCTTGTTCGTTCGGCGAAAAAAACCAGTGCCACCTTCAGTTTTTTCCTCTCCCAGCGTGATATAGGATATGCAGCCATTAAAATCTTGAATGATGACATCCAAACTAGAGTTGGCACCAGGAATGTGCCACTCTACTCTGAACCAATCCTTCACAACGCTAACCTTGCTTGTTGGCTGGATTCCGATACCTTTTTGTATGGTCGATAGATCTGTTTTTACCGGCAGACCATCGAGAAAAGACACGAGTTGTTGATGTTCAGGAGTGAACTTGTTAACGATATTATCGACAGCTTTATGGTTGAAAATCCCCTCTGTCCATCCCCCTTTTACCGAATCGTGATTGCAACTAAATTCAAGAGCATTGGCGTTAGAACCCACTAAAAATGTCATGATTGTTACCGCATGAAGTAGCAGTAATTTATAGGGCATGATCTTGTCTTTCAAAATAGCGTCATGTGGATTGTAAATTAATCTGGCACAAATCGTAATAAGGCACCGCCCAGCCTCTCTGATATCACCAATTGAAAGAGGCTCACGAGACAAACTCGTATCTGGTGTGCTCGGGGTAGGCGGAGATTTCTGTATGTCGCCATGATCTACCACGTTTTTGCTGTACCACATGCTGTAAATCTGCTGTAGTTTACGGGGTAATGATGAGATATTTCTGGAAGACTGACCAGTTGCGCTACCGGCAAATAACCATGCAACACAATAATTTATATGATAAAAATTTATTTTTACCGATTGTATTCTGGTGCCGGGAGGGGGAATCGAACCCCCACGGTGTCACCACCGGCGGATTTTGAGTCCGCTGCGTCTACCAGTTCCGCCATCCCGGCATCATGCGTCAAGCACAAGATGCTTGCAGATACCCGACATGACATGCCGGGCAAAGGTGGGATTATCCCGTAAGCCGCATGGCTTGGCAAGCCGACACTGCACGGCAGGCAGTTCAAGGATCCGACTGGAATGAGTTGCTGAGCCTTATTCAGGATGGGTATCAATGCGCATACATGCGGACCGGATCTGTGGATTCCGCGACTACGCGCGGAATGACGGAGGGTGACGCGGAATGACGGAGGGTGACGCGGAACGACGAGGTGGGTTGGGCGGCTGCGCGGAATGACGATGCGGGTTAGGTGACTGCGCGGAATGACGAAGGGTGACGCGGAACGACGAGGTGGGTTGAGCGGCTGCGCGGAATGGCGAGGCAGGTTGGGCAGCTGCGCGGAATGGCGAGGCGGGTTGGGCGGCTGCGCGGAACGACGAGGCGGGTTGAGCGGCTGCGCGGAATGGCGAGGCGGGTTGGGCAGCTGCGCGGAATGGCGAGGCGGGTTGGGCGGCTGCGCGGAACGACGAGGTGAGTTGAGCGGCTGCGCATGAATGCAGCTCAGATTGACCATCGGATTTCTATTCTCCCCCTCGTCATTCTGCGCGAAGCGAAGCGGAGTCGCAGAATCCAGCTAACAGGCACATACCCCTACCCCCGCTCATCCTTCAAAAATGGTCAACAGGGCGGTTACAGTTGAGGCAAAGGGTTCAATCTGGCATCATGCGTGATCTTTCGGATTTCAATGCCTTGCATGCGCACAGACGATTTTGATTTTGATTTGCCAGACGAGTTGATCGCGCAATTTCCCAGCACAGAAAGACGGGCAAGCCGGCTTCTGCGAGTAGACCCCAATCAACAGCAAGTGTCGGATGCGCTGTTCAGTCATCTGCCTGATCTGGTGCAGCCTGGTGATGTTCTGGTTTTCAATGACACCAAGGTGATTCGTGCCCGGCTGTTCGGTCGCAAGGCCAGTGGTGGGCAGATCGAGCTGCTGGTCGAACGCATTCTGGATGACCAGCACGCGCTGTGCTTCATCCGTGCCAGCCATGCGCCAAAGCCAGGCAGCAGACTGCTGGTTGGCGACGGCAATACAGAACTGGAAGTACTGGCGCGGGAAGGTGATTTGTACCGACTGCGCTTTCATGCGACGGTCCCGGTACTCACCGTGCTCGAACAGCACGGCAAACTGCCGTTGCCACCTTATATCGAACGTCAGGCCGACGAAGATGATGACACCCGCTACCAGACTGTCTATGCGCAGAATCCAGGCGCGGTGGCAGCACCAACTGCGGGTTTGCATTTCGATGAAGCCATGCTGGCCGAACTGGACCGCATGGGCGTCATCCGCGCCCACGTGACGCTGCATGTGGGTGCCGGTACATTTCAGCCCGTGCGGGTCGATCACATCGAAAACCATGTCATGCACAGCGAACGTTATGAAATTCCACAACAAACCGTCGATGCGATCAGCCATGCAAAACAGGCTGGCCAACGGATTCTGGCAGTCGGAACCACCAGCCTGCGTGCGCTTGAAGCGGCCGCCCAGCATGGTCCGCTACTGGCGGGGCAAGGTGAAACCAGCATTTTTATCACGCCCGGCTACCGGTTCCAGGTCGTGGACAGGCTGCTGACCAACTTTCACCTGCCTCGCTCGACTCTGATGATGCTGGTGTCCGCCTTTGCCGGCATGACTGCCATCCGCCGCGCCTATGAACATGCCATTGCGCAACGCTATCGCTTTTTCAGTTATGGCGACGCCATGCTGCTGGAACGTCTGCAGGAACCCTGATCCATGCAATTCACTCTACACACCACTGATGGTGCCGCACGGCGCGGCACGCTGCATCTGGCACACGGCCAGGTGGAAACGCCTGCCTTCATGCCGGTTGGCACCTATGGCACAGTCAAGGCAATGTCGCCAGACGAACTGGTTGATCTCGGCGCACAGATTGTACTTGGCAACACGTTCCACCTCTGGCTGCGTCCTGGTCTGGATGTGATCGAAAAGCACGGCGGCCTGCACCAGTTCATGGGCTGGGAACGACCAATCCTGACCGATTCGGGCGGATTCCAGGTTTTCAGCCTTGGCGCGCTGCGCAAGATCAGCGAAGAAGGTGTGCGCTTTGCCTCACCTCTGAACGGTGACCGGCTGATGCTGACGCCGGAAACCTCGATGCAGATCCAGCGGGTGCTGAATTCCGACATTGTGATGATCTTTGACGAATGCACGCCCTACCCGGCGGATCTGGATGCCGCAGCATGGTCGATGCGCTTGTCGCTGCGCTGGGCCGAACGTTCCAGACTGGCGCACGGCGACAATCCGAATGCCCTGTTCGGCATCGTGCAGGGAGGCATGCATGAAATCCTGCGCGAAGAATCCGCAGCCAGGCTGATCGACATCGGCTTTGATGGCTATGCCATTGGCGGATTGAGCGTTGGCGAACCCAAAGAAGACATGCGCCGGATTCTGGCCCATACCGCGCCCATACTGCCTGCCGACAAACCGCGCTATCTGATGGGAGTCGGTACGCCGGAAGACATTGTCGAAGCGGTCAGTCGCGGTATCGACATGTTTGATTGCGTATTGCCTACGCGCAACGCCCGTCACGGCATCCTGTTCACCAGGTTTGGCGACATGCGCATCAAGAATGCCCGATTCCGCGACGATACCCGCCCGATCGACGAACAATGCCAGTGTCATGCCTGCCGCCACTTCAGCCGTGCTTACCTGCACCATCTCAACCGCTGCGGCGAAATTCTGGGCGCACGTCTGGCCACCATGCACAACCTGTACTATTACCAGGAACTGATGCAGGGATTGCGTGATGCCATCAGCCAGCAGGTTTTGCCAGACTTTATCGCTGCGTTTCATGAGCAACGCGCGCGATCATGCTAGAATGCGGGCATTCTTTCTGACACAGTCCATCCGGAGTTCCCATGTTCATCAGCAATGCCTGGGCCAGTGCCGCCAGCAGCACCGCCAATCCCAGCCTGAGCGACAGCTTGCTCAGCATGTTGCCACTGGCTGTCATTTTTGCGCTGTTCTGGTTCATGATCATCCGTCCGCAGATGCAGCGCAGTAAAGAACAGGGCAAACTGGTGGCCGGATTGCAGAAGGGCGACGAAATTCTGACCACTGGCGGGCTTGCCGGTCGCGTCGTCAAGGTTGGCGAACAATTTGTCACCATTGAAGTTGCCAGCGGCATGCAAATCCACGTGCAAAAAACGGCCATCCAGTCTGCACTTCCCAAAGGCACCCTCAAGGAACTCTGAGCCGTCACAAGGCTGTCACCATGAATCGATTCCCGCTCTGGAAAAACCTGCTGATACTGGCCGTACTGCTGGTCAGCTTCATCTACACACTGCCCAACTTCTTTGGCGAGGCGCCTGCAGTCCAGGTAGCGCCGACCCGGGCATCCTTCAAGGCCGACAGCCAGATGCTCCAGGAAGTGACCGACGAGCTGAAGGCCGCTGGCATCACACCCAAAAGCGCCGAAATCAGTGGTGATACCATCCGGGTTCGCCTGGCGAACACCGACGCCCAGCTGCATGCGCGCGACGTGCTGCAAAAACGGTTCCGCGACGGTTACAGCGTGGCACTGAACCTGATACCAGCTTCTCCGGCCTGGCTGACCGCCATTGGCGCCAAACCAATGTTTCTGGGTCTCGATCTGCGCGGCGGGGTCCATTTCCTGCTGCAGGTGGACATGCAGGCAGCGGTGAACAAAATCCTGCAACGCAATGCCAACGACCTGAAAAGCCAGTTGCGCGACAAGGAAATCCACTACACAGGCATCGAGGTCGGCCCTGCCGGCATCACCCTGCACTTTGCCGATGCAGCCACCCGCGGCCAGGCATTGACTTTCATCGCCCAGAACTTCAGTGACCTTCAGTTTTCTGCTCGCGATGCTTCTGGCGATTTCATCCTGCAAGGTGGTCTGCGCCCCGATGCCACCAAACGGCTGCAAGACAGTGCCGTCCAGCAGAACATCACCACCCTGCGCAACCGTGTGAATGAACTGGGCGTCACAGAACCACTGATCCAGCAACAAGGCGCCGACCGCGTTGTGGTCGAACTGGCCGGGGTACAGGACACCGCCAAGGCCAAGGAAATTCTCGGACGCACGGCCAGTCTGGAAATTCGCCTGGTTGACGACACACACAGCATTGCCGATGCCGTTCAGGGGCAGGTTCCGTTCGATGATGACCTGCTCTACCAGCGCAATGGCATGCCGATTCTGGTCAAGAAAAATGTCGAACTCACCGGCGACTACATCACCGACGCATCACCCGGTTTTGACCAGCAATCCGGCCAGCCGGCCGTGCATGTAAACCTGGACTCGCGCGGGGCAAGGATTTTCCGTGAAGTCACCCATGACAATGTCGGCAAGCGCATGGCAATCCTGCTGATTGACAAGGACAAATCAGAAGTGATCACTGCTCCCGTGATCCGTGAGGAAATCGATGGCGGGCGCGTACAGATCACTGGTATGGAATCACCACAGGAGGCATCGGACATTGCCCTGCTGCTGCGCGCCGGCGCACTGGCTGCTCCGATGAACATCATCGAAGAACGCACGGTTGGCCCCAGCCTTGGTGCGGACAACATCCGCAAAGGTTTTGAGTCCAACCAGTGGGGCTTCGTGGCAGTTGTTGTGTTCATGATGTTCTATTATCGCCTGTTCGGACTGTTTTCCGCGCTGGCACTCACCGCCAATGGTCTGTTGCTGGTGGCTGTACTGTCCATCATGCAGGCAACTCTGACACTGCCTGGCATGGCCGGTATCGCGCTGACGCTGGGCATGGCCATTGACGCCAATGTGCTGATCAACGAGCGCATCCGCGAAGAGCTGCGCAACGGCAGTTCGCCGCAGGCAGCCATCCATGCTGGTTATGACCGGGCCTGGAGCACCATTCTGGATTCCAACATCACCAACCTCATCGCAGGCATTGCACTGTTCTGGCTGGGATCGGGTCCGGTGCGCGGCTTTGCGGTGGTGCTCTGCCTGGGCATCCTGACATCCATGTTCAGCGCCGTGACCATCTCGCGTGCTCTGGTCAACCTGCATTATGGCCGCCGTGTCCGGCTGGCCAACCTGTCCATCTGAGGAAATCGCCATGGAATTTTTCAGGATCAAGCGCGATATTCCATTCATGCGCTATGGAAAGATCACCACTGCCATCTCCGCTCTGACCTTTCTGTTTGCTGTCGCTGCCCTGGTGCTGCGCGGTCTGAATTTCGGCATTGATTTCACCGGTGGAACCATTGTCGAAGTCACCTACAGCCAGCCTGCACACATCGACCAGATTCGTGCCACTTTGGCTCAGGCAGGTCTGCGGGATGCGACCGTACAGACCTATGGCAACAGCCATGACGTACTGATCCATTTGCCTAACCACGCCAGCGACGGTGGCAAGGGTCAGAACAGTGAAATTGTCATGAGCGCCCTGAAAAAACAGGATGCCAGCGTCAACCTGATGCGTGTCGACTTTGTCGGACCGGAAGTCGGCAAGGAACTTTACGACAACGGCGCACTGGCCTTGATGGTGGTCGCTGGTGGCATTCTCCTCTACCTTGCCCTGCGCTTTGAATGGCGTTTTGCCCTCGCCGCGATTATCGCCAACACGCACGATGTGGTGATCATTCTGGGTTGCTTTGCATTTTTCCGCTGGGAATTCAACCTGACCGTCCTGGCAGGTGTGCTGGCCGTGCTGGGCTATTCGGTCAATGAATCGGTCGTGGTATTTGACCGGATCCGGGAAAACCTGCGCAAAATGCGCAAGGCCACCATCCCCGAAATCATCGACAATGCCATTACCGCCACCATGAGCCGTACCATGATCACCCACGGCATGACCGAAACCATGGTGCTGGCAATGTTCTTTTTTGGTGGCGATGCCCTGCACAATTTTGCACTCGCGCTCACCATCGGCATTCTGTTCGGCATTTACTCTTCGGTGCTGGTTGCATCGCCGCTGCTGCTCATGCTTGGCGTCAAGCGCGAGCACTTTATCAAGGCGCAACAGCCCAAATCCGATGCGCGCGCAGATGGTGCACAAGTCTGATCAGGAGGCAGCATGAGCAACAGCGACCAGATCGAACTCGACAAATTCAGTGCTCTCGCCAACAAATGGTGGGACCCTACCAGCGAATTCAAGCCGTTGCATGACATCAATCCGCTGCGTCTGGACTACATCGACCAGCATTGCGGTGGACTGGCAGGCAAAACAGTGCTTGATGTCGGCTGTGGCGGCGGAATTCTGGCCGAGTCCATGGCGGCACAGGGTGCCGAAGTCACCGGCATTGATCTGGCCGAAAAATCGCTCAAGATTGCACGTCTGCATCTGCTGGAATCGGGACGCAAGGTTGACTACCAATGCCTTGCGGTTGAAGATCTGGCCGCTGCGCGGCCAGCCAGTTTCGACGTTGTCACCTGCATGGAAATGCTCGAACATGTGCCGGAACCAGCTTCCGTCATCCAGGCTTGTGCCACCCTGGTCAAACCGGGCGGAACCGTCTTTTTCAGCACACTGAACCGCAATCCGAAAGCCTTCCTGTATGCCATCGTGGGTGCCGAATATGTGCTCAACCTGCTGCCACGTGGAACACACACCTATGCCCGGTTCATCAAGCCCTCCGAACTGGCCCGCGCAGCACGCCATGCAGGTCTTGCCGTGGAACACCTTGCCGGCATGGGGTATCACATACTCAACAAAACATATGACCTGAACGACGATCCGAGCGTCAACTACCTGATGACCTGCCGACGCGAGGGCTGACATGGCCGATGCCATTCTGTTTGATCTCGACGGCACGCTGGTGGATACCGCTCCAGACCTGATCGGCGTACTCAACCAGCAGAGGTTGCTGCACGGATTGCCCGAGCTCCCGTTTGAACTGGTGCGCCCTTACGCATCGCATGGCACTGCAGGACTGTTGCAGGCCGGTTTTGCGATTGCCCCGGGCCACGCTGCGTTTGATGATCTGCGTACAGAGTACCTGGAATTGTTCCAGACCCACGACAACCAGCACAGCCAGTTGTTTCCGGGCATGATGGAACTGCTCGAAGAACTCGAACAGCGCGGCCTTCCCTGGGGCGTTGTCACCAACAAGCCAGGTTATCTTACCTTGCCGTTGCTCGACAAACTTGGCCTGGACACCCGTGCCGCCTGTGTTGTGAGCGGTGACAGTTGCGCACGTGCAAAACCCTGGCCAGACCCCCTGCTGGTTGCCTGCCACCAACTCGACCTGGCTCCGCAAGACTGCATTTATATCGGCGATGCCGAACGCGACATCCAGGCCGCACATGCCTGCGGCATGCCTGCCCTGCTGGCCGAATACGGCTATATCGGCCCGACAGACGACATTGACAGCTGGGAAGCCGACGGCAGCCTGCTGACACCCACCGACCTGCTTGAATTTCTCGAATGAATCCCCATCTACCACCCAGACGTACAATGCCGGTATCTGCAGGAAAGATTTGATGTACAATCTGCCCTCGGACTGAACCTTGAGCAACAGACAAGGTCAAACCGGCTGTAACAGACAGGGGGCGACCTGGTTTCGACGTGGGTCGCGAAGCAGATCAGTGCATACCGAGGACGGATTACCTCGTAAATCCAACCGAATCGTTTAACTGCAAACGACGAAACTTACGCTCTGGCCGCTTAATCCGGCTAGACCCTGTACCGGCTTGCATGTGGGCCGGGTCGGGCAACTGACAGCAGGGTAATTTCAGCATGCTCGCGGTGTTCAGGGTCGCTTTGAACACCGTCAAATTCAAGGCGACTCGCGGGTTGCCAGCCTGTCTGGCGGGCGTGCAACCGGCTAAAACCAAATCACCAGACTAAGTATGTAGTGCTGACTGTAGAGGGCTTGCGGACGCGGGTTCGATTCCCGCCGCCTCCACCATTTTTAGAGGCCGACTGTTCTCAGTCGGCTTTTTCACTTCTGCCCTTCCCCCAAGCTGCGCTGGGCTCCGGCCTGTTTTGCCTGCGCGGACACCACACAAACCCGCCGGAAATTCGACCGTTTTTCGTGCAGTTCGATCCTTTTCTGCTCTCTGTTCTCAAAGAAAAGTAAAGAACCGCATCCATTTGGCACAGGCAGAACCCGTTTTCTGTCATATGGTTATGCATGCGCCACAGACAATGGGTTTATGAGGTTGATTCCTGGGGCAATCAATACAAATTGATTCGCCATTGGATCAGTCCTTATCCAGAGAGTCTCCTAATGCCGCGTGCCCCAATACACCGCTGGCAGCAAGCAGTTCCAGTCTGCCGGCTGCCCACTGCGCCAGACTTTGCACCCACTGCTGGCTGGCATCGGCCAGTGCTGATTGGGCTGTCAGCAGTTCGATCATGGTGCCGACACCGTGATCATAGCGATTCTGCGCCGATTCCATCGCCACTTGCGCGCTTTCCAGCAGTTTTCTGGCTGCATCGATGGAATCAAATGCCGTAACGGCATCGCCATAAGCCGTGACCACCTGTTTGAGAATCTGGTGCTCAGTGTCCTGCATTTGCGCTTGAGCCGCATTCGCACGCGCTTTCGCCTCGTCGATTTTGTAATGTTGCATGAAACCCGTGAAAATCGGTATGTTCAATGTCAAACCAACGGTTGTGATGTTATTCTGAACCGGTTGCAATCCCTGATTCGGGTAACCATTCTGATCGAACGTCGTAACGAAACTCAAACTCGGCAGTCCATCAGACCGGGCGCTACGCACTTTTGCCTGAGCTGACGTCCACTGCTCACGTGCAGCCCGAATCGCAGGATGGTTATGTTTCGCAAGCCGCACCCATTCCAGCAAGGCCTTTATTCCCACGGATCTGTCCGGCTCGGCAAGTTCAGGCAAAACGATCTCTGTTCCGGGCGTCAGGCCCAGCGCGTAAACCAGTTCGGCCAGCGTTTTGTTGCGCTCGCCGGTATCGTGCGCAAGGGTCAGTTCAGCCTTCGCGCTGGCTGTCTGGGCTTGGGTCAGATCGGCGCGGTTTCCGGTGCCATGCTGTAATCTTCTGTTTGCGCTGTCTTCAATCTCGCGTGCCAGTTCTTCCGCTTTTGTGCTGGCATCAACCTTGGCCTGGGCCGCCATGGCATTGAAATAATCCGAGATCACTTCCCCCAGCAGTTTTTGCATCTCGGCATCATGGTCGTCGATCGCCGCTTTCAGCGCAGTATCCGACGCTTCCAGATTGGCTGACCGTCCACCAAAATCGAACAGCAGCCAGTTCAGGGACGCAAAAGTCATATGACCTTGCGTCGTATTGTTTGCCGAAGAAAAGCCGGGATATACCGTACGATTATTGAGTTCACTGACCTGCGCGGAAAGCGTTGGCAAATACGCTGATCGGGCTTGCCCGACCTGTGCCACCTGAACCTTGATTTGCGCCCAGGTATCGCGAAGCTGCGGATTGCTGCACAGGGCCAGATCGACCGCGCCAACAAGCGACAAGGGCTGGCTCAAATCAACCTGCGGCGGGCATGGCGTGGGTACGGCGTCACCGGGCAACGCCCGCCCGTCAACCAGATCTGCCGGTTGCGCCATCAGCGGATCACTCGCCAGGCGATGCAAAATTCCCGGCTGATCGACGGCTGGTGGAGTCGTTTCCACCGGCCCGGCCCAACTCCAGTCAATGCCAGACAGCATGACTATCAGCAGGCAAATCAGCACCCTGAATATTCGCCAGTCTGCCATTTATCGCTCGTGCAGGCTTTCGGCCGTATGCCGTATCAGCGGCGAAAGGAAATATTCGATCAACCGCCGTCGGCCCGTCCTGATTTCCACGGTGCCGGACATACCGGGGTCCAGCGAGCGATTTATGCCATCCACGTCCATTATGGGCCGCAACAGAGTCACCCGCACCGTGTACTGCAGACCTTTTTTCTGATCCTCGACAGCATCGCGCGCCAGCACACTGACTCTGGCCGGAACGCTTCCATATTTGGTGTAATCGAACGCGTCGATCTTGACTTCGGCGTTTTGTCCCACATGAACAAAGCCCACATCCTTGTCGGCCAGCATGGCTTCCATCGTCACTGAGCTATTTTGCGGTACGATCTGCATCAACGCCTGCGCTGCCGGGACTGCAGCACCCACCGTATGCACCTGCATTTGCTGCACAGTACCCGCAACCGGGGAGCGCAACACCAGCTGGTTGATCTCGACCTGAACCTTTGCCGCATCCGCCTCAGCATCCGCGGCTTCCTTGGTGGCCTGCGCCAAATCGTCTTCTGCGTTTTTGCGGGTTTCAGCAACCAGCGAGGCCAATTGCGTGCGCGCGGCATCCAGCTGACCCTGCAAATCGACTTCGGCCTGTTTTTTGGTGAGCGCATCGGTTTGTGCCACGTCTTTGGTTTCCGCCAGCAAGGCATAATCCTCGGCAATGTGGCTTGCGATAGGCAGCGCAGAATCAAACCGGGCAATGTCCGCGTTCAGCCTGTCGCGTTTGGCCACAAAATCGGCCCATTGGCCCTGCAGATGTGTGGCAGATTCTTCCCACAGATCGTGTGAAACCCCCGCCACTGGCGGCATTTGCGGCAGTCGTCCACTCCGGATGGACGCGATCAACGCTTCTGATCGGGCGATCTGCAGTGCCGCCATCCGCCAGTCGGCTAGGCTTTTTTTGCGTTCGTTCTCGAACGCCCGCGAATCCAGTATGACCAAGGGCTGCCCGGCTTGTACCTGCTGACCGTCCTTGACGAGAATGGCGCGCACCGTGGCAACCTGAACTGCGGTGATGACTTTGGTTTGACCGTCGGGAATGATCTTGCCCTGGGCATCGACCGTGATATCGATATGCCCAAAAATCGACCAGAGCAGCAGAATGGCCAGCAACAACACGAGCAATCTTGCCACCAAGCGCGCGGTAGGAGACACGGGCTTGTGTTGCAAGGCCAGGGCCGCCGGCAGGAATTCCGCTTCGTGAACATGAAGTGCAGGCGCCATCATTTCATGCCGTTTACCCCACCAGAATCGAAACACATTCGCATATCGCCCCAGCAGTTCGAGCCAGGCTTGCAGACGATGCCGAAGATTCATGCTGCTTCTCCGACCATCCCCTGTTGCAGGGCATACAAATGGGCGTATATTCCTTGGGGATGGTGTATCAGCTCATGGTGCGTGCCGATTTCCGCGATCTGGCCACGCTCCATGACCACGATCCGATTGGCATCCCGCACCGCAGAAAGGCGATGGGCAATGATGAGGACTGTACGCCCAGCACAGATCTTCCGCATATTGGCCTGGATAATGCTCTCCGACTCGTAATCCAGCGCACTGGTCGCCTCATCGAAAATCAGGATACGTGGGTTACTGATCAACGCCCGTGCTATGGCAATACGTTGTCTCTGTCCGCCAGACAGCCCCGTGCCATGTTCGCCCACCATGGTGTCGTATCCTTCGGGCAGTTCGCAGATGAATTCGTGGGCGCCGGCGAGGGTGGCCACCTCGATGATGACCTCGATCGGCAAAGCCGGATTGCCCAGGGCGATGTTATCCCGCACGGAGCGGTTGAACAGCACATTCTCCTGTAACACCACGCCGATCTGCTGGCGCAGGGATGCCGTATCGATCACCGAAATATCCTGCCCGTCGATCAGGACTCTCCCGCGATCCGGAACAAACAGACGTTGCACCAGCCGTGTCAGCGTGCTTTTGCCCGACCCCGACCGACCGACAATCCCGACGATTTCTCCCGGATTGATCTTTAGGGATACCGCACGCAGTACATCAGCGGCATCGGGGCGATATCGAAACGACACCTGGTCGAACTCGATGGAGCCCGCCAAACGTGGCAGGCGGGTTTTATTGCCCGCCACTTCCGGGTGAGCGTTGAGGATATCGCCCAGACGCCCCATCGATATCCCCACCTGCTGAAAGTCGTTCCACATCTGCGCCAACCGCAACACAGGACTGGACACTTGCCCGGCAAGCATGTTGAACGCCACCAGCTCGCCTACCGTCAGATGGTGATCGATGACGGCTTTTGCTCCAAACCAGAGAATGCCGGCCGTGACCAGTTTGCTGACCAGTTGCACCCCGCTGCTGGCAAATGTCGCCACATTCGTCACCGACAACCCGGCCGAGACATAGCTGGCCAATTGCTGGTCCCACCGTTTCACCCATCCGGGCTCGACTGCCATTGCCTTGATCGTATCGATGCCGCTGATGGTTTCAACCAGAAAAGACTGGTTTTCAGCGCCCCGATTGAATTTTTCGTCCAGCCGCATCCTGATCGATGGAGTGAAGACGACCGAAAGCAGGATGTACAACGGAAACGACGCCACTACGATCAACGTCAGCTTGACGCTGTACCAGAACATGACCGCCAGAAACACGACAGAGAAGGCCAGATCCAGCACCAGCGTCATCGCGTTTCCGGTCAGGAACGAGCGGATGTTTTCCAGTTCCCGGATACGGGCCACCGAATCCCCCACACGTCGCGCCTGAAAATACGCCAGCGGCAGCCCAAGCAAGTGCCGGAACAGACGCGCACCCAGCTCGACATCGAGTTTGCTGCTGGTATGCGCAAACACCCAGGTGCGGATACCGGACAGCACCACATCGAACAAGTTGGCGACCACAAGCCCGATGACGATCACATCCAGCGTGTCCATGGCCCGATTCACCAGCACTTTGTCCATGACCACCTGAAAAAACAATGGCAGAACCAGACCGATGATCTGCAGCACCAGCGACAGAAGCAGAATTTCGCCCAGCAAACCGCGATACTTGACCATCGCCGGGATGAACCAGGTAAAGTCGAACCGGGCGAGACTCCCCGCAAAACTGGCCTTGCTGGAAAACAACAGCAATTCACCTGTCCAGCGATCCAGTAATTGCGCAACAGAAAGCAAAGCAGGTTGTTCGCCTGCGTACTGGACGAGTACGCGGTCAAGGGCAGTGTTCGGTTCCGCGCCACCGATTTTCGCCACCACAAAAAACCGCCCGTCCCGATCCTGCGCAACCGCCGGTAACGGCGCGTGAACCAAGCGTTCCGGACGCTGGCGCACCGATTTGGCACTCATACCAAGAAAACTGGCGGCAAGCAGAATCGTCTGCGCTGTAAAAGCTTGATGACCAAACTGATGGCGCAATGCCGCCTCGTCCGCCGCAATCTGGTGAAATTGCGCCATGGCAAGCAGCACCCATAATCCGCTGTCAGGCACAGCCGATGGCTGCGCCTGACCTGAAGTCAACTCTCTCATTCGTAAAAATTCAGTGCCAATTTGCGGCCAGCACCGGAGCAAGTTGCTGCTGCTGGGTCGTGCTCAGGTTCATTTGACCCATCGGAGGCGGAGTCATCGATGCCATAGCCTGCACCAGAGAATTGATCCCACTTGACGAGATCGTATCGCCCGATCCATCCTTGACGGTACCAATCTGGTAATACGTGCTATCAAACCAGTTGGCTATCGTCTCGGTTTCCGATGTTCCATCGACGGTAATAAGCAGGTTGTTACCCGAACGGCTGAACCAGAGTTGATCTGACGTAACACTTGAGCCAAATGCCAGGGTATCTGATGCCGCATTTGAGGTATCAAACGTATTGGCGCCACTGCCATTGGCTACAGTGAGGGCTGATCCTGACCCCATGTTGACCGCGTTGTTCGAGCCGTTCAGCGTGGCATTGCCATTGACAATGAGTCCTGTCACACCGGTCGCGTTGATCGTGTCCGAATTACCGTTTATCGTCAGCCCCGTCGTTCCGGTCACATTGATCGTGTTGCTATTACCGCCAACGGTCAGTCCGCTGACATTATTATCATTGACCGTGTCACCCGCCAGATTGAGCGTGCTGTAATTGCTGCTAACATTGACCGATACGCCTGCGCTGGTCAGACTCAAGGTGTCGTCGTACCCTGTAACCGATACGCTGCCGAAGGCATCACCACCTGTTTGAGCCAATGTATCGAATTCGCCGCCCAGCGTCATCACATCGCCAGTGGCTTGCGCCGTCACGTCAAAGGTGCTGTAGACACCAGCAACTGTCTCGCTCAAGTTTGTTCCATCGACAACCACGCTTGCTGTCTTGAAGTCTTGCGATTCAGTCACTGTATTGCCGCTGCCGCTCTCCACCGTCAACACCTCGCCAACAGCAATATTCACCGCATCATTCGAGCCGTTCAACGTGGCATTGCCATTGACAATGAGTCCTGTCACACCGGTCGCGTTGATCGTGTCCGAATTACCGTTTATCGTCAGCCCCGTCGTTCCGATCACATTGATCGTGTTGCTATTACCGCCAACGGTCAGTCCGCTGACATTATTATCATTGACCGTGTCACCCGCCAGATTGAGCGTGCTGTAATTGCTGCTAACATTGACCGATACGCCTGCGCTGGTCAGACTCAAGGTGTCGTCGTACCCTGTGACCGATACGCTGCCGAAGGCATCACCACCTGTTTGAGCCAATATATCGAATTCGCCGCCCAGCGTCAGCGTATCGCCAGTGGCCTGCGCCGTTACGTCGAATGTGCCCCAGACACCAGCAAATGTTTCGCTTGCGCCGGCTGCATCCAGAATGGCGTTCGCCGTCTTGAAGTCTTGCGATTCAGTCACTGTATTGCCATTGCCGCTGACCAATGTCAGAGTCGCACCAACCCCCATGTTCACCGTGTCGTTCGAACCAGTCAGCGTAGCGCTGCCAGACAGGTTCATCGTGCTAACGCCACTCGCCGTGATCGTGCTCGAATTACCATTCACCGTCAGATTCGTCATTCCGCTCGTTGCATCGATCACGCTCGAGTTGCCATTCACCGTCAGATTCGCCACGCCGCTCGTGTCAACCGTGTTGCCGTTGCCGTTTACTGTCAGCCAGCTCACGTTGCTGGCGTTGACCGTATCACTGGTCAAGTCAAGCGTGCTGTTATTGCCGCTCACATTAACCGCAACACCCGTACTGGTCAGGTTCAGGGTGTCGTCGTACCCTGTGACCGATACGCTGCCGAAGGCATCACCACCTGTTTGAGCCAAT
>JAJZUW010000004.1:189322-251960 GCA_021845925.1 Pseudomonadota bacterium
GGTCAAGTCAAGCGTGCTGTTATTGCCGCTCACATTAACCGCAACACCCGTACTGGTCAGGTTCAGGGTGTCGTCGTACCCTGTGACCGATACGCTGCCGAAGGCATCACCACCTGTTTGAGCCAATGTATCGAATTCGCCGCCCAGCGTCAGCGTATCGCCAGTGGCCTGCGCCGTTACGTCGAATGTGCCCCAGACACCAGCAAATGTTTCGCTTGCGCCGGCCGCATCCAGAATGGCGTTCGCCGTCTTGAAGTCTTGCGATTCAGTCACTGTATTGCCATTGCCGCTGGCCAATGTCAGAGTCGCACCAACCCCCATGTTCACCGTGTCGTTCGAACCAGTCAGCGTAGCGCTGCCAGACAGGTTCATCGTACCCACGCCACTCGCCGTGATCGTGCTCGACCCGCCATTCACCGTTAGATTCGTCATTCCGGTTGTCACATCGATCACGCTCGAATTGCCGTTCACCGTCAAGGTTGCCACACCGCTGGTGTCAACCGTGTTGCCGTTGCCGTTCACCGTCAGATAGTTCGTGCTGCTGGCCGTGACCGTGCTGC
The DNA here is from genome assembly GCA_021845925.1 of Pseudomonadota bacterium. Classification (GTDB taxonomy): domain Bacteria; phylum Pseudomonadota; class Gammaproteobacteria; order Burkholderiales; family Sulfuriferulaceae; genus Sulfuriferula. The sequence goes on from JAJZUW010000004.1 coordinate 189,883, forward strand.
CGGTCAGGTCGAGCGTGTCATAGTAGCCGTTGCCGCTCACAGTCACCGCTGCACCTGTGCTGGTCAGGTCCAGCGTGTCTTCACTTCCCGTGACCGACACGCTACTGAATGCATCGCCCCCCGTCTGGTTCAGCGCATTGCCATAACCAGCCAGCGTCATCACATCACCCGTCGCATTCGCCGTAACATCGAATATGCCGTAATACCCCGCAATGGTGGTATTCGTGTTGGCCGCCTGCTCCATCACATCCGCCGTCCCGTGGTATTGGGTTTCCGTGATCGTGTCGCTACTGCCACTGGCCAGCGTCAGTGTGCTGGCTCCCATGTTCACCGTGTCGTTCGAGCCGGTCAACGTCGCGCTGCCCGACAGGTTCATCGTGCCCACGCCGCTCGCCGTGATCGTGCTCGAATTACCATTCACCGTCAGGTTCGTCACGTCGCTGACGTCAACCGTGTTGCCGTTGCCGTTCACTGTCAAATAGTTCGTGCTGCTGGCTGTGACCGTGCTGCTGGTCAGGTCGAGCGTGTCATAATCTCCACTCATATTCACAAGAGCACCAACATTAGAAACCGTGACTACGTCACTATATCCAGCCAAATATAATTCACCGACAACGTTATAACTCATTGTTTCATTTGAAGCGGTAACATAAACATTCTGATTCGCAGAGCCGAGAACAGTTATTCTATTTTGGAACGAATCTGTCGGTGTTGGAAAGAAGGCATTGAGCGCACTGACAATACCGTTATACGCGCTTGATCCGGAAAGGAAGGTGCCGAATTCAAGCTGTTGCGTCGTGCTCAAATTACCCAGTGCAGTAACAAGCCCCGAAACATCATAAGAAAACGACTGCGTCGTCGAATTGTATGTCAGTTTAACATCGGTCAGCAGATTCTGGTTCATCCCGTAATTCAGCAGACAACCGCTGACATAATTGACCAACTGATTCCACGCCGATTCCACCATCGGCACGCCTGCCATCGTCACCAGTGTTGTCGACCACCCGCTGTCATTGGAGTACTGCGCACCGACGAATTTTGACAGGGCATCGATTTCGCGGGTATCGCCGGTGAAATGATATGTGGTTTCTTGCGGATTGTTCTCCACACCTGTCCAAGTAAAGATCAGGTTATTGATCAGAGTGGCTTGTTGCGCAGGGGTGGCGGCAAGGTATTGTGTGACCAGATTCGCCAGATTGCCGGTGGTGTCCAGTGCCATTGCTGTTTGCAGATTATGCACGTCTCCCCAGCCCGCCACATCGGGCAGATTAGCATAAGCGCTGTTGACTGTGCCCGCGCTTTCATCGATGGTATTGGAAGTGTTGACGGACATGTTCATGTCCGAGAGCGTGCCGGTCGTGCCATTGCCATAGGTGACGGCGCTGGTTGCGAGCGTCTTGTCGCCGTTGGCGTCCGTCGTGTTGACCGCTGTCGAATTCAGGCTGATGGAGGTGATGCCAGCCTGCGCCAGCGTTTCGAGATGGCCGGAACCCGGCTGTCCATTGGAGCCCACCCAGATTTCGATCTGGTTGAAGTCGGTGTCGGACGCGTTGATCACGCCATCGTGATTGGTATCCATCGACGCCAGTTGCGTGAAACCCGCCTGCCCCTGCGTGTTGCCGTTCTGATTGGTGGTGCTGCTGCCGATGATGGTGAAGCCGTTGTTCAGCGTGCCATTGGCGTTGGTCACATCCACCAGAATGCCTGCATTGGAACTGAACCACGAGCTTTGTTCGGCAAAGCCAGTGTTTTGATAATCCACGAACGCACCGTTTGCCAGCGAGGTGGTTGTCACCGGCTGGCCATTTGTAGAGACTACCAGCGGGTCAATGATTTGATGCTGAGCGTTGTTCAACAACAACGAAATCGTATTCAATAGCGCAGCTAGCGTATATGGATTATACACGGCTGTAATGCCTGGGCCAACCGGGAGCCCCATTATAGGGTTGCCAAGAACGGATTCTGGATCAATACCAGTAATCGCGTCCAGCACACCACTTAGAGCCCAAACAGTACATTCAGAACCATTAAGTAAATTATAATATGGCGGGTTATTTATAGAATCATTTATGTAGTTCATCAGCGATGTTCCCTGCTGAACCGTCAGATTTATAGGATTTGAGGTATCTGAAACCGGGTGCCCAAAATTATCATAAATTTCACCAGGGCCAAGTGGTGAACCAGTAGTAGCTGGCCCTAGACCAACGTCATATATATTTCCATTGACATCAGTCACCTGTAGAAATGTGTGAGGAATCAATGTGCCTTGGCCGCCAATATAATTTTCTATCTGGACAGTTTGAATTGGGGCAGTAATTGGCTGTGCTCGTGCTCCAGAACTCATAAATTATTTCCTTATACGATTAATATACTCAACTACAGGTTTTTTAAAAAAAGACTTAAAATACTCAAGAGGCGTGTTGTAATTCTCAACCTCTTGTTCCTTCCAAAAAGTTAGCCGTCTAATATCCATATTACTTTGAATCGCGGTCACTAAGATTTTATTAATAGCCTCACGGTTTGTTACACCCCAAATGTCACATGAGAGATAGCGAAAATTAGTGTCATCGCATGAAATTAAATGATCACCAACACAATCACCAGTAACCCGCGTGCAATAACCGTGAGCTATAAAAATCGGTAACAGTTTATTTTGCACAAAAGCACGCTCCTTATCATCAAAAGGACCTCTATCTCCTGCATAGGTCGTAGTTGATATCAATGCCAGCAATAGCGCCTGAACAACCACGATCCAATTTATTACGCCGATATTTCTTAACCATTTTGACATCGCTATATACCATCCACATCTTGCACATTCTCAGGAAGCACACTTTTTGCGGGAAAAATTATTCCGTGATCATGCAATAATAGCGACACAACATAACTGGCAATCCGCCAAACCTGAGCCATTAATATGGCTCGCCAGCTTAGTCCCCAAAACAAGGCCAATGTACTCTTGTATGGCAACGGCAGATCAAGGGGCCGCCCATTTTCTGTTACGGATATTTGCCAACTCTTGCCTCGAAAATTGACGGTTTTCTGAAAAATTTTGTTCGAAAAAACATATAACTGAATTCCAATCATTACAATGATTACGATGATTGGAGCCCGCATGATGCCAAAATATTGAGCACGGTGATCTGGCGATATGCCAATCAGATTTATGGATAAAGCATAAATAACCACACCGACCAGCGCAAGACCAATGCCATACACCAGCGTCCAGCGAAAAAGTCGCGCCCACAAAATGAATGATATAAATAACATGTTGCCATTTAATCGTTGCATGCAATTCCCCTTGCCTTGTAACCTTTTTTGCACGGATGCCACCAAAAAATCTACTACACCAGCCAATGGCTGCATCGTTCCAGGCTCATCATCCCATTATCCTGCGGATGCCACGCTTTCTGTACGTGGCACACATGGCCATTATCCGATTCGTCACGATTTCCGATGTGGCATTTATTTTTATGCGGCATTGATTTTTTCCTTTGCGCGCTTACCCCTGTGAGGTCGACGAGCAACAATCTACCTCACAATTCGAGTGAAATTGCTTTTATGTAAGATAAAATCTGTCAATGGCTTTCTTATTTTTCATTATCTTTTGGATGCTATCATGCATATAACAAAAATTCAACACATACGGAATCGCGTTATTATGAATTATGCATGACCAAGTGGCGCCATGGGTGCCCACAAAAGCCGGGGCTGACACTCACTCATTCAATCCATCCCCAAAACTACCCTTCGCTGTTCCCGCCAGTCCAGCGGCACTTCCATCTGGCGGCCACGCAGGGTGTGCAGGTTGAGATGGCGAGGCTGGCGGCCATCGAGGACGGACTCTACGATGTCCGGCGCCAGCCGGGTCAGGCGCAATACTTCCGCCACCCAGCCGGGTTCCAGCCGCAGTTGCCGGGCCAAATCGGCGATGGTGGCGACCTTGCCGGCATCCAGCAGTTTCTGCCAGTAGTACGCTTTCCCCAAGGTACGGATCATGGGCAGGTCGAACGACGATCTGACCTGTGCACTGCTGTCTCCCGGCGGCGGGATCAATACTTTACTGTGGCGGCGTCGCTTGATGCTGAGTGGCACGAAGGTCACGGAACGTCCGCCAGCGTCAAACCGGCGTGCATCACCGGTCATCGTGATGGCCACCTTTCGCTGGGCTGGCACTTCACGGAATTTTTCGATGTCTGTTTCCATCACGCCATCTCCGTCTCATCGGTCAGTTCTGTGGCTGTGTCATGCTGCTCTACGACAAAGGGGTGGCGGTCGAGTTCGCGGCTGAATGTGTGCCAGCCTTCGTTATTCCAGAGGATGTCCAGCCCGTCGTCGCGCAGTTGTACCCGTTCGACCAGAAGCCGCACGATGCGGTGCTGCTCGGCCGGAAACAAGTGATGCCACACCGTGCCGATTTGGCGCATGGCAACCACGATGCCCGGTTCGTCGACAGTATTGCCTGTCGACAGTGCCGATTGCCAGACTGCGGCCATCATTTCTGGCGCTTGCAGGATTTGGTGCACCTGGGTCAAGACGACGGCTTCGATTTCGGCGGCAGGCAGCGCCCCCATGCCGCGTCGGCCGGGCTGATTCGATGCGCCGGCACTCCGGCGTTTTTCCAGATAGGGCACATAGTACCGGTAGCGCCGACCGTCTTTCTTGGTGGTATGCGACGGAATCATGCGCTGACCATCCGGTGCGTACAGCAAACCCGACAGTAGCGCAGGGGTTGGCGTGTGCTGTACCCGCGGCCCTTTCTTTCGCCTGTCGATCACGGCATGCACGGCATCCCACAATTCCCGGTCGATGATCGCCTGATGCTGACCGGGATAAGACTGGCCACGATGACTGATCTCGCCAAGGTAGAGCCGGTTGCGCAGCATCGAGAACAGGTACTGCTGGTCGATGATCCGCCCCTGCCGATGACGGCCTCCCTGCGTCACCCACGCCTTGGTGGTATGGCCTTCGATCTGCAACTCGCGCACCAGTTGTGCCGCCGAGCCGTGCTCGGCGTAGCGGGTGAAGATATCGCGCACCAGAGCTGCCTCCGGCTCGTTGATCACCAGTTTGCGATCCATGACGTCATAACCAAGCGGCGGTACACCCCCCATCCACATGCCCTTGGCCTTGCTCGCCGCCAGTTTGTCGCGGATGCGCTCGCCGGTGACCTCACGCTCGAACTGGGCAAAGGAGAGCAGAATGTTGAGGGTGAGACGCCCCATGCTGGTCGTGGTGTTGAACTGCTGGGTGACAGATACGAAGGTCACGCCACGGGCATCGAACAGGTCGACGATTTTGGCAAAGTCGCTGAGTGAGCGTGACAGCCGGTCGATCTTGTAGACCACCACGACATCGATTCTGCCCTCCCCGATATCGGCGAGCAACCGTTTCAAGGCCGGTCGGTTCATGTTGCCGCCGGAGAATCCGCCGTCGTCATAGCCGTCATCGATGGCGATCCACCCCTCATGCCGCTGGCTGGTGATGAAGGCGAGTGCGGCATCCCGTTGCGCTTCCAGGCTGTTGTATTCCTGATCCAGCCCCTCGTCGGTCGATTTGCGGGTATAGACTGCGCAGCGGCGTTTCGGTGTGATGGCAGATGATGATATCGAAGGTTTCATGCCTGTCCTTTCCGGCGCTCACGATGGGAGGGTTTCAGCCCGAAGAACACCGGTCCCGAATAGTTGGAGCCGGTAATGGCCCGTGCCACGGCCGTGAGACTTTTGTAAGGCCGCCCCTGATATTCGAAACGCCCGTCGTCGAGCACCGTGACGCGATGATCGATGCCATTGAATTCGCGCACCATCACGGTTCCCGGGGCAAGCTGATTCTCTGATCGACGTTTCTGGTTGGGTATCTCGCCAGTCTCACCGATTTTTTCCAGGCGACGGCGCAGGGCTGCGGGCAAGCCACCGAACGCACGCTCCTGCAGTTTGTAGGCGATGCGACTTTCCAGATAGGTGCGATGGTGATGCCCCGGGCGGCAATCAAAAAATTCGTCCCACAGTGCCCAGATATTCTCCATGGGAAGATTGGGCAACTGCGCGATCTGCGCTGTCACACTGGCTGCGTGCGTCGTCATGGGCAAACTCCTTCTCGATAAGACGGGTTCACATGAACGCTCTGGTCGGCAGTCATAGCAAGACAAACCGTACTCGATTCCGGAAATCTGGAAACGACCGGATCGACATGCATGCGCAGGATCGCGGCAGCCAGAAGATCGGCAATCTCGCGTTGCGGGTGCCGGGGACGGTCATCGCTCGTCAGACGATGAGGAAATGAAGATCTTTCGATGTTGGACATGGTTGGCGCTCCGGGTGGAAAACGTCATCCATGGTATCGCCTGACTCCATGCGGCGTAACGTGTTTGGTGGGGAATGCGTGGTAGATCGGTGTTCAGTTTTTCAGGTGGAGGTCGAGCAGGCGGTGCAGGAATTCCCGCTGATGGGTAGAATGCTCCATCAACTGGCGTAGATCCTGTTTCACCTGCCGTTCTCCATGCTGGCAAACCGCGCCGGTTTCATGATGCCTTGATACGCATGAATGCGCTGGATCGGCAAATCCGAACGACAGCCAAATGCGTTACGCCGAAAACATGGCGCGAATTCTCATTTGTGTTTTGCCTGGGTCGTCAAACTGTCCTACCTCACCGGAAATTGTCCGCTATCGACGAAGCGGTCGAACGTATCGCGCGACGCTTCATCCTCCCAGCCGCTACGCGCATATTGTCGTGGCGGCGCCGATTCCAGCATCAACAGCGACAGCACCCGATTACCGCCAGGATAGCTGTGTTTCAATTCCCGAAGTGTGATGTCTTCGGCTTCGCTGGCGCACCAGACCCTTGCCGGCATGTCGACGCCATCCCATTCCTGCTCCACGGAATCGTCAGCAGCCAGGGTGCCGATCAACGGTTCCTGCGGATCGCCGGTTTTGTGCAGACGCACGCGACTCTTGCGGGCTTCACTGCTCGGCCATTGATATTTCAGAAAGCCGTGATCCCAATATACCAGCATGGCGCGCTGCTCGGTGTACTTCATGATACGGATCGACATCGATTCGAGCGACACGCCGAACTCTCTGGCCAACTCGCCGATGAGATGAAAATCGATGCGTTTACCGGCGATCCGGTTGCGCAGCAGGTCGCCTGGCATCAGCAGGTTGCCTGCAAAATCGTCGGCCTCGCGTTCGATCTGTTTGAGACTCTCGATGCCGGAATAGACGCTTTCCTTGTCACATTGAAAACGGGTCTGGCTTGCGCGATGCAAAATGAAATGACCGAGCTCGTGGGCGATGGTAAAACGCCGCCGCTCCGGTCGCGCCTTGGGGTTCACGAAAATCCCCCACTCGCACTCATTGTCCGGATTGCGAACGAGCGCACCTTCACTGGCATTCCAGGTGAGATCTGCCGGTTCCTTGATGACACTTCCACGGCCGAACGGGGTTTCAGGCAACATCTGCCGGACGAGATCCAGGTCGATGGGCAAGGTCAGCCGACCGGTGGCATTTAGCCAGGCAAGAATGCGGGTTGCCGCCTTGAAGGCATTCAGATCGTCCGTGGCGCTCAAGATTTCTCCGGATCCGCTTTTGCGGGTGAACCGAACATGAGCTTCATTGCCTCACGGTACTTGGCTTTTTCAGCCTCACTCATGCCGGCGTATTCGCGGAAAAACGCCACGTCAGTCGGAGTGGGGCTTTGTACCGAGTCGACGGGTTCGCCAAGCAGATCCTGGATGGTGACTCCGAGCGTCTTGGCAATGGCGTTCAGCCGTTCCGCCGTGGGCTTCTGGCCTTCGCGCATTTCCAGTTCCCAGATATAGGCCTTGGTACAACCGACGCGATCCGCCACCTGCTGCAGGGTCAGCCCTTTGGCTTCCCGGAATCCCCGCAGCCGCTTTCCGAATGAATTTTGCATGGAATTCCCGATTTTTTACCAGATGACCGGAGTATAGCAAAAAAAGCCGATTCCATGATGTTATCCTGTTTTGATTGACAAGCGGCAATGCGGGGGTAGAATGACGCCTGTATCGTTTTACTTTACTAACGCAACGATACAGGCTTTTTTCGTGAACCATGTCGCCGCCGGCAGCACGAACGTCCACAAGACCCGAGCCCTCCGACGACAGATCATAAGGACCAACAACCATGAAGACTTATGCTGACGTTCTACTCCACCTGCCGGTCGATGTGACCCTGCGATGCTATCTCGAAAACCACGGCCTGGCACTGCCTGCCGATTTCGACTGGGCCGACGACTCGACAACGACCGAGCGCCTGATCGAAGCAATCCGGGATTGTCCGGACATGGCAGTGCGCGACAGGATCGTGGCAGGGCTTCAGGTCAGCACGCAACTCGACCATTCTCGCGGAAAAGAGGCCATGTTCCAGATCGGCACCCGGCATTCCGCCGTGTTGCTGGGGCTGATCGCCTGCCGGAGCGACCTGCATCGGGCATTCTGGCTTTTCGTGCACCATCCCGATCTGTTCGAGCAGGCGGCGGAGATCGAATATGTCGACAGCCACGTCCAGCAGGCCCAGCAGCACGATCTGGGGGTAAAAGTGCCGATCCGGCGTGATGATGCATCGATGGCGGCATTCTGTGAAGCCATCAAGGGGTTTTATCAGGCTGAACTCGGTTGCGGAGAAGTCTGTATCGCGCACATTCTCGACCGGGAGCACGGCACCCAACTGGTCACGGTTCACGCCAAGGATCTGGCCACCATCAGCCTGGAATTTCAGGGTTCGATTTTGACACGGCGCATCGGCAGTCCCAACATTCACATGGTGCTGGAATATTCCGGGATCACCGGTGTTACGCGCACCATCATTCGTGGTGGCGGCAAATATCACGACATGCTGGCGCGGGTTTTTGCGAGACATCTGCTCGGCGCCGATGTCAGCGTCCAGCGCATCAAACCGCCGATGCTCGATCTATCGGCACTGAAACTCGGGTTTCAGGTACCCCAGGCGATCGATGACGGGTTCGTGGCGCTGCAGGTCAAATCGATCACCGTGATGAGTCCGGACAATGTACTCAAGGCAGAATTTACCGCCATGGCATCGAGTTTGCATCCGTGCGTCACGAAACTGATCGCCGAGAAACTCCCGCAGGACAATCCGCTTGCCCATCACTGGCAGGTCAAGGCAGCCTGCATCGATCTTTATTATGCGCCATCTCCCGGCATGCAACGCAGCCCGAAGGTTACCGTAGAGTTGACGAGCCGAGGACGACTGAACCTGCACAGGTTCGACGACAAACTGCGCGCCCAGCTGGAAGGCTATCTGGTGCAGATCGGCATCCTCACGGAAAAGCAGACCTTATCGTCGCATGTCGATACGTCCGGGGAACGACCAGATCTCGTCGATGAGCGCAGCGAATGATCGGCAACCGCAACGCGGCAGCATGGAAACTTGCGTGCGACCTCTTTGAGCGCGGCGTGCCGGTCATCGAGTCGGCCCTGTCGGAATCCGAAAGGGATGCGCTGGCGCTGCTGGTCGAGCTCAAGGCGGTCAAGCCAAAGGCAATCGATGCGAGATATCTGCTCTGCCCCTACTGTCAATTGCACCGGGGTCTGGTCGTTCAAGTCCGCGCAGGACTTGAATGCCATTGTCCTGATTGCGGGCCGGTATCCATCGACAAGCCGGATACGCGCGCCTGGATGTTCGATACCGACTGGTTGATCCGCAAGCTGCGCGGCGCGCTCGACATCCCGGCGCAGCAGGCGACCGTTTCCCTCACCAGCGACATCTGGCGCATCGGCAACCATCAGCGCCATCCTGTCATCCTCGGCAAGCATCCTGATCACATCCTTCTACATCCGGGACTTCAATCCAGAGTCAGCGCACGCAGCACCAATCCTGCCTGGCTGATCACACCCAAGCCGCTGAAGGATGTTTTCGACGATCCGGGCGGCGTGGCCTGGCTGCCGCTGGAGGAGCGATTCAACCTCCATGGCGGGAATCTGCATTTCATCGAGCCCGGGGAAACATTCCTGTCGAATGATGACAGTCCGACTGCGGTCAACGGCCCCTTCTCAGCCGACTTCCATACCGTACATGTGGATGGCTGGCCGCATGGATCCATTTCCTTGTCGGAGGCACAGGCGGCGGTGTTCAAGGCACTGTGGCATTTCAAGGGAATTCCGCAACTGGCAGAACCAATCATGAACAAGGCCGGCCTCGAAAGTGCCAAGCCGATCGACGTTTTCAAGGTGAAATCGCAAAACAAGGGCGATCCCAAGTATGAGGGGCCGCTTCACGCTTACAAAACGTTGGTTGAAACCGATCGTCGATCTGGTAGCTACGCCATGCATTGTGCACGTTAGCCACAGCCTGATTCAATTTCACCCCGATTAAACGGCGAGCCAGTGCGGTTCGCCGTTTTCATTTCAGGAGTCACTGGCGAACTGGAAGTTTCCGCCGGGTTCGCCATCCAGTCCATCAACAGTTCGCCACCCGGCATTCACACTTCGCAGCGTTGTTCCTCACCTCACAGAAAGGAGTATCAATGCTGCATTCCACGACACATCACGGTGCATCAGGATCAGATCCCTTGCATGTATCCGGGACGCCGATCGAACGTCGCGTCCTGTCCGAAACTGAACTGGCGCATCGCTGGGGCGTGAGCCCCAAAACGCTGCAGCGCTGGCGGATGGAAGGCCGCGGTCCCAAGTATCTCAAGCTCTCCAAGCGGGTGACCTATCCGCTGGACGCGATCACCGAGTACGAGCGAAGCGCCTTGCATCTTTCCACCTCTGAGCGGACCAGCACCGGGAGGGATCGCACATGAACGCTCCCGTCATCAGCACACAGGACACGTGCCTTTCTTTGGCCGAAATGAGTGTGGCCCAGATTGCAGCATTGCCTGCCACACAATTGCAGGAAGTACACGGCAATCTGCTCTCGCTGCAGTCGGCCGTCAAAGGACTGCTGGAACGTTTCAACGCCGCACTCGACCAGCGTTACGCCGAGCAGGCTCATGCAGATCGTCAGGCCAGTGGACGCGATTTCGGTGTCTGTCACCTCAACGATGGCCCGCTGCGCATCACCATCGATGTCCCGAAACTGGTCGCGTGGGATCAGGCCCAACTGGCCGGGATCTCCCAACACATTGCCGCTTCCGGCGACAAGGTCAGCGACTATATCGACATCGAGTACTCGGTATCTGAATCCCGCTTCAACGCCTGGCCAGCGACCCTCAAGGAGTCCTTCGCCAAGGCCCGCACCGTCAAACCCGGCAAGGCCAGCTACCGCCTTGCCCTCGTACAGGAGAACCACCAATGAAAACCCCAACCCTGCATCAAGCCCTGCAAAAGAAAATCGGCTCTGTTTACGGCGACAGCCTGCCTGCCACGATCAAGTTTCAGGATCGCGCCGGCGACATCATCGAAAAGGATCTGGTCGAAGCGACGCTCGATGAAATCGCATTCGCAATGCAACTGCTGCAAGCCGAAAGCTCCGCCATCCACGCCCGTCGCGGCGCGCTGGAACGTCTGTACAACTTGGCGCGCGAGCATCGTTGTCTCGGCTCCGACTCCGTCGCCGTGATCGCTGAGGAGGTGACGAAATGAGCAATATCGTTGCCTTTGATTTTGAGTCGCATGACGTTCGCGTGGTCATCGACCAGGATGGTGATCCATTGTTTGTCGCGGCAGACCTACTTTCCACGCTGAACCTGGACCGCAAAGCGCTAGAGCGCCTGGACGATGACGAAAAGGGGGTGAGTTCAATTCACACCCCTGGTGGAATGCAGGAGATGACGGTTGTCAGCGAGTCTGGGCTTTTCAATCTCGTGCTGGGTAGCCGTAAACCCGAAGCCAAACGCTTCAAACGCTGGGTCACGCATGAGGTGTTGCCATCGATCCGCAAGACCGGCAGCTACGCAGCGCCCGGCTCGGTTGCGGCACTGCCTGCGCCCACCCAGGATCGCGTGCATGCCATTTTGATGATCGGCGAGGCGGTCGCCAAAATTCCGGGTGTCAAGGCCGGTATCGCCATGGCCGCGACACTCACTTGCATCCACGACAACACCGGACTCGCCATCGAGCACCTGCGGCGCGCGTTGCCGTCGTTACAAGAGCCAATCTGCAGTCTGAATCCTACCCAAGTTGGTGAACTCCTGGGATTGTCGGCCCGGTCGGTCAATCTGCGCCTGCAGTCGCATGGTTTCCAGTTCAAGAATGAGCGCGACGAATGGGAATTGACCGAGGCCGGAAAAAGCTGGGCTGAAGCACTGCCGTATTCGCGCAACGGTCATTCCGGGTATCAGATTCTCTGGAATCCGGAAGTGGCCGACATGATCAGGGAGGCCGCATGATGAGCCTGCCCATCATTTCTGCTGACCAGCGCCGCACTGAGAAGCGTGGCGTGAAGATGGCCCTGCTCGGCAAGAGCGGCATCGGCAAGACCACCCAGTTGAAGACCCTGGACACTGACACCACGCTATTCATCGATCTGGAGGCAGGCGACCTGGCGGTGGCCGACTGGTCGGGTGACACCATCCGCCCGCGCACCTGGCCGGAGTTCCGCGATCTGGTGGTGTTTCTCGCAGGACCCAATCCTGCCTTGCCCGCCGATCAGCCGTTTTCGCAGGCGCACTTCGACCACGTCTGCCAGACCTACGGCGAGCCCGCCCAACTGGCGAAATACCAGACCTACTTCTGCGATTCGATCACGGCACTGTCCCGCCTGTGTTTTACCTGGGCCAAGGCGCAGCCTGCTGCCTACTCCGAGCGTACCGGCAAGCCGGACAGCCGGGGCAGCTACGGTTTACTCGGACAGGAAATGATCACCGCGCTCACCCACCTGCAGCATGCGCGCGGCAAGAACGTGGTGTTCGTCGCCATCCTCGACGAGAAACTGGACGACTTCAATCGCAAGGTGTTCGTGCCGCAGATCGAGGGCAGCAAAACCGCGCTGGAACTCCCCGGCATCGTCGATGAGGTCGCAACCCTTGCCGAGCTAAAAGCCGAGGACGGCACGAGTTATCGCGCCTTCATCTGCCACACCATGAACCCATGGGGCTTTCCGGCCAAGGACCGTTCGGGACGCCTCGACATGCAGGAAGAACCCCATTTAGGTCGCCTGATCGCCAAGTGTGCCGCCACCACCAACCCATCTGACAAGGAATGAATCATGAGCATGAACTGGAACGATTTCAACGATGCTGAGCAGCAAACCTCTTTCGATCTGATCCCCAAGGGCACCGTCGCCCGCGTACGCATGACGATCAAGCCGGGTGGACATGACGATGCCGAGCGCGGCTGGACGGATGGCTATGCCACCGAATCGTTCGACACCGGCTCCGTCTATCTTGCCGCTGAATTCGTGGTGCTGGCAGGCGAATATGCCCGCCGCAAGCTGTGGAGCAACATCGGGCTTTATTCTCCCAAGGGGGATACCTGGGCCAACATGGGCCGCACCTTCATTCGTGCCGTGCTCAACTCGGCCAATGGGGTGTTGCCCTCCGATCAGTCGCCCGATGCGCAGAACGCCCGGCGCATTGCGAGCTTCGCGGCGCTGGACGGCATCGAGTTCGTCGCCCGCATCGATGTGGAGAAGGACAGCAAGGGTGAGAACCGTAACGTCATCAAACTCGCTATCGAGCCCGATCATCCCGATTACGCCGGATTGATGGGCGTGCCACCGAAGACGAATCCTGGCGGCGGCACCTCCGGCGCCCCGGCGCAAGTGGCACCAGCCCGGGCAACTCCGGCACGTCCTGCATCGACCGGCAAGCCCGCCTGGGCTCAGTGAGGAGGCAATGAAATGCTGGATCTGTTCACGCGAAGCGCGTGGCTTTGGCATCACCGACACGCGCTATCCCATCGCCGATCCCAGGCGTTACCCGATCAACTGGGTGTTCTGCTCGAAACGCTGTCAGGACGTATTTCATCGGCTCTACGGCCTGTACGTGAATGCAGACAACAATGGCAAGGAACCTACCATGATTGATACGACCAGACATGAACAGGCCGCGATCCGCCGCTGCCTCAAAGCGTTCGGCGAGGCGGCGGGCGAGATCGGGTACGCCTTGCCGTTAGGAGACTACAGCGAAGCGCAAGCGCTCAAGGTCTGCGATGCCATCGTTTCCTGCTTCGTGGATGCCATGGCCGAACAGCACGCCTCGACGGCATTTCCTGCGGTGCGGGGCATGTCTGCTGTGGTGCAGGACCCGTTCGCCGATCTCGAGGACGATCTGCCGTGGGAAGAACCTCAGACCCGGAAAGGCGGTGCGTGATGCTGGACTTCAACTCGCGCCCCAAATTGCATGACCGAATCACCACGCACATCGATGTGGCGCTGACCACCGAACGTGCGGGACAGGAACGGCGCACCTATCTCGGAGCATCCCGTCTCGGTGTCGCCTGCGATCGGGCGCTGCAATACGAATTTGCCGGAGCACCTGTCGATCCCGATCGTGATTTTGATGGTCGGGTGCTGCGCATCTTCGAGGTCGGTCACGTGCTGGAAGATCTCGCGATCCGCTGGCTGCGCCTGGCCGGGTTCGATCTGCATACACGCACTCGCTCCGGTAGTCAGTTCGGCTTCTCTGTCTGTGATGGGCTCATCCAGGGGCACGTGGACGGCATCGTCATGGGCGCGCCCGCCGATCTTGGGTTCTCGTTCCCGATGCTGTGGGAAACAAAATCCATGAACGCGCAAAACTGGCGGGATTGCGTGAAGCGCGGCGTGTCGGTAGCCAAGCCGGTCTATGCCGCGCAGATGGCGATCTACCAGGCGTACATGGAATCCACGGTCGATGGCATCAGCCGGAATCCTGCGCTCTTTACCGCCATCAACAAGGACACGCAGGAACTGTGGTTCGAACTGGTTCCGTTCGATGCGGTACTGGCGCAACGGGCGTCAGATCGTGCAGTAAAAATCATCACCGCCACCGGGCACGGAGAACTGCTGCCCCGGTCATTTTCCGATCCCGCCCACCATGAATGCAGGTTCTGCGCGTGGCAGGAACGTTGCTGGAGACCCGCATGAAAAGCCAATTAAAGAAAACGATTCTACAGGCTGAACCTTTCGTCGATGCGCGCGAAGCGGCATACACGATGAACCTGCCCATGTACTACCTGACCAATGCCGCCCAGCGCAAGCGGATGGCGATTCCGCATTACCACATCGGACGGATGGTACGCTTCAAATTGTCTGAACTCGAGGCGTGGCTGTCAGCTAGGAGCGAGGAGGACAACCATGCTTGATTTCAACGATCAGCCCAACTGCGAAATTGAAAGACGCTCCGGAAGGGATGAGGTCCTGACTGATCTCATGGGCAAACTGGAATCGGTGTTGTTCACGCTCTATCCTGCCGGCAAAGTTCGTCACGGTAAATTCTTCATCGGGGACGTGCTGGGTAGCCCCGGCGACAGCCTCGAGGTCGTGCTCGACGGCGAGAAGGCGGGACTCTGGACAGATCGCGCAACCGGCCAAGGTGGGAATTTCTTTGCCCTGCTCGCCGCGCACGATCATCTGGACGTGCATGCGGATTTCCCGAAGGTGCTGGAAATTGCCGCCGGTCTTTCTGGGAGCACGCACGCCAAACCGCCCAGGAAATCCCGCCGTTGTGCGCCGACTGACGACCTGGGACCGGCGACCGCCAAGTGGGATTACTGCGATGTCGACGGCAAACTCATCGCGGTGGTCTACCGCTACGATCCGCCCGGCCGCAAGAAGGAGTTCCGGCCATGGGATGCCAAACACCGCAAGATGGCCCCACCCGAGCCCCGGCCACTCTATAACCAGCCGGGCATCGCGCAGTCTGCTCAGGTGATTCTGGTCGAAGGCGAGAAATGCGCTAAGACACTGATCGACATGGGCACCTGCGCCACCACCGCCATGCACGGCGCCAACGCCCCGGTGGACAAAACCGACTGGACGCCGCTTGTCGGCAAAGAGGTACTGATCTGGCCGGATCGCGACAAGCCGGGCTGGGAGTATGCCGATCGCGCATCGCAAGCCTTGCTCATGGCGGGTGCGGCAAGCTGCCATATTCTCTATCCGCCAGAAAGTGTGCCGGATGGATGGGATGCCGCCGATGCCAGAGCCGAAGGGTTCGACATCGCAGGATTCATTGCCCATGGACCGCGACTGCAGATGCATCTTGCCGAAGCAGATCCGCTTTCCGGAATTGCCGATGGCAATGAGCCGACCGAGGAGAGCGTATGGGGGACCGAAGATGCCCTGGCGTTGTCCTATACCCGTCGCTATCACCGGGACTGGCGCTATGTCGCTGCCTGGGGCAAGTGGATGGTGTGGGACGGACAGCGCTGGCGCACCGAGGACACACTCGCTGCAACCGATCTCATCCGGCACGTCTGCCGCCAGGCGGCCGTGAAATCCAGTAACCCGAAGCTTGCCGCGAAACTTGCTTCATCCGGCACGGTAGGCGGTGTGGAACGCCTGGCCCGGGCCGATCGCAGGCACGCGGCCACCACCGAGGAATGGGATGCCGATCCGTGGCTGCTCAACACACCCGGTGGCGTGGTCGACCTCAAGACGGGGAGAAATCGCCCACATGACCGGGCCGACCGCATGACCCGGATCACCACTGCCACCCCACGGGGTGAGTGCCCGACCTGGCGGAAGTTTCTCGATGAAGTCACCGGAGGCGACAAGGCATTGCAGGACTATTTGCAGCGCATGGCGGGGTATGCATTGACCGGCTCCACCCGCGAACACGCCCTGTTCTTCCTCTACGGCACGGGCGCCAACGGCAAGTCGGTGTTTCTGAATACGCTCGCCAGCATCCTGGGCAATTATGCCACCAACGCGCCCATGGATACGTTCATGGAAACGCGTAGCGACCGGCATCCGACCGACATGGCGGGACTGCGCGGTGCGCGCTTCGTGTCCAGCATCGAAACCGAGCAAGGCCGACGCTGGGCCGAATCCAAGGTCAAAAGTCTGACCGGCGGCGACAAGATCTCCGCGCGCTTCATGCGGCAGGATTTTTTTGAGTTCTTCCCGCAGTTCAAGCTCTTCGTGGCTGGTAACCACAAGCCCGCCATCCGCAACATCGACGAGGCGATGAAGCGCAGGCTGCATCTGATTCCGTTCACGGTCACGATTCCGCCCGAACGGCGCGACAAGCACCTGCAGCAGAAATTGATGGCTGAGCGTGACGGCATTCTCGCCTGGGCGGTACAAGGGTGTCTGAACTGGCAGCGTGACGGGCTCAACCCGCCTGCGAGCGTGGTATCGGCTACCGACGAGTATTTCGAGGCGGAAGACGCCGTTGGTCGCTGGCTGGAAGAAAACTGCGTGCTGCACGCGAACGCCAGATCCCTCACCGCCGAACTCTTCAACGACTGGAAACAGTGGTGCGATGCGGCGGGCGAATTCATCGGCTCGCAGCGCCGGTTTTCCGATCTGCTCGTCACTCGCGGTATCGAGAAATGGCGCAATCCTGCCGGGCTGCGCGGGTTCCAGGGGATAGGACTCAAGGCACCGGCCACAACCGGATATACCCCTTATGCGGACGACTGATTCTCATGAAAACCGTCGGCCTGACGCAGTTGACGCAGTTTGTCGTAACTCTCTATACGCGCGCGTGTGCGCGCCTCATGGAAGGTTTCGACATTCTGTGTCAACTGCGTCAGACCCAGACCATACAAGGACTGACGACATGAACCAAACCCTGCTCGCCCTCGACCTGGGCACCCATACCGGATGGGCGCTGCGCCATCTAGACGGTGGCATCACCAGCGGCACCGAGCATTTCAAACCACAACGCTTTGAAGGCGGCGGCATGCGCTACCTTCGGTTCAAACGATGGCTTACAGAACTGAAAGCCATGGCCGACGGCATCGACGCTGTGTACTTCGAAGAAGTGCGGCGCCACGCAGGGGTCGATGCGGCACACGCCTATGGCGGGTTTCTCGCCACGCTCACTGCCTGGTGCGAACACCACCAGATTCCGTATCAGGGGGTGCCGGTGGGCACGATCAAGAAACACGCGACAGGTAAAGGCCGCGCCAGCAAGGACGAGATGATCGCAA
The DNA here is from genome assembly GCA_021845925.1 of Pseudomonadota bacterium. Lineage (GTDB taxonomy): Bacteria > Pseudomonadota > Gammaproteobacteria > Burkholderiales > Sulfuriferulaceae > Sulfuriferula. The sequence continues at coordinate 207,888 of JAJZUW010000004.1, forward strand.
GTGTCCGCGCACGCGGATTTAGCCCAATCGACGACAACGAAGCCGATGCCCTGGCACTTCTGCACTGGGCACTCGAACAGCAAGGAGATCAAACATGAAACACACACCAATCATGCCGGTTTTGCCCGGAACGCTGGATGGCAAGGAAGTCCGCTTCGTGAACGCCCGGCTTCTTCATGCTTTCCTGGGTGTTGGCCGGGATTTCTCGACCTGGATCAAGGAGCGTATCGAGGAATTCGAGTTTGTGGAAGGCGAGGACTTTTCCCCCGTTTCGGGGAAAAGTCGAGGTGGACGCCCAGCCATCGAGTATTTCATTACCCTCGACATGGCCAAGGAACTGTCCATGGTGGAACGCACTGCGCGGGGACGGGAGGCCCGGCGTTACTTCATCGACTGTGAGCGCCAGCTTCGGCAACTGCAGCAGATGACGAACCGTGCCGCCGCAGTGCCCGGGTTGAGCCGTGCACAGCGACAGGCCATCAACCGCCAGGCATGGGCCGATGTCGCAGGCCACGCCTACACCCGATTCCACGCCCGTCGTGAGGAGCTGTTACAGAATCTGGTCATGGATACAGAATCGGGGCCGACACTCCTGCCCCGCAACTTTCGGCCGGATTGGGCAAAGTGAGGACCTGACATGAAAATCCCATCTTCTTCCTACCGCTGCCCACTCGGTCGATTGCAGCCCGACACTCCGGATCTGGACGCCATCAAACAAAACGGCTGGCGCGACCAGCACATTCTGGTGGTGTCAGAAAACGACGAACGCCTCGATTTCGTCGAGCGCGAAATCGTTCGTCGCATTGGCAATCGCCTGTATGGCACCGTACCCAGGAGCAAACCCCATGAGTGAATGGAGCAGCCATGACGTGGCGCAACGCATCCACGAGGCAACGCAAACCGCGCACCGCCTGCCGCCGGTGCGGGTCCAGGGGTATTTCAATCTTTGGCCGGTCATGGCCCGGAGCGAATTCGAGCGATTTGCGAACGACGATCCACAGCCCATCAGATTTCCGCCGTCACCGCTGGAAATTGACCGGATGATGGAAGTGATGCGCTGGATGGTGTGGCTCGACGTTGACGATCGCAAACTCGTCTGGATGCGCGCCGACCGTTATCGCTGGGAGGAGATCGCCAGGCGTTCCGGTTGTTCGACGCGCACTGCGCAGCGGCGCTGGAACGATGCCGTCGGCCGGGTGGCTGTGCACCTCAATATGCGGCAGGGGGAAATAGCGGGTTTTGGCGTGAATGCGCGTAATCCCGCGTGATGCTGCGGAAATGAGCGAATTTTGGGCGTGTCGCGTTTTCGGGAAATTCCGGTAGAATTCTGGCTATGATCTGGACAGAAAAGCGACCAGAACAGCCCACCACGATTTGAACGAATCCCGAACCCGCCTGGCAACCCCCGGCGGGTTTTTTATTTCCCGGATGCCATGACTGCCCTGCACATCGAATACCGTCCCATCGACGTCCTGATTCCATACATTCGCAATGCCAGGCAGCATTCCGATGCCCAGGTGGCACAGATCGCCGCCTCCATCCGGGAGTTCGGCTGGGGTGCTCCGATTCTGATCGACGGGCAAAACAACGTGATCGCCGGTCATGGTCGGCTGCTCGCCGCCCGCAAGCTCGGGCTGGCCGAAGTTCCGGTCGTGCCAATGACCCACCTCACCGACACCCAGCGCCGTGCGCTGATCCTGGCCGACAACAAGATCGGCGAGAATGCGGCATGGGATGAGGAACTGCTGGGACTGGAACTGTCGGAACTCAATGAGTCCGGTTTCGATCTGGAACTGACCGGATTTACCGAAGCCGAATGGGCGGCGCTCATCGATGGAGAAGAAACCAGCAAGGGCGGTCTTACCGATGAAGATGCGGTTCCTGAAGTTCAAGAAACGCCCATCTCGCAACCCGGCGATCTGTGGCTGCTGGGCGAGCACAAGCTACTGTGCGGTGATGCTACCAAGGCCGAGGACTACAAGGTGCTGCTGGGCGATGAACTGGTGGACATGGCCTTCACCGACCCACCCTACAATGTCAATTATGCCAACACGGCGAAAGACAAGCTGCGTGGCAAGCATCGCCCGATCCTGAACGATAACCTGGGCGCAGATTTCGGTGCATTCCTGACAGATGCCTGCCGGAACATCCTCTCTGTCACCAAGGGCGCGGTCTACATCGCCATGAGTTCTTCCGAACTCGACACCCTGCAGTTCGCATTCCGGTCTGCCGGCGGAAAGTGGTCGACCTTCATCATCTGGGCCAAGAACACCTTCACGCTCGGCCGCGCCGACTACCAGCGCCAGTACGAGCCGATCCTGTATGGCTGGCGCGATGGTGCCGACCACTACTGGTGCGGCGCACGCGACCAGGGTGATGTTTGGCAGATCAAGAAACCGCAAAAGAATGATCTTCATCCTTGCCTATGTCCAGGCTCAGAGGTGTTAACGGAAAACGGTTGGCGCGTCATTGAATCGTTGGTCGAAGGTGATTGCGTCCTGGCGGCAGACGGTGTGTTCCGTTCAGTGGAACTGGTGTCGTCTCATTTTATTGAAAAGTGTGTATTCCGGCTTGCTGTTTCGGGTGTTGAGAGTGCAGTCGATGCCACCGGCAACCACCCATTTCTCGTTCTGCGCGACGGCGAATTAGCGTGGATCGAGGCTTCTCAAATCGTTGTCGGGGACGAAATATGCTCACCAAAAAAGGTTATGTCAGAAACTGGTACGGCGATCGGCAACGAATGGAACACGACATCGTATGGGAACGGAATTTCGGAGCCGTCCCGGACGGACATTGCGTCCATCATATCGACCACGACAAACAAAACAATCACATTTCAAACCTGCAACTTGTCACCCACCTTGAGCACAAGCGGATTCACTCCGGTTGCCACCTCCGCGATGGTGTTTGGTGGAAGCCTTGCGGCGCCTGCGGATCACTTAAACCGGTTACTCCAGAACACTGGTATCTCAACGCAAAAGGATGGCCTTATGGATGGGGCTGTCGACCATGCCACGTCAAAAAAGTCGTACAGCTTCGTTCTGCGAAGCGTAAGCAGCCTCGAGAAAATAAATTACTCGGGGTTGGTGTGGAACTTGTCGGTGAAGGACAGCCCCACCTTTGAAACGCGCATTGGCATGTCTCATAACACCATGAAGCCTGTCGAACTGGTGGAACGTGCGGTGAGAAACAGCAGCAAGACGCGCGACATCGTGCTCGATCCGTTCGGCGGATCGGGATCTACGTTGATTGCCTGCGAAAAATCCGGCCGACGAGCGCGCTTGATCGAACTCGATCCGAAGTATGTGGATATAGTTATTCGGCGCTGGCAGGAATTCAGCGGACAGGAAGCAAAACGCGCCGGTGACGGCGCGACATTCGTGGATCTTGCGACCTCTGATCAGGCGACGATCCGGTAGATGCGTTCGGCTCCAGATTCCTTGCTCGAGGTAATCGCAAGGCCGAACTTCTTCTTGAACGCACCGGCAAACGTGCCGCGCACAGTATGTGCCTGCCACCCTGTTGCAGCGCAGATCTGCGCGATCGTGGCGCCTTCTGGACGCCTGAGCAGGGCAATTACCTGCGCCTGCTTGCTATTCTGCCGGATGCACGGCTTGGCCTGTTCGATGACGGCATTGATCTCCTGAGCCGTCATTGGTCCCTTGCGCGGCACACCCAGGGCATCGTAGGCTTCGGCGGTGATGAACCAGTCACCGTGCAGAGGCGTGATCAAGGCTCGGTTGAACATGCCGTCCAGCACCTTCTTGCGCGCGCCGCCCTTGATGTTGTCGGGGAACCAGACGATCTTGCCGTCGGTGTGCTGATGCGCGTGGGCCAGAATGGTCTGTTGGGCTGAGGTAAGTTGCGTGGGCATGATGATCTCCTGATAGTCAAACGGGATGGTTGATCCTGGCGTAGCGAATGGCGTTGCGTCGTTCCTTGAAGGTGGCAATAGCAACCCCGTTCGCATTCGGGTATTCGACATACCACCGCCCATCGTCCGGATTCCATGACATCTGCCAGCCATTGACGGATGGTTGAAGGATAGATGGCTCATTGCCGTTCATGACGGGATAGGTTTTGTCGTGGTGCGTTTTTCTGGTTTCGGCAGGCATGATCGTTTCCTCTACAGGTTGACAATGATTACTTTAAGTTCCGGATGATCCGGACACCTTCATGCGCCAGACTCAACGCGGCGTTGGCCAGTGCGATGTGGGTGATGCCTGGTGCGGCTTTAGCATCGGCAAACAACTCGTCGATGACCCACTTGCTTTGAGCGCGCATCGCAGTACAGGCCGCTTCGAGTTTTTCAGTGCTGGCCGTTCTGACTTCCGGGCAGATGCGAACCAGGGTGGTCAAGGCAGCTTCGGCGAGCTTTTTGCCCAGGGTGTCGATGTGTTGGGTGTTCATGTTCGTTGCTCCGTTCTCGTTGATGACGGTGACATGAACGCTTCATTGCCGGAATCAATCAAGTTGTTTTTACAGGAATTTTTATCGTATGGCAGTTGCCGCTCCGACTCCGTGTCGTTACCCCGGATGCGCCGCTCTGCTTGCCACACCGGGATACTGCGACAGGCATCTGCATGTGGTCCGAAGGCAGCAGGACGATCGTCGGGGATCACCCGCAAGTCGTGGCTACGATTCTCGATGGCGCAAGGCGCGAAGTCATTTTCTGTGTCAGCACCCACTGTGCACCGCGTGTGAACGTCGGGGGCTGGTCACTCCAGCTTCTGTGGTTGACCATATCGTTCCGCATCGCGGTGATAAACAACTGTTCTGGGATACAACCAACTGGCAGGCGCTTTGCAAGCCCTGTCACGATGCAAAGACTGCTCGCGAGGATGGCGGCTTCGGTCGTCTGGTCAAGCCCCTTGCCCAACGGTAGGGGGGATCAATTCCTTGGCGGCCCGCTGCGCGGCACCGCACGGGTGCCCAAATTTTTGTGCGTGCAAATTCAAAGGAAATTTTTTATGGCCGCTGGCGGCTCCCGAACCGGCGCTGGCCGTAAACCCCTGCCAGTCGCAGTGAAACAAATCAAAGGCACTTTGCAGAAATGCCGCACCAATCCCAACGAACCAAAGCCTGCCGGTGTACTGAGTGATCCACCGGAATACATGAGTGAGGGTGCGAAAGAAGCGTGGCGCTACGCAGTGTCCAATGCGCCGCCCGGTTTGCTGTCAGCCCTGGATGGTGCGGTGCTGGAACGCTGGGCCAATTGCTCCGGACTCTACCGCGAGGCGCTGGCCAAGATCAATCGTGCCGGAGTATCCGGCATGTTGGTCAAAACCCCCAGCGGCATCCTGCGACGTTCACCGCTGATGGATGTGATCCGCGATCTGGCGCAGGAAATGAAAGGTTATGAGGCTGAGATGGGGTTCACCCCTGCATCGCGTTCGCGCGTGTCAGTGCCCAACGACCAAGCAAAATTCAACGACCCATGGGATGAGATTGCAGGTTAACCCAACAAATCAACCACAATGACCGCCTACTACAACGAAAATAATCCCTACTGCGCCCAGTGGCTGAAGAATCTGATTGCAGCTGGCCACATTGCACCGGGAGACATTGATGAACGAGACATACGCGATGTCAAACCAGACGAACTTGCCGGATACACGCAATGCCATTTCTTCGCCGGAATCGGTGTGTGGAGTCACGCCTTGCGCCAATCGGGCTGGCCTGACGACCGGCCAGTGTGGACCGGATCATGTCCTTGCCAGCCTTTCAGCGCGGCAGGTGCAGGACTTGGGTTTGCTGATGAGCGGCACCTTTGGCCATTCTGGTTCCACCTCATCGGCCAGCTTCGCCCTGCGGTCATCTTTGGTGAGCAGGTTGAAACATCAATTGGACACGGTTGGCTCGACCTTGTACAAAATGACCTGGAAGGAATCGGTTACGCCTTTGCAGCGGCCGGTATCCCTGCTGCGGGCGTCGGTGCCCCGCACATCCGGCAACGACTCTGGTTCGTGGCCGACGCTACAGGCCATCGACAGCAGCGGTCAGTATCGCCCGGGACGGTTGAAGAAGGATGGGCAGCGGAATCCGCAAGCCTTGGGCAGTTACCGGATGGATTTGAAAGACACGGTATTGCTGGCGCACTGGCCCACGCCACAGGCAAGCGACATGACCGGCGGTGGACAGACGAAGCGGGCCATGGGGCCGACACGCCACGGTTCGAACCTGAAGGATTTTGTGGTACTTGCGGGGTGGCCAACCACCACAGCCTGCGACCACAAAGGGGGTTATCAGGGCGGACGGATCCGCAATGGGAAATTGAGCACGGACAGGCTGGATCTAGCAACACAACTGGCGGGATGGCAGGCGCCATCGACGGACAATTTCAGGAAACGGGGTGGGAGTCGCTCAGACGAGTTGGGCAATCAGGAGATGCTGAAAAACCTGATGCAACCCGCCAGGCTGACCACCCATGGAGAAATGCTGACTGGCTCCTCTGCCATGATGGAAAATGGCGGCCAGTTGAATCCGGCACATTCCCGCTGGCTCATGGGGCTTCCGCGCGCGTGGGACGACTGCGCGCCTATGGCAATGCCATCGTCGCGCAAGTCGCCACGGAACTAATTGCTGCCTACAACGCCGTCCGACCGTGAGAACCCATCATTACACCACCATCGCCCGCCATTACGCCGAAGCCGTGGTGGCAGGCGACATCCCTGCCTGCCGTTGGGTGAGGCTCGCCTGCCAGCGGCAACTGGACGATCTCGTCAGATTCCGTGGCAAGGCCAGTCCGTACCGGTTCAACCCGAAGCTCACGGATGGCAAGGGCCGCAGTTTTTACCCCGCCGACAACCTGTGCGCATTCATCGAACGTCTGCCGCACGTCAAGGGGCCGCTGGCAGGTCAGTCGATCAAACTGGAGCCGTGGCAGGTGTTCATCCTGACGACCGTATTCGGCTGGGTGAAACCGGATGGCCGCCGGCGCTTTCGACGCAGCTATGTGGAAGTGCCCCGTGGCAATGGCAAGGCGCTCGACATCGAAACGCTGATCCCGACTACCCGGGGATTAAAGCGAATGGCCGATATCCAACCCGGCGATCAGGTCTTCGATGAACGTGGCCAGCCCTGTACCGTCACGGCGGTCAGCGATATCCTGCGGGGACGTCCTTGCTATCGGGTGCGTTTCTCCACGGGAGAGACCCTGATCGCCGACGAGGAACACGAGTGGCTGACCTGTGCCAAGGTCGACCAGCCGGGGACGAAACGCCAACGCATCAAGCCTGCACCTTAAGAGATTCCCTTGCGCCGCTACAAGATGCCCACCCTGCACATACACAAAAGCGCAGGGGCACTGGCCTATTGTGTTCGCCTGTATGGACGCGTCGTGCGTTTGGGCGCCGTGAGCAGGATGACGCTGGAGGAAGCCCAGGCGCGATTTGCACAGTTGACCGAACAGGACCTCAAGGATCACCCATTCGGCGTGGATACCCTGACGCGCGTGCGCACCACCGGCGAGATTCATCGCACGCAGCGCTACGGCGTGCGTGGTGATACCAATCACACGATTGACGTTGCCGCCGCACTCGACTTGCCCCCGGTGTCTCTGCCAGTACCGCCTTACACCCTGGGTGCCTGGTTGGGTGACGGCCACAGTGCCAACGCCAATCTGACCAATGCCGATATCGATCTGGCCATTGTCGAGCAAATTCGGGCCGAAGGCATCGATGCTCGCCGCCAACAACATTCTGAGGGCCATCACGTCGGCAGATACACGCTGGGCTCCTGTCGCGACAGCGCCATGGGCAAGCAGCACTGCCTGCAGACCAGGCTCAGGCGACTTGGGGTGCTTGGCAACAAGCATATCCCGATGATCTATCTGCGATCGTCCAAGGCGCAGCGCCTGGCACTGCTGCGAGGGCTGATGGACACTGACGGCACGGCATCCAAGGCCGGTCAGTGCGTGTTCACCAATACCAATGAGCGACTCGCCAAAGACGTGTTTCATCTCGTCGCAACACTTGGTTTCAAGCCGACATGGCAGATAAAGCGCGCAAAGCTGTATGGCAAAGACTGTGGCCCATCCTATGCCGTCAGCTTTTTTGCGTACCGAGGCGAGGTCGAACCCTTTGGTCTGGCACGCAAACTGAATCGGCTGCGAACTCGGCCAACCCGAGGCTGTCTGCAAAACTCCCGCGCGATCACCTCGGTCGAGCCTGTGGCCTCCAGGCCGCTCAGGTGCATCGAAGTGGATTCACCATCGCGCCTCTATCTGGCGGGCGAGTCGTGCATTCCCACGCACAACTCCGCGTTGTCCTCGGCAGTCGCCTTGTACATGCTGGCAGCCGACCGTGAAGGCGGTGCCGAGGTGTATTCACTGGCCACCACCCGCGACCAGGCGCGCATCGTGTTCGGCGACGCGCAGGCCATGGCGCGGCGCTCGCCGGGATTCCGCTCCCGCTTCGGAGTCGCGGTCGGCGCGCACAACCTGCATGTGCTGGCTTCCGGCTCCAAGTTCGAGGCGCTGTCCGCCGAAGGCTCGACGCTGGATGGCTTAAACATCCATTTCGGCTGTGTCGATGAACTGCACGCGCACAAGACCCGCACGGTCTACGACGTGGTGGAAACCGGCACCGGCAAACGCGACAACTCGCTCTTGTGGGTCATCACCACCGCCGGCAGCAACCGCGCCGGCATCTGTTACGAGATCCGCACCTTCGTGAACCGCCTGCTCGAAGGCCTGTTCGTGGACGACTCCCAGTTCGGCATCATATATGGGCTGGACGACGCCGACGACTGGGCCAGCGAATCGGCGCTCATCAAGGCCAACCCCAACTGGGGGATTTCTGTCAGACCCGAGGTGCTGCTGCCGCTGCAGGCCAAGGCCATGCAGATGCCGTCTGCCGCCAACAACTTCAAAACCAAGCATCTGAACGAATGGGTCAACGCCGACACCGCCTGGATGGACATGCGCGCCTGGGATGCCTGTGCGGATCCGGAACTCTCCGAAGATGATTTCATCGGTGAGCCGTGCTTCATCGGGCTGGATCTCGCCAGCAAGGTGGACATCGCCGCCAAGGCCAAGGTCTTCCAGCGCGAGGGCCGGTTTTACGTGTTCCTGAGCTACTACCTGCCCGAAGCCGCGGTGGAGGACGGGCGCAACAGCCAGTATTCCGGCTGGGTGCGCCGGGGGTTGCTCACCATAACACCCGGCAACGTCACCGACTTCGACCAGATCGAGGCGGAACTGGTGGCGGACGCGAGCCGCTTTCAGATCAAAGAAGTGCCGTTCGATCCGTTTCAGGCCACACAACTCTCGAGTCATCTCATCGCTGAAGGACTACCGATGGTGGAGATGCGCCCGACGGTGCTCAATTTCTCGGAGCCGATGAAACAACTGGAAGCGCTGGTGCTGCAAAAGCGTCTCGTGCACGACGGCGACCCGATTCTCGCCTGGATGATTTCCAATGTGGTCTGCCACCGGGATGCCAAGGACAACATCTATCCGAGGAAAGAACGTGAGGAGAACAAGATCGATGGTGTGGTGGCATTGATCATGGCATTGGGGCGACAGATGGTGCACGGCAGCGAATCGAACACGGTGATCGACACCGATTACCGCATCATGGTGATCTGATGGACATCCGCAACTTCTTCTCGCGGATCTTCGCTTCCGGCGACCGCTCGCCTTACGGCGGATTCTGGTTCGAGCCGGTGGGCATGCACACGACCGCCGGGATGCGCGTGTCGGCCGACGGCGCGCTGCAACTCTCCGCCGTGTTCGCCTGCGTGCGCATCATCGCGAGCCAGTTCGCGAGCCTGCCCTTCACGCTGTATCGCAACCGGCCCGACGGCGGCAAGGATCGCGTCACCGACCACCCGGTCTATCGCCTGCTTGCCCGCAAACCGAACCAATATCAGAACGCCTTCGAATGGCGCGAGATGATGGCCGGACACTTGGCGCTACGTGGTAATGCGTATAACCAGATCGTCACCGATGGTCGCGGCAACATCACGGCACTCATCCCGCTGCACCCGGACAGGATGCAGATCGTGCTGGCCACAAACGGCGATTATGGTTACCGCTACACGCAGATGAACGGGGCGATCATCACCTATTCGCGTGGCGAGATCTGGCATCTGCGCGGGCTGTCGTCGGATGGCGTCATCGGCTTGTCACCGATTGCACTCGCCCGCAACGCCATCGGTGGCGCCATGGCAGCACAAGATTACGGTGCACGCTTCTTCGCCAACGACGCCACGCCCACCGGCGGCTGGATCGAGTATCCGGGCTCGTTCAAGGACAAACAGGCGCGCGAGCAGTTTCGCGAGTCGTTACAGGAATCGCAGTCCGGCATCAACCACGGCAAGCTCGCCGTGTTCGAGTTCGGCATGAAGTACCACCAGATCAGCGTCACACCGGAAGACGCACAGTTTCTGGAAACGCGCCGGTTTCACGTCACCGACATCGCGCGCTGGTTCGGTGTGCCGCCGCACAAGATCGGCGATCTGGACCGGGCGACCAACAACAACATCGAGCAGCAGGCGCTGGAATTCGTGCAGGAAACTCTGGGGCCGATGGCCGAGCGCTGGGAGGCCAGTATCGAAGCCGAACTGCTATTCGACGACGAGGATCTGGAAGCGGAATTCCAGTTCTCGCAACTGATGCGCGGCGATTCGCAGTCGCGCGCCACGTTCTACAACATGGGTATCCAGTCCGGCTGGCTCACGCGCAACGAAGCGCGGATCGCCGAGAACCTGAACCCCCTGCCGGGACTCGATGCGCCGCTGCGACCGCTCAACATGGCCGAAGAAGGTTCAAACCCGCTACCGCCGCAGAATGCCAATACATCGTGAGGACGACATGACCCTACAACTCAACCCCAAAGCCCGCGCACACGCCCGCGATCTCATCACCGAAGGCCGGGTGGACCGGGATTCGCCCTGGAGCATCGATGCTGATGATGAGAACGCCCTGCTGGGTGAAGACGACTGGGCGCAGTACGGCCTGTGGTTCCTGGGGCTCGATGAGAATGAAGCCAGCGACACCAAGGCGCACTACCGCTACCCGGTGGGCAAGGCTGGCCGCGTCTACCGCTCGGCGCTGATTGCGATCCGGCAGCGTGCCGGGCAACAGGATGCGGCGGGGATCTTCGATGCGGCCGGCGAACTCATCGAACTCATCGACGGCGGCCAGAAGGATCCAGATCACGATGGCGCAGCCCGGGACGGGAACGGTCGGGACAAGATCGCCAACATCCTGCTCGATTCGCGGCGTCTGGCGATGAGCGCCAGCCCCTGGGCGCTGATGCCGGAGTGTCTGGCGGCGGTGACCCACCCCTTTGCGCAGCCGCCCCAGATGCGTCCGGTCATGAGCCGCAATCCATCTTCCTCGCCTGCTGCGATCGCCGTGCTCTCGCTCACCGGCGTCATCACCCAGCACCCGGACTGGATGGGCGACACCAGCCTCGATGGGTTCATGGCGGATTTCATGACGGCGATGCAGGATCCTGCGGTGGGCGCCATTCTCATTTCCATCGACTCGCCCGGCGGCTCGGTGTATGGCGTGCAGGAGGTGTCCCAAATGATGCTCTCCCTGCGCGAGCAAAAACCCATAGTGGCTTTCGCCAACAGCCTCGCGGCTTCCGCCGCGTATTGGATCGGCTGCAGCGCCTCAGCGTTCTACTGCACGCCGGGCGGCGAAGTGGGCTCGATCGGTGTCTGGCAGGCGCACATGGATATCTCCGGAATGCTCGACAACGCCGGCATCCAGACCACGGTGATCTGGGCGGGCAAATACAAGACCGAGGGCAATCCCTATCAACCGTTGGATCAAGCCGCGCAGGCCTTCATGCAGTCGCGGGTGGACGATTACTACGCGGCCTTCGTCGATGCGGTGGCATCCGCCCGTGGTGTCACATCCGACACCGTGAAGAACGGCATGGGACAGGGGCGCGTGCTCGGCGCACAGGACGCCCTGAAACAGAACATGATCGACGGTGTCATGACCTTGCCGCAGGTTTTACAGGGCATGGCGCGGCAGATCACGCCCAAGAGCCCGCAGCCTGTCCGGAAGGGATCCGGATCACACCGGAGCCGGTTGTCCGTGCTGGTCTGAACTGCCATGAACCAACGATTTTGCTAGTTATTTTGCAAGAACGGCAACAGATTCGCGATCGGGATCGACAAACACTTGTCTTGCGATCCTTGCGATCTGACCCCAAAGTTGAGCCCGATCAGTTCTCCTTTGACGTTGAACAGTGGGCTACCAGACGATCCGGGATTGCAAAACGAGCCTGATTCGATCACCAGCCCCTGGTTGGTATTGACCAGCCTCAAAATCACGCCCTGACCAAATGCGAAGATATTACGAGGGTAACCAAAATGCCAGACATTTTCCCCGATCTCGAACTGGCCTGACAAAGCGACCGGCGTGCCTTGCGTAAAATTTCCCTGAAGGATACAGGCATCATAATTGCCGAGATTGTAGTAGCTGGTTGGTGAAAACACTTGCCCGGTTTGCTGATGAATGACCCGAAAGACTCCATTTTGTCGGACGACATGACAGTTGGTAAGAATTTTATTGCGAGATATGAGAACACCCGTTCCCATATGAACGACGTCATGATCCTGTATCTCGATTTTATATACGGCAGATGCGGCTGCATAAGGATTGGAGTCATATGCCGCAGCTGATATGGAGAAGAAAAATAATGCCGTAAGCAATATTGATCTGATTTTCAGCGCCATTCCGGTCTCCTTGGACGAGAGATGAAACAAGACATGCAGTCGGTGCTTACGTCAACTATTCGAAACGATGCAAAATCGATCAGATCTGATGGGCATGTCCGAGATGGAGCGCCAATTATACGGTATCAAATATCCAAAAAAGGAAAGCATGCCGATCGAAATTGATTTTGTTTGAATTTGAATCAAACCAACCTGCCGCCTCCGGGCGGTTTTTTTATTCCCGAGAGGAACACCATGAGCAAGAAACTGCGTGAATTGCAGGCGAAGAAGTCTGCGGTAGCACAAGAGAAAGTCGCATCTCTGAATACAGCGTCCAGCCTGCTGGATCAGGCGGAAGCGTCCGGGCGCGATTTGAATGAAGACGAGAGCCGGGAATTTGCCCGACTGAAATCTGAGGCGCAGGCCAAAGGGATCGAGATCGAACGTATCCAGATGTCGATCGACCTCGAACAGGAGCGCATCGCAGCGCAGGCGGCCGCCGGATCGGTCGTGGTGCTCGCAGGGAATGGTTCAGACATCACGGTGGCCGATCGCAGTGCTGTTGATACGACAGCGGGATTTCGCAACTTCGGCGAATTCGCCCGTGCGGTGTTCCAGGCGTCCCTGCCGGGCAATGCGCCGGATGGGCGTCTGCTCTCGCCGCGTCTGGCAGCAGCTCCATCGCTCTATGGCTCGGAGACGGCGGGTGCCGACGGCGGGTTTCTCGTGCCGCCGCAGTTTGCCCGTGACATCTTCACGCTGTCGCTGGACGACGAGGCCCTGCTGCCTTTGACCGACAACACCAACGTGGCGGGCAATGCGATGGTGTTCCCGAAGGATGAGACCACCCCCTGGGGCACGGACGGCATCACGGTCGCCTGGCAGGCCGAGGGGTTGGCTGCGGCCACCTCCAAACCGAAGCTCGGCACCTCGGCCCTGCGCCTGAAGAAGCTGATGGCCTTGGTTCCCATCACCGACGAGCTGCTCTCCGACACCGATGCGCTCACCTCCTATCTGCCGAAGAAGGTGGCTTCCCGTATGCAATGGAAGATCAACGAGTCGATCCTGTTCGGCTCGGGCGCCGGCATCCCGCAAGGCGCGCTGGCAGGAGGTGCCGTCATCACCCAGGCGAAAGACACAGGGCAAGCCAGCAATACGCTGACCCCGTCGAATCTGGCCAACATGATCTCGCGCCTGCCGCCCGGTTCGTTCAAGAACGCGGTATGGATCGTCAACAACAGCGTGCTGCCGGCGCTCTTTACCTTGACGCTCGGCAACTACCCGATCTACTTGCCGGTGGGCGGTGGTGTGGGCGGCATGCGGGGTTCTCCCTACGGCACGCTCCTGGGGCGTCCGGTGTATGTCTCGCAGCATGCGTCGCAGTTCTCGGCTCAGGGCGACGTGATCCTGGTCGATCTCACCTTTTACCAGACCATCACCAAGGAAGGCGGGATGGAGACCGCGACTTCGATGCATCTGTATTTCGATGCCGACGCCACGGCGTTTCGCACGCTGTTTCGCATGGACGGGCAGTCGAAGATCGCTGCCCCCATCCTGCCCGCCAAGGGGGCTGCGACCTTGTCGCCCTTCATTCAACTGGCTGCCCGCTGATCTTTACCTATCCGTCTGAAAGGAATTCCACATGATTTTGAATGAGAAACTCTCCGAAGCGCTCGCACTGCTCGCTGCCATTGCCCCTTCGGCACAGGCCGTTGGCACCGTATTCAGCCCGTGGGTCGAGCTTGCCGAAGTCGATCGCATCCTCGCCATCATCCAGGTCGGCACCTTCGGTGCCCTGGCCACGGTCGATGCCTCGATCGCGCAGGCGCAGGACAATAAGGGTACGAATGCCAAGGCGATCGGTGCTGGCAAGGCCGTTGCTTTGACTGCTGCCATGGGCAACGATGTGCAGGCGACCATCAATGTCGCCGCCATCGAACTCGATGCGGCCAACGGCTACGGCTTCGTGCAGCTGGGGCTTTCGGTCGGCGTGGCCGCAACCGAAACCGCTGCGCTGATCCTGGGTGGTTCCTCGCGGTATGAACCGGCGAGCAGCTTCAATGCCGCATCGGTGGTCGAGACTGCCTGATGCCGCTACGACTCGTTCGGGATGCGGCGGTCGAGCCGTTGAGTATTGCTGACGCGAAATCGCATCTGCGGGTGGACATTCCAGATGACGATGTACTGATCGGCGCGTTGATTTTGGCTTCGCGCCGGTTTGCCGAGCATCTCACCCAGCGCGCGTTGATCTATCAGGCGTGGCGGCTGGTGATCGACTCGTTTCCGGGGCCGACATTGATCGGAGTTCCCTGGGGCAAGACCTTCACCTTGCCGGCACACGCGATCCTGCTGGAAAAATCCGCAGTACAGCAGGTGACAGCGATCCATTATCTGGACATGGGCGGCAACCCGCAGGTGATGCCGACTGCCGATTACACCGTGGACTATACGTCGGAACCCTGCCGGATCACCCCGGTATTCGGCCAGATATGGCCGATTCCCTTGCCGCAGATCGGTGCAGTCGAGGTGGATTTTACGGCAGGTTATGCCGTGCCGGTGGTCTGTTCAAACGACACGATGACGGTGCCTGCGGACTGGCAGCCATATTCGGTGGGTGACGCGGTGCGTTTCTCGCTGGCCGATGCGAGCAATGGGGTGCTGCCGGCGCCACTGACCGTAGGCACGGATTACTATATCCAGTCGGTGGTGGCACCCGGTGTGTATACCTTGTCGAATGTTTCGGGTGGTAGCGCCATCACGTTCACGAGTACGGGATCCGGCACCACTTTGTTGGGCAAGGTGCCGGAAGGCATCCTGTCCTGGATGAAGTTGCGCATAGGTACGTTGTACCAGCATCGGGAAGAGTATTTTACCAGCGAGAAATCCGGCAAGGTGCTGCCGCTGCCGTTCGTCGACCGGCTGCTCGACCCTTACCGGGTGGTATTCTGATGGCGCTGGTCTCGAGTGGTGTGCTCGATCAGCGCATCACGATCAATCAATTGACGGTGGTGCGGGGCGCATTCGGCGGGCATGACGAAACCTGGGCACCTTTCGCGACCGTGTGGGCGCAGATGCAGGACATGACCGGGCGCGAGATCTTCCAGGCGCATGCCATGGGCAGTGCTGCGACCAAACTGTTTACCATCCGTTACCTTGCCGGGGTAAAACCTGCCATGCAGGTGATCGCCCCCGATGGCGTGATCTGCCGGATCGAGTGGATCCGCTATGTGCCCCGGAAAGAATACATGGAACTCTACTGTCTGGTGCTCGATGACGACTGAGATTCACATCAAGGGTCTGGAAGGGTTGCAGGCGCTGCTCGATACCTTGCCTGCCCGCATCGAAAAAAATATCGTGCGCGGCGGACTGCGGGCGGCTGCCCGTGTGGTCGAGGCGGAGGCCAAGCGTCTGTGTCCTGTGGGCAAGACTGGGGCACTCAGAGATTCGGTCCACGTCTCGATGCACAGCCACCGTGGCCGTGTCCAGGCGCTGATCGAGGCCGGTGGCGGCAAGGTGTACTATGCTGCCATGGTCGAATATGGCACGGCACGCCACTGGATCAAGCCGAAGAACCGCAAGAGTCTGTTCGTCGCGGGTCTCCTGCGCGAAGCCGTCGACCATCCTGGGGCGAAGAAGCAACCCTTCATGCGCTCTGCCATCGACACCCGGGCACAGGATGCCATCGAGACTCTGTCGGCCTACATCGGGCAGCGGCTCGACAAGATCGAGGCCGGAAAATGAAGCCGGAAACCGTCATCTATACCCTGCTCGGTGCGTCGAGCGCCATTGCCGCCCAGGTGGGCAGCCGGATTTATCTCGACACACGCCCGGAAGCCGATTGGTTGCCTGCCATCACCTATGGGCTCATCTCGGATGTGCAGGATGGTGCGCGTCCGATCGATCCGGAACTCGTCACCGCCCGGGTGCAGGTCAACTGCATGGGCAACGTAGCCGACGATCTCGTGACCCTGCGCGAAGCCGTGCGTCTGGCCTGTCACAACCGCTCGGGCAGCATCGGCGGCGTCGAGGTCGTGGCGTGCATCCAGCAGAGCATGGGGCCGGACAGCTATGACGAACTGGTGAACGTGTATCTGAAACCGGTCGATTTCAAGATCCATTACGTGCGTTGATCGGGTCTCACGCCTGGTTTCGGATCTCACCCAGCAGATCCGGGTGCCGGTCGAGCAGTTTGAACAGCTTGACCAATGCCAGCGGCGGTCGGGTCTTGCCGTTCTCGTAGCGTGAGAAGGCATTGATGCCCCCGCCGAAGATTTCGGCGGCCTCGCGCTGGTCGAGGTCGAGCTTCTTGCGCACGTTCGTAATGAAAGCAGGATCGACGATGGCTGCGTTCACCTGCCTGGAAAATGCCCGCATTTCACGCATGACGCGGTTGGATTCCGCCGCGTCCAGGACCGATTCGGCGCAGGCCGGGCAGAAGTCACCCGTCACCGCGGCAATGACAGTGGTTTCCCCTTTGTAGGTGTAGGGCAGGTCGCGGGTGTCATGGATCAGTTCCGCCGCGCCACAGACTGGACATTTCATGGTCATAGCTCCTTGAAGGACACGATCAGCACGTCATCGATGACAACCAGTTTCAGGTATACGTCGCCCGCCTGCGTGCTGGGGCGGTACACGTCCTGCCAGACCGTATGATCGGCATGGGTGGTCATGCTTTTGTAGAAGTCCTCTGGCGTGAGTGCCATCACCACGTTCAGCATGTCGGAGAAAGAAAGCCCAAGCTCGTTTGCGCCGGTACGCGCCGCGTGCGTGGTGCGCATCTTGCCGGCCTCTACCAGGGCTTTGACAATTGACAGCTTGCAGTGCGGGGTTCGTTTCTCCATCTTGGCATTCTAACTGGCTTGGCTTGATTTTAGCAAGTAGGTTAAAAATTGTTCCGTCGGATTTTACGACGCGGATGCATCGCTTCATTTCGCGAATTCAAGTTTTTTAATATCTGACAGTTCTGTCGGCATTCGATCTCACACAAGGAGAAATTCATGGCCCAATATGGTTTCGGGTCGGGGGTGGTGTTTGCCGTCCCCCTGACCAACGCGCAGGGTAACCTACTCGCGAACGGCACGCCGGTGCGCTTTGGCGTGCTGCAGGATGTGTCGGTCGATTTCAGTTTCACCAACAAGGAACTGCACGGGCAGAACCAGTTTCCGGTCGCCATCGGGCGCGGGCAAGGCAAGATCCAGGGCAAGGCCAAGTTCGGCCAGTTCAACGGCGCACTGGTCAACAGCCTGTTCTTCGGCCAGACGCTGACGGCAGGCCAGTCGGTGATTTCCGACAAGGAAGTGCTGAACATCGCGTCGGATACCGGCACGGTGGTCAATTCTGCGACCTTCGAGGACGATCTGGGCGTGGTGTATGCATCCGGCGGTCTGCCGCTTACCCGTGTGGCATCGGCACCTGCCGTCGGGCAGTACAGTGTGACGCCCGCTGGTGTGTATAGCTTTGCGGCAGGCGATGCGAGTGCGGTGACCGGCAACATTCTGGTGAGTTACCGCTACCAGACGCCAGCTACAGGGACGTCTGCGACCAGCATCACGCTCACCAACCAGCTGATGGGATATGCGCCGACTTTCCGGGCGGAGCTGTATGTGCCATATGCCAGCAAACAACTGGTGGTCACACTCAATCAGTGCATCGGCTCCAAGCTCAACTTTGCCACCAAGCTCGATGATTTCCTGATTCCGGAATTCGATTTCGAGGCCTTTGCCGATGCGTCGAACACCATCGGCAGCATCAACTTTGCGGAGTAAAGACATGGTCGACGGCAAATCCATCCTTCTCAACGGGCGTGAATTCATCGTGCCGCCTGCTCCCCTGTCCTGCGTGCGCCGGCATCACGAAGTATTCGAGGGGGCGGCATCGGTGACGCTCCTCATCATGGCCGAGATCATCCATGCGGCGATGAAGCGCAATTATCCGGAACTCACCCAGGAGGAACTGGAAAACGAATACCTCGACGTGGCCAACATGAAAGACGTGTTCAACACCGTCATGAATGTCTCGGGGGCGGAAGCAAAAAAGTAGCGGCGCCAGGGCGGGCGGTCGACTGGGGTCATCTGTACTGCATGATCATCGACCGCACCGGCTGGACGTGGGAATACGTCGATGAGCAGATGGACATTCCGCGGCTCATCGAGATGAACCGTTACTGGCGCGCGCATCCGCCGGTACGCGAGATGGTGCAGGCATATCTGGGTATCGAGATCCGGGACGATCGGGATGCCGGCGGATCGCAGGGTGACGTGGACGGGCTGATTGCGCTCTTTGGAGGGATCGGAGGCAGGATATGAGCAAGGTAGCGACACTCGAGATCGAGATTGCGGCGAATGTGGCGCGGCTCACCGAGGACTTTGCGAAGGCAAAAAAAGAAGTCTCACATTCGATGGGTGAGATGAAGCACAGCGTCAAGGAATCGCTGAACGGCGTCATTGAATCGATGGAGGGCGTCAACAAGAAGATCGCGGCGATGAATGATGCCTTTGCGACCATCGGTGAATTTGCCGTGGCGGGTGTGATCGGCGACAAGGTGATCGAGATGGGAACCGACTTTGCCGAGGCCGCAGAAAAAATCAGCCGCACCGCGCAGATCACCGGCATGACGACGGACGAAGTGCAGGCGTTGGGCTATGCTGCAACGGCGACGGGGGCGAGTTCGGACGCGATGACCAATGGCATGCGCAAACTGGCGATGATGATCACCGAGGCCAAAAACGGCAGCCAGCAGGCCGTGGCGGCATTCCGGGATGTGGGCATTTCGCAGGATGAAATCAAAAACAGCAGCCCGCACGCGATTCTTCTCAAAATCGCCGATGCGTACCACGCTGCCGCCAACGATGCCTCGAAATCGGCCAATGCGCAGAGGCTGTTCGGACGTGCGGGTGCGGATCTGATTCCCACGCTGAATCAGGGCAGCGCAGGACTCGATGAGATGGGGGCCAAGGCACGCGAACTGGGTGTAGTGCTGAGTCAATCTGCGATCGAGAAAGGCGAGCAGGCCGCCGACACATTCAAGGAAGTGCGTGCCGTCACCCATGCGGCATCGCTGCAACTGGGGAGCGAAATGGTACCAGGGTTGCGGGCGCTTGGGCTGGCATTCGTCGATTCGGCGAAAGATGGCGGTGCGCTGCACGGCGCGATGGGCGTGCTCGATGCCATCGTCGTGGATGCGACCCGTGTATTTACGGTGGCGGCCAATGCCGTGCGGGCGCTGGGAATGGGGATCGGTGCTGTGGCTGCGATCATCGCCCACCCGATGAGTGCCAGAACGATCTGGCAGGATTGGACATCCGATGTCGATGCCCTGCAAAAGAAGCAGGATGCCTTCTTCGCGAGCCTGCGTGCGGGGCAATCCGAAGTATCCGGCAGCGCGCCGGAGGATGCAGGCTTTGGACATATCGGTTCGGATACGGGAACGGGTGGTGGCGGTCGCAGCCCATCGCATCATGCAGCCCATCGGCATGTCACGCACCAGACATCCCGAATGGACAGCTATGCGCAGCAGCTGGCTGATGCGCAGATCTACTACCAGCAGACGAACGATCTGCGCCAGATGTCGAAAGAACAGGAAATCGAATACTGGCAGAACATCCTTGCGACCGATGACGTGACAGCCAATGACCGCATCGCCATCGAGCGCAAGGTGGCGCAACTCAAACTCGCGCAACTCAAGCAATCAGCATCCGATGAGCAGAGGCTGTCCGCCGAGCAGATCGATGCCAATGAGCAGGCAGCACTGAATGCGGTAGCCATCGACCGGGAGCGCGCGCAGGAAAAACTCAAGACAGGCCAAATCACCCAGGCCGAACTTGCCAGACTCGATATTCAGTACGAGGACCGGAAATACCAGATCGAACGGGATGCGCAGCAAAAGCGTATCGCGCTCATGCAGGGGGATCCGGACAGCGACCCGGCTGCCTTGCAGCAGCAGCTCGACAAACTGGCGCAGATCCAGCAGCAGCATCTGCTGCAACTGCAGACGATGCAGACCCAGGCGGCCCATCGCACCCAGTCCATCTGGGATCCGGTATTCAAATCCATGAGTCAGGCGTTCGACACCACCATCAAGGGCATGATCATGGGGACGACCACCTGGCAGAAAGGCATGCGCAACATGATGCAGTCCGTTCTGGGTGAATTCATCGACATGGGGGTCAAGATGGTGACGACCTGGGCAGAAAACGAGCTCACCCGCACGGTGGCATCGGTCACCGGGACGGAAGAACGTTCTGCCGCAGAAAATGCCGCCAATGCATCGGGGCTCATGAGTTCGGCTGAGACCGTCATCAAGGCGATCATGAACGATGCGGTCAAGGTGTTCTCGGGCGTGTGGGCAGCGTTGTCCGGTATTCCCTATGTGGGACCGGCACTCGCCGCTGCCTCGGCGCCTGCCGCCATGGCCACCGTCGCCGGGGTGGCCGGCAGTGTGGCGTCCTCCGCTGGTGGCGCCTGGCAGATTCCGTCTGATCGGTTGAACTTTGTGCACAGGAACGAGACCATCCTGCCTGCCGACAAGTCCAGAGGGCTCGATGAGCTCATCAGTCGTGGTACCGGGCAGAGCGCACCGATCCACATTCACGGCAACCCGTCGAGCACGTTTACCATGAGTCAGCTGCAGCAGATGTTGAAACAGATGGGGCGGAATTTCGTGCCGGTTGCGCGCTACCCATGAAGATCCTCGTTGCGTGGGAGATGGGTGGTAACTGGGGGCACGTTGCACGCGATCTGCCCGTACTACGAAGATTGCAGGCCGAAGGCCATGATGTGCGGTATGCGGTGCGTGATGCGACGCTTGCGGCATCACTTTGCACCTCGGTCGGCGTCCCTTGCATGGCAGCACCCGCTGGTGTGAGCCCTTCCCGCATGCCACGCGGGCTGGCGGGCTTTGGTGCCGTCCTCTTTGCCGACGGGTTTGGCGATGTGGTGATTCTGCGGGAACGCATCAGCGGCTGGATGCAGCTTTTTACGGAGCATGGAACGGACATCGTGGTGAGCGATTATGCGCCGGGGGCGCTCTTGGCCGCCCACGCGGCGGGTATTCCATCGGTGGCGGTCGGCAGCGGATTCGAGATTCCGCCAGATCAAGCCCTGCTGCCTTCGTTCCAGAATGATCCGGCGCGGGATGAAGCTGCGCGCCGGTTTAGCGAAGGACTGGTTCTGTTCAACGTCAACCGGGTGCTGACTGACCTCGATGCACCGCCGCTGGAACGGCTGGCACAGGTGTTTCAGGGGACGTGCCATGTGCTCGCCACCATTGCCGAACTGGATCATTGCGGCCCCAGAGATGGTGCGGTCTACGCCGGCCCGGTACAGGATCTGCCGGGTGGAGTGGCGGCGAATTGGCGAACGACCAGGCCCCGCGTGCTGGTCTATCTGCGCGGGAATGGGGCGGCCATCGACGACGTGCTGCGGGCGCTCGATGCGATCGGCGCCGAGGTCATCGCCGTACTGCCGGAAGTAGGACGGCTTCCCCCTGTTGGCACCGAGATTCAGGTGTTCCGGCAGCCGGTTTCCTTCGATGGGCTGATCGAGACTGCCGATCTCGTGATCGCCGGAGGATCCGGCACCGTCACCGCCGCACTGCTTGCCGGTGTTCCGGTGCTCGTGCTGCCGGCCAATGCCGAGCAGACGATGCTGGGCCGCCGGGTCGAGGCTGCGGGCGTTGGAATGACCGTAAGCAGCGGAACAGCGGCAACCCTCGATGATGCGATCGATCGCCTGTTACACGATGCCGCCTTTCGCACTGCCGCCCAAGCGCTTGCCGCGAAATACCACGATCTTGGCAATGAATCCGCCATCCAGACGGTGATCGACGCCATTCACAGCACTGCATCGGGTCATTCATGAGTATCGCCATCGCCTCTCCGCCCTCATCTCCGGGCTGCGGCAACATCTTCCCGACCTTACCCGGCATCCAGTGGGGCGTGCAGAAGTCGCCGCAGTTCAACACCGTGACCCACCGGGCGGTGTCCGGGTTTGAGGTGCGCGCCGCCCGGATGCAGTACCCGCTGTGGACCTTCACGCTCTCCTACGAATTCCTGCGCGACGGAGCGTATGTTGAAATCCAGACCTTGCTGGGATTCTTCCTGCAGCAGATGGGCAGCTTCTCGGCCTTCTGCTACTCCGATCCGTCCGACAACTCGGTGGTCAACCAGACATTCGCCACCGGCGACGGGGTGACGACCAGCTTTCCGCTCACCCGCGCCTACGGCGGCTTCGTCGAGCCGGTACAGAACCTGAACGGCACACCGCAGATCTTCGTGGGTGGGGTGCTGGAAACACCTACCGCCTTCTCCATCGTCAACGGACAGGTCGCCTTTGCGACACCGCCCGCCGCAGGCAGCGTGCTTTCCTGGACGGGCTCGTTCTTCTACCGCGTGCGCTTCGTCAGCGACCATGCCGATTTCAACCAGTTCATGTACCAGCTCTATGAACTGAAGCAGATCGCGTTCGTGGGCAGTCCTTTGAACAAGGTGTAAGCGCGGTGGTACAGGATACAGGCCCTATCGACCAGCAGATTCTATTGTACAATTGCCGAATTTCATACGCATTGATATCAATTCATGACAGTGATGGGTAAAAAGCTATATCGCCTGCGCATTGGGGTCACTATTGCGATATCGATGGCATCTCCCCCGTTGATGGCGGCTGACTCATCGCTACCATTCGTCGCCCCTGGCTTGTGGCGCATCGTTTCCGATGTGCAAGGCCCGATGAATCAGCACAGCCGGATGACTCAGGAGCAATGTCTCAACTTCCAAGGCGGATCAGATCAGGAGACCGGCCTGCCCGGCATGGCGGGTGGAACGGGTGTGACCACACAAGTCATCAACAGCGCAAACCGGTCAACGGTGCATTTGTCCAGCGTCGTCGATATGCCGAATGGAACGATGACTCAGGACATTACCCAGGTGTTCACCGTAACCAACAGTGTATTGCATCGCGCTACCATGACCGGACAAGGCAGTTTGAAATTCACTTCCAGCCCGATGCTGGATGAAACATTCACCCAGCAGGGTACATGGCTGTCAACAGCCTGCCCGACGGTATTGCCAGCCGCCAAGACAGAAACTTTGCAGAATGGCACGCTACCAGCGCTGGATGCCTTGAAAAAGTTGTCTCGGCAATCGAACGGAGCACCCTGATATGCGTAAACATCGACGTTGCTGTTTGATAATTTCCCTGTTCGTTTTTCTGCTGGATGGGGTATACCAACCAGCATGGGCTGACTCAACTCCAACGCCTGCGCAGTTGATGAAGCAGATTTCCGCCAGATGGCGTCCCAGGTATCCCAAAGACGACTGGAACATGGCGAATGCCCAGGCCTGGGCACGCGATGCCTGCCATAAGAGCGAATCTCTACCGTTACCACAAACCGACTTGCCAACGATGACCGATTTGCCCAAGCTCAAGGGCTGCGATTCGACCCCTTTATACTATGGATACACAACAAAGCCAGATTATGTGCAGGCTCGTCAGTGTGCTTACTTTGAGCGAGGGACAGGAGGCGGAGAAATAATTGGTGGATCGGCTATTCTGACCATGATTTACGCCAATGGTTTTGGCGTGCCACGTAACCTGCCGCTCGCCATCAAGTTTGCCTGCGAAGCCGGTGGTGCACCAGCTGAAATCGAGGGCCGTATTTCAGACCTGAATCATCTGCAAAACAACCAACCATCTTCCAACCAACGCCCCTATGATTTTTGCGATGACACGACCAGCGGATACATGCAGGGGGCGTGCGAAGGCATCACGACCGATGCCGACAAAGCCAAGCGTCAAGCCCAAGTCGATACCCTGACGAAGACTTATTCCCCTGAACAGAAAAAAGCATTGACGGCTTTGCAACGCGCGGCCAAAGCGTACTTCAAGGCTCATGCTGACAATGAAGTTGATCTAAGCGGCACCGATCGTGGAATGGTCAGCCTGGAAGATCAGGATGGCAACGAGGACACGTTTATAGCGGATCTTCAGTCTCTGGAGTCCAACAAGATTCCGGGTGTCTCGGCAACACAGTTTGCCAGGGTGGACGCCCATCTGAATGCAGTCTATCAACATGTGCTTGCCAACCCGGCATTCAAGCTGTATCCCGGCTCCACACCGGATGACCCAATGAGCAACATGGGTACCATCACGCCAGATGGCATTCGCGCAGATCAGCGCCTGTGGCTTGCGTACCGGAATGCCTGGGTGCATTTTGCAGCATTGCGTCGGCCCGACATCACCAGATCCAGCCTGATGGCCTGGATTACCAATCAACGCATCGAAGATTTGCGTACCTTGTTGCCAAGTACCGATCCGGACTATCGCCAACCGGAAGGTGAACATTGATGACTCGACGTCAAATGCCTCGACGGGGACAGAAATAATCGACAATGAATGGAGAAATGACATGATGAATAACCAAAAAACACTCGCGCTGCTGCTTGCCATGGGCCTGTCTGCCACTGTTCACGCCTCGCCACTGATAGCACAGGGCGAATGGGAAACCACATCCACCGTCAGCACCCCACAAGGCCCGATGACCTTCCATACCAAAAACTGCAACAAGGGTCAGGATATTTCGCAGGTCATGCCGAAGCAGGCCAACGCCCACTGCAAACCGTGGCAGGAAAGTTCGTCGAATGGCGGGCGGGATATCGTTTTGAAGGGTGAATGCACGCAAAACGGGCCCGCACCCGGACAAAACATGCTCATGCACCTCGAAGCCAAGGTTAGCGTAGCACCTGATGGCCGTTCGTTTACTGGCACGACGCAGGCGTCCGGGCAAGTCAATGGATTCGCCTTTACATCGCCACCTACGCAATTTTCAGCAAAATACATCGGCGTATGCACCGCACATTGATTCAATTAGCGATTATTCTGGGCGAAACACGATTAAACACATGAATTTCAGCATTGATAGCCGATGGCTGCACATGATGGTAGTCATGGCAGGCTGCTTCATGACCACAGTAGCACTGACGACGTCCGCCGTCGCCATCGCGGGCCAAACAGCCGATCCGGTGCAACAGCTTGCCGGTCGTTTCAGCGAACACTTCGAAAACAGCGATGTCGATGGCGACAACTTCTGGAGCGATAATATTGTCGAAGTCGTGCCGGTGAGCACCCATGCGGCGTATTTTCGTATTCATCTGGAATTTTATAATGGGCACGAGTGCGGCATCTGGGGTATCGCCCAAACCGGCGGTTCCGGATTGCGATACCAGCACGCAGAACAGGTTTATGATTTTAAAGCCAAAGGCATGAAAAATACCCAATGCGTGCTGCAGATCAGCAAACAGGGAGATCATCTGCTATTGCAAGAACTCGATCCAGACTCAGCCTGCAAAATAAATTATTGCGGGATGCGTGGCAGCTTTGATGGCATCACGCTGCCCTGGAACAGTCACCGCCCGATCACTTATCTGCAAAAACTGAAAGCATCCAGACAATATCAAGATACCCTGAAACAATGGCATGATCAGACGGGTGGCGGGCCAGCCGCACCCGATCCGGAACATTGATCAGGCAGATCGGTTTTTACGCGCTGAATCCAGCGTCGTCAGGATAAAAACATGCTCCGGACTGTTCATAATATCAAACGATTTTTGTCATTCGGCACATGACATCTCGTCCTTGAGATTCCGGACAATTTCCGTCCATCAAGATAATGTAACGTATCGACACGGCAACTGAATGGTTTGCCGAATTCAGACACGCGTCTTTCCCGGCCACCAGTCGCAATCAATCATCATTCATTCGATAACAAACAAATGGTCGGCACAATCGGTTGTCGGACAGCAGGACTGCGTTCGCGATGAACCAGAATCAGTACGCACATCCCAAATATATCTTTGCCTTTCAGATAGAAAACATCGTCATGAAAACCGCCTCTCCTGCCCTGATCGGATTGCTTGCCACGCAGCAGCTGCTCTACGCCGATCTCTACACCATCACGCTCGTCACGTCAGACCCGGGGGCTGCGATGGGCGGTTATGGCTACGGCTACGGCTACGGTTACGGGCCGCCGGCACCGACGCAGCTTTTTTACACCGACGCCGACCAGGATCTGGTCTACAACGGCAACACCTATCTGTGCACGCATCCGACGGTGTCGAGGACCGGCATCAAGTGCTCGCTCGATCTCTCGGTCGATACGGTGGAGGTGTCGATTTATGGGTCTTCGGCCGATCTCGTGCTGAGCGTGCCGTTCCCGCAGTTTGCCGTCAACGGCGGTTTCGACGGGGCGACGATGAGCATAGATCGCTGCTTCATGCCCACCTACGGCGACACCTCGGCCGGAGTGGTCAACCTGTTCTTTGGCAACGTCTCCGAAGTCAAGCCTTCGCGCTCGGCCGTGGTGCTGACGGTGAGCTCGCAACTGGAACTCTTGAATCTCGATATGCCGAGAAACCTGCTCTCGCCCGGATGCATCCATTCGCTGTTCGATACCGGCTGCGCGCTGACACAGGCCTATTACGCGGAATACGGCTGGGTGACTAATGGATCTGCCCTGGCCGTCAACAGCACCAATCTGAATCTGCCGTCCGGGTATTTCACCCAGGGCACGATGCTCTTCACCTCGGGCGCCAATGCTGGGGCGAGTGCCACCATCAAGCAGCACACGCTCGCGAATGGTGTCAACACCTTCGCCCTGATGACACCGCTGAATGCCGCGCCTGCCGCCGGCGACAACTTCACCATCTTTCCCGGCTGCGACAAAACCATGGCCACTTGCCAGAGCAAGTTCAACAACCTCACCAACTTCCGCGGCTGGCCCTTCGTGCCGTCGCCCACGGCGAGTACTTGACATGAACGGCACACGCGAAGACGTCATCTGTGAGGCGCGGGAGTGGCTGGGCACACCGTACCATCATGCCGCGCGCGTCAAGGGTGCCGGGGTCGATTGCTTGATGCTGGTACTCGAAGTCTATGGGCGAGCCGGGGTGTTCGCACGCAGCGGGGTAGACGTGGCGGCCATCCCAATTCCGCGCTATGCCCGAGACATCATGCTGCATCGTAACGAGGAAACCTACCTCGAGGGCATCCGGCAGTACGCGGCCGAAGTGGCGGATCCCGCACCCGGCAACATCGCGCTGTGGAAGTTCGGCCGCATGTTTAGCCATGCGGGGATCATCACCGACTGGCCCGCGATCATCCATGCCTATGCCCCGGAGAAGCGCGTCGTCATCGGCAACGCGACGATGGGGGCGCTCGCGGGCCGCCCGGTGCGCTTCTTCGATCCGTGGAGATTGCCATGAGTGGGTTGTTCGGTGGCAACAAGCCGCAGCCCTCGGGGTGGCAGACCCCGGTGCTGGCTGGCCTGCAGATCCAGAAGACCGGCTACAGCCAGCCGGTGCCTATCGTCTATGGCACCGCGCGCGTGTCACCCACGCTCATGTACTACACCGACTGGCAGGTGCATCCGCACACGAGTTCGCAAAGCACGGGTGGGGGAAAAGGCGGCGGCAGGGGCGGATCGGTCACGACCACCACCTACACCTACTCGGCGACGGTCTGCTTTCTGCTCGCCGAAGGGCCGGTCGCGGGCGTCTCACGCATCTGGCGCAACCACGTGTCCTATGCCAACCCGGCAGCGGTCGGCTTCATGATCTTCCCTGGCAGCTATCCGCAGACGCCCTGGGGATATTTGAGTTCCGCGCATCCGACCGAGGCCCTGGGCTACGCCGGCAGCGCCTATGCGGCGTTTGCGAACTATGACCTGGGAAGCCAAGGGTCACTCGGCAATCACCTCTTCGAGGTCGAGGGTGCCCAGATCAGTTCCGGCACGCAGGACGCCAATCCGGCCGATGTGATCAGTGATTTCCTGGGCAATCCCTACTACGGCGTGCTGTCAGTCTTTCCCAACGCCTGGAGCCCACAGTCGTTTCTGGGTGACTTGACCGCCTTGCGCAACTGGTGCGCGACCAACAATCTATTGATCAGCCCGGCGGTGGCGACCCAGCGCGCGGCGCACGACTGGATCGCCGACTGGCTGCTGGTGGCCAACGCCGGCGCCTTCTGGTCGGAGGCCACGCTCAAGATCATCCCCTACGGCATGGTGTCTGCCACCCCGGTCTATGACCTGGGGGATGATGACTTCATCGTCACCGGGCATGAGGATCCCGTCGTCGTCACGCGCAAACGCCGGGCCGATGCCTACAACGACGTGTCGGTGGAATACCTCGATCGCACCAACGAGTACACCGCAGCCCCCGCGCGGGTGACCGACGCATCAGCCATCGAAACCTTCGGTGTGCGCACCAAGCCCACCGTGACACTGCACTCGATCTGCCTGCAGTCGGTCGCGCAACAGGTCGCCCAAGCCATTCTGTTGCGTGAGCTCTATATCCTGAACACCTTCCAGTTCAAGCTTGCGCCGCGCTACTGCCTGTTGGAACCCATGGACGTGGTGACGATCACCGACTCGATGCTTGGGCTCGAGCACACGCAGGTTTTGATCACGGCAATCGAGGAGGATGCAACGGGGCTCCTCACCATCACCGCCGAGGAATACAACCCGGCGTTCTATGCCTCGCTCGCGTACAACGCGCAAGTTGCCTCGGGCTACATCCCCAATCTCGGCACGGCACCCACCCAACTGTCGGCGGCGACGCTGTTTCTCGCGCCACCGGCGGCAACGGCAAGCGGGAATGAAATCTGGATGGCGGTGACCAACCTCGACCCACTCTACGCCGGCTCGCAGATCTACATGAGCTATGACGACGTGAGCTACCAGCCGATCGGGGTGATCTACGGCAACTCGACCGCAGGGGTGACGACGACGGCTTTGGGGCCTGCGCCATCCGCCTCGCCCGGCGTGCTCGACAGCGTCGATACGGTGGGTGTGGACCTGTCGGCAAGTCGTGGGGTGTTGACCGGCGTCAGCCAGGCCGTGCTCATGACCTACGGCACGCTCTCGCTGGTAGGCAACGAGTTCCTCGCCTGGCGCGATGCGACGCTCACCGCAGTTTCGCACTACACGCTCGACACCCTGCTGCGCGGCCTCTATTACAGCGCCGACCAGAATCCGATCCAGAGTGGTGCGCGTTTCGTGCTGTGCGATGAGACGCTCTTTCGCTACCCATACAACCCGAATCTCCAAGGCAAGACGATCTACTTCAAGTTCGTGGCGTTCAACGCCGGAGCGGTCGCCGTGCAGGATATTGCGCAGGTGCCGGCGGTGACCTTTGCGGTCAGCGGGCAACTGAGCGTGCCGCCGGCACCCTCGGGGCTCACCGTCACGCAAAGCGGCAGCACGGTCAATTTCAGCTGGATCGGATCCGGCTTGAGCAGCGCCCGGTACGAGCTGCGCTATGTGCCGCAGGGCAATCCCGCCAATTGGAATGATGGCGTGCTGATTGCAACCTCCATCACGCAGACCACCTACGCCTCGTCGCAGGTGCCGCCGGGCGCCTGGACGTTTCTGCTGGCCGCACAGGATTCGGGGGGCAACTACTCAGCGGCCGCATGGCTCGATTTCACCGTCGCCGACACGCTGACCGTGCAGGCCGCACTCGCATTCGGGCCGCAGTGGCCAGGAACATTGACCCATCTCGTCTACCACTGGACGGGCAAGCTCATTCCCCAGGGGCAGGGTCCCACGGCAGATGACGGCTGGGACACCTTCGACGCGCTGGTGGCCAATCCGTACCCGGTCTCCTCGTTCACGGCGCAAACCGTGCTCGATCTGGGTTCGGTCAAGACCGTGCGCGCCTGGGCCGCGTTCGCCGGCACGCTCCCCATCCCGGGCGGGGTAGCGCAGCCGCAGCTTTGGATCAACAGCAGTTCCGATGGCGTGAGCTACTCCGGCTTCACTCCGTGGGGGAACGGAACCCTGACTGCCCGATTCGTCCAGGCCCAGGTCGTCCTCGACGCCGCGCAGGGCACACCGTGCCTGTCTGCCTTCCACGTCACACTCGATAGCTGAGGAGTAAAGATGCCCGTTGCAACGTATCTACCGACCGATTTCACGACGCAGGACTCGACCACCTACAAGGCGGCCATCGACGGCAACGGCAGTGTGCTTTCGCGTCTCGCGGCCGCCTTCGCGCCCAGCCAGCAGGCAACACCGAACATGACCGTTCTGGTTGGCGCGGGGGCGCTCATGGTCTGGGGGAACGTGGTAGCCGTCGCCGCACAAAGCACGGCGGTCATCAGCGCACCGGTTGCCAACCTGCGCATCGACCGGGTGGTGATCGATGCGGGAAATGGCGTCATCGCAACCGTTCTCGGCACGGAAAGTGTCTCGCCCACGGCACCGACGATTCCGGCAGGCTTCCTGCCGATCGCGCAGGTACAGCTATCGCCCGGTGCGACCAGCATCACCAACGCGATGATCATGGACGAGCGTGTCACTGGCAACCTGCAGCCGGCGGGGAGTGTTCGGGTGCTCGCGCAAAACGCGGTGCCGACATCATTCGTCGCGGTGGCCGCGACCTTCACGGGGGCTGCCGTCGCCAACAACGCCGGAAATGTGCAGTTGTCGGGCACCGGTGCGCACGGATTCACCGCGACGCCTGCCATCGGTGCCAACGTCTATGTGACCTGGTCGGGTGGCACCGAGGCGTCCGGGTTCTACAAGGTGGTGTCGGTGGACAGCACGACCGCCTTCACCGTCCAGCTTGCCTATGCGACGGGGCTCGGCACGCCGATCGTGACGCCGGTGGCCACCGATGTGGTGGTGGCCAGTATCCCGATTCCGGCAGGAACCCTGTCGGCCAACGGCTCGCTCGAGTGTCAGGTGTTCTTTGACGGCACGCCGTCCGCCAACGCCAAGACGACCTCGTGGTACGTGGGTACGACCAAGCTCGACGCCAATGCGTACACCACCGGCCCGCAGATCAGTCACTGGTGGCTCGTTAACCGGGGCGCGGTCAGCAGCCAACTCTACGCCATGAACGGCGGAGCGCTCGCAGGCGGCGTGAGCGTGGATTTCTCGCAGGGTCAGACGCTCGCGATCCGGGCGCAGGCCGCTGCCGCCAACGAACGTATCACCCTGGAAGGGTACGTGATCCGCGCGAATTACTGAGCATTTCGCCTCAACCCACCAACCGCCCTCGGGCGGTTTTTTTACGCCTGAAAAAAGGAGAAATCAGCATGACCGAACTCGAACAAAACCTGCAAACCCTGCGCGCCGAGATCGACAAGATCGAGTCGCCGGAATTCCGTCTGCTTGCCCATTACATCGAGGCATTCCACCAGAAGCATTCGGAGGAGATGGCAGAGATGAAACAAACCTTCCTCGCCGCCAAGTTCGGCGCGAGGGTGGTGATGTGGCTCTCGGTGGTTGGCAGCGGCATCGCGGTGATCTGGGGTGTCATCCACGGCCACGGGGTAATCAAATGAACGCGGTCCTTTCGTCTCTTGGCATTCTGCATGAACGGGCCGAACAGACCCGGCTCATCACCCCCTACGCCGACGGGCTCTCGGCTTTCGAAGCGTTTCTCGCAAGTGCCGCGCAGCCAGGTACAAAGCTTTGCACCATGATCTACGGTTGCACTCTGCAACCCTTCTTTGATGCGCTGATCGCAGCACACACGGCGGGGTGTGAGGTGCGGGTGATCTTCGACCACACCCAGACAGCCGGTAAGGCGGAAGCGCCGCAGATCGAGCGGCTCATCACTGCGGGTCTCGTCGACGGCGAACACTTTCTCATCGGCACCTCGCCCGTGCACCACCAGATCGTGCATCTCAAGGCGACCGTCATCCGCACGCCGGACGGCAAGGCCATGGTCGAGGACGGATCCTGGAACTACTCGGTGAGCGCAAGCCAGCAGTTGAACGACCTCTGCTTCACCGAATCCGACGCGCTTGCCCGCTATTACGAAGATGCCTTCGATCGGCTGTGGGATTGGGTAAAAACCAACGAACCGCAGTACCAGCAATCCATCGAGGAGGACAAGCCATGAACCCACCCATGACCTACAGCAAGACCGGGATCCAGCTCACCGAGCGCTTCGAGGGCTGTCGCCTGGAATCCTATCCCGATACCGGCGGTGTATGGACGATCGGCTACGGCCACACCCACGGTGTTCACGAAGGCATGACCTGCACGCTCGAGCAGGCGGAGGCTTGGCTCAAAGAGGATATCCAGGCGGCCACCGATGCGGTCAACCGCCTGGTGACCGTGCCCTTGAACCAACCAGAGTTCGACGCGCTGGTGGACTTCGTCTTCAACCTCGGCGGGGGCGCCTTTGCCCGCTCGACGATGCTGAAAGACATCAACGCCGGGAACTTCGCGGCGGCGGCCTTGCAGTTTCCGCTGTGGGACCGGGATGCCGGGCGCGTGTTGGCCGGACTCCTGCACCGGCGTCTGGCTGAGGAGGCGGAATTCAACGAGGAGAGAACGGCATGATGAAGTTGCTGAAAGACTGTTTCACCACGGCGGACGGCGAGAGCTTCGACGTCGGCCGGGTGCTCTGGGCGCAAGGTGTGGTCGTGTTCCTGGGGCTGGCGATCTATTCCGTAGTGGGTCAGGGCCATCCATTCGACATGCAGGCGTTCGGCATCGGACTGGGGGCAACCTTGGCCGCCGGCGGTGCCGCGCTGGGCTTCAAAGCCAGGACCGAGCCGGGGGGAGGTGCGTGATGTTCGTGACGCTCGACATTCTGAAACTGCTGCCGTGGCGGCTGATCGGCGCGGCCACTCTCGCACTCGCGGTGTTCGCAGCCGGGTACCGCTACGGCGAGCAGCGCGTCACCGCCCAATGGGATGCCGAGAAAGCGGCGCAAGCCCAGGCCGTGGCCAGGCAGGCCGCCCAAGTCGCAGCCGTCACCACCCATCAATCCACCATCAACCAGGAGATTTCGAATGACTTTGAGACCGAGAAAGCCAAAATTGTGGCGGATCGTCGCCATCTGTTTTCCCGCGTTCCTCGGCGCGTGCGCCACCACGCCACAAGTCATGCCGGCGCAGTGCCCGAAGTTCCCGCCGTTGCCGCCCGAACTGATGCAGCCCCCGCCAACCCTGTACCTGCTGCCGGACAGCAAACCGGTGCGGCCACCTGCAACCAATTAGCCGAGGATGCGGCGCAGACCACGCTGATGGTGGTGGAATTCCAGAAGTGGTATCGGGAGCAGGCAGAGGACTTCAATGCGTCCACTAAATGAGCCAGCGTTCGCGCCTGACCATTTCAAAATGGCTCCGTACCGTTATTCCCACCATTGGCAATTTGATTGTGTTAGCATTTGCAGGTGGACGCCAAAACAAAACAAATTGTCAGCCTGCCAGAGGCAATTGCCAGTCTTACTCCATCACAGAAAAACTGGATTCAGGCATTCGTGCTGCAGTTTAAGATGCCGCATATGTTTGCGCGTAACCCGTGCAGCAATTTAATGACTGACACCATGCTGGAGAACATCGGTGATCTGCTGCGTATTCACCACGCGATGAGCAAGCGCTCGCTGAGCAAGGCACCGTTCGAGTATGCATTTGAGAAGGCTCTGCAGCTGTCAGGTAAGCCGGCGAAGTTGGCTGATAGCTCTACGAATCCCGGCTATGACATGACCATCGGTGATGAACGCATCAGCCTCAAGACGGAAGCAGCTAAGAACGTCAAAGAAAACCAGCTGCACGTCAGCAAGTGGATGGAAATGGGCAAAGGAGTATGGGACCCGCCTAATATCCAACTTCCGCGATTTTTGGAGCATATGAAGGGCTATGACCGTATCCTGTCGTTGCGGTGCTTGATGCAAACGGGCAAGCAGTACTGGTATGAACTGGTAGAGATTCCGCACGCCCTAATGATGGAAGCGGCCCATGGTGCAATGGAAAAAGCTGTCAACACTACGCAAGAAACTTCACCTTGGTACTGCCGTGTGCCGGACGGTAAGGGCGGCTACAAATTCAGCCTCTACTTCGACGCAGGTAGTGAGCGCAAGCTACAAGTCAAGGGGCTGGATAAGGCCTACTGCGTACTGCATGCCACCTGGAAGTTTGAGTCCTTCCAGCTAACGCCAGAATCAAACTATGGCGACGACAAGTGAGGTAGTCACTTGCCTTTCAACAGGCGATGACGGGCAAGTTCCGCGTACTCTTCGTTCAACTCGATGCCGGTGCAATGGCGACCTAGTTCATTGCATACAACGCCAGTTGTGCCTGACCCAAAGAAGGGATCTAGCACCCTGTCGCCGCGCTTGGAGCCAGCTTTCACGCACAGACGCACCAATTCGCGCGGGTAGACGGCGAAGTGCGACCCCGGATAAGGCTCTGTATTGATGTTCCAAACCGTGCGGCGGTTCTTCGATTTCTGCTTCGGGTCGAGGGCAGGCTCCTTGATCGCGTCAAAATCATAGAAGTACTTTTCGGTCTTCGAGAACAAGAATACATATTCATGGGACCTTGTAGGTCTGTCCTTAACACTCTCAGGCTGGCAGTTGGGTTTATTCCAGATGATGTCGGCGCGCAGAAACCAGCCATCCTCTTGGAGCGCAAAGGCGAGGCGCCAAGGTACTCCAATGAGGTCTTTCGGCTTGAGCCCGTCCGGGGTCGGAGCACGATAGGACATGCCACGGCCTTTGTTCTTGGCGTCATCGCCCCGCCAAGTGCGGCCACCCGAGGTGTAGCTGTCGCCAATGTTCAGCCAAAAGGTGCCTTCGTCGGTCAATACGCGGCGAACTTCTCGGAACACAGCCACAAGGTCCCTGATATAGTCGCGGATATCCATCTCGGCACCGATTTGCCCATTGACACCATAGTCCCGCAACCCCCAATAAGGTGGCGACGTCACGCACGTTTGGAAAAATCCATCCGGAAAATCGCGCAAAATCTTACGTACGTCTCCAATGATAATTTCCGCCTGATTCCGCGGAATATCCTTGGTTGCAGGCAAAGGTGCCCGCTCGTCATCCAAAAGTTGGAATACCTGTTCCATATGCGACATGATATATGATTCCTCTCCTATACGTTTCCCTATACGCATGAGTCCATAACAACGTCTCTCACCGAAGAAGTCAAGCCTTGAGATGCAAAGCTATTGTCGGGTTGATGCCAACGTTCGTCCGTGGCTTGCGCCCCGGAAAGCAGGGGCGCCGATCGCTCGGCGGGTGACCGTTATCCAGCATCTTGCTAAGAAACAGCTCGGCACTTTTGTCTCTCAATCATGCAGTAGAAATGTCGGAACGACAGATGCTCTGCATGTCGCACCCGCGACAGTGAGCCAAGCGGCAAAGTCTGTTGTCGCGGATGTCTCGACCAGCAGCAACTACCTGATCTTCCGTTTCCCGTAACAGGCGTTCCTCCACCAATTCCCGCTGGGCCGTGCCGGCGCCCTGGTCCAAGTTATAGATTTCGATCAGGTCCGCCGAGCGGCCGGTGAGCTGTTGGTAGCCCAGGGCATAGATGTGAAGCTGGCGGCTGGTGATATCCTCTTCCTGGGCGCGCTCGGTGGATTTGAAGTCGATGATGATGATCTGCTGGGTGTCGATGCGGCGAATCAGGTCGATGCGGCCATGCACCACCACGCCGTCGGCGAGCTTAAGTTCGATGGCCTTCTCGGCGTACTCGATCTTGTCCAGCAGGTGGCTGTTTTCATCCAGGTAGCGGCGCAAGGCTCGGTCCGCCTGCACCCGCATGTCCTCCTGCAATTGCTGCCAAGCGTAGGGCAGGTGCAGGTGGGTATCGAGCAGTTGCGGAACCGCCCGTGCGTCCAGGTATTCGCCGTCCAGCGCCTTATGATGGACTTCCGCCAGGGCGTCGTGGAGCGATTTGCCGAAGCCAATCTTTTCGTGGAAACCCGGGTTGAAGCCGTACATGAAACGCAGCTTGAATTGGTACGGGCACTCGTAGAAGTACTTCAGCTCGCTGAAGGTGAGCAGGATCTCCGGCTGCGCCTGGCGCGGCTGCGGTGGCAATTCCTCGACGGCTGGCGGCGCGGGCTCGCGGGTGAGCACGTAAGCAGAGGCAGTGATTTCACGCAGGAAGGGCGACTCCTTAGCGAACATGCCTTTGGCCGCCTCGGGCGCCCAGGTGCAGTAGAGGTATTTCTTGGCACGGGTCAGGGCGACGTAGAGCAGGCGACGCTCGTCCGCCTCACCGCCATTGAGGCGGTCACCGCCCACTACTGCCGCTGCCGGTAGAACACTGGACCATTTCCGCCCACCCTGCCCCTTGGCGGGGAAGCGATTCTTGACCAGGTTGGGCAGAAAGACGGCGGGGAATTCCGTGCCCTTGGCACGATGCACCGTCATAACCTGCACGGCATCCGGCTGGGCGAACCCGGCGTCCTCCCAGCCCTCTGGATAGTAGTCCGGGGCATTGTGGATCAGATAGCCGGAGAAGTACGTGTACAGGTCGTCGGGCTTGGTGTGGAAGTGGATAGTCTCGTAATCGGTGATGACCTGGCTGAACTTGCCCAGGTTGTAGAAGACGATTTCTCCTCGCGCCCGCTCCTCACCGCCGTGATGGGGGATGGCTTCCTCCCGCAGCTCGATCGCGGCGAGGAAGCCAGTATAGGCACCCTGCAACGAGTAGGTCGATTTCTGCCAGCGATTGGGCCAGTCGGCCTTTTCGGCATCCAGCCAAGCGATACCTTGCCGGACTTGAGCCAGTGTCAAGCCCAGATCGGCCTGCTGCCATGACTGTTCTAGTTGGGCTGCCGGGACGCCGCCGGCTAGGTAGTGAAAGACGGCGCAGGCCGCCTTGACCTCGATGGTGTCGAACAGCCCGGCCATGCCCTTGACCAAGTAGGGAATGCCGGCCTCGCGCAAGGCATCCAGGATGGGCCCGGCGCTGTTCTTCACGCTGCGCAGCAGGATGGCGCAGTCGGACCAGGACAGGCCACGGGTCTCGCCATTCTCGGTGAAAGGTATGCCGCGCATTTCCTGAATCTTGCTGGCGATCCACTGGGCTTCGCTTGTCGTGCTATCGAACTTGAGGCAGAGCAGGTCGCCATGTCGGAAGATTTGAGTGCCGGCGCTCTGCATGCGCTTCTGTAACCGCCCGTTATTGCGCTCCACAACCTGACGCGCACTTTCCACGACGCCCTCGCTGCTGCGAAAATTTTCGGCCAATGCAATGCGCCTGACACCAGGGTAGCGGTCGGCGAAGCCGACAATGTTGGCGATGTCGCTGCCATTCCACTGGTAGATGGTCTGGTCGTCGTCGCCGACCACGCACAACTGGGCGCCAAGGTCGTGAAGTAGGCGGATCAAGGCTTCCTGCAGGGGATTCACATCCTGGTATTCGTCCACGATCAGGTATTTGACCCGGTCCGCCATCTTCTGTCGCAGGACAGCATCGTTCATCAGCGCCTCGACAGCCTCCGTCAGGATCATGCTGTAATCGAGGTAACGGTGGTCGTGGAGCAAGGACTCGTACTTGTCCAAGGACTGGCGCACCGGGTGATTTTCCAGCGCACCCTCGTCGATCTGCGCCTCTCGTACCAGGGAGAGGATTTTCATGTAGAGCTTGGAATCCTTCCAGCGCTCCAGTTGCTTCCCGTCGTGAGTGGTGAGCTCGCGCAGGCCGCTCCGATTACTGTTGCGGTCGATGAGCAGGCGCTGCTGTACCTCGCTCAGGACCGAATACTTCAGGAAGCGGAAAAGATAGGACTGGAGCAGGTCCAGGCCGAAGCCGTGGATGGTGCCGACAAACATCTCGGCCAATCCGACGTCCTGCCCCAATTGTTCACGGCACAAGCGGTGAATACGATCCTTGAGTTCGCCGGCAGCCTTTTCGGTGAAGGTGAAGGCCACGATGTTCGCCGGAGTGATGCCTTCGGCGGCTTTGGTGCTCAGGATGTTGACGATGCGCTGGGCCAATACTTGGGTCTTTCCCGATCCCGCGCAGGCGATCACCTGGAGGTTGCCATCCAGATGATCAATGGCCTGTTGCTGCTGTTCTGTGTATTGCATTCTCGACTCGCTCACTATGCGTACTTGGGCGCTGTCTCCAGCGCCACCAACATCTGCTCTGCCACCTCCCAGGGTAAGCGTCGCCTGTTTACCCTCATTTTGTGGAGCGCCGCTCTGGCCACTGCCACCGTGATTCGTTGCTGCTGCACCATCTCGGCGATGAGCCAGACCGTGCTCTTTACCTCGACCTGCTCAGTTTCTGGAGTTGGAGCATCCGGCGGCCCTTCATCCCTTATGGCCGTGAGGGCCGCCGGGAACTACGCTGCCCAGAGCTTCCGCCGTTTGCTTCTTGATCCACTGGTCGATTTCCTGACGCTGGAATCGCCACGTTCCACCGACTTTGAAGGCGGGAATCTTCTTCGCCGCCGCTAGGCGATAAACCGTGCGCTTGCCCACCTTGAGGTATGCCGCTACTTCATCAAGGGTAAATATCTGTCCAGGTTTGTTTTTCATCGTTTCCTCAACACGGCAACGGGTCTGGCCACCGGTGGTGATGGTAATCTTGGCAAGCATAAGGCAAAATTGCGTAAAGTTGAACAGCAAATCTGCGGGAGGGGAGATGATTGACCCGGCAAGCCAAGCCCAGCTCAAGGAAGCTATCTCGGACTGCATCGGTACCGACCAAGGGGTGCTGGATGGACTTCGGGAAGAGATCCGCCCCTTGAAGAGCGCCACTCGGCGTATTCAAGCGCGTGCGACGACGTCGATCTCACTAGTTGGGACCGACGGCGGCAACAACCAACTCCAGTTCGACCCCTTCCTGATTCAACTGGTCCGGGTGGTGGACAGCAGCAACAACGAGTACTGCCTGGAAGCAGTCTCGCCCACAACGCCTGTGCAGAAGCTCAATGAGCGACAGTTCGCTGCGGACGGGGCGGCTCGGACGGCACTGGGCGAGATGATGGCTTTTCTTGGTGTAAACAGCCTGCCGGCGCTCTCGCACATGATTCGACCAACGGACAAGGGGAAGCCAGTCTCGCCCAGTTGGGTGCAGGTGTACCGCGAGCTGGTCGAATGGGCGATCCTGTTTGCCATCCTCAAGAAGGATTTTGGTACCGATACCCTGATCGTCTGCGATGGCCTGTTACGCAGCAAGGTTTTCGCCAAGGACCTGTTCCAGCTACTGCTTCAGGGCATGAAGGACCGTATCGAGGCGCAGTGGAGCAAGAGCCGGCGTCGGGTGTACCTGGCTGGAGTGGCAAAGCACAGCAAGGTGCTATCCCGGTACCGTCTGGCGATGGCTCTTGAAGGCGTCCTTCAGACCGACTACCCGGCCTACGTCGAGGTGCCGCGTGAGGTGGAGGAACAGTCCTATGTCTGGTCGGAATTCGCCCGGGGTGATGACCGCGCCGGTGAGGGTGGAGAGATCAACAAGTTTGTTGGCGGCAAGATGTTCCTGGTGAAGTTCGGCTCACAGCGCCGCGACCCCGTGTGGCCGGTGGATATTTTTGTGCCGCAAGTCGGAGAGTCTCAGACCATCCTCGGCTCGATGCTCGCTGACGCGATCAACGGATTCCCGGTGCCGCACTACCCGCGTTGTCTGCAGAAGGCGCATGAAAACGCGGCCCTGGTCGATTTCGATTTCGACATCCTGCAGGACTTCATCTACGAAGGTGTGCGATCAAGTCTCGGTGGTGCCGCAGGGATCTTGGACGCGTTTCAGCTTCAAGATGCCGACCCAGCACAACGCCGGTACGGATAAGGGAGAACAACATGGCAGAAATCCAACTCTTTCCCAGGGAACAGGTCGTCGGCATCTTCCGTGGCTTTCAGCAAGGGGGCATGGAGTTCCACGCCGACCTAGTGTTGCCGTACCGGAACGAGTTCCAGAACATCCCAATGCACGGGCAGTTCCTCCTCGTGCAATTGGAGACGCCCGATGAGGCCGTGCTGGGACGCATAGCTTCCTTCTCCTCGGAGGGCAAGCTGTCCTTCGGCTCCGGAGAGGAATTCAATATCCGTGCAGTCCGTGAAGACCGGCCAATTCCAGAAGACCTGCGCGAGCAGTACCTCAAATACCGGGTCAACATCCGAGTCTTGGGCGTGCTGCGCAAGAATGGCAAGGGACTGACCTTCGTCCCCTCGCATCGCCGGCTCCCCCATGTTGGCAGCAAGGTGGCATTCCCAAACGACGAGGTGCTGCGCGAAATCGCTGGTCACAACATCGATGGGGCACCCATCGGCCATCTGGCCTTCGGCGAGTACATTTACGCCGCAGGTAGCAAATTACTCCAGTCGCAAGAATGGATGCAGGTGGTCGACCCGGAGGTGCTGGTTCGCTTCCCAATCGAGTCGCTGGTATCTCGTCGCAGTTTCATCTTTGCCCGAGCGGGTTTCGGCAAATCCAATCTTAACAAGCTGCTCTTCTCGAAGCTCTACGAGACGACGCCATTCGTCACAAAACGTGCTGGCAAGCAGGTCCCTGTGGGCACGGTGATCTTCGATCCAGATGGCGAGTATTTCTGGCCTGACGACAAGGGTCGCCCCGGTCTCTGCGACGTCCCCGCTCTGGAGGACAAGGTCGTCGTCTTCACCGACAGGAAAAACCCAAGTCCTTTCTATCAGTCGTTCGTGGCCGGTGGCATCAAGCTGGATATTCGCCGCCTACGTCCAGGCGATGTGATTTCAATCGCGCTCGGACCAGAACGTCAGGAACAGCAGAACGTTCGGAAGCTACGCGGGCTTCCGCAAGACCGCTGGGAATCGCTGGTCAATCTGATCGACACCAACGGCAACACCACGCCGCTTGACGACATCTGCCGACTGCTCGACCTTGATCCGCAGCGGCAGGAAGCCGAGGCCTTGGCAGCCAGAGGCAACATGACAGCGATCGTGAAAATGCTGCATGACAAGAGCAGTCAGCTCATGGACATGCTAGTTCATGCGCTCTCCGAAGGAAAGTTGTGCGTCATTGACGTCTCCCAGATGCGCGGCGGTCAGTCACTGGTGCTTTCCGGTCTGATCCTTCGCCGTATTTTCGATCGAAATCAGCTGGAATTTACCGCAGCCGATCCAAAGACGATTCCGACAATCGCGGTCGTCGAAGAAGCCCAGTCTGTGCTGAACGAAAACGCACCGGCTGCAGAGCCATACATCGCCTGGGTGAAGGAAGGTCGCAAGTACGACTTGGGCGCGCTGCTGATCACCCAACAGCCGGGCAGCATTCCTGTCGAGATCCTCAGCCAGGGCGACAACTGGTTCATCTTCCACCTGTTGTCGGCGGCGGATCTTACGTCCCTGAAACGAGCCAACGCCCATTTCAGTGACGACTTGTTGAGCTCGCTGCTCAACGAGCCCATCCCGGGCCAGGGTGTGTTTTGGAGCTCCGTGGGAGGCAAGCCCTATCCAGTCAGCCTACGCGCGCTGTCGTTCGAGAAGATGTTCTCGATGCGGGACCATGACTACAACCAGCCAGCCGGCCACACCTACGCCCAAACGCTGCGCAGCACCTTTTCCGGGATGAGACAGATTACGCCAGCAGCCCGAGTTCCGGATGCCGAGAACGCGGGCACCTTGTTTCCATCTGAAGACGAGGGAGCCGAGCCAGTAGATATCATGGCAAATATCGAGCAGCGGGCAATCGAAGCGTTGAGAGGAGATAACGATACCCGGCAGATGCTGGAATCTGCGAATGGAATGCCATGGTATGGTGTTCAGAAATTTCTAATTGATCATTTGCCTGAACACCTTGAAGACCGTAGGCAATTTGCCTACAACCTCGTCTCAAAGGCCATGAATGCCATTTTTGGATCACAGCCTCAAGGGTGGGAGACATTCAAGAACCCGGGTACGGGAAAAACTTGGATAAGGGTCAATAAGTGATCAACAGCTTACAACCAAGCAATACCGCCCTGAACGGAATTTGCCCCTACTTCACGATGTTCCCGCTCGATTTTCCGCTCAATATCCTGAAGCGGAGAGCACGAGAGGGTGATGTCGTGCTTGACCCCTTTTGCGGCCGAGGTACCACCAACTTCGCCGCACGACTTGTCGGCCTTCGATCCCTAGGTGTGGATTCCAGTCCGGTAGCCGCAGCCATTACTGCCTCGAAGCTTGTGACAGTGAGCGTCGAGGATGTCCTCGACGAAGCACGCAGGATTTTGACGGAACGTGAGGCGCATCACATACCGGCCAGCGAGTTCTGGCACTGGGCGTTTCACTCGACCGTGCTGGACGCGCTGTGTCGATTCCGGGGGGCATTCCTAGAGGATTGCACCACGAACGCGCGCATTGCACTCCGTGGCATCGTCTTGGGTGCATTACATGGCCCAAAGCAGAAGACTTTCCCGAGCTACTTCTCCAACCAATGCCCCCGCACCTACGCTCCCAAGCCTGCCTATGCGACACGCTTCTGGCAGGGGCGAGGGCTTGTGCCTGAACCCGTCGATGTCTTGGCAGTGATTGAACGGCGGGCGAAACGCTACTATGGAGCGTCATCCGACATCACGGGAGCCGTGCGATTGGCGGACAGCCGGGACGCCAAGGCGCTCCAACCAGAAATACCGGAAACGCGGTTCGATTGGGTGATCACTTCACCCCCGTACTACGGCATGCGGACCTACATCCCCGACCAGTGGCTCCGCAACTGGTTCGTCGGCGGCTCTGAAGTGGTTGACTACACCAATCGCGATCAGGTCGTTCATTCGAGCCCAGATGACTTTGCAGCCAATTTGCGTCAGGTATGGCGCAACGCGGAGAACGTGTGCGCGGAAGATGCAAAGATGGTCATCCGGTTCGGCGGTATCACGGACAGGCGCGCCGACCCCCTCAACCTCATCAAGAGCTCCCTCAGCGACAGCGGCTGGCGCATCACTACCATTAGAGAGGCTGGTTCTGCCGCAGAAGGCAAGCGCCAGGCGGATGCCTTCCTGCGCACAAAGTCCAAGCCGATGGTCGAGTATGACGTTTGGGCGACCAGACAATAACAGGGGACGTCATTAGATTTTGAATACCAGGCGTGCGAAGCGGACTGGATGTAAACCTGGCGAAACCCCTTTAACCGCGCGGAGGCGCGCCCATTTGCCCGATAAAATGACAGCGCAGTTTGGGAGTCCGTTACACTACACCACCAATACCTCACCCCCAACCGTTCTAGGTTGGGGGTTTTTCTTGTGTGAACACGCCAGTTCCCGCGCGTTGTTTGGGGTTATTGCGAAAACTTGCGGACTTCACCGGCCAGCCTATCAACCAGCTTCTGACCATTATCCACTCTCTCCCGGCCATTCTTCTCTCCGGCTGCGCTCTCCGAAACAAGCCAGAAGTCCGCAAAGGCCAAGAGTAAGACCGTTATAAATCAACTAGTTACGCGTGGACTAGTCAAGCGGTTGGATTGCAGCATTGGCTACCCGAAGTAATAAGGTACCGCTATCACCGCAGCTGAAACCTTTGCCATTCGATCAACGATGACACGGAGAGAAGCGTAAGCGGCCAGCCCTCCCATCTATGACCGGCCGTTGATTTATGCTTCTGCTTTGAGCGGCAGCAGTTCATCCAGCCGACTGTTCGGCCAGGCGGGTAGTTTTTCCAGCGTGTCTTTCATCCAGGC
>JAJZUW010000010.1:0-63108 GCA_021845925.1 Pseudomonadota bacterium
GCTGTGGTACCGGCGTTGGCGGGGTGGATAAGCGTCTGGAAGCATGTTAAGTCCCCACTAAAAAAACAAG
Organism: Pseudomonadota bacterium; assembly: GCA_021845925.1. Lineage (GTDB taxonomy): Bacteria > Pseudomonadota > Gammaproteobacteria > Burkholderiales > Sulfuriferulaceae > Sulfuriferula. The sequence continues at coordinate 71 of JAJZUW010000010.1, forward strand.
TGGGGACTTTGCACGCTAATGAAACCTTGTTGAAGGTGGGGCGGCTGGCCGGTTACGCTTCTATGTGCCTTACTACCAGCGCAACTACTCGTGGGACGAAGAGAACGCCACGAAGCTGATCGAGGATATTTTCTCGAGCATCAAGCGCACGCTGATCAAGCCCGAGAACAGCATTTTCCTGGGCACGGTCATCCTCCACGACGAGAAGAATGTCCAGACAAACATCCACTCGGACACGCCCAACCTTTTAACCAAGGTGGCGAATGTCGTCGACGGCCAGCAGCGCATTACCTCGATCGCGATGCTGGCCTGCGTGATCGCTGACCAGATTTCCTTGACGGTGCCAAAGCTCCGGGCGTTGGCCGGATCGGCGGCGGAGTTCGACGCGTTGGCGACTGAGCTGACCGATGAGTTGCCGAACATCCGCAAGTTTTTTTCGGTTGAGATCACCAAGACCGGTGCTCAACCGGCGTTGAAGCCCAAGATCATCAGGGCGGGTGACGTGTCAGCAAACCCTGTGTCAGACCAGTGGACCCTCAGCGGAGACATCAACAACTTCTATCGCTCCAACACTTCGAGCTTCCTCTCGAAGTTCATTGCGGGCATCGCGATCAATGCGATCCTGACCGACGAACGCGTGGGCTCGGTGCTGAGGGTCTTCCAGGAGAAGATCAGCGAAGAGATCCAAACGGCCGACGCTGGCCTGGCTAGCGGGCTTCTGTCAGCGAATGGCGTCGCCGACGGCAGCTTGCAAAACTTCATGGCCTATCCGCCGACGTGGACCAACTTGGCCGCTCTGCCGCCGGATGAGCAGTCGGTCTACTTCGGCGGCATGCTGCTCTTGGCAGTTTGTTCGTTCTTGAAGAACTCGTGCCACCTCGTGGTGATCGAATGCTTGGACTTGGGCTTGGCCTTCGACATGTTCCAGTCGCTGAACGCGACGGGCACGCCTTTGACTGCGTTCGAGGTGTTCAAGCCGCAGATCGTCAAGGCTTGGGGCGCGGGCTACTCGACAGCGATCAAACCGCAGGTCGATCGGATCGAAAAGGTTTTCGAGACCGAGAGCAACTCGTCGGACAAGGAGGAGCTAACGGACAAAGTCATCGTGTCATCGGCCTTGGTCTTCAATGGATTGGAGCGGAGCCGGCGATTCAGCGAAGAGCGGGATTGGCTGACCGACACGCTGGAAGACTCGATGTTGGCTGGGGTTCCGACTCAGAAGTCGATTGAATTCGTGACCTCGATCGCAGATCAGGCCGAATACTTTCTGATCTTCGTCAAGCCACGCAGATCGCCAAAGAACTCTGCGACTTTTGGCCTATGCAACCATTTGATGGCCATGGGGCTCACTCAACAGCAGGCCGACCGGGCAGCGCTGTGCGTGTTCTATCTCAAGGATGCGGGGCACCAGTTCGCGCATTCGGTGTTGAGCGTTTTCTACGCGAAACTGCTTCGCTCCCATTCCAACGCGGCTGGCAGGGCCGCAGCCGCTGCCGAATTCGTGGCCGTGAGCGAGGCTACCGCCGCGTTCTTCACGCTCTACATGGGCGCGCAGCAGGGCCGCTTCCCTGATTCGGACTATCGAGCCTTGTTCCAGTCGACGGCCGGGAACATCTCCTTCGCCAATGGCGCTGCGAATCAGACAGCCGCCTTCGTCAAAGCGGCATTCAGGCAAGCATTGGAAAATCAGAAGATCTACAACGCCGCGAATCCGGTCGCTGCGCGCCAAATCTGGGTAGACCTGGCTAAAGAGAACGCCTGGTATTCCAGAAAGGCGGTTTGCAGGTTTGCGCTGTTCGTCTCGGCCCATGACGCTGCGCCTGACATTGCCGCGGGCAACGAAGGACTCTTCACGAACGGGATGGCCAACTCTGCCGACCTGCTCAACTGCCGGGTCTGGCACTCGAGCAACTACGAGGTTATCGAGCATGTCGCTACCCGGGATCAGCCAGCGTCGATCAAGTTCGCCTCCCATTTCGATACCACGATCTACCCAGGCAACTATTCGATCGTCGACAAGATCGGCAACCTGACTCTGCTCTCGGTGCCCGTGAACTCGTCGATCTATTCTGAATGGCCCGACAAAGTCTTCTACTATTGGAACCTCACCGCGCCGGGATCGACGGCCGCAGGCCCTACCGGAGCCGCACTCGCCGCCTCGCTCGGCATCGGCAGCGTGCCACCAGCCCTTTCGACCTTAGTTGCAGCGTCGAGCTACCTCTCGCATTTGGCGCCGCTTGCGTTCAGAGGACAGGGCGGCCTTCATTGGGACGCAGCTTTCATCGCTAAGCGCTCCGAGCACTTGTGCCAGCGCGTCTTCGACAAGCTCGATGCCTGGTTGCGTTAGCTCACTTGTGGCAGACGGCGCAAGCGCCGTTGCCTTCATCCACGCCGTAGACATCATCGATGTCCTCGGGACAGGCCTTCACAGGCCGCAGAGGATTGAGGGGGATGGCTTTGCGAATGCGAGCGCGACGGATCTCGTATTCCGCTTCGATCTCCGCCACGCGCTCCGGTTGCTCCATGTCCCCAAGCGATTCGCCTTTTGACCAGGTGAACGGCGAGCCATGCTCCAAGGCGTCCTTTTCCAAGGCCTTGGCGGCTTCATAGGCCTCGGGATGCCGCTCCCTGAGGCGCACCCACTCGATCTTCTGTTGGAAGAAGCAGAAGGTGCAGCCGCTACGCGAGCGCCACTCGTAATACTTGGGATAGCCGACGCCGGAGTTCTCCAAGATGTCGATCACGCCCGCCTTGTCGATACCCGCCTCGCGGAAGGGGAACTTGACGAACAAGTTGTCAGCTTTGGCCGCGTAGCCTTCGCGATAGTCCTCGTCTGCCCGGATGGCGACGTATGAGGTGACCTTGTCGCCTGCGGCTAGCATGGGCCTCACCCATTCTTCAAAGGGGGCCAGCTTCAACTGTCGCGTACACCAGCGCGAGTTGTGGTTAGGCAGAAAGTGGTTGTATTGGCGAAGCCAGAAGGTGAAGTTGCGTTTGGGGTTTAGCCTAGCAATCGGCTTGCCCAGGAAGCCCTCTAGCTTGCCCAAAAACTCCTCAACCTCGGGGAGTTCTTCTCCGGTATCGGTGAAGAAGTATTCGATATTGAGCTCGGGGTGGCGGTCGCGCATGTAGACAGCCAATGCGGCGCTGTCCTTGCCTCCAGATATCCCCAGAACGTGCCGCTCAGCCATTGCTAGACTCCTTATCGATGGAGGCCAGCTTCATCCCGGCCTTGGCTAGGATCGCCAGCAAAACTTCCGTTCCCAAACCTTGGCCTTCCAGCATTGAGGCGACCTCGTCGGCCTTGGCCTCCACGGTCTTTCGATGGCGGTCCGGTATCGCGAAGGAGCGCGAGATCATCTTGGTGTCCGAGCCCGCGCCGATGACGACGGCGATGGCTTCGCTGTGCGATTTGCGGCCACGTACGGTCACGAATGCTTCGGCCTCGCGGAAACGACGAGCGAACTTAGCGAGCTCCAAAATCGCCGCGTCGATGTGTCGGTCTACCCAGTCGCGCGGCGGTTTCTCCGCTGCTAAGCTCAGAATGCCTTCGAGAGACGCTCGACTTCCGTCGAAGTTGGCCAAACGCGTCGCGAATGCGTCCAGGCGCAAATCACCTGAGACGCCGGAGACGGAGCTGGCCCGCTCGCGCAAGGCGTCCAGATCGTCCGGACTTGCGTCGAGCGCTTCGAACATCTTGGTTTCGACCTCGCCAAGCATCCTTCCGTAGGCGCCGGCGAGTTCTTGCAGAGGTGCGCGCAGAGCCTCCACATAGGCTTTGCCATCGGCGGCACTTAGCAGAGAGGCCAGGTCGACGAACAAGATCTTGTGGGGGTCGCTGGCCTTCAATAGCATGTCGCGCATGTCCCTTGCCGTCTGCCCCAACCGCGAAGTCCGCCGAGCCCATTCGGGCAGATTGAAGACCATGGCCACCAGACCGCGAGCGGCCTCAAGAGGGTCGGCCGCCCCGGCGTTCTCGCCAATCTCCGCCAGCAACTTCGAGATGCCTTCGAGGATCCGGTTCTTGTCCTCGTCGATGGTCACCCAGCGTAGCGAGAAGCGATCGGGGTCTTGCAGACACTCGTCGATGTCGAAGTCGGTGAGCCTGGGCACAAACATCCCATCCTTGTAGACGGCGATGTTGGCCTTGTGGGCGAGCAGGAACGCCGTGAGGATCACTGGCTGGATGCCTAGCTTCATGCCGAAAGGCGGCGCGCTCCAAAGCGCGTAGATCTCATGGGCGCCTACGCGGGCGTTTGCGTCCGAGAAGAGGGCGCGCGTCGCGTCCCACAGCGGCTCAAAGCCTTCGGCGCACCCATCGCCGGGTTGCATGCAGCGCCAGGCTCCGGATGAGTCTTGGCGGTGGAGTCCTGTGCTTCGCAGCAGGGTCTCGTAGAGTCCTCGCTCGGCGGGGAATCCCTCGAAGCCCAAGGCCTCTTGGCCTTCGGCGTTGATCATCGCGTGCAGCAGGTCGCGGCGAGCCTTCACGCTGTTGCTCGACACGCTGTCGCGGTTGACTAGTTCGCTCCACACCGGTGGCGAGGCGCTGAACAGTTCTTTGGCAAGGCTGGATGCCACAGGCGAGAGCTTCGAGCCAAGTTCGACCATTTGCTCGGTTCCGTCATACCACTTCGCGAGCGATACGGCAGCTTGGAGTTGATCTTCCAGGTCGGCTCGGGTCGCGGCAAGGCGTGCATAGACCTCGCGGCGTGCCACGGCGTCGCCCGAGAGTTCATGGCGATCTTTGACTTGTTCCAAGGCCACCAGCTCGGCGGAGAGTTCGGCGATGCGGGCGTGGTTGGTAGGGATGCCGACCATCACCGGCCACTGTTGAAGCTTTGAACAGGCCTGGGCGCGGGCGCGAGTAGCCATTGGGCTCATGCCCTTGCTCGGCAGCGCGAGGATGAAAGTCCCGAACTCGCCCTTCTTCGGGCGAAAGTCGGCGGCGATTTTCTCGGCCTGCTCGATGCTGCACAGCGAGAGCTCCATCCAGCGCATGGAGCCCGTCTCGTGATAGTGCCGCTTGGCTACCACGGGATGCAGGCCCATAAGTTGGGCCAGGCGGGCATAGTCGATGCCAGGCGAGGCAGCCAGAGTTTGGGTGATGGCCGCGTCGATGTCGAAGTCGCTGCCCTCGAACACCGACCAAGCGCCGGTGTAGCTTTTGAAGAGCGCGACCTTGAGAGATGCAAGCTTTTGCAGCGCGGCGTCGAGATCCTCGCGCGTCTTGTCGAAGAAGAGCGAGGCAATGACCGCCGAGTCGGCCGCCAACCCCGATCCGTTGCGGAAGAGGTCGATGACCGCGATATTCTTGATCAGCGACACGAGCAAGGCGTCGCCAGTCTTGGCTTCAGTCCGCTCCACCGCTTCGACGGCTTGCGACCAGCGATGACCATCAGACGATGCGAGAATCGCCGGCTCGAGGTTCGAGCGCAGGTAATCCCAGTAATCGCTCGGGCGATACCAACTCGCGTCACTTTTGAGAGTCGAATTCAGGTAAGAGCGGAAGCCATGCGGCTCCACCGACGACAAGAAGCCGAAGGTGCTGCGCTCGTTTTGCCCAAACTGCCGCTTGGAAATTGGGCCCAGCAGCGCGGCCATGGCCGGGTGCAGCGGCCAACAGGCCTCCAAGGCATTGGCGAAGTTCTGTCCCACAGCTGGCCGGCGCGAACGGATTGCTTCGGCGACGGCTATGGATGCATCACGCACCCATGGCGGGCGTTCCTTGGCTTCGATCGCGCGCCCGGTGAGTTCGACGACTTCGTCGCTCGCGGCAACGAAGGGTAAGTCGACATAGCGGCCTTGAACTTTGGCCCAGTCGTCGCGGGTGTCTATTCCTAGGCGCGCCGAATATTGCGCGAAGGATTGATGCAACACACCGACGACGACCAGGCGGCCTTCGGAGCGTGCGGCAGCCTCGGCGAGTTCTTGGAAGAAATAGACATCGTCCCCGGAACCCAAGGCGGAGGCTTCCAAGAATTTGCCCATCTCGTCAATGATGACCAGCGCGCCGTCATGCGGGCGGCTCTTGGCCTCTTCGAGCAGTTCGGCGATCAGCGACTGGGCGTTTGGCGTTGGGCTTGCTGCGACCGTCCTGCCTTGCGCGCGGCACAGCGCGGCATGTAGCTCCGCCACGATGCTGCCACGCCGACCGACGGACGGGACAAGCAGCCAGCCTTTGCGGACCGGGAATGCCTTGTCGAAAGAGGACTTAGGGTCCAGGTGCAAGGCTTCACGTGCTTTCGCTCGAAGATTCTTGTCGGGATGCAGCGCGCTCGCCAACGCGACGGCCAACGAGCTCTTGCCCCCGCCGAACGGGCCCGTCCAGGTGAAACAGCGTTGGTTGGTGCCGGAAAGCTGCTCGCACATGCCATCGATTACGGAAGCAGCAGTCGTGTGGCAGATGTAGCCGGCGAGGGCGTCGGCGCGGCCAATATCGGCATCGACGCGGATGGAGCGTTGGTATTGGCGCGAAATCTGGACAATGTCCGACAGCACCTCTCGCTTCTTGTCAATCATAGGCGCGCCTGATCATGTTCTTGATGTCTTCCTTGGACAGATCCTTGCGGTGAATTTGGCGAAGGCCCGCCGAATCAGTCCACTCGACCTTGCGCCCGGTGAAGTCCGAGAGAGCAATCAGTCGTTGGGCGATCGACTCCTCGTCGAGCTTGAAGACCCGTCCTGGCGAGCCTTCCGCATAGGCCACGGTTTCGAAGGCCAGCGAACTTTGCCCCTCGGCCTCCCGATTCCAGAAATCGACCAAGGCATAGGCGAAGATGCCGTTGTGCAGCGAAGCCTTCGGACCGCGGCGAAAAGCGTATTGGCCTTTGTGAACTTCATGCAGCAGGCCCAATTCGCCCAAAAGCGGCTCAGCAAAATCCTCAGGGGAGCCGCCCGCTGAGCGCGGTGCGTAACTGCGAAGGCACGTCTCCAGGTCGCGCGAGATCGTGGAGGCCGACAGTCGATGCTTCGGGTCGAGCTCGCGCGCGTAGCGAGTCAAAGGATCCTCTAGCTCTTGGCGGGTGAAGGTCGGGGACGTCACATGGTTGAACAGCCAATGCCAAGTTGTCGAGCGAAAGCAGCGACCTGCGAGCTGCCAATGGGCGAGCCATGCCGTCGAGGGGCTCTCAGCGTAGGGGTCGAGTCCGCCGTTACTCAAGATCTCCTTGGCAAGACCGCGAATGCGGAAACTGTCGCCGTCCTCGAACATTACGCCGCAAGCCAAGGCCCAATGGCGAATTGATGCTACCATGTTCTTGCCTACGCCGAAATCCGCGATGGCCTTCTCGTCGACGAAAGTCGATCTGCGAATCAACCCGTCATCGATCGCTTGGTCGAATACCTTTTTGAGCCACATTTGACGTAGGGGAAACGTCTCGTGACCCGAAAAATAGACAGGCACTCCCCGACGGAGTTTGGAAGTAGCGTTTTTCATATTTACAGTATAGCACTAACTGGTGGATTCCTCCAGTTCAACCGTCTCGAGAGTAGTGTTGTATAAATAAACAGCGCCACTTTGTATAGTGCGGCGGGGATTTTCAGTCTTAGCGCCGCATTCAATCGTCCCGTTTGTAAGCCTCAGTCAGCTTATGCCTGCGACCTGAGCGGCATCCGCTGTCGATGCGCCGCTTGGCCAATCAGGTGGCTTTTCCGATGCTGTCCACTCCGAACCGACTCCATTTCCACCATCCCTGCCTATTTTCTAAGCGAATCCCAGCACAGTTGCAAGTCTTTATGAGATTTCAGTGTTATTTCATAATGAGATTTTTGCTAGATGTTTGATTTGACGGGGAGCAGAATTTCATGTTCAATGAGATTTGACGCCCAGGTTTTGATCGATAACCGTTTCAGCGGCATGGCGGGCAGCCTGCATTTCGCTGCTGTACAGATCGGTCGACCAGGATTTTCCGGTGGTGGTGACACGTGTTGCCAGCGGTGCAAGGCTGGCAGCATTGCCAGTTTCAATGCAAACCGAAACCGACATGCCGGGCCGCAGCGGATGTGCGTGCAATTCGTCTGGCGACAGGCTGATCCGCACCGGGATGCGTTCGACGATGTGGATATAGTTGCCGGTGGCGTTGTTGGGCGGAAACAGGCTGAACGTGCTGCCACCGGATGGATCGATGCCGATGATCCGGCCGTGGTAGGTCACATCGCCGCCATAAGCATGGGCGAGTACACGTACGGTTTCGCCAGTCCTGATTCTGGCCAGCCTGGTTTCTTTCAGGTTGGCGGTAATCCACAGCTCGTCCAGCGGCACCACAGACATCAGGTATTGTCCGGTTTTCACCATTTCACCGGCCTGGACGCGGCGATTGGCAATGTAGCCATCAATGGGTGCGTAGAGGCTGGTGCGGTGGACGCTGATGTAGGCGGCAATGAATTCGGCACGCGCCTGACGGACCAGCGGATTGCTGGTGATCGTGGTGCCGGATACCAGAGCGCTGGCATTGGTGAGATGTGCCTTGCCAGCCGCAATCCGATGATCAAGAACCGCGATTTCGGCGCGTGTGTCGGCGATTTTCTGAACCGGTATTGCGCCTGACGGCTGTGCGCGGACATAACGGTCAAGATCCCCGGCCAGTCTGTTCCGGTCTTCGGTCAGGGCGGCAATGTTGGCTTGCTGTTCCTGCACGCCGGCAAACAGGCTCCTGGTTTTTCTGACCGCCTCGGCCAGATCCGCAGTCGCCTTGTCCAGTCGGGCCTGACTGACGTTCTTTTCTTCGTCGAGCAGCCATTGCCCCTTGTGGACCGGCATGCTGTTGTCGACCTCCAGCCTGGTGACGATCCCTGGCGTCAGTGCATATACCGGCACAATGTTGCCGGTGACGTAGGCATCGTCACTGTCGACCTCGTTCCGCTGGAACAGGTACCACCAGGATCCTGCTGCGCCAGCCAGCAACAGCATGAAAACCAGCACCAGCCTGAGACGGTGGTGACGTTTGCGAGAGCGTAAGGTTCTGTTTGGTTTCATTGTTTACTTCTCAAATCCGCCGCCCAGGGTGGTGGCGACCATGGTTATGTTGTCCAGCCAGTCCAGACTGGTATGGATGTGCTGAATTTGTTCGCGGTTGACGGCGATTGCCGCATCGATCCAGGGCAGCCGTCCGGTGATTCCAGTGGAAAATCCTGTCTGTGCGACAGAAGATGCAGACACTTTCAGGCCGAGCGCAGCGGTCTCCTCGTCCAGCCGGTCTTTGCTGTGCTGCAGGCCCGAGTAGGCATCGGCCACCTGACGGGCGGCTTCCAGCACTGTGTGATTGTACAGATGCACCGCCGCGTCATAGGCATCTTCCTGCCCATGCAGCCTGCTTTCCAGTGCACCGCCTTCGAAAATCGGCAGGTTGATGGCGGGTCCGAAAGCATAGGTTCCGCTTTCGGGCTGGAACAGATCATGCAGGCCGATGAAACTGTTGAAACCGGCCAGGGCAAACAGATTGATGTCGGGATAGAATGCCTTCTGGGCCACCTGTTCCAGATGGCTTTGCTTTCTGATCCGCCACAGGGCGACCTGGACGTCAGGGCGATTGGCGAGCGAATCGATGCCAACATAATCCGGCAGACTGAAATGTGCCGGAGCCGGCAGTTCCGGTGAAACCGTGACATGCTCACCAGGCGATTTTCCCAGCAGTGCCAGCAGGGCATATTGCAGCGCATCGTTCTGGTGTTGCAGTTGCGCCAGTTTTTCGTTGGCTTCCTGGAGGTCTGCTGCTGCAGCCAGTTTGTCGTGTATCGTGCTGATGCCGGCAGCATAGCTGGCCGTTTCGACATCCAGCCTGTCTTTCAGCAGGGCAATGGTTCTGTTCTGCACCGCAATGATGTGGCTGGATGCCTGTAACGTGAAGTAGGTCTGGATAACCGAAGCGCTCAGCATCAGCGCGGTCATTCGGTAGCGCGCACGAACGCCCGCTTCATCGGCCTGGCTGGCAGCAATGATTTCGGCGTTGCGGCCCCACAGATCCAGATTGTAGTTCAGGTCAAACGGCAAAACCGTTGCGATGGTCGATGTCTTGCCATTGTAGATGTCGTGGTTGCCGGTTTTCGACAATTCCTGGTGGGCAATGTTTGCCACACCATTCACATGCGCATAGCGCAGGGATTCGGCATTGGCGACATTGTCCTGGGCCATGGCAATCCGGTCACGGACGGCCGCTAGTGACGGATTGTCGCGCAAGGCTGTTTCGACGGCCTGATCAAGCTGCGGGTCGTCAAAACGTCGCCACCACTTTTCCGGCATGGCTTTCTCTGCAGCCTTGTTCGGCACGGGGGCTGTCATGCCAGGGGGGAGGACAACCTGACTGTTCATCGGGGCACCGTTGCGAATGACCGGAGCGCAACCGGCAAGCAGCAGGCAGATCAGAAAATAACGGATGTTCAAGGTTCTTCCCCAAGATTTTCCAGAATCACCATGTCCGGACTGCGTGCGACCACCGGTTGCAGCAGCCAGACTGTCCAGGCAAGCCCGAACAGTGCAACGGCCAGCAGCCAGTACAGATCGTTGAATGCCAGTAAGGAAGACTGCTGGAGCAATTGCCTGTGAATCAGGTGCAAAGGTCCGGCATATGACAGGATGCGGGCAGGATCAGAGGTGTCTGGCGAAATGACCCGGCTGGTTTCCAGTTGAGTCAGACGGTCCCAGCCAATATCCGAAAACGTGATGGCAAGACCGGCGGAAAGGTTGCGTGCGGTATTGAGAAGATCCACGCCATGCAGCTGGTCGCTTTTGGGGACATGAGCGAGCGCGAGGGCAGTCATGGATACGAACAGCAGTCCCAGTCCGGCGCCCATCAGAAACTGCGGAGCAAACTGGGTTTCCCAGGTTGCCGGGCGTGCGTAAGTCGATATCCAGCGAAAACTGGCCGCCAGCAGACAGAGCGAGACAAAGGCCAGAATGCGCGGGTCAGTGCCACTCTTGATGGCTTTTTGCGCAAGGACGCTTAAGGGTTTGGAAAACACAAACACTGGCAGAAACAGCAATCCGACATGCCAGGCGGTATAACCTTCCACTGTCTGCATACGGATGATGTACTGAACGACACCACCCTGAACGGCCATGAAAGCCAGACACAGCAATAGCATGCCAGTGCCGAAATTGGCCCTCCTGAACAGCGAAAACTGTATCAGACGGTGTTTGCTTCTGGCATGTTCAAACCAGAACAGCCACGTCAGGAACAGAAACCCGAACAGGATCCACCACAGTTGACCAAAACGGCTGGACAGGTCGCAAAGCAGGCCGACATTGAAATACTGCTGCAGTGTCAGGCATCCTGCCAGCAGGATGATGGACTGTCGCAGTGGTGATGACAACGAAACATGGGGGTTGATTTCATCTTCCCAGTCGGCAAGCAGGGCCCACAGAATGGCTGTCATCGACAGCGAACCGAAGAAGGAAAGCACAAACAGCAGTTGCCAGTTGCCAAGCCGGTAGGCCAGCCAGCCGCCGAAAGCGGGACCGACCGAAAACGGAATGAACATCGCCAGACTCCATAGCGAGGTCGCGACATGTTGTTTGTTGTCGCGGTAGTATTCCAGCAACAGGAAAAAAGAAGGAATCAGGCTGAGTCCGGCCGCATAGCCCTGTACCGCGCGTACGATGGTGTACAAGACGAAATGGTGTACCGAGAGCAGGGCTGCCAGGCAGCTTGCAGAAAACAGCAAACCGGCAAACAGGGTGACGTTCTTGGGACCGAAGCGTTTCATCAACGGACGTGCGAGCAGAAATGCAGCTCCCATGGCGGTGAAATAGTCGCTTTGTCCCCAGACGACGTAAGCCAGCGGTTCATCCATGGTTCCGGTCACATAGGGCAGCATGGGCAGATAGGCGCCCGCATTCAGCAATACCAGAAAATGCTCAATGCCCAGAACCAGGTTGAACAGGATGAATTGTGGTGCGGTCAGTATTTTTGAATAGCGGTGCAGGTTGATCATGTGGGCTTGCGAAGTCGACACATAACATGCATATAAAGGGCCTATTATAGGCTGGATTTTGTCATCTTGTCATGCGGCGGAGGCGCTGGATGTCAGCCTGCGGGCTGCCGCTGCGCCTGCAGAAACAGGACTGCGTCCTGTTCTTCGCGGGTTCTGCGCATCGGTGGCAGACTCTGCCAGATGCGCCGGCCATAGGGTTTGTCAACCAGACGCGGGTCGCAGATCATCAGGACACCGTGGTCGTGCTCGTCACGAATCAGTCGTCCCGCACCCTGTTTGAGGGTGATGACCGCGTGTGGCAATTGGTAATCCATGAACGGATTGCCGCCATTGGCCCGAATGTTGTCGATACGCGCGGCCAGTACGGGGTCGTCTGGTGGTGAAAACGGAAGACGGTCAATGATCACGAGGCGCAGGGCTTCGCCTTTCACGTCGACGCCTTCCCAGAAACTCTGGCTGCCGAGCAGTACCGGATTGTCAAGCGCGCGGAAGCGTTCCAGCAGTTCGCCTTTGGCGCAATCGCCCTGCATGAGCAGGGTAAAATTCAGTCCGCGCGTCTGCAATGCTTCGCTTAACAGGGTTTGTGCTTCTTTCATTGCCCTCAGCGAGGTAAACAGCAGGAAGGCATGTCCCTGGCTGGCTTCCAGCAGGGGCAGGGCTGTCTGGATCACCGCTGCAGTATAGCCACTGTCATTCGGGTCGGGCATGTTGCGCGGCACATACAGCAGGGCCTGGCTGGCGTAATCAAACGGGCTGTCCCAACTGTTGGCTTCGGCATCCGGCAGACCCAGCTGGTTGCGGTAATGGCTGAAATCGCCTTTGACCGACAGGGTGGCGGAAGTAAATATCCAGCTGCGCGAGTTGCCGTTGATCTGGCTGGCAAAAATTTCTGCCACCGAAAGCGGAGTGGCATTGAGGACAACAGACTGGCTATAGACTTCCAGCCAGCGAACATACGCCGGATCATCGTGCCGTTGCCAGCGCTGGAGCAGGCCCAGGGTATCGTGGCAGCGGCTGGCCGTCTGTTCGAGTGATGGTGCGCGCGCAGCCTGGCTTTGCAGCAGTTTGTCCAGTTCCGCGACGGCATCGATGCAGACTTGCAGTCCGGATCGGCAGGCGTTCAACCGCATGGCCCGTTCGTGGTCCCAGCGGCTGCCTTCTTCACGAAAGGCCAGCCGAAAATCCCTGGCGGCACGGTCGAGAACCTGGGCTGCCTGACCGAGGGCGGGAAAATCCTTGCAATGGACGGCTGCTTCCAGGCGGATGTCGCGTGCCAGCACGATCAACTGGCTGGTGGAAATGTTTTCGCCAAAAAACAGGCCGGCTGTTTCCGGCAACTGGTGGGCTTCGTCAAATACCACCGTGTTGCATGCCGGCAGAAGTTCGGCCACCCCTTCATCGCGCAGCCAGACATCAGCGAAGAACAGATGGTGATTGACAACCACGATGTCGGCTTCCATTGCCTGCTTGCGCGCTTCAAAGACAAAACATTTGCGAAAGTGTTCGCAGTCGCTGCCAAGACAGTTCTCGCGTGTCGAAGTCACATGGTTCCACACCGGCGCATCTTCCGCAATGCTGCCGAGCAAGGCCTTGTCGCCAGTCTTGCTGTGTTCGGCAAAGGTCTTGATTTCAACCACATGACGCGCTGTTTCGCGCTGGGCAAACGAGCCTTCCCGAAGCGCGCGCTCCAGGTGGTAATGACAGATGTAGTTGGCGCGCCCCTTGAGCAGGGCGGTGACCACCGGCGAGGCAAGCGCCGCCCGCACTGCCGGCAGGTCGCGGTGAAACAGCTGGTCCTGCAGGTTGCGGGTTCCGGTGGAAATGATGACCTTTCCGCCCGACAGCAGGGCAGGTACCAGGTATGCCAGCGTTTTGCCGGTTCCCGTGCCGGCTTCAGCGATCAGGACCTGCTGGTGTTCAATCGCCTGGGCCACCCGTCTGGCCATGTCGATCTGCTGTTCGCGAACGCGGTATCCGTCGAATGTTGCCGCCAGCGCGCCGCCGGCCAAGAACAGGTCGGCCGGATCAGCCATGGTTGTCCGGATCGACATGGCGGAAATGCAGGCGGATGGCCAGCATCGACAGACTGATGAACGCGCCGAAAATGAATGTGATCCAGGTGATGGGAAGACCGGCGTGATCCATGATGGCATACACACCGAGCAGCACCAGGATGGACAGGTTTTCATTGAAGTTCTGTACGGCGATCGAGTGTCCGGCACCCATCAGCAGATGGCCGCGGTGTTGCAGCAGCGCGTTCATCGGTACGACAAAAAAACCGCCCAGCATTCCGATCAGTACCAGCAGGACCGAGGCCCAGAATGCTGTGTGAACGAAAGCCATGGCCATGACGACAAAACCCATGATGATTCCGGTGGCAATCACGCGGATCGAATCATGCAGGCGGACAAACTCACCGGCGATCGTGGCGCCGACGGCGATGCCGATTGCCACCAGTGCAGTGAGTTGCGACGCTTTGTCCATGTGAAAATGGAGCACGGCCAGTGCCCAGGCCAGCACCACCAGTCTGAGGGTGGCGCCTGCGCCCCAGAACAGGGTGGTGACGGCAAGTGATACCTGACCAAGCGGATCTCGCCACAACTGGATGAAGCTTTGCCAGAAATCGGCAATCAGGGCAATCGGGTCGCGCCGTGGCGGTGCGTGATCCGGGCTGGTTACCGGAATGAACAGGTTGAGGATCGCCGCCACAAGATAGAACAGCACGACAGCCACAATACTGAACCGGGCGACATCGCCCTCTACTGGCCAGGGCAGTTGCCTGGCCAGGTGCAGGGTGAAATGCGGGTTGAGCAGCATGCCACCCAAAATGGCGCCCAGTATGATGGCAAACACGGTTGCTCCTTCCATCCAGGCGTTGGCGGCCACCAGTTGCTCCGGTTCAAGGTATTCGGTCAGGATGCCGTATTTTGCCGGAGAATAGCCGGCAGCACCAACGCCGACCATAGCGTAGGCGTAAAGCGGATTCATGCCGAACAGCATGGCGATCGATCCGAACAGCTTGATATTGTTGGTGATGAACATCACGCGCCCTTTGGACAGGGCGTCGGAAAATGCACCGACAAAGGGAGCCAGCAGGATGTAGGCGCCGACGAAAAATTCCTGCAGCACCGGGGTGTACCAGTTGGGTGCGTGCAGTTCTCGCAGCAGTTCGATGGCGGCAAACAGCAGCGTGTTATCGCCCAGGGCGGACAGGAACTGGGCAATCAGGATGACGAAAAAACCGAAGCGCATGTCAGATTTTGCCCGGTTCAGGATGTCTTGTCGTTGTCCGTACGCTTTCTGGCCAGTTCGCGCAGCAAGGCTTCCTGCTGGGCAATGCTGGGCGCGCGCATGCGGCTGTTGTAGGCGGGGTCGCGTCCCGGCTGGACATGTCCGCCGCGTTCGGATTCCTTCAGCCGTATCCAGTCGTCCAGGGTCGAGCCGGCGTTGTCCGTCTGACCGGCTTCATCCGGACTGTCATCCGTGTAGCGTCCGCGAAAGCCGGCTGGAGCTGTTGCGGGCCGGCTGCGCCACGCCGCCATGCGGATGGCCTTGTTGAGCCGGGCGATGCGGTCTTCGATCCAGCGGATGTCGTACACTGCAAATCCGGTCATCAGCAGAATGATGGTGAATCCGATACACGGGCGTCGCAGCAGCCAGGCGCTGACGGCCAGCACGAAGGCCAGGCGGTAGGCCCATGCGCCGCGGTTGTCGTCCAGGTAGGCGCGGTGGAGGCCAAGCGGAAACAGCAGCAACATACGATAGGCGCGCGTGCGTTGCTTGAGTTGCTGTGACAGTCTGAGACTCAGTGTCTGCAGACCTTCTCCTTCAAGATCAAGGTTTTTCCATGCTTCATTCATGGGTATTGTAGCCTGTCTCTTTCATCAGCCCGGGCGGTGTCAGGGCAGGAAAATTGTGATAAGGTACGGTCGAAACCGGCATTTTACACCCGGTTCATCCCTTTGTGCCCGAACTGTCGGGACCGGATGTTCAATTCCTTATTCTTCTCCGCAGGATGGCCATGAAACGATTCATGTTAGTGCAGCATTCCTATTCCGAATTTCTGGGCATGATCGAAAAGCAGCTCGAATCGCGCAATATCGGTTTCCAGTACCAAAGACCTTTTCTGGGCAATGATCTGACCACCAGCGCATCCCAGCACGACGCGCTCTGGCTGCTTGGCGGCGCGTATCCTGCCAATGACGAACTGGCCTGTCCGTGGCTGCCGCAGGAACGCCAGCTGATTGCCAATTTCCGCAGGATGCAGCGGCCGATTGTCGGCATCGGTTTTGGCGCCTTGCTGCTGGTTGGCAGTGTTGGTGGCGAAATCACCGATGAACCGTATTTCAACACTTACTGGACAACCTGTCATGCGACCGAAGCCGGACGTGATGATCCGCTTGCCAAGGCAGTGGATGGCAAACGCATGCTGGTCATGATCAATGGCGATGCCAGTCTGCCGGCCGGTCTGGAACCACTGGTTGTGGATGACAACGGTCACTGGCTGGCCGTTCGTCCGGATGACAACAGCTATGCCATGCTGTTCCGGCCTGAAGTCAAGCCTGGCATGATCGAGGACATGATGATGGAAGACAACCGTCCGCTACCCGACAACATTGGCGACATTCTTGCCCAGGCACGCGAACACTGGACGGAAGGCCAAAAAACGGCGGCCGAAATCTCGTATGCACTGGTCAGCGCTCTGGACCTGATGACCGAGCGGCACAAAATGCCGGTGTTCAGCCTGAACGTGGTTGAAAAATCATGAAGGCCGACGAGCGCGATCTGCTGGCATTCTACCGCCAGCTCGATCCGGAGCGGCAGACCGGATTGCTGGATTATGCAGCCTTCCTGGCCAGCCGTGAGCCGGCAGAACCAGCGCCGGTCATGATCCCGGAACCGATAGAGATCCCGCGTCCGCTGGAAGAAAGCGTGGTACGCGCCATCAAACGGTTGCGTCAGCAATATCACATGCTGGATGCTGGCAAACTGTTGCACGACACGTCCAGCCACATGTCGCGCCACATGATACACGGGGTGCCGGCCAACGAAGTGATTGACGACCTGGAACGTCTGTTTCGCCAGCATTACGAGCAGATGCTGACAAACCTTTCAAAACGCTAGCGACGACGCCCGGCTGTCGGTTCAGACGCGAACCAGACTGGCAGCATCATGGCGGGGCTGCCAGCCCAGTTTACTGGCCGCCCGGGAGCAGTCCAGCGTCAGCGAGTGGTCCGCTCCCCTGATCCAGCCAGGTTCGCCGCCTGCGCCGGACAGGCGCCAGAGCAGAGTGAGCGAACCGGCCGCCAGCGCTGGCGGGATGCCGATGGCGTGGGGACGGTTGTGACGGATCACATCCCGTAAATTGAAAGTGTCGGGGGCTGCCAGGTTGAATGCCCCGCTGACTGGTGTTTTCAACGCCTGGACAATGGCATGCGCCACATCGGTTTCGTGGACGCATTGCAGCAAAGGTTGTGGGTCCGGCAAGCGGATGTAGGCTGGCAGGCGCAGCAACCGCTTGAGCAGGGGTTGGGCATTCGGTCCCAGGATGATGTGTGGTCGCAGGCTGATTGCCTGCGGCAGCCTGCTGGCCAGCCAGACGTCGATATCCCGCTTGTGTTCGGCATAACGGAAACCCGGAATCGGTTGCAATGGCGCGTTTTCGTTCAGGTCGAGTCCCTGACCGTAAACCGATGCGCTGGACAGATGCACGATGCGTTCCATCCCGGCTGCTGCCTGCAGCCAACGTTGTGACAGGGTCAGGTTGATGTGTCGCATGCGTTCCAGCGACATGCGTCCGCGCAACACCACCCAGGCCATGTGAATCAGCGCGTCATGGTCTGAGAGACTGTGTTCCGGATCGAGACCGGCCAGATCCGCGCGCACATGGTGGTACTTGTGGTGATGCCAGACTGCCGGCGCCAGGTCGATGCCAGTGATCCGGCTGATTGCGGGATCGGCTGACAGCAAGGGCAGCAAGGCGCGCGCCAGGTGGCTGCTGCTGCCAGTCAGGACGACTTTCATGAACGGAAATGTGGCATGACATCTTCGGCCAGGCAATGCATGGATTCCTGTACCAGTGCGCTGTCCATGGCGCCAGCGCCGACTGCGCACAGCAGATGCGAGACGCCGGCTTCCTGGTAGGCGGCCAGCTTGTCGATGCATTCGGATGGCGAACCGACAACCACCATGCCAGCCAGTTCGAGCAGTTTCAGGTTGATGCCGAGTTTCATCAAGGAACGGAAACGGCCCAGATCATGGAAATGCTCGTAACTGGGATACAGCTTTTCCAGCACGGGCAGGGTGGTGGAAAACAGTTGCCGGTAAAACCATTCAAAGGCGGGTCTGGCCAGTTCGCGCGCGCGTTTGCCGTCCGGCAGACAGAAAATGCCCAGCGTCATGCCGGTGCGTGGTGCCTCGCTGGCTTGCCAGTGTTGCCGGTACTGGCGGATGTCTGCGCGCACCATTGCCCATGGCTTGAACGGGCCGGCCAGAACGCCCAGCTGTTCTTCGGCAGCCCAGACAAAAGTATCCGGGCTGACGGCTGCTGTCCACAACGGTGGGTGAGGTCGCTGGAGAACGCCAGGCGCCAGCGGAAGGTTGTCCAGCTGGAAATGCTGGCCGCTGAATTGCAGGGGTTGTCCACCAAAAGCCTGACGAAGAATGGCTAGCGATTCGCTGGTCAGGGTCCGGCTGTGTTGCATGTCGATGCCGAAAGCGGTGAATTCGGCGGGAGAAAAACCACGTCCGATACCCATTTCCAGACGTCCGCCTGACAGATTGTCCAGGGTGGCTGCCCGTTCGGCAACCTGAACCGGGTGGTGATAGGGCAGGGGGGTGACTCCGAGTCCGAGACGCAGCCGTGAGGTGCGCTGCGACAATGCGGCCAGCACCAGATCCGGTGCGGCCGAATGCGAATAGACCGGCATAAAGTGGTGTTCGACCAGCCAGACACCTCCAAAACCAAGCTGTTCGCCAAGAACCATTTCGTCGAGGCACTGTCCGAATGCAGCGTGCTCGCTACGCGCAAGCGATGGCGGATTGGAAATTTCATAGAACAGATCGAATTGCATCGCGTTATCATGCCACCAAGAGGTCGTTACGACAAACAGTTTTGACCAGCGACCGACAGGTCAGAACGGATTCACAAAATCGTTACGTCAGGAATTGTTCTTTACGAAACGATTTTGCTAGAATACGTGGGTCCCCGAACCGGAGAAGCAGCCAGTGCCATCTGACAATCTTGTCGAAATACGACACGTCAGTTTTTCGTATCGCAACCGTTCAGTCTTGCGCGACATCAGTCTGGTGATTCCGCGTGGCAAGACAATTGCCATCATGGGAGGCAGTGGATGCGGTAAAACCACGCTGCTGAAGCTGATCGGTGGTCAGATCAGACCTTCGGTTGGCGACGTCGTGGTCAATGGCGAAACCGTCAACCGTCTGGACAACGCCAGCCTGTACCGTTTGCGTCGTTCCATGGGCATGCTGTTCCAGTTTGGCGCGTTGTTCACGGATCTGAACGTGTTCGAGAACGTCGCATTCCAGATGCGCGAACATACCAATCTGCCCGAAGAAATGATCCGTGATCTGGTGCTGATGAAGCTGGATGCGGTCGGACTTCGCGGCGCACGCTCGCTGATGCCCTACGAACTGTCCGGCGGAATGGCCCGGCGTGCCGCCCTGGCCCGCGCCATCGCACTGGATCCGATGCTGATGATGTACGACGAACCGTTTACCGGTCTGGACCCGATCTCAATGGGCGTGATCGGAAAACTGATCCGCCGCCTGAACGATGCACTCGGACTGACGTCGATTCTGGTGACCCATGATATCGAGGAATCCCTGAAAATGGTGGATTACGTGTACTTCATTTCGGATGGCCGTATCGAAGCCGAAGGAACGCCAGACGAAATCCGCGCTTCCACCCAGCCGTTCGTGCACCAGTTTGTGCATGGCGAGGAAGATGGGCCCGTCCCGTTCCATTACCCGGCACCAGCCTATGCTGTTGATCTGGGCCTGCCCGACCGGGAGTCGCGATGAAAGCCAATGTGATTTCCCGGCTGGGACGCACCACGCTGGATTCCATTGGTCGCCTGGGGGTGGCCAGCCGTTTCCTGATGATGATCCTCACCCGCTCTGCTACCAGCTGGCGGCGATTCGGCCTGATTGTGCGTGAAATCTATTCCAGTGGTGTTCTGTCGCTGGTGATCATTCTGGTGTCCGGGCTGTTTGTTGGCATGGTGCTCGGACTGCAGGGATACCAGACGCTGGAAACCTACGGCTCGGCAGAATCCCTTGGCGTTCTGGTGGCGTTGTCGCTGGTGCGGGAACTGGGGCCTGTCGTGGCAGCTCTGCTGTTCGCCAGCCGGGCGGGTTCGGCCATCACGGCGGAAGTCGGCCTGATGAAAACGACCGAACAGCTGCAGGCGATGGAAATGATGGCGGTCGATCCGATTGCCCGTATCATCGCGCCGCGTTTCTGGGGTGGTGTGATTTCCATGCCCCTGCTGGCAGCCATTTTTTCGATCACGGGCATCTATGGCGGCTACATGATCGGTGTCCGCCTGCTGGGGATTGATGATGGGGCGTTCTGGTCACAGATGCAGTCGGCGGTTGATTTTCGCGAAGACATTGTCAATGGCGTGATCAAAAGTGGTGTGTTCGGCTTTGCCGTGACCACCATCGCACTGTTTGAAGGTTATGATGCCGTGCCGACGGCGGAGGGGATATCCCGTGCAACCACCCGCACCGTCGTGACTTCGTCACTGGCCATTCTGGCGCTGGATTTCATTTTGACCGCATTCATGTTCAGAGGATAAACCGTGGAAAGAACATTACTCGATTTCTGGGTCGGCCTGTTTGTCGCGGCCGGTCTGGCTGCGCTGTTTGCCCTGGCGCTGAAAGTCAGCAATGCCGACAGTTTTGGTGGTGGCGCAGGCTATACGGTCACGGCCAGTTTTGACAATATCGGAGGGCTGAAAGTGCGTGCTCCGGTCAAGAGCGCTGGCGTGCTGGTCGGGCGTGTCAGCGACATCCGTTTCGACAACAAGACATACAATGCAGTGGTGACGCTGCGACTGGATTCCAAGTATCAGTTTCCGCGTGACACTTCGGCCGCCATCATGACTTCCGGCCTGCTGGGCGAACAGTACCTGGCGCTGGAACCTGGTGCGGACGAACGCAATCTCAAACAGGGCGATGCCATCCGCATTACCCAGTCGGCAGTGGTTCTTGAAAATCTGATCAGCCAGTTCCTGTATAATAAGGCGTCCGACGCATCCTCCTCGAGTCCGGAAGATGCTCAGCACCCTGGAGCCAAACCATGATCAGACACGTACCACTGGCCTTGTCCATCCTGCTTGCCGGCGCGGCAGAGCCAGTTCTGGCGCAAACCATCAACCTTGACCAGGCCATCAACATGACCCTGCATGCTGATCCCAGCATCAAGGAGAAACAGGAACTGGTTGAATCCGCCCGTGCCTTGCTGGACGAGGTCAAAGGACATGAAGGCGTCATGATCGATGCCAACCTGTTCGAGGGGCTGGCACCCGCAGTGCATGGTGGGTTTTTCCAGGGCGGTGCCTACACCGGCTCTACGCCGCGTACGGATGGTCCGTTGCCGGACGGTTTGTCTGACTGGACATCTCTGCAGTTTGCCGTCATCAAACCACTGTATACCTTTGGCAAGATCGAAGCCTACAGCGAAGCGGCAGAAGGCAATATCGACGTCAAGAAAGCCGATGTTCGCCTGCGTCAGGCTGAAATGGTGAAAAAGGTCAAAAAAGCCTGGTTTGCCTATCTGACCTCGCGTGACCTGGATCGCCTGTTGCTGGATGTCCAGTCGCACCTGAATGATGCCATCAGCCTGGTCAAGCGCAATCTGGATTCCAACAATGGTCAGTCCCGTCAGACCGACCTGTACGCATTGCAGGCAGCCCAGGGCATGCTGGACAAGTACATTGCCCAGGCGCAGGCGGTTGAAAAGATCAGTATGGAAGGTCTCAAGATCCTGACCGGCGTCGGCATGAATGGTGAGCTGGATGTGACCGACGAAGACCTTGAGCCGGTACCTTTGCCGGAAGGCACCCTGGATGACTACAAGAACCGGGCGCTGAGCGACCGGCCCGAGATGGCACAGGTGGAAGCCGGCATGCGTGCCCGCCGTGCGCTGATCCAGGCGCACAAGGCCGAAATGTATCCCAATCTTTACGCCGGCGTGATTGGCGAAGCCAATTATGCTTCCAACCGGTCGATGCTGAACAACCCATTCATCTACGATCCGTTCAACAACGTTGGCGTCACGCCGGTAATCGGCCTGCAATGGAGTCTGGAGCCTGGTGTCATCAATGCCCAGCAGGCCCAGCAGCAGGCAGAATTCGACGCCTTGACCTTCAAGGCCCAGTACGCCCAGGCAGGCATCCCGTTTGAAGTCTCGGAAGCCTGGAACAAACTGCATGCGGATTATGATTCGCAGCGCGCACTGGCCCAGGGTTCTGCTGCCGCACGTCGATGGATGATTGCTTCGCTGGCCGATTTCAATGCCGGGCTCGAAAAGGCCGACAAGGTGGCCGAAGCGCTGAAAACCTATGCATTGACCCAGGCCGAATACCTGCAAACCGTTGACAACTACAACATGGATGTGGCGGAACTGGCCGAAGTGACCGGTGCGCCACGCTGACCAATAACCTCCTGCCAGGATGAGAGAATCATGATCATTGAGCAACTGAAACGATTCGCCGTGGTTTGCCTGTTCGGGCTGACAAGCCTGCAGGCTTGCGCCGATGTGACGCCGCCGGATGTTCTGGTGCGCAACACCACGCTCGAAGTCACCGGAATCCTGAAAAAGGACAAGAACGAGCTGAACAGCGACCGGCAGAAACTGTATGACCTGATTGACGCCAAGGTGCTGCCGCACTTTGATTTCACCCAGATGACCAAACTGGCGATTGGCCGCTACTGGCGACAGGCCACGCCTGCCCAGCAGCAGGAACTGGTGCGTCAGTTCCGTACCTTGCTGGTGCGTACCTATGCCGGTGCACTGGCAGCGTTCAACAATCAGACCATCCAGTTCAAGCCGTTTTCCATGCCAGCTTCCGGTGGAGACGTGGTGGTGGAAACCCAGGTCAAACAGCCGGGTGCACAGCCGATCCCGATCAATTACAGCATGGAGCAGACCGCCGATGGCTGGAAAGTGTATGACGTCAGCATCGACGGCGTGAGTCTGGTCACCAACTACCGCAGCTCGTTTGGCCAGGAAATTCATCGCAGTGGTGTCGATGGACTCATCAGGACGCTGAGCGATCGCAACCGGCAAAACACGGCATCGGTGAAGTAATGTCGGCAGAAAACGTCTGGGCAGTGCCAGAAAGACTGGACATTTCCGGCATTCGCGAAGTGCTGGCCCAGGCCAGGCAGGCCATTGCCGCGCGCCGCCTGCAATTTGATTTCGCAGCCGTCCGGCAGGTCGATTCCAGTGCGCTGGCCCTGATTCTTGCGTGTCAGCGCGAGGCGGGGCGCGCGGGCGGACAACTGGTCTGCCTCAACCTGCCGGATAATCTGCACAGTCTGGCGCGTCTGTATGGCGTGGATGCCCTGATTGATGGCAAGGGACAGTCTGCATGACGGTAGCTGCATTGAGCGTTCGTGGACTGAACAAGCGTTTCGGTTCACTGCATGCCCTGAAGGATGTGTCACTCGAGGTGGCCCAGGGTGAATTTTTTGCCCTGCTGGGGCCGAATGGCGCCGGTAAAACCACGCTGATCAGCATCCTGGCCGGCCTGACCCGCGCCGATGCCGGTGAAGCCCGCATCATGGGGCATTGCGTGCAGCGCGATTACCGTCAGGCACGCCGTCTGCTCGGTGTTGTGCCGCAGGAACTGGCCTTCGATCCGTTTCTGACTGTGCGGGAAACCCTGCAGATCCAGTCGGGTTACTTCGGCCTGCGTCACAATCACGTCTGGATCGACGAAATTCTCGAACAGCTCGGTTTGCAGGACAAGGCAAACAGCAACATGCGTGCATTGTCGGGCGGCATGAAACGGCGCGTGCTGGTGGCCCAGGCTCTGGTCCACAAACCGCCGGTCATCATTTTGGACGAACCGACTGCCGGCGTGGACGTTGAACTGCGTCAGTCGTTGTGGCAATTCATCCGTCAACTGAATCGCGATGGCCATACCATCATTCTGACCACCCATTACCTGGAAGAAGCCGAATCGCTGTGCGAGCGGATTGCCATGCTGAAGCTCGGCCAGATCGTCGCACTCGACCGCACGTCAAACCTGCTGCGTTCGGGCGGCGAACTGCATCTGGAAATCCGGCTCGATCGTGCCGAAGTGCCGGTCGCCCTGCAGGCGCGTGCCCGCATACTGGGCGAACGCCGCTTCGGTCTGCATCTGGCATCGGCAGCTGACATCGAACCGGTACTCGCCGCTGTCCGCGAAGCAGGGGCCAGAATCGAAGACATTTCATTGCGGCACCCAGACCTGGAAGATATTTTTGTGCAGATCATGGAGCGTACATGAGCGGTTTTCCCACCTTGCTGTACAAGGAATTGCTGCGCTTCTGGCGTGTCTGGTTCCAGACCGTAGTGGCGCCCATCATTACCGCCATGCTGTATCTGCTGATTTTTTCCCATGCACTGGCTAACCATGTCCAGGTGTATCCCGGCATCAGCTATGTCAGTTTTCTGGTTCCCGGTCTGGTCATGATGTCACTGCTGCAAAATGCCTTTGCCAACAGCTCATCCAGCCTGATCCAGTCCAAGATTACCGGCAACATCGTTTTCGTGCTGCTGCCGCCGATATCCTGGTTCGAGTTTTATCTGGCCTACCTGTGCGGTTCCGTATTCCGTGGCGTGATGGTCGGCGCGGGCGTCTGGCTGGGTACGCTGGCATTCGCACCGCCCCAGTTGTCACATCCCTTGTGGAGTCTGGTGTTTGCCCTGCTTGGCGGTGGTCTGCTCGGGACGCTTGGCATCATTGCTGGTATCTGGTCGGAAAAATTCGATCAGCTGGCTGCGTTCCAGAACTTCATCATCATGCCGCTGACGTTTTTGTCTGGTGTGTTTTATTCGATTCATTCCCTGCCTTCATTCTGGTTTGCCGTTTCGCGATTCAATCCGGTTTTCTACCTGATTGACGGATTCCGTTATGGTTTTTTTGGCGCCAGCGATGTCTCTCCCATATTGAGCCTGCTGGTCGCTGGCACCTGTTTTGTGGCATTATCTGCAGTCTGCCTGCTGATGTTGCAGCGGGGCTACAAACTGCGGCACTGATTCACACCTCCGATCGGAAACAAACGCATGGTTCAACCTGACAGCATTCGTGCCGGCATTGCCGCCGGCCTGGCTTGCACAATTCTTGAAGTGGCCGGTGACGGGCAGCATTTTGAGGCGCTGATTGTCAGCGCTGCCTTTGCCGGTAAAAGTCGTGTTCAACGTCACCAGATGGTGTATGCAACCTTGGGCGACCGAATGCGCGAAGAAATTCATGCACTGTCGATGAAAACGTTCACACCAGACGAGTGGGCGGCGGCAGAAGGGCGGCGATGATGGACAAGCTGGCCATTACCGGTGGCAATCGTCTGTCTGGATCGGTCCGCATGTCGGGGGGCAAGAATGCCGCATTGCCGATTCTTTGCGCGAGCCTGCTGACTGCAGACACGCTGCATCTGACCAATCTGCCCCGGCTGAACGACATCAGCACCACGCTGACCCTGCTGGGTCATGTCGGTGTGCGTATCAGTCTGGACGAGCAGGACAGCGTGAGTCTGAGCGCTGCTTGCCTGGACCGGCTTGAGGCGCCTTACGATCTTGTGAAAACCATGCGTGCGTCGATTCTGGTTCTGGGGCCGCTGCTGGCCCGTGCCGGAGAAGCCCGTGTTTCGCTGCCGGGCGGATGCGCCATCGGCAGCCGCCCCGTCGATCTGCATATCAAGGGATTGCAGGCCATGGGAGCCGAAATCACCATTGAACACGGCTACATCCTGGCCCGGGCCACCCGTTTGCAGGGCGCGCGCATTTTCATGGATACCGTGACAGTCACCGGCACGGAAAACCTGATGATGGCGGCTGCGCTGGCAGACGGCACGACCATTCTGGAAAACGCCGCCCGCGAACCGGAAATTGTCGATCTGGCAGAATGCCTGATTGCCATGGGTGCCGATATCCAGGGGCATGGCAGCGACACCATCATCATTCGTGGTCGTGAAAAGCTGCATGGCGCGGAATATCGCATCATGCCGGATCGCATCGAATCCGGTACTTATCTGGTGGCGGCGGCGATGACGGGCGGCGATATTACCTTGACCGATGCCAGACCGGATACACTGGATGCGGTGATTGAAAAACTGCGCGAGGCAGGTGCAAAGATCAGTTGCACGTCGGACAGCATTTCCCTGTCCATGACGCGCCGGCCGGCCTCAGTCAATCTGCGGACAGCGCCATATCCGGCATTCCCGACCGACATGCAGGCGCAGTTCATGGCGTTGAACAGCATCGCACTTGGTGTCGGCAAGGTCACCGAAACCATTTTCGAAAACCGGTTCATGCATGTTCAGGAGCTTCAGCGTCTGGGCGCCCGAATCGAAATCGATGGTAACATGGCTATCGTCTATGGTCAGGAATCCCTGCAGGCTGCCACGGTGATGGCAACCGACCTGCGGGCATCGGCGTCGCTTGTGCTGGCTGGTCTGGTGGCAGACGGCGAAACGGTCATTGACCGCATTTATCACCTGGACCGTGGCTACGAGCGTCTGGAAGAGAAATTCAACCAGCTGGGCGCAAAGGTCCGGCGCATTCGTTGAGGTTGTCATGATTACCATTGCCCTGTCGAAAGGTCGCATTTTTCAGGAAACCGCTCCATTGCTGGAAGCTGCCGGCATCCGAGCCAATGACGATCCGGAAAAATCGCGCAAGCTCATCATTTCAACCAACCGGCCGGATGTCCGTTTGCTGATCCTGCGGGCCACGGATGTTCCGACCTACGTCGAGCACGGCGCTGCCGATGTGGGTATTGCTGGCCGTGATGTGCTGATCGAACATGGCGGCGCGAACATTTACCAGCCGCTGGATCTGGGTATCGCCCGATGCCAGATGATGGTGGCTGCACATGCTGCATTTGATTACACGCGTGCGGTCAGACCAGGCGGGCGTTTGCGCGTGGCAACCAAATATACGCGCATTGCGAGTGATTATTTTGCCGGCCTTGGCATGCATATCGATCTGATCAAACTGTACGGGTCGATGGAACTGGCGCCACTGGTTCAGTTGTCGGAAGTGATCGTCGATCTGGTGAGCAGCGGCGCCACGCTGAAGGCCAACAGTCTTGTGTCTGTGGCCCACATCATGGATATCAGCTCGATGCTGATCGTCAACCAGGCAGCACTGAAACTGAAGCGGAAAGAAATCCAGCCGTTGATCGACACTTTTGCCCGTACCGTTGAATCGCTGAATGCCAATACCTGATGCAGAGCAGATCCGGCGTATTCTGATCATCAAATGGAGTGCGCTGGGCGACATTGCCATGTCAACCTGCATCATGCAGGATGTCGCGCTGGCATTTCCACATGCGGAAATTCACCTCAACACCCAGCCGCCATGGGATAGACTGTTTCGCGAGGATCCACGTTTTGCAAAGGTGCTGTCGATTGCCGTTCGCGAAAAGGGCCGCCGATGGCACAACACATGGCGATGGCTGCAGAACGTGCGCCAGGGCAACTACGATCTGATTGTCGATCTGCAGTCCAATGACCGTTCACGCCTGATGCTGGCCTGGTTGCGTCTGACCGGCAACCGGAGTCTGATCATTGGCAACAAGCCTGGTTTTCCGTGGCATTTCAGTGGCCCGCCCACCGGTGCCGCCAACCCGGTGGACCGCATGCGTGCCAGTCTGCAGGCTGCTGGCATTCCAACCCGCACGGCACGACCGTCATTCCATATTCCGGATCACAACCGCCAGCATGCCGCCCAGTTGCTGGCCAGTCATGGCCTGCAAGCCGGCAGCTATGCTGTGTTTTATCCCGGTTGTCAGGCAGCCGGTTATCTCAAGCGCTGGGGCAACGCCAATTATGCCGGCCTTGCCCGTATGCTGCTGGACCAGGGTCGGGTCAACCAGGTGGTTCTGGTTGGTGGCAAGGATGAGCTGGATGATTGCACGGCAATCGCGAATCTGGCTGGCAAAGGTGTGGTCAATCTGTGTGGCCGGACCGAAGTGCTGGATATTATCCCCATTGCGCAGGGTGCTGCCCTGCAGGTGGGCAATGATACCGGAACAGCACATCTGGCCGCAGCATCCAGTGTCCCGATGGTTGTCGTTTGCGGACCTACCGACGTCGGGCGGGTCCGTCCGCAGGGTGACAATGTGATCGGTATCCAGGCCGAGCTGCCCTGCATGAACTGTTATTGCCGGCATCCGTGCGATCACCACAGCTGCATGAAGGCCATTCGCCCGGTCGATGTGCTGAACGCAATTGACAATCCACCAGCCGGTCGGGTGGTGCTGCTGAAACCGGCCTCCTGACTTTTTGCGGCGCAACTGGCAAGAAAGCCGGGCTGGCCCCGGTTGAGTCGGCCTGCCTGCCGGCATACAATGGGACATGCCATGTGATTGCGAGGTGTCCGCATGCCTGCCAGCCGTTATATTCGTTTCTTTAGCGAAATCGGGATCGGTGATGTGCCCCTGGTCGGTGGCAAGAACGCCTCGCTAGGTGAAATGTACCGCCATCTGTCGGCCCGCGGGGTACGCGTACCCAACGGTTTCGCCATTACTGCAGATGCATATCGCCTGGTGCTGGACAGGGCACAGGCCTGGGAGCCGCTGCACCGGCTGCTGGATGGTATGGACGCCGATGATGTGGCCAGCCTGGCCAGATGTGGCCGTCAGGCACGAGATATCATTTCGGCAGCCGGATTGCCGGAGGAACTGTCGCGCGAAATCATTGCCGCTTATCGACAGCTGATTGACGAATACGGAGACACCCTGAGCCTGGCGGTGCGCAGTTCAGCCACGGCCGAAGATCTGCCGGATGCCAGTTTTGCCGGTCAGCAGGAAACCTGGCTCAATATCAGCGGTGAACAGGCATTGCTGGATGCCTGTCGCGACTGTTTCGCCAGCCTGTTTACAGACCGGGCGATTCATTATCGGGTGGACAAGGGATTTGACCACTTTCGTGTTGCACTGTCGATTGGTGTCATGAAAATGGTGCGTTCCGATCTGGCATCCTCCGGCGTCATGTTTACCCTGGATACGGAATCCGGTTTTCGCGATGTGGTGTTTATCACCGGCTCCTGGGGACTGGGAGAAAACGTGGTGCAGGGTGCAGTCGATCCCGATGAGTTCTATGTCCACAAACCGACCTGGCAGGCCGGGCATCGTGCCGTCCTGCGTCGCACCCTTGGCAGCAAAGCGGTCAGAATGGTCTATGTGGCGGGCTCATCCCGCCGGACAACGCGCAATATTCCAACTCCGCGGGCAGATCGGGAACGGTTTTGCCTTTCGGATGATGACGTGCTGGAACTGGCCGGCCATGCCATGGTCATCGAACAGCATTATGGCCGGCCGATGGATATCGAATGGGCAAAGGATGGCCTGGACGGCCGGCTGTACATTGTGCAGGCCCGTCCGGAAACCGTGGCATCCCGACGTCAGCCCACTCTGGTGCGTTCATTTGTTCTGGATGACACAGGACCGGTCCTGACAAGCGGACGTGCGGTTGGCGACAGCATTGCCTGCGGAAATGTCCGTATCATCCGTGATGTCGCCCATCTGGCAGCATTCCGGCCTGGCGAGATTCTGGTGGCCGACATCACCACGCCGGATTGGGAACCGGTCATGAAAACCGCCTCGGCCATTGTGACCAACCGGGGTGGCCGGACCTGTCATGCAGCGATCATTGCGCGCGAACTCGGCATTCCGGCAGTGGTCGGCACAGGCGATGCCACTTCCCGGATGTCTGATGGCATTCCGGTCACCGTTTCCTGTGCAGAAGGGGAAACCGGACGGGTGTATGCCGGAACGCTGACATTTCATGTCACGCAGGACACCGTGCAGGACCTTCCACGCCCGAAGACGGCGATCATGGTCAATCTTGGCAATCCCGATCTCGCGTTTCGCACGGCACAACTGCCCAATGACGGCGTAGGACTGGCCCGCATGGAGTTCATCATCAGCGAATCCATCCGGGCCCATCCGCTGGCGTTACTTGACCCGGAACGGGTGACCAATGCGCACCAGCGTCAGACAATTCTGCGTATGTTGCGTGGTTATGCCAGTGGCGAACAGTTTTTCATCCAGCGGCTTTCGGAAGGGATTGCGACCATTGCGGCTGCATTCTGGCCCAAGCCGGTGGTGGTGCGCATGTCAGATTTCAAAACCAATGAGTATGCCAGTCTCATCGGCGGAACTGATTTTGAGCCGGTGGAAGCCAATCCGATGCTGGGTTTCCGGGGTGCTTCTCGCTATGCTCATCCTGCGTATGCTGAGGGTTTCCGGCTGGAATGTCTTGCCATGCGGCGCGTACGTGATGAGATGGGTCTGACCAACGTGATCCTGATGCTGCCGTTTGTTCGCCGGGTGGCAGAGGCGGATCAGGTGCTTGCACGGATGGCGGAATTCGGACTGCGGCGTGGCGGGAATGGGCTGCAGGTTTATGCCATGTGCGAAATCCCGAACAATGTCATCCTGATCGACCAGTTTGCCAGCCGGTTCGATGGATTTTCGATTGGCTCGAATGATCTCACCCAGCTCACGCTTGGCGTTGACCGGGACAGCGAAGTGGTCGCCTTCGATTATGACGAACGGGATGATGGCATGATGGAAATGATTCGTCTGGCGGTATCCGGCTGCCAGCGCAATGGCATTCATTCCGGCATCTGTGGACAGGCCCCGTCGGATTTCCCCGAAATGGCGGCATTTCTGGTCGGGCTTGGTATTGAAAGCATCAGCCTCAATCCGGACAGCGTACTAGCGACCACGCGGCATGTGCTGGAAGTCGAACGCAGACTTGCAACCGCTGGCTGAAGTCAGTGCCAAACACGTTTACAATGGAATACTTTGTCAAACAGGTTGAAGAGGAACGCATGTCTGCTTTTTCAATGGACGTCACGGAAGCTGATTTCGAACAGAAGGTGATTGGCGCCTCGATGCGCGTGCCGGTGGTTGTCGATCTGTGGGCCGAATGGTGTGGCCCGTGCCGGATGCTGAAGCCGATTCTGGAAAAACTGGCCGATGAGTACCAGGGCCGGTTCCTGCTGGCCAAAGTCGATTCCGACCAGAATCAGGATATTGCCAGACAGTTTGCCGTGCGTGGCATTCCAACGGTGATCGGTATTGTCAATGGACGTGAAGTGTCCCGTTTTACCGGAGCGCAACCCGAAAGCAGTGTGCGCGAATTTCTAGAAGCGCTGATGCCTTCGCCTGCTGAGGACCTGGTCCGCGCAGCCGCTGCTGCATTGTCGGCAGGTGATGCATCCGGTGCATTGCAGCAATTGCAGGCTGCATTGACGGTGGATGCATCCCATCTGGAAGCAAGGCTGGCTGCCAGCGAGATCCTGCTGGGGACAGACCGGCTGCAGGAAGCGCATGACATGCTGTCCATGCTTCCGCCCGCCAGACAGAACGACAGCCGGGTCGCCGCTTTGCGCGCGCGAATCGAACTGGCCCTGAAAACCAGGGACTTGCCGGATATCGATGTTCTGGTGCAGCGCGTGCAGGCCAATGGCGCGGATCTGGAAGCGCGGCTGCAGCTGGCCAACCAGCTTGCAGCGCGCGAAGCCTATGACGATGCGCTGGCGCATCTGCTTGCCATCGTCAGGCAGGATCGCAAGTTCGGTGATGACATTGCGCGCAAGACCATGCTGGAGATTTTCCAGTTGATGGGCGGTCAGGGGGAGACTGTTGCCCAGTATCGCAGACTGCTGGCTCAGGCGCTGAACTGAGCATGCGCTGGCGGATGGTCATTCAAACTTGAAACTCACCGTCGTTTCATTGAGTTTGCTGTGCAACAGGCCATAATCGAGCAGCGGGTTGAAGCCACCGGTTCGGGCGATGGCCAGTGCAATCCGGCGATTCAGCTGCCAGTTGAGACCCAGTTTCCAGAACTGTCCGCCTGAATTGCTGGCCCAACCAACGTTGCCGATCATGGTCAGCTTGTCGCGGGCCATGTGCCATTGCCGGTTGTTGCAGAGGCGTTTCAGGATCGGGGCGCCACAGACATAACCAGCGGCATCGATACGGCCATAGGCATAACCTGGTGGAAAATTGCTGCCTTCGCCTGATGGTGGCGGTAATTGCGTGGCATCCGGCTGCCACGAACCCAGCTGATACCAGTAGCTGTAACCGACGGTGGGCGCCAGCAGGACGGATTCACCACTGGTCAGCACGAAATAGCGGGTCAGCGAGACATTCGGATTGACGTAGTTCATGCTTTCGCGGTACGCCTGTGACTGGAACAGATCAATCCGCGCCCTGGCCAGACTGGCCGGTTTGCCATGTGCGTCCGCGCCAAGCCAGGTGTTCAGGTTGTCCATGCCCAGACCAGCATCAAGCCATTCGGGCGTATTGGGAATTCGGGCGGCACCATTTCTGACATAAGCTTGTGGCAGATCGACATTGAATCCGACAAACGGATACACCGTGTAGCTGCCGCTTTCGGTTTTTGTCGATTCGATGTTTGTCCGAGCTTCTCCCTTGATCTTGAGGCTGGCGCGCGCCGAATTGCGTTGATCCACGGCCAGCGCCAGGCCCGGATCGCTGCGCTGGATCAAGGTTTCCAGCGGAGCAGACAGGATCTGACCGTCGCCGACCGGGTCCGGCAAGGTTGCCCCGGCAACGCTGGTAAAGTGGCGTGCGGCCGGTCTGGCTTTTGGAACACTCTCGCCCGGGGCCGGGCAATCCAGAGCAGCCATGGTGAGTGGGAAGGCGCGTTTCCCCTGGGCAGACAACAGGGCACAGGCCGACCTCGACTGTCCGCCGGCAGCCACGATCTTGCCGGCAATCAGCGCACCTGTGCCATCGGCTGTCGGGGCATGAACCAGATACCCTGCCAGAAGGGACAAGGCATCCTGATTGCCCCAGACATCAAAACGTGTATCGAATATGGATGCCGGTGCAGAAAGCGGCAGATATTCCCTGGCCTCGTGGCGCTGAAATTCAACCAGTTGATTCAGTGTGCGAGTCAATTCGCGGGCGCTGCTGTCAAAATCATCATCGGTGACATGGACCGACAGCAGATGTTGCATGTCGAGACCCAGTTTTTGTAAGGTTGCGACAATCGCTGCACCATCACAAAGCGCGTTCCGGCAATCCGCACCGGACAGAAAAACCCTCGTGGTGTCCAGCGGGGGTGGAATGTCATCGCTGGCGCTGGCTGTCGGCAAGCCGGTAATGCCGCACAGCAGCAAAAATGGCAGCAGATATCGTGTTTGACGCATGAGATCGGTCCGAACACTGACTGGCTTCTTGCAACAGCCAGCCATATAGGTGGAGAAATGGTGCTGCAATCCACCAGTCTGATGACTGGCTGACGCACGGACGATTTTACCGCGAATTGCCGGGTTGTGAATGTGCGTTCAGTGAATGGTCGTTTCAGGCAGACTGTTTTCGCGCTGCAGCAGGGCGCGCTTGCGCCACAACCCGCCAGAATAGCCGGTGAGACTGCCATCACTGCCGATCACGCGGTGGCACGGCACCAGAATCGCGAGCGGATTTGCACCACAGGCACGGGCAACTGCCCGGAAAGCGGTGGGTTTGTCGATCTGGCGTGCCAGTTCGGCATAGCTGCGCGTCTGTCCGGCCGGAATCCGGACCAGCGCCTGCCAGACGGCAAGCTGGAAAGGCGTGCCGTGCAGATCGAGTGGCAATGTCAGCGGCAGGGCGGGTGTTTCGATGTGTTGCAATGCCTGTGCGAACCAGGGGTGCTCGCCTGGTGAAACAGAATGGCGGCGGAATGTCTGCACCAGTTCGGTTTCGGCTGCTCTGGCATCATCGGCCAGAATCAGACTGCAGAGGCCGGCGGGACTGGCTGCCAGCAATACCTTGCCCAGCCAGCTGTCATACACGTGATATTGCAGGTTCATACTGGCTTGTCCGATTCGTAAACAGGAGGAGGGACTGGCGCGCCGGGCGGCAGCAAAGTTTGTCCATACCGTTTGCGCTGGTGGTACTCGTACAGTTTGGCATATTTGAGAAAAACATAAAATGCACCGCACACCGATGTGAAAAATCCGCCCCAGCCATTGGTGAATGCGCGTTTGAAAAAATATGCCCGCACAAAATACACCGGGGGATAAAACACGCAGATCCATGGATTGGCACGCCGACCCTTGGCCACTTTGTCACGCACCAGACCGGTTGAATAGGCGTTCACCTTGGCGACCTTGATATCCAGGTCGGTTTCGCCATAATGGTAGAACGGGTTGCTTAACGAACGGATGCGTCCGTTGACCTTGGGTGCCGCATGAACCGGCATGTCGGTGATATGGCCGTGATCCTTGCGAAACAGCCGCAGGAACTTGTTCAAGCGGATATAATCATTGTTCATCTGCCAGAACAACTGTTCCTTGCGTGGAATGACGTAACCATCGGCATCCGGCTCGCCGGCCAGCAGGGTACGGATTTCAGTCTGGCATTCCGGAGACAGGGCTTCATCGGCATCCAGCAACAGTACCCACAGGTGGCTGGTTTTCTCGAGAGCCAGCTGTTTCTGTTTGCCATAACCCATGAATGGGTGATGATGGATCACGCAGCCGTACTGGCGAGCAATATCCAGCGTTGCATCGGTGCTGCCGGAATCGAGCAGAATGATTTCGTCGGCCCACTTGACGCTTTCCAGGCAACTGGCCAGCGTGCGGGCATTGTTGTATGTGGTGACAAAGGCAGACAAGGGTTGCATGGGTGATTTCCGTCCACGGCGATGATGGTCGCACTATAACACAGGGCTGGAAGGGCTTTTGAAGATACTGCACGTGATTGCATCAACCGGCACAGGTGGCGCTGAACGCCATGTGCTGGATCTTTGTCTCAGCCTGCGGCTGGCTGGCGTTGCCACGGAAGTGGCCATGCCGGTCAAAGGCGAGCTGGGCAGCCAGCTTGAACGGCATGGCATTGCCTGCCATGAATTCGGGCAGGGAAACCGGTTCAGCCTGCTGGTTCTGTACCGTTTGCGGCGCATTGTGCATCAGGTCAGACCAGATATCGTGCATGCACACATGCCGCGTTCTGCCAGCATGGCCCGCTGGAGCAAGGGTAAAGTCCCCTGTGTCGCCACGGCGCACAACATGGTCAGACATGGCAGTCCGTTTCGCCATTGCGATCGGGTGATCTGCGTTTCTGACATGGTCTGCCGCTCGTTGAACAGACATGGTTATCCGCTGGACAGGACCACAGTGATTCACAATGCTGTCGATATTGCCCGGTTCAGCGGACATGACCGGGAGCGGATACGTGCGCAGATGGGCTGGCAGGAGCACATTATCCTGCTCTGTGTCGCGCGCCTGGTGCCTGCAAAAGGGCAATCACTGGTCATCGCAGCCCTGGCGCGTCTGTCACGAACCGATGTTCACCTGGTGCTTGCCGGAGCGGGGCCGGACGAAGCCGCACTGCGGAAGCAGGTTGCCGATATGGGACTTGCAGAGCGTGTCACGTTTGCCGGTAACCGTCAGGATATTCCACAGCTGCTGGCAGCAAGCGATATCTATCTGCAACCCAGCCTGAAAGAAGGCTTCGGCATTGCCTTTCTGGAGGCAATGGCCAGCGGCATTCCGGGTATCGGTACACGTACTGGCGCGATTCCGGAAATGGTACACAGTGGTCGCAATGGTTTGCTGGTCGATGCAGGCGATGTGGATGCACTGGCTGCGGCGATGCAGCTATTGTGCGACGATCCGGCTCTGCGGCATCAACTGGGCGAACAGGCAGCGCGTGACGTGCGCTCCCGGTTCAGCCTGCAACGACAGGCACAGGATACCTTGACGGTGTATCAGCAGATGCTGGGACAGCACGGAACATCCGCAGCGCACATTCGATAACCTGCGGTTGCCAGAAAAAAGTTTGGTGATTGCCGGGAACCAACTTTGGTCAGTTTGTCTCTGTATTGAAAATATCGGAGTCTTTCGGTTGGATAAAGACTCGTGGACAAGTTGTCAGAATCAACGCATGAGGAGAACAGAACATGCAGAAACGATGGATACCCAGCCTGCTGTTGGCTGGCCTGATATTGGCAGGCGGAGTCGCACATGCCGATGGCTGGCATGGTGGCTGGCGCGGTGGTGATGGTGGTGGCTGGCGCGGTGGTGATGGTGGTGGCTGGCGCGGTGGTGATGGTGGTGGTTGGGGCGGTGGTGATGGTGGTGGCTGGGGCGACGGTGGTGATGGCGCGCTCGGTGTGGCAGCTGCTCTGGTCGGTGGTGTGGTTGGTGGCATGGTGGCCCAGCAACCGCCGGTGTATGCGGCGCCGGCGCCAGCTTATGTCTATCCTGCAGCACCACCGGCTTATGCTTACCCTGTGCAACCGGCTTATGCGTATCCGCCACCTGGGGGATATTATTACCGTGGCGACGACGACTAAAGGGCAGCTCGAATAACCTGCTGTTCTGATGTGGTTGATCAGGCCAGCAGTCTGTCGCGCAGGGTGTCGAGCTGGCTGGCCAGCAGGCGGATGTCGAACAGTGATTCGGCACGGGCGCGGGCAGCCAGTTGCAATTGCTGGCGCAACTCGCTGTTCCGGATCAGTTTCAGCAAGGCATCCGCCAGGGCGTCTGCCTGCGGCGGAACGATCAGCGCTGCATCACCAGCCACTTCTGCAATGCCGCCCGAACCACTGGTAATCAACGCGGTGCCGGCTGTCATGGCTTCGAGGGCAGTCCGGCCAAATGGCTCCTGCCATACCGATGGCACGACTGCAATTGCCGCGCCGGCAAACCATTGCATGACTTCGGCATGGTCCAGATACCCGGTGTATTGGCATTGCTTGCCAATTTTATCAAGAAAACCGTGGGTTAAACGTTCATATTCAGAAGTCGCTTCAAGTCTGTCGACGCCGCAGACCAGAAAATTCCAGTCTGTCGCCTGACCAGCGATACTGGCAAATGCTTCTGCCAGAGGCAATGCGCCTTTTTCGCGGATGATGCGTCCGGCATACATGACCAGATTCTGCTTGGTTTGCGGCTGAAACAACTGGGTGTCCAGGCCATTGTGTACCACATGCACCTTGTCCAGGCCATGCCGCAATCCATCGATAAAACGTTGACGGATATACGCGCTCACGCAATACACCGCTGCCGCCTGATCCAGCAGTAGCTGGCGTTGTCGTACCGACTGACAACCTTTCATGCCTTGGGGATCGTTATGCAGGTGCAGGCTGACGCGAGCGTTATTTTTCAGCATGCGTGCCAGGTAACCAAAAATCAGCGGCCGATTCTGGACTTCCACCAGCGTCTGTCCATTCTGGCGAATCCGTTTCGCCAATTCGACCGACCAGGCGTAACTGTCGCGCCAGTACCAGCGTTGCCAGCCCGAAACGGTTTCGTGGTGCAGATCGGGCAGATCCATAGCCTGACTGCCATAAATGACGGTTTGTTCGCGATACCGGCTATGCCGG
This sequence comes from Pseudomonadota bacterium, assembly GCA_021845925.1. Lineage (GTDB taxonomy): Bacteria > Pseudomonadota > Gammaproteobacteria > Burkholderiales > Sulfuriferulaceae > Sulfuriferula. Next base: position 37,595 of record JAJZUW010000010.1, read on the forward strand.
GTAAAATCGGTCATGCACAAGGCGACCGCCCCCCGGTATTGGCGGGTATACAACTCCTTTGGCGGCAGAATGATGGCGATGGCAGGCCTGGTCATGCCTGGCCGTTCTGCTGTTCAGCGCGTGCCAGTCCCCAGCCAAGGGTGATCCAGAACGGAATGGCCGACCAGCCATGGAAAAAACTGGTACTGGACGACAACGGCCACAAACGCGCCAGAAATGTCACCAGCAGGGCCACATACAGCGGGTCGTGCACCAGGCCCTGCCGTAACGGTTGCCAGAATCGCCAGAGTGCCATGACCATGGCCAGCACGAATCCGGTCAGCGCCAGGATTCCGCCATCCACCATCCATTCGAGATAGATGTTGTGCGGATGTGGCGCGCAGCGCGAATAACCCAGGTGCTTGCCATCATCCGGACCGTAGGCGGGATTCGGGCATTCGTGCAGGAAATTTCCCCGTCCGATGCCAATCAGAGGATGGGCCCGGATGATATCGGTCGCGCTATGCCAGATCACGCCATATGGCGAATCTGCCAGATGACGGATGGTGTGTACGGTTGAGGTGACCTGACGCTGGTAAATTTCCGGTTTGGCCATCATCAGTCCTGCCATGCCGAGCAGGAACACCAGCAGCAACAGGATGCCGGCGCGTCGCAGGGCTGGCATCACGGCAATCACCATCATCAGCGACATCAATACAAACAGCAGTGCCATGCGTTCGCCGCTCAGGACAATCGTCGCCATGGACAGCAGGGCGACAACAATGGCACGCCATGGTTTGCCGCGACCGAAATCGCCCATGACATAGGGTAAAAACTGCCAGGCCAGCATGATGCCGACGATCGGTTTCGGATAGGATGCCGTAAGTCGTTGCGGAAACAGGATCGGATGGCCGAACAGATCCTTGCCATGCAGATACTGGAAGATGCCATCCAGTGTCAGCCACGACAGGCACAGCAGGCCACTGCTGATGAGTCGCTCCTGCCAGCCGGGCAGGGGAAGGATCCAGCGCTGAAGTGCCACTGCCAGAATGACGAAACGGATCCAGCCCAGAGAGTCGATCATGACGGCCTGTGCGTGCCAGGCAAAGGCGCCACGAACAATCTCGAACGCACACGTCAGCATGAGAATGCGCACCCAGGCCTGCCTGAGCCATTGCCAGTCCGCCAGCCGCCATGAGCGGAACAGGAATGCCAGTACCAGCAGGCCGGCCACCGTTTCCGCAGCAGCATTGCCGATCATCAGCCCCACTGGCAGCAAAACGGCCAGCCAGCCACCGAACTGGTCCAGGCGCGCACAGCGCGGTTTGTCAGTCATCAGCCATATTCCATCACAAAAGTTGGCATTCTAACCCGGCATGCAGGCATGACGCCATGTTGCAACCGACAGATCAGGCCAGCGCCAGCAAGGTGCGTGCGCGATGGGCATAGGTATGTTCATGCATAACCCGTCGGTAACCGGCCTCGCCAATGCGGCGGGCCCATGCCGGATCCGCCTGCAATCGGTCGTAGTGTTCCACCAGTTCATCCAGTGAATGCCAGACCAGGATTTCTTCGCCGGCGACAAAACAGCGCGGTAAATCGGCCATGTCGTCATTCAGCACCGGCGTCTGACAGCCATACGGTTCAAAACTACGCTGATTAAGCCCGTTGATGACATTTTTTTCATTGCGGATGTTGAGCACGGCCAGACTTTGCGCATAGACCTCCGGCAGGCGGGAATACGGCAACCGGCTGGCATGGATATCATGCGGCGTCGGCATGTCCAGACGGGACCAACCCTTGCCATACAAGGTGAGTGGGCGTGGGATTCGTGCCACCAGTGCGCCGCGCCCCGGACTGTTGTTGGCAACATACACCACTTGCCGTCCACGCGTCACCGGCATGGGGTGAAACCGGCGAATGTCCACTGCCAGCGGGAGATACGAAGCCGGTGTCTGGTAGCCATAGGCACGCAGGTCATCCATGAATGCGGTATCGGTCACCGCCACATGGTCAACCAGGTCGGCAAAACCGAACTCCCCGGCATTCAGGCGGTCGCCGACCCAGGCAATGCTGCTGGCAGACGGACAAATTTCACGCACCAGTTCAAACATGCGGCGTGGCATGAACAGGGCGGCAATGACGATGAATATCACTCGATCCGGGCGTACGGTTTGCAACAATCCGGCCAGATCGTTGCACATGACCGATTCGGCATCACCAGACAACCGCGCGGCAAGTTTGTAGCGCAATGCGTGTATCTGTGTCTTTCCGTTCATGGCAAAGTCGCTCACCTGCGCGCCAGCCTCACGCATGGCATAGGCCAGATTTTCCGGCCAGTTCACAATACTGCGGTATTTGCCAACAATCAGCACTTTCACCGGATCAGAACCTTGCAATATGTTGGTCGGGGCAGGCAATCGATGTTTTGCCACGCTTCCCCATGCGTCCTGTCATGCCGTCGCGCCAGCCCTGCAGAATGGCAAACAGCTTGTCTGCCTTGCCGGATTCGTGCAGCAGAATGCGCCGGATGGACTTGACACTGGCCCACATGCCTCGCAAAACCCACAGTCCGAACGGAAATCGGCCCGATTCACGCATCATGACCATGAAATTGCGCGTGATGTAATAGCGCCGGTCGGCAGAATGGTTGCTGGTGTGCGTGACGTGGCCAAGAATGCAGTGGCTGGTGTGCGCACCGATGCTGTGCTGCATGAGGATCGCACGGGTGCGAAGAACAGCATGACCGGACTGGCGTACGCGCTGGCAATATTCGGTATCGACAAAATCGATAAAAAAATCATCGCGAAAACCTCCCAGTTGCTGCCATAAACGAGTGTCTATCAGGGACCCGGAAGTGATCACCCAGTCGACGGGTTCGCTGCCATTCACCGCCGCCGGTTCACTGGTTTTCCTGCGGCCATTATCGTTGAAACCGGCACCCAGAACGCCGGGATGCTGTGCGCCGGCCGCCTGCCACTCATGGCATAGCTGCACAACCATGTCGTCATCCGGCCAGCTGTCCTGATCCAGCAGCAGCGCCAGTTCAAAACCGGCAGCCAGCGCAGCTGCGATACCTCTGTTGAATGCGGCAGCCACGCCAAGATTGGCCGGATTCTGCAGCAGCTCTGCCGGCTGCGTTGCCTGCCGCAGGGTGTCAATTGCCGCACCAGTACTGGCATTATCAACCACAAACACCTGGTCGACCTGTTCGCGCACACGTGCAAGACGCTTGCCAAACTGTCCATCGGGCTGCCAGGTCACCACAACCGCACCGACCGCGGGACATGCGGTTGCCCTGATCATGGCATCAGCTCGTGGTATACATTCAGGGTTGCCTGCTGCATGTGGCGCAAGGTGAACAGGGGTTCAACCGGGATGGCGGGTGGCTGCTCGAGCAGTTGGCTAACCACCCGGAGCAGATCCGGTTCATCATTGGGCTTGACCATGCCGGCAGGATACCAGTGTTGCAGCACTTCACCCACGCCGCCGTGGGCAAATCCGGCCACTGGTCTGCCTAGCGAGAGCGCCTCGGGAACCGTGCGGCCAAAGGCTTCCGGTTCCAGCGACAATGACAGCACCAGCGATGACACAGACATGATTTCGCGGATATCGCTGCGGTGACCGGTCAGCGTGATATGCGCCTGCATATCCAGTGTGCGTATCAGGTCGCGGATTTCCTGTTCAAACCGACGCTTGCGCGGATCCGTGTCTCCGACCAGCAATCCGTGCACTGGCAAGCCCTGGTCACGCAACTGGCGAATCAGGCGCACAAAAACCAGTTGTCCCTTCCAGCGGGTGATGCGTCCGGGCAAGGTAATCAGTTGCTGCCCGTGCAGCTGCGGATATTTGCGCAGCCAGTGATCCCGCCAGGCAGGTCCGGGCTGGAAGCCATGCGGCCAGCTATTGGGATCAACGCCGCGATGGATGACGCGGATGTGTGCCGGATCAAGCGTGTAGTGTTTGCGCAGGTAATCAGCCACCGTATCGGAAACCGCAATCACCCGTTCGCCACGGGTCATGATCGCACTCCACCGACTGACGCTGTACAGACCGTGTGCAGTGGTGACAAAACGGGGGCGTTTGTCAGCCGGCATGCCACGCAGGGCCAGCCAGGCCAGCCAGGCCGGTACACGTGAACGAGCGTGGATGATGTCCACTTTCTGTGCCATGAAAAAGCGCCGCAGCGGTTTTACCAGCCGCAGGCTGAACAGGGATTTTTTGCCAATCGGCCAGTTGAAATGTTCGCCACCTTCAGCTTCCAGTTGTGCCACCATGCGCCCATCAGCAGACATGACCAGCGAACGATGGCCTTGTTCAACCAGAAACCGGCTGATTTCCAGTGTTCCGCGCTCAACCCCGCCGGCCTGCAGGGCCGGCAACATCTGCAACACAGTCAGGGCAGGGCGCGAAGTGAGGGACAAGGAGGTCAGCCAGTGTTATTTCAGGGCATGCAGGCGCGCATTGCGTTCGCGCTCAAGCTGCATGATGTAACGCTGTACAATGTTCATGCCACCAGGCTGGATATCGTAGAACTGGCAACCCAGACGACGGATGCTTTTGCCGTTTGGCAGGGCAACATCCAGGGTGCTGCAGATTTTCAGGGTCAGTTCTACCCGTTCACCATCGCCTAGTTCGATCCGGCAACCCGGATACAGCAGGTCATCGCTGGTATCGAGCAGCTGCTGTTCATCCAGAATGGCGATACCGCCGCAGCTGATATCGACCAGCGGCAGATTGTATGTGCCTCCGGGCAGGGTGAACTGGCATTCCAGCTGACGGTCCATCGGTATGTTGACCCGAAAGAATTCCCGGCGCTGCAGACGGATCATCGAAGCCGGAATGGCGGTACACAAGGCCGGTTCACCTCCATGCACGCATTCGCGAACCTTTCTGGCGCTGAACAGGATGCGGATGCGTTCCAGCGCGGTTTCAAAAGCTACGCCATCACTTGCGGCAATCTTGTCATTCAGGCCAGGATTCTGCGAACAGTCAATGTAGACCAGATCCTTTTTTTCATCCACTTCCAGCAAACGGCTCAGCAGCATTTCCGAACCGCCGTGGAATGCAACGGTGACCTGTTCACGGTGATCGACAATGCCTTGCAGCAGTTTGATGATTTCGCGACGTGTTGTGATCTGGAAGGGACTCTGGTCTTCGGTCCCGAATACAAACGAAGGCGTTGACATGATGCATTCAGCTCATCAGGTTGACTGAGCGGGATTATAGCATCTCGGCCGCCGGTGGATTCCAGGGAAGCGCTGATTAAATCCCGCGCGATCGCGACGCAGGTCTGGCGGGATGGATTGCAAGGCGCGATTCGAAGTCAATGGCTGACACCCTTGACGAGAAGCGCAACACGGCAAGCCGCCGCCAGACCACGTCCCTTCCGGGTTGCGATCAAATCGCGCGCTCACTTCGTCATACGCCTTGGCATCGTAGTCCCGGCTACGACCTGCGGCGTATTCCTCGTGATCATCACGATTTGATCAGCAACGCGATTCGTGAAGGATTTAATCAGCGCTTCCCTAGTCATTTTCAATCCGGTAAACCCAGGCCAGCAACTCTGCGACAGCCCGGTACAGTTCGGGCGGAATATGCCGGTCCAGATCAATCTGCATCAGCAGGGATACCAGTTCGGGAGATTCGTGCACGAATACACCATGTTGCCGGGCGCGCGCGATGATTTCTTCGGCGATCAGGCCACGCCCCTTGGCCACCACTTGCGGTGCCGAATCACCGGTCTGGTAAGCCAGCGCAACAGCCAGTTGCCCTGCGGAGGGCGGAGCTTGATCGTCCATGGATCACCCCTTGCTTTCCGCTGGCATCGGCGATTCCACCAGAAGACTGTCCAGCCGGAGGCCGGCCGCCTCCAGTCCCTGGACCAGACCGGATTGTTCATTCTGCAAGCGCCCGACGGTTGCTGGCAACGGGCTCTGCAAACGTACTTGCAAGTGGCCATTCTGCAGACGCAGCTCGGCAGTGAGCTCACCCAGCGTCGGCAGCGTGAGGCGCAACTGGCTGGTCCATGCCTGCTGTGGTATCGCAGAGGCAGCATCCTGATGCTGGTCTTGCGCCACTTCCCATTCGGCGGTCTGTCCCGGCCACAGGTTTCCTTGCCAGACAAACCGATTTTGTTCAAGGGTTTGTAGCTGGGTTTGCACGAGGTTTTGCAAGGCTGTCGCCGCCACGCTTTCTGGTTGGCCGGCCGGATTGCTGTGGATGGCGGCCGTCTGATTGCTGGTCACGACCGTTAGCAGTGGCGCACTGATCTGGGCAGGACTGGTCGTTTCCTGTACCGACGCGCCGGTTGCTGCAACCGGAACGGGCGAGGGTGGCACAGGCAGTTGCTGGTCAAGCTGTGCCTGAGGTTCCTGGCGAAGGCTGGCCAATGGCAGGCGCCCCTGCGCCCATTCCTGCAAATGGGCTTCGTAAAACAGACCGGACTGGCTGATGACCTGTTGCAACGCCTGTGCAAAATGGGCCGGATTGACAGGAGGCTGGTCAGAGACTGGGGCCGTGGTGGTCAGCGGCGGAGAATTTTCTGGCGTACCGGCCATCAGACTGCTGATCAGGCGACCAGTATTGCTAAGCGACATCACGCTGCTGCCGGTTGAGGCAGCCGGTGTTTCGCCGTTGAACAGGAAGGTCGGACGCGGGGATTTTTCAATCAGGGTGATGGATATGTTTTCACCGGTCTGCACATTGGCCGGCAACTGCATCTGGGTGACGGTATCGGCAACCCGCACCAGAAAACTGCCATCGGATAACTGATTCTGAACCTGGGCAACCAGCTGCTGCCCCAGTTCAATCTGGTTGAGACGAAAACTGAGTTCTTCCTGACTGGCTGCGGCATTGGCATTGTTGACCGTGACCGCAACCGGCTGGACCAGCGAAACCAGTTCGCCAGGAGTGTTCAGCCATGCGCCATCAGCCAGCCTGAACGGAGCCATAAGCCGCAGTCAGGCTGCGTTCATTGATCGAACTCATGATCTGCGACAAATGGCGCATCCAAGGTTCGGTAATATCGCGGATTTCCCGGTCATCCGCCAGAATCTGCCGGAGCATTTTCAGCTTGCGATTGCGCAGTTCGGCAGGCAGTCGGACTGGTTCCTCATGATTGCGCAGGGTTTCGACCCGATTGGCGCAATGTTTCTCCAGGCTGACCAGATCATCCCAGCGGGCGCTGCGGGCAGCTGCCAGCATTTCCGCGGTAATGCGGGCGACGTCTTCGTAAGCGACAATGACTTCTTCTGCGTTCATCATGTTCAACCCTTTGCCATGGCTGCCGGTTGGGTGGCAGGTGATTCGTTGCGGAGGGGTACGGCAGCAGCAGACAGATCGGATTGCGGATTTTCGCCGATCTGCACCCAGGCACTGCGAATGGTTTCGATCAGACCAAGCACTTCCATGATCTTTTCTTCGCTATTTTCCAGATTGGCCTGCAGCAGGCGATTGGTCATGTAGCTGTAGAGATTGTCCAGGTTGCGGGCCAGTTCGCCACCCACGTCCTTGTTCAGGCTGGCCTGCAGGCCATCGCTGATGATACGGATGGCATGCGCGATGGATCTGCCCTTGTCGGCTATCTGTTTGTTGCGCATGTGGAGAAGGGCGTTGTTGAGCGCCTGTTTTGCGCCATCAAACAACATCAGGATAAGCCGGTGCGGAGAGGCGGCAAATACCCCGGTTTCCATTTCGACATTGGCATAAGCCTTGACACCACGTTGTGCTGTACCGAACATGTCATTTCCCTCACGAACTGGATTTGCTGAATTGCTGGGTCAGATAGGTGCTGGTGGCGGACATGCTGCTCATCAGCGTATCAAGCGCTGTAAACTGCGCCATGTAGCGAGCCTTGGTGGATGCCAGTTGCTGATTCAGAGTTGCCTGTTGCTGCTGGTTGTCCTGCAGCAGGGTATTCAGATAGGTTGTGGCTTCCTGGATAGGGCCGGTGGCCGACAGGGCGGTCGTCATGTAGCTGTTCATCTGATAGGCATAACCCTGTGAATAGCTTACGGTGCCGCGCGCACCGAGCGCGCCTCCGGTAATGGTGACAGCTAGTCCGCTCGACACATCCGACAGTGCGCCGTTCAGAACCTGCCCCGAACCCATGGCGGTGACGCCATTGATGGAACCGGCCACATCTTGCCCGGTAGTTGCGGCGGATGTTGAAAAACCGGCAGCCGACTGCCCATTGCCACCGGTGATGTTGATACTGGAGGCCGAACCGTAACGGGAAGATGTCAGCACCAGATCGCCAGAAGCATTGACGGTGGCAGTCACGGAAGACCCGGCCGCGCTGAAAGTGGTATTGCCATTGATCTGGCTCTGGATCTGGGCGGCCAGCTGCGCAGGGGTATAGGTGCCCGGATTCAGCACCACAGTACCGGTCATGCCATCGAGCGTGACGTTGAGCGTGTCATTGCTGCCAGGGGTGATGGTCGTGCTGCCGGCAAGGGCAGTACTGCCGGTAGCCGCACCCTGGGTAGCCAGCTGGGTCACGTTGATGGCATAAGTGCCAGGCTGGGTATTGCTGGTGGCGGATTTGTAACTGATCTGGCTGTCGCTGGTTGTTCCGGCCTGGGCGAACAACGAGGAAAATGTGGAAGGGTTGGCGGCAATCGCACTTTGCAGCTGCGAACTGTTCACGCTCAGCGTGCCGTCGTTCTGCAAGGTGACCCCTGCCTGATACAGGGTGTCCAGTGCAGTATTGGATGATCCGGCCACTGGCTGGTTCAGTATATTGACCAGGTCGTTGGTCAGGTTGACCACGCCACTTTGTCCTTGCAGAGCGCCAGCGGTTTTGGTGCTGGTGTTGTACGAAGTATCCGCGCGCAACGTCTGGATCATGCTGTTGTAAGCAGTAACAAAGTTATTCACCGACGAAACAATTGAACTGCTATTCTGACCAATCGTCAATGTGGCTGCACTGGTCGTGGTAGCGCCCAGTGTCAGGTTGACGCCTGAAATTGCATTGCTGACCGTGTTGCTGGCGCTGGTGATCGGAACACTGTCCAGGGTCAGGTTGGCATTCTGGGCCACCTGGGTCTGGCTTAGCGCCTGCGTGCTGCTGCTGGAATAGTTCTGCGTCAGCAGACTGCTCAGCGTGGCATCGCCGGAAACACTGATCTGCATGCTGCTGGTCTGGCCAGTCGCATTGGACGTCAGCATCAGGTGATACGGATTGGTGCTGCTTCCGGTATTGATCACCGTGGCTGACACGCCAATATTGGCTGTGTTGATGGCATTGGCAATTCCGTTCAGGGTGTCATTGGCCGAATTGATGGTGACGGTTTGCGTGCCATTGCCCGAACTGGTAAATGTGGATCCGCTATAGATTCCATTGCTCAGCGTACCACCGGATACGGTTCCGAAATCAAAGGTCAGGGTGGTTGTGGCTCCGGTGCCAATCGGGGTGGTTGCACTGGCAACACCTGAAGTCATCAACTGCTGGGCCTGTGCCAGCTGGGACACCTGCATGGTATAGCTGGCCGGGATTGGATTGCCTGTGATACTGGGCGAAACAGCGGAAGTGTTGCTCGAAGTGGCCGTGTATGCCTGGTACTGGCTGGCGGATGCCAGCGTGCTCATGGCTGACTGGAACTGCGACAATGCGCTTTGCAGGTTGCCATAAGCCGAAATCTGGGCCTGGTAGCTGGAGGCCTGGTTGGACAACCGAGTCAGTGGTGCCTGGTCGATCGCCATGAGTTTGGTCACAATGCTGTCAACATCCAGCCCGGAGCCAATGCCCGGAGACGACACGGCTGCGTTGACAGCCGACGAAACGATCGAAAGCGGTGTGGTTGCCATGGCAGATTCTCCGTCAGGCCTTGGTCTGTATCAGCAGACCCTGGGTTTTGTCCAGCGCCTGGGCAATTGCCAGCGCAGCCTTGCTCGGGGTTTGCATGATGACCGTGTTGGTCTGTGTATCGACTACGCGAACAACCACCCTCTGACTATTGGGATCCACACTGAATTCAATGCTGTTGTTGGCGAACGAATTCAGGTAATTGTTGATGGTGTCAATCGACTGCCTGAGTGCCGTCGGGCTGACTTCGCCACTATTGCTGGCTGGTATGGTGCTGGCAGGCTGAGGGGACTGGACGGCAGCCACTGGCTGGGCAGGGGTTGCATCAGCCGGTGCGGCTACCGTCTCACCAGACGTTGTCACCACCGGTATCGGCGATGACCCGTAAGCAGAGATCTGTCCAATGTTCATGATACTACCCCTTGCAACAATGGCGGAAGGTGGGCCTCACCATTCCGCCAGTTTATTTGTGACGCGCCGTTGCGCCCGATCTTAACGCAGCAGCGTCAGGATCTGGTTGGGCAACTGGTTGGCCTGCGCCAGCATTGCAGTGCCAGCCTGGGACAGAATGTTGTTCTGGCTCAGGACGGCGGTTTCAGCCGCATAGTTGGTATCCTGGATGGCGGCCAGTGAAGACTGCAGGTTTTGCTGGTCGGTCTGGATACTGTTGATGGTGGCCGAGAAACGGTTCTGATACGCGCCCATGGCAGCCGCAGAACTGGTCACCGTCTGGATGGCAGCATCGATGGTCGCCAAGGCATTCTGTGCGCTGGTCTGCGACAGCACATTCAAACTGGACATGCTGTTCAACTGGGTTGTTGCAGCCGTGGTGGTTGCAGTAATACCCGAGCTGAAAATTGTCGAAACACCACCACCACTCACCGTGATTGCGCCACCGTTGATGGTGGTGCTGTTGGTCAGCGAAATGGTACCGGTCGAGGTGCCTGCGGTGAGGCCTGTGCCAGTCAGCGTACCACCGAGAACGATATCGCGACCGTCAGCGGCAGTCAGTGTCAGCCCAGCACCCGAAACCTGAGCGGTTGCTGTAACGCCGGTCTGTGCTGATGCGGCATTGATGGCAGCGGCAATATTGGCAGCTTCGCCCGAAGCAGTGCCACCAGCAGCAACTGCGCTGATACCAACGCCATTGATGGTGAAGGTGTTGGCCGCAATGGCACTCGTCCCCGTTACAGTACCAGAAACGGTAGCGGCGCCAGCTGTGGCAAACACACCGCTTTGTGCCTGTACCGCATTGATGGCTTGCGCGATGGCATAGGCGCTGTCGGTGTTCTGACCAGCCTGGCTGCCGGCAACGGAAGCACCCACCTGAACACCATTCAGGGTGATTTCACCGGCAGTCAGCCCGGTACCGGACGCGACCGCGCCGCTGACGGTGGCCGACGTGGTGACGTTGCCAAGCGCGCTGTTCTGCAAATTCGCAATGGAAGAAATCTGAATCTGGCTGCTGCTGTTGTTGTTGGCACCCACCTGGAAGGTTTCAGCCGTGAAGCTGCCATCGAGCAGGTTGACGCCGTTGAAATTGGAAGCGGTGGAAATACGTTGATTTTCCGACAGCAGCTGCTGGACTTGAGCATTCAGGTTGGCGCGGTCGGTCGAGGTGTTGGTGGCGTTGGCGGCTTCCACAGCCAGACCGCGGATGGTTTGCAGGTTGGCCAGAATGGTGGACATGTCGCCCTGGGCAGTTTGTGCCAGCGAAACACCGTTGGTTGCATTCAGCGATGCCTGGGTATAACCGTTGACCTGGGTGGTCATGTTCTGGGCGATGGCGTAACCGGCTGCATCGTCGGCAGCACTGTTGATACGCAGACCGGAAGACAGGCGCTGAATGGCGGTGGTCAGGTTGCTTTGCGAGTTGCCCATGTTGTTCTGGGCAATCAGCGAAGCCATGTTGGTATTGAGATAGGAAGGCATGGTATTTCTCCTTGATTGTTGTGACTCGGTGATTCAGCCCTTAACAGTGGTTCGCTTGCAAGTTTGCGATATCACCGCTGTTGTGACCTTTATCGACCGGCGTCCGGAAAAATTTAGCTTTTTAATCAAAAATTTATCTGGACGATTTCACAGAACACTCATAGGCTTATCCCTGTTTACGGCACATCCTGGCGAAACTTGAGCCGCCAGCAGAAAACCCCTTGCACAACCATTGTGCCGACCATGCCTTCATGCCGTGTTATCCCTGCACCACACGGTTCTTGCCCGATTTTTTGGCCAGATACATCGCGGTATCCGCCCGTTTCAGCGTATCGGCCATGTCTTCACCATCCGCACGGGTCGCCACCCCGGCACTGAAGGTGATGAACAGTTTCTGGTTGTTGTACATGAAAATCCGCTTGGTCAGCTCTTTCTGCAGACGACCCACCACAATCACGGCCTCTTCGGTGGAGGTGTCCGGCAGCAAAACGACAAATTCTTCGCCACCAAAACGGCCCACCACATCCATCGAACGCATCGTGTCGCGAATGATGCGCACGACATGAATCAGCGCCTCATCACCGGCCTCATGTCCGTATTCGTCGTTGAGCCGCTTGAAGTCGTCCAGATCCAGCAGGGCAACACTCAGAGGTGTTCCCTGACGCTCGGCTCGCGCCTGTTCGCGCAAAATGGCATCATCCAGTCCGCGCCGGTTGAGGCTGCTGGTAAGCTGGTCATGGCTGGCCAGCGCACTGATCTCGGCCAGCTGCGATTCCAGGGCGTGGATGCGCGCTTCGGCAGCCTCAACTTCCCGACGCGCGTTGAGCATGTGGTCCCGTGATTGCAGCGCTTCTGCCTGTATCGACCGCGTGTCGCGCATGACATCGGACAGGATCAGATTCAGCTCGGCAATATTGCTTGCTTTGGAGATTTTCTGTGAATAGAGATCGATCTTGCCATGGTAATCGTCCGTTGACGAAGCCATGCTGCCCAATTGATCGATGAATAGGGTAATCATGTTGCGTACGGTAGCTTTGGCTTCGCTCAGACTGTCTTTCAGCGTGCCTTGCCGGTAGATGACTTCCTTGAGGCTTTGTGACGCATCCTCCAAGGCCCGATGGTTGATCGGCCCATCGATCAGTTTCTGTACGGCGTCAAACTGGCCACGCAACCAGCTATCATCGTCCAGCAGAAACGCCACATTTTCGAGCAACAATCGAAACATGCGCAGCAGCATTTCCTGCTGTTCGCCGATTTCGCCACTTTTGAGCTCGATCCGATAACAGAACTGCTTGATCCGGGTGCCAATTTCATTCACTTCTGTTTCGTTGGCGGCATCGCGAATTGCATCTCCGAGTGTTGCGGCTTCATTGGCCAGTTCCGGCTGGCCGGACAGCAACGAACTCAGCGAAAAACTGAGCGTGCGGTTCAGCAGTTCACGCAACAACTTGACCTGTGGCGTCAGAGGAACCGTGCTGGCTGGTTGAACAATCGTGCTGCCGGCAGTTGGGGCAGATTGCTTGCGCAGGTATTCGATGACTTCGGCCAGTCCTGCCGCGAATTCATCCCAGTTGCTGGCATCGACCGATTTTTGCAGATGGCGTCCGAGTGCGGAGAGTTCGCCTGGTAACTTGACGATATTGCCGGCGATTTTGCCAAGGGCAGGCAGAGGCGACGCTGGTGAGGCGACACCGGCAATGGCATTGTAGGCTTCCCGGTAGGCATCGGGCGTCGGAGCAATCTGGCGGCTGGCCAGCTGACGAAACGCTTCCCGTGCGATCTCGGCCGGATTTCTGGGTTTATCGTCTTTCATGATGGTTGTCTTTCTGTTCCATGACAATCGGACTGGATGATTGCCATGATACAGGAGAGCGAGTACATCAAAACCGGGAATAGCGGCAGCTTTTCTGTCTTCTTCAGCACAAGACAAACAGCATCACCATTGCCGGCAGATTCTAGTCAATTGGGCAAAGCAACATGACATGCAGGACAACACTACGCCAGGAAGTGGATTCTGCGACTGCGCTACGCTACGCGCAGAATGACGGGGGTTGGAAAGTCCGGCGGATTCTGCGACTGCGCTTCGCTCCGCGAAGAATGACGCGGTCTGGAAAGTCGAGTGGATTCTGTGACTGCGCTCCGCGCTGAACGACGGGGCCTTGCATTCCGCGTGCGCCAAGATTCGTCATTCCGCGTGCGCCAAGATTCGTCATTCCGCGTGCGCCAAGATTCGTCATTCCGCGCGCGCCAAGATTCGTCATTCCGCGCGTAGTCGCGGAATCCAGTCATTGACCAGCATCTTGCCGGTACAGGTAGATTCTGCGACTGCGCTTCGCTCCGCGCAGAATGACGCGGTCTGGAAAGTCGAATGACGTGGGTTGGGAAATTGCAGGAAGGCTGGTTCAGACCAGCCGGTTTTTCATGGCGTAGTGCATCAGTTCAGCATTGTTCTTCAGTTTCATCTTCTGAAGGAGCCGGGCACGGTACATGCTCACTGTCTTGACGGACAGGTTGAGTTCCTTGCCAATATCACTAACGCATTTGCCGGAAGCGATCATGGTCAGGGTCTGGTATTCGCGGTCTGACAGGATTTCGTGCGGGGCAGACGGGTGGTCACCGCTCACCTGGTTGGCCAGCGCCTGGGCGACTTCCTTGTTGATATACTTGCGGCCGGCGACCACTTCACGAATGGCGCCAACCAGGTCATTCGGTGCGCTTTGCTTGTTGAGATAACCAGCAGCGCCGGCTTTCAGCGTGCGTATGGCGTACTGATCCTCGCGATGCATGCTGAGTATCAGCACCGGGATGTCGGGTGCTTCCTTGCGCATCTGCTTGAGAATTTCGATACCGCTTTTGTCTGGCATCGAAATGTCGAGCAGCAGGACGTCGAATCCTTTCTGGCGGGCCATGCGGATTGCATCCAGACTGTTTGCAGAGTCGCCGGCCAGTTCGAGATCGCCGGTGTCGGCCAGAATCTGTTTCACGCCTTCACGAACGATGGCGTGATCATCAATGATAAATACCCGGATCTTGCCGGTTTGTTCAGTCAGATTCATGCAGGTCATCCAGTGGAATGCGAATTGTCAGCCGGGTTCCCTGGCCGGTGGCGGAATCAATGCGCAAACTGCCACGCAACGACTCCACGCGCTCGGTCATGCCGCGCAAGCCAAACGAATTCGGTTTCATCTGGTCGGATTGTTCCATACCTTTGCCATTGTCGGCAATGATCATTTCCGCCATCTGATCAGATTGATACAATTCCACCTTGACCAGTGTTGGATGCGCATGTTTACTGATATTGGTCAATGCTTCCTGAAAAATGCGAAACAGGGCAGTAGCCTGATCGGCAGACAGGGGGATGTCTTCATCCGTGGCGTGCAGTTCAAGCGGGATACCCGTCAACCGCATGAATTCACGGGCCTGCCATTCAATGGCCGGCACAATGCCGAAATCCAGCACGGAAGGGCGCAAGTCGCCGGAAATGCGGTGGATGGATTCCAGGGTGCGGTCAACCAGCTGGTTGAGATAAGCGATTTTTTCGTCGACCGCGGCATCGTCTTCCGGACAGCGTTTGCGCAACAGTGCCAGAGCCATTTTGATGGCAGTCAGGTTGCCACCGAGATCATCATGCAGTTCGCGCGCAATCCGGGTACGTTCCTGTTCCTTGAGTTCCTGGATATGTGCGGACAGTTCCGCCATCTGGGCATGCGAGCGGCGGATGATTTCCTCTTCATGCTTGGTATGGGTGATGTTGGTAATCACGCCATCCCATGACACGGCTGTCGAATCAGGCAGTTCTTGCGGTGTGGCGCGAATATTGATCCACTTGATATCCTGCCAGTCATCGATCCACAAGCGGCCTTGCCAGTTGAGCGAAGACAGGTAATGCATGGAATGCTGGATTGCCGATTCCAGGCTATCACGGTCTTCCGGCAACAGGCGGCGAAACAGCTCGTCGGGATCTGCCATCAGCAGACTGGCCGGCATGCCGAGCAATTCCGCACAGTGTTCGCTGAGACAGGTAAAGGAAAATTCGCCAGTCACCGAACGCCGGCACTGAAACACCAGACCGGGAATATTGGCCACAATGGCCTGGTAACGAGATTCTTCCGGTTGTCCGCCGCTCGGTGTCGCCATGTTTGCTTGCGTGCTAGCAGAAGCGGTCAGGTCCAGTCACCACCGCTGTCGCCGCCGCCGAAATCGCCGCCGCTGTCCCAGGAGCCGCCATCATTGATGCCGAAATCATTGCCGCCCATGTCGCTGTTGACGGGAGCAGCCCAGGCATCCTGCTGACCAATCTCGCCGGCACTGGCACGACCACCATCCATCAGGTTGTGCGCCAGCGCTTCACCGGCAACCATGCCAGCACCAACCGCAGCGCCAGTCACCAGGCTGGAGCCAATTCCGCCGCCACCCATGATGCCGCCACCACCAGGCATCATCGGACCGCCGCCGCCATACGGTGCGCCAGGATAGCCACCGGGCTGGAATCCGTTGCCGGGGTAACCGGAATAGTAGGGGCCTGGGGCAGGCACGACCCGTTGCCGGGCAGTGATCATGCGAACCAGCCAGAAGATGCCCAGAATCGCCGCAATGCCACCCAGGAACAGACCCCAAGGGAAACGGGATTCATGTCGCGCAGGTGCTGCCACGGCACCAGCCTGGCCGCTCAGCTGCTTTTCCAGTTCATTGACACTGCGAGGCGTGGCAAATGACAGGCCTGGGTCATACTGACGGGCCGTGGCCAGTTCGCTGCGCGCCTGATCAAGCTTACCTTCGCGGGCCAGAATTTCAGCATCCACGTAGTGCGCCTTGGCGCTGTCGGGGTGCTGCTGCAACACAGTGACCATCATCTGTTCTGCCTGGTTCAGATGGCCGGAACGGGCCGCCTGATACACTTCGGCAAGTGTGGGCGAATTGTCGGCCAGTGCCGACATGGCCACCCCGAGCAGCAGGACAGGCAAGAGTTTACGGATACGAATAGACATTTGGACTCCATCACCAGACAGTTGGTCAATTCCCCACATGGGGATCATGTGCCGGATTTCAAGGGCCTGCGCCATCAACATGCTGTTCATCAGACTGAATTTAACAATCCTGCCCAGCATACGGTGATCGGCAAGCCACCGTCAAATACATCCACTTCGATTGACTCGGGGCTGACAAGTTCCCGCGATATGCCGGCATGCATCAGAACGGAAACCTGATTCAGGATTGACAATGTTCTGGAACATGGCACACTTTTCCCGACAGAACGATCGCACAAGAAAGGAATCCATTTTGTCCAGTCTGGCGAAAATGGCTAAAAAATGAATAACAACAAACCTGTTTATGTCACACAACCATTCCTTCCGCCTCTTGAAGAATTCGCTCCCTATCTTGAGCGCATCTGGAATAGCAAAATTCTCGCCAACAATGGTCCGTTTCACAAAGAGCTCGAAGCAGCGCTGTGTGAACACCTGGGGGTCGAGCACATTTCTCTGTTTGCCAACGGGACACTGGCCCTCGTCACTGCCTTGCAGGTTTTGTGGCTGCCTGCGTTCGAGCCCGGTTTGTCGATCCTCGATGTGCTGATGTGGAATCCTCCCGAAGTGGTGGCCAATGCGGCACGCACACTTGCTTCCATTCATTCCACCTGACCATCGGAGTCACGAGAACATGCCTGCCATTTCGGTGATACTCACTTCTTTCAATCATGGTAAATATATTGCCGAAACCATTGACAGCGTGCTTGCCCAGACCTTCCGGGATTTTGAACTGATTATCTGGGACGATTTGTCATCCGATGATTCCTGGTCGGTAATCCAGAGTTATTCCGACAAGAGAATCAAGGCATTCCGCAATTCCGAACGGCACCGGGGCTGGACAAACATCAATCAGGCCCTGAGTGAAGTGGCACAAGGCCGCTATATCGCCATTCACCATTCGGATGATGTCTGGGAACCGGAAAAACTGGCCTTGCAGTTTGAGTTTCTCGAGAAAAATGCACATATTGGCGCTGTGTTCAGTCATGCCACGGCCATTGGTGAAGACAGTCAGCCTTTTCCGGACCCATCGCATTATTACAGCCGGATTTTCAGTCAGCAAAATCGTTCTTCTGCCGAATGGCTGCGCTTTTTCTTTTATACGGGCAATGCGCTGTGCCACCCCAGTGTGCTGATCCGGAAGCAATGTTACGACGATTGTGGTATGTACCGTCCCTGGCTGATCCAGCTGGGTGATCTGGACATGTGGATACGCCTGTGTCTGAAATACGAAATCCATATCATGCCGCAATCGCTGGTCCGCTTCCGGATCAGGACGGATGAGGCCAATGCCAGTGGCAATCGTCCGGACACCCGGACACGGCATACCAACGAATATTTCATCCTGCTGGAAAATTACCTGCAACTGAACGACATGAACCGGTTGCTGGCGGTATTTCCATCCACCATACAGTACTGGCGGCGCAAGCATGGCAATGCCAGGTTTGCTCTGGCGATGACCGCTCTCGGTGAGCATACCCACGGCTGGCATCATTTGTTTGGCATGAAACTGATTTACGACATGCTGGCAGATCCGGAAGTGGCGCATGGCCTGAAACTGGATTACCAGTTCGATTACATGAAATTTGTCCAGATGACCGGGCAGTTTGCCGTGTTTTCGTGGGATGCGCCCGTCAGTGCCCGGACTGATCAGGTAAACGCAGTGCAACCAGCCTGGATTGAACCTGGTCGATGGGCACCAACGGAACGTGAATGGGCTGAACATTTCCTGTCCGAACGCAACGTACCCGAGCTGACGCTGATCGTTGTGCGTCGCAATGCTCAAGATGCAGATCACCTGACCATACAGTCGATTGAACGGCAGTGGCAGCCGGTCAACTGGCACAGTGTGGTGTTGAACGACGATACAGCCAAAGTGCTGAATGCTGCGATACAACAGGTGCGTTCCGGATGGGTCGCAGTGGTCGATGCTGGCGACCAGTTGTCAGCGGACACCATTTTTCATCTGGCGCTGGCGATCGGGCATCATCCAGAATGGCAATTGATCTATACCGACGAAGACATTGTGCGTGCAGATGGCAGCCACATCAATGCGCATTTCAAACCCGATTTCAACCTGGATTACCTGCACAGCCTGCCTTATACCGGCAATCTGGTGCTGATCAGAAAAACCCTTTTCGATGCGCTGGGTGGATTTTCCCCGGATGCACAAGGTGTTGAAGAATACGACCTGATTCTGCGAGCATGGGAAAAACTGGGTGCCCAGGGCATTGGCCACATCGCTGAAGTGCTGTATCACCGCAGGGATGGTAGTTTGCCAAGAACGGCCATTGGCATGGAACGAACCCTGCAGTCGGCCATCAGCGTGCTCGAACAGCATTTCAAACGGTGCAACGTGGCTGTTCGCCTGTCAAATGGCCCATTCCCGCCATCTGTCCGCGTTCGTTATCCGCTGGAACGCAGTCCATTGGTCAGCATTGTGATTCCGACGCGCAATCAGTTGCACCTGTTGCGCAGATGTCTGGAATCCATCATCGAAAAAACCCGCTACCTGGAATATGAAATTCTGGTGGTCGACAATGACAGCGACGACCTGGAATCCAGACAATACCTGGAACTCATCGAACAAAACCGGGCCGCTTTTGGCAACCGGATTCATATCCTGCGTTATCCCGGCCCATTCAACTTTTCGGCCATGAACAACATGGCTGCACAAATGGCGAATGGCGAGCTGATTCTGCTGCTCAATAATGATACTGCGGTTTTGCATGAGGACTGGCTCGACGAAATGGTCAGTCATGCCCTGCGCCCATCGGTTGGCATTGTGGGCGCGAAACTGCTGTATCCGGACGGCAGGATACAGCACGCCGGCGTCCTGCTCGGGCTGCGCGGGCCGGCGGAACATCAGTTCATCGGTGAAATTGCAGATTCCCGGGGATATTACGGACGGGCTCAGCTGACCCAGAATCTGAGCGCAGTGACCGGCGCCTGTCTCATGCTGACGAAGAATCTTTATTTCGAAGTTGGCGGCCTAGATGAAACCCGTTTTCAGGTATCCTACAACGACATCGACCTTTGCATGAAGGTCATACAGGCCGGAAAACAGATTGTCTGGACGCCTTGGGCCATTCTGCTGCATGAAGGTTCTGCGAGTCAGAAAGGCAACATTGAACAGAACCAGAATGATGCCAAACACAAACGCTTTCAGCAGGAGCGACTGGCCTTCTATCGCAAATGGATTGGCGCGATTGCGCATGATCCTGCTTACAATCGCCACCTGAGCTTGTCGGGTAATGGCTACGAAAACGAAACGCTGCCAATTTTGAGCGTAGATCCGCACTGGAAGCCGCGACCACGCATTCTGGCCATGCCATATGACCAGCAGGGCAGCGGGGAATACCGTGTCATTGCCCCCATGCGCGCCTTGCGGAATGCCGGAAAAATTCAGGGTGATCACACCATGCGGTTTCTGAATCCCGCCGAAATCGAACGCATTGCGCCGGTCAGCATCGTGCTGCAAAAGCCGCTGGACGACACGCATCATCGCTGGCTGGCCGAGCACGCAGAGATTCGTTCGGTTTTTCGGGTGTTTGAACTGGACGATCTGCTAACAAACCTGCCGGTAAAAAGCCATCACCGTCAGAACATATACAAGGACATGGCAAAACGGATCCGCATGGGCGCCGAATATTGTCAGCGCATGGTGGTCAGCACGGAAATGCTGGCACAGGAATACAAGGGACTGATCGACGAGATCGTGATCCAGCCGAATTATGTTGAGAGTGCCAAATGGTCGCATTTGCAGCCGAAGCACAATCGAGGCCGATTGCCCAGGGTAGGGTGGGCAGGCGGTATAGGACATACAGGCGATCTGGAAATGCTGGCGGATGTCGTGCGTGACCTGGCTGATGAAGTGGAATGGGTGTTTTTTGGCTTGTGTCCGGAAGGACTGATCCCGTACGTTCATGAATTTCATCCGGGCGTTTCGCTGGCCGATTATCCTGCGAAACTGGCCAGTCTTGATCTGGATCTTGCCATTGCGCCTCTGGAAGACAACGCATTCAATAATGCGAAAAGCCATTTGCGCCTGCTGGAATATGGAATTCTGGGTTATCCTGTGATCTGCTCAAATGTCACGCCTTATCAGAATGACATACCTGCCTGGCGTGTCGGCAACAAATATCGGGACTGGGTAAAAGCGATACGTGAAATCATCCATGAACCGGATACGCTTGCCAGTGCCTCAACAGAAATCCGCAGCCACATTCACGCCAACTGGTTACTTGAAAATAATCTGGATCAATGGCTTAAAGTATGGCTACCATCATGACCCGGAACTTCAAACAATATAAATCCAATCTCACGCTGAACGGCACATTGCCATCGCAACTGGGATTTCGGTCTGCGCTATTTGTACCTGCGCAACGTGAAAGGGTTTGGCTGGAATCACAAACGGGTGTACCGGATCTACCGCGAAATCGAATGGCGCGGTAAACCGCTTGCGATACGCAGCGACAATGGGCCAGAATACATCAGCGGCCTGTTGCAGGACTGGGCAGCAAAACACGGTATCAGGCTGGACTATATCCAACCAGGCAACCAGCAGAACGCCTACATTGAACGGCTCAACCGGACCGTGCGTTATGAATGGTTGTCGCAGTACCTATGGCAAGACCTGGCTGAAGTGCAGCACTTCGCCACCCAGTGGATGTATGATTACAACCATGACCGCCCACGCATGGCCTTGGGCGGGATGACACCGAAACAGCGGCTGGCCATGACCGGATGACTCTACTTCTGCCTCCAACCAAAAATGGGGGGATTACCCTGAATTACATAAAAAATTGAGGATTTAATTTATGCCTAAGGTGAGTGTTATAATTTCGACTTACAACCATGCCAAGTATGTCGAAGAATGTGTACAGAGCGTTCTTGACCAAACTTTTGATGATTTTGAGCTGATTATCGTCAATAATGGATCAACAGACGAAACTTCAATAGTTCTTCAGAAATTTAACGATCCGCGCATAAAGCTATTTAATCTAAAAATAAACATGGGGGCAGGTGCTGGCTTCGCTTATGCGGCAGAGCGGGCCTCTGGAGAGTTTATCGCGCCATTAAGCTCAGATGATGTATTTGAACCAACCAAGCTAATGAAACAAGTTGGATCACTTAACACGCACAAAAAATGTGCTGCTGTTTTTTCTTATCCTTCTTTTATTGATGAATATGGAATTCCTATTACACATACGCTACATAAGGATGCAACCGTATTTTTCGTAGAAAATAGAGGAAGAAAGGAATGGCTTCATTATTTTTTTTATAATGGCAATTGTTTATGTTTCCCATCGGCGTTAATTCGTCGTGATATATACCATAAATTACAACCTGATCCCCGGCTGCGGCAATTGAGTGATTTTGATATGTGGGTCAATCTTGCGTTGCGACATGATCTTCATATAATTCAGGAACAATTAGTGCGATTTAGGGTCCGTGACGGGCTTGCAAATGAAAGTGCTGCGCGCATGGATGTAATAATCCGTGACGCTTGGGAGAGAAGCATAGTGCTTTCAAGATACAAGAAACTTACCCCTCTCGAATTCAGTATGATATTCAAAGAGAATGTACCGACTAATGTTGGAATTGCCCTGGCAAAAAAGGCGTTACAAGTAGAACATCCCGCCTATAGATCGTTCGGTTTAAATCTTTGGTATGAATCTCTCGGTAATAGAGATTACGAAAATTATCCTTCGTTTTATAACGCAACTGGATACTATGATATATACAAGATATTTGACTTACCAAAAGACTTTAATGCCGATCGCTATCTTGCCCTCAACCCTGATGTGAAAAATAGTGGCATGGATCCAGGCGTCCACTTTTCACGCTACGGAAAATTTGAAGGGCGAAAATATTAGGATCACTTCGAACGGGTGGTTGGGCGGTGCACTTTTTTATTATTCCGCGCGTAGTCGCGGAATTTTGGTGCTGATACCTACACGGCACCAGGCATGAAAGCCAGCAGCATGTTGTATGTTGCATTGAAACCAGTAGTCGCGTAGATACCTTCAGGCTGGCTTCATCGAAGCCGACATAACATGCAGGCTCTGACAACCGTTTGACCAGGAGCTATCCAATGAAAATGACCTTGTCCCTGACCGCAGCTGCCGTGGTGCTGATTGCCACCGTCACCGGCGTGCATTACCAGAAGACCGAACGGCAGCATATCCTGTCCACCGCCACCATCGATATGGGCCAGGCTGTCGAGAGTGCCGAACAGACCAGCGGCAGCCGTGTGAAATCGGCAAAACTCACCGTTGAACATGGCCAGCCAGTATACAAAATGAAACTGATGAACCACCACAAGTACCGCATCAACGCCGTCAGTGGTGCAGCTGTCGCCGGTTGATCCACGGAGCAATCCATGCGCCTGCTGTTAACCGAAGATGACACCATGATTGGTGAAGGGTTGAAACATGCCCTGAACCACGCGGGTTATACCACCGACTGGGTCAGCAGCGTGCATGAAGCCGAAACAGCCCTGCAAACCATGAACTACAACATGCTTCTGCTGGATCTGGGCTTGCCGGGGCAGGCCGGCAACGTGCTTCTGGAGCGTCTGCGCCGCAAGGGTTCAGCCTTGCCGGTGATTATCCTGACCGCGCGCGATGACCTGCAGGACCGGATTGGTGGACTCAATGCCGGCGCAGACGATTACCTGGTGAAGCCTTTCGCCAGCGAAGAACTGATTGCGCGCATCCGCGCAGTTGCACGCCGACAGAATGGTCATGCCAGCAACGACATTCGCCACGGCCAGTTGCGCATTGATCCGATCCGTCACCAGGCATGGCTGAACGAAAAGCAGATCAATCTGACCGCGCGCGAATTCAGTTTGCTGCACGAACTGTTGCTTACGCCTGGTGCGGTCATCTCGAAGGAACGGCTGGAAGACCATCTGTACGGCTGGGGTGAAGAAGTCGGCAGCAACACCATTGAGGTTCATATCTGCAATCTGCGCAAGAAACTCGGTAACCGGATGATCCGGACGGTACGCGGCGTTGGTTATCACATTGGCGAAGCCTGATGGGCTGGTTCCGCCTGATATTTCCGTGGTTTCACCAGTCATTGCGCCGCCGGTTGCTGCTGTGGCTGTTGCCAGCCACCTTGCTGGCCGGCCTGGTGGCCAGCATCGCCACCTGGCTTGGCACCAGGGCAGAGCTGGAAGACCTGTTGCACGATCAGTTGCGCTACATCGCGCGCCATGTTGAAATCAGTGAAAACGGAGCAGGGCAGCTGACCGTTCCGGCCGCTGGAAAACACCATGACCACATCAGGCATGATGGCGACCCTCAGGATGAAATCCTGCTGCAGGTATGGCGGCATGGCCATCTGCTGTTCAGCAGCGGCATTGACGCCAGCTTGCCGCCGCCAACCGGAAGTGGTTTCCGCAATTTCATCAGTCAGGGCGAAACCTGGGAATCCTGGACCGAGCGGAAGGGCGATGATCTGGTCCGGATTGCCAAATCGGAACACGCGCGAATATGGGCGCTGGAAGGTCTGGTGATTCATCTGTTCTGGCCGGTGCTGACCTTGTTTCCGGTGCTGGCGATCGTGGTCTGGACTGGTATCACCTATGGATTACGGCCATTGGACAAATTGTCGGCCGAGCTGGCGACGCGACATGAAGAGAGTCTGCAACCGATTACCGTTACCGATGTACCGGAGGAAATGGCCCCCCTGGTGCAGAGCATCAACGGGCTGATGTTCCGGCTGGATGAAGCCTTTGCCCATCAGCGCCAATTCGTTGCAGATGCTTCGCATGAACTGAGGACGCCACTCATGGCATTGCGTCTGCAGCTGGAGCAGGCCAGCCAGGCCACCAGTGCTGAACAACGTCAGCGGGCACTGGATCAATTGCAGTCAGGAATTGAACGTGCCACCCATCTGACCCGCCAGTTACTGACACTGGCCCGGCTGGACCCAGAGGCGACGCCACACGACCAGCAGTTGGTCAACCTGACCGACCTTTGCAAATCTGTCATCAGCGAGCAGATTTTTCTCGCTGAAGCACGCGATATCGATCTCGGTTATACCGGCGAAGATGGTGTGCAGACAACCGGCAATATGGACATGCTGCACATGCTGATCAGCAATCTTGTCGACAATGCAATTCGCTATATCCCGCCGGGCGGAACCATTGATGTGGCCGCCGGCGTCAGCGCCGGCGCTGCATGGCTGCGCGTCAGCGACAACGGCCCGGGTATTCCACCAGCAGAACGCCAGCAAGTCCTGAAGCGTTTTTATCGCGGCGAACAACGGGCAAGCACAGGTAGCGGCCTTGGCCTGTCCATCGTCAAGCGGATTGCAGATCAGCATAATGCCAGCCTGATACTGGCAGAAGGCATTGACCAGCGCGGCCTGTCAGTGACAGTCCGCTTTGATGCCGTCAGACTGTCCAGCTTGGATTGACGTCACCACGTTTTTGTGGATTCCGCGACTACGCGCGGAATGACGGAATCGAAACCACCACGTCATTCACGGAATCGAAACCACCACGTCATTCACGGAATCGAAACCACCACGTCATTCTGCGTGAAGCGAAGCGGAGTCGCAGAATCCATATGACGGAAACGACGCGCGGAATGACGGAATCGACACCACCACGTCATTCTGCGCGAAGCGAAGCGGAGTCGCAGAATCCATATGACGGAAACGACGCGCGGAATGACGGAATCGACACCACCACGTCATTCTGCGTGAAGCGAAGCGGAGTCGCAGAATCCATATGACGGAAACGACGCGCGGAATGA
>JAJZUW010000010.1:63118-89480 GCA_021845925.1 Pseudomonadota bacterium
AGCGGAGTCGCAGAATCCATATGACGGAAACGACGCGCGGAATGACGGAATCGACACCACCACGTCATTCTGCGTGAAGCGAAGCGGAGTCGCAGAATCCATATGACGGAAACGACGCGCGGAATGACGGAATCGACACCACCACGTCATTCTGCGTGAAGCGAAGCGGAGTCGCAGAATCCATATGACGGAAACGACGCTCGAAATGCCGTCGAATACATGATTTAACATAATACATATTATACGAAATTAAATGAAGTACGCACGTCGCGGCAAAGACATCCTCCAAACCCGCACCCAGATAGTGTTTTCATTCCGCGCGTGGCTGAAGTTGCTGTCAATCCGCGCGCAGTCGCGGAATCCATGAAATGCCCCAAGCATTAAGAAATGGATTCTGCGGCTCCGCTTCGCGCAGAATGACGTGACTTTGCCGTAACACGGTGGACAGCCTGTCAGAATTGCGAGATGACAAGATCAATATTGCATGCAAAGATGGACGCAAGTGGAAGCAATCATGAGCCGAAAGCCTCGCATCCCCAGGCATCAGGCTGTTTGCCGGCGACTGCCTGGTGTCCGATCTGCTTGCCGGCGTTCTCCTCTTTCCCCTTCGGGTCTCTGCCAGACAATCCAGAACTGGTACGAGGCCCTATTTTTTGATGCGTGACTGCGTGGCCGATTCAACTGCATATCACGGTAGTCATTGTGGCTCAACAAGCTACCTGCGCAGACCAACGCTTCCATCATGCAGGCGTTCTGTGGCTTCCTGCACTGCGGCACTCAGCCCTGGTTCATCGAAATAGACCCCGCGTATCTGGATGGTTGACGTCATGACAGCCAGATAATCACGCACCAGCATGGCATCGGGTTGTTCCGCATGCTGCCAGAATCGGTCAAGTTCGTCTTGCCATGTCAGGCCCGGTACGTCATAAATCGCCTGACCCAGGACGGCGACCGGACACCCCAGGCGGATGGCCTGCAGTCCGGAGGTGCTGTTCACCGTCACCATGCCGGCCGAACACACAATGAGATCATCCAGGTTGCCGCCATCCAGATAGATCACCCGTTGCGCAACACCCAGCGTGGCTGCCATGTAGCCGATTTCACGCTGCCAGTGCACAAGGCCTGGGTCCCATGGATGAACCTTGAGCACCAGCTGGTCATCTGGACTGGCATGACTGGCAAACGAGCGCAGCACCAGCCAGATGGCTTCGGCAAGGCTGTCGAACGGTGAATAAGAAACCAGTTGAAAATCATGCTCCAACTGCATGGGAAACAGGAAAAATCTTGTTCCAGAACCAGTGATTTCGCGCATCTGTCTGGCAGCGCGATCACGGCCGGAAACGGCCTTCAGCAAACGCAGACCAATGACCGGAAAATACAGCAGCGACGGGGGGCGATTGTCGCTGCGCCGGTAATTCGGCCACAACCACCACAAAAAAACGTTGCTGAAACTGTACAGCAGATCACCACGGGCCATATGTCCGGCATGGTCACGGTATTTGACCGTGAGATCGGCATCCGGCAATCCGGCTGCCAACATGCGAATGGTTGCCGGATCGCGCGGAAAGCGTGAATTGGCACTCATGCCATCGGGTTCAAAGGTAATCCAGTCCGGCCGCAGATAACCGAAATCGGTCACTGTGACACGAATGCCGATTTCCTGGGCAACGGCAACCGCCTGTTTGTGATAACGACGTTGCTCACCCAGCAGCACCAGATCGGTTACCTGCTGAGCCAGGCAGTAACGATGAAAGAAAACCGCCCACAGGCGCAACGGGCCACGATAATTCACTCGCGGCAACCCGCGCCAGAACAGCCAGTCGCCCGCACTGAAACAAATGCCGGTGACCCGATGCCCCCGCTGCTGCAACTGTTTGCCAATCCGGCTGAAAAAAGGTGACGGCATGCCCTGCAAGAACACAAAATGCTTCATTTTCCTGACCTGTGCCGTTTTGCTTTGAACCATGCAACGGACTGCTGCATGGCAGTGGCATAATCAATACGCGCATGTTCGCCGCGGTCATCGCGGATTTTGCGGATCCGGTGTCCGCAGGTGCGGCCAAACAGTCTGACCAGCAAACGATGCAGCATCGGCTCGCTGTCGCGACGCAAGATCCTCTGCGCCAGTTCAAAGCCGGAGGCCAGAAAATCGGCCAGCCAGAACGGCAGACTGATAATCGCCCCCCTGCCCCCGATCATGTGCCGGAAATCAGTGAGAAACTGGTTCCAGGTCATTTCGCCGCCGTCCCGGGTGTTGTATACGTTGCCGATCGCGGTGCTGGCGGTAGCAGCCCACAGCATGTCATCCACCAGGTTGTCGACATGAATCAGGCCGGCATGGACCCTGCCGCCATCGATCCTGATCATGAGACCGGCTTGCAGTTCCGACCCGATGCGCGAAATGAACTGGCTACCGGGTCCAATGACATTGCACGGGCGGATGACAGTCAGTGCGATTCCTGCCGCCTGACAAATCTCCCGTGCCCGACGTTCGCCAATTGCCTTGCTGCGTCCGTAACCGAACTCACCACCGGTGGCGGGGCAGACTTCGTCGCAGGGTTCGACTGGAAATCCATATACATCGACGGTGGACACATGCAGGACACGCGGCCGTTCCCGGCAGGCAGCCACGGCGAGCATCACATTTTCGACACCACGCACATTGACCGCTTCATAGGCATCCCAGCGATCCCAGGTGTGCACATTGGCCGCGCAGTGAAACACATGCGTCACGTCAGCGAGAGGCGCAAACAAGGTTTCCGCCTGGGTGACATCACCAGAAAACACCTCGCAACGGGCAGCCAGCGCCGGATCCAGCCGACGCGGATCACGCACCAGCAAACGAACTTGCCAGTTGTCAGCAAGCAGACGCTCGGTCAGACGATGTCCGATGAATCCGGTGGCGCCAGTGACCAGTGCCAGACGAGACGTTTTTAACATTTATGCATTAGAATGGGCCCCATTTGCGTGACATGTTAACAGGTTCCTCTTGACCAATTCCATCTCTCCGGCAATTCAGGTTTTCGACAGCATCCGCGACATAGACGCCAGTTTGTGGAACAGTTTGCTACCCGGTCACTCCTGTACCTTCTCGCACGAATTCTGGGATCTGGTTGAACAATCCGGACTGAATGACTTCCGTTACCGGCACGTCCTGTTCCGCGATGCGGCGGGCGAACCTGCGGCACTGGCCACCTTTTATTCGATTACCACCGACATCGCCATCTTCGCTCCGGCCGGGCTGCGCCGGATTCTGGGTGCCATCCGCAGGATATTCCCGCGCTTTCTCATGCTTGGCATGCTTGAATGCGGCACGCCAATCATCCTCAACAGTCCGGCCATCGTGACCCGGCCGGACGTTGATCCGGCAGATGTGTTGCCGGTTCTGCACCAGCTGTTGCTGCGCACCGCCCGCCAGGAAGGACAGATGCTGATTGTGGTGCGCGATTTCGAACCGAATGCAGGCGCACTGGAACCGGTGATGAAAGACATGGGTTATTGTGTGGTGCCAAGCCTGCCAAACAATTATCTGGATATTGTCTGGCACAGCATCGATGACTATCGCGCGAGCATGAAAAGTTATTACCGCAGCAAGCTGGTGAAACATCTCAAGCGCAATCAGGCCTTGCATGTCCGCCATGAACTGGTGACAGATTTTCATGACATGGCTGACCTGCTGTGCCAGCAATGGCTGGTCGTGCACCAGCAGGCCGATGAATTCCAGCGTGAAATACTGACTCCGGAATTTTACCGGCGCCTGTCGCTGCAGATGGGCGAACGGTCAAAGGTCATCCTGTTTTACCGCGAGCAGGAACTGGTTGGACACGCCCTGCTGCTCATGGATGGCGACATGCTGCGCTGGCTGTATTTCGGGCGCAGGGAGGCGGTCAACGACAGCCTTTACATCTACGTTGGCTACAGTGTCATCGAAACGGCTATCCGGCTGGGGGCCAGGCGGCTGGAAATGGGGCTGACCACCTACCCGATCAAGCAGGATCTCGGCGCACAGGTCACCCCGATCAATCTGGCGTTGCGCGCTGCCAGCAACCTGATCAATCCGCTGGTCGGCTTTTTTTATCCCTTGCTGAACAGCGTGCCGGACATCCAGAACCGGAATATTTTCAAACAGGAAGCCGGTAAGCCAGATACCAGGCCATCTAAAAGAAATTAAGCCAGCACAAACAGTGCGTTGCAGAAGAACGGCTAACTGAACAATCGTTTCTTAGCGCACCCCGGCCACATGACGCAACACCATCCGGAACAGGTCACGCCACCAGGGTTCCCGATCGCCCTTTTGCTGACGCCAGGCCAGCAGATCATCCAGTGCCTGTTCCGGTGAGATCAACTGCTTGCCATCGCGACTGAGATACAGGGGATACAGGATCAGTACGCCTGCCACCAGCTCATCGAGCGTCAGCCTGCGCTTTCGGCGCACATGCGGGATTTCATCACGCGTCAATCCCCATCCGGCGTAAAATGGCAGGCCGTAGCAAACAACACGCTTTTCGCGCAGCAACGCTTCAAAGCCAGCCAGGGATGTCAGCACATGCACTTCATCCACCTGGTCAAACAATGTGGCCATGCTGACATTGCCAACCACTTCGTCGCACCATTGCCCTGCTTCGTGTTCATTGCGTCCCTGAACGCGCAGACCAGCCAGCACATCCGGATGCGGCTTGTAGACAATATAGGCATCCGGATTGTTGTGCCGGACCCGCCTCAGCAATCCCATGTTCGTGCGTTCGCCGGGCGCTCCCCAAACCAGCGAAGCGTCGCTTTCCACCTGTCCCGGTATCAGTATCACCCGACTGGCATTGGCCGGCCGTTGCCAGACCTGGCCAGCCACATTGTATTTGGTGAGACCACCCGTCACCACGCGCGCGCGCAGATTGGCGGCCCGCGCCAGAAGACAGATATCGAATTCATGACGGGATAAAATGCCTTCCAGATCGGAGCAGCAGCTGGCGTCATAATAAATGCCGCTTTTGTCCGCCACCCAGGACATCGGTCTGACCAGATCCGCACCAAGCCCGACCGAGCGCAGAAAACCATCTTCCATGCGCACAATGTGCAGATCTGGGCGATGCAACGGTCCGTCATCCATCCCCCAGATCACCAGGGTTGCGCCGTTCGGAATCAGGGCTTCGCGCGACACGAAATGCAGGCGATACCCCGGAAAGCACTGGCGCACAACCGGATGTTTCCAGCGTGGAAATCCCCAGACGTACATCTTGGGTTTCATGAAATTCGCATCCCTCCTGTTGTTCTGGCAGCAAACTGAGGCAACGGCATCAGGTCTGCCTATCTTTGCAACAATGACAGTCTAGGATACCATGCCGTTGCGCATTTTTTGCGGCTCCGCCACCGTCGTTACGGAGCCTTCACCCCCTGTTTTGATGATGACACAGGAAATTGACATGGCACAAGAACAGATCCGTATCCGTACCGATGATGGCGAATGCCGGGCTTTTGTCATCAAACCCGATCACAGCAATGGCCCGTGGCCGGCGGTGATTGTCTACATGGACGCCCTGGGAATCCGTCCGGCCATCCTGGACATGTCGGCACGTCTGGCGGCCGCAGGCTATGTCGTTCTGGTACCTGACCTGTTCTACCGGTTCGGCGAATACGAACCCATGGTGCCAAAGGTCGTGTTTGCCACTGGCTTCCAGGCCATTACCGGTCCGTTGCGCGCCACCACCAATACCATCAAGGTCGCCAGCGACACGCGCGCTTACATCGCCTGGCTTGCCGGCTGTCCCGATGTCAGACCCGGAAAAATCGGCGTGGCCGGCTTCTGCATGGGTGGAGGCATGGCGTTGATGGTGGCTGGTTCGTTTCCGGGCGAAATTGGTGCCTGTGCATGTTTTCATGCCGGCAATCTGATGACCGACCAGGTCACCAGTCCGCACCGCGTGATTCCGCACATCAAGGGCGAGGTCTACATCGCTGGTGCCGATAACGACAACAGTTATCCTCCCGAAATGGCTGCGGGCGTGGAAAAGGAACTCACCACCTATCGCATCCGTCATCGCTGCGAAACCTACACCGGGAAAACGCATGGCTGGATGTTGACCGATTTTCCGGTCTATGACCATGAGGCTGCCGAGCGTGGCTGGCAGGAGATGCTGTCCCTGTTCGCGCGCAATCTTCAGCAGGCTGTCTGACAACGCCCTTTTCCGTCACACCGGTTGATGGCAGACTGATGAAACCACGCGGTCACGGCCAGCGCGCTTGGCCTGGTACAGTGCGTCATCAGCCTGCCGGACAAAGGACTTTAACGGCATAGCACCCAGCGTGGTCGTCACGCCGAGGCTGATGGTGATGGACTCGCCAATGGCCTCGATCCGCTGTCCGCTGACAGCCTCGCGCAACCGCTCGGCAAGCATCACCGCATCCTGATGATCAGTATCGGGCATCAGCACGACAAACTCTTCCCCGCCATACCGGGCGACGAAATCCGACGCCCGGATGTGCCGCCGGATGATGCCGGCTACGCTTTTCAAGGCTTCATCGCCGGCTGCATGGCCAAACCGGTCATTGACCTCCTTGAAATGATCCAGGTCGGCGATCAGTATGCTGAAAGAGCGTTGTTTCTGTTGCACTCGCTCCATTTCTTCCATCAGGCGTTCGTCCAGATGCCGACGGTTGGCAATTCCCGTCAGCGCGTCGGTCAGCATAAGCTGGCGAATGATTTCCCGGCTGTCACGCAGGTCTCCATTGGCCACTTCCAGTGCGCGGCGCGCTTCGTCAGCCAGTTGATGCGCGTGTTCCCGTGCCTTGACGAAGGTTCGGAACACAAAAAATACCGATACCAGCCCCACCACCATGTTCAGTACAAAAAACGTCTGGATTGCCGGTTGCGGCAACATGTGTCCATGTGCGGCCAGTGCAGGATCAAGCAGACCCGACATCACAGTCAGCAGGACAAACGCCACCAACCAACCCATGGCATGGTCGAGGTCGGCAAACAACAATGCCGCCAGTGGCGAGAAAAACGCCCAGATCATCACCACGCTGCCCCCGACAAATCCACCCAGACTCCATTGCAGCAGGAATGGCAGCAACAGGATCAGCAGCAACTGGCTGGCTCTGAAAAATCCAAATTGCCTGGTGTGGAAAAAATGAACAATGCTGGCAAACGTGACAGTGGCGTATGTCAATGGAATCATGCCGGACCAGAAGTGGCCAAGAAGCACATACAGACAGCCCCAGAATACCGCCAGAATGGCAATGATGACGGCTATCAGGGTAAGAATGGCTTTTCTCAGCCGGGTCACTTCACAATCATCCGGCAACGCGCCAGCACCAGCGGCGCGCCAGATGACATCCAGGAAATGACTTTGTGTTTTCATTGTTGTGCCAGACCTAGAAAATGACGGTCAAGGCTTGCAACACGCCGGGCATGTCAAATTCGGACTTGACGGTCTCATTTTTCTCCTGCTTGCAGAAAAATGCAATAGCTGGCCGGACAGCCAGTCACTGCACCGCTGAACAAACCCCATACGAGAACGATGGTGGTCTGGCCAGAAGGTTTCACGCTGATTCAACTGGATCATGCACAGAGCTGCCACAATTGACAATCTGGTCCAGCAACCGGTCCACCAGTGCGAAATGGGAAGCCCAGTCAGGTGCCACATACCCTGCCATGCGTTTGCGTTGCAGGCGCGCGCTCTGACTGTCGGGATGGCGATAATCCAGCACCAGTCGTTTCCAGCCCGCACCGTCCAGCGGATCCAGATATTCCGGGATATTCCCTGCAATTTCATGAAAAACCGGCAAATCGCTGACAATGGCAGGAACACCGTGTGCAATCGCTTCGACCAGTGGAATCCCATATCCCTCGACAAACGAAGGAAACAACAGTCCGCGCGCGTGCGCCAGCCAGTCGGACAAGGTGGCGTCATCGCAGGCGCCGAGTTCGATGACATGCTCTTCCAGGGTGTGACAGCGCTCCAGCATGTCAACCACCTGTTCGCATTCCCAGCCCCGCTGGCCGAGCAAAGCAAGCGCCGGTGCGTTATTCCCCATGGTTTCGATCAGCTGTCGCCACAGATTCAGCAAAAGAAGATGGTTTTTCCGAGGTTCAATGGTTCCCAGACAGACAAAATAGTCACGTCCGGGCCAGGGATTGCTGCGTGGCGCTGGCAGTTGTGCAGGTGGCAAGGGCGCAACCACATCGACCGGTGGCGTGCCACGCAAGTCTTGCACATGGCGGTGCCAGGTTTGCCGGGTGGCTTCCGAATTCATGATCAGACCGCGGGCAAACCGCAACATGGTATCCATGCGCCGGTAGTGCTTGCCTGCCTCGCCCGGACGGCAATATTCCGGATGGCTGAGCGGAATGAGATCATGCAGAAAAAAAACAGGCTTCAGCTGACGTTTGACCAGCTGGCGGGCATAATCAGCTTCGTCTAGTCCGCTGTGCACGACATTCAGCAGGAGGACTCCCTTGCTCTTGCGCTTGCGGAAAGCAGAAGCCAGCACTGGCCGGCGGATCTCGCTGGCAATATCGCGTTCGCCGCTCAGCAGGGCACGAAACACCCGCTTTGAATACTGGTTGTCCAGTTCGATCCAGTGGCCGGAATAGCGTATCAGCGCCCGGGCGTCCGGGCCATAGTGTTCGACATAGGCAAGCCCCACCCTGTCCACTCCGGTAGGCAACCGTCCTTTCAGGAGACGATCAGCCAGACGGGTAATATCGATCAGCATTCGACTCTCCATGACCAGCCAGCCGGTCGGATATCGTGCGACCGCTCATGCCGCCATTGTAAGCTGTCATGACAGTCGAAGACAAATCCGCAACTCGCCACAGGCGCGGCCAAACCCGGGATGATCGGGCCTGACTGCACCAGCCGGCAATATGGGCAAGCTGTTACAACGCCTGCAATGTCGTGATCGAATAAATCGATGTGGTCACGATGTTGAGGAATTTCTGCAGATCTGCACCCGGCGCGTTGGCGACATACAGAACATCGTGGTTGTGGATCGGAAAATTCTGTGCGACCAGGAAAGTGGCCGGATTGGACAGGTCAACCTGATAAATGACCGGAATCCTGCCTTCCGGGGTGTGCGGCAGTCCTTTGCCATCGTCCGGAAAGGCACGCGGATTTTCAAACCGGAAAATGAACACACCCTTGATGTCTCCGCGCATATCCTGGGTGCCACCCATGCGGCCCATGGCCTGGGCCAGGGTGATGCCCTGCGCTTCGAAATCGATTTCCTTGTTGATGCCAGAAGCGCCAAGTGCAACGAAACTGAGCGACTGGTACAGCGCAGTCACCACATCACCCGGTTTCAGCATGATGTTCTGACGCGGATCGGCAATCACGGTTTGCAATGGCATGTTGACCACACGACCATCACGGCTTAATTGCACGCTCATGCGCGCAACCGACTGCCGCACGCCACCGGCTTCGGCGAGCGCATCGAGCAGGCGTTCGCCACGCGCAGTCAGCGGCATGCGCAGGCTCTTGCCCACTTCGCCAACGACCGTGGCATTGCTGGTCATGTTTTGAGTGACCTGCACCAGAATCTGCGGCTGGTTGGCTTTGCCTTTCAGGCGCCTGGCAACATCGGCTTCGATCTGTTCCGGCGTGCGGCCTGCCACCGGCACTTCGCCGGCAAACGGAATACTGATCGTGCCAGCAGCGGAAACCATCTGCGCCGGAAAAGCCGTCTGTCGCGTCGTGGCTGCGCCCGCTCGCGGATCGAGCACTGTCGTGCCAAACAGCATGGCTGGCGGTGCTTCCCAGACAGAAACCGCCAGAATGTCTCCAGGTCCCACCACATAATCCGGCGCTACGCCACGTTGCGGCCAGGTGCTGGCAAACGTAGCGGGCTGATCTGCCGTCTCGACACGACGGGCAACCGCTTCATTCATGGTGACGACTGGCAACCGGGCCTGCTCGGCGCCAGACTTCAGGGCAGACACCTCGGGGCCGGGTTCCGGCAGATAACCGGCGCACCCGCTCAAGGCCAGAAACGCTGCCGGCAACAGTTTGGTCAACAGGGAAAAGCGTGATTGTGCATGCTTTGAAGACATAGATGATCCAGAATATGGTGAAGCAATGTTTTGCCCGTCAGCCGGGTTGGCGGTATTCTACCAAATATCGACCATCCGGATTGTCAATAAACTTGCCCCATGCAGCGCTTGCTGCTGACCCGTCAGCTTCGCGGTCAGCTGCCTGCCTGCGAAAACCTGACCCGGCACACCGGACTGCTGGCCCTGATGCGTTATGCCTCATGCCTCATCCCTCAACCGGCCGCCGGTGTACTTTCTGGCCAGACAGCCGGAAAAATATCCGCCAGAACGCTATTGGGATGGTTCATTCCGGGTCACGGCGAGCGACTTGCGCGAGATGGGATTGCCGGAGCCTCAGCCGATGATAGTGCCGGCGAATACACTGGTGATTGCCAACGTGCACGGATTTCACTGCCGGGGAAACGCCACCGGGCCAGGTCAGCGTCTGAGCATCTGGATGCAGGCACGCGACAATCCGTTTCTGCCATTGTTCACGCCGTTTCCCACGCTGGCCGGCAGGCTGGTCGAAACTGTCTGGAACCACTTCCTCACCCGCGAAAACGAGCGTCTGGCCAGTCAAAATGCGGTCCATGCCGGGCGCTTCCAGCGAGACATGCCGAAATGAAAAACGGCAGGAGAACTCTCCTGCCGTTTGTCGGATCATGACACGGAATCAGCCAACCCGGTTCTTGCGTTGCATGATACGAAGGCCGACCAGAGCAAGACACAACAAAACCAGATCCAGCAGCTTCGGCTGGTTGGTGTTGCCGAATGCTTCGGAAACGTGCTCGATGCCGGCTGTTTCAACAACCGTCTGCACACCATGGTGAGCGTTGATAAAAAACAGCACTGCCAATGTTGCAATCAGTACGCCAATGACCATTCTTGCCAATTTCATTGTAATCCCCTCGCGATGTCAATAAACCGCAATCTGGCGGACACATTGTTGAAACCATGTCATCTGGCAAGGTTCAACATCTTCACACATCAGATTATCAACATCTGCAACAGGAACGACAATAGCCCTTTCGGGTGGTTTGCCTGTCACGATTCTGCCATATGACTTGCAACAGGCAGACAAAGCATCAGCGGATCAGCAGATCGTTGAGCGAACCACCGGAGGCCAGATGTTCCTGCACGAACAATGGACGCTTGCCGCGACCTGTCCATGTCTTGCCGTTTTTGGCATATTTGGGCGCCACTTCCGATTTACGGGTTTTGCCACCATCAAGACCCAGATCGCGGGCGGTAATACCATACTCCGCGATTTTCTTTTTCATTTCAGATACGATGGAATCGAATTCGGCTTTCTTGATCTGTTCGGCCTGTTTTTGCAACTCCGCAATCTGGGCATTGATTTGGGATAATGTCATCGTGGGCATTATGTTTTCACCTTGAAAATGAATAAGACTTATCCAATTTACCATTAATCAAATGCAATGACAAGACAACAACATCCATAAAACAAATCCGTACGGATAATCCCTGAATAGGTTCGCGATCAGACAACGGACAGCAAGGCATCCACCACTGCCGAGTCCAGTCTGGTGCCGCTGAGCCGTCTGATTTCGTCGATGGCCACATCCTTGCCCAGTGCTGCCCGGTAGGGGCGTGCCGAAGACATGGAATCAAAAATGTCCGCCACGGTGAGTATCCTGGCTTCTTCGAGAATTTGTGAACCAGACAGCCCGCGCGGATATCCCGATCCGTCCAGGTATTCATGGTGCTGTCGGACAATTTCGGCAATCGGCCAGGGGAAATCGATATTCTTCAGGATTTCATAACCTGTTTCCGGATGTGTCTTGATCAGTGCATATTCAGCCGCCGTCAATTTGACCGGTTTGGTCAGGATTTCCACCGGAATCTGTATTTTGCCCAGATCGTGAACAATACCGGCAAAATACAAACCTTGTAGCCGGTGCTCATCCCAGCCGAGATGACGGCCGATGCGGACTGCAATGTCGGCAACCGACTTTTCATGACCCACGGTATACGGATCGCGATGTTCCAGTGTCGATGAAATGGCCATCAATGCGTCCCTGAGAGCCTTTTCCAGTTTCTGCGCCTGCAATACCTGTTCCGTGATCGCCTGTTCATAGGCATTTCTGGTTCGTCTGGATGCGATTCCATAGCCGATATTGCTGGCCATTTCTTCGAACAGCGCAATGGCCGATTGCGAAAACGTACGCGCCACACTGGCATAGACCGTCAGCACGCCAGCGATATTGCCTTCGATACGAACCGGAATGGCCACCGATGAACCGAGATGAAACGATTTGGCGCGTTTGATCCAGGGGTGAAATGCCGCAGACTGGTCAAAATCATTTTCCAGCACAATCTGTCCGGTCCTGATCGCCGTGCCGGAAGGCCCATGCCCCAGGGAATTGTCCCCCCAGGAAATTTGCAGGCCTTCGTTGTAGCCGATCGCAGGCCCGGCCGCAGCCGCAATGGACACGGTCTGCCCGGCATCGTGTTCTTTCCATCCTATCCATGCCAACGGATAGATTCCATCGGCAACAATAGCCTGACAGACACCATCCACAAGGCTCTGCTCCGAATCCGAATAGATCATTGCCTTGTTGCCATCGCTCAATGCCTTGAGTGCCCAGCTTTTTCTGGCCAGATCCTGCTCGGCTTCCTTGCGTTCCGTGATATCGCTCAGCACGACCACCACGCCGGCAATTTCGCCGGAAGGCAGGCGCCAGGGCGCCTTTGTCGTACGAATCCAGCGGTTTCGGCCTTCCGCGATGAAGGGTTCCTCGATTTCGATCCGCTCGCCGGAATGAATCACCCGCTGGTCATCGGCACGATAGTGTTCGGCCAGGGCACGCGGAAAAAAATCAAAATCCGTTTTACCAGCGATATCGGGGGCTGCAATGCCAAGATTCCTGGCCAGACTTTCATTGCAGAACAAAAATTCCGATTCCAGGTTCTTGACCAGCACCCCCTGACTGATCTGGCTGAAAATAGCACGGAATTTTTCTACATTCGACAGATTGACCGGGTCGTCGAACAGGCTGGACACCACTGTGGCTGCCCGTGCGACATCCGTGCCATCCGGACCGGATGACAGACCGGCAGATGGTGCGTCCGCAGGCATCACAATGGCAGCTGCTTGTTCAGGATCAGTTTTTTGCATGACTGGATGACTTGTGGGTCATATAGGGTTCCGGCACCGGCTTCCAGTTCGGCAAGCGCAAACGCAAGGTCGTGAGCCTGCCTGAATGGCCGGTGAGACAGCATAGCTTCGAGCGAATCGGCCACACGAACAATCCGGGCTCCGGGAAGAATCCGGTCGCCCTGCAATCCTTCCGGATAACCGCTTCCATCAACATTTTCATGGTGTTGCCGGACGATATCGGTCACATCACAGCCGAAATCGATCGATTGCAAAATAGACACGCCCGAATCCACATGCGTCTTGACCAGATCGAACTCTTCGACTGTCAGCGCTCTGGCACGGTTAAGAATTTCAGCGGGGATTTCAATCTGGCCGATATCGTGCAGCAAACCAGCCAGTGCAACGCATTGCTGCTGATCCTCGCCCAGTGCCAGATCCCTGGCAATGGCAACGCTGATATCTGCCACGCGGCGTTGATGATTGGCTGTGCCTGGATCACGGTGCATCACCGCAGATCCCAGCGATTCGATGGACTGCTCAAACTGTTGTCTCAACCGATGGTTCAGTTCGCGCAACAGCCGGCTGGACGACAGTCTGGCGTTCTGCTGTAACAACAAGCCACCAAACATGATGGTGGCAAGTGCGTTGAATGCAAACAGTTCCAGACCATTCTGATGAAAAGTTGTCACAGCAACTGTCCATGGCCTGATCCACAACAGGGAAAATGCGTCGGTCATGCCCACCGCCATGCCCGTCAGTGCCACGATCCGGAAATTGACCACCTGTTTCCTGACCACAAGAGTCCATATCAGCCAGATCACCAGAAAATCGACCAGGATGCGCAACTCTTCAAGCCACCCGCCATCGCCTTCCCAGAAATACCTGGTCAGTCCCTCGACCAAGGTTGCCGCCAGGCCAGTTCCGGCGCCACCAAACAGCAGGCCGACGGCAATTGCACTGCCACGAATGTCCAGGTTGATACCGACAGTGGTATTCAGATGAAAGATCACGGTGATGGCGGCAAACAGGACGAAGAACAGATTGCGGAACTGCTGTCTTTGCGACTGGCTCACCTGTTCCGCCCAGGCAGACTCTGCGGTCCCATACAGGGCAAACAGAAAAACGGGAATGCCAGCCGCTGAAATAATGGCAATCAGGGTATTGTTCAATGTTGTGACCCGTTTGCGATAAGCCGTTGCCGATTCTACAACAGAAATCAGGCGCGCAACCAGTCCAGCGCTTCAGCCAGCTCACGCACGCCTGTTACCTGCATGCCGTCGATATCCTGACGCGGAAGATTGGCCTGTGGCACCAGCGCGTGGGTAAAGCCAAGTTTGGCGGCTTCTTTCAGCCGCTCCTGACCGCGCTGCACCGGGCGGATTTCACCCGTCAAGCCAACCTCACCAAAAATCACAAGTTTCGCAGGCAATGACCTGTTTTTGAAAGATGAAAAGATGGCGACAAGCAATGGCAGGTCTGCGGCAGGCTCATTGATCCGCACGCCACCCACTGCGTTGATGAACACGTCCTGATCATGGCACGCCATGCCGCCATGCCGGTGCAACACGGCCAACAGCATGGCCAGCCGGTTCTGTTCCAGTCCAACTGACAGCCGGCGTGGGTTCGGACTGGCCGCACCCTCGACCAGCGCCTGGATTTCGACCAGCAATGGCCGGCTGCCTTCCTGCGTCACCATGACACAGGAGCCGGGCACATCGGCACGGTGCCCGGACAAAAAGATGGCCGACGGGTTGCTCACCCCTTTCAGGCCTCGGTCGGTCATGGCAAACACGCCGAGTTCGTTGACGGCACCGAACCGGTTCTTGAATGCGCGCACCAGCCGATAGGTGGACGAACTGTCACCTTCGAAGTACAGCACGGTATCGACGATGTGTTCCAGCACGCGCGGGCCGGCAAGCGCGCCTTCCTTGGTCACGTGTCCCACCAGGAACAGAATGGTGCCTGTCTGCTTGGCGTGCCGTGTCAGCTGGGCTGCGCATTCGCGCACCTGGCTCACCGACCCGGGCGCCGACTGCAGTTCATCCCAGTACACGGTCTGGATCGAATCGATGACTGCCACTGCCGGCTGGCGTTCCTGCAACATCTGCAGGATCTGGCCGAGGCGGACTTCGGCCAGCAGATGCATGTTTCCGGCATCCAGCTGCAACCGCTGGGCGCGCAGGGCAATCTGACGGGCCGATTCTTCGGCACTCACATACAGAACAGACTGGCTGCCAGCCAGTGCAGCCAACGTCTGCAGCAACAGGGTGGATTTGCCTATACCAGGGTCGCCACCAATCAGAATGACTGCGCCATTGACCAGCCCACCTCCCAGCACGCGGTCAAGTTCGGCCATGCCGGTTGGCAGACGATCGTCATCACTGGTTTCAACGGCCGCCAGGGTGGTAATCTGACTGGTCACACTGAGCGAAGCATGCCGGGATGCCGCCCCCGCTGGTTCGGCCAGCACTTCGACCAGGCTGTTCCACTGCTGGCACTGCGGACATTGCCCTTGCCATTTTGGCGCAAAGCCGCCGCATTCCGTACAGCAATACTGGATTCTGGGTTTGGCCACGCTGGTCAGTCGTACTGCAGACCCATGGCTTCACGGACATCGCGCATCGTGTCGCGCGCCAGTTCGCGGGCCTTTTCGCAACCATCTTCAATCAGGTTACGCACGAGCGAAGGTGATTCGGCATAATGACGCGCCCTCTCCTGCATGGGTGACAGTTCACGCAAAATGCCATCGATAACCGGTTGCTTGCATTCCAGACAGCCAATGCCGGCACTGGTGCACCCCTGCTTGACCCAGTCACGCACGCTATCGTCCGAATAAACTTCGTGCAATGGCCATACCGGACAACGGGAAGGCTCGCCGGGATCGGTGCGCCGGACACGCGCGGGATCGGTCGGCATGGTTCTCAGCTTGCGGGTGACTTCCTCCGGATTCTCACGCAGTGAAATCGTGTTCTGGTACGATTTGGACATCTTCTGACCGTCCAGACCCGGCATGCGGGATGCTTCGGTCAGCATTTCCTGTGGCTCGACCAGAATCATCTTGCTGCTGCCTTCCAGATAACCAAACAGTCGTTCGCGGTCGCCCATCGAGAGGTTTTGCTGTTCATTCAGCAGAGCCCGGGCTGCTTCCAGGGCATCTTCTTCACCCTGCTCCTGATAACGGGTGCGCAGCTCATCGTAAAGACGGGCTTTTTTACTGCCCATTTTGCGGATGGCCGCTTCCGCCTTCTGTTCAAAATCCGGTTCGCGTCCGTACAGGAAATTGAAGCGACGGGCAATTTCACGGGTAAATTCAATGTGCGGAACCTGGTCTTCGCCAACCGGAACCAGGTTGGCGCGATAGATCAGGATATCAGCACTCTGCAGCAGCGGATAACCGAGAAAACCGTAGGTGGACAAATCCTTTTCATTCAGCTTTTCCTGCTGGTCCTTGTAGGTGGGCACCCGTTCCAGCCAGCCCAGAGGGGTAAACATGGACAGCAGCAAATGCAGTTCGGCATGCTCCGGAACCTGCGACTGGATGAAAATTGCCGACAGCTTCGGATCGACACCGGCAGCCAGCCAGTCAATCACCATTTCGATCGAATTCTGCCGGATCTGGCCAGGGTTGTCATAATGGGTAGTCAGGGCATGCCAGTCAGCCACAAAAAACAGACACTCATACTCGTGCTGCAGGCGAATCCAGTTTTTCAGCACGCCATGGTAATGGCCAAGATGCAGGTTTCCGGTCGGGCGCATTCCCGATAAGACTCTGTTTGCGTACATGGTTCAGTTGGTAATGGCCTGAATGAGAAAAAGAAGGTCTGATGTGTTGATGCCGGCGATGGCACTGGTCAGCATCAGCACGAATGACATGATCGGCGCCAGCAAGGTGTTCAGCACCCCCAGCACGATCAGCAGTATCAGAATGTAGAATCCGTAGGGTTCGATGCTGGCAAACCGCCAGGCCAGCGGGCCCGGCAACAGACTGACCATGATGCGTCCGCCATCCAGTGGCGGCAGCGGCAACAGGTTGAGCGCCATCAGCACCGCGTTGATGAAAATACCGGCGGCCCCCATCAGCACCAGCGGCTGGCTGTAGCTGTCACCGACCAGCACGCCCAGATGGATGACAAATCCCCAGGCAATCGCCATCAGCAGGTTGGCCATCGGGCCCGCCAGCGCAACCCACAGCATGTCCTGCTTGGGGTTTCTCAATGCAGAAAAATTGACCGGAACCGGTTTGGCCCAGCCAAACAGGATGAATCCGCCACCGAGCAACTTTGCCATCAGCAGGATGGTGAGCGGAACCAGGATCGTGCCGACCGGATCGATGTGTTTCAGCGGATTGAGTGTGACCCGGCCTAGCATCCATGCACTCTTGTCGCCAAAAAAACGGGCAATGTAGCCGTGGGCAGCCTCATGCAGGGTGATGGCAAAAATCACCGGAATCACCCAGATGCTGATTTTCTGTATCAGGTTCAGTTCCATTCATTCCAGTCCGAAAGGTATCAGGGAGCCAAGCCCCTTGCGCAACACGGTGATTTCGCCACCGGACAGATCAATCACGGTGGTGGGCTCGATACCACAGGCCCCCGCATCGATCACGAGTTCGATCTGGCGTTCCAGCCGGTCACGGATTTCGCCAGCATCGTGCTGGGGAATTGTTTCGCCTGGCAGTATGAGCGTCATGCCCAGCAAAGGTTCGTTCAGCTCGGCCAGTACTGCCAATGTTACCGGATGCGCCGGCACGCGCAAGCCGATTGTATTGCGTTTTGGATGATGCAGGCGGCGGGGAACCTCGCGCGTGGCTTCCAGAATGAACGTGTAATGGCCTGGAGTAGTGGCTTTCAGCAGGCGGAACTGTTGATTGTCGACCTGGGCGTAGGTGCCGATTTCGGACAGGTCTCGGCACAGCAGCGTGAAATGATGGCGCTCGTCTACACCACGCAACTGGCGGATGCGATCCTGTGCCTGCTTTTCGCCCAGGCGACAAACAATGGCGTAGCTGGAGTCGGTCGGCATGGCAACCAGACCGCCCTCACGAAGAATCTGGCATGTCTGCCGGATCAGCCGGGGTTGCGGGTTGTCCGGATGAACACTGAAGAACTGTGCCATTCAGGCCAGACTCCAGTTTTGCCACACGGGTGTGCAGATGTCAGGCAGTTTTGCCAGCCGGCCAAGATCCCGCCAGTGTTCCTCCGGTGAGTGGAAATCCGAACCGCGTGACGACAACAGGCCATGCTCGCGCGCCAGCCTTGCAAAACGGATGAACTGATCGGGCGTATGGCTGCCTGTCACCACCTCGATAGCCTCGCCACCGGCATCGCGAAACTCGTTCAGCAGCTGTGTCAGCCGGCCCGAGCCCAGCTCGTAGCGGCCAGGATGGGCCAGAACAGCCTGGCCGCCGCTGGCTTTGATCCAGCCAATGGCATCCGCCATATCGGCCCACTGATGGGATACATATCCAGGACGCCCTTTGGCCAGATAACGCTTGAACACCGACTGGACATCCTTGCAGATGCCTCGTTCAACCAGATCACGGGCAAAATGCATGCGACCAATCAGATCCGGATTGGCTGCATGGCGCAGGGCACCTGCCAGGGTGTCCGGCACTCCGAAGCGGGCCAGCTGCACTGCAATGCGCTCAGCCCTCTCCCGCCGGCCGGTCCGGATAGCAGCCAGCCCTTCGGCCAGGGAAGCATGTGCCGGATCGATACCCAGCCCTACGACGTGCAGGGTTGTTTTCTGCCAGGAAACCGAGATTTCAACCCCATTGACCAGACGCACTCCGAGTCTGG
The DNA here is from genome assembly GCA_021845925.1 of Pseudomonadota bacterium. GTDB lineage: Bacteria > Pseudomonadota > Gammaproteobacteria > Burkholderiales > Sulfuriferulaceae > Sulfuriferula. Next base: position 82,062 of record JAJZUW010000010.1, read on the forward strand.
CGGCAGCTTCTGCTGCCTCAGCCAGGCCACGGGTGTCATCGTGGTCAGTCAGTGCCAGCACGTCGACCTGACGACTGGCGGCACGTTCCAGCAACAGGGTTGGCGTCAGGACGCCATCCGAAACACAGGAATGTGCGTGCAAATCGTAATGCAAGTCAGGCGACATGAGGAAAAACAGGAAATCAGACTCCGCAATCATAACAAAAATCATGGTTTCTCGCTTGCGGCTTTCTGCAAAAAACTGCCACAATGTCAGGATTGCAACCAAAGCTGGCCACGATTGCTCACCGGAAGGAACCTGCGCCCCAAATGACGCCGGATTGCGGATGAATGATTGCTGCCTGAAATGAACTTCTGCCGGTGTCACCATGAATGTGCTGTTTGACCTGATTCCTGTCATCCTGTTTTTTGCTGCCTACAAGCTGGCCGGCATCTTTGTGGCAACAGGCGTGGCCATCGCCAGCAGTGTGGCGCAGATTGCCTGGCGCATGGCGCGCGGACAGAAAGTGGACGCCATGATGTGGCTGACTCTCGCTCTGGTCACCATCTTTGGCGGCGCGACGCTGATCTCGCACAACGAAACATTCATCAAGTGGAAAGTGAGCGTGCTCTACTGGGCGTACGCACTTGCGCTGTTGGTTGCCGAGTGGTGGTTTGGCAAAAACCTGATCCGCGTCCTGTTTTCACGCCAACTCGCGTTACCGGACCATGTCTGGCGCCATCTCAACCGCAGCTGGGCGATATTTTTTGGCCTGGTCGGTTGTCTCAACCTGTACATCGCCTATCACTTCAGCACCAACGACTGGGTCAATTTCAAGCTGTTCGGCACCACCGGACTGATGCTGGTGTTCGTGCTGGTACAGGCAGTGATTGTCGGTCGCTATCTGGAGGATGAACCAAATGACTGAATGGTATGCCATCATGGCAGAAGACCGGCCGGACAGCCTGGAAGCACGCAAGGTCCACCGCCCGGCGCATCTGGCACGGCTGGAGGCATTGCGCAATGCCGGAAGACTGCTCGTCGCAGGCCCCCACCCGGCCATCGACAGCCCAGAACCGGGACCTGCTGGATTCAGCGGCAGCCTGATCGTGGCAGGTTTTGCATCATTGCAGGATGCCGAAGACTGGGCAGCTGCCGACCCGTTCCGGCTGAATGGCGTCTACGCAAAGATCGTGGTTAAACCTTTCATTAAAGTCATGCCATAATGAGCACGCCGGAACTTATGCGTGAAAAATTGGCTCTACTGCAACCAGTAAAGCTTGAAATCGTGGACGAAAGCGCCCTGCACGCAGGACACGCCGGCGCCCGCGGGGGAGGAGGACATTATCGTCTGTCAATCGTGTCAGAAAAGTTCAACGGACTGAACACGCTGGCACGGCATCGCCTGGTTTACCAGGTGCTTGGCGACCTGATGAACGAACGGATACATGCACTAACGTTGGATGCCCGCGGCACCGTAGCCTGATTTTATATAACCCGAACAAAAGGAAACCCCATGCAACTCAAGAAAATCGCTGTCGCTGTTCTCTGCCTGGCCAGCATCGCCACCATCAGCACCAGCCAGGCTGCCCAGCCAGCCGGCAAGGTCATGGCCGTGGTCAACAATGTCGCCATCCCGCAATCGGAACTGGATGTCCTGAAACAGGATCGCGCAGCCCAGGGCCAGCCGGTCAATGACCAGGTCGTGAACGGCATGCGCGACAGCCTGATCGATGGCACCCTGCTGGAACAGCAGGCCATCAAGCAGGGACTCGACAAGGACCCGACGATCCAGACCCGCCTGACCCTGGCCAAAACCCAGTTGCTGGCCAATGCCTACATTGCTTCGTGGATCAAGGCCAATCCAGTTTCCGAAAACGACGTGCTGACCGAATACAACAAGCTCAAGAGCACCATGGGTACCAAGCAGTATGAAGTCGAGCACATTCTGGTCCCGACCGAAGCTGAAGCCAAGAGCATCATTGCCCAGCTGAACAAGAAAGCCAATTTCGAAGAACTGGCCAAGAAAGATTCCAAGGATGCATCTGCAGCCCAGGGCGGTCAACTGGGTTGGGTATCGCCTGCCAATCTGGTCAAGGAATTTGCCGATGCCATGGTTCAGCTGAAGAAGGGCGAATACAGCAAAGAACCCGTGCACACCCAGTATGGCTGGCATGTCATCCGTGTGGTCGATATCCGTCCGTTCACCTTCCCGGCCTATGATCAGGTCAAGGATCGTATCCGCACTGGTCTTGAACAGCAGAAGGTCGCCAAGATGGTGTCCGAACTGCGCGCCAGCGCCAAGATCCAGTAACCGCAGGTACGCGATGGGTTCCACGGCGGAACCCGTCGCCCGACAAGGGCAACATCATGAAAAATCTGCAAGACCAGTTTCTCAATGCATTGCGCAAGGAACACGTCCTGGTCTCGGTATTCCTGGTCAATGGTATCAAGCTGGTGGGCAAGATCGAATCGTTCGACCAGTACATGGTCATGCTGAAAGGGCATGACAATGTCAGTCAGGCCATTTTCAAGCATGCCATCTCCACCCTGTCACCATCACGCCAGATCAATATTGATCTGGGCAGTGTCGAGGTCTGATGCAGCCGCATTGCGCCAGTCGTTCTGCCTTCCAGCCATCGCACGCACACTCGCGCAGTAGTGTCGCGCGCCTGCGTTTGTTACTACTGACCTGCGTACTTTTGCTGCAACTGTTTGCGCTGACCCAGCATCACCATGATCTGGCCAGCCAGACCGACGACTGTCCATCCTGTGTTCTGACCGGACATTTTTCTTCGGGCGGCAGCCTTGCGCTGCCAGCCATCCCGACCAGCTATCTGGTCCTGCTGCACATTGTTGCCCCGATCCTGCCGGCAACCACCCTGCTCGTCCTGTCCCGTTATCTGTTCCCTCTGCCACTGCCTCCGCCCTCCTCTCGACTCCGCAAGTCTAAAGCAACGATTTGACGGACATGCCACGATGAAATCCAGTTGACTGACCAGCCCGACAGGCGCGTTCAGGCATGGGACCAGGTCGTGTCAAGGTCAGTCACGGTAGTATCAAAACAACCTGTTAACGAACAGAAACAGACACGTGCCCCGGAAAACAATCCGTTTTTCGGGAGCACACAGGGATCTGAAATGCACTTTTACTTACGGCTGGCGCTCGCCTGCGCAGCCGGCACTTGCGGCATTGCGCTGGCTGCCGGATTGCCGGCCGGATCGATTGATGGCCAGATCGACAACAGCCTGGGCCAGCCACTGGCCAATATCGCCGTGGCAATCGAAACCAGCGACGGCCGCATGGTGGCGCGTACACAAACCGGCCAGCAGGGCGAATTCCATTTTTCCGGGCTGGTTCCAGGCCAGTATGCCATTCTGGCCACCGGCAAGGGATACCGTCCGGGGCTGGACATTGTCGCCCTCGATGGCCACGCAGGACTACACCGCCAGATCGTGCTGGCCAGCAAGACCGCGCTCGAGATGAATGTGTCTGCACATCAGGCAGCGAATCCGGCCCGATCTGGCATTCCGGCTTCCGCAGCCGGCAGCACCAGCTACCATATCAGCAGTCAGAGCATCAACGACATGCCACAGGGACAGGATACGCCACTCGACCAGGTTTTGCTGCAAGCCCCGGGAGTGGTGCAGGACTCGTTCGGTCAGTTGCATGTCCGCGGCGATCACGCCGACCTGCAGTACCGGATCAATGGCATTCTGCTGCCGGAGGCCATTTCAGGTTTTGGCCAGACGCTTGACAGCCGGTTCATCAGCAGTCTCAACCTGATGACAGGCGCATTGCCTGCCGAATACGGCTACCGCACCGCCGGCGTGATTGATATCCATACCCGGACTGGCGACGTACCCGCGGGTGGCAACATCAGCCTGACTGCCGGAGATCACCAGAACAGTGAACTGGCAGCTTCCCGCATGGGGCACTCGGGCAATTTCAGCTATTACGTCGAAGCGTCTTCGCTGCAGAACAATCTCGGCATCGAAAACCCGATGCCGACGTACAATCCGCTGCATGACAACACGGTGCAGAACAAGGGGTTTGCCTGGCTGTCCTGGGCGCTGAATGACCATATGCGACTGACGGCCATGGCCGGCGTCAGCAATGGTCGTTTCCAGATACCCGACTTGTATGGACAGTCGCCCCTGTTCAGCCTGCAGGGAGTTGGCTATTACCCGTCGTCAATACTCAACGAACAGCAGCAGGAAACCACCCGTTATGGCATGCTGGCCCTGCAGGGCACGGTCGGCACCAGCGTCGATTACCAGATCGCCCTGTTCAGTCGCTACTCACGGACTGATTTTTCACCGGATGTGCCAGGCGACCTGATCTATACCGGCGTGGCATCGACAGTGCTGCGCGACAGCACCGAAAATGGCATCCAGACGGATGTGGACTGGCACGTGAATCGCAACCACACGCTGCGCACCGGATTCCTGGTCAGTTATGAAATGGTGAATAACAGCAGCAATCTGCTGACATTTCCCGCCAACAGCCTGGGCATGCAGACATCTTCGGTACCGATCCCGATCCAGTATACCGACGCCCAGCCAATCTGGCTGTATGGCATTTATGGAGAAGACAGCTGGAAACTATCGCAACGATTGACACTGGATTATGGTGTGCGTTACGACATGTACCAGGGATGGATCAATGGCAGCCAGTTCGGCCCGCGCGCCGGATTGCGCTGGCAGATCACCCCGCGCACGACAGCGCATATTGGCTATGCCCATTATTTCACCCCCCCGCCCAGCGAACTGATCAGCAACCAGCAGGTCAGCAGCGTGCTTGGCACGACCAACGCCCAGCCCGGCGGTACCCTGAATGACGAAGTCAAACCGGAAACAAGCGATTACTGGGATATTGGCATCGATCACCAGTTCGGTGAACACTGGTCAGCCGGTCTGGATGGCTATTACAAATATGTTCACAACCTGCTGGATGAAGGTCAATTTGGTTCGGCACTGATTTTTACCCCGTTCAATTATCAATTGGGCGAAATTTACGGTGTCGAGCTGACCACCAGCTATCACAATGGCAATCTGGATGGTTATTTCAACCTGTCCAACAGCGTCGCTCTCGGTAAAAACATCGTCTCGGCACAATACAACTTCGCACCGGCCGAACTGAACTACATCGCCAGCAACTGGGTCCATCTCGATCACGACCAGACCTGGACCGCATCCGGCGGTTTGTCCACGCGCTGGCAAGATGCCAGCTGGTCGATCGACATGATTTACGGCAGCGGTTTGCGCAACGGATTTGCCAATACCACCCATCTGCCCGCGTATGTGCAGTTCAATACCAGCGTCGGTCGGGATTTTGCCGTCAATGATCTCGGCAAGGTCAATCTGCGCCTCGCGGTCATCAACCTTCTGGGCACGGTATACGAAATTCGCGACGGCACTGGTATCGGTGTTGGCGCTCCGCAGTATGGTCCGCCACGCACCCTGTTGCTGATGGCCAGCAAGACTTTCTGAACCCAAGCCGGCCCAGCCGGCAACTGACTGGAGAATACACATGCTGGAAAGCTGGATTGCTTTCAAATCGGGCGGCATCATGATGCTGCCTCTCTCCCTGCTGGCCGTGCTGGCACTGGCCATTCTGCTCGAAAAGAGCTGGCTTTACCTCACCAAAGTCAAATTGTCGGCGCAATTGGCCGATCTGCTGGAAAGCTACGAATTCAACATGCAGGAACTCAACCGGCTGCTGCTGCAGGAACAGTCCGGCAATTTTTTCAGACAGTTTTTCAGCACGGTTGCCGACAATGCCGAACGACCGGTCTGGTGGCTGGAATCGCGCGCCGCCGATGAGGCGCAGATGATCGAACACCGTTTGTCGCGCCGGCTCTGGCTGCTGGAAACCACCGTTACCGCAGCCCCGCTGCTGGGTCTGATGGGCACCATCGCCGGCATGATGCATGCCTTCAACCTGATTGGCGCCAATGGCCTGGTCAATCCGTCCGGTGTTACCGGCGGCGTGGCGCAAGCGCTGATTGCAACGGCAACCGGCCTGCTGATTGCCCTGGTGTCGCTGTTCGGCTTCAATTTCTTTGCCCGGTTGCAGGCGCAGACACTGGATGACATGGAACGGCTGGGCACACGGCTGATCGACCGTATCCGGCTTGGCAAGGGAGAAGGACATGAAACTGCGTAAATCACGGCTCCAGCGCAAGGGACGGATCGAAATCATTCCCATGATCGATGTGATGTTCTTCCTGCTGGCCACTTTCATGCTGGCTTCACTCAGCATGCAGAACCTGGATGCGCTGAAGGTCAACCTGCCGCAAGGCAGTAGCAGCCAACTGACCAGCACCACGCCATTGACGCTGGTTGTCACTGCAGACAACCGGTTGCTGCTCAACCATCAGCCGGTTGCGCTGGCCAGTCTGGCTGCCCTGATACACCAGCATTTGCCGGCCGATCACAGCCTGGTGGTGTCTTCGGACCGCCATGCCGAGCATGGAACGGTTGTCGAAGCCATGCTCGCCGCGCAAAAGGCGGGCATTGCGCATTTCCAGATCGCCATTGCCCATGACTGAAGACCGGACCTTTTTGATCATGCTGCTGCCGGCAAGCCTGTTGTGGCTGCTTCTGGCCGGCTGGCTGCTGCAAAACCGGGGACGGCACCCGACCCCGCCAGCCCCGGAACCCACGGTTGATGCACGTCTGGTTGTGCTGCCAGCACCACCAGAACCCACGGTCAAACCCGTCCAGCCCGCAGCACACCCGAATCCGCCGATCCAGTCACATCACGCTGCTGCGCGAACCCCAGTGCGAGCACCGGTCCCCGCTCCGGCACCTGCTCCGGTCCAGACTGGCAAACCAACGCCCGTGCCACCCCAGCCGACGCCAGCTACGCCACCGGCCAAACCCGCTGCGCCGGCTGTCACCCCGCCGCCCACAGCACCCAGCAGCACGCCGGGCACTACCGCCATGGGCGCACGCGCTATTTACCAGCCCAAACCCGAGATTCCGGATGACATGCGTGACCAGTCGGTTCATGTGGCGGTGCTGGCACGGTTTCACATCGCTGCCGATGGCACGGTAACTGTTGAACTGGTCAAACCGGCAGCCGATCCGCGCATCAACCAGCTGTTGCTCAACACCTTACGCGACTGGCGATTTTTTCCGGCCATCCAGAACGGCAAACCGGTGGATTCAGACCAGGAGATCCTGATTCACTTTGATGTCAACAGTTGACCAGATACCTACATACCCGGATTCTGCGACTTCGCTTCGCTCCGCGCAGAATGACGGAAGAATGCCCCGCAGACACCACGCCACATCTTTTCACATCGTCATTCCGCGCATAGTCGCGGAATCCACAGATCCGGCAACCTCAATCCGTACATGACCAGATTCTGCGACTTCGCTTCGCTCCGCGCAGAATGACGGAAGAATGCCCCGCAGACACCACGCCACATC
>JAJZUW010000005.1 GCA_021845925.1 Pseudomonadota bacterium
GCAGATGGAGGCAGCGCGCAGGCACAAGATTCCATCATTCCACGCACAGACACAAGACTCTGTCATTCCGCGCGCAGTCGCGGAATCCACAAATCCGGTTCACTCTTGCATGAAAGGGATGGATTCTGCGACTGCGCTTCGCTTCGCGCAGAATGACGCAGATGGAGGTTCCTCGTAGAATAACGCAGATGGCATCTCTCTGCAGACTGACCGACTGATTCTGTTTCGGGGTGACAAATCCCTCTGATCGTATGATGAATTCATCGTCGTTACCGATTGCGTCGGTCAACAATACAGAAAATTAGTTTTTTATTTTGTCGAAAAATGGTTAAAATATTAAGGTTTTTAAGTCGGCGTAATCTTTTATGGGGATTGATATGATGAATCAGCAAGTGGATCGCAGCAAGCGCCGCTTCCTCGTGGCTGCCACATCTGTGGTGGGCGGGGCCGCAGGCGTCGTGGCAGTGACGCCATTCGTGTTGAGCATGCTGCCCAGCGAACGTGCCAAGGCAGCCGGCGCTCCTGTCGAGGTGGATATCAGCAAGGTCGAGCCGGGCATGCAGCTGGCTGTGGCCTGGCAGGGCAAACCGGTCTGGGTGGTTAACCGCACGCCTGCCATGCTGGAAAAATTGCCAGGTCTGGCTGATCGTCTGGTTGATCCCAACTGTGACGTTCCCCAGCAGCCAGAATACTGCAAGAATATCTACCGTGCCATCAAGAAGGAATATCTGGTGGTTGTCGGTATCTGTACTCACCTGGGCTGCTCGCCGACCTATCGTCCGGAACTCGGCCCCGCCGACCTTGGCGCCGACTGGCCAGGTGGCTGGTTCTGCCCATGTCATGGTTCCCGTTACGATCTGTCCGCACGGGTATTCAAGAATGTTCCTGCTCCAATGAACATGCTGGTTCCCCCGCACTACTACAAAACCGACACAGTGATTCTGGTCGGTGAAGACAAGAAGAAAGGAGCCTGATCCATGAGTGCGATGCAAAAGCTGGTAGGCTGGGTAGATGATCGCTTCCCGTTGACCTCGACGTGGAAAGCCCATCTGTCCGAATATTACGCGCCGAAGAATTTCAATTTCTGGTATTTCTTCGGTTCGCTGGCGCTGATGATGCTGGTTCTGCAAATCGTCACCGGCATTTTCCTGACCATGAACTACAAGCCGGATGCTGAGCTGGCGTTCGGTTCCGTGCAGTACATCATGCGCGATGTGTCGTGGGGCTGGCTGATCCGTTACATGCACTCCACTGGCGCATCGATGTTCTTCGTGGTGGTTTACCTGCACATGTTCCGTGGCCTGATTTACGGCTCTTTCCGCAAGCCGCGCGAACTGGTATGGATCTTCGGCATGATGATCTATCTGGCGCTGATGGCCGAAGCATTCATGGGCTACCTGCTGCCATGGGGTCAGATGTCGTTCTGGGGTGCCCAGGTGATCATTTCGCTGTTTGGCGCAATTCCGGTGATCGGTAACGATCTGAGCACCTGGATCCGCGGCGACTTCGTCGTGTCCGATGCAACCCTGAACCGCTTTTTTGCGTTCCACGTGATTGCACTGCCGCTGGTTCTGCTCGGTCTGGTGGTTGCCCATATCATTGCCCTGCATGAAGTGGGATCCAACAATCCGGAAGGTATCGAGATCAAGAAGGTCAAGGATCCGGTTACCCACATTCCGCTGGATGGCATTCCTTTCCACCCGTACTACACGGTGAAGGATATTGTCGGCGTGGTGGTGTTCCTGATGGTGTTCTCGGCTATCCTGTTCTTCAGTCCGGAAATGGGTGGCTGGTTCCTCGAACCGAACAACTTCATCCCAGCCAATCCGCTGAAAACACCGCCTGAAATCGTGCCGCTGTGGTATTTCACCCCGTTCTATGCCATTTTGCGCGCCATTCCGAGCAAGTTCGGTGGTGTTGTGGCGATGGGTGCGGCAGTGATGATCATGGCATTCCTGCCATGGCTTGACCGTGCCAAGGTGAAATCCATCCGCTATCGTGGTCCCATCTTCAAAATCGCGCTGGTGCTGTTTGTCATCGCCTTCATTGGACTGGGTTACCTGGGTACCAAGCCTCCGACACCGGAACGTACCCTGTTTGCCCGTATGTTTGCCGTGGTGTACTTCGCATTTTTCGTGCTGATGCCTGTGTATACCTCGATCGACAAGACCAAACCCGTGCCAGAAAGGATCCCGGAATAATGAAAAAGTTTCTGCTTGCCTTGCTGTTCCTGCCTCTGACAGCTATGGCTTCCGATGAGGTATATCTGGATCATGCGCCGGTCAATCTGGACAATTACGCTTCCATCCAGCGTGGTGCGCGGCTGTTCACCAACTACTGTCTCAGTTGCCACAGCGCCGATTACATGCGCTACAACAAGCTGGAAGACGTTGGCCTGACTCCTGACCAGATCAAGAACAACCTGATTTTCGTCGATGGCAAGAAGGTGGGCGATACCATGACCATCGCCATGCGCCCGGATGATGCCAAGAAATGGTTTGGCTCTGCGCCACCAGATCTGTCTGTGATCACCCGTTCGCGTTCGCCGGATTGGGTTTACACCTATCTGCGCAGCTTCTACGCAGATCCTACTCGTCCGACCGGTTGGAACAATACGGTGTTCGACAAGGTGGCCATGCCTAACGTCCTCTGGTCGTTGCAGGGTAAGCAGGTTCTGAAGAAGGCTGGCGAAGATGGTGCCAAGCCGGAATTCGAACTTGCCGAACCAGGCAAACTGACTCCGGACCAATATGACGCAGCCGTCGGCGACCTGGTCAACTACCTGACCTGGATGGCCGAACCCAACAAGCTGCAGCGTATGGAAATTGGTGTTTATGTGCTGGTCTTCCTTGGTCTGTTCTTTGTGCTGACCTATTTCCTGAAGAAGGAATACTGGAAAGACGTTCACTGAGCAGTGACTTAAGGTTGGTGCCACTGACATCCTGGCCAGCAATGGCCGGGAACCTGCGAAATGTCGGATTTTCCGGCATTTCGCAGTTCTGTTTTTCAGGCGCCAGCCAGTTGTATTTTTGGGCCGACGGTTTCCGTCGGCTACTTCGTTTCAGGTGCACATCATGATGACTTTGTATTCTGGCAACAACTGTCCTTACAGCCAGCGGTGCCGCATCGTTCTTTTCGAAAAGGGCATGGACTTCGAAATCATCGACGTTGATCTTCATAACAAACCCGAAGACCTGGCATTGATGAATCCCTACAATCGCGTGCCCGTGCTCGTTGAACGCGACCTCGTGCTGTATGAGGCCAATATCATCAATGAATACATCGATGAGCGTTTTCCGCATCCTCAGCTGATGCCGGCTGATCCGGTAATGCGTGCTCGCGCCAGATTGTTTCTGTTCACGTTCGAACAGGATCTGTTCAGCCACGTGAACCAGCTGGAACATGGCACCAAGGCGACTGCCGACAAGGCAAGAATCAGCATTCGCGACAACCTGACGCAAATCGCGCCGATTTTTACCAAGCAGAAATTCATGCTGAATGACGAATTTTCGATGCTGGATGTGGCCATTGCGCCGTTGTTGTGGCGTCTGGAATACTATGACATCCAGTTGCCCCGTCAAGCCGCCAGCCTGCTGAAATATGCAGAGCGCCTGTTCAGTCGCCCAGCGTTTATCGATGCGCTGACCCCTAACGAAAAAGCGATGCGCAAATAAGCGAGGACAGCATGCAGCAGTCGGATACACAGGTCTCCACCAAACCCTATCTGTTGCGTGCTGTGTACGAATGGTGCGTAGATCAGGGATACACGCCGCATCTGCTGGTGCGTGCTGTTCCGGCGGCCCAGATTCCCCGCGAGTACGTCCGTGATGGTCAGATCGTGCTGAACATCTCGCCAAGCGCCAGCCATGGTCTGGTGATGGATAACCACTGGATACGCTTCGCAGCACGTTTCAATGGTGTATCCCGGCAAATAGAAGTACCGGTGGAAGCGGTGGGGGGGCTGTTTGCCCGCGAAAACGGTGAAGGCTTGTCGTTTCCGGTTGAGGATGTGGCTTCGGGTGAACAGTCCGGCAGCCAGGCACAGGAGGATGACACACCGCCTGAGCCGCCATCGGCGCCACCCCCCGGTGGCAAGCCAAAGCTGCAGATCGTCAAATAAGGACGGTCGTCAGGCTGGGTTATCCAGCAGGGCTTTTGGCAAAGGAAACGTCACTTTTTCTTCAATGCCGTGCAGTTCGCGAACCGATGAGGCGCCCATGGCGCCGAGCCGGGCAATGACTGCCTGCACCAGTACCTCCGGCGCTGATGCGCCAGCCGTGACGCCGATCTGTTGCTTGTTGACGAGCCATGACGGCTGGATCTGGCTGGCGTCGTCCACCATGTAGGCTTCGGTTCCCTGATTGACCGCCACTTCGCGTAACCGGTTGGAGTTGCTGCTGTTGGGAGAACCAACCACCAGTACCAGATCGCAGTTTGGCGCCATCGATTTCACCGCATCCTGTCTGTTTTGCGTTGCGTAGCAGATGTCGTCCTTCTTGGGGCCGACAATATGCGGAAAACGTTGTTTCAACGCTTCGATGACCAGAGCGGCATCATCGACCGACAGGGTGGTCTGTGTGACAAAGGCCAGCTTTTCCGGATCCTGTACCGAAAGCCGGGCAACATCGGCAGGGGTTTCCACCAGATACATGCCCCCGCTGGATTGTCCCATCGTTCCTTCCACTTCTGGGTGCCCCTTGTGGCCGATCATGATGATTTCCATGCCTTTTTCGCGCATGCGCGACACTTCGAGATGGACTTTGGTTACTAGTGGACACGTGGCGTCGAAAACATGTAGACCCAGCGATTCGGCTTGCGTGCGGACCGATTGCGGAACGCCATGGGCACTGAAAATCAGGGTGCTGCCCGGTGGAACATCAGCGAGGTCTTCGATGAAAATGGCGCCCTTGGCCTTCAGGTCGTTGACGACAAACGTATTGTGCACCACTTCATGCCGGACATAGATAGGGGCGCCAAAACGCGTCAGCGCCTGTTCGACAATGGCAATGGCCCGATCCACTCCGGCGCAGAATCCGCGCGGATTGGCTAGCATGATCGTGGTGGTCATGGATTGTCTCCCGAATGTGGTTGGGCAGTTGCCATCTTGCGGTTGCGCATGGCATCCCAGATCAGCAGTCCGGCACCCAGATCGATCGCCGAATCGGCAATGTTGAATGCGGGCCATGAAAAATGTCCGTAATGCAGCCAGATGAAGTCGACCACATAGCCCAGCGTCACCCGGTCCAGCAGATTGCCAAGTGCTCCGCCCAGAATACAGCCCAGACCAAGACGGGCAAGCAGGCTGCTTTGTCCGCGCTGCAAAAGCCATAGGATGACAATGCTGGCGATCAGGGCTATTGCCATGAAAAATCCGCGCTGCCAGCCAGCCTGGTTGGCCAGCAGGCTGAAAGCGGCGCCGGTATTGCGCGCGTAAACCAGCGAAAACCAGTTGGTGATCGTCTGTTCATCGCCGGGAACGAACCGGCGCATGATCCAGAGTTTGCTGAGCTGGTCGAGAACCAGCACCAGCATGGACAGCATCAGTGCGAGACGCCGCTCAGACATGGTGACGTGTCTCCCCTTGGCCAAACAGGTTGGCGTAGCAGCGACCGCACAATCCCGGGTGATCAGCATGCTGGCCAGTATCGGCGCAGTAATGCCAGCAGCGTTCGCATTTGGTGTACGGGCTTGCGCTGGCAGTGACATGCGTCACACCATCCGGCGACGGTTCTACGCGGGCTGCCGAGGTAATCAGGGCAAAGCGCAGTTCATCCGCCAGTGGCTGCAATGCGGCCAGATCACCGCCACCGGCCTGAATGAGAACTTCGGCCTGCAGTGAAGCGCCAATCTGGCCTTCGCTGCGCAGCAGTTCCAGATGTTTGTGCACATCGGTCAGGACGCGCCGGATGGTCTGCCAGCGTTGTTGCAGTTCAGACGCATCTTCCGGTTGCGGGATCTGGTGCCAGAGATGCATGAAGACACTGTCGTCCGGATTGCCGGACAGATGTTGCCAGACTTCTTCGCCGGTAAAGCTGAGCACTGGCGCCAGCAGCCGGGTCAGCGCGTGCGTGATGTGATACAACGCGTTTTGCGCAGAGCGGCGAGCATGCGATTGTTCCGCAGTGGTGTACAGCCTGTCCTTTAGAATGTCCAGGTAGAACCCCCCCAGGTCTTCCGAGCAGAAGCGGTGCAGCCATTGTACGGCCGGATGGAATTCAAAGGCATCATAATGCTGGCAGGTGGCTTGCTGGAATTCGGTCAGCATGACCATGGCGTAGCGGTCGATTTCGACCCATTCGCTGACCGGCAGCGCATCGCGTTGCGGATCGAAGTCTGCAAGATTGGCCAGCAGAAAACGCAGGGTGTTGCGAATGCGCCGATAGCTGTCGGTCACGCGCTTGAGAATTTCTTCCGAGAGCGACATTTCGCCGGAATAGTCTGTCGATGCAACCCACAGGCGCAGCATGTCGGCGCCCAGTCGGTTGCAGATGTCCTGTGGTTCGATGCCGTTGCCACGAGACTTGGACATCTTGTGTCCGTTTTCATCGACCGTGAAACCGTGCGTCAGCAATGCGCGGTAAGGTGGCCGTCCATCCATGGCGCAGCCGGTCAGCATGCTGGACTGAAACCAGCCACGATGCTGGTCTGATCCTTCCAGATACAGATCAGCCGGCCAGCCGAGATCGGGGCGCTGGCGGAGAACTGCCGAGTGGGTGGTCCCGGAATCAAACCAGACATCCAGCGTATCGGTAATTTTGCGGTATTCACCCGCTTCCTTGCCAAGCCATGATTCGGCGCTACCCGAAAACCAGGCCTCGATTCCGGTTTGCTCGACCTGTTGCGCCACTTCTTCGATCAGACGCAGACTGTCCGGGTGCAGCTGACCGGTGACCCGGTGCACGAAGAGGGGCATTGGCACACCCCAGTTGCGCTGTCGGGAAATGCACCAGTCTGGCCGGTTCTGGATCATGGCGGTGAGTCTTGGCTGGCCCCAGGCCGGGTAGAAGGAAGTGGCTTCAATGGCCGACATGGCCTGTTCGCGCAATGTCTTTCCGGTAGCGCCGGGCTTGTCCATGCCAATGAACCATTGTGGCGTGGCGCGAAAAATGATCGGTGTCTTGTGTCGCCAGCAATGCGGGTAGCTGTGACGCAGTTTTGCCTGTGCCAGCAGCGCATCTGCATCCGTGAGCGCGGTCAGGATGGCCGTGTTGGCCGTCCAGACGTCCATGCCGCCAACCAGCGGGACATGGGCAAAGAACTTGCCATCGTCGCCAACCGGATTGTCCACCGGCAACTGGTAGGCCAGACCTACCTGCCAGTCTTCGACACCGTGTGCCGGAGCGGTATGGACCAGTCCGGTGCCGGAATCCGCAGTGACGTGCTCACCACAGATGACAGGAACCTGGCGGTCAAGAAACGGATGTTGCAGCAGCACATGTTCGAGTTGGCGGCCATGCGCCTGCCCGATGACCTCAACCGATTCGAAGCCATAACGCTTGATGGCCGCCTCTGCGAGGTCGCGAGCCAGAATCAGCACCCCCTTCGGGGTCAGAACCAGGTCATAGACAAATTCCGGATGCACGCTGACGGCCTGATTGGCTGGCAGGGTCCAGGGTGTCGTGGTCCAGATGACCGCATACACCGGCTCCGGAATGTCCGGCAGGCCAAGGCGGGCATAGAAGGCGGAAGGATCGCTGACCCGAAATGCCACGTCAATGGCCGGAGATGTGCGGTCTTCGTACTCGACTTCGGCTTCGGCAAGGGCCGAACCGCATTCGATGCACCAGTGGACAGGCTTGGAGCCGGCATACAGGTAACCTTGTTCGAGGATTTTACCAAGCGCACGGATGATGCCGGCTTCGGTGGCAAAATCCATTGTTTTGTATGGGTTTTCCCAATCACCCAGGATGCCGAGCCGAATGAAATCCTTGCGCTGGCGATCGACCTGGCTGGCGGCGTATTCCCGGCACAGCTCGCGAAAACGGGCCGGCGGAATGTTTTTGCCATGCTGTTTTTCGACCTGCAGTTCGATGGGCAGGCCGTGGCAATCCCAGCCAGGCACATACGGGGCATCAAAGCCGGCCAGGGTGCGTGCCTTGACGATCACATCCTTCAGGATCTTGTTGACGGCGTGCCCCAGATGGATATCACCGTTTGCATAGGGAGGGCCATCGTGAAGAATGAAACGGGGCCGGCCAGCAGAGGCTTCACGGATCTTGCGGTAGCGGTGCGTGGCTTGCCAGTGGGCAACCTGGGCCGGTTCGCGTTTTGCCAGATCTCCCCGCATCGGGAAGGAAGTTTCGGGCAGGTTGAGTGTGGATTTGTAATCAGCCATAGGTCAATTCGGAAGAAAGGCGGTCGAAACAGGATCTTGCTTGCAGGATGTCCACGCTGATCTGGTGGCGCAGGGCGTCCAGGTCGGGGAATTTCTGCTCGTCGCGCAGCCTGGCCAGAAATTCCACATCCACGATTTTACCGTACAGATGCCCCTGGAAGTCGAGTATATGCGTTTCCAGTCTGGGTTGCAGGCCGTTTTGCAGCGTGGGGCGCATGCCGACATTGGCAACGCCCGGCAAAGGGGTGTCGCCCAATCCGTGGACATGCACAGCGAATACACCCGAAACCGGCAGCTTGCGGCGGTTCAGATTCAGGTTGGCGGTGGGAAAACCGAGCTGGCGGCCACGTTTGTCGCCGTGGACCACGTGCCCGCTGATGCTGAACGGGCGACCGGCAAGTCGCCGCGCGCGCGCCAGGTCGCCAATGGCGAGAGCTTCGCGCAATGCGGTACTGGATACCCGTTCGCCATCACTCAATACACTGGTCATGGCATCCACGCTGTAACCCCGTTGTGCGCCCATCTCGCGCAACAGGGCAAAATCTCCCGTCCGGCGATGGCCAAAACGGAAATCGTCGCCAATGAGCAGATGACGCATGCCAAGCCCTTGCAGCAGAACCTGGCTGACAAAGATGTCCGCAGGCATCGAAGCCAGCGACTGATTGAATGAGCAGATGTGCACATGGTCAATCCCGCAGGTGCGCATGACAGCAAGTTTGTCACGCAGACTGGACAGGCGTGCCGGAATGTCGTTACCGCCGAACCACTCGCGCGGATGCGGTTCGAAGGTCACCGCAACCGATTCCAGGCTGTGCTGGCGTGCATACGCCGACAGCATGGACAACATGGCCTGGTGGCCCAGATGGACGCCGTCAAAATTACCCGCCGTGACTGCGGACGGACGTGTCAGGCAGGGGTGCAGGCCATGGGTGATGCGCATAATGCAGGATCGTGAAATAACAACCCGATTCTACCTGAATTGCTTCGGTTACAGGCATCCTTGCGTGCAATTGTCACGCAGTTCTGGCAGGATAGCGGCATTGCCCGGCGGCATGCAGCCGGATTGAACACAAGGAATGACCACGTGAAAGCCACTGGTACACAGACCGACGAACACAGACGCGCTGCGGCAGCCAGCCGTAGCACCTGGGTCAGTGCGGCAGTTAATCTGGCCCTGAGTCTGCTGCAGATTCTGGTTGGCCTGACCGCGCGTTCTCAGGGTCTGGTGGCCGATGGCGTCCATTCGTTGTCCGACCTGACAGCGGATTTTGTGGTGCTCGCAGCGACACGGCAGAGCCGCAAGGAAGCGGATGATACGCATCCCTACGGGCATCAGCGGTTTGAGACCGCAGCCTCGCTGGCGCTGGGTTTCCTGTTGCTTGCTGTGGGGCTAGGCATGCTGTCCAGTGCCTTGCACAAACTGATTGATCCGTCCAGCATTCCCCGCGTCAGCTTGCCAGCCCTGTGGGTGGCGATTGCTGCGCTGGTTGCCAAGGAAGGGTTGTTTCGTTACATGCTGGCGGTGGCAAAACAGGTGAAATCTAGCATGCTGGTGGCAAATGCCTGGCATGCGCGGTCCGATGCGGCCTCGTCGCTGGTGGTCGGGGTTGGCATTGTGGGCAATCTGGCTGGCTACCGGGTTCTCGATCCGGTGGCGGCGTTGATTGTCGGTCTGATGATCGTGCGCATGGGCTGGGAATTTGGTTGGGATGCCCTGCAAGACCTGATGGATCGTGCGGCGGATGATCAGGAAGTCAATGCCATCCGCGATACCATGCTGGGTACGCCGGGCGTGCGTGGTGTCCACGATATCCGTACCCGCAAGATGGGAGACATGATCGTGGTGGATGCACACATTGAGGTGGATGCCGACATCACCGTAGAAGCTGGTCACGATATTGCGGTGGCCGCCCGAGAACGGGTGTTCGAGCATCATCGCGTGCTGGATCTGCTGGCCCATATCGACCCATGGCATCGACCCGATCGCGATCATTTGCGCCATGGCCCCGTCGTTGGGGAACCAGTGGACTCCTGAAAGGGTCTGTATCGTATACTGACCCGCAACTCCAGTCAGAAAGGCAATGAACATGTCGCTTGTTTCGTTTTTCCGCAATTTACTGGTGGCCGGCACCGTGTTGTCGCTGGCCGGCTGTGCTGATGATCTGGTCAAGATCAGCCCGGGTTCCGAAAAGATCGTGGTTGCCCGACCCGATAACGTGACGTTTTGCAAACAGGTTGGCAGCGCACAGGTCAGTGTTCTGGCCAAAGTGGGCTTGTTCAGCCGCAGTACAGAGGCCATTGATGCCGATTTGAAGCAGTTGGGACGCAATGCAGCGGTGAGCCAGGGTGGTGACACGATCGTTGCCGAACCGACAACGGTTATCGGACAACGTACCTGGCTCATTTACCAGTGCCGTCATCCCTGACAGGAGAAATCAACATGGATTACCAGATGGCGCAACAGCAGGCCATGCAGTTGCAGCAGCAGTACCAGACTATCATGCAACAGATGGAAGCCCTGTCTGCAAGAGTGCAGACGACTTCCCGCGACGAAATGACCGGCCGTGAAACCGCACTGGCCGTGCGCACGGCTGCCATGACCATACAGGCACAGCAGCAGTTGATGATGCAGATGATGCAGCAAATGGGCAATTACATCCAGATGCTGGAACAGCGCATGCAGACTCCGCAGCAGCAATATGCACCTCAACCCATGCAGGGCTGGTCGACTGGCGGCGGTTTATGGAGCAATATGGCCAGTGGACTGGCATTTGGCGCCGGATTCGGCATTGCAGAAGACGTGGTCAGCGATATTTTTAACAACTTCTGAGTGCTGTTGTCGGTCTGGCCGGGCTATGCGGATCCTGGGCACTGAAACGGGACCGTTTCAGGAATTTTCCAGGCGCAACTGGATGGCCTTGGCCGCGACAACGCCATCTGCCATGGCAGTGGCGCAGCTTGGGTGTTGCCGTCCGGCGACTTCGCCAATCGCATACAGATTGGTCACGCTGGTTTCGCAGCTGGCTGGTTCCGTACTGACGAAACCGCGCTGATCGATGCGCAGCAACCCATCCAGCGTAAAATCCAGTCTGGGCTCCCAGCCATACATCACCACAATCCGGTCAAAGCTCTGGCTGTTTACAGCAAGTTTGGGAGCGTCAACCTCGTAATCTCCGATGGTCATGGCGGCCGCTGGCACCAGCTTGCGAAACTGTTGTCGGGCATGCACCGATCTGGCAAACAGATGGACCGAACGTGCATGCCGGTCACGGATGAACAGGAAGTTTTCAAAGGCGTTGTCGCCGCCGCCAACAATGGCCACCCGGAGCCCTCGCCAATCATGCGCATGAACCCGGCTGCCAGGGCCGATCATGATCCTGTCGCTGGCCAGAATGCCGCCATCACGTGCCTTGACACCACTGGCAATCACAACATGACGGGTCTGCAACACGGAGACTCCGGATGGTGCAACACTTTCAACCAGATACTGATCGTGATAACGGCCGATCCTTGTCACGCGCTGGCTGGTTTTCAGACAAACCTGGCTGGCAAGCAATGTGGCCTGCATGTCTGCCGCCAACTGCTGGCCGCTGGGCTGGCCTGCCATGCAAACCATGCCGCTGAGCGGGTAGGGGTTGTCGCACAGCAGGCCACCTGCCTGCGGTTGTGCATCAATCACGCACGGTTCGTAACCAAGCTGTTTGAGCCAGAGGGCGCATTGGGCACCGGCCGGGCCTGCGCCAATGATGATTGCATCGTAGTGGTTCATGATGGCATGATCGGATAATGGGCAGCTGGAGCGACGTCATCATACCGCGTCCTGTTTGAGGTGTCCCGGACTCTGCACAACATTTTTCAGGATCGGCGCAATCCGGGTTATCCAATATCAATGACATTGCAGGATGCATATGAAGCCAAACTGGCGAGAAATATCCGAGTTTGTTCTGCTGTTCGTTGCCCTGCCATTGTTTGCCGCCTGGCAGGGGCCGGTATTGCGCCGCTGGATCATTCCCGAACTCTGGCTGCTGACCCTGGTGTGCTGGTTTCTGTTTCGCCAGGACAGCCCGACAGCCTGGAAATACGGCTTTTGGCCACAATCCCCGCGTGAACTGCTGCGTATCCTGATATTGTTTGGTGTTGGGGCGCTGATCGTTCTGTTCGGGGTGGGTGTGGCGCAGCCAGCCATGCTGTTTTCATTTCCGCGCCAGCAGCCCTGGTTGTGGGGACTGGTTTTGTTGTTGTATCCTGCCATTTCGGCACTGGCACAGGAATTTGTGTTTCGTGTTTTCCTGTTTCACCGCTACCGCCACCTGTGGCCCGGCACGATTCAGCGCGTGCTGGCGAGCGCAACGACATTTGGCATGGCACACCTGCTGTTGGGCAACTGGCAGGCCCCGGTGCTGAGCTTTGTTGGTGGCCTGATGTTTGCGACCACCTATGCGCGGACCGGATCATGGTTGCTGGTTACGCTGGAGCATGGTTTGTGGGGAGACTGGTTGTTTACCATCGGCCTCGGACGATATTTTTATGGCGGACATGCCTGATGCCTGGTGGATCGTGTTCATGCAAGACGTACTGAAGTCCCTGGTCGCCGCCAGCAAATCCCAGATGCATCCGCACATGCTGGCACTCATCTTCTGGCCGTTTGTTGCGTCTGTCCTGTTCTGGGGAACGCTGAGCTTCTTTTTCTGGCATGGCTGGCATCAGCTTCTGTCTGGCTGGATTGAGCACACCTCGCTGCAGGAATCTCTTGCCAGGGGATTTTTTGCCATACTGGCTGGCTATCTGGTTACGTTTGTACTGATCGTGTTTCTGGCGTCCGCGGTCTACATGACTTCCTTGCTGGTGACGTCGCTGATTGCCATGCCGGTGATGGTGGCTTATGTGGCCAGGACCAGCTATCCAGGGCTGGTCCGGAAACATGGCGGAAGCCTGGCCGGTAGCTTGCTCAATTCACTGCTGGCTGTCAGCATTTTTCTGCTGGCCTGGCTGTTTGCCCTGCCTTTCTGGTTGTTTACTCCGCTGGCGCCGCTGGTGAGTCTGTTGCTGTCGGCGTATCTCTGTCAGCGCCTGTTTCGTTACGATGCGTTGAGCGAGCACGCAAGCCAGCAGGAATTCCGCCGTCTGCGACAGCAATCTTCCGGCAAGTTTTATCTGCTGGGGCTGATCACCGGCCTGCTTCAGTTTGTGCCTTTGCTGAACCTGATCGCGGTCACCTGGATCGGACTGGCATTTGTGCACCTTGGACTCGATGAACTGGCACAATTGCGTGCCCGTGACCTTCGCGTCGGTGTCTGATTCGTTACTGCCGGGATGTATTGCTCATGTTCAGGAAATTTCGAATTGTCGCGCTGCTGCTGTTGTTGCTGCTGGTGGCAGCCTCCACCGAATGGGAATCCTGGCTGGTCAGGCAGGCGAATATTCCGCTGGTGATCCACATTTATCCCGTCGTACAGGAAGATAACCGTGAAATCCGGGAATATGTGCGTACGCTCAGCAGCAACGATTTTGAGGAAATCGCTGATTTCATGCAGCAGCAACGGGCGCGTTATCGATTGCACTCAATTGCCCGTCCACGCATCAGTCTGGAACCTCCGCTTGACGAGGTCCCACCGGAATTCAACCCTGCCGGTGCCAGCATGCTGGACACCATTTTGTGGTCGCTACGCATGCGCAAGTGGGTTGGTCAGCATGCCGGCTGGTTCAGCGGTCTTGGCGTGATCAAGCTGTTTGTCATCTATCATCCTGCCAGAGATGAATTGCCGCTCGAATCTTCCCTGGCCCTGCGTAAAGGCCTGATTGGCGTGGTGAATGCCTATGCGGTATCACGACAAAATGCCCAGAACAATATTGTGATCACCCACGAAATGCTGCATACCCTAGGTGCAACGGACAAATACGGACCGGATTTGCAGCCGCTATATCCGGATGGATTTGCCGATCCCAAGGCCGACCCCATCTATCCACAATCCGATGCAGAAATCATGGCCGGCCGAATTCCGCTTTCGCCAACCCAATCCGTCATGCCCGCTTCGCTGGCCAATTGCCAGATTGGCACCAAAACCGCCTGGGAAATCGGTTGGGGGGAGTAAAAAACCGGACTGGTTTGATTGAGAGCGAAAAAACCTTTCAGTGATACCTTCTAGTGATTGATGCCCTGTTTTTTGACGTGAAGAACCTGTGCAAGCCGGTCAAGCAGCGTGATGAAGTTGTCCTGAATGGCTGATGTCTGGAGCTTGCGCATGCGCGTCTGGCCATTGAACACATCCTTGACTGCCAGTTCTTTCTCGGTGAGGATGTTGTCCGCCCAAATCCGTTTGCCCTGGTCATCTTTCAGCGTGTAGTGCACGAGCAAAGTCATTGTGTTGTCGAATGTGCCAGCCACATTCTGTGAAACGATTTCGCAGGACAACTGGTAACTTTTTCCGTTTGCCGCTGTGTCCACGCCGCTGTTGCGCAATGTCTGCTCCAGCGCCTGACGGAACTCGGCATTGCCAATCCTGCCCACATCCCAGGATCTGGTTTCCATCCCACCAGTGACCTGGGTTACCTGAATTGCAACGCCGCGCAGCGAGGCTTGTTCCAGTATGCTTTGCGGCACCATTTCGGTCGGCGGAGTGGGTGTCGCACACCCGGCAAGCAATGAGACAATCAGCAGGGTGGCCGGAGTGAAATAACGGAACCAGTTCATTTTTTTGCCCCTCCAGGTACAAGAATGCCGGCCAGCGTGTCAGCCAATTCTTTTGCCAGTTCCTTGTGGAAAGTGTCATCAGCGCCCAGTGTATAAAATCCGCCGGAGTCCAGGATGCGCGTGTCGATTACCTCGGCAACCACTGTCAGCGAGTGCTCGTCGAGCAATTGCACACGCACTGTGCATTTGGCAGAGCCAGCGCCAAATCCCACCCAGCGTCCGGCCGCGCTACCCGTTTTGAATGAAGTCAGGCTCACCTTTGCGATCAATGTATCGCCTTCCGGCTTTTGCTCGGGCTTCAGCAATACACCTTTGGCCATCAACTCTTGAATCAGTGAGTTCTGAATTTCATCAAGCCGAATTTGCGGGACTTGCTTGCCGGATTCATCGGCAACAGGCAGAACGTTGCTGATCAGCCTGCCTGTCAGATTGACCTCGTGATCGACCCATACAACCGGCTTGGTGTCGAAGCCCATCGCGGCAAACGAAGCCATCGTGAGTAACACAAACAGGATCAGGGAATGGGCAGTCAGTTCGGGTTTCATATGTCAGCTATTTGTATGCTTTAGCGTATGATAACCCCTTCTTGCTGCCATGCCAATTGTGAGCGGTAGCGTGAATCCCGAAATACGGATGATGCGTTTTATCTGTCGTTTTTGTCGAGGTCTGGTTTGTTGATGGTTGTCGATGTCGTCGCGGCGAATCTCGTCATCCAGCGATGAAAGGGCAATGGATTGGATTCATCCGCTCAATCGGTAAGGTTGTCAGGCGGCTCATGTTGGCAGGCATGCCATTCCGGTGCTGCGAGCTATCAAAAGACATCGGGCAGATGTTGCACTGGGCCGAAAAACGCAAACTCTGGCGTGCTTTGCTGATTGACGGTAATCCTGCCGATCTGGTGGACATCAAACAGCTTGTGCCGAATGGCTACACCAAAGAGCGAAAACAGCAACTAAGCATTGAGGAAATTATCAAGCTGAAATCGGTTCTCGAAACCATCACTCAAGATTAGGGTTGTTTGTTCCATGGACCGTATCTTGCCGCTTGGATTACGGCAATCTGGACTGACCAGTCCGCATACCTGGTCTGGTCAGTCTGACAGCAGTTGTAGAATTGATCTGATCCGGGAATCAGAATCCCTTGACGTAACTGACAAGTGCGGTGGTTGTTGTGCTGAGGTACATGGCTTCCTGGCGGTAGACGAGTTGTGCGCTGATCAGCTGGGAGTTGCCAAGATCGTAAGAGGCACCAGCAGACGCAACACCGCGTGTTCTCAGGTAGTTGCCATTCATCGGAATGGGGGTCAGGCCCGGAATTCCGCTTGCGGTATATACCCCCATGCTCTCCGAAAGATCGGTTTCGACGCCCAGCGTTCCTGAGAGATCGACTTTGTGCGTCAGATGATCGATGAGAGAGATCCCGCCGAGTAACGTTGTGAACTGGTCGCGGACTGCATTGTAGGCAAGCGGCGTCGTGACACTGGTTGAAGCGTATTCTGTATAGCCGTTCAGAGTGAGATTGATATACCGCAGCCCGACATACGGCTTGAGCATCAGGTTTTTCCTGACATCGTATCCTTCGCTGGCCGTGAGCTGGACGCCCTGGTCCGTCAGGGTGGTCATGCCGAAACCGGGTTCGGAGGAACCGATGGCCATGCGGGAGATGCCTGTATCGTGGAGCCCATAGCGGAACGCGGCACGCAGATTCAATCCGGCACCGGAATCATACTGCGTCCAGACGGCAAACAGGCCGACATCCGGTGTATTGCCATTGACATTGACGCCGCCCGAATTGATGTTGCCGGCAAATTGGTCGACAAAGGCCCCGATGCGGGCATTGGGCTTCAGTCTGTAAGCCATTGTGACCACGCCGGACGTGACTTGTGTATCGGTACCATCAACAGCCGAATAACGTCCCGACACCGAAACGCACATGCCGTGCTTGTCGAACAGGGCGCAGTCATAACTCAATCCAGGGTTCAGGTACGAACTGAACAGCGCAAACACGTTGTTCAGGTTCATTTGATTCAGACGGAGTGCTGCCAGCGTATCTGCGACCGAGGGGCCCAGCAGCGAATAAATGTCCGCCGCACTCAGCAGTTGCACGCTGCTGGAAGTTGTACAGCAGATCCCCCGGCCATTGTTCGCTGCATTGATGGCGCCATACAGTGATTGCGTCTGCCCCGGAGTTAGCACTACGCATTCGGTTGCGTTGCCTGCGCAGGGCTTGCCGAACATCGCGGTGGCTCCCTTGGTGGACAGAACGTAGACGTCGTTGGCGTTGGTCGTGATCAGCGCCAGGATCTGGCCCTGGGTATTGGTCAGGCCGATCGAGCCGGTCCAGTGGTATCCCGCGGATTGCCACGAAATGGTCGATGGCGATCCGCTGGAAACGTTGCCGGTCAGCGTCTCGTTGTAAGAGCCATATATGCTGTCAAAGGTATTGATATTGAACAGGTTTTCGCCGCTGGCTAAACTGGCGGATAGAGCGAAAACGGCAAGGAGCAGAAAGCGGAAAAAGCCCGTCCAGGCCCATGCCCATGCTTGGCGTGATTTCATTGCTGTGTTCTCCCCTGATGAAAATGATTGGACGAATGGAATTGTTGATTTTGTAAGTGAAATTTTTATGTCATTATAGCAAAATTTCTTTATAAATAAACAGAATATATTGCCATTGATGGGTCTTGTGTTGCTTGCATAAATGTGCGCGGGTACAAGCCTTAACTGAGAGCCAATAGGTTAGCAACTTTACGGTAAGAACTGGGGGCGGTGGTTGCGAATCTGAGCACTCAGCAGCTGATTAGCAAATTTCTGTTGGACCCACAGAAGGCTGGAAACAAAAATGGCTTGCAACCGAAGAGTTGCAAGCCATTGTTTTATCTGGCGCGCCCGAAGAGATTCGAACTCCTGACCCCTTGGTTCGTGGACGCGGTCTTGGCGTAAAATTTAATTTATTAAACAATCACTTGCAATGCTTGCCAACCGATTTAAACCAGTTTTGTCAAATGTGGCCTTGTTACATTTCGATCATGGCTGCCCAAGCCATATCATTCTTTGAGTCGACCAGCCAGTCGAGTCATCAGGTCCATGCGTTCTTGACTGTATCGCATAAGAGATACACAATGGCAAAAAGGAGGGTTTGACCATGTCCCGTTCCACGATGCTCCACGTTCGCGTGGATGATGTAACCAAGACCCAGGCAAGTGAAGCGCTGGCCGCTATGGGGTTGTCCGTGTCGGATGCGGTTCGCATCCTGCTCAAGCGCGTAGTCAACGACCAGGCGTTCCCGCTGGAATTGAAGGTTCCCAATGCACAGACCCGCGCGGCGATGGAAGATGCCCGTGCGATGAGAAAGGCGCGCGCTGCTCGATTCGAATCTGCGGATGCACTGATCGATGACCTCGGAAAAGTCCGCCAGCAGTAAACGGGCCTCACCGCCCAAGGCTTGCGATTACACCAAGGCATTCCTCAAAGATTGGGAACGCCTGTCTCGCTCAGGCCGCTACGACCTGCGACGACTGAAAGAGGCGATGCTGCTGCTCATCGCCAACGATGCACCTTTAGGGCCTGAATGGCTGGATCATCCCCTCAAGGGAGACTGGGCCGATCATCGCGAATGTCACATTGGCGGTGATTTCCTGCTGATCTACCAGTCGGAAGGCAACACCATCATCTTCGTACGCACAGGCTCGCATTCTGAATTGTTCGAGGAATGAACATGGCTATCGAAACGCTCCCCGAATTCACACGCCCCGCTCGCCGGCGCTGGAATTCCATCTCTGCCGACATCCGCCAACGGCTGCTGGCGAATGTATGGTGTGGAAATTGCCGCCATGAAGTCACGATCACCAACTTCACCGGCGCGATCCGGGACGATAACTTGCTCCTGGTTGGCAAATGCGCCGAATGCAAAGGTGATGTTGCACGGGTGATCGAGGGCTGATCTTCCCGGTCGGATGTCAAATTGCTCGATCAATTCCCGCTGCGCCTCCAATCCACCGGCAACGGGTTACGCTGGAACCACAATAGGTTTGTAAAACAGCGTGCAAAACTGACCAGGAAACCGGGGTAAACAGCGTGCAAAATTGACCAGCGCTACAATGCGCAAAATGAAAAAGGGCCAGCCGAAGCTAACCCTTTGAATTTGTGGCGCGCCCGAAGAGATTCGAACTCCTGACCCCTTGGTTCGTAGCCAAGTACTCTATCCAGCTGAGCTACGGGCGCGTGCTGATCAATGAAGACCGGCATCATATCATGTCTTTGGGAAGGGCTCAAGTGCTGGACATCTTTCTGTGTTACTGCGTCTGCGCAGACTGGTTTTGTCTCAGTCTGGCGCAAGGGCCCGATGCCTGTCTTCTGGCACAGAATTGTCAGAATGTCTGGTTATACTGGCCCGATTGGCATGGGGGAAGGTGATGCATTTCAGAAAACTGGTTGTGATGTGGCTGTTGTGTTTGTCAGCGCCGGCATTGGCCTGGGGGCCGGAAGGACATGCCATGATTGCGGATATGGCGGAAGCACATCTGACACCGCAAGCAAATGCGCTGGTGCTGCAGTTGCTGGCAGTCGAAGGCTACCGCCATCTGGATCAGGTTTCTTCCTGGCCGGATGCCATTCGCAGCCAGCAACCGGATACCGGGCCCTGGCATTATGTGGACATACCCTTATACGCCGAGCAGTATAACGAGGTGCGCGATTGTCATTTTGACCAACATAATCAGCGCATTGATTCATTGACCTGTGTGGTGGACCAGTTGCCGAAATGGACGCGGGTACTGGCTGATCCTGCACAGCCATTGGACCAACGGGAGGTTGCGCTGAAATGGGTGGTACATCTGATGGGGGATATCCACCAGCCTCTGCATGCGGAAGACGACCATGACCGGGGTGGCAATGATGTCCGGCTGGATTGGTATGGTGCACACAGTAACCTGCATGCCGTCTGGGATCTGGGGGTGATTGAGCATCATTTTGGCTGGCATCTGGGGCCTGGTTACAGTTTTGATCATGATGCGGTGCGACAGCAGGCATTACGACTGGACGGCGAAATTGCATCCGAGCAACGGGTGATATGGGCTCCGTCTGGTGAACTTATACAGATCAATGACCGAACCATAGCCTGGGTGAATTACTCTCACCATCTTGCGTGTGCGGCGTACCGGCATCTGCCGCCGGTGTTCATGACCGGTTGGGAAGATCAGTATCAAAATTGGGCATGGCCTGTGATCCAGGATCAACTGAAGAGTGCGAGCGTACGCTTGGCACGTTTGCTAAATGAAGTGGCAGCGCGTCAACCAGCCACTGCCGGCGTTAAATCCGAATGAACGCGTGCTGGTTTTTTCCGGATGATTTGGCGCGATACATGGCGTTGTCGGCGCGGCGGATAACCTCGTCGCAGTCATTGTCGTTCATGAACAGGGTGATGCCAATGCTTGGACTGATCAGCCAGTCGTGGGATTCGAGCATATAGGGTTCGTTTAGCACCTGCAGGAGTTTGTCACCCATCAGTTCGCATTGCTGGCTGGCTATCGTGGCATCCTCGTCCAGATCGTTAACCAGCAGAATGAATTCGTCGCCACCAAACCGGGCGACAAAATCTTCTGCCCTGATGTGGGCGGCAAGGCGCAGGGCAACCTGTACCAATAGCATGTCACCAGCCTTGTGACCGTGGCTGTCATTCAGTTGTTTGAAATGGTCCAGATCAATAAAAAACAGCCCACCATGTCGTTGCTGTCGACGGGCCGATGACATAGCCTGTTCCAGGCGTTCCACCAGTGCGCGGCGGTTTGGCAATTGCGTCAGTGGGTCATGATAAGCCAGGCGGCTGACTTCCTGCATGGCATTGACACGTTGTTCCTCAAGGTTTTTGAGTTCTGTCAGGTCGCGAATGAAGACAAACAGTTCGTTGAGTTCCGCCACCATGCTGACAGTCACTTCGGCCGGCCAATAGCTGCCGTCCTTGCGGCGGTGCCAGGTTTCGAAGCGGTCAAACCCTTGCCGGCTCACCTGCTCGATGTGGTTGCGCGTGTCTTCCTCAAGCTCAATGGCGTCCAGTTGGCTGACGGTCATGTTGCGTAATTCGTCTTCGCTGTAACCGGACATGCGGCAGTATGCCGGGTTGACCACCTTCAATTGCTGGCTGTTTCCATCAACGACCCAGAAGCCATCGGGGGTGGTTTCGATGACTGAACGGTAACGCAGCTCGCGTTGGTAGAGTTCATGCATCTGGGAATGCCGTTCGCTGACATCGGCAATGCTGGCAATGACGGATGTGCCTTTATCGGTTTGAATCGGAGCCAGCCCGACTTCAACAATCAGGCTGCGGCCATCGCGCGTGATGGCTGTCAGGTCTCGTCCGTCTCCCATCTTGCGTGGTTCCGGATGAGTCATGAATGTTTCTCGATGCTGGATGTGCGCTTGATGCAGGGTTTCCGGCAGCAGCATTTCGACCGATTGTCCAATCAGTTCGCTGCGCAGATAGCCAAACATGTTTTCCATGCTGGCATTGCAGATTTCTATGATTCCATTCTTGTCGGCCATCAGGAGCGCAATGGGTGCGCTTTCGATGGCCTTGTGAAACAACATGCGTTCCTGTTCGATAGCAAACTGCATGAGTTTTCTGTTGGTGATGTCGTGCGCGATATGGCAGAGCCCGATCAGTTTGCCCTGTTCGGAATGCACCAGAAACCGGCTCACCAAAAAACAGTGTGCCTGTCCATTGCGGTCATGCTGGGTGATTTCATGCTGTTGACTGGTGGCGTCGGGCATGTCCTGCCATGCCGGCAAGCCGGTAAACAGTGATTGTCTTGAGGCGGGTTTTGTCAGTGCCGCGAGAGGCAGGTCGAAGAATTCCACAGTGGCCTGATTAGCCAGCACCATCCGGCTTTCTGTGTCCAGAAGATAGATCAGATCCTGATTGCCATCCAGAACGGCTTCCAGCAAACCGGCTGTGCTGACGTCATCTGGAAGCTGGGTGATGGATTTTTTCATGGACTGGGCTGCAGCACATGTGGCTGTTCAGGCTACCGTTATCAACTGGTGATTGCAAGCTGAATTTTGCGGCATGACCATCGGGTTGGGTAACTGTCAGAAGTGTCAGGCGATCGGGTGCGCCCGATTCAGGCGTGTTCTGGGTTCCAGGCGGGAGCAGGCGTCAGAGATACAGGCGTTCCAGCGCTCGTTCGTTCAGCTTGTGCAGTTTGTGGTGCAAGTCATCGCCCAGCAGTTCAATCACCCGTTCCTGGGCTTTTTGCCAGCATTCCTGGGCTGTTTTCTGTTTTTGTCTGCCGGCCGGAGTGGCACTGGCGATCCGGATGCGAGCATCGTGGCGCGAAGCATCTACGGTGACCCAGTCGTTGGTGATCAGTGGACGGATATTGCGGCTGAGAGTCGAGGCATCCAGACCAATCATGTCGGCAAGTTCGCCAAGCGCAATCGGACCAGAAAGCACAATTTGGGTCAGCAGGGTGAACTGGGTGGCCTTCAGCCCGGCTTTGGCCAGTTCGGCATCATAGTAACGGGACAATGCTCTCACCAGCTTTCGTACCTTGTAGTGGGTGCAAAGTTGTGGGTCCAGTGCGGAATGGTTCATTGGTGCCGGAATCATTGTAATGATCTTTTTATCTTATCATGAATTGATAAATCATACGTAATCTGCTTGGTTATGTGTGTGTCGGATGGTATACGCCATCTGACGTATCCACAGGAAGATGCCCGAATTTTACGATGACTGGCAGGTCGTCATTTTTATTGGGCAAATGGAGGCGCAAGATGTACCACGGAGATATTTCTTCCAGCAAGGATACGGTCGGGGTGGCGGTGGTCAATTACAGGATGCCTCGCTTGCATACCAAAGCAGAAGTTCTGGACAATTGTCGCAAGATCGCGGACATGGTGAAGGGCATGAAACTCGGATTGCCGGGAATGGATCTGGTGATTTTTCCGGAATATTCCACGCACGGAATCATGTATGACGAACAGGAAATGTATGCCACGGCATCGACCATTCCCGGTGAAGAAACGGCCATTTTTGCCGAAGCCTGCCGGTCGGCGAATGTCTGGGGCGTGTTTTCCTTGACGGGAGAACGGCATGAAATGCATCCCGACAAGGCCCCATACAATACCTTGATTCTGATGAACAACCAGGGCGAGATCGTACAGAAATACCGCAAGATCATGCCTTGGGTGCCAATTGAGGGTTGGTACCCCGGCGATCGCACCTATGTGTCGGACGGGCCCAAAGGTCTCAAAATCAGCCTGATTATCTGTGACGATGGCAATTATCCCGAGATCTGGCGCGATTGCGCCATGAAGGGTGCCGAACTCATCGTGCGTTGCCAGGGCTACATGTACCCGGCCAAGGAGCAGCAGGTTCTGATCGCCAAGGCCATGGCGTGGGCCAACAATAGTTATGTGGCGGTAGCAAACGCGGCGGGTTTCGATGGTGTGTATTCCTATTTCGGGCATTCGGCCATTATCGGGTTTGACGGACGCACCCTGGGTGAGTGCGGCGAAGAAGAAAATGGTATTCAGTACGCCCAGTTGTCGGTATCCATGATTCGTGATGCACGACGCAACATGCAGTCCGAAAACCATTTGTTCAAGCTGTTGCATCGCGGTTACACCGGCAAGATCAATTCTGGCGAAGATAACCGAGGTGTCGCGGCCTGCCCGTATGAGTTTTATGCCAACTGGATCAGCGATCCCGAAGCCACTCGTGCAGCAGTTGAACGACTGACACGCCCCATGGTGGGCACACCAGAATGTCCGGTCCCGGGCATTCCGCATACGGATGGTTGAATATAGTCATTTCGGGTTGCGGGACTGATATGCAACTGTCAGGGGTTTCCTCTACACTACAGAATCCGTTGACAATCGGTTGAGCATGATGTCTCGCAGACAAAGCAGGAAAATTGCCGGATTTTTGCTGGTTTTTTCTGGTGTCGTCACTCTGACGCACGTATTCCTGTATCAGCAGATGTTGTTCTGGTTCCAACCGGGCGCCGGCTTCCGCACGGCTCTGCTGGCTGGCCTGGGCGCGCTGGCAACACTGGTGCTGCTGATTTTGCCGTTGCGGCGCTGGTTGCCGCATCGCATGCTCAACCAGGTGTTGCTGGCCAATTATTTGTGGATGGGGTTCGGGCTGTTGCTGGTGACCTGTTTTCTGGCAGCCGACCTGGTGTTGGGGCTGTTCTGGGTGTCAGGGCAATGGACATCGGCTTGGCAGCAAATGCTGGGAACCGGAGCTCTGAGCCTGGCCCTGTCGCTTGGTGCCTATGCTCTGTGGAATGGGCAACGTCCGGTTCATGTTCGTCGCGTGACGGTTCGTCTGAAAAAATGGCCGGCATCGCTGGATGGCATGAAGCTGGTGCAATTGAGCGACATCCACATCGGCCCTATGCTGGGACGAGAATGGCTGCAACGTCTGGTCAGTCAGGTTAATGCTCTGGACGCAGACCTGGTGGCAATTACCGGTGATCTGGTGGATGGCAGCGTGTCTGATCTGGGTGAGCATGTTGAACCCTTGCGCGAATTGTATTCGCGCTTGGGCACCTATTTTGTGACGGGTAACCATGAGTATTATTCTGGCGTCACCGAATGGTGTGATTTCCTGGACGGGCTGGGTATCCACGTCTTGCGTAACCGCCATGTTGCCCTGACGATAGGCGAAGGCAAGTTTGAGCTGGCCGGTGTTGATGATCATGCCAGTCACCATTTTCCGGGAGAGGGAGCAGACCTGCAGGCCGCATTGCGAGGGCGTGATACATCTCTCCCGGTGATTCTGCTTGCCCATCAGCCTGTGGTGATGCACGATGCCGCTGCCCATGGTATCGACCTGCAGTTGTCCGGACACACCCACGGCGGTCGGTTGTGGCCATTCCGTTATCTGGTGTACTTGCAGCAGCCTGTTGCGCATGGCCTGTTTCAGCATGAATTGGGTGATCTGCAGCTGTATGTCAGCGCAGGAACCGGATTTTGGGGGCCACCGATGCGGCTGGGCACTCGAGCCGAGATCACATTGCTGACCTTGCACACGGCAGCATGAATTCATCGTCGTGGTTATAACAAAGAGCGTGCCGGATTTGTGGATTCCGCGACTGCGCGCGGAATGACGGGTTGCTCTCCCCGTCATTCGGGCGTTCCTGCCTCCCCGTCATTCGGGCGTTCCTGCCTCCCCGTCATTCGGGCGTTCCTGCCTCCCCGTCATTCGGGCGTTCCTGCCTCCCCGTCATTCGGGCGTTCCTGCCTCCCCGTCATTCTGCGCGGAGCGAAGCGGAGTCGCAGAATCTTCCTGCCTCCCCGTCATTCGGGCGTTCCTGCCTCCCCGTCATTCGGGCGTTCCTGCCTCCCCGTCATTCGGGCGTTCCTGCCTCCCCGTCATTCGGGCGTTCCTGCCTCCCCGTCATTCTGCGCGGAGCGAAGCGGAGTCGCAGAATCTTCCTGCCTCATCAAAGCAGACGATGAATCTCGGCTGATACAGTGTTTCGTCAGATATCCTTGTTACCATTTCCGAAGAAACGGTAACAATCACATTGCCGTTTCGGGTTGGCTGCTGGCGTCTCATCCAGAGCGGCTCCGGCCATCCAGGTCGTGGCGTCTTTCATCATTCAGGAGATTGATCATGTTAAAACACTGGGTCAGTGCATTGGGTTTTGTCAGTCTGGTTGTCGTGGGGCAGGTTGCCATGGCCGACCAGGTGGTCGGTACCGAAAATCTGGGGGTATCGGTTACCGAAGACCAGTTGGTGGCATTTGGTCGCAGTGTGACCAAGGAAGTGCTGCACAAGACGGTTTACAACGATCATCACCAGAAACTGGGCGTGATTGAAGACGTGATCCTGTCACCGGAAGATTCCGCCAGTTACGCGGTGGTCGATATCGGCAGTTTCCTGGGTATTCCGCGACACCCGGTCCTGGTCAAGTTTGCCTTGCTCAAACACGACAAAAAAGATTACATCCTGCCTGGCGCCAGCAAGGATGCCATGAAACATTTGCCGAAGTTCCACTATAATCCAGCAGACAAGTAACCTGGCATAGCGTCGCGGCGATGCACGATCCCTGCCATGTAAGGGACGGTTCGTGTGTTGCCGGGCGGAAGCCCTGATCGGAGTGCGCTGGTATGAATATCGGATTTATCGGTCTTGGCCGGATGGGTTCCGGCATGGCGGGGCGTCTGCTGGCAGCAGGACATGCTGTGACTGTTTTCAACCGCTCTTCTGGCAAGGCCGCCGCTTTGCAGGCTGCAGGAGCAAAAGTGGTTGACAGCCTGTCTGGCATGGCCGGTGCAGAAGTGGTGTTTTCCATGCTGTCGGATGACAGGGCGGTCGAAGACATCGTGCTTGGCGAGTCGGGATTGCTGCAACAGCTGGCACCTGGTTCAGTGCATGTGTCATGCAGCACCATCAGCGTGGATTGCGCACGGCGCCTGGCGTCCGCACATGCGAGCAAACAGCAGCATTTCCTGTCGGCTCCGGTTTTTGGCCGACCTGATGCCGCAGCAGCCGGACGTTTGTTTCTGGTTGTGGCTGGTCCGGCCGAACAGATCACCGCACTGCAACCCCTGTTTGATGTGCTTGGCCAAAAGACATTTGTCATGGGAGAAGCCGCAGAATCGGCCAATCTGGTCAAGCTGAGCGGCAATTTCCTGCTGGCGTCGGTCATCGAATCGCTCGGTGAAGCCATGGCCCTGGTTGAAAAAGGTGGGGTGGACCGTCGCCAGTATCTGGAAATGCTGGTGTCATCGATTTTTGATGTGCCGGTTTACCGTAACTACGGTGCCATGGTGGCGGAAAGACGGTTTGATCCGGCTGGGTTTGCGGCTCGTCTTGGCCAGAAGGACATGCGACTGGTGCTGGCTGCAGCCGATGAGCTGGCGGTGCCATTGCCGTTTGCCAGTATTCTGCGTGACCGGTTTCTTGAACTGGCCGCGGCGGGCAAAGACCAGCTCGACTGGTCAGCGATTGGCAGTCTGGCTGCCCGTCACGCTGCCGGCAAGGATGATGCAGCCACATGAGGCTGCAGGATTCGCCAGGAACCAAATCCGCTCCCGCGCATCGAAACCAGAACTGATGTTTTGAGGATGTTCTGTGTTGTCCTTTCAAGGAGAAAATTGATGACGCGCAAATTCTGGTTGTCCGCTTCGCTTGCTGCCATCGGCATCATGTCGAGTGCCGGTGCGTTTGCCTGGACGCGGGTCGGCGTGTTTGTGGGCGCGCCGTGGCCATATTATTATCCATATGCCTACCCGTACCCTGCGCCTTATTATTACCCACAGCCAGTGGTGGTGCAGCAACTGCCGCCTCCGGTCTACGTTCAGCAGCCTGCCCAGATGGCGGCACCATCGGCACCTGCATCACAAGGTGGCATGTGGTATCACTGTGCAAATCCAAAGGGATATTACCCTTACGTGCGGCAATGTCCTGGTGGCTGGAAGATGGTTGCACCGACACCATCGGCACCGTCAGGTC
Source organism: Pseudomonadota bacterium (assembly GCA_021845925.1). Lineage (GTDB taxonomy): Bacteria > Pseudomonadota > Gammaproteobacteria > Burkholderiales > Sulfuriferulaceae > Sulfuriferula. The sequence continues at coordinate 27,492 of JAJZUW010000005.1, forward strand.
CACCGCCCAAATAACTTTGTTTCAGGCATGAAAAATCAACCAGCCCCGGTTGTTCCGGGAGCTGGCTGATTTGTTTGAAGGGGTTGATGTCTGCGCGGGATCAGTCATCGCCGGGAGGCGCATAACCAGGCGGAGGTGGCGGCGGAGGGGTCATGACCGGCGGACGGTTTTGATACGTATTGCTGCGCATGGATTCGCCGCCGCGGACAGGAACCTGCTCGCCTTTGGCGTACATGCACTGCACGTAGGCATTGTCATACCGCTGCTGTGTGGTGTACTGGGCATTGCTCGAAGTGCCGGCCCCAATCAGGCCGCCAGCCAGCAATCCCACGCCGGCACCAGTACCAGCGGCTTCGTGGCCCCCCATGGCAGCGCCAGCCAGTGCACCAACCGCTGCACCTACAGCGGCACTGCCCACTTCCGACTTGACGGCAGCATCATTGGCATTGGTGCCGCCAATCTGTTGCGAGGCGTACTGTCGGCAATCCATGTCGTCAATCCGGAACTGGTCAAACGATTTTCCGGCACCGGGCAAAGCCATGACACTGGGGCCGGTCGGCACAGTTGTACAGGCATCCAGCAACAGCAGGCTGGACATGGCAGCCAGTGAAATCCAGCGCAATTTCATCTGATTCTCCTTGTGGATGATGGTTTCTGTCAGTTGTTGTCAGTTACCCGGTGCGTCTGGCGGAACGGCAGGAACTGCTCGCCAGGGTTCGGGACAGCTGGAAACATAAGGATAATATGCTCTGGCTGAATCGCAATAGTACCATGTGCCGACCGCAGGTTGCGCTGGCGCAGCAGGTGGCTGTTGCACAATGACAGGTTGCGGATATGCTGGATAATAATAAGGATCGGGTGCAGCGATGGCTGCGCCAATGGCTGCACCGGTCAGAAGGCCGGCGCCAAGACCCCAGCCCCAGTCGTCTCCCCAGGCGCCATGCCAGTTGCCGCGCCAGCCGCCGTCACCGCGCCAGCCACCATGCCAGCCGCCACCGCCATGCCAGCCACCACCACCGTGCCAGCCGCCACCACCGTGCCAGCCGCCACCGCCCCAGGCCATGGCCGGACCACTGTTGAGGGCCAGGCCCAACATGAGGGCGCCGACCAGGGAGAGGCGGATGAAGGCTGTTTTCATGATGATGTTCCTTGACTTAGCGGGCAGGGCTGGCAGACGTGCCAGCCGGGCCTTTGTGAGGGGCGGCCGCGAAAGGCATTGCCCCGGTGCCCGGACCACGCATGCGATTCATGCCGGTAGGATGGAAGCTGGTTGCGTGTTCCAGTCGCCAGAACAGGTCAAAAATGGTTTTTTGTTTCTGGTCGAGAGTTGCGTAGAACGGAATCGTATTTTTTTCTGCGGATTCAATCCTGTCCAGACGAGCCTGAACCATAGCCAGTTGGGTGCGAAGACCATCTTCCTGTTGTTTCAGGCGTTCGGGTGTGCTGAGATCGATTTCTTGCGTGCGCATGCTTTCCCACCACTGCTGGTTGATGCGGCATTCTTCGGCAGATTGTCTGGTGACATCGTCACGCACCGCCTTGACCCAGGTTTTCCAGGCGGCGGTCTGGGATGATTGAAGATCGAGTTTTTCCTGCAGGCTGGCCAACCGGTTGTCCAGCAGGCTGAGCCGGTCTTCTGCAGCAAATGCACACGGGTCTTGTGTTGTTGTCCTGGCCGTTGTGGGTGATTTGTCATCGGCCTGCACGGTCATGGTGGTCATCAGACCAAGTGCCAGGGCAAGCAGTGGTAGTGACGCACGACGAAAACCAGCTGGTGCGGCATGCGTAACGGATTGATCATCAGGCATGTGAGCTCCCTTATGTGTTTGCGTTGACAACCGTGAGGCGCAAAAAACTTCCTGACGGACAAACGGTGGACAGCCGGCTATACGGGAAGTTCCTTGTGAAGTTGTTGCCAGAACCCCATCCTCTGGCGCAGAAACTGACCGGTTAACCTGGCTTCTGGCTGTCCTGACCAACATAATAGCTGATGTTGGCGTTGGGGCTCAGATAGTTGCGCACTTCGGGAGCCAGTTTCGAAGGACGCAGGTTTTTTTCGATTTTCAGATCGGGTTCGTTTTCCAGCTGAATGATCAGTGCCTGGTCGCGAGGCACATCCGGATCATAGACCAGGATTTCCGGGCGCAATGGGTTGGCCGGATTGACTGAAAGCACGAGTCCAGGCATTTCATTGCTCAGCTGAACAATGCTGCCCGGCGGGTAAATCCCCAGCATGCGGATAAACGTTTGCAACATGACTGGATCAAGCTGGGCTTTGTGCTGTGCAAACATGCGCGACAGGGCCTCGGAAGGGGTCATGGCGCTGGCGCTATGCACAGGATTGCACAGGTTGTCATACATGTTGACGATCACCAGGACACGCGCCGGTCTGGAAATCTTCTCGCCAGAAAGCTTGTTCGGGTAACCACTGCCATCGAGATATTCGTGGTGTTGCAGAATCATGGCCAGTACTGCATCCGTGGCCCCCATCTTGCGGGCGAATGTGGCGCCGATCACGCCATGCTGCTGCAGCAGATGCCGTTCCGGGGCGGTAAGAGGTTCCTGTTTGGCGCGGATGCTGTAAGGCACTTCATTTTTGCCGACATCGTGCAGCATGGCTGCTATGCCAAGGTCGCGCGCTTCTGCCGGATCGAGGTTGATGGCGCGCGCCAGCATCATGCACAGCACAGTGACATTCAGCGAATGAAAATAGATATCGTTGCCAAGTTTGCTGCCCATGGCATGAATCAGCAGATCACTTTTGGACAGGATGTCGGACAGCATCTGATCGACCAGACGGGTGGTGTCCTGATACGCCTGTTCTGGTTTGGCATGCAGGTTGCGCGTGATATTGCGCACAGTGTCTGCCGTGCGGATAAATTCGTGTTCCGTACGCGAAATGTTGTTGCGAATTTCGCGCAATTGCGCCATTCGCTGGCGCTTGATGGCAAATTGCTCATCGTTTTCGGGCGACGTGACGGGGGGCGGCGGTGTTTCGCTTGGTTTGGCCAGTGGTTGCGTATCGCTGCGACCGGGATCGTAGCGGAAGTTCTTGATGCCCAGCCTGCGTAGCGTATCCAGCTGGGCCTGATTCTTGATCTTGAACTGGTTGAACAGAAACGGATGGTTCATCCAGCCCCCTTCCAGATGGACATAGAGCCCGATGCAAAGGCGGTCAGAAGGGACAGATTCCAGGTCGGCAGGCATGGCAGAATTGAGCAAAGGCACAGGCCAAAGCAGCCTGCAGAGTCGATTCTACTGCTTGTGGCTGTTTTTTCAAGCTGTTTGTCAGGATTTCCCTATGGCATCGATTGATGGATTTCATTAGACAGGCCGTGCGCGGCCCGATAATGTAATGGCGAGGTGGTTGTTGACAGACAAGGCTGATTGGCCTGTGATCCGGAGCAGGTGAATCTGCGTTGCCGGAACAGCTTCCTTTGGTACCCGGTGCCGGGCGGCCTGTCAGGCCAGGATTTGACAAGCCGGTATGCGGCATTCGATGTCATCATTATCAGGAGATAACAATGGATGAAATCAGGCAGCATTCTGCAGGTAAATGTCCGGTCATGCATGGTGGTGCAACCACCACGGGAACATCGGTGATGGACTGGTGGCCCAAGGCTCTCAATCTGGATATCCTGCATCAGCAGGATCGCAAAACCAATCCGATGGGAGATGGGTTCAATTACCGCGAAGAAGTCAAAAAGCTTGATTTTGCCGGACTCAAGCGCGATCTCAAGGCGCTGATGACCGACAGTCAGCCCTGGTGGCCGGCCGACTGGGGGCATTATGGTGGTTTGATGATCCGCATGTCCTGGCATGCTGCCGGCACGTACCGGATTGCCGACGGCCGCGGTGGTGCCGGTTCCGGCAACCAGCGTTTTGCGCCGCTCAATTCGTGGCCGGACAATGTAAATCTGGACAAGGCCCGTCGTTTGCTGTGGCCGATCAAGAAAAAATATGGCAACCGGATCAGCTGGGCGGATCTGATCGCGCTGGCCGGAACCATGGCGTATGAATCCATGGGCCTGAAGACATATGGCTTTGGATTTGGCCGTGAAGATATCTGGCATCCGGAAAAGGACACCTATTGGGGGGCAGAAAAGGAATGGCTGGCCCCCAGTGACAGTCGTTATGCCAGTCTCAATGACCCGTCCACGCTTGAAAACCCGCTGGCTGCAGTGCAGATGGGGCTCATTTACGTGAACCCGGAAGGTGTGAACGGCAAGCCCGATCCGCTGAAAACAGGTGCGCAGGTGCGAGAAACCTTTGCCCGCATGGGCATGAACGACGAAGAAACGGTTGCCCTGACAGCTGGTGGCCATACCGTGGGCAAATGCCATGGCAACGGCTCGGCAGCGCGGCTGGGGCCGGCACCCGAAGCAGCCCCGCTTGAAGAGCAGGGGCTTGGCTGGATCAACCATCAAACGCGCGGGATTGGTCGTGACACGGTGAGCAGTGGTCTGGAAGGGGCATGGACAACCCACCCCACGCAATGGGACAACGGATATTTCAGGCTGCTGCTGGGTTATGAATGGGAATTGCGCAAAAGTCCTGCAGGTGCATGGCAGTGGGAGCCGGTAAACATTCGCGAGGAAGACAAACCGGTGGATGTGGAAGACCCATCCATCCGCCTGAACCCGATCATGACTGATGCGGACATGTCGATGAAATTCGATCCGGCCTTCCGGAAGATTGCCGAGCGTTTTTATAACGATCCGGCCCGTTTTTCCGAAACTTTTGCCCGCGCCTGGTTCAAGCTGACGCACCGTGATATGGGGCCCAAGGCACGATATATTGGTCCGGATGTTCCCCGGGAAGACCTGGTCTGGCAAGATCCGGTGCCGGCAGGGCCGACAGGTTATGATGCTGCCGCAGTGAAAACGGCCATTCTGGCCAGCGGGCTTTCGATTGGCGATTGTGTGGCTACCGCCTGGGACAGCGCGCGTACGTACCGTGATTCCGACAAACGAGGCGGTGCCAATGGCGCACGTATCCGGCTGGCACCACAAAAAGACTGGCCCGGAAATGAACCGGAGCGTCTGCAGCGGGTGTTGTCGGTTCTGCAGCCCTTGGCTAACCGGTTTGGAGCCAGTCTGGCCGATGTGATTGTGCTGGCTGGCAATGCCGCTATCGAGCAAGCCGCCAAACTGGCCGGACATGAGATTGAAGTGCCGTTTTTTGCGGGGCGGGGTGATGCCAGCGAGGCCATGACCGACGTGGTTTCATTTGGGCAGCTTGAGCCGGTGGCTGATGGCTATCGCAACTGGCTGAAAAAGGATTATGTCGTCACGGCGGAAGAGCTCTTGCTCGACCGTACTCAGCTAATGGGGTTGACCGCACCTGAAATGACCGTGCTGGTGGGCGGCATGCGCGTGCTCGCAACCAATCATGGGAAAACGCAGCATGGGGTGTTTACCGATCGGCCAGGACAGTTGACCCCGGATTTTTTTGTCAATCTGACTGACATGTCCTACGTCTGGAAACCGGTTGGTCCGAATCTGTATGAGGTTTGCCAGCGCAGCACTGGTGCTGTCCGCTGGACAGCCACCAGGGTTGATCTGGTATTCGGCTCCAATTCAATCCTGCGCGCATACGCCGAAGTGTATGCCCAGGATGACAATCGGGAAAAATTCGTGCGTGATTTTGTTGCCGCCTGGGCAAAAGTCATGCACGCAGACCGGTTTGATCTGCGTTGACGGGCAGGAACGGCTGGCCGCCTGAGCAGATCAGTTTGGGTGGCTGGCCGTGGTCCATTTTTTCAACGTATCCAGCGTGGTGCTGACATGCCCGGAGGGGTTCATGTTGCTGTAAACACCAATGATTTTGCCGTTGGGCGCAATCACATACGAGGTACGGCTGGCGTAATTGCTGAATACCGGCATGACAGCGCCATATGCCTTCATGATGCTGCCATCCGTGTCGGCAGCAACCGGGAACTTGCTGCGGCATTCACTGACAGAAAATCGCTGCAGCTTTTCGATTGGGTCGTGCGATACGCCAATAACGCTGGCATGCAATGCCTTGTACTGATCAATGGCTTTTGCAAAATCGTGCGCCTCGGCCGTGCAACCTGGCGTGAATGCTGCCGGATAAAAATACAGTACCACCGGCCCCTGTTTCAGCGCATTCTGCAAAGACCATGTTGACACCTTGCCTGCCATGGATGCCTGCGCAGTAAAATCCGGCGCCATATCACCCACCCGAAGTTCTGCCTGTGCACCCAGACTGACAAGGGCCAGACAGCCGGCCAGCCACTTTTTGATGTTCATCATGACGGATTCCCGTAGCGAAAGTCGTGGACGTTGATGGCGTAAGCCATGTTGCCGGAAAAGTATAACGCGGAATTTCTGGATTCCGCGACTACGCGCGGAATGACAATGCAGTGTGTGGAATGTGATCTCCGTCATTCTGCACGGAGCTCCCTCTACGTCATTCTGCACGGAGCCCTCTACGTCATTCTGCGCGGCCCCTCCACGTCATTCTGCGCGGAGCGAAGCGCAGTCGCAGAATCTAAGCCTTTAACCCAGGCACTTACCGGATTTGTGGATTCCGCGACTACGCGCGGAATGACAATGCAGTGTGTGGAATGTGATCTCCGTCATTTTGCGCGACGCCCCCCCCTACGTCATTCTGCGCGGAGCCCTCTACGTCATTCTGCGCGAAGCGAAGCGCAGTCGCAGAATCCACATCCCGCCGCATCTTGTATTAACAACACAAATCATCTGAGTTGCTTTCTTGCCAAAATCCCGCCAAACCCGTTTTCATGGACCGGAAAGTTGTACAATGGCCCCTCACACGTCATTCTCCGTACAGATGAAACCAGCCAGACAGATTTCAATCGCAATGCTTTATACTTGTTTTGTAACAATTTTTTCATCTTGCGTGGTGAGCTGAACGAATGTTCGGTGTTGTGGTTGATCTGACCTGGGCTGCTGCGGCCATCGGTATGGCCTGGTTGACAGCAGGTGTTCTGATCAGGTGTTTTGGGGCACCAGCACCCATGGGACGCTATCATTCGCTGGATGGATTGCGCGGCATGCTGGCGGTATCCGTGATGATTCACCATTCTGCCATCTGGTACGGCTATGCGACAACTGGCAACTGGTTGCTTCCGGGTTCTTCTGTCTACGCCGAGCTGGGACAGGGCAGCGTGCTCATGTTTTTCATGATTACCAGTTTCCTGTTTGTCAGCAAACTCATTCATGCGAAAGACGGTGTGGACTGGCTGCATATGCTCGTCTCGCGAATCATGCGACTGACGCCTTTATACTGGTTTGCCATGCTGTGCATGTTCTGCATGGTGGGCATGCTGACCAGGTGGCAATTGCACGAACCTGCCGCATTGTTGTTCGATCAGGCTGAAGTCTGGCTTGGCTATACTGTTTCTGGTTTTCCAGATATCAATCATCTGGCAAACACTGGCCATCTGGTGGCAGACGTTACCTGGACACTGGTTTACGAATGGATGTTTTATCTGGCTTTGCCGTTGCTGGCCTGGCTGATGGGGCGCAAGCCGGGATTGTTGCCACTACTGTTCAGCATACTGGTGTTGTGGTGGATGTTTGACCGGTGGCATCCGAATCTGCGCATGGTGGTCGTGTTTGTCATGGGTGGATTGACTGCTGTTCTGGTTGCCCGAGCGGAATGGTTCAAATCGTTGACAGCCTCACAGGCTGCCAGTTGGCTGGTTCTGGCCGGTATTCTGGCTGTGCTGGCTCTGTTTCATTCGGCTTATGACACCTGGCCGACACTGATTTTGTGGACGTGTTTTACGCTCATCGCCGGAGGCAATTCCTTGTTCGGTTGGCTGGTCCATCCGGCCACCCGGCAACTGGGCGACCAGGCCTACAGCATTTATCTGCTGCATGGCATGACCTTGTACGCGATATTTCATGGCGCGCTTGGTGAAAAGCTGATGCAGACCTGGACATTTTCAACGTATTGGGTTGTGTTGCTGGGTATCGTGCCGATCGTGACAATGCTTTGTTATGTAACCTGGCGCTGGGTGGAACAAGGCGGCATGCGGTTGGCGAAAAGAGTAATGGCGGCGGGCTGAAACAAAGCCTATGTTGTGTAATAGGATTGTTACAATCTGATGAGCAATACCATCATGACGGTGACTGCTATCTGCAGCAAGGTTATTTTCGGGAACAATTTGCTGAAAATGGCCTCCGAAGCGTTGTGCTGGAGGTGAACGAATGAACCAGATGGGTAAGGGATCGGTATGAACAAGTATGAAAGAAAAATGCTCGATATCTTGAAACGTGGCCGGGATGAATTTGGTTACGTTGGTGTCAAGGCTGAATTTGAAGCTGAAGGCACCCGCACAGACGAGATGCTGAGACTGGTTGAAATCTCACGCAAAGCTGGTGTGCAGATAGGGCTGAAAGTGGGGGGGTGTGAAGCCATGCGCGATCTGATGGAAAGTAAACAGATTGGTGTGGAATACATTATTGCACCCATGATCGAGAGCACTTACGCGCTCAGTAAGTTCATTGATGCCAAGAATGCTGTGTATTCGGATGACGAACAGAAAGATACTAAATTTTTGTTCAACCTGGAAACTCAATCCGCTTTTACAATCATGGATCAGTTGGTCGTGGCTGCAGCACAAAAAAACGGTGCAGATGGCATTGTCTTCGGCAGGGTCGATTTCAGTCTGTCGCGTGGGATTGGTCGAGATGCGATCAATACCAGAGAAGTGACTGATTGCTGTCTTGCCACAGCGAAGGCGTGTCGAGAAAAGGGGCTTGAATTTGTCGTGGGTGGAGGCGTTTCAATTGATGCGCTGGCTGTAGTCGAAGAAATTCGCGCAGAGCATTTATCCCGTTTTGAAACACGCAAGGTCATTTTTTCCGCTAGTGCAACAGAACATGTTGATTTGCGGACAGGTTTGCTTGAGGCCGTTCATTTTGAATTGCTGTGGTTGCTTAACAAGCGAGAATATTATGGGGCTATTATCAGAGAAGATGCGAAACGTATCGAAATGCTCGAATCGCGCTGGAAGGTACTTTCTGGCGAGGAACTGTCAAATCTGGTCTAGAAGTGGGGAGTAGACAAATGCCCGCATTGTTACTGCTTGGAGCCAGTGGTGCTATTGGTCAAGCTTTGGCAGGATATTTCAACATGCGTGGGTGGGCTGTTACTGGAATCGCGCGAGCCGAAAAACCTGAACTTGATACGCGGATAGACTGGAGATTTGCCGATTTTTCTGTTGGCAATTTCCAAACGGATATTCTTGATAACCAACAGGGATGGGACGCTGTTTGTTGGGCGCAAGGAGCGAATTGTAACGATAATGTGCGCGATGTGGATATTGACGCCCATCTTGATTTGTATCGCGCCAATTGTGTTTATATTCTTAAATCGTTAAAACTGTTACTGGATCGCGACCAATTGGCTAGACCGGCTCGTTTGTGCATCATTAGTTCAATCTGGCAGAAAATTGCCAGACAAAACAAGCTGTCCTATGGTATGACCAAGGCGGCATTGCAAGGATTGGTGCTGTCTGCAGCGGCCGATCTTGCCAGTGACGGGCATTTGATAAATGCTGTTTTGCCAGGAGCTCTGGATACAGAAATGACTCGAAATAATCTTTCTGCGCAGCAGATTTCCATGCTCGCCAATGCAACGCTGTTTGACCGTTTGCCCCAGTTATCGGATGTCGCGGGACTGGTTCATTTTTTGTGTTCGGATAGTAACACTGGCATTACCGGGCAATTTATTGCAGCTGATCTGGGTTTCAGTCATGTCCGTATCGTTTGAAATTACTTCGAGTATTCAGAACTATCGTGTTGAAATTGCCAATGGTTTGATACGGAATTATCGGCCGGACACAACGGATTATGTGATTTTATGTGATGCATTTTTTGCATCGGCACTGTCTTTGGTGCATGATAAAGTCATTCCAATACAAGTGTCCGAATCCGCCAAAGGCCTGGATCAAATTTCTTCAGTGATTGTTTCGCTTAAGGAAGTAGGTGCGCTCCGTAAAACCTTGCTCATTGCTGTTGGCGGTGGGGTGATCCAGGACATTGCAACATTCACATCTTCCATTTACATGCGCGGGATTCCGTGGATTTATTTGCCAACCACGTTACTAGGAATGGTTGATTCTTGTATCGGAGGAAAATCTGCGATCAATGTTGGGAGTTATAAAAATCTCGTTGGTAATTTTTATCCGCCTGGGAAGATTCTGATTGATCCTGCAGCTGCCGAAACTTTAGGCCAGGAACAGCTCGTCGCTGGCTTGTGCGAGGCTGCGAAAATCTGTTATGCAAGAGGACGGGAAAGTTTTGCTGAATACCTTCGACTGTATGGTTTGCATGACCAGAAACTTCTAGGTTTGCAGGCCATCATCGAACTCAGTTTACGCAGTAAAAAGTGGTTTATTGAAAAGGATGAATTTGATCGCCAGGAACGTTTGCTGCTGAATTTCGGACATACGTTTGGTCACGCAATCGAAGGTGCTGCAGGTTATCGCATCAGTCACGGTGTGGCAGTTGGTGTTGGTATGTTGGCTGCCGTTTATCTGGCAGGGCTCTTGCATGGTGGATCATTGCCTGATCGCGCACAGCAATTGAGGACTCATATCCTGTCTTTGCTCAATGAATCGGCTGGTCTGACAGATGTTATGGTTTCTTTATCGCCATTAGAACTATTTGATCGATTCGAAGCAGACAAGAAGCACACGGATGTGTGTTATACGCTAATTGGTTTGTCGGCTAGCGGAGATTTGCAATTGTTACAGCTGCCCAAACTGCCAGAAAGCCGCACTCTTATCAATCAGGTATTTGGCGAGATTGTGACAAACGAATTCTGGGAACGTGGTTTTTCTCCGCTGGAATGAATGCATGATCGGAAGAGCTGAAAAAATAGTGACTTCACTCTGCGACTGTGATGACAGATTTGTCATTACAGGAGCAACCGGCTGGCTTGGTCAGGCCTTGCTTGCTCTGCTTTCGGAAACATGTGGAGAAGTGTTGGAGCAACGCGTCCTCTTGGGAGGTTCTGTATCACGGCAGATCACTGCTCCCGATGGCAGAAATTTTCCGGTGCACGCATTGGATGAATTGGTCCTGCATTTGGATGATCGGCCAGTGATGCTGTTTCATTTTGCTTTCTTGACAAAAGACAAGGTTGGCCGCTTGTCTGATACGAATTATGTTGCATATAATAAACAGATCGCGAGTGTTATTGGCGAACTGGCAACTAAAAGCTGCGTAAAGGGGATCGTGCTGGCTTCTTCAGGTGCTGTATATGATCATTTGGAAGAGAAATCTCGCGATGATTCAGCAAATCTGTATGGTCGGCTGAAATTCGAAGACGAGCAATTGTTTGGCGATATTTGTGAGCGGCGTCGGATTCCGCTGGTTATTCCGCGCATATTCAACCTCGCTGGCCCGTATATCAACAAGTTTCAATCTTATGCATTGTCGTCAATCATTGTCAACGTGTTGCGCGGACAGGCTGTTAATTTAAAGGCTTCGCACAAAGTCTGGCGATCTTATGTGCATGTGCGTGATGTATTGAAATTATCCCTATCGCTTTTGCAGGATAGGAATACAGGTACGTTGTTGTTCGACACAGCTGGTGAGGAAGTTGTCGAACTTGGTGAGCTGGCCTTAAGAACATGTTTAGAATTGGGCAGGCCAGATATCGGGATTAATCGACCTGAATTGGTCAGTACAACTGAGGATCGTTATGTTGGGGATGGAACACTTTTTCAACATTTGCTGAAAACTCACGGTATACAACCCAACTCATTGTCAACGCAGATACGTGATAGCGCAGAGTGGATTGCAGCAACGTTGGAAAGATCCAGTCATGGCTGATTATGGACAGAAGTCCCCTTTGGAGGTGGGGGAAAGCCTGCTGGCAGAAGTGTCATGGTTACTGCCTGAAAAGAAGGGGCACTCATACTACCTGGTAGCACCTCGGTACACCCGCATGTCAGCCGGTATCAAGATCATGTATCTTCTATGTCATGCCTTGAATTCGCTGGGGCAGAGAGCGTATATGGTGACTAGGCCTTATACCCCGGCGAAGCTTGCCACAAATCCTGAATTAAATACCCCTTTGTTGACTAAATCGGTGTTTGATTATGATTTTGAACAAGGGTTGACACCGATAGTAATCTATCCGGAAATTGTGGCCGGTAATCCACTGAATGCATCCGTTGTCGTGCGATATGTTATGAATGTGCCGGGGCTTCTGGGTGGAGAAACAACTTACGAAGAGTCGGAATACTGTATTGCATATTCTGCAGAATTGGCTCGTCAGGTTAAAAACTGCCGGATGAGCCTTTTTTTTCCTGCTTCTGATCCCCGAATCTATTATCCTGATCCTGGAATTAAGCGGAGTGGAGGATGTTTCTATGCTGCAAAGTATAGAAAATTTCACGGAGGAAAGCTTTTTCCCATTACAGATGGATGTATTGAAATAACCCGTGATGAAGCGAATTCACAGACAGCTGAACAGATAGCGGACATTTTTAGACGATCTGAAGTGTTCTATGCTTATGAAAATACCGCGTTGGCGATTGAGGCAGTGTTGTGTGGTTGCCCGGTTGTTTTTTTGCCAAACGATCATTTCAAGGACTTGATTGGAGTCGACGAACTTGGTCTGGATGGTATGGCATGGGGAAATTCTCCGTCAGAACTGGAACGGGCAAAAAATACTTTGACGAAAGGGCGTGAGCGCTATTTGAATTTGTTTTTACATGTCCGGGAAAAACTGGAAATTCTGATTTTAGAAACCCAAATCATGGCGGCAAAAAAGAAATATGAGAAGCGAATGAATATCCCTCAGTGTAATCCTCCAAACTTTCTTCTTCTGACAGGGATGCATTTGGAAACCATAAAAAATGTATATCATGACCTTGGTGCAAAGGAATTGGGAAGGACTGTTTTGAGAAAGATATTTTCAAAATTGAATGGACATCGCTCCTGAGGGGGTTAAGGTCTCTCTCATAAAGGATTGCTTGCGAAGAGCCGTTAAATTCCAGTTGATGGCTGTGGTGCTGGCAATCTGGTTGTTTTGTTTTCTGTTTTTCGATATTCAAGACGATGTTTAATGGCCGTCAACGTCTTGTCCTGGAGTATATGTTCTTGATGGCGGGCAAGATGATGTTCCTTGCTGCTTTGATAAATGGATTGAATTTCATTTTTTTGATTGTTTCCGACTGTTTAATCAGGTCTGTAACAAGTTTGTTAAAGATTGCCGGATCGATTTTTTTTGATGAATTATTCATTTTGACCAGCTTGTTCAGCCATGTAATTATTTCATCAAATTCCTGGCGTGAAATTGCATCAATAATTCCATCAGGCAATAGTCGAATCTTTGTGTGAATTTCTAGTTCGTGTTCCGTGAATGAAAATCCGAAGTGCGATAATGCCTGCCGTTTTAATTCTATTTCTTCCTTGCGTAATGCTTCCATATTTTTTGCGCCATCGCTTTCACTATGAATCCGATATGCGCAAAGTTCGTCCTGGATGTTATGGTATTTTATCTTTTCAATAAAATTTAAATTCGTCAGGTAGTCGTTTCCAAATTGAAATTTATTATAAAAGCCAAGACCGTGATTGTTGATTTGCTGTGTTCTGAAAGCGATTGCTGGTGAGTGCATAACCCACCAGAATACCAGGTTTGCTCGAATTTCTTCATGTTTTTCAGGCTTTTTGTGAATTGTTTCTGGTTTTGGTTTTGTTGATGTGCTTCTATCATGCCAGAAGGAGCGGTAGGCACAACTGCATGCCCCTAGTTCGGGATCGTTTTCAAAAGCATTTATTTGTTTTTCAAGCCTGTTTTTATAACTGATGTCATCAGAATGCTGCAAGGCAAAATATGGAGTTGTGATTTTTTTTACAAAGTCATCAATTCTGGCGGTTGGATGTACCCCGATATAGGAATGTAATGATATTCTTTCGTCACGAACTGCATATGCCTTCGCAATATCAATTGTTGCATCTTTTGAGCCTCCGTCCAAAATGGCTAGGTGAAGGTTTTGAACGGTTTGTTCAAGAATGCTTTCGATTGATTCAGCTAAAAATCTGGCGGAATTGTATGTTGGAATGATAACTGTTATTTTGTCATCTTCTTTCATGATGGAAATACTTTCTGGTTTGATCATCAGGATTCCTGAAAATTGTACTGATCGTGCTTTCTGATCAAAGTGCATATGTGATTGTAATGACACAGAATTTTTTGCTCAGGACGCAAAAGTAGCGGGTCCTTCGTAGATGGGCTTGTTCAAATTTGTCGGGGAAGTTCTCTGTGTCCATTGTTCATGTAGAATGGCTGATTTAATGTTGTGGTTGCTTAGGTTATGAAATGTATCATTCTTGCCGGTGGGTTGGGTACTCGCTTAAGTGAAGAGACAACCTTGCGTCCCAAGCCTATGGTTGAAATTGGTGGTAAGCCTATCCTTTGGCACATCATGAAGCTGTATTCTCATCATGGACTGAATGAGTTCGTGATCTGCCTGGGATACAAGGGGTATGTCATCAAGGAATATTTTGCCAACTATTTCTTGCATACCTCCGATGTAACATTCGACATGGTTAACAATCGCATGGAAGTTCATCAGAACAACGCTGAGCCGTGGCGGGTAACCCTTGTAGACACTGGTGATCTGACGCAGACCGGCGGTCGTTTGCGACGGGTAAGGGATTACGTTGGCGATGATGTTTTTTGCATGACCTATGGCGATGGTGTTGGTAATATCGATATCACCAGCTTGATCGCATTTCATCGTTTGCACGGCAGGCTGGCCACGGTAACAGCGACTCAGCCTCCAGGTCGTTTTGGTGCTTTGGAAATGGAAGGCACTCGTGTTGCCAGTTTCAGCGAAAAACCCCATGGAGACGGTGCTTGGATCAACGGGGGTTTTTTTGTGTTATCGCCGCAGGTTCTGGATTACATTGCGGGCGATGAAACATTGTGGGAACGTGAACCTTTGGAAGCATTGGCAGCAGACGGGCAACTGGAAGCCTGGTTGCATCAAGGATTCTGGCAACCGATGGATACTCTGCGCGATCGTCAACAGTTGGAAACACTGTGGCAAACAGGCAATGCACCCTGGAAAGTATGGCGATGAATCCTTCATTCTGGCGCGGAAAGCGAGTGATGTTAACTGGTCATACTGGTTTCAAAGGAGGCTGGTTGGCATTGTGGTTGCAACATATTGGGTCTGAAGTCAGCGGATTTTCACTACCAGCACCAACATCGCCATCTTTGTTTGAAGCTGCTCGTATAGCTGACAACATGCATTCCATCATGGGGGATATTCGCGAAGCAGGTCGGGTCACTGGAGTTATGCAGGCTGCTGAACCCGAAATCGTATTTCATCTTGCGGCCCAACCGCTGGTTCGTCATTCATATCGTGAGCCGGTTGAAACTTACATGACTAATGTCATGGGTACGGTGCATGTGCTCGAAGCCGTACGCAAGACCCAGTCAGTTAAAGTGGTGATCAATATTACGAGTGACAAGTGCTATGAAAATCGCGAGTGGCCATGGGGCTATCGCGAAAACGAACCCATGGGCGGCTTTGATCCGTATAGCAGCAGCAAGGGTTGTGCTGAACTTGTCTCATCCGCCTATCGCAATTCTTTCTTTTCCGACACTGACGGTCAAGGTGTTCGGCTGGCCAGCGTCAGAGCGGGTAATGTAATCGGTGGTGGTGACTGGGCAGAAGATCGGCTGATTCCTGATATCTTGCGAGCCTTTGTTCGTCAAAAGGCGGTTGTGATTCGTAATCCGACATCTATTAGACCATGGCAGCACGTTCTTGAACCGCTGGCTGGGTATATGCTGTTGGCTGAGCGTCTATTTGAGGATGCGTCACTTGCACAGGGCTGGAACTTCGGTCCGCGAGATGAAGATGCTAAACCGGTGAACTGGATTGTGGAGCAGATGGCGCGAATGTGGGGAGATGCAAAGTGGGAGCTGGAGGGTAAACCCCAGCCACATGAGGCGCAATATCTCAAACTGGATTGTTCGATGGCACGGACTCGGCTGGGATGGGAACCGCGTTGGGACCTGTTAACGGCGCTGGAAAAAGTTACCAGTTGGCACAAGGCATGGCTGGCCGGGCAAGATATGCGGGCATTCTGCTTGCAACAGATTGATGGGTATATGACGGCAGTACAGCATGATTGAAACTACAGACGGGATGGCAGGCAAAAATGACACAAATTGACAAGACTCAGCACTTGACGACATTGCGTGAACAGATTGCTGTTCTGGTAAAAGAATACGCAGATATCGTTTATGCGCCTACGGAATTTGTGCCGGGCCAGCAAGCGGTGCCACCATCAGGGAAAGTGCTGGGTGCTGCCGAATTGCAGAACATGGTTAGTGCTTCACTGGATGGTTGGTTGACCACCGGACGTTTCAATGAGGCATTCGAACAACGGTTGGCAGCTTATCTGGGCGTGAAACACGTGTTGACCACCAATTCAGGCTCATCGGCAAATTTGCTGGCATTCGCTGCGCTTACTTCGCCTCGGTTGGGTGAGCGAGCCATTCGCCCCGGTGATGAGGTGATTTCTGTGGCTGCTGGTTTTCCGACAACCGTTAATCCGATTCTGCAGTGGGGGGCGGTTCCGGTGTTTGTGGACGTGCATCTGCCGACTTACAATGTTGACCCAGCCAGAATCGAAGCAGCCATTGGGCCTAAAACGCGAGCTATCATGCTGGCCCATACACTTGGGAATCCATATAACCTTGATGTGGTCGCGGGGTTGGCCCACAAGCATGGTTTGTGGCTGGTGGAAGATTGTTGCGATGCGCTTGGTAGCCGCTATGGCGGCAAACTGGTGGGCACATTCGGGGACATTGGTACATTGAGCTTCTATCCGGCGCATCACATCACTATGGGTGAAGGTGGTGCCGTATTTACCCAGAATGACGAGCTGAAGAAGATTATAGAATCGTTTCGAGACTGGGGGCGCGATTGTTATTGTGCGCCTGGCAAGGACAATACCTGTAACAAGCGGTTTGGTTGGAAGCTTGGAAATCTCCCGCAAGGTTATGACCACAAGTACACGTACTCTCATCTCGGTTATAACTTGAAAATTACCGACATGCAGGCTGCCTGTGGACTGGCCCAGCTGGATCGTCTGGATGAATTCATTGCTGCGCGCAAACGAAATTTCAATTACCTGACTCAGCGTCTGCAAAGTTGCGTAGAGTTTCTGTTGCTTCCAGAGGCAACGCCGAACAGCGAGCCTTCCTGGTTTGGCTATCCGATAACCATTCGGCCGGAAGCAAATGCCAGTCGGGTGGATCTGCTGAAATTTCTTGATCAGAACCGTATTGGCACCCGTTTGCTGTTTGCCGGTAATCTGACCCGGCAACCGTACATGGCTGGACGGCAGTATCGTGTATCAGATGGTCTGGTGAATACCGATGTGGTGATGAACGATACCTTCTGGATTGGCGTGTATCCTGGTCTGACAGAAAGTATGCTGGATTATGCGGCAACGCAGATTGAATTGTTTTTTGGCGTTGGGCTCTGACGGGCTTTTGGACCACTTCATTGAATATCGATAGGACGTTATATGCGATACAGCGATCATCTCGCTGACTGGTTACGCGAGCTGGGATATACACATTGTTTCTTTGTGGCCGGTGGCAACATCATGCATTTGTTGGCCAGTGTCAGCGAACGCTTCACCTGTGTGCCAGTGGTTCATGAAGTGACTGCAGGGATTGCGGTTGAATATTTTAATGAATCCAGTTCAGGTCAAAAGGCTTTCGCGCTCGTAACAGCCGGCCCGGGTCTGACCAATATTGTGACAGCAATTGGTGGTGCTTGGCTTGAGAGCCGTGAGTTGCTGGTGCTGGGTGGGCAAGTCAAGACGGCCGACCTCAGTAATGGAACTCTGCGCCAACGTGGCATTCAGGAAATCAATGGGGTTGATATCGTCAGACCAATTACTTCACGTTCTGTGCTGATGGAACGGGTTTTTACCCGGGATGAGTTCATGGCAACAGTCAATGTTGGAGCAACGGCCCGGAAAGGTCCGGTATTCATTGAAATCCCACTGGATATTCAAGGGCGTGACGTTGATATGTCGGCTGTCGAAATTTCTCGACCTTTGATCAAGCCGGGGATTGCACAGATTTCATCTGCACAGATCGAGGAATTGATTAGCCGATTGCAGCAGGCTACGCGTCCTGTCTTATTGCTTGGTGGCGGGGTTGATCGAACAGTAGCGCGACAAGTGTCAGACGCCTTGGCCAGATGTGGAATACCTTTGATGACAACCTGGAACGGTGCAGACAGAGTTGCCAGCGATCACCCGATGTATTTTGGCAGACCCAATACCTGGGGGCAACGATACAGTAATATTCTGCTCCAGCAGGCTGATTTGCTAGTGGCCCTTGGTACTCGACTGGGTATGCAGCAGACTGGCTTTAACTGGCAGGAGTTTGTGCCTGTTGGCAAGGTGATTCAGATCGATTGTGATTCAGCAGAACTTGGAAAGGAACATCCGGTTATTGACCTGGGCTTTGCCGTTGATGCCAACGACGTGTTGAAGAAGCTGATGGATGCTGATCTTGGCGAACACGGTGAATGGGTGGAATTTTGTCGCGAGGTCAAACGACAGCTACCATTGATTGAACCTGTCAATCAGACAGGAGAGAGGTATCTGTCACCATATGTGTTTGCTCAACAACTGTCTGCGCTTTGCCTGTCGACAGACCGGATAGTCCCGTGCAGCAGTGGTAGCGCTTTTACGGTCATGATGCAGACCTTTGATCAGAAAGCAGGACAGATCATGGTGACTGACAAAGGACTAGCCTCGATGGGGTACGGGCTTGGCGGTGCGATAGGCGTTTCATTTGCCCATCGTAAAGAACGCACGATACTGGTTGAGGGTGATGGCGGCTTTTCACAAAACCTGCAGGAATTGGGAACTGTGGCAGTGAACCGGCTTAACTTGAAAATTTTTATCTTTGATGACAGCGGTTATGCTTCCATCCGGATGACTCAACGCAATTATTTTGGGGGAAAGTATGTTGGTTGTGATAGAACCACCGGGCTGGGGCTGCCAGACTGGGAAAAACTGTTTAACGCTTGGGACTTGCCCGTAATGCGTATTGGATGTGGCTACGAAACAAATGAACAGTTCCTCGAGCTTTTCAATGCGGAAGGGCCAGCAGGATTTATTGTCGGGATTGATCCGGAGCAAACATATTTCCCGAAAATCACTAGTCGGGTCACTGAATCAGGTGGTATGGTCTCCAACCCCTTGCACAAGATGAGTCCGGATCTATCTGAAGACCAGTGTGCCAAAGTCATGAAGTTTGTTAAACCCTGAACTCACAACCAGACCGGAGCCTGGCATAGCAGGGTCATGACAACGTTAACGAAGATCACCGTAGCTCTGACCACCTGCAATGGAGCCCCTTTTTTGCGTGCCCAGCTGGATTCCATTTTCGGTCAGACAGGCGTAAAAACGGAAGTCGTGGTATGTGATGATGCGTCCACGGATGGGACCCTGTCGATTTTGCAGGAATACGCGCGTCATTATCCACTTTCGTATTTCTGCAACCCCATGCGTTTGGGTGTGGTCGGAAATTTTCAGCGTGCCATGCAACTCAGTCAAGGTGATTATGTGGCGCTGGCGGACCAGGATGACGTCTGGTTGCCGGACAAGCTGCAGTTGTCACTCCGGGCATTGCAGCAGGCCGAAGCCGAATGTGCTGACATGCCGGTGGCAGTTGTCACCGATCTTAAAGTGGTGGATGCCGGTCTGCACGAGTTGCATGCCTCCTTCTGGGCAGCCCAAGGTCTGTTCCCGTTTGAATCCACATCGGTTGAGCATCTGGTGGCGCGCAACTTTGTCACCGGTTGTACGTTGTTGATGAACCGGAAGGCGATGGATCTGGTGTTGCCATTTCCGGATCAGGTGGTGATGCATGACTGGTGGATTGGCTTGCGAGTCAAACGGTTTGGCCGGCTTGTTCCGCTTGCGCAGCAGACAATACTTTACCGGCAGCATGGTCGCAATGAAGTCGGCTTTGTTCCTGAACAGTCACGCACCGGGCTTGCGCTTCTGGGCAAGCGATTGCGTGCCAATCTGGCGTGGTTCGCCATGATCCGTCAGTTGGGATTTCCGGTGAACTGGCTGCGTGTTTTGTGGTACAAGGTTTGTTTTCATCTCAAGGCATGGCGCAATCGTGGCAAGCGTTGATATCCTTCTAGCAACCTACAATGGGGCAACGCATCTGCGCGAGCAGCTCGATTCACTGTTACGGCAGGATCATGTCGACTGGCGACTGCTGGTGCGTGACGATGGTTCTTCCGATTCCACGCTGGATATTCTGCACGAACATGCGCGCCGTTTTCCCGACAGGATCGTTGTGGTGTTGGACACGGCAGTCAGATTGGGATTGGTGGGCAATTTTTCCGCTTTGATGCAATTGGCCACAGCTCCTTATGTGATGTTTTGCGACCAGGACGATATCTGGTTCCCCGACAAGATTTCTGCATCGCTCGCACGGTTGCAGATGCTGGAAAACGGGCAGCCGGAAGTGCCTGCGCTGGTGTATACCGATCTGGCGGTATGTGATGACAAAGGTGCGCGTATTGCGGATTCTTACTGGCGTTTCCAGCGTATCAACCCCGATCTGGCACTGCATCCGTCTGGCGCACTGATACAGGATAACGCCACCGGTAACACGTTCATCTTCAATCAGGCATTAAACCGTCTGGCCGCGCCAGTTCCGCGACAAGCACCGGGACATGACTGGTGGGTGGCGCTGGTTGCCCTGTACGCCGGTAAAATTGCCTTTCTGAACCGGCCAACGCTGGATTATCGTCAACACGCGCACAATGCCTCCGGCCAGAAAGGGTTGGTCCTGGGAGGGCTGCTGTGCAAGTTGCCTGGCTATTGCAAGACGATGTACGTTGGTCATCAGCAGGCGCGCTGGTTGATCGAACGGCTGCACGGGTACTTGTCGGCCGGGCCCGCACAACGGTTGCAGGTGCACGCGGCCATGCCGGAAACCAGTCTGTTTTCCCGCCTGCTCAATCTGGTTCGCCTGGGGTATTGGCGCGTGGCCGACCGCAGGGCGCGCTTCAAATTGCTGTACCTGTTGTTGTGCAGGCGCAAGGATTGTCGTCATGGCGGATAAGCGTAAACGGGTTTGCATGGTGACTTCCAGCGTGCTGGTTGTGCGCTGGTTTTTGCGCGATCAACTGCGGGCACTGACACAGGATCATGATGTGACGTTGATCGTCAATGGAGAAGAAACTGCCTTGCAGGCGGAAGTTGGTGCCGGGGTGCGGGTCATTCGCGCCGGACTGGAAAGAAAAATCAGTCCGTGGCACGACTTGAAGGTTCTGCTCGAACTGATGCGCATTTTCCGGCGCGAGCGGTTTGATGTGGTGCACTCTGTCACACCGAAGGCAGGTCTGCTCTCCATGATGGCGGCCTGGATTTGCGGGGTACCAGTGCGCATCCACACTTTTCAGGGAGAAGTCTGGGCGACCCGACACGGGTTCATGCGGGCCTTGTTGCGCTTCTT
The DNA here is from genome assembly GCA_021845925.1 of Pseudomonadota bacterium. GTDB lineage: Bacteria > Pseudomonadota > Gammaproteobacteria > Burkholderiales > Sulfuriferulaceae > Sulfuriferula. The sequence goes on from JAJZUW010000005.1 coordinate 49,038, forward strand.
TGACTGGCTGGTAGCTCGACTTGCCACTGTTGTGCTGGTGGTTAGCGCATCCGAACGCCAGTTTCTTATCACCGAAGGCATCATCCCGGCTGATAAGTCCAGAGTGCTGGCCAATGGTTCAATCTGCGGTGTCGATACCGAACGATTTGCTCCGCCAGATCCGGTTCAGCGCCGCATGGCCCGACAGCAGGCCGGTATTGCCGATACCGACGTGCTGTTTCTGTATGTTGGCCGGTTGGCGATTGACAAGGGAATTCTGGATCTGGCGCAGGCTTTCGACCACGTCTGGCAGCAGTTTCCGCAAGCGCGGCTGATGATAGTCGGGCCAGATGAAGAAGGCGTGGTCGCGCGTATGGATGCCATGGCACTCAAGGCTCGTGTCGCAATTCAGGTGCATGGTTACACAGCCGAGCCAGAACGCTATGTGCAACTGGCCGATGTGGTCTGTTTGCCAAGTTATCGTGAGGGTTTTGGCATGGTGCTGCTCGAAGCGGCTGCCATGCGGGTTGCTGTGATGGCCTCGCGCATTTATGGCATTACAGATGCGGTGGAAGATGGGATTACCGGTCTGCTGCACCCGCCTGCTATGATATCGGCGATTGAAGACACCATGCTGCAATTGCTGCGTGATCCCGGGTTGCGTGAACGCCTTGCAGAAGCCGGCATGCAACGTGCACGACGGGATTTTTCACGTCAAACGGTCATTGAGGCGGTTCGCCAGTTTTATCAGCAACTGTTGCGTTAGCCTGTCATGCATGAGGGCGCTGACGGTTGATCATGGCGCATCATCCTCATGCAACGGTTAGCCAGGGCGGGCGCGACTGTTCAATGCAGCAAGTGGTGATACTGCTTCTTTGTGATGTTTATCTTCTGTAATGCACTTTTTGCGGCGTTCAGATCATTCGCTCGCACGGCTTGGTTAACGGCGTCCATTTGAGCCTGCATTTGCAGCAGACCTTTGTGATATACAGCCTGATTGCGGTGGTATTGCATTTTGTCGGCCATGCTGGCGTCATTTTGCAACTGGTTTGCATATTTCGAAAATTCAGCGATTGATGTGCTGTCCATGGCGTCTCGCATGGCGTGCTTCATGTCTTTCATGACATTTTTGATTTCATTTGCATTGGCATGCGAAGTCGCCAACAGGCTTGTCAGAATCAGCAATCCAGAAAATTGACGCAATCGTTGAATCATTCGGCTCATTGTTTCACTTTCAGGTATCAGACTAAAGAAGCATGAATTTTAACGCCTGAAAATTAGACCAGAATTAGCGAACTGTTAAGGAATGGTTACGGGCGATTGCTGATGCGGCCAGGGAGCCGGCTTGCATGGTCGTGGGCGGTAGATTGCCACCCGAGCATCTGGCGTATTTTGCTGCAATCCAGCTCCAGCGACCCGGCCAGCCGGTCCATGACCGCCTGCTTGCCAATTAACCTGGCGGCCAGTTGCAATAACATGGGTGGAAACGGCCACAGTCGACTGTGTTGGCCATTCTGTTCTGCCAGATGGCGTATCAGTTCCGGGGTGGAAACCGCCTTGCCGTCGCAGACCAGAAAGGTCTGGTTGGCGGCGGCCGGGTGTCGGGCGCACAGCAGGATGGCATCAGCCATGTTGTCGACATGCAGCAGGTCGCGTCGGTTGTTGATGGAGGCCAGTGGCAGGGGCAAGCTGGCAATGCGCGCCAGGCGTTCAAAATTGCCCTTCACGCCGGGGCCGTACATGAGCGGGGGCCGCAATATGACCACTTCCATGCCTGTTTCGCGTGCAATGGCCGTCAGTCCTTGTTCGGCTTCCCACTTGGAAACGGCATAGGCATCTTGTGGCGCAGGGGTATCGCTCTCCCGAAACGGGTGGCCTGGCAGGGTGGCTTCGCCGTTGACTTTGATGCTGCTCAGGTAAATAAAACGGCTGACTCCGGCGCTGGCGGCTGCGCGCGCCAGATGCAAGGTGGTTGCCACATTGGCGTTACGAAATTCGGCCAGCGGGTTGACGGCTTGTTCCTGCATGACATGCACCCGGGCGGCAAGGTGCACCACAACCTTGCGGCTGGCCAGCGCTGCCTGCCAGTTGGTGGATGAAGACATATCGCCAGTGGTGAAATTGCGTCCGGGCAGTTCGGCGTGTGGTGTGCGAGTGGCAGTGTGCAGATCCGCGCCTCGCGCCTGTGCCAGCTTGCACAACGCCTGGCCGACAAAACCGTTGGCGCCAGTCACAAGTAGAGGTGGGGGTATGTCGCTCATGGCCGGATTGTACCGGAAAATCAATCCCGGTTTGCAGGCTGTGATAGCATTGAGATCTGTTTGCGTTCCTTGTGCTGGCAAAACCAGTATCCGAAGAAATAGCCATGCGGATCGGGACACCTGTTTCTCGGTTTGTCTGGCGCGCCTTGGTTGGCGGAGATGACTATGGATGATGAATTGATGCGGGTGGGCGTTGCGTTGCAGCCTTTCGTGCATTTGCAGCTGGTGATGGTGTTTGGTTCGGTTGTCAGCGGGCGTGCCAGGCCGGATAGCGATATTGACATTGCCGTACAGAGCGCGAAGATGCTGGATGCCTCTACTTTGCTACAAATGATGGATGCGGTGGCAGTGGCAGTCGGCCGTACTGTGGATATGGTGGATTTGCGGTGCGCAGGTGAGCCATTGCTCGGCGAAATTTTGCGCAGTGGCAAACGGGTGTTTGGCAGTTCCGCTGTTGTGGGCGACCTGATGTTTCGTCATGCCGTTAATGCAGAGGATTTTGTTCCGTTACAGAATCGGATGCTCAACGAAAGAATCGGTGCATGGACAAAACAGTCGTGATTCGAAAGCTGGATTCTTTGCATCGTTGTCTTGACCGGGTGCGCAGTCATTGTGGTGCCAGCGCAGAAGCACTGATTGGTGATCCGGATGCGCAGGATATTGTCTCGCTCAATCTGACTCGGGCAATCCAGATATGTGTGGATATTGCCCTGCACTGGTTGAGTGAAAAAAGCAGCGTAGCGGTTCCCGTCACGATGAGTGGCGCCTTTGATGCTCTTGAGATGCATGGGTGGCTATCGGCGGAGGTTGTGCAGTCCATGAAAAAAGCAGTTGGGTTTCGCAACGTTGCAGTGCATGCATATGAAAACGTGAACTGGCGAATCGTGCACGATGTTTGCAGCCGGCGGCTCGTTGATTTTGAGATTTTCGCGCAGCAGGTCATTGCGGCTCTGGATTTGCTGGACCGTTGAGAGCTGGATATGTCCCATGGATGAATTTTGTAGCGGCACGTGAAGATGGGCATTGAAGGCATGATGTTGACATGGTTGCTGGCGGTATTTTGCGTCAGCGCGCTGGCGGTGTGGCTGTTATCCGGTCCGTTGGCCGGCCTGGCCATGGATACGCCCAATCACCGTTCGTTGCATGCGCGCGCGGTTCCGCGTACCGGCGGACTGGGCATCATGTTTGCCGTTCTGGGCGGCTGGTGGTTAAGCGGGCTGGTCTTGCCGGCGCCACTGTTCTGGGGAGCGCTGGTGCTGGTGCTGGTCTCGTTTGCGGACGACCGGCTGGATCTGCCGGCTGGCGTGCGCTTTGCCGTGCATCTGGCGGTGGCTGGCTGGCTGGCCTGGCGGCTGGGTTTTGCCGGTGGCTGGCTGGTGCTGGCGGTGCTGGCCACTGGCTGGATGACCAATCTGTACAATTTCATGGATGGCGCGGATGGGCTGGCCGGTGGCATGGCCCTGTGGGGCTTTGGCAGTTATGCGGTGGCGTTCTGGCAGGCTGGCGAAAGTGGCATGGCGCTGGCGACGGCCATGGTGGCGTTGGCGGCTGTCGGATTTTTGCTGTTCAATTTTCCGCCGGCCAGGGTGTTCATGGGGGATGGCGGCTCGGTGCCGCTGGGGTTCCTGGCGGCCGGATTCGGCTTGATTGGCATCCAGTATGCAGTCTGGCCGGCGTGGTTTCCCTGGCTGGTTTTCGCGCCGTTTGTGGTGGATGCCAGCGTGACACTGATCCGGCGCGCACTGCGTGGCGACAAAGTCTGGCAGGCGCATCGCGAGCATTATTACCAGCGTCTGATCCGCATGGGCTGGAGCCATCGCCGCATGGCTCTGGTGGCATGGGCGTTGATGGCATCGGCCGGCATGGTGGGGTTGTGGTCGTTGCGTCACACCGTCTGGCCGGTGATGGCGTGGGCGCTGACGCTGACAGGGCTGATGGTGGCGGCAGACCGGCGCTGGCGGCAGTTTCTGTCAAACGGCTGAGTTCGTTTTGCTGCCCAGACATGGTGCAGAATGCGTTATAGTGAGGGTCCCTCGTGATCGATGCATGATTTGACAGCCATGGACCGTTACTCACCACCTGTTTTCTTGCGCAGCCCCGATCTGTCCGTGATGGATGCCAATATTTTGCGGCAGACCTTGCGCGCTTATTTTCACGAAACCTTTTCCCGTTATGAGCAGCTGTTCGAAGTGCTGGCCTGTGATGAAGCCTGGTACCACAAACCGATATCGCTGCGTCATCCGCTGATTTTCTATTTTGGCCATACGGCCACATTTTTCGTCAACAAGCTGGTCGTGGCCGGGCTGGTCACACGTCGCATCAATCCTGCCTTTGAATCCATGTTCGCCATCGGTGTGGATGAAATGAGCTGGGATGACCTCGACGAATCCCATTATGACTGGCCCACCGTTGCTGCGGTGCAGGCATACCGCGACCAGGTGCGGGCGATGGTGGACGAAGTACTGGCGCACGCGCCGGCTGCGTTGCCACTCGACTGGAACCACCCATGGTGGGCCATCGTCATGGGCATCGAGCACGAACGCATCCATCTGGAAACTTCTTCCGTGCTCATCCGTCAGCAACGGCTGGAATGGGTCAAGCCGCATCCGGCCTGGCCGGTCTGCCGCGACACAGGCCAGCCACCGGAAGACGAACTGGTGCCGGTTCCGGCCGGCAAGGTCGCGTTGGGCAAGCCACGCCACGATCCATTTTATGGTTGGGACAACGAATACGGCGAACACGAAGCTGATGTGCCAGCCTTTGCCGCCAGTCGTTATCTGGTGAGCAATGCTCAGTTTGCGGCTTTTGTCGAAGATGGGGGGTATCAGAACGATGCCTGGTGGACCGAAGAAGGTCTGGCCTGGCGCCGGTTTGTCGGTGCGCGACACCCGGAATTCTGGCGCGAAGATGCACAGGGCTGGAAACTGCGCCTGATGACCGAAGTCGTTGACATGCCGTGGGACTGGCCGGTGGAGGTGAACTATCACGAAGCCAAGGCCTGGTGCAACTGGCGGGCGGCAGGCACCGGTGAGCCGGTGCGCTTGCCAACCGAAGACGAATGGTACCGGATTTATGCCGAAGCCGGGCTGACTGAACTGCCGGATCATGCCAGTGCCCAGGCCAATCTTCATCTGGACTGGTGGGCGTCGTCCTGTCCGGTAACGCGCTTTGCACAGGGAAACTTTTACGATGTGACCGGTAATGTCTGGCAGTGGACCGAAACGCCAATCTACCCGTTCGACGGTTTTGAAGTGCATCCGTATTATGACGATTTCACCGTGCCTACTTTCGATGGCCGGCACAATCTGATGAAGGGCGGTTCCTGGATTTCGTGTGGCAATGAGGCGCGTCGCGAGGCCCGCTATGCATTTCGCCGTCATTTTTTCCAGCATGCCGGATTCCGTTATGTGGTGAGTGCCGTACTGCCAGAAAACCCGAACCTGTATTACGAGAGCGACCGTCAGTTATCTGAATACGCCGAGTTTCACTATGGCGATACCTACTTCGGCGTGGCCAATTTTCCGCGGGAAATGGCAAGAATTGCCCTGACAGCCATGCAGGGCAAGCCCAGACGACGGGCGCTGGATCTTGGCTGCGCGGTTGGTCGGGCCACATTTGAGCTGGCACGCGAGTTTGACCATGTCACCGGTATCGATTTTTCAGCGCGTTTTATCAACCTGGGCGTGGCACTGGCAGCCAGCGGCAGCATTCGCTACAGCCTGGTGGATGAGGGCGAGCTGATGAGTTACTACCAGCGCGATCTGGCCAGTCTTGGTCTGGACCAGACGCGCAGCCGAGTTGAATTCATGCAGGGCGATGCCTGCAACCTGAAAGATCATTACACAGACTATGACCTGATTCTGGCAGCCAACCTGATCGACCGGCTGTATCGTCCATTGCAGTTTCTGCAGGATGTCCATCGGCGCATTGTGCCTGGCGGCCTGCTGGTGATCGCCACACCGTGGACCTGGCTGGAATCGCACACCGACCGTGAAAACTGGCTGGGCGGGTTCAAGCGCAATGGCGAGAACGTCACCGGTCTGGATGGATTGAAGGCCGCACTGGCTGGTCATTTCCGTCTGCTTTCCGAACCGCGTGAGGTGCCGTTCGTCATTCGCGAAACCCGGCGCAAGTTCCAGCACACCTTGTCCCAGGTAACGGTTTGGGAGCGTCTGGCGGATGTTTGATTTCGACTGTCCGGTTGAGCGTCGTCATACCGATAGCGAAAAATGGGATGGCTGCGCAACACGGTTCGGACGGTCCGGTCTGGTGCCGCTCTGGGTAGCCGACATGGATTTTTCCGCACCGCCCGCGGTGGTGCAGGCGCTGGTCGAGCGAGCCAGACATCCTGTTTATGGCTATACGATGGTCAACGACGATGTACTGCACAGCCTGATCGACTGGCTGCAGGCGCGGTTTGACTGGCAGCCTGCGCCGCGGCACATTGTGCTCGCGCCCGGCGTGGTGCCATCCATTCATGCCGCTGTACAGGCATATACCTTGCCCGGTGATGGCGTGATTGTGCAGACACCGGTTTACGCGCCTTTCATGCAGGCCGTGCGTACGCTGGGGCGCAGCATACTGGAAAATCCGCTGATCCTGCGTGAAACGGCAGGTCGCCTGCATTACGAAATGGATCTGGCAGGTCTGGAACAACTTGCCCGGCAAGGAGCGCGGATGTTGCTGTTGTGTTCGCCGCACAATCCGGTCGGGCGCGTCTGGCGCGAAGACGAACTGCGCGATGTGCTGGTGATTGCCCGGCGCTACGGTCTGGTGGTGTTTGCCGACGAGATTCATGCCGATCTGGTGTATCCCGGAGAGCGGCAGATTCCGCTGGCAACACTGGCCAGCGAAGATGATCAGTTGCTCACGGCAGTGGCGCCCAGCAAGACATTCAATCTGCCTGGACTTGGCCTGTCGGCGGTGATCGCGAGTGACCCTTTGCTGCAGGAAAAATTTCGCCATGTGCTGACAGGCTGGCACTGGTCTGCCGGCAACCCGTTCAGCCTCACCGGCTGGATGGCAGCTTACCGGCACGGAGCCGCATGGCTGGATGCCTTGCTGGTGTATCTGCAACGCAATCGCGATGATGCGGCGGCAGCCATTGTCGAACAATGGCCCGGCGTGCGGCCGGTGCTGCCACAGGGTACCGTGCTGATGTGGCTGGATTGCCGGCAGCTTGGCATGGATGATGCCGCCCTGCAACACTGGTTTGTCCATCATTGCGGCCTGGCACTCAGTCCGGGGATTCTGTTTGGCGCCCCTGGTCGTGGATTCATGCGGCTGAATCTGGCCACGCCCCGCCAACGACTGCTTCAGGCAATCGAGCAGTGTGGTCGTGTCGCGTTTCCTTCTTTCCGGCAGGGTTGTTGATCCGGATCAACCTGATACAATGTGCTGGCAGCATTGTTCTAAATGTGAATCATTCTGGTGTTTCGTTGTTGTTATTTACAATAAGGAGGCAACATGATTTCTGCAATCTTGAACAGCGTATTGCTTGTACTGGTGACAATAGGTACTGCCCTGGCAGCGCCGACCGATTACCAGATTTCCGGTGTCGGTTCCGGCACGCTTGGAAAAGCCGCATTTTCCAATGATTCATTCACTATTACCATGTTCGGTAATCCGACTGCGTCAGGTTCTACGTCAACCAGCATCGATCCACTCAACTATGCAAGCGTTTCGATCGACGGTCTGGGTACAACCAGCCTGCTGATACCAACGCGAATCGGCATTTGTCTGTCCTGTACAACGTCAGGCAACTTGCCGAATGTCGTGTATTTTTCCAGAACCGGGCTGTCAGGCGCCGATCTTTTTGATTTTTTAACCGCCCAATCTACTCTGGTTGCTCCTTTTTCGGTCAAGGGGGAAGATGTCTTTGCGTTGCACCAGTTCAAGGATGTGACCAGTTCATTGGGCAAGCTGTCGTTCGATTCGTCGACGGAGGTGCAGTTCAGCGCAACGGCGGTAGCGGAACCGTCGAGCGGTGCCATGTTGCTCGCCGGTTTGGGCGTGTTGGGCCTGATTGGCGGGTTCGGCAGGAAATCATCCCGCTGTTGAGCCATACGCTGGGTTCCCTAAATTCGCTATAATGACACACCTTTGAACAACGGGAAGTGTCATGTCTGGAAACACCCTGGGAACCCTGTTTTGCGTGACTTCGTTTGGCGAATCCCATGGTCCGGCCATCGGTTGCGTGATTGATGGCTGTCCGCCGGGAATGGCGCTCAGCGAAGCTGACATCCAGCACGACCTGGACCGGCGCAAGCCAGGCACTTCGCGTCACGTCACACAACGCCGTGAGGCAGATCAGGTGGAAATCCTGTCCGGCGTGTTTGAGGGCGTGACGACCGGCACGCCGATTGCTCTGCTGATTCGCAATGAAGACCAGCGCAGCAAGGATTACGGCAATCTGGCCGATACGTTTCGCCCCGGTCATGCCGATTACACCTACTGGCGCAAGTACGGCGTGCGGGATTATCGTGGTGGCGGGCGTTCTTCTGCTCGGGAAACCGCAGTGCGGGTGGCAGCCGGAGCAGTGGCGCGCAAATGGCTTCACGAGCGTTACGGGGTGGTGATTCGCGGTTACATGTCACAACTCGGCCCACTGAGCATTCCGTTCACGGATTGGCACCATGTTGACGAAAACCCGTTTTTTGCACCGGATGCTGCGATTGTTCCGCAACTGGAACAGTTCATGGATGAATTGCGCCGGGCGGGAGATTCGGTTGGCGCACGCATCGAAGTGGTGGCCGAGAATGTTCCCGCTGGCTGGGGTGAACCGGTTTACGACCGGCTGGATGCCGAACTGGCCTATGCGCTGATGAGTATCAACGCGGTGAAAGGTGTTGAAATCGGCGCCGGATTCGCCAGCATTGCCCAACGTGGCAGCGAACACGGCGATGAACTCACGCCGGACGGATTCGGGAGTAACCATGCCGGTGGCATTCTTGGCGGTATTTCAACCGGTCAGTCGATCACTGCCAGCATTGCCATCAAGCCAACCTCCAGCATCCGTATTCCAAGACGATCCATCAACCGCAGTGGCGAACCGGTACTGGTGGAAACCCACGGAAGACACGATCCCTGCGTGGGTATTCGCGCCACGCCAATTGCAGAAGCCATGACTGCACTGGTGCTGATTGACCATGCGTTGCGTCATCGCGCCCAGTGCGGTGATGTTGTTTTGCCTCAGGTCATGGCGAAACGAGACGCCTCAGAAAATTGATACCATCCAGCAGCAGTTGTTGCAGGGGGCGTTGCAGGTAATCCAGCGAAAGCAGCATGGCGACAAACCCGATACCGATGGTCAGCGGAAACCCAATGCCGAACAGATTGAGTTGCGGTGCCGCGCGGGTGAGAATGCCCAAGGCAAGGTTGGCAATCAGCAATGTGGTAATGATCGGCAGGGAAAGCTGGACCCCGGCCGAAAAGATCGTACCGCCCCAGATGGCCGCCTGCCAGAAAACGCCCTGGTGTGGCCATTGCCCCACTGGCAGGCTGCGAAAGCTTTCCGCCAGTACCGTCAGCAGGGCCAGATGCCCGTTCAGTTGCAGAAAGCTCAATGTCATGAGGATGGCCAGCAACTGGTTGATGGCATTTGATTGCCCTCGCGTCTGCGGGTCATAGAAGCTTGCAAAGCCAAGTCCCATGGTCAGTCCCGACAGGCTGCCAGCCAGATCGACGGCCATGAATACCAGGTTCATCACAAATCCCATCGACATGCCAATCAGGATTTGCTGGGCCAGAATCAGCAATCCGGCTGGTGAAGATGGTTCCACAGCCGGCATCGCAGGCAGAACCGGCATCAGCAGGACGGTAATCGCCATGCCAAGCCCCACTTTTGCCGGAGCCGGAATGGTGGCTTGACCAAACAGGGGCGCTGTGCCCAGCAATCCGAGTACGCGCGCCAGTGGCCATATCAATCCGGCCAGCCAGGCGTACAGCTGCGTATCGGTAAAGCTGATCATCGTGATGTGGTCATCCGGTCATCCGGTCATGCCGGGAATGCTGGTGAAGATTTCGCGCATGTAGTCCAGCATCACCGAGAGCATCCACGGGCCCGCAACGATCAGGGCAATGAAAATTCCGACCAGTTTTGGAATGAACGACAAGGTAGCCTCGTTGATCTGGGTGGCTGCCTGAAAAATGCTGATTACCAGACCGATAGCCAGTGCCACCAGCAGTAGCGGGGCCGATAACAGCAGCGTGACTTCCAGTGCGTGGCGACCAAGGTTCAGAACGGATTCGGGAGACATGATGGAAACCTCCTCAATAAAAACTCTGGGCCAGCGAGCCAAGCAGCAACTGCCAGCCGTCAACCAGCACAAATAGCATCAGCTTGAATGGCAGCGAGACAATGGAGGGTGCCACCATCATCATGCCCATGGACATCAGCACGCTGGCCACCACCATGTCGATGATCAGAAACGGAATGAAAATGGCAAAACCAATCTGGAATGCGGTTTTGAGTTCGCTGGTAGCATAGGCAGGAATCAGGACCCGCATGGGGACATCTTCCGGACCTTGCAGGGCCGGTGTGTTTGAAATTTTCACATACATGGCCAGATCCGCCTGACGGGTCTGGCGCAGCATGAATGTTTTCAGTGGCTTGCTTCCCCGGTCTATCGCTTCTTCAAAATTGATCTGGTTGCTGGCATAGGGTTGCCAGGCATTGGCATAGATCTTGTCGAATACCGGTCCCATGATGAACAGGGTCAGAAAAAGAGCCAGACCGATGAGCACCTGGTTGGGTGGCGTGGTTTGGGTGCCCAGTGCCTGGCGCAACAGGGACAGCACGATGATGATGCGGGTGAAACTGGTCATCATCAGCAGGATGGAAGGCAGGAACGCCAGCGAAGTCAGAAACAGCAGTGTCTGCATGCTGAGCGACCAGGTTTGCCCGCCGTGTGGTCCAGGTGAACTGGACAGGGCTGTCAGGGCTGGTGCATCGATGCCAGCCGCCATGGCAGGCAGGGCTGGCAGCAGCAACAGTCCGACGATGATGGTCAGCCTTGTGCGGCTGGAGGCCGAACGCGGGCAGGTTTCAGCTGGCGTCATGGTCATTTTTCCATCTGGACAACCGGTCTTTCAGGTGGCTGGAAAATGCGCCGCCGGTCTCGGTTGGCGATATTTCCTGGCGCGGCAGGGTGGTCAGCGCAGAAATCTGGCTGGCGGTGACACCAACCATGACCCATTGTTCGCCAATTTCGAGCACCACCACCCGTTCGCGGTTGCCAAGCTGGACGCCACCAACAATCCGGACAACGCCGGCGGTGGCGGTGCCGGGCATGTAACGGCGGGCCAGCCAGGCCACCATGAAAATGGCCAGCAGGACAATGACCAGACTCAGGCTGACCTGCAGCAGGGAAAGCGATGGACCCGGAACGAGCATCGTGACGGATTTTTCGCTGGCAAGTGCAGGGTACGAAAGCAGGGAAAGCAGGAAGGGTGGCAGGATTTTCATTTGTTCAGTTTGCGGATGCGTTCGGCCGGACTGATGATGTCGGTGACGCGGATGCCGAATTTGTCGTTAACCACAACCACTTCGCCCTGGGCGATCAGGTAGCCATTGATGAGAATGTCCATCGGCTCGCCGGCCATGCCGGCCAGTTCCACCACGGAACCCTGGGCCAGTTGCAGCAGGTTCTTGATGGAAATTTTGGTACGGCCGAGCTCGACGGTGAGCTGTACCGGGATATCGAGAACAAAATCGATGTCGTTGTGGATTCCCGTCGGACCGGCCTTGCCGGAGAAGTCCTGAAAGATTTCTGCTTTCTGCGGTTCGGCTGGCACCGGAGCATCGTTGCCTGCCGTCGCGTCGTGAGCGGCCTGTTCCGCCATGGCGGCGCCCCAGTCATCCAGATTGATGGAATCGTCGGTTTCACTCATGTGCTTCTCCTTGTGCGGCTTCGGTCAGCGAATTGGACAGCATTTTCATCACGCGTAGCGCATATTGGCCATGCAGGGTGCCATAGCTGCATTCCATGACCGGAACATTGTCAACGGTGGCGGTAATGGTGTCCGGAATGTTCAGGGGAATGACATCGCCGATTTTCATGTTGACGACTTCGGCCAGAGTCAGTTCCGAGGTGCCCATGTTGGCAACCAGTTCGATTTCGGCATTCTGGATCTGCTGCGACATCAGCTTGGCCCAGCGCCGGTCTACCTCCATCGTCTCGCCTTGCAGGCTGCTGGTCAGCAGATCGCGAATCGGTTCGACCATGGAATAAGGCATGCAGACATGCAGATCACCATTGGTGGGACCCAGCTCCAGGTTGAACGTGGTGCTGACCACCACTTCGTTGGGTGTGGCGATGTTGGCAAACTGGGTGTTCATTTCGCTGCGCACATACTCGAATTCGATGTTGTACACATAAGACCATGATTTGCTGTAGGTCTCGAAAAAAATTTCCAGAATGCGCTGAATGATGCGTTGTTCGGTCTGGGTGAAATCACGCCCCTCCACCCGGGTATGAAAGCGTCCATCGCCGCCAAACAGGTTGTCAACGATCATGAACACCACGGTTGGGTCAAACACGATCAGGGCTGTGCCGCGCAGTGGCTTGACCTGAGCCAGATTCAGGTTGGTCGGCACGACCAGATTGCGGATGAACTCACTGTATTTCTGTACCCGGACCGGGCCAGTGCTGATTTCGACCGTCCGGCGCATGAAGCTGTACAGGCCAATGCGAAACAGACGGGCAAACCGCTCGTTGATGATTTCCAGCGTGGGCATGCGCCCGCGCACGATTCTTTCCTGCGTCGCCAGATTGTAGGGACGCACACCTGCGGTATCTTCGACTTCATCGTCGGCGTCCTGTTCGCCGGTGACCCCTTTCAGCAGGGCATCGACTTCATCCTGGGAGAGGAAATTCTCTGCCATGGCATTACATGTCCTGAATGATGAACGACGTGAAAGAAACGCCGTAGATTTTCTGCGCCGGTGTGTTCGGCGCATATGGTTTCGACAGGGCGGTCAGGATGTCGTGCTTGAGGGCTTCCTTGCCTTGTGGCGTCAGCAGTACCGAACCTTTCTGGGCAGACAGCAGCATTTCCAGTCGGTCGCGGATCTGTGGCATCCGGGTTTTGAATGCTTCCATCTGTTTTTCGTCGCCCAGCTGCACCGTCATGGATATCTGCAGAACCTTGTTACCATCTTCTGGAGACAGATTGACCGTCATGGGATCAAGTGCTACGTAGACAGGGGGTTTGCTTGGGTCGAGCTGATCCTCGCTGGCTTTCTTTTTAGTCTGGGCAGATTTGTCTTGCGGCTGGTGCAGGAAATAATAAGCGGCCGCACTGCCTCCGATCAGCAACAGCAACACAAGCGTGGCAATGATGATGATCAGAAGTTTGGACTTGCCACCGGAAACCGGTGGCTGTTCTTCTGCGACTGGCGCTGGTGGCGCTTTGCTCATGTCAGGCTCCTGCAATAAAAGTAGGTAACCCCGTTATTGTAATCGTTATCAGACGAATGTGTTGACCAGACCCTGACCACCTGTCAGTTTTTCTGTAGACGAGATTCCCGGGCCGATGCCGGCAACGGCAGCGGTCTGGCGACGGTTGCCTCCTGACGACTGTTGCTGGAACTGGAAAGCCTGGCCGGGCTGGCCTTGTGTGTCAGCGCGGACGCTGGTCTGTCCAAGCTGGATGCCGGCGCCCATCATCATGTTTTCCAGCTTCGGCAGTGCGGCTTCGATGGCCTGGCGCACTTCCGGTTGCTGGGAAATGAACGTGGCATTGGCCTGGTTGTTGGACACATTCAGTACGATGCGCAGGGGACCGAGATCCGGCGGATTGAGCGACAGGGTGGCGGACTGTTCGGCGCCATGTGCCATCCAGACCACGCGCTGGCTCAAGGCTTCATCCCATGCCTGACTGCCCACGCGCGGGGCGAGGTGTCCGATGGCATCACCCGGCAGGGCAGCAAGCACGCCCTGCATCAGGGCAGGATTCTGTTGTGCGACTGCTGCCTGACCTGCAGCCAGACTGGCATCCGGAAGATTTTTACCGGTGTGTCCGGTGGTGAGCGCAGAAATGGCATTGCCATTGTTGCCGTCAGCAGTGGCAGCAGTAGTGGCAGCTGGCGTCAGTGCGGGCTGGTTGGTGTTGTTGTTGTTGTTGATGGCTGTTTTGCTGTCAGTGGCGGATGGCAGCACAGTGCTGTTTGTCACGGCCGTGCTTTTGGTTTGCGCCTGGTTGTTCAGCAAATCCTTCTCACCGGGCAGGCTGCGGGCGCTGACTCCAGCGGCTGTGGCGGGCTGGCTGGTGCCGGGCAAGCCGGTGGCGGCTGCCAGGGCAGCCGCATCAGTGGCCGTGGCTGTGGCGTCGGATGCATTGCTGGTATCTGGCAGGCTGCCGGTCGTGTCTGGGCGGCTGCTGACTGGCAGGCTGGCGGCAGTCACGCTCGTGCCGGCTGTCGGGCTGGTCGTGGATGCCGAAGCTGGTTGACCACCTGATGCGCCGGCCGGTTGACCATACGCCATCATGGCCAGCATTTCGGCAGTCGCGCCCTGTGGCGTGGTGCTGGTTGTCGCGCTGTCCTTGCTGTCCGGTTTGGTCGACGGGGTGTCGGTCTTGCTGGTGGCAACCGGCGTGCTGCCAGGTTTTGTCGCGGCGCTGGCAGCAGGTGTACTGGCTGGCTGCGAAGCCGCCTGGCTGGTATTCTGCTGCGATATTTCGTTGGACAATACCTGACCAAAGTCACCGGATGGGGTGCCGCTGGTAGCGGCAGGCTGTGGTGGACTGTTTGGTGTAACGGGCAGAACGGGTCTGGTCATGCTGGTTCTCCGTAAGTTGGGCTGGCGTTCGGTGGTGTCTCGAGGTCAGGAACGTCCGGCCATGATCAGTTTTCCTGGTTCAGGTGCATTTGCCGGCCGACCATTCTGGTGGCGTGCTCATCGCTGGCTTTTTGCTCCCGACGTTGTTCCTGCTGCATCTGTGCTGCCTGTTCGCGTTCGACCAGCGTGCGGAACGACAAACGCTTGCGTTCGGCTTCCTGCCAGGCCTGGTGTTCTGCCTGCAGGCGGGATTCGGTCTGGCTGACCAGACCTTGCTGGCCAATAATGGCTTCATCAAGCCTGAGCATGAATTCCCGGTAATTCAGGTGATAACTCATGCCGATGCCGGATTGCATGCCCTGCTGGTAGCGGTTTTCGTAATCCTGACGGTACAGCAGCAATTGTTCGAGTTTCTGCGTGTTTTCCTGATGCGCCAGACGGGCAGCACCCATGCGACGGGCCTGTTTTTCGGCTTCCTGTTCCGCCAGTTGGACCAGCGTTTGCATGGGTGTGGGGTCAGTCATGGTTTGTTTCCCTGTCCGGGGTGTTATCCGTCACAACAACGGGATGTCCGCAAAAGCCGGCCTTGCACATGGCGAGGCCCGGTTCTGGCTGGCGTGGTGGCCAGCATACCCGATGGTTTCAGAGTCCATTGTAGACACGATTGCGAAATTCAATCAGGAGAACAGAGCGGAAAGTTCCCCCAAGCTCTCCTGAATGCCGGATTGCTCACGGATGCCCTGTTGCAGGAAACGGTTGATTGCCGGCATGCGCGCCAGGGCTTCATCCACCAGGGGGTCGCTGCCACTGACATAGGCGCCGACATTCACCAGATCGCGATTGCGTGACCAGGCGCCCAGCAGTTGTTTAAGCCGGCGGGCCTGTTGTTGCTGAATGTCGCCGGTGATGTTGTGCATGACACGGCTGATGGATTGTTCGATATCGATTGCCGGATAGTGGCCCGCTTCGGCCAGTCGCCGGTTGAGCACGATGTGGCCGTCCAGAATGGCGCGTGCCGCATCGGCAATCGGATCCTGCTGGTCATCTCCCTCGGTCAGCACGGTGTAGAATGCGGTAATCGAGCCGCCATCCGGCCGGCCATTGCCGGCACGTTCGACCAGGGTTGGCAGGCGAGCGAATACGGAGGGGGGATAACCTTTGGTGGCCGGCGGCTCGCCGATGGCCAGGGCGATTTCGCGTTGTGCCATGGCGTAGCGGGTGAGGGAATCCATGATCAACAGTACGTGTTTGCCTCGATCCCGGAAATACTCGGCCAAAGCGGTGGCGTAGGCAGCCCCCTGCAATCTGAGCAGCGCGCTGGCATCGGCTGGCGCAGCCACGACCACCGAGCGGCGGCGGCCTTCTTCACCGAGGTTTTCTTCGATGAATTCTTTGACTTCCCGCCCACGTTCGCCGATCAGGCCAACCACAATGATGTCCGCGCTGGTGTAACGCGCCATCATGCCGAGCAGCACGCTTTTGCCTACGCCCGAACCAGCAAACAGGCCCATTCGCTGTCCGCGCCCGACTGTCAGCAGGGTGTTGATGGCTCGAATGCCGACATCCAGAACCTGCGTAATTGGAGCCCGGCTGAGCGGATTGGTGGCACGTACCGCCAGCGGCGCGCTGTCCATGGCCGGAAGTGGCCCCAATCCGTCCAGCGGACGGCCGGCGCCGTCCAGTACCCGACCAAGCAATGCGTCGCCTGCGGGCAGGTGTCTTGTGCGGTCGATGGCACGTCGGCGGGGCGGACTGCCGGATGTCTGGCCAACAGCCGGATTTTCCAGCGGCAGAACGGCTGCTCCTGGCACGACGCCTTCCACATCGTTTTGTGGCATCAGCAGCAGGTGGTCATTGTTGAAACCGACCACTTCGGCCTCGATCCTGGCACCGCTCGGCAAGGGAATCACGCAGGCACTGCCAATGGGCAGCTTGAGGCCAACCGCTTCCATGACCAGACCGGTAACACGGGTAATCCGGCCACTGATTTCGACCGGGTTGATACTGGCCGCCTGGCGGGAAGCCAGCTCGATTCTGGCCTGCCAGCGCTGGCGGTGCGATGGGTCGCTCAGGACTGGATCCATTCCGGATTCTGCCCGAGAGTTTTCATCAGGCGTTCCCAGCGGGTTTGTATGGAAGCATCCGCCTGGTTGCTGTGTGTTTCGATACGGCAGCCGCCACGCAACAGATGGGGGTCTTCCATCAGCTGCCAGCCCTGCTGGGCGAGTTCATCCGGCAGGTGTTCGCGTACCAGCGCGACATCATCCGGATGCAGCCAGATTTTACCGTTGCGCTGCATGACAGGCAGGGTATTGATGGTTTCGCTGATCAGTGGCAGGATCAGCTCCGGTTTGACTGGCAGTGTTGTTTTCAGCATCGTTGCCG
This sequence comes from Pseudomonadota bacterium, assembly GCA_021845925.1. Taxonomy (GTDB): domain Bacteria; phylum Pseudomonadota; class Gammaproteobacteria; order Burkholderiales; family Sulfuriferulaceae; genus Sulfuriferula. The sequence goes on from JAJZUW010000005.1 coordinate 66,445, forward strand.
CCAGATCGCAGGCAAAACGGATGATTTCGGCACCGATCTGTTCATCGGCATGCGCAAGCGCGTCATCGAATCCCTGCATCAGAGTCGTGATGTGTTGCACGACAACTTCATTGTCGAGCTTGGCCTGGTCTCGGCCGGCCGCTTCGCCCGCCTCGCGACCGCTGGTGAATCCGGCATCGTAACCGGCCAGACGGCCTTCTTCCAGTCCTGCGGCGTAGCCTTCCCGCCGCGCCTGTTCGCGCAGGTCTTCCAGTTCTGCCACCGTGGGCAATGGTTCGCCGGTTTTTGTGGCCGGAGTTTTGCTTCTGGTATCGAATGAAGCCATTTCCCAGCGCTGCCAGGCAGTCTGTTGTTCCTTGGGTATCATGGCCGGATCACCGCATCACATGAATGCATCGTCGCCTTTCCCTCCCAGGGCAATCTGGCCTTCGTCGGACAGACGACGGACAATCATCATGATGGCCTTCTGCTGGGCTTCCACTTCGGAAACGCGCACCGGACCCTTGGTCTCCATGTCTTCGCGCAGCATTTCGGCGGCACGCTGCGACATGTTGCGCAGAATCTTGTCCTTGAGTTCCTGCGATGCCCCCTTCAGAGCGACGATCAGCGCATCCGACTGGACTTCGCGCAACAGCAGCTGGATGCCACGATCGTCGATGTCGAGCAGGTCTTCGAAGCCAAACATCGAGTCCATGACTTTTTGCGCCATGTCGGCATCGTAATTGCGGAACGCATCCATCACCGTGGTTTCCAGCGAGCCCGGCATGAAGTTGAGGATTTCTGCGGCAGCCATGGTTCCACCCATCGGCTTTTTCTTGATGGTGGTTGTTTCGTTGCCACTCAGCAAACGGGTCAGCACCATGTTGAGTTCCTGCAGGGCCACCGGCTGCACGCCATCCAGGGTGGCGATCCGCAACAGGACGTCATTGCGCAGGCGTTCGGTAAATTTTCCGACAATGTCGGCAGCCTGGTCGCGTTCCAGGTGAACCAGAATCGTGGCAATGATCTGCGGGTGTTCGTTCAGGATCAGATCGGCAACCGAGTCGGCGTCCATCCATTTCAGGCTTTCGATCCCGCTGACGTCGTTTTCACCCAGAATGCGCGACAGCAACGAAGATGCCTTGTCGTTGCCGAGCGCCTGGGTCATGACTGTACGCAGATATTCATCCGAATTGGCGCCGAAACCGGATTGTTGTCCGGTCAGGTTGTAGAACTCGCCAACCACGTTGGCGATACTCTCGTGAGCAATCGGTTCCATGGTGGACATGGATTCGCCCAGCCGGTGGACCTCGCGCGGGCCGAGCTGTTTCATGACCTCCGCCGCCGCCTCTTCACCCAGTGCGAGCATCAGGATGGCGGCCTTTTTGACCCCTTCATCACTCATTGCTGATCCAGTTCTTGATGATGGTGGCGACGATCTTCGGATTTTCCTTGGCGACTTCGCGCACCTTTTCCAGCTGCTTTTCGTATTGGCGGGCTGCGTTCAGCTGAGCCTCGGCTTCTGCCGACAGGCTGACATCGGTGTCGTCTTCGAAGTTTTCCGCCGCATGTGCACCGACGCCCGCATGCCCGGCATCGTGGTTATGGTGGCCGCCGGCCTTGTGTCCGTGCGGTTCGGCAAGGATCAGCCGGTCCAGTATCGGGCGCAGAAATTTGCGGTAAATGATGAACAGAAGAATCGCACCCAGCAGATAGCGCCCGGCCGTCATGGCCATGTCAATGGTGGACTGGCGTTTCCACCAGGGAATTTCCGGCAGGGTATTGTTCACTGGTGCGAACGCGCTGTTGACCACATTCAGGGTGTCGCCGCGCGCCTGGTCAAAACCCATGGCCTCGCGAGCCAGATCGGCAATCTGCTGTTTTTCGGCGGCTGTCAGCGGAACCTGTCTGGTTTTGCCTTTTTTGTCGGTTTCGGTTTTGTAGTTGACGACGACGGCAACCGACAGGCGCTTGATGCCACCCATTGGCTGGACCGTGTAGCGGACAGTCTTGTTCAGTTCATAATTGGTGCTCGACTGCTGGTGAATCACGTTGTCGGCAGTCGTTGTGCTGCTGGCGGTTCCGGTGGGTGCAGTAGCGCCCGGCGCACCTGGTTGCGCGTTTGGTTGCGCATTGACTGGTGCCGTGGCAGGGGCCGGCGGCTGGTTGGTCAGCGCGCCGGGTATGCCGCTGGCGCCAGCACCTGGCTGTTTGGTGATGTCTTCTTCCTTGCTGCGCACGGAAGATGTTTGCGGCGTCGGATTCGGTCCATACGTCTCCGCGGCCTGCTGGCTATTGGAAAAATCGACATCGGCGGTTACCTCGGCGCGCACATTGCTGCTGCCCACAATCGGAGAGATGATGGTTTCGATGCGGCTGGCGATATCCTGCTGCAATTGCTGCACATACTTGAGCTGATCCGGGTCCAGGCCATTCTGTTTGTTGCGTCCGGCATTGTCGGACAACAGTGTGCCGTTCTGGTCCACAATGGTGACTTCATCCGGTGTCAGATTGGCCACGCTGCTGGCTACCAGATGGATGATCGCCGAAACCTGGCCAGGATCAAGCGTCCGGCCCGGTTGCAGGTTCAGTAGCACCGAGGCGGAAGGTTTCTGTTGCTCGCGCACAAACACGCTGGGTTTCGGCAATGCGAGATGAACCCGCGCAGCCTGCACGGCATTGATGGATTCGATGGTGCTTGCCAGTTCGCCTTCCAGTGCGCGCTGGTAGTTGATCTGTTCCAGAAACTGCGAGGTGCCCAGTTTCTGGTTTTCCATGATTTCGAATCCAACATTGCCCGAACGGGGCAGATTCTGTGCAGCCAGTTTCAGCCGCAGGTCGTTGACCTGGTCGGATGGAACCAGAATGGCCGTGCCGCCATCAGAAAACTTGTATGGCACATTCATCTGCTGCAGGACAGTGACAATCGCGCCGCCATCCTTGTCGGTGAAATTGGAAAACAACACCCGGTAATCTGGTCGCTGGCTCCACATCCACACCGATACCATGACCGCAATGACGGCAGCTGCCGCAGCGCCCAGCACAATGCGCCGGCCGTTTCCGGAACGGAAAAACTGGCTGAATGATGGTTGCACCAGCGATGGCGCCTGATTTTCGGCTGTGGCCATTTTTTGCTCTTGTCTCCAGCAGGGCGGGTGTCATGCCCCGAATGAAAGTATTCCACGCTGCCCATTATCGCGACATTTTCAAGCGGCAATGTCGTGAAAAGAGAGGGTTTTACAGCTCTCATCCGGAAATTGTCATTCCCTTTCGATGATTATCATGGCAAGCATGAAATTTGGCAAACAGGTGTAGCCATGATGACACGAGGTATCGATGCAGGACAAATCGCCGCCATGCTGTCGCAGATTCGTGCGGCAGCCCAGGCGACCCAGTCGCCACAGGCCGACACAGCCGTCAATCCGGCAGCTGGCGTCAATGCGCTAGCACAGGCCAGCCCGGCCCCTAGCTTTGCCGATGCCCTCAGTCATTCGCTGCGCCAGGTCAGTCAAAGCGAGCTGAATGCAGAGCAGCTGGGCAACCAGTTTGCCGCCGGCGATCCCAATGTCAGCCTGTCCCAGGCCATGATTGCCCTGCAAAAGGCCAACATCAGCTTCCAGGAGACGGTGCAGGTGAGGGACAAGCTGGTGTCTGCCTACACCACGATCATGAATATGCAGGTTTAAAACGGTTGCGCTTGACAATACGGCGTTCAAAAGCGGCTCAAAATCCTCATTTGCCGATCTGTATACTGCGGTTTTTCGCCAACTGCGGTTTTTCGTCAACTTTTGCCTTGCCTCCCACCGTCATTCTGCGCCTGCCTCCCACCGTCATTCTGCGCCTGCCTCCCACCGTCATTCTGCGCCTGCCTCCCACCGTCATTCTGCGCCTGCCTCCCACCGTCATTCTGCGCCTGCCTCCCACCGTCATTCTCCGCCTGCCTCCCACCGTCATTCTGCGCGAAGCGAAGCGAAGTCGCAGAATCCATGCCTTGCTGTCGCATTACTCGATTTGTGGATTCCGCGACTTCGCGCGGAATGACGAACAACGTGACCACGTATGGAATGACGAACAATATGACTGCGCGCGGAATGACGAACAACGTGACCACGTATGGAATGACGAACAATATGACTGCGCGCGGAATGACGAACAGCATGACAACGTACGGCATGACGAACAACATGACTACACCATATTTGTACGTGTTAGTACGTTGAGCTTTGTCGTCGCATGATTTATGATGAGTGTTTGCGGTTGTGAGTATTTGTCATGTCATCCATCCTGTTTGTTTCGCATGGTTCGCCGATGCTGGCCATCGATGATTCGCCAGCCCATCATTTCCTGCAACAGCTGGGCCGGACGCTGGCCAGGCCATCCGCTATCCTGGTGGTATCGGCGCACTGGGAACGGCCGGGGGCCTTTGGTGTGGCGACAGGCAGCCATCCGGAAACGATTCATGATTTTTCCGGATTTCCGCGTGCACTTGAATCCATCGTCTGGCCGGCCCCCGGGGCGGCCGACCTGGCGCAGGAATGTCTCGGCGTCCTGCAGAAGGCTGGCATTCCAGCGGTTGGTGATGAGCGACGGGGTTATGATCATGGTGTCTGGGTGCCCTTGTCACTGATGTTTCCGGCGGCAGACATTCCGGTATGCCAGGTTTCCCTGCTGCGCGGTGCAGGCATGGATGTGCATTACACAATGGGCGAAGCCCTGCGCAAGGTTCTTCGGGATGATGTCCTGGTGGTCTGCTCGGGTTCCATGACCCACAATCTGTATGAAGCCATGGGGAAAACCGAAGCGGCTGCCGAGGCCTCCTGGTCGCGCGAGTTTGCCGACTGGATGGGGAATGCCCTGCAGGAGGGGCGGGTGAATGATCTGCTGGACTACCGGATACGTGCGCCATGGGGGCGTCGCAACCATCCGAGTGCCGAGCACATTGCGCCATTGTTTGTTGCCCTGGGCATGGCCGGCCGCGCATTTTCTGCGCAATCCCTGTTCCGCGGATCCGTGCATGGTGTGATTGCCATGGATTGCTGGGAACTGCAGGCAAAACCAGCCTGACCTGGCAGGGAACGCCGTCGTGCTGCATCAGGCAGACCGATGGGCTGAATGTCAAAGGGGCGCTTGCGCGCCCCTTTTTTCTTGCTGGCAGAACAGCCGGATCAGTTGAGTGTTTCGATCTCGACACGGCGGTTCTTGGCACGGCCAGCCTTGGTCTTGTTGCTGGCGACCGGATCGGCTTCACCCTTGCCGGTGACAGTCACGAAACGGTCATGGGCAATACCTTTGCCTTCCAGGTATTTCACAACAGTTTCGGCGCGGGCCTTGGACAGCTTCAGGTTGTACTGCTTGCTGCCAGTGCTGTCGGTATAACCGGTGACATTAACCTTGATGTCCGGGTAGGTGCTGAGCATGCTGGCATCCTGATCCAGAGTGGCCTTACCGGTTGAACGCAGGCTGGCCTTGTTCACGTCGAAATGCGCACCTTGCAGGGTCAGCTTGGTATGGGCAGCCGGACGTTCAATGGCAGGAGCCGGAGCTGGTGCCGGGGCGGGAGTCGGTGCGGGAGCAGGGGCTGCAGCTACCGGAGCCGGAGCTGGTGCCGGGGCAGGAGCCGGTGCGGGAGCAGGGGCTGCGCCCAGCGGGATGACCAGACCGATGGAAGCAATTACGTCATGCGGGCTGAACTGGTACTGGGAGGTGGACAGATTGTTGATGCCATCGGTGTAGCGGTAACGCAGGTCGCCACGGATCGCAACACCCTTGAGCCAGGTCATGAAACCAACGCCGACATTGCCATCGGTGTACCAGCTGGCGCTGTTCTTGTCCACTTGCATGCTGCCAATACCGGCTTCGACGAAGGGCGAGAAGCTGGTATTGCGCGAGAAGAAGTACATCGCGTCAATATTCAGGTCGGTGGTGCTGATGTTGTTGCCCTGGCTTGGCGACAGCTGAGCATACGCAGCATTGGCCTCCAGGTTGAAAGACTGGCTGACCGCCTTGCCGAAACCAACGCCAAATCCCATGGCGCCATCGGAGTGCCAGTTCGAATCGGGGAAGGTGTAATTCAGGTTGGGGCTTACATAGTAACGGTTGTCAAAGGTGTCGTCAGCGTGGGCTGCAGCTGCGAACAGTCCGGACAGAATCAGCAGAGCGGTAAGTTTGCGAGACATGCGGATACTCCGTTTGTAGTTGGTTCGATAAGAATGTCCTACGGCAACCGGTATTCCCAATATTCCGGCTGCCGATTCCTGACATTCTAGCACCGCTTCGCGCTGGTACACGCGAACTGCCATCAAACCTTAATAATTGTCTGGAATGACGCTATTTGTGTCGTAATTTTGCAACAAATCAGAATGGCAGGTTGAGTTCCGGAGCTGCTTCGTGGAAAACACGACGGAAATCTGCCTGAATTCGTTCCAGGGCAGCCTCCGTGTCGGCCTCGAAACGCAGCACGATGACCGGCGTGGTGTTCGACGGTCGGGCCAGGCCAAAGCCATCGGTGTATTCGACTCGCAATCCGTCCAGCTTGATGATGTCCTGGGCCGTCGGAAAACGGGCGGTTTCCTGCAGCTTCTGCATCAGGCGGAAATGTTCGCCTTCCGGCAGGGTGACGTTGAGTTCCGGCGTGTTGACGGTATCCGGCAGTCCGTTGAGCGTGGCGTTGATGTCGGCCTGGCGGCTGAGGTATTCCAGCAGGCGGGTGCCGGCATACAGACCGTCGTCGAATCCATACCACCGTTCCTTGAAAAAGACATGACCTGACATTTCACCGGCCAGCAGGGCGCCGGTTTCCTTCATCTTGGCCTTGATGAAGCTGTGGCCGGTTTTCCACAATGTGGGCTTGCCGCCACGGGCGCGGATCCAGTCAAACAGATTGCGTGTCGATTTGACATCGAAAATGATTTCCGCACCGGGATTGCGTGACAGGACATCGTCGGCAAACAGCATCAGCTGACGGTCGGGATAAATGATGTTGCCATTTTTGGTCACCACGCCGAGTCGGTCGCCGTCGCCATCGAAGGCAAGCCCGATTTCGGCATCGGACGTCTTCAGACGGGCAATCAGGTCGACCAGATTTTTGGGCTGGGAAGGATCTGGATGGTGGTTGGGGAAATTGCCATCGACTTCGCAGAACATCTCTTCCACCGTGCACCCTAGCTTACGGTAGAGTTCCGGCGCGAATGCGCCAGGAATGCCATTGCCGGCATCAATGATGATTTTCATCGGCCGGACAAGATGGATGTCGCCGACGATGCGGCCGATGTATTCCGGAGCAATGTCATGCTGGTTGTACTTGCCTTGGCCGGTAGCCAGGTTGCCTTCCTCGATGCGGGTGCGCAATGCCTGGATGGTGTCGCCGGCAAGGGTTTCGCCGCCGAGAACCATTTTCAGACCGTTGTAGTCGGGTGGATTGTGCGATCCGGTGACCATGACAGCAGAGTGGGTGCCCAGCTGATAGGCGGCAAAGTAGGTCATCGGCGTGGCAACCATGCCGAGATCAATCACGTCGATACCAGCTTTGCGGATACCGCTGGCCAGTGCCGCAGCCAGGGCAGGGCCGGACAGCCGGCCGTCACGACCGATGCAGATGGCTGTCTGCCCGCGGTCGCGGGCTTCCGAACCGATGGCATGGCCGATCAGTTCAACGATCTCGGGGGTCAGCGACTTGCCTACGATACCGCGAATATCATAGGCCTTGAAAATTTCTTTCGGGACGACGGTCAAGGCAGGCTCCTGGGATCAGATACGATGGTTGGTCACAATGGATTCCGGTGTACAAGGCCGAGAATATCGCAAGCGCTCACGAGCGACAAGTTGATCCGCAAATTGTCATATTCCGTGACAAAAGAAATGCATCAGGCGCTGCGGCAGCCAGGAGACATCGCCGGGAAAGTTGCCCGGGAACCCGACATGTCCGCCGTGGTCGGGGAATTCAAGCCGGACAGCCGCCGATACCTGGTCGGTGGTTGGCAGGGCATCGCCGGGCATGAAGGGATCGTTGCAGGCGTTGATCAGCAGGGTTGGCAATTCGATGCGGCTGAGCCAGGGCAGACTGGCTGCCTGTTGCCAGTAATCGGTCGCATCGCGGAAACCATGTGCCGGCGCGGTGTAAAAATCGTCAAAAGCGCGGAAGGTTCGGGCTTGTGCCAGTGCCTCGTGCTGAAAAAGCTGCGGGTGCCGGCTGGCTTTGGCCAGTGCCTTTTTGCGTAATGTGGTCAGAAAATGGCGTGTATAGAGCCGACGGTTGATACCTCGATCCAGGGTGTTGCCAGCAGCTGCCAGATTGACTGGTGCGGAAATGGCCGCCGCGCTGGACAGAATGTTTCGTGCCAGACCAGCCTGCTGGCCTAGCCAGAGCAGGAGCGCATTGCCGCCGAGCGAGTAACCGGCCGCATGCATGATCCGTTCGGGATCGCGCGCATGCAGTTGCTGGAGAACATGGCCGACTTCCTGACTGTCTCCGGCAAAGTAGGCCCTCGGCAAACGGTTTTCTTCGCCGGAACAGCCACGAAAATTGACCACAACGCCCGAAAAGCCGTGCCGACGGGCAGCCTGCATCAGCGCAAGTGCATAGTAGCCGCGTGCGTTGCCTTCCAGGCCATGAAACATGACCAGTAATGGAGATTCAGCCGGACCATCCAGCCAGTCTAGATCCAGAAAATCACCATCTGGCAACTCCAGCCGTTCCCGGCGGTATTGCAGGCGTGGCCTTGGCGCCAGCAAATGGGGCAGGATGGTTTGCAGATGCCCGCCCGGTAACCAGAATGGCGGCCGGTATGGTGGTGGTTTTTTCATCATGATCAAGTGCAAATGGCGGGCCGGTTCATCAACTGTCATGCGAGCGGTTGCGGAAGTATAAATGAAGTCTGGCTGAATGCGGAATGGCAAGGTGAGAGGCAGAACTGGATTCCGCAACTTCGCGCGGAATGACGAACAGGGAGTGCCGGATCTGTGGATTCCGCGACTGCGCGCGGAATGACGAACGGGGAGTGCCGGATCTGTGGATTCCGCGACTGCGCGCGGAATGACGAACAGGGAGTGCCGGATCTGTGGATTCCGCGACTGCGCGCGGAATGACGAACGGGGAGTGCCGGATCTGTGGATTCTGCGACTGCGCGCGGAATGACGAACAGGGAGTGCCGGATCTGTGGATTCCGCGACTGTGCGCGGAATGACGAACAGGGAGTGCCGGATCTGTGGATTCTGCGACTGCGCGCGGAATGACGAACGGGGAGTGCCGGATCTGTGGATTCCGCGACTTCGCGCGGAATGACGAACGGGGAGTGTCGGATCTGTGGATTCCGCGACTGCGCGCGGAATGACGAACGGGGAGTGTCGGATCTGTGGATTCCGCGACTGCGCGCGGAATGACGAACGGGGAGTGCCGGATCTGTGGATTCCGCAACTTCGCGCGGAATGGCGTGCATTGCCAGAGTGCGGAATCCCCATCCCGTCATTCTGCGCGCAGCAAAGCGGAGTCGCAGAATCCAGGCGCTCTGTTTGCCGGTGCAATATTCTCGCCAAACAGGGTAAAATGAGCCCTGAATGGTGCCTGTTGACGAGTTGTATGCGAATTCTCGGGATTGATCCTGGCCTGCGGGTAACCGGTTTTGGCCTGATTGAGTGGCATGCAAACGCGCCGGTTTATGTGGCCAGTGGTTGTCTGCGCACGGTTGGTGATGCATTGCCGGCACGGCTGGGTGAGATTTTTGCCGGGCTGGGCGAGGTGATTGCACGCTGGCAACCCGACCAGGTGGCGATTGAAAAAGTATTCGTCAATGTCAATCCGCAGTCCACGCTGGCGCTTGGACAGGCCAGGGGTGCGGCCATTTGCGCTGCCGTGGCGCAGAAATTGCCGGTTGCCGAATACACGGCGCTGCAAATCAAGCAGGCAGTGGTTGGTCAGGGACATGCGGACAAACGTCAGGTGCAGGACATGGTTGTGCGCCTGCTCGGGCTTGATCTTGCCCCGGCAACCGATGCGGCAGATGCGCTCGCGTGCGCCTTGTGCCATGCGCATGGTTCGCAGGGCAGTGCGGCATGGTTATGGGGTGGGCGTCGGGTCAGGCGCGGTCGGATATTGTGATGCCAGCAGACGGAATGAACAGATGATAGGCAGGATCAGCGGACGTTTGCTGGAAAAGCAGCCACCTGGATTGCTGGTGGAGGCTGGCGGCGTGGGTTATGAAATCGATGTGCCCATGAGCACCTATTATCAGTTGCCTGATGTGGGAAATCCGGTCGTGCTGCACACCCATCTGGTGGTGCGTGAGGATGCGCATCTGCTGTATGGCTTTGCCACGCTGGCAGAACGGGCGACATTCCGGCAGTTGTTGCGTGTGACCGGGGTTGGTGCGCGCATGGCGCTGGCCTTGCTTTCCGGTCTGGAAGTCAATGAACTGGCCAGTGCGGTGGCAACACAGGATGTGGCGCGACTGGTGCGCATTCCAGGTGTGGGCCGCAAGACCGCAGAGCGACTGATGCTGGAACTGAAAGGCAAGCTGGCGGGGGGGAATGCCCAGGTCGGCGCACAGCAGCCGGCCTTGGCCAGAGATGTGTCTGCAGACGTGCTGGAAACCTTGCTGGCGCTCGGTTACAGCGAGCGGGAAGCCCAGCAGGCCGTGCGTCAGGCCGGCGTCAGTGAAAATGTGGAGGATGGTATTCGTTCCGCGCTGAAATGGTTGTCACGCTCATGATGGAACTGGATCGCGTGGTTGCGCCTGCCGTGACAGGTGGCCGGGAAGAACAGATCGAGCGGGCGCTCAGGCCGCGTCAGCTGGATGAGTATGTCGGCCAGGAAAAGGCGCGCGGGCAGCTGTCGGTGTTTATCGAAGCGGCCCGCCGGCGCGGCGAAGCGCTGGATCACGTGTTGCTGTTTGGTCCGCCCGGGCTTGGCAAAACCACACTGGCCCATATCGTTGCCCGTGAAATGGGGGTCAACCTGCGCCAGACATCCGGTCCGGTGTTGGAACGGGCGGGTGATCTGGCCGCTCTGTTGACCAATCTTGAATCGCATGATGTGCTGTTCATCGATGAAATCCATCGCCTCAGTCCGGTGGTGGAAGAAATCCTGTATCCGGCACTGGAAGACTTCCAGCTGGACATCATGATTGGCGAAGGGCCTGCGGCTCGCTCTGTCAAGCTCGATCTGCCGCCTTTCACCCTGGTCGGCGCAACAACGCGCGCAGGCATGTTGACCAACCCTCTGCTTGACCGTTTTGGTATTGTGGCCAGGCTGGAATTTTACACGCCGGAAGAGTTGACCCGGATTGTGCTGCGTTCTGCCGGTTTGCTTGACATGCAGATCACGGCGGACGGCGCGCTGGAAATTGCGCGCCGTTCGCGTGGCACGCCGCGGATCGCCAACCGGCTGTTGCGTCGCGTGCGCGATTTTGCCGAAGTGCGAGCGGATGGCCGGGTGGAGCGTGAAGTGGCAGACGCCGCGCTGCAGATGCTGGATGTGGATGCTTCCGGTCTGGATATGATGGACCGGCGTCTGCTGGAAGCCGTGCTGGTCCGATTTGATGGTGGTCCGGTTGGCGTGGATAGCCTGGCTGCCGCGATTGGTGAATCACGTGATACGATTGAAGATGTTCTGGAGCCATACCTGATCCAGCAGGGTTATCTGCAGCGTACGCCGCGCGGACGGTTGGCCACGTCGATGGCCTGGCGTCATTTTGGGCTGGATCGCCCGGCTGCGGCAAGCCTGTGGGACGACCCGGAGCAGAGCGCTTGAATGTGCGTGGGGAATTTGTCTGGCCAGTGAGGGTCTACTGGGAGGACACCGATGCCGCCGGGGTGGTTTATTATGCCAACTACCTGAAGTTCATGGAGCGGGCGAGAACCGAATGGCTGCGTGCGCTGGGGGTTGAACAGGAAATCCTGCGCGATCAGGACGAAAGGATGTTTGTGGTCCGCCGGGTAGAGACCGATTACCGGCAGCCGGCGCGTTATGGTGAGGAATTGCAGGTGGTCAGCCGGATTGCGGAACGCACGCCGGCAAGACTGGTTTTCCGGCAACAGGTCTGCCTGGCTGCTTCCGGCGTGCTGCTGGTTGAAGGCATGGTAGAAGTGGTATGTGTGAATGCACTGACATTCAGACCGGCCAGAATGCCGGGTTGGTTACAACAATTACTGGATAGATAAAGTGGAAATTGGCGTGGTTCAGGATGTCCCGTTGTGGGGCATGATCAGCAGCGCAAGTCTGGTGGTCAAGCTGGTGATGGCGTTGTTGCTGGGGGTTTCTCTGATTTCCTGGTGGCATATTTTCGTCAAGCTGTATTTGCTCATGCGTTCCAAATCGCGTGCACGGGCCTTCGAGGAAGAGTTCTGGAATGGCGCCGAAATGAACAAGCTGGCCCAGCGCATTGCTGCCAGTCAGGGAGATGGCGGCCAGATGGAGCGTATCTTCGAAGCCGGTTTCCGTGAATATACCAAGCTCAAAAATCAGCCCGGTGCCGATCCGGCCGATATTGCCGGCAGTTCGCGACGTGCCATGTCTGCAACCTACCAGCGCGAGATGGATGTGCTGGAATCCAACATGGCCTGGCTGGCTACCGTCGGGTCAGTCAGTCCATATGTGGGTCTGTTCGGCACGGTCTGGGGCATCATGAGTGTGTTTCGCAGTCTGGGCAATATCGGTCAGGCAACGCTGGCCAATGTGGCTCCCGGCATTTCGGAAACCCTGATCGCAACCGCAATGGGGCTTTTTGCGGCGATTCCGGCCACTGTGGCATACAACCATTTTTCGCGGGATATTGACCAGCTCGGAACCCGTTTCGAGAGCTTCATGGAAGAGTTCGTCAACATCCTGCAACGGCAGGCCTACAAGCGATGACCACGCGACGCCGGCGCCGGGTCATGGCGCAGATGAATGTGGTGCCATACATCGACGTCATGATGGTGCTGCTGGTCATTTTCATGGTGACGGCTCCCATGATGACGCCCGGCGTGGTCAACCTGCCCAGCGTGGCGAGGTCGCGCCAGGTTCCGCAGGAACCCCTGCAGGTGACCATTCACGCCGATGGCCGGCTGGATGTGCGCGATGTTTCGCATGGGGCGGAAGACCAGTCGGTCGGCATGACTGATCTGGCAGACCTGGTGCGCAGCCGGCAGGCCGATCATCCCGATCAGCCGGTTGTCATCGCGGCTGACAAGAACGTACGATATGATGTGGTCATGAAGGTCATGAGCCTGTTGCAGCAGAATCAGGTGCAGCGGATTGGCCTGCTGACCGTGCCGGAGCAGCACCATCCATGAAGGACGGGCAGGGATGGCGACAACCTGCCGATCTGCCGTGGCAGGTGCGCAGCGGGGCCGCCGCGCTGGCGGTTGGGCTGCATGCCCTGCTGGTGCTGATGCTGGTGCTGCACTTGCGCGAACAGGATCAGGGTGCGCCTGCCGTCCAGGCCGAGCTGTGGTCGCCCCAGGCGTTGCAGCATGCCGACCAGCCGCATGTGGCGCCGCCGCCACCGCCGCCACCACCTCCGGCACCGCAGCCGCAGCAACAGGAGGAGGCACAGCCGAAACCGGACATTGCGCTGGCCGAGGCGCGGCGGATGCAGCAGGCAAAGCTGGAACAGGAACAGCAACAGCAAAAGCAGGCACAGCAGCAAAAACTGAAGCAGTTGCAGAAGGAACAGCAGCTCAGGCAACAGCAGTTGCTGCAGAAAGAACAGCAGCAGAAGCAGCAGCAACTGCAGAAGGAAATGGAACACCAGCAGCAGCTGGCCCAGCAACAGGAAGCTGCCGCCGAACAGCAAAAGCGTCAGCAGGCGCTTAAAGCCTTGCTGGCCAAGCAGACAGAAGCCGGTATCCGCGCCGAATCGGCCACCGCGCTGACCGGAGCCAGCAAACGGCTGCAGGCGGTCCGTTCCGGAGCCAATGATCGTTTGCGCAATGAATATATTGACCGTATCCGATCCAAGATCCGCGGCATGCTGATCCTGCCACCGGATCTGCAGGGCAATCCGCAGGTGATTTATCACGTGTCTGTCTTGCCAACCGGTGATGTGCTGTCGGTGCGGCTGGTGCATGCCAGCGGGCAACCGGCTTATGATGATGCGGTACAACGGGCAATTTACAAGGCATCGCCATTGCCCATGCCGCCCGATGCCGGACTGGCGGCGCAATTCCGTGAACTGGACCTGCATTTTTCGCCATCCGACCAGAATTGAAGGAGTGTGTTGACGTGTTGAAGAAAGTCCTGCTGGCCCTGACAGGCTGTGCGTGTTTCTGGATCGGCGGAACTGTCCGGGCCGACATGAGCATCGATATCACGGGTGGAGAGAGTTCACGTATTCCGGTGGCCGTGTCGCCATTTGCCGGCAGTGTCCCGGCCGCTCAGGATATCCCGCACATTGTCGGCGCTGATCTGTTGCGCAGCGGCGAATTGAGCCTGGTGGATGTCAGTGACCTGAATCCGCCCATCAGCCAGCCGGGTGATGCCCGTTTCGGTGTGTTCCGTTCCCGCGGCGCCGATGCTGCTGTGCTGGGCGCAGTGCAGTCTGCCGGTAGCCAGATGACGGTGAGTTTCCGCCTGATGGACGCCGTTCGCCAGAACCAGCTGGCCGGCTTCAGTTATTCTGCCGGGCCTGCCGATACCCGCATGATTGCCCACCGGATTGCCGACGTGGTGTACCAGGCGCTGACCGGAACGCCAGGCGTATTTTCATCGCACATTGTTTATGTGTTGCAGCGCGGCTCCGAATATCTGCTGCAGGTGGCGGATTCGGACGGATATGAACCACAAACCGTGCTGAAATCACATTACGCAATCATGTCGCCGGCCTGGAGTCCGGATGGCCGGCGCATGGCGTATGTTTCCTTCGAGCGGGGCCATGCGGTGGTTTACGAACAGATGATGGATAGCGGACGTCGCATCGTGCTGGCCAGTTATCCGGGCAGCAACAGTGCGCCTGCCTGGAGTCCGGATGGCAAGCGACTGGCTGTCGTGCTGACCAAGGATGGCCCTTCACAAATTTATCTGGTGAATGCCGATGGTAGCGGGCTGACCCGTCTGACTTTCAGCGGCGCGATCGATACCGAACCCAGCTGGAGTCCGGATGGTAGCCAGTTGCTGTTTACCTCCGACCGCGATGGATCGCCTCAGGTGTACATGATGCCTGTTGCCGGCGGGAAAGCCGTACGCATGACATTTGATGGAAAGTATAATGTCTCCCCAAGATGGAGTCCGGATGGCAAAAGCTTTGTTTTTGTCACCCGTGTGTCCGGGCAATACCGGATTGCTCTGATGAATGTGGCCAGTGGCCAGATGCAGGTGCTGACTGATGGTCACGATGATGAATCTCCGAGTTTTGCATCTAATGGTAAAATGATCCTTTATGCTGCAGGAATCGGTAGCCGTAGCGATCTGGCCGTCGTCACGGTTGATGGCAAGACCCACGAACGGTTGTCCAATGTGGAAGGTGCGATGGACAGTCCGGTATGGGGGCGGTAAGCTTACAGGGATTTGTCCGCAAGCGAACAGCTTGAAGACGGACGGATATGTTGTTGTGGTTGATTTTTTTACTTTCAAAGTCCAAGGAGTCACAAATGAAAAAAACTGTTCTGGGATTGATGGTGGTAGGTTTGCTGGCTGGCTGCTCGACCGAGCAGGCCAAGACCAATACCGCACAGGATAACACCGTCCGTCAGGCCGCCAAGGCTGCAGAACCTGCTCCGGCGCCTGCTCCTGCTGTTGCTGTGGATCCGCTCAACGATCCGAACAACATTTTGAGCCAGCGTAGCGTGTATTTCGACTTTGACAAGTCGATCGTGCATGATGAATACATGCCCATGCTGAAGGCACATGCTGGTTATCTGACCAGCCACGGTTCGGCTCACATCCAGATCCAGGGCAATACCGACGAACGCGGTTCTGCCGAATACAACCTGGGCCTGGGTCAGCGTCGTGCCGATGCTGTTGCCAAGTCGCTTGAACTGATGAATGTGTCTTCTTCGCAGATCAGTACCATCAGCTTTGGCAAGTCCAAGCCGCGTGCCGTTGGTCATAACGAAACCGCCTGGGCACAAAACCGCCGCGCTGACATCGTGTATCAGAGCGAGTAATCGGCAATGCGCGGAATCCGGTCTGTACTTGGTCCGGGCGTCCTCCTGACCATGCTTGCGCTGGCGGTGCCGGCGCAGGCCATGGACAGCGACACGTCGGATCGTCTGGCGGCCATGCAGTTACAGCTGAACGGTCTGACCGAACACGTGACGCGCATGGAACAGCAATCGCCGGCTTCCGCGCTGCTCAACCTGCAATCGCAGATAGATACACTCAAAAACGAGCTGGATGACCTCAGAGGCCGGCTTGATGAACAGTCTCATGAGCTGGCAGTGACGCAAAAGCGTCAGGCCGATTTGTACCAGGATCTCGACACGCGCCTGAAGGCACTGGCGCAACAGTCGCAACCGCCCGCGCCTGCGGATGCCGGAGCGGCTGCTGCACCGGCGCAGGCGTCGTCGTCAACCACCGCATCGCCCGCGACCCAGACCGAACAGGCCAAGGCTTATCAGGCCGCTCTGGCCTTGTTCAAGCAAGGGGATTACGCTGGTTCCATCCGGCGTTTCAAGAAATTCATCCAGAACTGGCCGGATGATGCCCAGGCGGCCAGCGCGCAATACTGGATAGGCAATGCCTATTTTTCCACACGCGATTTTGCCCGCGCGGCCAGCGAACAGCAAAAGCTGATCAAGACTTATCCCAAGAGCACCAAGGTGCCGGATGCCATGCTGAATCTGTCCAGCGCCCAGGTCGAGCTGGGTGACATGGCGGCGGCACGCAAGACACTCAAGGCTCTGGTCAAGAAATTCCCGGACTCTCCGGCAGCTGCGCAGGGCAAGAAACGCCTGCAATTGCTGGAAGGCGCCTGAGCCGGTCGCTGACATGGCGACGTTGCGCATCACCGAAATCTTTCATTCCCTGCAAGGGGAAACCAGCCGTGCCGGCCTGCCGACCGTGTTTGTCCGGCTGACCGGTTGTCCGCTGCGTTGTGGCTACTGTGATACGGCGTATGCTTTCCATGGCGGTGAAACCATGTCCGTGGAAGACATTCTCGCGCGTGTTGCCGCCTTTGCAACACCATATGTCTGCGTGACAGGCGGAGAACCACTGGCGCAAAAGAACGTGCATGCGCTGCTCACCGGCCTGTGTGATGCCGGACACGATGTTTCCCTGGAAACCAGTGGTGCGCTGGATATTGCGCCGGTGGATGCGCGGGTGTCGTGCATTGTTGACATCAAGACCCCGGGTTCCGGCGAATCATCGCGCAACCTGTGGCAGAACCTCGCGCAGCTGGACCGGAACGATGAAGTCAAGTTCGTGATTGTCGATGAAGCAGACTATGTCTGGGCGCGCGAACGTCTGGCTGAACATGCGCTGGCGGACAAGTGTCCGGTGCTGTTTTCGCCGGTGCATGGTCTGGCCCCGCACAGCCTTGCCGACTGGATACTGCGTGACCGGTTGCCCGTGCGCATGCAATTGCAGATGCACAAGCTGATCTGGGGCGAAGAAAGGGGACGTTGATGGAAGAAACCGCTGTCGTGCTTCTGTCTGGCGGGCTGGATTCCGCAACGGTTCTGGCGCATGCCAGTGTGGAAGGCTACCGTTGCCACGCACTCAGCTTTGATTATGGTCAGCGGCACCGTGCCGAACTGCACGCCGCCAGACGGGTGGCCGAGGCGATGGGTGTGGAGAGTCATCGCACGTTCCATATGGATCTGGCCATGTTTGGCGGCTCGGCGCTTACCGATCCCTCGATTGCAGTGCCCGAATCCGCAGGCAGTGGCGGCATTCCGGTGACTTACGTGCCGGCGCGCAATACCATCATGCTTTCTGTGGCGCTGGCCTGGGCCGAAGTGCTGCAAAGCCGGCATATTTTCATTGGCGTCAATGCGGTTGATTATTCCGGTTATCCGGATTGCCGGCCGGCTTACATCGCTGCTTTCCAGCACATGGCCAATCTGGCCACCCGGGCAGCAGAAGAAGGGCGACTGTTGACCATTCATGCGCCGCTGCAAATGTTGTCCAAGGCCGAAATCATCCGCATGGGGGAACGGCTGGGCGTGGATTATTCACTGACTGTGAGCTGTTACCAGGCCGATGACGATGGCCGGGCCTGCGGCGTCTGCGATGCCTGCCGCCTGCGCCGTCAGGGGTTTGTCGAAGCCGGTGTGACCGATCCGACCCGCTATCGTTAACGCGCTACCGTGAGGCCAGTGATCAGTTGCGCTTGTAGATGTCCTCATAACGAACAATGTCATCTTCACCCAGATAACTGCCCGACTGTACTTCAATCAGGTGAAGTGGCAGTTTGCCAGGGTTGACCAGCCGGTGCTTGCAGCCCAGCGGAATGTAGGTGGACTGGTTTTCGGTCAGCAGGATTTCTTCTTCGTCGCGCACGACAATGGCGGTACCGGACACCACGATCCAGTGTTCTGCGCGATGGTGATGCATCTGCAGTGAGAGTTTGGCACCCGGCTTGACCATGATGCGTTTGACCTGGAACCGGTCTCCGCTGTCGATGCCTTCATACCAACCCCAGGGCCGATAGACCCGGTCATGATACAGGTGTTCGGGGCGCTGGCTGTTCTTGAGCTGGTCGACGACCTGCTTGACCTGCTGCGCATGCTGTTTGTCTGCCACCAGCACGGCATCGGGTGTTTCGACAATGATGCAGTCACGCATGCCCAGCGCAACAACCAGACGGGATTCGGCACGGACAAGACTGTTGGTGGTGTCGTTCAGAATGGCATCGCCCCGGACAGCATTGCCATGCGCATCCTTGTCGCTGACCTGCCAGAGGGCATCCCAGGCGCCGATGTCGCTCCAGCCAATGCTGACCGGCACAACCGCTGCCTTGCGCGTATGTTCCATCACGGCGTAGTCGATCGATTCGGAAGGGCAGGCGGCGAAGGCATCGCTGTCAAGGCGGATGAAGTCGAGGTCCTGACTCGCCTGTTCCAGCGCATGCCGGCACGCTTCCAGAATGTCCGGCCGTAGCTGTGTCAGTTCTTCCAGCAGGCTGTCCACACGGAACAGGAACATGCCGCTGTTCCATGAATAGTGTCCGCTGTCGACATAACGTGTCGCGGTTTCGCGGTCCGGTTTTTCGACAAACTCCCGCACCGTGAAAATGTGATGGCAGCCTTCCACCGGGTCGCCCTGGTGGATATAGCCAAATCCGGTTTCCGGTGCATGGGCATGAATGCCGAATGTGGTCAGGAATCCGCGTTCGGCCGCCTTGCTGGCGCGCGCGACTGCATGCGCAAAGCCGGCCGTATCCTGAATGACGTGATCGGCGGGCAGAACCAGCATCATGCCGGTCGGGGAATGGCGGGCAATCGACAGCGCGGCCACTGCAATGGCAGCAGCGGTGTTGCGGCCGGCCGGCTCCAGCAGGATCGATTCGGGCGTGACATCGATGCCGCGCAGCTGTTCTGCAATCAGGAACCGGTGTTCCTGATTGCAGATGATCACCGGTTTGGCCGTGTCCGGCAGGCTGGCAGCCCGCAAGGCGGTTTCCTGCAGCAAGGTGCGTTGGGTCAGCAATGGCAGCAACTGTTTTGGCAGCGCAGCGCGGGAGAGTGGCCACAGACGGGTGCCGGAACCGCCGGACAGGATGACGGGGTGAATGACAGTGCTCATGCTGGAAATCAATTGGTCAGACTGGATAATTGCTGCATCATAACATGTCAGCGTTGGAATCATGTGACAGGCTGTTTTCAGCTGTTTCGCGAATCAGGCGAAACAGTGCGCGACTGCTTTTGGGCGCCTGTCCGGCAGCCTGTTCCTTGCGCGCATTGCGGGCCAGGGTGCGCAATTGCTGGCTGTCGGCTGTTGGATATTCCTGCAAAAAACGGCCGAGACTGGCATCGTCGGCAATCAGCTGGTCGCGCCAGCGCTCAAGCTGGTGAAAAAAGGCATTGTCGGCATTGTGGCGCGATTGCCACTGGCGCATCTGTTCTGCAACCGGCTCGGCATCAAAACTGCGCATCAGTCGGCCAATGTACTGCAACTGGCGGCGCAGACCGCCATTGGAAGTGATCCGGCGGGTTTCTTCAATCGCCTGGCGCAGGTTGTCCGGCAGGGACAGGCGATCCAGTTTGTCACGCGGCAGCTCGACGAGGGACTCGCCAAGTTTCTGCAGGTCGTTCATTCGTCGCTTGAGTTCACTCTTGCTTGGTGGCTCAACGGTCGGGTCAAATTCATCCATGATGCCCAGCATGAGGGGAAATATTGCTATGATAACGTTTTTACCATTGATCAGCTAATCGGGGTATTTGTGTCGGAACAGTTCAGTCATGATCGTGCGCAATTGATGTCGCTGGTCGAAGAAATGCTGGCTTATGCCGGTCGTCGCGGGGCCAGTGCCTGTGCAGCCGAGGCTTCGTCGGGAATGGGGCAATCGGTGACGGTGCGGCATGGCGAGGTGGAAACCATCGAATACAACCGGGACAAGGGCATCTCTGTCACGGTCTATCAGGGAAAACGACGCGGGCATGCATCGACATCCGATTTTGCGCGCGAAGCCCTGCACGCGGCAGTGGACAAGGCGCTCACCATCGCCAGTTACACCGCCGAAGACGAATGCGCAGGTCTGCCGGATGCCGCCATGCTGGCGCAGGATGTGCCGGATCTCGATCTGTTCCATCCCTGGGGGCAAGGCGTGGACCAGGCCATTGCCATGGCTGGCGAGTGCGAAGCGGCAGCCATGGCCGTGGATGCCCGTATCAACAATTCCGAAGGGGCGTCTGCCAGTACCCAGCAGTCGCTGTTTGTTTATGGCAACAGCCTCGGTTTCATGGGGGGCTATCCGTCAACGCGGCATGGTGTCAGTTGTGCCGTCATCGCCGAGAGCGACCAGGGCATGCAACGCGATTACTGGTACAGTTCGGCGCGGTTTGCCGGTGATCTGGAACCAGCCGTTGACGTCGGCCGACGTGCCGGACAGCGTACGGTCCGTCGTTTGAATGCACGTCGTTTGCCAACGGGCGAAGCGCCAGTGCTGTTCGAAGCGCCTGTGGCGGCTGGTCTGCTGTCCCATTTCGTGGCGGCGGTCAGTGGTGGACATCTGTACCGCAAATCTTCGTTTCTGCTCGACAGCCTGGGACGGCAGGTTTTTCCCGACTGGGTCAACATCATCGAGCGGCCACACCTGCCAAGAGGATTGGCCAGTTCTCCGTTTGACAATGAAGGTGTGCGTACCGTCGACCGAAATGTTGTCAGTGCGGGATGTGTGGATGGGTATTTCCTGTCGACCTACAGTGCCCGCAAACTGGGAATGCAAACCACAGGCAACGCAGGTGGCAGTCACAATCTGATCGTCAACAGCACTGGCGAAGATTTTGACGGCCTGCTGCAGCGTATGGGAACCGGTCTGCTGGTCACCGAACTGCTTGGTCACGGCATCAATATGGTCACTGGCGATTATTCGCGCGGGGCTGCCGGTTACTGGGTGGAAAACGGCGTGCTGCAATATCCGGTGGAAGAAATCACCATTGCTGGCAATCTGTTGCAGATGTTCCGTGACATCGTTGCCATCGGAACCGATGTGGAAACCCGCAGTTCCCGCCGTACCGGTTCGATCCTGATCGAACGCATGACCATTGCCGGAAACTGACATGGGCATGCTGCTGGAACTGGCGAAAGGTATCGATGTGGCGACCGAACGGGTCGGACAGGCCGTCAAGTGGCTGGTGCTTCTGGCCGCGCTGATTTCGGCGGTGAATGCCGGGCTGCGTTACGGACTTGGTATTGGCAGCAATGCCGGCATCGAATTGCAGTGGTATCTGTTTGGTGGCATTTTTCTGCTCGGTTCGGGGTACACGCTCAAACACCGTGGTCATGTCCGCATCGATCTGTTGCACGGGCGTTTGTCGCCACGTGCCCAGGCGCTGGTGGAGATGCTGGGAACTCTGTTTTTCCTGATGCCATTCTGTCTGTTGATGGTGGATTTGTCCTGGCCGGTTTTTGTCCAGGCGTGGCAGACTGGTGAAATGTCCCCGGACGCGGGCGGCTTGCCTCGCTGGCCGGTCAAGCTGCTGGTTCCGGCCGGATTCGCTCTGCTGGCCCTGCAGGGGGTTGCCGAGTTCATCAAGGCAGCGGCCGTGTTCGGGCAGTCTGGCGCAGGAGACCAGTCATGACGCATCTGGCGCCAGTCATGTTTGCCGGTCTTGTGGTTTTTCTGCTGCTGGGGTATCCGGCTGCATTTGCGCTTGCGGCCAATGGCCTGTTGTTTGCCATGATCGGCATTCATGCCGGACTGCTCGACTGGAGCCTGTTGGGGGCTCTGCCCGACCGGGTGCTGGGTATCGTCTCCAATCAGACACTGCTGGCGATTCCCTTTTTTACTTTCATGGGGCTGATTCTCGAACGCAGCGGAATGGCGGAAGACCTGCTGACCAGTATCGGACAACTGTTTGGTCCGGTGCGTGGTGGGCTTGCCTACGCCGTCATTCTGGTGGGTGTGTTGCTAGCGGCCACCACTGGAGTCGTCGCCGCTTCGGTGATTGCGATGGGCCTGATTTCGCTGCCGGTCATGCTGCGTTATGGCTATGATGCGCGGCTGGCAGCCGGCGTGATTGCGGCGGCCGGTACATTGGCCCAAGTGATCCCGCCCGGACTGGTGCTGATTGTGCTGGCCGACCAGCTGGGTGTTCCGGTGGGCGACATGTTCAAGGCGGCGATTCCACCCAGTCTGATGTTGACCGGCTTCTACATTCTTTTTGTGTTTCTGGTGTCGCTGCTGCGGCCGTCAGCGGTACCTGCCCTGCCGGCGGAAGTACGTGTTCTGCGGGGATGGGCGTTGTGGCGTTCGGCCTTTTTTGCCATTATTCCGCCGTTTCTGCTGATCAGCATTGTGCTCGGCAGCATTTTCCTGGGTTGGGCAACCCCATCGGAGGGTGGTGCCGTTGGATCAACCGGGGCACTGTTGCTGGCTGGGCTGAAGGGCAAGCTGAACCTGACGCTGCTGCGCGAAGCCACCGAGCGGAGCATGCGTCTGTTGAGTTTTGTCATGTTCATTCTGATCGGATCGACGGTATTCAGTTTGGTGTTCCGCGGTCTGAATGGCGACCTGTGGGTGGAACATCTGCTGTCATCCTTGCCGGGCGGCCTGGTCGGCTTCCTGATCGTGGTTAACCTCTTCGTGTTTTTTCTGGCGTTTTTTCTGGATTTTTTCGAGATTGCCTTTATTGCCATTCCGCTGCTGGCGCCGGCAGCGCAAAAGCTGGGGATCGATCTGGTCTGGTTTGGTGTATTGCTGGCCCTGAACATGCAGACCTCTTTCATGCATCCGCCGTTCGGATTTTCGCTGTTTTACCTGCGCAGCGTGGCCCCGAAAGAAGTCCGTTCCGGCCAGATTTATCTGGGTGCGATTCCATTTTTGCTGATCCAGCTGCTGATGGTGGCGCTGGTGATTGCCTTCCCGGGGCTCGTGGCAGGTGCGGCTCATCAGCAGACCCACAATGGCGTGATTGATGTCCCGATGGATGATCAGGGATACGGCGATTACTATTTGCCCAAGGAATGGCGTTGATAGCCCGTTGAAGCCGGATTTCCGGAAATAGAGGTGTTTTGCGACGGGTTTGCAAAGCGCTGTGTCAACCATGCTTGATGATTGACACAGCCTTTTGGGTTGGCGGAGTGGACGGGGCTCTCCCGGAAAGCCACAAAGTTCATTGATTTTGATAGTTTTTTCCTGACTGGCGTTGCAAGTGTCCCGTTTCCCTCGGGACCTCTGAATGTGACGCCACGCATTGTTCCGGCAAGGCCCGAACACGTCAACAATTGACTCCAGCGAATTTCTATGGTCATTGACACCCCATATGATTATGGCTAGAGTGACTATATGAAGGCGCAGCGGATTTTCTACGACAAGGCTGTCTTACCCGATGGATCCATCGTCGAGATGACGATCTGGCAGCTTCCGAAATTTTCGTCTGAACGACCACATGGTCTGAAGTACAGCCTGTTCTATGGTCGTGACGGGGTTCGCATCGTGGGGTACGACAATGAACGCGGCAAAGGCGACCACAAACACATCGGCGGAGTGGAGACCCGATACAGGTTCGAGAGCGTTGAAAAACTGGTGGCTGACTTTTTGGCCGATGTTGAAAGGGCAACAAATGAGCACAACACATAAAGTTCAGGTCAATGTGGGTACCTTGGCCGATATGGGAAAACGGTTTGCCCACGCATGGAATCTGGCTGCTGCGGGTGATCAGGTCGAAGAGACCCATGTGACGTTTCTCAACGTCCAAACCATGCTTGACACCCTCTCACCTCGTCGTTTGGAGCTGCTACGCCATGTTCGCCAGCATGGCGCCAGCAGCACCAGAGAACTCGCGCTTGCGCTGGGTCGTGATTACAAGAATGTGCATCAGGATGTTGCCGTGCTGGAGTCCACTGGCCTGTTGCTCCGTGAGGGTCGAAAGCTGTCTGCGCCTTGGGATGAATTGCAGGCGCATGTTTCTCTGCTGCCGTCCTGACTATGCTCGTGGTCTGCAGGGCTTTGATCAAATCACCTCCCATTGCCACTGGGTGTCGCCCACGCGGGTGGTTAGGTGGAAGTAATGGACACCATGTCGTGATTTCGCCAGGTGCGATGGCAGTTTCATTTTACGTTTCCCAAAAATTGGGACACCGGAATGGGACGCTTGTTGCGTGACACCAATAAAAAACCCGTTGAGAATAAACGGGTTTTTGAATATTGGCGGAGTGGACGGGACTCGAACCCGCGACCCCCGGCGTGACAGGCCGGTATTCTAACCAACTGAACTACCACTCCAGCATGAAAAAATGCGCAGGCTACTGGCAAGCCAGGTTTTCTGGTTACCGTTTTGCCCCGGCATGGATTGTCATGCGAGCAAGCCGGAATGCATCCGGATTGCGAAACTGGCGTCCCCAACGAGATTCGAACTCGTGTTATCGCCGTGAAAGGGCGGTGTCCTAGGCCTCTAGACGATGGGGACCTTGTGATTTGCCGACAGGATTGCGGAAATTCCACTATCCGGTTGCTGAATCCGTTTGTGGCAGTACCGGAAAATGTCACTTCCGGAATGTCTGGATTCAGATACGCTTGCCGATCAACTCAAGCCACGCATTATAGCAGGCTACTTTTGTTTTGAGAAGAGGGTGATGACAACGCCAGTCATGAGTCCCAAAAAACTGGCAGGCACCATCATCAGCCAGAAACTGTTCTCGCCATGTTTGATCAGGTCCCAGAAGCCAAGCGCCAGACCGAGCACGCAGGCTGCAATACTGAACAGAAGCAGTGTTATACCAAATTTGTGCATGACAGGAACTCCTTGAAGGATAAGAGGTTGCCTCACCGGCAAAAACCCGGGGTCAGCAATTCGTCTGGCCTGGCACAGGTTGATGACAGCCGCATATGTCGTTGCATGTCTGACAAATTTTCTAGACAGATGACAGCGTCCGGGCTATTGTAGCAGCGGGATCTGCGCAGTCAAATTGGCTGACGGGGGACTTGCAGTCATGACGGGCAATGGCGTCGGCACGGTCGATGTCGGCAGGTTTGACCGGTGTTGTCTGCTGCATCCCATCAAAATGTGCTGCAAAGGTGGTCAACTGCCTGACGAGGAGTTCGCGAAGCGGATTTCCGGATATTGTGTGTGGGGGTGCGCTTGTCGGATACGGATTTGCCAGATAGGCGCATTGCATGCAGGCATAGCCGCGATCATGTGGAATCTGCCGGGACGATACCGCTCTACGAACGTGGGATACGCATCAACCTGTACCAGTTTCTCCAGCACGGCCTGCAATTGTTTTTTATCGGGCTGGTCATCGGCATGGAGCGCAATGTGCTGCCCCTGGTCAGTCATGATTACGGGGTGCCCAAAGGTTCGTTCCTGTTCCTGATGTCCTTCATTGTGTCGTTCGGTCTGGTCAAGGGCGTACTGAATTTTGTTGCAGGCCACCTTTCCGAGTGCCTGGGCAGAAAACGGGTACTTCTGCTGGGCTGGGTGGCTGCTTTGCCAATTCCTTTTTTGCTGCGATTTGGCGACAATTGGTACTGGGTGGTGGTGGCCAACCTGTTTCTGGGCATCAACCAGGGGCTGGCATGGACGATGGCCGTGACCAGCAATGTGGATCTGTCGCGGGCCAACCAGCGGGGATTTGCCGCCGGATTTAACGAGTTTGCCGGTTATCTGGCCGTTGGGCTCGGCGGATTGCTGATCGGTTATGCCACGCAGATGGTTGGCATGAGACTTGCCTTGTTCTGGCTTTCACTGATCATCATTGTTCTGGCAGGATGGCTGGGAGCCGTTTTTTTGCGGGACACCTTGCCATGGGCGCATGCGGAACACCGGGAAAGCGAAGCCGACGAGAATGATGGGCAGGCTGGACATTTTGCGACCGGATTACCGGCACAGGCATCCGCAAAAGCGGTATTTTTCTTCGTGTCGTTCGGTCATCCTGGCTTCAACGCATTTTGTCAGGCCGGCGTGATCAACAAGGTGGCAGATGCCTTGCTGTGGGTGTTTTTGCCATTGTTGCTCAACGCGCAAGGACTGGATACGATCCGGATAGGCTGGATCAGCGCGGTGTACGGATTGACCTGGGGTGTATGCCAGTTGTTTGTCGGAGCGCTTTCCGATCTGGTGGGACGGCGCAACATGATCATTGCTGGACAATGGTTGCTGGCGGTCGGCATCCTGCTGGTCAGTGTCTGTCGGGATACGTTCTGGCTGCTGGTGATTGCGGCCTTGCTCGGGTTGGGCATGGCTCTGGTTTATGCCAATCTGATTGCGGCGGTGGCTGATATTTCACGCCCGGCCTGGCGCAGTCTTGCCTTGGGAACATACCGTTTCTGGCGTGATATCGGTTACGCCATCGGAGGAGGGGTGCTGGGCATGGTTGCCCAGTTCAGTATGCGACTGGAGCCGGCATTCTGGCTGGCTGCCGGTTTGCTGTTGTTGTCCGGATGGATCGTAGCGTTGCGTGCCGTGGAAACGCGGCCTCGTTTTGACAGGATTTGAACATGCAGGAACAGATAGTGGCAGGTGACGGAAAGGAACCTGGCGCGGAGAACAATCAAGGGCGGGCCATGAACCTGCCAGGTGGAATTGCAGAGGCAATGCGAAACAATCCTGTCCTGCCGGCATTGGGTCAGTCTGTCATGCAGGTGGTGCGGATTGCTTCCGATGACGACAATGCCGTTCAGGAACTCGCCCGTTTCGTGCTGTCGGATGTGTCGTTGACCCAGAAAATACTGACGCTGGCCAATTCCGTCCAGTATCGGACGCTGGCACGAGCGCAGGTGACTTCAGTGTCCAGGGCGATTTACCTGATCGGGTTTGATGCCGTCAAGGCGCTGGCCATGGCCACGCTGGTGGTGGAAGGTCTGGCTGGCGCTGCTGCACAGCTGGCCCGTCGCGAGCTGCTCAATTCATTGGCAGCCAGTCTGGCGGCTCAGGAACTCATACGCAACAAGCGACGAAATGATTCTGAATCGCTGCCTGTTGTGGCGCTGTTCATGAATCTCGGACGATTGCTGGTCGCCGTGTATGAACCGAAAGCCTACCAGCAGATCGAAACGCTGGCCCGGAAAACCAGTGAAAACGAAGCCACCATGGAAGTGCTCGGTTGTAGCCTGTCGAGTATTTCCAGCGCGGTGCTGCGCAACTGGCAGATTCCGCAAACCATTGTCAGCGCGCTCGCGCCAGCGCCTGTGAAGTCAGCCGGTGGTGCCGTGAACGACCAGGACTGGCTTCGGCTGGCTGGCCAGTTCTGTGCCGATGTGTCAGCCATGCTGTATGCTGGCGGCAAGCCGGATCTGGCGCAGATTGCACGCAAGCTGGCCTATCAGTATGGCGATGCGCTGCAGATCAGCAATGGTGTCCTGATCGACTTGCTGTCTGCCGTGCAGCGCGAGTCGGCATTCTTGTCCCGTTTTGTCCAGATGCCAGCAGACGTCGCTGCAGAATCGGTCGACACTCATGATGACATGGCGGGACTGGAATCGCTGGTGCTCAATGTCGCGCCCGATGAGGCGGCGGAAGCACAAAAATATTATCCGAGCGGAAAACCCGTCAATGCCCGTGAACTGTTGCTGGAAGGAATCGAGGAAATGTCGGAAGCGATGGCATCCGGCTCCAATACTCCAATTGACATGATGCGGCTGACACTGGCTGTTCTGTCCCGTTCGCTGGGTTTGCGCTATGTCGTGCTGTGCATGAAAGTCAAGTCGGGCCAATATCTGCCGGTAGCTGCCAACGGGGTTGACAGCGCCACCCGCAAGGCATTGTTCACATGGCCGCAGACCGGCACGGATGACCTGTTTCATCTGGCATTGTCGCATCAGGTGGATATGGCGATCGCTGACGCGGGTCTGGATAATATCGTGCAGAAACTGCCTGGCCAGTACCGGCGCATGGTTGGTGATGCTGGTAGCCTGCTGCTGTTGCCGTTGCAACAGGGTAAACAGGTGATCGGCCTGATTTATGGTGATCGCACCGCATGTGCGCCCGAAGGCATCACTCGGGAGGAAGTGCTGCTGATCCGTTCCCTGAAAGCCCAGCTGGTTGCCGGATTTCCGGCGCGTTCCTGATTGGTGCGGCGTCTTTTCATGGTTTTATTTCCTGCGCAGCTCGTGTAGCATTCCAGCGCTGGGAGTGTGTGTATTGACAAGTGAGTAGCCAGTGCAGAGCCAATCAAAACGGGTGGGATGGCTGGGGGGACGGCCGGCCGATACCTGGCTGACAAACGAATTGCGTCGGCACGGTCATGAATTGCTGCCCGTGCAACAACCTGATGAACTTTGCGCATCGTCGGTTGATCTGGCTGTCATTCTGCTGGACGAACTGACGGATAGCAAAGCCTGGCGTGATTGTCTGGTCAGGTGCCGCCATCTGCATGACATACCGGCCATCATGCTGGCAGGCGAAGGGCACGTCAGGTTGTCATCTGTATTTCCTTTGCATGATTACCTGCATTATCCATTGCAGGCCGCAGATGTCGTGCCCCACGTGCTGGCTGCCGCCCGGAACTGCGAACTGCGCCGTCAGATGCGGACAGCCGAGCGGGAAATCGTCCAGTTGCGCGCGCAGCTTGGTCAGGAAGGTCATGGCGAGGATTCCGTTGGACTGGAAAGCATTCTGTCCTCATGTGATTCCAGTCATGAACAGATGCGTCTGTTGACCCTGCGGCGTGAAGAAGCCCGCGAGGAAGAGCGCAAGCGGATTGCGCGTGACCTGCATGACGAAATGGGACAGGCGCTTTCTGCCTTGCGGATGGATATCTCCCTGATGCGACTGCGGCATGCCGGGCAGTGCGACGGGCTGGCTGATGATGCCGCCAACCTGATGCAGAAAGTGGATGGCATGATCGAAATGGTACGTCACGTGGCCACCAAACTGCGCCCGGCAGTGCTCGATCTTGGCGTGCGGGCCGCTTTTGAATGGCAAGTGGATGCGTTCATACGCCGCTATGGCATCCCGTGCGAATTGCAGATTGAGCCACAGGAACCGGATATTGATCCGGATCGGGCAACAGTCCTGTTCCGGATCGTTCAGGAATGTCTCACCAATGTGGTGAAGCATGCCGATGCAAGTCGGGTTGATATCTGCATGCAGCAGCCGGATGGGCAATACAGCCTGCGCATTGCCGACAATGGCCGTGGATTCGATCCCCGCCAGCGTAATGGCAAGACCTGGGGGTTGATCGGCATGCGCGAGCGGGTCATGATGCTGCACGGTGACCTGTTCATCCAGAGCCATCCAGGCGCTGGAACTGCCGTTGAAGTCAGGTTCCCGGTCGACCGGACGGAGTGGCTGTCATGATCAGGATTCATCTGGCCGATGACCATGCCATCATGCGTGAGGGACTGAAACAGCTGTTTGTTCTTTCGCC
The DNA here is from genome assembly GCA_021845925.1 of Pseudomonadota bacterium. GTDB lineage: Bacteria > Pseudomonadota > Gammaproteobacteria > Burkholderiales > Sulfuriferulaceae > Sulfuriferula. The sequence continues at coordinate 96,311 of JAJZUW010000005.1, forward strand.
GGGTCTGGTCGTGGCAGGCGAGTCGGTCAATGGCGCACAGCTTCTCGATGCCTTGCGTGCTGGCGGAATCGATATTGTGCTGCTGGACATGACGATGCCAGGAATCAGTGGCGCCGGACTGATTGAACGTATCCGGACCCGTTACGATATTCCCTTGCTGGTGCTCAGCATGCACAACGAAGCCCAGATCGCCCGGCGAGCCATTGCCGCCGGTGCATCCGGATATCTGACCAAGGACAATGATCCCGAAATTCTGGTCTCCGCAGTTCGCAAGGTGGCGGCAGGCGGGCGTTTCATTGATCCGCAACTGGCCGAACAACTGGTTTTCGAATCTTCTGCTTCATCGCCTCACGAATGCCTGTCTGACCGTGAACAGCATATTCTTCGCCTTCTGGCGAGTGGACTTGGTGTCAATGACATTGCTTTGCAATTGTCCATCAGCAACAAAACAGTCAGTACTCACAAGGCTCGTCTGATGCAGAAAATGAAATTCAGCCACAACGCAGATCTGGTCCGCTACGCAATCGAACACAATCTCTGATCTGGCTTCGGCTCCGTCTGACAGCGGATTCGGAATTTTCTGACATCACGGACCCGTGGACCGGTGTAGGCTGTTGTTCCTGACTGGTCTGCACGAACGGTGCGGCCATGTGACCATGATCAGGTGTTTTCCGGGCAGGAGCCGTCATGAGCATGCATGTTTGCGCAAAAACCTATCGCAGGGCACCGCCTGATGAACTCGAAGGGCGACCGGATCTGCTGCAGGCCGAGACCATGCCGGATCTGGTGATCCGGTTTAATGCGCACCGGCGTTGCGTGTATGCCAACATGGCAGCTGAACTGGTCAGCATCCGCTTGCCGAAGGCTTTGTCAGGCTGGCAGCCGGGTATGGAAGCAGCCGTGTTTGAAGCCGAAGACAATTTGCTGTGTCATGTGCTGGAAGAGGTGCTGCAGACCGGGGCGGTGGTTGAAACCGAAATGAACGGACTTGCTTCCGGTTGCGGCAAACGCTGCTACCTGGTGCGGATTATGCCGGATCTTCCCACAGGGGGCGCGTTGCTGATGGCGCGCGATGTTACCGAATTGCGGAAATCCAGTGACGAGATCCTGCGCGCCCGCAGCCGGTTGCGCCAGATAATCATGCAGCATGATCTTGAGCAGCAGGAAAATTCACGTCGTCTGGCGCATGCAGTACATGAAGAACTCGGACAGTCGCTGGCGGCGTTGCGCTTGCAGCTGGCCTGCCTTGGCGGTATGCGTCCATTCACCCCGGCAGCAGTCGGCGGCCGGGTGGCCGACATGATGCAGACGCTGGACCAGGCCATCGGGTTGATGCGGGAAGTTGCAGTGAGTCTGCATCCGGTTGTGCTGGATGCCGGACTGCTGACAGCCTTGCGCTGGCTTGTCGGACGGTTTGTCCAGCAACATCGCATGACGTGCGAAACCCGCTTTCCGGACGAGGAGCCCGGGTTTCCTGCGCCGGTCTGCGGCATCGTGTACCAGGTTGTCGAACAGTTGCTGGACAATATCGCGCGGCATGCCGCTGCGTCGCATGTGTTGCTGGAGCTGGCGCCATGCCCGGAAGGCTGGCGTTTTCGGTTTGAAGACAACGGACGTGGCTTTGACATGTTCGGCGTGCCTGACGATTCGTCCGGTTATGGTCTGGACTGGGCGCAGGAGCAGGTGGCCGCGTTAGGTGGCGAATTTGTCATTCTGAGTCTGCTGGGCAAAGGTACCGTGATTGAGATCTGGTTGCCAGGCGTCAGGAAATTCTGACAAAAACCTTCAGTGATACCGACATGCAAATCATGAATATCCGGGTTGCGTGTTCTGTGCAATTTGATAATCTGTCCGACGTCAGGATAGTCCGTGATGGAGGAAGTGGTGATCCGGTCAGCGCGAATACAGGCATGGATGGTGGTTGTGGCGGTTTTTTCGGTGTCGGCGATCCTGCTGGCTGGCAATGCCGACTGGTTGTCGGTTGCGCTGGCGCTGCCGGTATTGCCGGTCAGTTGGTACGGATTCCGGCTGCTGTCGCGCCAGGAACGTCATCAGCGGGAAATCGTGTCAGGGTATCTGGATCGTTTAACCGAGCTTGAATCACTCGCCCGCCTGTGGTCCAGCCATATCGAAACCAGCCGCAGTCAGGTCGAACAGGCCATGATCGGCGTGACCGGGCAGTTTTCCGGTATTGTCGACCAGCTGGGGCAAACGGTACAGGCTTCCCGGCTGACGGCCACCGGAGATACGAATGTGCTGGAGGTGCTCGCGGACAGCGAGCAGCGATTGCAACAGGTGACAGATTCGATTCATGGCGTGATCCTGCATGGCGAGCAACTGCTTGCCGAAGTCAGTGGTCTGGTGCCGTTTGTCGAACAACTGAACGAAATGGCGCAGACCGTTGCCCTGATTGCCAGCCAGACCAATCTGCTCGCTTTGAATGCAGCCATTGAAGCCGCACGTGCCGGTGAAGCGGGGCGTGGCTTTGCCGTGGTGGCGCGCGAAGTGCGTGTGCTGTCTGCCCGTTCGGGCGATGCAGGGCGCCAGATTGCCGAAACGGTGCGTACCATTTCCGCCGCCATCGATTCGGCCCATACCACGGCACGCCGGACGGCCGAGCTGGATGCGGCAGCCGAGCAGCATTCGGTATCCGTGATCCAGAATGTTCTGCAGGATTTTCGTGTCATGGCTTCCGGTCTGGAAGAATCGACCAGCCTGTTGCGCAACGCCAGTGAGGCCATCCAGCACGATATTTCCGGTTCACTGGTACAGTTGCAGTTCCAGGACCGGGTCAGCCAGATTCTGGGACACGTCAGCGAAAATATTCTGTATGTTCCGGATGTTCTGCAGCAGAGCCGCGAAACCTGGTATGCGCACGGAGAACTGGTTGCGCCAGATTTTGGCGATGCGCTGACCGCCCTGCAGGCGTCTTATGCCACGACTGAAGAAAAGACGACGCATCGCCAGGCGATTGATGTCGTGGGTTCTCGTGTGGTCGATGCGAGGAACAGCAGTGCAGGCGAAATCACCTTTTTCTGATTTGACATACGATGCGAAAGGACGGGAAAGATGAGCAAAACCATCATGATCGTTGATGATTCAGCCACATTGCGCCAGGTCGTCAGCATTGCGCTGAAAGGGGCCGGTTACGATGTCCTGGAAGCTGGTGATGGCCGTCAGGCACTGGCTTTGCTGGATGGCCGCAAAATCAGCCTGATCATCAGTGATGTCAACATGCCCAACATGGATGGCCTGACATTTGTGAGCGAAGCCAAAAAGCTGGCTGCCTACCGGTTTACGCCGATCATCATGCTGACTACCGAAGCCGGCGCAGACAAGAAGGCACAAGGCCAGGCCGCTGGTGCAAAGGCCTGGGTGGTCAAGCCGTTCCAGCCGCAGCAGATGCTGGCTGCGGTCGCCAAGCTGGTGATGCCCTGATCACGGAGGTGACGCATGACAGCAAAGGTTGCCAGACATGCGATCGAGGGAGAGCTGACCATCTATACGGCAGCCGCGCTTCGTCAGCAGTTGCTCGAATGGCTAGCAGAAGCCGAACGTCTTGAAATTGACCTGTCCAGGGTATCCGAAGCAGACACCGCGGGAATCCAGTTGCTGGTGGCCGCCAAGCACGAAGCCGGTCGGCGCAACCGGGAGCTGCTGTTGACGGGCCATGCCAGACCCGTGGTGGATCTGATGGATCTGTTCGATCTGGGGTCGTTTTTTGGCGATCAGATGGTGATCGTGTCGCGGACGCTGTGAAGGAGTGACGCCATGAGCATGGAAGATGCCCTGCTGACATTCGTGAGCGAAAGTCGCGAACTACTGGAGCAAATGGAAGACGCGCTGTTGCATTTCAGTGCGGATCCGGAACAAATCAACAGCATTTTTCGCGCTGCACATACCATCAAGGGATCGGCCGGTCTGTTTGGCCTTGACGACGTGGTAGCGTTCACACATGTGGCGGAAAGCGTGCTCGACCGGGTCCGTTCTGGTGAACTGGAGGTCGGCAACGAGATGATTACCTTGCTGCTGGCTTCTGGGGATCATATCGGTCGGCTGGTCAGTCTGGTCGAAAGCGGCAGTCAGGCTGATGACGACCTGAAAGCCGATGGGCAAATGCTGGTGGACCAGCTCAAGGCCTATCTGTCGGGTAGTGTCGCTGCCGTGAAGGCAACCGTTCCGGTCGAACAGGAAGTGGTGCTGGAGAAAGCATCGACAGGCGATGCGCTGACCGACAACTGGCACATTTCGATCAGGTTCAACGAAGATGTGCTGCGCAATGGCATGGATCCGGCTGCCTTTCTGCTTTACCTGTCTGGCATGGGCGAAATCATCAGTGTGGCGGCATTGACCGACCGGGTGCCGGCACTGGCCGACATGGACCCCGAAACCTGTTACCTCGGATTTGAAATCAATTTTGCCAGCACGGCCAGCAAAGCGGACATTGATGCCACATTCGACTTTATTCGTGAAGGCAGCCGCATCAGCATCATTCCACCGCGCAGCCAGATTGATGCGTACATCTCCATCATCAACAGCTTGCCTGAAGAAGACCTCAAGCTGGGCGAAATTCTGGTGCGTTGCGGCACGCTGACTGAATCTGAACTCAAAAGTGCGCTGACAGAACAGCTGGATACCGAATCCGTGCAACCGATTGGCGAGATGCTGGTAGAACACAATCAGGTACATGCACCGGTGGTCGAGGCCGCACTGGCGCGGCAGAAGCAGGTCAAGGACAACAAGGCTGCGCAAGCCAGTTCCATCCGGGTGGACTCGGCCAGACTGGATCACCTGATCAGTCTGGTGGGTGAACTGATCATCGTTGGATCCAGCGCCAGCCTGATTGCCAGCCGGATCGGCGAATCCGATCTGCTGGAAGTGACTTCGAACATGTCGCGCATGGTGGAAGAGGTGCGCGATTCGGCCATGTCGCTGCGCATGGTGCAGATCGGCGCGACTTTTAACCGCTTCCAGCGGGTGGTTCACGATGTGTCCCAGGAACTCGGCAAGGATATTCGTCTGGAAATTCATGGCGGCGAAACCGAGCTGGACAAGACAGTCGTCGAAAAAATCACCGATCCACTGACCCATCTGGTGCGCAATGCCATGGATCATGGCATCGAACCGGCCGATGTCCGGCTGGCCCGCGGCAAACCGGCTCAGGGTTGCTTGCGGCTGAACGCCTGGCACGATTCTGGCAGCATCATGCTGGAAGTGGCCGATGACGGAGGCGGACTCAATACGGCGCGTATTCGGGCCAAAGCAGTCGAGCGTGGGTTGATCAGTGCGGATGCCGAGCTGTCGGATCATGATATTCACCAGCTGATATTTGAGGCGGGATTTTCAACGGCAGATGCGGTGAGCAATCTGTCCGGGCGCGGTGTTGGCATGGACGTGGTTCGCAGCAACATTACTGCATTGCGCGGCAGTGTCGAACTGTTGAGTCAGCCGGGTGAAGGAACGACAGTGCGTGTCCGCCTGCCGTTGACACTGGCGATCATTGACGGTTTTCAGGTTGGTGTGGGGCAGGAACGGTATGTCATTCCGCTGGAAATGGTGGAAGAGTGTATCGAGTTCAACCGCAATCAGAGCCGGATCGATGAATCCGGCTTTATCGACTTGCGTGGCGAAGTGCTGCCTTTTGTCCGTTTGCGACAGCTGTTCGAGCAGGAAGGGCAGGGTCCGGCCCGGCAGAACATCGTCGTGCTGAATTTTGCCGGCAAACGTGCCGGCGTGGTGGTGGACAGCTTGCATGGCGAGCTGCAGACCGTGATCCGCCCACTGGGCAAGATGTTTCGTTCGCTGCCGGGCATCAGCGGGTTCACCATTCTGGGGACCGGCAATGTGGCGCTGGTGATGGATGTCGCCAGCCTCGTTGACATGATGTCCAGGCGGGATCAGCAAGTGGCAGGTGGTGCCGTGGTGGTCATTTAATGGCGGGAATGGTTGGGAAACAGCCTGTGAAACGGGTGGTCGGGGAATTCACAATGGGGGATGAAACATGAGTGTTGTGCAAAGATTACTGTTGTTGCTGACCGTGGCGATGTTGGGTTTTGTTGTGCTGGTCGGCATGAGTTATATGCAGATCAATCGGGTATATGACACGGCCAATTTTGGCAATGTCAATGTCGTACCCAGTTTCGAGGTGCTTGGACAGGCTACCAAGGATTTCGATGAGATGCGAATTGATGCTTACAAGCTGTTCATGTTGGGCAGCAATGCACCACAGGCACCAGCTCTGGAAAGCAAGATCGCTGCCGAGCATGATGATCTCCTGGGGCAACTGAAAAAATATGAACCATTGATTGCCGACGACAAGGATCGTCAGCTGTTGCAAACCGATCGCGATCTGTTTGCCAGATACATGGAACTCTACAGCGTTACTATGGATGCCATTCGAGCCCAGCAGTCCGACAAGGCGCGTGAGGCCATCGACAACAACATGGTCAATGCGGTCAAGCTGCAGCAGGGGTTCGATGCCCATCTGCAATACAACACTGCGCTGGCCAACAAGGCCACGGCAGATGCTGTTGCGACCATGCATTCGGCCCTGGAATGGCAGATCGGATTTTTTGTGCTGGTTGCCATTGTTCTCACCGTGTCGGGCTGGCTTATCATTCGCAGTCTCATGATGCAGCTGGGTGGCGATCCAGCCTACGTGAAAGATGTCGTGACACAAATCGCTGCAGGTGATCTGCGGGTTAAGGTCAAGCTGCGCAAGAACGATGAATCAAGCATGCTTTTTGCCATCAACGGCATGATCGAGCAGTTGTCGCAGGTCATCAGTGGCGTGCGCAATGCCGCAGACAATCTGTCCAGTGCGTCGGAACAAGTGTCGGCCACAGCCCAGTCACTGTCGCAGGCAACGTCGGAGCAGGCGGCCAGCGTAGAGGAAACCTCTGCATCCGTGGAGGAAATGAGCGCGTCGATCAGTCAGAATACCGAAAATGCCAAGGTCACTGACAGCATGGCGGAAACAGCAGCCCAGCAGGCTTCTCAAGGGGGCAAGGCGGTCAATGACACGGTCAGCGCGATGAAACAGATTGCCGACAAGATTGGCATCATCGATGACATTGCCTACCAGACCAATCTGCTGGCACTTAACGCAGCCATTGAGGCAGCGCGCGCAGGTGAGCATGGCAAGGGATTTGCTGTGGTGGCGGCAGAAGTGCGCAAGCTGGCAGAACGTAGTCAGGTGGCCGCACAGGAAATCAGTGAAACCGCCCGCAGCAGTGTTGGCCTGGCCGAGCAGGCTGGCCGCTTGCTGGATCAGATGGTGCCATCCATCAGCCGCACCTCCGATCTGGTGCAGGAGATCAGCGCTGCTTCACAGGAACAGTCGGCTGGCGCAGCCCAGATCAATCTGGCCATGGGACAATTGAATACCATTACCCAGCAAAATGCGTCGAGCAGCGAAGAATTGGCGGCAACTGCTGAAGAAATGAGCGGGCAGGCTGAACAACTGCAACAGCTGATGCAGTATTTCAAGCTGGAAGTCGAACCAGGGCATCCGTCTGCCAGCACACCACCGCGCAAACCGGTCCGAGCACAACCAGCGGTTGCCGGAAGATCCACGAGTTTGGCTGGGGCATCTGTCGATGCGCCAGAATCGGGTTTTGTGCCATTCTAGGAGAGGTTCCATGCAGACACTGGCCAGAACCGATCTGCCGGTAGCGGTGGACAATGTCGAACCACAACAGTATCTGACGTTCATGCTGAGTGGCGAAATGTTTGCCATCGGCATCGTGGTGATCAAGGAAATCATTGAATATGGTTATGTAACACCTGTGCCGCGCATGCCGGATTTTATTCGTGGCGTTATCAACCTGCGGGGGGCAGTTGTACCGGTCATTGATCTGTCAGCCCGTTTTGGGCGTGGTCCGGGCATGATAGGGCGACGAACCTGCATCGTCATCATTGAAACCGGACTTGGCGATGATGTGCAGACGCTGGGCGTCATGGTTGATTCCGTCAGCGAAGTGCTGGAAATTTCAGCATCCGATATTGAGCCGCCACCGAGTTTCGGGACGCACATCCGCACGGATTTCATTGCCGGCATGGGCAAGGTGCGCGGCAAATTCGTCATTATTCTCGATGTCAATCACGTATTGTCGACAGAAGAAATGGCCGATCTGGTTCAGAGTGGTCTGTGAGCTCGATGGCTGACTGTCAGGCTGACGCATGGTCGATCAAGGACGGAGAGTGCATGATGACGTCAATCGGACGCAATGAATTGTGTGAACAACCGGCAGGACAGGCACTGATTCAGTTGGTGGTGGTGAACGAGTTTGCCAAACAGGTGTCGGAAAATGCCATACAGGTGAATCTCATGGCCATCAACGCGATGCTGGCTTCGCGCCAGGCTGTGCGGGGGAATTCCGGATTTCAGGTCGTGTCCCAGGAGCTGAGAAGCTTGAGCGGACGACTGGATACCGTGATGCATGATCTGGAAGATAAAGTGACCGATAGCGTGCACGCTGTGTCGAATTTCATCCGCCATCGGCATCGGTTGGCTATCCTGGGGCGGATATCTGTCAGCCGGCATGAGCGGATGGACAGACTGATTCTGCTGAAACTGGAAGAATCCCATTGCGACCAGACCGAAATCGATGTCAAACGTAGCGAACTTCGACTGGTGGCACATCGGGCGATGCGGTTGTGCGTCACCGGAACCGCACTGGCCGTCAATGCCCGTATCGAAGCCCTGCAGGCTGGTTGCATGGCCGGCAAGCTGGATCAGGTTGCCGATCGGGTGGCTACCGCAATGACGGAAACCCGGCACGTTCTGAAACAGATTGAAAAACTGCTGGAATGAGATACAAGGACCTGCCATGAAACGTTTTGAATACATTTATGAAAATGGTGAACATAAATGGGGCATGATTGCCCGGGATCCATCCCGTCCTGAGGCACTGATCGATACCAACGAATATCTGGTTCAGAACGCAGGGCATGGGTTGCTGCTGGATCCAGGCGGGATGGAAATTTTTCCGGAAGTGTTTGTCGCCCTGAGCCAGGTGTTTGATCCGCGCCGGATCGACGCCCTGTTTGCATCGCATCAGGATCCGGACATCATTTCTTCGCTGGCGCTCTGGCTGGAATTCAATCCGGAAATCCGATGTCATCTCAGCAAGTTGTGGACCAGTTTCGTGCCCCATTTCGGTGGAAAATCCGATACCTTCATTCCCATGCCAGACGAGGGAAGCACAATCAACCTGGCTGGTCTGACGCTGAAGGCCATTCCGGCACATTATCTCCATTCATCCGGCAACTTCCATCTCTACGACGCAGAAGCCAGAATCCTGTTTACTGGCGATGTCGGGGCGGCAATCCTGCCGCATGACGAGGATAGTTTGTTTGTGCAGGATTTTCGTCAGCATATCCGTCATGCAGAAGGGTTTCACCGGCGCTGGATGGGTTCGAATGCCGCCAAACGCGAGTGGTGCGAACGGGTCAGCCAGATGGAGATCGACATGCTGTGTCCCCAGCATGGAAGTATCTATCAGGGGGAAGACGTGGCGCGATTCGTTGACTGGTTTGATCGGCTGGAAGTGGGAACAGGCATCACCGGTTTTCGTCAGATGGTGTGATTGGGCTGCCTGATGGCAAGGAGCGGTGGAATGGAACTGGTGGCAGCAAGAGGCCAAGGATGGGCAGGTTTCCCGGGTGTTCTGGAAGTGGACGGCGCGCCGCCGGTCATTGTCCAGGATCCGGAGGATGGTGGACGGATCCTGTATGGCAATGCGGCCGCCTGCGAACATTTCGGGGTGGACACCGAAGGTCTGCTGGCTCTGCGACCCGCTGATTTTGATCCGGTCACGCCGGCAGGACACCTCGATAAAGTCTGTCAGATGGTGCGTCAGCAAGGCCATTTCCGTTTCGAAACCCTGCACCAGCGGGCTCCAGGCCGGCTGGCGCCAGTTGAAGTGCTGTCTGCTGGACTGCAGGTTGGCAGCCGCTGGTTGCTGACAAGTTATATTTTCGACGTCACTCAGCGCAAGGTTGCTGAAGAGCGGTTGCAGTATTACCGAATGGAAGCGGCCCTGCATGAGCAGGATCTCAGATACCAGGAGCTGTTTGCCAGTTTCAGCGACAGTATCCTGTTTTTTGAAGTCGATGCAGAGTGGCAGCTTCGCATTGGTTCGCTGAACCCCCAGGCACAACAGACCTTCGTGACGTCAGAATCAACCGATATACAGGCCGGGGCATCTGTCGGCGTACTGCCAGCAGAGATGGCTGCTTTGCTGGTTTCGGCAGACCGGTCCCGGCTGGTTGCCGGACAGGCGTTGCACCAGGAACTGGATTGCATGATCGCCAACGAGAAACGGTACTTTGCCACCACTTTGATTCCCATGCTGACCAGCGATGGTGCTGTTTACCGGCTTGCCCTCGTGCTGCGCGACATGACAGAACGCCGCCAGATGGAAGAGTCTCTGGCTGCCCGTGAACGTGAATACCGAGAGCTGGTCGAAAATTCGCCGGATTTCATTGCCCGATATGATCGAGACTGTCGTCGATTGTATGTGAATTCGATTTTCGCCAGCAAGGTAACCGGTGGATATTCGGCTTTGTTGGGCACGCGCCCCACCGATTGTCCTGGTGGTCCCATGGCTGCTCAATACGAGCAAAAAATCCGTGCCGTGTTTGCCACGGGTGTCCATCTGGAGCATGAGTTCGTCTGGGATGGCATCCAGGGCATCAACAGTTGCAGTCTGATACGCTTGTCGGCCGAGCGTGATGCCAATGGCGAAATCGTCAGTGTGCTTGGTGTGGGACGCGATATCACCGAACTGACGGCCTATCGGCAACGTATTCATCAAATGGCCTATTATGACCAGCTGACCGACTTGCCCAACCGGGTGATGTTTGGTGACCGGTTGCAGCAGGTGCTGCAGGATGCCGAGCATTATCAGCATCTGTTTGCCGTCATGATGATCGATGTGGACCGCTTCAAGGTGATCAATGACACCATGGGGCATGCAGCCGGCGACATCATGTTGCGTGAGGTGGCCAGGCGTTTGCGTGCGACAGTGCGTCGGGATGACGTGGTGGCCCGGCTCGGTGGCGATGAATTCGCCATCTTGCTGCCCGGGATTGCCAATAGCGGTGATCCCGCCAGTATTGCAGCCAAACTGCTGGATGCCTTACGGCAGCCAGTCCTGATCGATGGCAGGGAAATCATCGTTTCACTCAGTATTGGTATCGCGCAGTATCCTGCCGACAGCCGTGAAGCGGAAGACCTGGTCAAATATGCCGATACGGCGATGTACCTGGCCAAACGCAGCGGACGTAATAATTTCAAATTCTATTCACGCAAACTGACCGAGAGTGTCCGTGAGGGGCTGCTGCTGGAAGCCGATTTGCGACGCGGGTTGGCCAGCGGACAGATGGAACTGTATTTCCAGCCCAAATACCGGTTGACGGATATGGCCATGGTGGGAGCGGAAGCCCTTGTCCGCTGGAATCATCCGGAACAGGGGTTGATTATGCCCAACCATTTCATTCCGTTTGCGGAAGAAACTGGGCTGATCAACGAGCTCGGTGACTGGGTTCTGCATTCCGCTTGCAAATCGGTGGCCGAGTGGAACCGTGGTCGTGCCGAACCGCTTCGGCTGGCGATCAATCTGTCGGCTCGGCAGTTCATGCACAACCGTTTCAGTCATCACGTGTCGATGATACTGGCGCTGCACGGTTGTCGTCCGGAGTGGGTAGAGCTGGAAATCACCGAAAGTCTGCTGCTCGACGACAGCAGTGAAGTGTTGCAGGCCATGCTGGAATTGCGTGAGCAGGGGATCACCATTGCGATCGATGATTTCGGCACCGGATATTCGGCACTGAATTATCTGGCCCGGTATCCGATTACCACCCTGAAAATCGACCGGTCCTTTGTCTGTCAGATCGGCGAGTTGACCACCCATGAAGAACTGGTCAAGGCCATGTTGTCAATTGCGCGCTGTCTGGGACAGGTTGTCGTCGCAGAGGGGGTGGAGACAGAACAGCAATCCGCATTTTTGCGGGCGAATGGCTGCCAGATGGTGCAGGGACGTCTGTACAGTCCGCCGCTTCCCGAAGCACAGTTTGTGGAGTTGCTGACGCGGACAGCCGGAGTGATGTGATGGAGCCTGTACCGCTCACTGATCAGGAGTTTGTCCGGTTTCGCGACATGATCCGCCAGGTTGCTGGTATCAGCATGAGCGACATCAAGAAACCTTTGGTCAGCGGCCGGCTGCTCAAGCGGGTCAAGGCGCATGGATTGCGCAGTTTCAGTGAATATTTTCAGCTCGTGATGCGGGGCGGGGAAGAATTCCAGATCGCGGTGGACCTGTTGACCACCAATGAAACCTATTTTTTTCGCGAACCGTCCCATTTTGAATTTCTGAAAAGCCGGATACTGGATCACTGGCGGCCGGGCCGGCCATTACGGGTGTGGAGCGCAGCCTGTTCGTCCGGTGAAGAAGCCTGGACACTGGCCATGGTACTGGACAGCAGTCTGGGTGCCGGAGGATGGGAAATCCTGGCATCCGATATCAGCACGCGCATGCTGGACAATGCCCGGCGCGGAATTTACCCGATGCAGCGGGCAACCGAAATGCCCCATCATGTCATGACCCGTTATTGTCTGAAGGGTATCGGCGAGCATGAAGGCACGCTGATGGTTGGCAATGCACTGCGTCAGCAAGTCCGGTTCATGCAGATCAATCTGAACGCTCCGTTGCCTGATCTGGGCGAGTTCGATGTGATATTCTTGCGCAATGTGATGATTTATTTCGACATGAAGACCAAACAGGAGGTTGTGGAACGCATCATGCCCTTGCTCAGGCCGAATGGTTGTCTGTTTGTCAGTCATTCGGAAAGCCTGAATGGTGTGACAGACCGGTTGAATCTGTTGCAGCCTTCGGTTTACCAGAAGTCATGAATACCCGTGCTGCCGTACTGCGTGAGGTTTTTCTGCAGCCGGGCGAATATTATTTTGGCACTTGCGCGGTCCGCATCTGGACTTTGCTGGGGTCGTGCGTGTCGATGACCTTCTGGCACCCCCAGCGCAAGATTGGCGGCATGTGCCATTATCTCCTGCCGCAGCGTGGCAAAAGCACCGGCGACAATCCCGATCAGCGGCTGGATGGCCGGTATGCCGATGAGGCACTGGCGTTGCTGTTCCGGGAAATGGCCAGGCAAGATACCCGACCGGAGGATTACCATGTCAAGGTATTCGGTGGTGGCAACATGTTCCCCAATATCAGCCCGAGCCGGCAAAGCCACGTCGGCGAAAACAATGTCGGTTTTGCCCGCCAGATGATCGAAGAAAACCGGTTGCAATGTCTGGTCATGCACACCGGGGGTACCGGGCATCGCAAAGTGATCTTCGATGTGGGTAGCGGGCATGTCTGGGTCAGGCACGATGGAATCGGTGGTCAACAACATGAATTCTAGGTCGGAGAAACAGATGCGTCGCATTCGGGTCATGATTGTTGATGATTCTGCGGTTGTGCGCCAGTTTCTGGCAGCCACGCTGGCACAGGACCCGGAAATCGAGGTGGTGGGAACAGCGGCCGATCCTTTGTTTGCCCAGGCCAAGCTTGCCCAGATGAAACCCGACGTCATGGTTCTGGATGTTGAAATGCCGCGGATGGATGGCATTACTTTCCTGCGTCAGCTGATGGCAGATAATCCGGTGCCAGTGGTCATCTGTTCCACCTTGACCGAAAAGGGCGCACAGACCACTCTGGACGCATTGGCTGCGGGCGCGGTCTCCGTGGTGACCAAGCCAAGGACAGGGTTGAAGGACTTTTTGCAGGATGCTTCCGAAAGTCTGGTGCAGACCGTCAAGGCGGCATCTCTGGCCAATGTGAAACGACTGCAGGCGGTGGCTGCCGTGGTGCCGAAGGTGGCGCCCAAACTGACGGCTGATGTGATCCTGCCAGTCGCTGGGGAGTCTGCCATGGCGACAACAACGGAAACGGTCGTCGCAATTGGCACTTCGACTGGTGGCACACAGGCACTGGAGATTTTGCTGACCCGTTTGCCAAGAATGTGTCCGGGTATCGTGATCGTGCAGCATATGCCGGAAAAATTTACCGAAGCATTTGCCCAGCGTCTGGATGGTCTTTGCGAGATTGTCGTGCGCGAGGCGCGCCATGGCGACCGTGTGGTTCGTGGTCAGGCGTTGATCGCCCCTGGTGGCCGTCATATGGTGCTCAAACGCAGTGGTGCGCAATATTTTGTCGAAGTGCTGGACGGGCCGCTGGTGAATCGTCACCGACCTTCGGTTGACGTGTTGTTCCGCTCGGTTGCCAGCTTTGCCGGATCGAATGCACTGGGAATCATCATGACTGGCATGGGCGACGATGGCGCGCGCGGTCTGAAGGAGATGCGCGATGCCGGAGCGCATACCATTGCCCAGGATGAAGCCAGTTGCGTTGTGTATGGCATGCCAAAGGAGGCCGTCAGGCTGGATGCGGCCGAACGGATCATGTCTCTGACAGACCTGCCGGCAGCGATTGTGGCTGCCGGCAGATTGCGCTGACCGTTTGAATCCCGCTCGTTTTCAGCAGGCTGTCGAACTGGGATAATCGGTATAACCCTGACGGAAGTCAGCCAGTCCATAACCATAAAATGTTTCCGGATGCTGGGTATTGAGTGGTGTATTCTCCAGCAATCTGCGTGGCAGATCCGGATTGGCGATGAAATCCTTGCCAAATGCAACGGCATCGGCATTGCCGCTGTCCAGTTCGGCCTGGGCGGTGCTGGCGTTGAATCCTTCATTGGCAATCAGCACGCCACCGAAGCGTTTCTTCAGTTCCGGACTGATACGGTCATCGCCGAGACGTTCACGGGTGAACAGGAAAGCAATCTTGCGTTCGCCCAGTGCTGTTGCGACATGACCGAATGTGGCCAGGCGGTTGCTGTCGCCCATGTCATGGGCATCGCCGCGCGGTGCCAGATGCACGCCAACCCGGCCCGCACCCCAGATGCCGATGGCCGCATCAGTGACTTCCAGCAGCAGTCTGGCGCGATTTTCGATGCTGCCACCGTACTGATCCTGACGCTGGTTGGTCCGGTCCTGCAGGAACTGGTCGAGCAGGTATCCGTTTGCAGCGTGGATTTCCACACCATCAAATCCTGCGTGCAGGGCATTGCGTGCGGCCTGCCGGTAAGCGTCGATGATGCCGGGGATTTCCGCCGTTTCCAGTGCACGCGGGGTAACAAAACTGCGTTGCGGACGCAACAGGCTGACATGGCCGGAAGCTGCGATGGCGCTCGGCGCCACAGGCAAGGCGCCATCCAGGAAGAATGGATCGGAAATGCGTCCGACATGCCACAATTGTGCAAAAATCCGGCCACCTGCGGCATGCACGGCACGCGTCACCAGTTGCCAGCCGGCCACCTGGTCCTGACTCCACAAACCCGGAGTGTCTGGATAGCCAACGCCCATTGGTGTCACGGAAGTGGCTTCATTGATGATCAGGCCGGCACTGGCTCGCTGGGCATAATATTCTGCCATCAGTGCGTTAGGTACGCGACCCGCAGAAGCCCGGCAACGGGTCAGTGGTGACATGACGATCCGGTTGGGCAAATTCAGATCACCCAGTTGCAATGGTGTAAAGAGATCAGGCATCTTGCACTCCTTGTGACGGAAAAATGGTTATAGTTAAAACTATAACGACCGTCATTATTCTAGGCGTTATTTGCCGATCGTCAAGTCCTGGCTGCCCGTTTGGCCCCGAGCAGGATCAGAAACGGAAATGCAGACCAACGGAGGCCAGATTTTCGCCTTCGTGGGTATTGTTGGCGTCTTCGGTGGCGAGGAACAGGTTGTCCGCCAACCGGATACCCCAGTGCTGGCTGAGATGGTACTCGGCGCCGAAGCCGCCTGCCAGACCGCTTTTTCCCCAACCCGCGACCACACCGGCGCTGACGAATACGGGCATTTGTGGCAGTTGCGGAATGGTGATGAAATACATGCCGCTGACACTGAAATCAGGACCGGGCTTCGTCGTGGGTTCCTCATGGCCATGCCAGTCGGACAGTGCCTGAACGCCAAACTGGTTCCAGCGGTAGTCAACCGAGGCATATGCCGAACCGGGACGAAACAGGTAGCCACCACCAATATTCCATTCGTCAGCATGGGCGAGGCTGGCTACGAGGGCCAGGAAACATCCGGCCAGTGTACGTTGAAGTGTCATCGTTCTCTGCAAAAAAACATCAATCGGGAAAACCGGCCGGGATGGCATCGGTCAGTGCGCGCGACATTATAACGCTTTGATACGGAAACGTGCCGGATCTGTGGATTCCGCGACTACGCGCGGAATGACGGTGCAATTTTTTCATCCCGCCATTCTGCGCCTTCCATTCCCGTCATTCTGCGCCTTCCATCCCCGTCATTCTGCGCGGAGCGAAGCGGAGTCGCAGAATCCATGCGTTTACCCTGGCTCATCAATGCCGCCCAGGTGTTCTGCCCGAAGACAGGGCACCTTGCCAGACTAGCCGATCTGTTCCAGTTGTTCGGGCTGGTGCAGAATGATATCCATGCCGTCAACCGAAATCAGTTGTTGCTGACTGAAGCGGGCCAGCAATCTGGAAAAGGTTTCCGGCCGGATGTCCAGCAGGTTGGCCACCGCCTGCTTGCTGGCTGGCAGGGTGGCCACTCTGCCGCGACGTTCCTGGCGTGACGGCAATCCCAGCAGAAAAATGGCCAGACGGCGTTCGCCCTGCTGCAGACTGATCCGGTCGATGTCGTTGATCAGGGTGTGCAGTTGTCGGCTCATGGATGCCAGCATGGCCATGGCTGCTGTTGGTCGCGTCAGCAGCAGGTTGCGAAAGGAGACGGAATCAAACGCGATCAGGCGGGAATCTTCCAGCGCATCGGCATAAACTGGATAAGCGCCCCCCATGAACATGACCGCTTCGGCAAACAGACGCTCGCGCTCCAGGATTTCGATGGTGTGTTCCTGGCCGCCTTCATTGAGCAGGTATAACCGCATCAGGCCAGACTTGAGCAGAAAAAAACGGTGGCCGGTCTCTCCCTTGCGGAACAGGAGCTCCCCGGCGGGCAAATCGATGCTGGCGGCTTTTTGCGCCAGCAGTTCCAGGGCATCCCGGTCCAGGCCGGAAAACAGCGGCAGCAGGCGGAAATCGCTGACTGACACAGGTCGAATGGAAGTCATGGGCATATTCCGGTTAACAGAGCGTTTACCAGCGAAACAGGGTTGAGAGCGACGCATCCGGTGTCAGACACCGTTCAGACGCTGCATTCCGGCTTGTCTTGTGCTGGTTTTTGCGGATATTGCGCGGTTGGTCTGCGAATTTCGGGCAGTCTTGATCCAGGTCAATGTCTGTGTTGTTTGGCAGGACTAACATGACTCCATCCACATCATCGGGAGAATGCAAATGCACAAGCGAAACAGGTGGTTTGTAACGGCCGGTCTGGTGTATGGCTTGCTGGGTGGTGCAATTGCACTGGTCATGCTGGTCAGGCCTGGCTGGATACCGGGTAATGTACCACGATTGCATGGTCACATCATGCTGCTGGGATTCATCCTGATGGAAATCTACGGTATTGGCCTGCATGTCCTGCCACGTTTTTCCGGTCAGTCGCTGTATTCGGAACGGATGGCCGACTGGCAGTTCTGGCTGGCCAACCTGGGGCTGCCAGTCATGGCCGCCGGCTGGCTGGCAACGGCCGACTGGTTGATCGTGCTTGGCGGCAGTCTTCAGTATGCCGCCATCCTGCTGTTTGGCATCAACGTTGCGATGACGGTCAAACCCAAGGGACCCTGGAGGTAATCATGAGTGAATACCGCGGTTGTGAATTACCGGAAGATCTGTTCTATGATCTGGACTACATCTGGGTACGTCCGGAAGAAGATGGCCTCTGGACGATCGGCCTGACTGATCCGTCCCAGACCATGGCTGGCAAGATCCAGTATGTGTGGATCAAGGAAGCTGGCGTGCGACGTCAGCGCAAGAAGCCTCTGGCCAGGATTGAATCCGGCAAATGGGCTGGAGGCATTCCGGCACCCTGTGATGGCGTGATTGTGGAGCGTAACGAACTGGTGCTGGCGCGGCCAGGGCTGATCAACATCGATCCGTATCACGATGCCTGGCTGGTGCGTTGGAAACCCGACGATCCCAAGGCCATCACAGAACTGGCGACTGGTGCGGAAGCCCAGAAGGCGCTGGCTGCCTGGATAGACAAGTATGGGGTCCAGTGTATGCGTTGTCAGGAGTGAGGAGACAGACCATGAAAGTCGAACTGCTGGTTTCGGAATGGTGCGGCAGTTGTCGTGAAGCCGAACGGGTGTGGCGTCAGGTGGCCACGGAACGCGACATCGAATTCTCGGTGCTGGACATGGTTCAGCCGGAAGGGCGTGAGCTTGTCAGCCGGTTACGTCTTAAAACGGTGCCTGCGCTGGTCATCGACGGCGAACTGCGTGGTGCCGGTGTGCAACCGCTTGGTCTGGCGCGTGAATGGGTGGCGGCAGCACCAGTGCGGCAACAGAAGAGCATCCAGCCACCGTCCATGCAGTTGTCCCTGGACAACCGCCTGTTCATTCTGTCCGCGGTTGCCTATCTGATGGCGGGCGGACTTGGTCTGGTGCTCAATGGCAGCCTGCTGAGTGACGGCCCGGCCCGGCCGGTGGCCCTGCATTTTGTCACGATCGGCTTTTTTCTCATGTTGCTGTTCGGTCTGGCGGCCCATATGTTGCCCCGGTTCACTGGCAATCCGATACGCGCTGGTTGGCCGGTTTGGTTGCAACTGGGTTGTGCGCACCTCGGCTTGTGGTTGTATGCAGGCGGGTTCTGGCTGGGCTTGCCCTGGCTGGTCGCAACCGGCGGAACAGCGGTCTGGCTGGCCTTGGCCCTGTTTGCATGGCGTATCTGGCCGGTGTTGTGGCCGGTCAGCGAGCCTGGTCAGCAGCCGCACTGAAACAGTGTCGGATTCGGGTTGCCGCAACCGGATAACCACATGACGCTGCCTGTTTTCTCGTATACTGTGCGCGGTGCAGGCTGATCCTGCCATGGGCAGGAAGCCCCGCATGAATGACAGTAAACAGGGTGTGTGATGACTGATGAAGCGATGACCGTCAGGATCTGGACGGATGGCGCGTGCAAGGGAAATCCCGGGCCGGGTGGCTGGGGTGTGGTGCTGGAAAGTGGCGAGCATCGCAAGGAGTTGTGTGGTGGCGAATTGATGACCACCAACAATCGTATGGAACTGATGGCGGTGATCATGGCATTGCAGAGTCTGCGCCGGCGCTGCCGCGTCGAACTGCATGCCGATTCGCAATACGTGCTGAAAGGCATGACCGAGTGGATGGCCGGCTGGAAGAAGCGCGGCTGGAAAAGCAGCAGCAATGCACCGGTGAAGAATGTCGATCTCTGGCAGCAACTGGACACTCTGGCCGGCCAGCACGATATCACCTGGCGCTGGGTCAAGGGTCATGCTGGCGAACCGGGCAATGAGCGAGCCGATCAGCTGGCCAACCAGGGGATCGACGAACTGTCTGCAACAACAGGGCGGATGCCATGCCAGTGATGATTCTGGACCGCGTGTCGCTGGCGTACGGGCACGTTCCCCTGCTGGACGAGGTGTCATGGGTTATTGAACCCGGCAGTCGCATTGGCCTGATCGGGCGCAATGGTGCTGGCAAATCAAGCCTGCTGCGAGTTCTCGCCGGAGATATCGTGCCGGATGACGGACAGGTGCGTCGCCAACCGGGCACCCGGCTGGCTTATGTGGCCCAGGAGCCGGTTCTGGATCCGGAGCACACGATTTACGAGGCAGTCGCGGAAGGGCTGGGCGATGTCAGCCGCATGCTGCTGTATTATCACCGGCTGACCCGCGAGCTGGCCGATCCACAGGCAGACCACGAAGGCTTGCTGGAGCGCATGCAGGAAGTGCAGACCAGTCTGGAGGCCAATGATGGCTGGAGTCTGGGAGCGCGAATCGATGCCGTTCTGTCCAGACTGTCATTGCCAGCAGAAGAGCGTACCGGCAATCTGTCCGGCGGCCTGAAAAAGCGGGTTGCGCTGGCGCGAGCACTGGTCTCCGATCCGGCGTTGCTGTTGCTGGATGAACCGACCAACCACCTGGACCTGGATTCGATCGAATGGCTGGAACAGCTGATTCGTGATTTTACCGGAGCCGTCGTTGTGATCACGCACGACCGGCGTTTTCTGGACCATGTCGCGCAACAGATCGTCGAGCTTGACCGCGGAAAACTGACAGCCTTTGAGGGTGGCTATGCCGCCTATCGTCGCCTGAAAGAACAGCAGCTGGCGGTTGAAGCGGTGGAACAGGCCAAATTCGACAAATTTCTGGCTCAGGAAGAAGTCTGGATCCGCAAAGGGGTGGAAGCCAGACGGACCCGCAATGAAGGGCGCGTGCGACGACTGGAACGCTTGCGCATCCAGCGCAGCGAGCGCCGCCAGCATCAGGGACAAGTCCAGCTGGCACTGGCTGCCGGCGAACGATCCGGAAAACTGGTTGCCGAACTGGAACACGTCAGCAAAAGTCTCGGTGGACGCATGCTGGTGCGTGATTTTTCGGCATCGATCCAGCGTGGCGACAAAGTGGGCCTGATCGGTCCGAATGGTGCCGGCAAAACCACGCTGATTCGCCTGATACTCGGCGAACTTGCCCCCGACAGTGGCACGGTACGTTTGGGAACGCGGCTGGAAGTGGCCTATTTCGACCAGTTTCGCACGCAACTGGACGAGGAGGCGACGCTGATCGATGTGATCAGTCCTGGCAGCGATCATGTCGAGATTGGTGGCCAGCGCAAGCACGTGATCAGCTATCTGGAAGATTTCCTGTTTGCGCCGGCGCGGGCCCGTTCACCGGTCAAATCCCTGTCCGGTGGCGAACGCAACCGCTTGCTGCTGGCGCGCCTGTTTGCGCGTCCGGCCAATCTGCTGGTGCTGGATGAGCCGACCAACGATCTGGATATCGATACTCTGGAATTGCTGGAATCCCTGTTGCAGGAATATGCCGGTACCGTATTGCTGGTCTCGCATGACCGTGAATTTCTTGACCAGGTGGTTACTCAGGTGGTGGTCAGCGAAGGGGATGGGCAGTGGCGCGAATTCGTCGGCGGTTACGATGACTGGCTCGCCCAGCGCGGACGCATGGAGGCGTCCCGTCCGTCTGCCGGCACGACGACGGAACGCAAGCCGTCGTCAGCTGCATTGCCCGCCAGGCCTGACGCGCGCCGCAAATCCGGCGGTCGGAAACCGGTCAGTCTGGAGCAGGTGATGGAACAGATTGCTGGGCTCGAAGCCCGTCAGACTGACATTGCCAGACGGATGGCGGACAGCAGTCTGTACAGCGGTGATGCCAGTCAACGATTGGCCTTGCAGGAAGAATTGCGTCAGGTGGAGGCCGAAATGGAAGCCGCTCTCGCCTTGTGGGAATCACTTGAGTCGCCGGACTGATTTCCAGGGTTGGCTCTGGCAGAATAGACACATGTCTGGACAGTGTCATTCCGCGCGCAGTCGCAAGGCACCGTCATTCCGCGCGCAGTCGCAAGGCACCGTCATTCCGCGCGCAGTCGCAAGGCACCGTCATTCCGCGCGCAGTCGCAAGGCACCGTCATTCCGCGCGCAGTCGCAAGGCACCGTCATTCCGCGCGCAGTCGCGGAATCCATGGAGTACCACCAATTGGCTGGATTCTGCGACTCCGCTTCGCTCCGCGCAGAATGACGAAGGGTTGGATGTTCCGTGCAGAATGATGCGATGAGGAGATATTCCGCGCGCAGTCGCGGAATCCATTTGAATACCTCGTTGTCGCGGAATCCCGGCGAGCAAAACCGCCCGGAACATGTTTCGAGGTGTTCCGGGCGGCCTGTTCCAGCGCGTGCTTCTTCTGCGTTTCAGTGATCCCGAGTTTCGATCTGCACCAGTGGTTCTTCGCTGGTTTCATGCCTGACCTGGGGGCGCTGGCGTGGTGGCCGTGGCGGGCGGGTCACCTCCGGTTGAACCGTTTCCGCCGGCGCATCGCCACGCGTTTCCACCATTTGCAGGCTGCTGCTGTCGTCGCTCGGAGCGAGCAGGTCTTTGAGGATGTGCTCCAGTGGCGTGCCTGTCACAGCCGGCGCAGCAGGGCTTTCCGCTGCCGGACTGGCCGCCGGCGCGAGCTGAGTAATGCTTGTTGCAGGCGTCGCAGCCGCCGTTGCGGCTAGGCCGTCTTCTGTCACCGTGTCGGTGGTCTGTTCGGCTATGGTTTCTTCCGATTGTGGCGTCACCATCTCTGCTTCGGCAGCGACAGCCGGATGGCTGACTTGTGCCGCTGGCGCTGCACTGGTGCTGTCGGTCATGACTGTAGCGGATTCTGCCGGAACGGATTCCTCGATGACGGATGGTGCGGCGACGGCATCTGTCAGAGAGAGACTGCTTTGCACCGGTTCTGCACGCACAGGGCTAACGGAGGTTGCTGCTGCCGGCTGTTCTGCTGCGGTTTCCACATTCGTGCCTGCGATGGCAGCGGCTGCCGTCAGTTCGGTTGCAGACGTCGGGGTTGCCGGTGCATCGGTCTGCGCGACGGCTTGACTGCTGTCGCTGTCTGTCTGGGCTGTTTCTACTGCATTGCCCTCGGCGATACTGGCTTCCTGACCGGCCGAGGTGCCTTCGCTGGTGCGACCGCGCCGGTTGCGACGGCGGTTGCGGCTGCGAGGAGCGCTTTCCGTGCCGGTTTGCAAGCTGGCATCATTCTCGCCGCTTGCCAGGGGGGTGGCTGCCTGCAGATTGCTGGCCGCCTCAGCGGTAGATTCCGCGCTGGTTTCGGCCATGCTGCCAGCTTCCGGACGGTTTTCCGGCTTGGGATTGCGCGGCTGGCGATTGCGCCGGTTGGCGTTGTCAGCGCGAGGTGGGCGCTCATTCTGGCCGGGTTCGGCGGCATTGCGTTCATTTCTGGCTGGACGCTCTTCGCGCTCGGATTTGCTGGCGCGCTGTTCGTCGCGTTCATTTCTGGTCGGGCGTTCGTCGTTATCGGCCCGTTTTGAACGATCCGGACGACGTTCGTCACGCGTGCCGGTTTCTCCGGATTCCTGTTGACGACGTGGATTGCCGCTGCGGTTCTCGCCGCGTTCGCCCTGTCGTTCCTGTCGTTCCTGTCGTTGCGAACGCTGGCGTGCTGGCTGCGCTGGCGCGACGGTCACTGGCGCAGCGGCGGTCGGCGTGGCCTGCGCGGGGGGTTCGACAGCAGGGCTGGCTGGTTTTTCTTCACCCAGTTTTTGCAGCCAGCCGAAAATGCGGTTGATGAGGCCGGGCTTGCTGGTGCTCTGGTTCGGCAGGCTCGCAGTGGCCGCTGTGGCAACCGGCACGGGCTGGCTGGCAGCCACTGGTTCCGGTTGGCGTTCCGGCACAACAGGTGCCGGCTGGGCCGGTGTGATGCCCTGCACCACGGGCACCTGGGTGGAAGCCTTGCTTTCCTTGCGGTTGTCGGCCGGTTGGGATTCTTCGATGTTTTCTGCCATCTGGTAGCTGGGCAGAGACTGTTCGCTGCCGGCCACTTCGTCCTGACGCAAGCGGGTGATTTTGTAATGCGGCGTCACCAGATGGATGTTCGGGATCAGCAGGACGCGTACACCCAGCCGGGACTCGATGGCGACGATGTCATCGCGTTTTTCGTTGAGCAGGAACGTCGCCACATCCACTGGTATCTGGGCATGGATCGCGCCGGTGTTGTCTTTCATGGCCTGTTCCTGCACGATGCGCAGGATATGCAGGGCGGTGGATTCGATGCCGCGGATGAAACCGGTGCCACTGCAGCGCGGGCAGGGCAGATGGCTTGATTCGCCCAGCGAAGGCTGCAACCGTTGACGTGACAGTTCCATCAGGCCGAACTTCGAGATTTTGCCGAATTGCACCCGGGCGCGATCGTAGTGGAGCGCATCGCGCAGGCGATTTTCCACTTCGCGCTGGTTGCGCTGGTTTTCCATGTCAATGAAGTCGATCACGATCAGGCCGCCCAGGTCGCGCAGGCGCAACTGGCGGGCCACCTCTTCAGCAGCTTCCAGATTGGTGTTGAATGCTGTCTGTTCAATGTCCGCGCCACGGGTCGAGCGGGCGGAGTTGACGTCGACAGCCACCAGGGCTTCGGTGTGATCGATGACGATGGCGCCGCCGGAAGGCAGATTGACTTCACGAGCGTAGGCGGTTTCGATCTGATGTTCGATCTGGAAGCGGGAGAACAGCGGAATGTCGTCCCGGTACAGTTTGACCTTGTTCACATTGGCCGGCATGACATGGCTCATGAACTGGTGCGCCTGTTCGTAGACGTCAGGCGTGTCAATCAGAATTTCGCCGATATCCGGCTGGAAGTAGTCGCGGATGGCGCGAATGACCAGGCTGCTTTCCTGATAGATCAGGAAAGCGCCTTTCTGGCTGTTGGCCGCGTTGTCAATGGCGGTCCACAATTGCAGCAGGTAGTTCAGGTCCCACTGCAGTTCCTCGACCCCACGTCCGATTCCAGCGGTGCGCGCGATGATGCTCATGCCGGATGGCAGTTCGAGCTGGTTCATCACGTCACGCAGTTCGTTGCGGTCTTCGCCTTCGATCCGGCGAGAAACGCCACCACCACGCGGGTTGTTCGGCATCAGCACCAGATAGCGGCCAGCCAGGCTGATATAGGATGTCAGCGCGGCTCCCTTGTTGCCCCGTTCGTCCTTTTCGACCTGAACGATGATTTCCTGGCCTTCGCGCAGGACATCCTGAATACGCTGGCGGCCGGAATCGTTGTTACTGGAATTCCAGCAACTGCGCGACACTTCCTTGAACGGCAGGAAACCGTGGCGGTCGTTGCCGTAATCGATGAAGGCGGCTTCCAGTCCGGGTTCGATACGGGTGACGATACCCTTGTAGATGTTGCTCTTGCGTTGCTCCTTGCTGGCGGATTCGATATCCAGATCGATCAGTTTTTGTCCATCGACAATGGCCACCCGCAACTCTTCAGCCTGGGTGGCGTTGAACAGCATTCTTTTCATGAAATGATTTCTCCCGCGCGCCTGACACGGGGATCAGTCCACCTCCGGCATGTCATGACGAACCCGGATGCCTTGGCATCGGCTGGTTTGCCACGAAAACAATGGACGGGACGGGTAAATGACGGTCCAGGAAAGACGTGCAGATGGCCTGGCGGAATCGTGCCTGGCCGGTTGCGCAAACTTCGCTTGTGTAACTCCGGACTTTCCATGAACAGCATCCGGCAGGTGCGGGGAGCGGCACGACTGCCTGCCGTTGACAACGGTGACGTGTGGTGTGCTATGCGCCTGATTGACTGAGGCTGGAACGGTGGAAGATCCGGATATGGCGTGACAGGCGAGATGACGGCGTACACCAGCCGGTATGGCTGGTGCCGGCCCGCCCGTTGTGCCGCAAGGCCCGAACGGGTGCTGATGGGGAGCCGTCAGTCTGTTGTTATTCAAAAAATCATCCTGTCTGGGGCGAAGCCACCCGTATGGGGTGGGGCGCGTCTGTACGCGGTTTCTTGAGCTGGCGTCGTGCGCGCTAAACTTAAGTTTTAAAATGATCCAACTTTTGCCTTATCGCTGCTTCGGCAATCTGCCTGGTGCCCTGACCAGCTGCCATTCAGCTGGTGCCCAGTCTGTTGCCTTGTTCCGCCATTTGCGCAGGCGGACACACTCCCTGTCTGGCTGGCGTGTATAATGGTCACGTCAGGCTATATCGGTGGTTTGCCAGGTTGCCTGGCGTCAGGCCAGGACATGCGCCATGTCGTTGCAACCGGGGCAGACATCCGCAAGGATCCGGTGAGCGAAATTAACCGGGTTGTCTTCAGACTTGCTGTCACGCGGGGCCATCTTTTGCACAAGGCGGAGCCCGTCTGTCAGGACCCGTCTGTGAAGGCAAGTGCGGACAGTATATGCAAAATGAATGATTTACGCAAAGAAACTGTCACGTTTGTGACCGTGGATGAATCCGCTGAAGGTCAACGGGTCGACAATTTTCTGTTTACTTGCCTCAAAGGCGTGCCGAAAAGCCATATCTACCGAATCCTGCGTACAGGACAAGTGAGGTTGAATGGCAAACGCGTTGACGCGACCCATCGTCTGGCGATTGGCGACCAGCTGCGCATTCCGCCAGTGCGGACCGGGGCTGTCGAAGGCCCGCGGCCCGTGCCGGTACCCAGGTCCGGCCGTCGTCTGCTGGACCATGTGCTTTACCGCGATGATGCGATTCTCGTGCTGGACAA
Source organism: Pseudomonadota bacterium (assembly GCA_021845925.1). Lineage (GTDB taxonomy): Bacteria > Pseudomonadota > Gammaproteobacteria > Burkholderiales > Sulfuriferulaceae > Sulfuriferula. Next base: position 122,521 of record JAJZUW010000005.1, read on the forward strand.
GCCAGCCGGCATGGCTGTTCATGGCGGCAGCGGAGTCAGTTTTGGCGTGATCGAACAGTTGCGCGCGGAACTGCCGGAAGCCCGCTTTCTGGAGCTGGCGCATCGCCTGGATCGGGAAACATCCGGAGTGCTGGTGGTGGCCTGCAAGCGTAGCGCGCTGGTTCGCCTGCATGACCTGTTCCGCTCCGGTGGCGTGGATAAGCGTTATCTGGCGCTGGTGCCGGGTCAGTGGCCCTGGCCTGTGCGTCACATCGATCTGCCGCTGCACAAGTTCCTCGATGCCCAGGGCGAACGTCGGGTGATGGTGCGCGACGACGGCAAACCGGCGCACACTGTCTTCCGCCTGCAGCAGTCCTGGTCGCGCTTCAGTCTGCTGGAAGCGGAACTGAAAACCGGCCGTACCCATCAGATACGCGTGCATCTGGCCCAGGCAGGTTTTGCCATTGCCGGTGACGACAAATACGGCGATTTTGCCCTGAACCGTGAATGGGCGCGCGAGGGGCTCAAACGCATGTTCCTGCATGCAAGACGTCTTGCCATGCCCCATCCCCTGACCGGAATACCCTTGCAGATCGAAGCGCCGTTGCCGGCCGATCTGCAGCATTTTCTGGATGTACTAGGTCCACCGAAAACCATATGACAGATGGAGACAAGTTTTGACCAGGCGTTTTGATTTGCTGATTTTTGACTGGGACGGCACATTGATGGATTCAACGGACGTGATTGCGACGGCCTTGCAGATGGCCAGCGCCGATCTTGGCCTGCCGGTGCCGAGTGAAGCTGATGCCCGCCACATCATCGGGCTTGGCCTGCAGGAGGCCATTTCCCTGCTGCAGCCCACGTTGCCGGAATTCCGCTATTCCGAGATGGTTGCCCGTTACCGCTGGCATTTTTATCGTCAGGATGAACAGCTGCGAATGTTTGACGGCGTTGCGAAAACCATTCCGCATCTCCATAATGCTGGTTTCTGGGTGACTGTGGCAACGGGCAAAAACCGTACCGGTCTGGATCATGCGCTGGACATGTCGGGTTTGCGACAGTATTTCCATTACACCCGCTGTGCCGAAGAGACGTTTTCCAAACCGCATCCGGCCATGGTGCTCGAGCTGATGGACTTGTGCCAGGTACCGCCAGACCGGACGCTGGTCATTGGTGATACCAGCCACGACCTGCAGATGGCGCGCAATGCAGGTGTGTCAGGCGTTGGTGTTGCCTATGGTGCCCATGAGACCGCCAGTCTGCAGGAATACGAACCGCTTTATGTGGCGGAAAGCTTTGTTGATCTGGCCGCCTGGCTGGACCGGAATGCCTGAGTAGTGACAATGCGCCCGGGCCAATGACTATCGGGAACCATGAACCATGCTTGGAATGAACAGGCAACAAACCGAACAGGAGCCATCGCTCGCGCTGGCAAGAGAGATCCGTCTGACGCGCCGGTGGTGGATTTTCTTTCGCCTGCTGACGGTCGGTCTTATCATTCTGGTGGTGTTTGCATCGCTGGACTGGCGCGATACGATGGGTCGACACACCGCTCTGGTCAATCTGAAAGGAACGATCGCCAGCAACGATGTGAACGCAGATGACATGATCACTGGTCTGCAGGCGGCATTTGCCGACAAGAATACCGCCGGAGTGATCCTGCGCATCAACAGTCCCGGTGGCAGTCCGGTCCAGGCGGGACAGATCTATGACGAAATCCTGCGCTTGCGCAAACTGCATCCGCACATTCCTTTGTATGTGGTGGTGGACGACATCTGTGCATCGGGCGGCTATTATGTGGCTGCTGCCGCTGATCGCATTTATGTCAACAAGGCCAGTCTGGTCGGTTCCATTGGTGTGCTGATGGATGGCTTCGGATTTACCGGGCTGATGGACAAGGCCGGTGTGGACCGCCGGTTGCTGACTGCCGGCGTCAACAAGGGCTTTCTGGATCCTTTCTCGCCGGTGAATCCACAGCAGCAGGCTTATGCGCAGACCATGCTCGATGAGATCCACCAGCAGTTCATCAGCGCTGTCCGGCGCGGACGCGGCAGCCGGCTCAAGGAAACACCAGACATGTTCAGTGGGCTGATATGGACTGGGGAACGCAGCGTTGCCATGGGGCTGGCCGATGGTTTTGGCACCGTAGACTCGGTGGCCCGGGACGTGATTCATGCGGACACGGTGGTCGATTACACGCCGGAACAGAATCTTTCCGACCGTTTCTCCCGCAAGCTTGGCATGACACTGGCCCAGCATTTCAGCCCGCAGTCCTGGTCGGGCTGGGTGCTGCGCTGAGTTGGCGGCGTTGGCAGGAGACGCGGTTTGGGTAGTGCCTGGGAGTTAGACCGTTTCTTGTCCGACGTCGAGCGGCGTGCTTTTCGTCAGGCTGCCTTTGCCGTGCGTGATGATCAGGCTGCCCTGGATATCGTGCAGGACGCCATGCTGAAACTGGCCGAAAAATATGCCGATCAGCCAGCCGAAGAATGGCCGCTGCTGTTTCAGCGCATCATGCAAAATACCATCCGTGATTATTATCGTCGCCAGAAAGTGCGCAACTTTTGGGTGGGGGCCTTGTCTATCCTCACGCCCGGGCGAGATGACGACGATGACGAAGACCCTTTGGAACATGTTCAGTCGACAACCGGTCATGACGATCCGGTCAATATTCTGGCAACTGGCAAAAACTTCACGCTCATTCAGGATGCGATAGAAAAATTGCCGGCGCGTCAACGCGAAGCCTTCCTTCTGCGTTACTGGGAGGAAATGGATATTACGGAAACTGCTGCAGCCATGGGGTGCTCCGAGGGTAGTGTCAAGACACACTGTTCGCGGGCGGTCAGGGCGCTGGCCGCCATGCTGCAGGACAAAGGAATTCGCGATGAATGAGGAACGTTATGCCAGACGGCTGATTGCCGATCTGGACGACAGTCTGAAAACGTTGCAGCCTGAAGTGTTGCAACGTCTGGAGGCCTCGCGTGAGCGGGCCTGTGAGCTGGCTGGCAGACACGAATCCCAGCGCTTTCGCGGTGCTGGCAGTCTGACCCTGGCGGACTGGGTGCGGCATCACCGTTCCAGCGTGGCTGGAACCATGCTGGTGCTGGTGCTGGCACTGGCTACCGTGGTCTGGGAGTACGCTGGTCCCGGCAACGATGATGATACCGCGGCTGTGGATGCTTCTCTGCTGGCGGGTGAGTTGCCTGTCAATGCTTATCTGGATGCACACCTGAACAAATGGGCCAACGCCAACTAGTCTTGCTGACACTGCTTTTCGGGCTTTTGCTGGCCGCGCTGCCCGTGCGTGCTGGTGCGCCCGACTGGCAGCAGCTGACGCCACAACAACAGGCTGCGCTCGCGCCCGTATCGGCGCGCTGGAATGGCATGTCGGTGACCTTGCGTCATCGGTTGCTGGCGGCCGCTGCAAAATATCCCGCCATGCGGCCTGATCAGCAGAAACGGTTCCAGAAACGGTTGCTGACCTGGAGTTCGCTAACCCAGGCACAACGCGATCAGGCCAGAAAAAATTATCTCAGGCTCAAAAAACTGCCTCCAGACCGCCGGCGGCAGATCAAGCAGCGGTTGCTGGCGGCTCATCCGCCGATGACGGTCTATCCTGGACAACAACCGGCATCGGCAGAAGGTGGCATGACCCGCGTCGTCTCGCCAGCAGGCCATGCACAGGGCGTTATCGAACCGATTCCAGTCAGGACGCAGGCTAGCGGGGGAGCTGCCGTGCTCCCTGCCGTGGTGACACAGCCTGCGTCAACACACTGAGCGCGTCATCTGCAGGCCGGTTTCCGGATAGGTCAGTAGGTGTTGCGTACCGCAGTGACTTGCGGATACGCGCGCCGGACAATGGTTTCCACCACGTTTTTCAGGTCAAGTACCGAATTCGGACAGCCCGTGCAGGCACCTTTCAGCCGCACGCGCACTTCAGTTCCTTCGAAATCGACCAGTTCCAGGTCGCCGCCATCCCGCAGCAGGACCGCACGGGCTTCTTCCAGTACTGCAGTCAGACCTTCCGTTGTCATCGGAGGCGCTTCTCCAGGCGCAACACTGCCGCGCAGCCGGGCGATCTGGTTCTGGCGCCGTGCAATGCGCAAGGCGGCTAACGGGTCGGTTTCTTCCAGCTGGTCCAGCTCTTCATCAGTGTACCAGTGATCATCCGTGACACCGAGTTCAAGGTTGCGCTCGGCCAGTTCTTCGGCTGTGAACCTGCGCAATGGTTGCGATATGCTCATGATTTGTCGATCCATTGTCTTGCGTTAAGGAACAGGCGCATCCAGGGACTGTTCTGCTTGCCATCGTCCGGATACCAGCTGAACTGTTCGCGGCGGAATGTCCGTTCGGGATGCGGCATCATGATGGTAAAGCGGCCATCTGCGGTGGTAAAACCATTGAAACCGCCAGCTGATCCGTTGGGGTTGAACGGATAGGTTTCGGTAGGCTGGCCATGATGATCGACATACCGCAGGCTGGCCAGTCGTGGATCCGGCTGGTTCTGCTGCCGGCTGGAATCGGTGCGGCCTTCGCCGTGCGACACGACTACCGGCAGGCGGCTGCCAGCCATGCCATCAAACAGGACCGATGGGCTGTCGGTGATTTCGACCATCACCAGACGTGCTTCGAACTGTTCGGACAGGTTGCGCCGGAAACGTGGCCAGTGACCGGTTCCCGGAATGATGTCGCCCAGATTGCTCATCATCTGGCATCCGTTGCAGACGCCGAGAGCGAGTGTGTCGGTGCGCTGGAAAAAGGCACCGAATTCATCGCGTGCGCGAGTGTTGAACAGGATCGATTTGGCCCAGCCTTCACCAGCCCCGAGCACGTCACCATAAGAAAATCCGCCACAGGCAGCCAGGGCGCGAAAGCGCTCAAGACGGACACGACCACTCAGAATGTCGCTCATGTGGACATCGATGGCATCAAATCCGGCCAGATGAAAAGCAGCGGCCATTTCGACCTGGCCATTGACACCTTGCTCGCGCAGAATGGCAATCGCCGGCCGGTTGCCACCAATCACGATGTTCTGGTCGGGGTCGAAGGTGAGATGCACGGAACGTCCCGGATCGTCCTGGGCGCCGGCAAGTGCGAATTCGGCGTTGGCGCAATCGGGATTGTCGCGCAATTGCTGGATACGGAAACCGGTCTCGCTCCAGCTCGATTGCAGGCTGGCGCGACTGAAATCCAGTATGGCATCCCCTTTGCGCATGACACGTATCTGGTCCTGGTCATTCAGGCTGCCCAGCATATGGAATTCGCTGCGCAAGCCGGCCTGAAAGAATGCCTGCATGACGGCGGGTGTCTGATCGCGGGCAACCTGCAGCACCGCGCCAGGTTCTTCGCTGAACAGGACACGCAACTGCTGTAACCGGCGTTCTTCCGGACTCATCGGTGGCTGTTCTTCGTCGTCTTCCGGAATGCCGAGATCTTCCCGGGTCACGCGCATCTGCTCGTGACATAGCTCGTCAATTTCGATGGTAACGCCGCAATGGCCTGCAAATGCCATTTCGCAGACGGTTGCCCAGAGACCGCCATCGGAACGATCGTGATAGGCCAGCAGACGGCCTTCGGCATTCAGCCGCTGGATGGTGTTGAAAAAGGCTTTCAGCTGCTCGGCCGAATGAAGGTCCGGAGCGAGATCGCCGACCTGATTCCATGCCTGGGCAAGTACAGAACCACCAAGCCGGTTGCGACCGCGTCCAAGGTCGATCAGGATCAGATCGCTTGCGCCGCGATCGCGTCGCAATTGCGGAGTCAGTGTCCTGCGGATATCAACAACCGGAGCAAATGCACTGATGATGAGCGACAGCGGGGAAGTGACGGATTTTTCCTGGTTGTTTTCCTGCCAGCGCGTGCGCATAGACAGCGAATCCTTGCCGACCGGAATGCTAATTCCAAGCTGCGGACAGAGTTCCATGGCAACGGCCTGAACCGTGTCGTACAGTGCGGCGTCTTCTTCGTTGCTGCCGCAGGCGGCCATCCAGTTGGCGGACAAACGGATTTCGCTGATATCACGAATAGCTGCGCTGGCCAGGTTGGTAATGGCTTCGGTGACCGCCATGCGTCCGGAGGCCTGCGGGTCGATCAAGGCCAGCGGCGTACGCTCGCCGATGGCAAATGCCTCACCACGCAGATCGTCATGTCCCATGGCAGTCACTGCCACGTCAGCCACCGGCACCTGCCAGGGGCCGACCATCTGGTCGCGTGCAGTCAGACCGCCAACCGTGCGGTCACCGATGTGGATGAGAAATGCTTTCGAAGCGACGGCCGGCATCTGCAACACCCGCACTGCGGCCGTCGCAAGGTCGGTATCATCCAGGTTGAGTGTCTGCAGGCTGCTGGTCACATTTGTCGCGTTGCGCGACATGCGGGGTGGTTTGCCAAGAATCACCGACAGATCAACATCGACTGCCGGCGTGTCGAACAGATTGTCATCCACGCGCAGATGGTGGTCATCGCTGGCAGTGCCAACAACCGCAAACGGGCAGCGCTCACGTTCGCAGATGGCACGGAAGTCGTCGAGGCGATGCGGTGCAATGGCCAGCACATAGCGTTCTTGTGCTTCATTGCACCAGATTTCACGGGGCGAAAGCCCGCTGGCCTCCAGTGGCAGGTCACGCAACTGCAGCCGGGCGCCACGGCCGGCACCATCGATCAGTTCGGGAAATGCATTCGAGACGCCACCGGCACCCACATCGTGAATCGACAGGATCGGATTGTCATCTCCCATCTGCCAGCAACGGTCAATGACTTCCTGTGCGCGACGCTGCATTTCGGGATTGCCGCGCTGGACCGAATCAAAGTCCAGCGCTTCATCGTTGGTGCCGGTATGCATGCTCGAAGCAGCACCGCCCCCCAGACCGATCAGCATGCCGGGGCCGCCCAGCTGGATCAGCAGCGTGCCGGCAGGAAAGGCGGTTTTGTCGCAATGTCGGGCATCGATGTTGCCAATGCCGCCGGCCAGCATGATTGGCTTGTGGTAGCCGCGCATGTGGCCGCCATGATCGAGTTCCAGGGTGCGGAAATAACCGGCCAGGCACGGGCGGCCGAATTCGTTGTTGAACGCGGCCGATCCGATCGGCCCGTCGATCATGATCTGCAATGCGGAGGCAATGCGTGGGGGCCGTCCATACACTTGGCCATCGCCATTGGTTTCCCAGGGTTGGACAAATCCCGGAATCTGCAGGTTGGAGACGCTGAAACCGCACAGGCCGGCCTTGGGTTTCGACCCGGTGCCGGTGGCGCCTTCGTCACGGATTTCGCCGCCGGAGCCTGTCGCCGCACCGGCAAATGGCGAAATGGCGGTCGGATGATTGTGGGTTTCGACTTTCATCAGGATGTGCGTCAACGCCTGGTGCATGCGGTATTGGCCATCGCTGTCCGGGAAAAACCGGCTGGTTTCTGCGCCGGCAATCACGGACGAATTGTCCGAATAGGCGATGATGGTGTCCTGCGGACGCACCTGATGGGTATGACGGATCATGCCGAACAGGCTGTTGGCCTGTGGCTGGCCGTTGATGGTCCAGCTGGCATTGAAAATCTTGTGCCGACAGTGTTCCGAATTGGCCTGGGCAAACATCATCAGTTCCACATCGGTCGGGTTGCGGCCGATGTGGCCGAACTGTTCGGTCAGATAGTCGATTTCGTCATCCGACAATGCGAGTCCCATGCTGCGGTTGGCGTCAACCAGTGCCTGACGGCCATGATGTAACATGTCCGCCGTTTCCAGCGGCGGCGATGGCAGATGGCTGAACAGCTTGCGGGCTGCCTGCAGATCGTCCAGGATGGATTCTGTCATCCGGTCATGGATTTGCGGGGCGATACGGGCGCGATCGGCTGCGTCGAGCGGGCGTCCGTCCTTGCGGCTGAAATGCCAGACGGTGCCGCGCTCGATCCGGAGGACATCGGTCAGGCCGCAGGAATGGGCGATGTCGGTGGCTTTGGATGACCAGGGAGAAATCGTGCCGATGCGCGGCGTAATGAGCAGGATCTCGCCGGATTCTGCCGGCTGCGCCGGTTCGCCGTAGATCAGCAACTGGTCGAGAATGGCTTGAGCGGATGCATCCAGTGGCTGACGGCATTCGACAAAGTGCCAGAACCGCGCGCCGTGACACAGGTAATCAGGCAGGGCAGCGCGCAACTTGTCAAGACGGAATGCGGACAGCGCATTGCTTCCGGGCAGGGACAGGAAATCTGGCATAATGCTGGCGGAGTGAAATAAAATACAATTTTAACCGAAAAACGACAGCCTGCCGCGTCTTCATCCTGGCAAGACGGGACAGTTGTCCATGACAGGAGAATCAAATGGCCGACAAACTGGTCATGATGCTGCTCACCATCAGCCCCGAAACCCCGCATCTGTGCGGAACACCGTTCTTTCAGGCCGCTTCGGCTGCTGCAATGGACGTTGAAGTCGAGATCTATTTTGCCAGCTCGGCTGTCCGGTTGTTGCGCAAGGGAGTCGCAGACAGCATTTATCCGTCGGACAATCGCATCAAGTCGGTTTATCAGTTCATGCAGGATGCGGCAGATCTGGGCGTGAAATTCTATGCCTGTGGCGGGGCCCTGGACGCAAATGGTGTCACGGATGCGGACCTCATCCCGGAATGTACCGGCGTGGCTGGAGGCGCATCGTATATTTCCCGCGTCATGGATGATGACTGGCGCGCCATCAGTTATTGACCGGTTGTACCTGCACCTCGGGCTGTCTTTGCTGTTGATCGGTCCGGTGCTGGCGGGACCGGTCGGACTGCGGGCACAAACCGTTCTTCTGTTGCAGACCAGCCGGCTGGCCGGTCTTCGTTACTATGCGGGAAGTCTGGTCTGGCCGGACATGAAAGAAGGCGATGTGCTGGATCTCCGGCGCGAAGCGGACAACCCGTTTGATGCCCGCGCTGTCGAAGTGTACTGGCATGGTTACAAGCTGGGTTATGTGCCCAGGGCAAACAATGCTGACGTGGCGAGGCTGCTTGATCATGGCGCGCAGCTTGGTGGCCGGATTGTCAGTCTGTCGCACACCCGACGGCGACAGGTTCTGTTCGAAATCGATGAAATGTTGTCACCAGGCTTGCCTGGGCAGGGCAGTGCCGGCAGGCAGGCCAGTCAGCAGGTGACAAGTGGCAAGGATGCAAAATGAAACTGCTGGCGCTGGAAACAGCGACTGAATACTGTTCTGCAGCATTATGGCTGGATGGTCAGGTGATCGAGCGCAGCGTACTGGCCGGGCAACGTCATTCTTCGATGCTGCTGCCGCAATGCAGGGAATTGCTGGCGGAAGCCGGTCTGGCATTTTCCGCCATCGATGCCGTGGCGTTCGGTCAGGGCCCGGGATCGTTCACGGGTGTTCGCATTGCCTGTTCGGTTGCGCAGGGGTTGGCATTTGGACATGGTTTGCCGGTGGTCGCGGTGTCTTCCCTGCGCGCGCTGGGGCAGAAAGATGAACGTCGTCTGCTGGCCTGCCAGGATGCCCGCATGGGTGAAGTCTACGTGGCCGCCTGGCAGCAGGAAGTCACAGGCTGGCAGATGCTTGTGTCGCCGACTGTGTGCGCTGCGACAGAAATACCGTTGCCCGAAGGGGATGGCTGGATTGGCTGTGGCAGTGGTTTTGCCGTGTATGGCGAAAATCTGCGGGCCAGACTGGGCAGCAAAACCGTGCAGGTGGATGGCGCCCGGTACCCACGGGCTTCCCGGCTGGCAGAACTGGCGGTGGATGAGTTCATGGCTGGCAGACACATCGATCCCGCCGATGCGGTTCCATTGTATGTGCGTAATCGTGTGGCACTGAAAATCAGCGAACGGTGATGATGGCATGTATCGGCCGATGCTGGAAAACGATGTGGATCATGTGGCGGAACTGGACCGGCAAAGTTACGCGTTCCCGTGGACTGCCGGAAATTTCCATGATTCGATGCGAGCGGGATATCGCTGCTGCCTGTATGAGGAATCGGGCAGCATCATGGCTTATGCGGTGATGATGGCCGTGGTGGATGAGGTGCATTTGCTCAATCTGACTGTTGTGCCTGCGTTGCAGGGGTTGGGTTATGGGGCTGCTTTTCTGCGCAGGCTGGTCGCGTGTTCACGTGAGTCTGGTTTCGCAGTCATGTGGCTGGAGGTCAGGCCTTCCAATCTTGCTGCGCGCGGCCTGTATGAAGGATTCGGATTTCGCCAGGTTGGCTTGCGCAAGGGGTATTACCCGGCCAGCCACGGACGCGAGGATGGGTTGGTCATGGTGCTGGAGTTGCGGAATGCCCAGTGAAGCCGTGCTTGAGGTGCTGGAATTGTTGCCGGTCTGGCGAGTGCGCACGCCTGTCGCACGGATGTGCTGGATGTGGCCGGTTGCTTCAGCCGATGGCTGTCAGGGCGTGCTGGTGTTGCCGGAAGCGCCTGTCGGCGCGGCAGAGCGCTTGTTTGGCAATCTGTTGATTGCGTTGGAATTGCAGGCGGAACAACCGATGGAATCCCCCCTGTCGTCGTTGCCGGATCAGCTGCGTCAGCAAGGAGCGATGTGGTTCTGGTGGCTGGCCGACAGCGATGCGCCTGATGGTGCTGGAATACCGCATATTGCGGGCCCATCACTGGCTGCCATGCTGGCAGACCCTGCTAAAAAAGCGCAGGCCTGGCAGTCCTGGTGCGCTGTGCGTTTGCAGATCACGGAAAACACCACCAACTGACCAGTGCAGCAGGCAGGATGACAGGCTGCGAACAGACGGAGCCCGGTTACTGTCAGGCCCCGTTCATGCCGGGTGGACGATCAGCCGTGCCAGGCGTGTTCCATCACGTCGAGGCGCAAGCTTTTGCTGAAGTTCTGGCCTGCGCCGGCGACGTTCAGCGTCACCAGACGAACGCCAGGTGTCGGGAAGGACAGTTCGTGGCTGTAGGTTCCAGGGGCCGAAACGGACTGTTTGTGCAGCACGGCGCCGCTGGCGTCGGTCAGGCTGCATTCCACTGCGCCAGAACCATCCAGCATCGCCTGGATACGGAACGATTCGTTTGCGCAGCGGCGGTAGACTGCGGGATCACGATTGGCGTTGTATTCCAGGTTGTTCAGTTTGATTTGCTTGACCAGCTTTTTCATATTGTCATTCCATTTATGGTAGAAGTTGAGTAAAATAATCGGATATTTCGTACGCCAGTGTCTTTTGATTGTAGTATTAAACGTGAATCGGGTCTAGTCAGATGAATCATCCAGAATTGCAACAGGCTTTCGAAACGGTCGACGAGCAGATTCGTCGTTACGAAATTGCCGTCAACGCGGGCGAGCAGCCCGAACTGGGCGCCATGGTCAGTCAGGCCATGCAGATGGTCAAGCAGCTCATGGTGGCTTATGTCCGCGATGTTGGCGAAGCCGAACCACCCGGACCGGAAGACGATCTCCTGGAATCCTTCAAAATCCTGGTCAAGGGCGATCCGTCCTGGAATACCATCCGCGACAACTGTCGCGAACTGGTGTATTACCAGAACTGCCTGTCCATGGATCGTGCAGATGCCCTGCCGGTTCAGCCGCACAAAATGGCTGTCCGCACGTTGCGACACATTTTCCTGTTCATGAAAACCCGCTGCATGCGTGAATCCCGCCTGGAGATGGTATGAAAGCCCTGTTCAACCGCCTGCGCGGCGTCGAGCGCGATATCATCCAGGCTCCGGTGGAAGACGAAGCGGCAGCCCCGTTCTATGAGCCCCAAGGCAACGAAATTGCCATTTTTGAGGCAGCCTGGCGCAAGCGCTTGCCGGTGATGCTCAAGGGGCCAACCGGTTGTGGCAAAACCCGCTTTCTGGAATACATGGCCTGGCGACTCAAACGGCCCCTGGTCACGGTTTCCTGTCACGAGGACCTGACCAGTTCCGATCTGGTTGGACGTTTCCTGCTGGAAGGCGACCAGACAGTCTGGCAGGATGGTCCGCTGACCAAGGCAGTCAAGGCTGGCGCGATCTGCTATCTGGACGAAATTGTCGAAGCGCGTACCGACAGCACCGTGATCATCCATCCGTTGACCGATCACCGTCGCCAGCTTCCGCTGGAGAAAAAGGGCCAGGAAATCGAAGCGCATGAGGATTTCATGCTGGTGATTTCCTACAACCCTGGTTATCAGACCGTGCTGAAAGATCTCAAGCCTTCCACCAAGCAGCGGTTTGTCGGCATCCATTTCAACTATCCGAAACCGGAAGTGGAAGAACGCATCATTGCAGCCGAGGCCGGCGGTCTTACACCGGACCAGGTGGCCCGACTGGTGGCTGTTGGTCAGCGTGCCAGGGTGCTGAAGGACCATGGGCTGGAAGAAGCGACGTCAACCCGTGCGCTGGTGTATGCCGCCAATCTGATTGCGGCCGGTCTGCCACCGGTTGATGCGTGTCAGGCTGCCCTGGTGAGTCCGGTCACCGATGACCCGGAACTGGCGGAAGCACTGACTGAAATCGTACGGGCGCATTTTGGCTGATCTGCAGGTACTGGCCGATATCCAGCAGATTCTGGCTGATCTGGAGGCGATCAGTTTTGTGGCTCACCGTGATGCCAGTGCGGCATTGCCGGCCATACAGCAGTCGGGTGATGTGGTGGCGCTCGAATGGTTGCGGGCCTGCAAGTCGCTGTTCGAGCACGACCGGGATGCCGGCAAGGCGTTCATACGCGGCAGCCAGGCCGCCGTGGCTGCCTGCGCGGATGCTACGGTCTGGACCCGTCAGGCGCTGCGGTTCAGCGCCTGGCGAGGCTCCTGGAAAGCGCTGAACGGGTTTATGGACCAGCTGCCGATCGCTTTCGGATTGCTGGGTCAGACCGGTGAAGAGCGTTGGGCAGCGCTTGGTCTGGACTGGTGCGAACGGCATCTGGATTCCGGTATCGCCTGGTTCAACTGTCCGGTTGAAGGCTTTGCGGGCGGGCATGGCATTGCCGGTATCGAGGATGTGGCCCTGCCTAGCGTGGATCTGTTTGAAAAACGGCGGCTGGCGCTGGGCACTTATTTGTGTGGTGCGATTCGTGTCCGTGATCTGCTGGGGGTTGCTGCCGTTTTGCCTTGGGCAAAACGGGGTGCGGATATTCTGCAGGCTGGCCGCCTGCGCGGTGAAGCCTATTTTCGGCTTGAATCGGAAGAAAGCATGGCGTTGTTGCTGGAAAACCTGCCTGGTTTCCGGCTTGCCGAACACCATCGCCTGTTCCAGCTGATTTTGCGTGCATGGTTTGGTATTGGCGTTGACCTGTACGATAGCGACTGGTCGCCTGACAAAGGGCGTCCCTTTGTTGAAACCGATGGTGGCGGACTTTACCTGCCGCTGGCCATGCCGGATCGTGAAACCGCCATGCTGTCCGTCCTGCATGCCTGTGGTCATCTGGCATTCCACTCCTGGGAACGACGTTATATCGAAGAACTGTTCCGGGTTGCCGGCATGAAACATCCGCCACTGGACGCAGAGCAGCGCATCACCTGGCGGCCGCTTTTTGCTGCCTATGGCGATGACATGATCCGTTTTCAGCTGATTTTCGATCTGTGCGAAGATTTGCGTGTGGATGCTGCCATCGCACGCAAGGTTCCGGGTTATCTGGACCGCTTGCTGGCTGCCGCTGATGCGGTTCCGCTGCCGGAAGGTCCGGCGGCAGATTACTTCATTCTGGCCCGGGATCTGTTGCGCTGGCAACGGGATGGCGCCCCTGTTCCGGCTGACCAGGTGCAGTGGTTGCCGTTGCTGACGGATGAGGCGACACTGGTGACCGCTTTTGAAACGGCACGAGTGCTCTACGCAAACACACGTTTGCCTGCAATCAGGCTGGCGGACCGGCCACACGCATATCTGCCGGGGCGCGCTCCGAACGCAGCACGTCCGGTTTATCCCAGACGGGATCTGGATGTGCCGGAATCCGGAGAGCATGATGCCGAAGTGACCGACAAGCCAGGTGAAGAGCAGGCGCCCAAAGAGCAGCAGGATGTTTCGCATATTCCCAAAAATGCTGCTGGTGAAGACCCTGACATGGAAATTCCGCCGGAAAACACAGCGGGTTCCGGTGGCCGGGTCGGGGTTGGCATTCCACAGCCAGCCAATGTGCAAGGACGTGGACAGGGGCCTGAATACAGCGAAAAAGGCAAGCCATATCAGGAATGGGATTATCGCGACAACCGGTACAAGCGTCAGTGGGCGTGGGTGCAGGAAAAGGAACTGCACGAAAATGATGCGGCAGCCGCCGAACGTTTGCTGGAGCAGAATGCAACCGCGCTCAAACGGCTGAAACTGGCAATCCAGGCACAAAAACCGCAACGCATGGCACCCATGCGGCGGCAGTATGAAGGCGAAGAGCTGGACTGGGATGCCGCAATCGGATTTGTCGTCGAAAAGCGGCGCGGCACGTCGCCGGCTGCAGCCATTTACCGGCAACGGCGAGTGCAGACGCGCGATACAGCTGTGACCCTGCTGGCGGATCTGTCCACTTCCATCATGCAGCCTTGTCAGGAAGGCGGCAGGGTGGTCGACCGGATCCGGGCTGCCATGCTGCTGTTTGCCGAAAGCCTGGAGGCGGTGGGCGATCCGTACAGTCTGGCCGGTTTTGCATCGAAGTATCGCGACAATGTCAGCTATTACACCATCAAGGGATTTGATGAGCGTTTTGATGCCCGGGCGCGCGCTCAGGTCGGCGGTCTGTCCGGCCGGCTGGCGACCCGGATGGGTGCAGCCATCCGTCATGCGGTGCACCGGTTCGGGGATGCGCCATCCGTACGTCGTCTGCTGCTGATTCTGTCAGATGGACGGCCTGCGGATTATGATGATGGCGGTGACCAGCGTTATCTGCAGGAAGATACCCGCATGGCAGTCAAGGAAGCCATCGACGCAGGTATCCATCCCTTCTGCATCACGCTGGATGCCAGTGGCAGCCAGTATTTGCCGATGATTTTTGGCAATGGGCATTATCTGGTGCTCGATCACATCAACGATCTGCCGCGAAAATTGCCAGAAGTCTATTTGCGCCTGCGCAAATAGGTGGATTGCCGGAACCCGGTTACCACTGACCGCTATTGGGCATCGAAAGCCAAGGTTCCTGTGGCGGCAGGGGATCGCCCCGTTGCAGCAGCTCCACCGAAATCTGGTCCGGCGAGCGCACAAAGGCCATGCGGCCATCGCGGGGCGGCCGGTTGATCGTGACGCCATGCCGTAGCAGCTTTTCGCAGGCTGCATAAATATCGTCCACTTCGTAAGCCAGGTGGCCAAAGTTTCTGCCAGAAGTGTATACCTCGGGATCCCAATTCCAGGTCAGCTCAACTTGTGCTTCGGGATCGCCGGGGGCATTGAGGAACACCAGCGTGTAACGTCCCTGTGGCGATTCATGACGGCGGGTTTCTTCCAGTCCGAGCGCATCGCAATAGAACGCCAGCGACGTCGGCAGATCGGTGACGCGAACCATGGTGTGCAGATATTTCATCTGATATTCTCCTGATATGAAACAAATTCACGATCAACACCCACGCGATCCGCAGAGGGCCTGATCAGCGATTCCAAAGGTATCCGCTAGCATAACGTGTCAACGGCCGACTGCAAAGAAACCGCTGCGGGGTGCCGAAAAATCCGGCACGCGCCGTTCACCATGTCTGATTTGCATCAGCCTGGGCAGAAGCGGGAGAGATGCCCTGGTGTCAGTGCGGTTTTTTTGGCAATCGTGCATGCTGACGGGTAAGATGAACAGATTGGCAAGCAGTCGGGAGAACTGGCATGAAACTGTCTTTTCATGGCGCCGATCAGCAGGTGACGGGTTCCTGTCATTTGCTGGAGGCAGGTGGTATGCGGATTCTGGTGGACTGCGGCATGTTTCAGGGGGGGCGTGAACTGGATGAGGACAATGCAGCCGACTTCGGTTTTGATCCGGCTTCCATAGACCTGCTGTTGCTCACCCATGCCCATCTGGACCATTGCGGGCGGATTCCGTTGCTGGTTAAGCGGGGATTCCGAGGCGAAATCATTGCCACTGCCGCCACATTCGAACTGGCAAGGGTTGTGTTGCTGGATGCTGCGCATCTGCAGGAGGAGGAAACGCAACGCCATGGCAGGGCCGCACACCGGCATGGACACCAGGCACCGGAACCTCTGTACAGTCATCTGGATGCACTCAACGCCATGGGGCAGTTCGGACGCAAGGCTGTCTATGGTGAGCTGATCCAGCTGGCAACCGGACTGACCGCCACTTTTCATGATGCCGGCCATATACTTGGTTCAGCTTCGATTCGTGTCGAAGAAACCCGCAACGGTCAAACCCGGTCCGTGATTTTTTCCGGCGATATCGGCAATCGTGGCCGGAAACTGCTGAATCCGCCTCAGTTACCACCGCCCGCCGACGTGGTGGTCATGGAAACCACCTATGGAGACCGCCTGCACAAGCCGGTTGGACCATCGGTAGATGAGCTGGTGAATGCCATTGTCAGCACCATTGATCAGGGCGGCAATGTCATCATTCCGAGCTTTGCACTGGAGCGCGCACAGGAAATCCTCTATTTTTTACGTGAAAACCAGCGGAATGGGCGTTTGCCGCGCAGATTGCCGGTGTATCTGGATTCACCAATGGCAATCTCCGCTACTGAAATATTCAGACACTATCCGGATATTTTCGGCCCTGCCGTACGCGAAGCGTTTGATCGGGGAGAAGACCCGTTTGATCTGCCAGGGCTCCGGTTGACCAGACAGACTACCGATTCGATGCTGATCAATCATGTCAGCGGTGGTGCCGTGATCATGGCAGGTTCCGGCATGTGCACCGGCGGCCGTGTGCGGCACCATCTGCGCTACAACTTGTGGCGCGAGGATTCCAGCATTGTTTTTGTTGGTTTTGCCGCACCCGGGACGCTGGCGAGATTGCTGATCGACGGGGCAAAGAAGGTGATCTTGTTTGGCGAAGAAATACCTGTTCGCGCCCGGTTGTATACGATCAACAGCTTTTCCGCCCACGCAGACCGGGACGAGCTGTTGGCATGGCATCGCGCTCTGGCGCCGGCCAGGACGGTTCTGGTGCATGGCGATGAAAGCGTGATGCATCATTTTGCCGGTTTGCTGGGCGATACGGAAACCATTGTGCCGCGTCAGGGAGATGTACTGGAATGCTGACCCATGAACACTGAACTGACCCGTCCCGAAATCGAGGCGTTGCCAGGCCGGACATTGCTTGAATTCGGCGCTGGCTGGTGCGCACACTGCCAGGCGGCACGACCGGACATTGACCAGTGGCTGGCAGAGCAGGGCGATTCTTTGCGCCACGTGCGTATTGAAGATGGCAAGGGCAAGCGGCTTGGTCGCCTGTATGGCGTCAAGCTGTGGCCGACGCTGATCCTGTTGCAGGATGGTGTCGAACAGGCCCGTGTTGTGCGGCCGGCGGGATGTCCTGACATCAGATCCGCATTTACTGGCCGATGAGCAAAGCTGCCTGACTAAAATAACGGTCTGTGGCGGAATTCGACACAGGTTGTTACATCCAGGTTACAGTCTGATACCCCGTTGTTCTGACGTGCGCCTATCATTTGTTTAACAGGTTGATCAATGAAGATCAAACTGATTGATAGCTGGACAAAGGAGAATATCATGAAGACAACTACAGACAAGAAGGGATGGGCCGGCATTGCGCTGGCAACCTTGCTGGCTGCTGCCATGCCAGCAGCCCATGCGGATGGAATGTGGGGCTATTATCCTGCGCCTGCCGTGCAGGTGGTTGCGCCGGCTGCGTACTACCAGGCTTATGGATATGGCCCTGGCTGGCGCGAACATGAATGGCGTGAGCATGAATGGCGTGAGCACGAATGGCGTGAGCACGAATGGCGTGAGCACGAATGGCGTGAGCATGCCTGGGGTGATGGCGGCTGGCGGCGTGGTGGAGACTGGCATGGTGGCTGGGGGCATGAAGGCGGCTGGCGGCGCTGACCCGGCCGCACCCGGGTCGGATGCATGAGCCGGGTGTCTGGCTGCTGCCGGATCAGATGACACAGACTGGCTGGATGTCCGGAATTTCCAGTGGCTTGCCAAGGTGGAATCCCTGGGCAAAGTCGACACCGAGCGCGCTTAGCATGTCGAGCGTGGCCTGATCTTCTACCCATTCGGCGACTGTCTTGATCTGCATGACGTGACCGATCTGGGTGATTGCTTCGACCATTGCCCGGTCAATCGGATCAGATGCCATGTCCTTGACAAAACTGCCATCAATCTTGATGTAGTCGACAGGCAGGTTTTTCAGATAACCAAACGAACTGAGGCCACTGCCGAAATCGTCCAGTGAAAACTGGCAGCCCAGTCGTTTGAGTTCGCGAATGAAGGTGGTTGCCTTGCTCAGGTTGCTGATGGCGACCGTTTCGGTGATTTCAAAGCAGATCTGCGTGAAATCAATATTGAAATGCTGGCCGGTTTCCTGAATGAAGGTCAGCACGCTATCGTCGCTTAACGTGGAGCCAGACAGATTGATGGCCACCAGGTGACGTGTGCCGCGACTGGATTCAAATGCGCCAGCGGCCAGCGCGGCAAACACGTTGTAGATTACCCAGCGGTCGATCCGTTGCATTTTGTTGTAGCGTTCTGCGGCGGCAATAAAGAAATTGGGCGGAATGATCGCGCCATCGCTGTCTTTCATGCGCAGCAGGATTTCCCAGTGATGCGCATTGCCTTGACAGGTTTCCGGCAGCGGACAGATCGGTTGCCGGTACAACACGAAGCGGCCTTCTTCAAGCGCTTGCGCAATCAGACTGATCCAGTGCATTTCACCGTGACGCTGCAGCAGCACATCATCGGTTTTCTGGTAGATGTGTACCCGGTTGCGGCCACTGTCCTTGGCGGCATAACAGGCCAGATCGGCCGAGCTC
Organism: Pseudomonadota bacterium; assembly: GCA_021845925.1. Taxonomy (GTDB): domain Bacteria; phylum Pseudomonadota; class Gammaproteobacteria; order Burkholderiales; family Sulfuriferulaceae; genus Sulfuriferula. Next base: position 141,306 of record JAJZUW010000005.1, read on the forward strand.
ATGATGGTGGACGCATTCAGATTGTCTGCATTGATTTCCACCACGCCGATGCTGGCGCCGATTTCAAAGACGCTGTTGATCCAGGCAAAACGAAAGTCCTTGACTGCCTGGCGGATCTTGTCCGCAGTTGCCGAAGCGTGAGCCAGATCGCAATTGATCAGCAGAATGCCGAACTCATCGCCACCCAGCCGGGCCAGCACATCGGTTCGCCGGATGCAGTCCATCAATACCTGGGCCAGCTGGCGCAATAGTTCGTCACCGGCGGTATGACCACAGGTGTCATTGACAATCTTGAACTGGTCAAGGTCGATGTAGAGCAGGGCGTGGGTTTCGTCTGGCTTGATGTCTTCCAGCAACTGGTCCAGCCGTTGCTCGAATGCGCTGCGGTTGGTGAGGTTGGTGAGCGTGTCGTGGCTGACCTGGTGGGCAAGCTGCAATGCCAGCCGCCGTGTGTGGCTGACGTCCGAACAGACCATCACTGCTCCGACGACCAGTCCTGAACTGTCCCGCATCGGTGCTGCGGCAGCGTCGATGGAGATCAGATGGTCATCGCGCAGCACCATGGCGGCGTGTTCGGACAGGTGGATCGTGCTGTTGAGCTTCAGACATTCGCCCACCGGATTGGGGATGGGCAGCAGTTCCAGCTCGTCGATCAGCGAAATGACGGTGGATATCGGTTGCCCCCTGGCTTCTAGTAACGGCCATCCGGTCATGCGTTCTGCCATGGGGTTCAGATAATCGACGATGCCGTGCGCATCGGTCGAAATCACGGCTTCCGACAGCGAGCTCAGGGTAACGGCGATTCTTTCCTTTTCGGCAAACAAGGCGGATTCGGAAGCCGTGGCACGTGCCAGAGCTTCCACGAGCTGGCCGTACTGACGGGCGCTGCTGTCCAGCGCGCGGTTGATGAACTTGGACAGGAAACCGAATTCGTCGTCGCTGGCTTCGTCAAAACGGACGCTTGTTTCACCATCGGCAAATCGCTGGGCGGTTAAAACCATGCGGGAAAATGGCTGGCTGAGCAGACGCTGCAGGATAAATTGCAGAATCAGGCCAAACAGCATCATCAGCGAGGCCATCGACAGCAGAATCCATTTGCGGTAGGAGGTAATGGTGTCGCTCAGGCTGGGGAAATAAATCAGTGTATCGACGTCATAGGGAGTCAGTTGCGGGTAAACCGGACGAATGTGCAGCCGGGTCGCTATGGCTTCCTCGTGATCGGATTTCTGCCCGAAGATGTAGGCGTGACCACCAAGCCTGATTTCGATCGCGTCATAATGAATGATGCTATGGAAGGGCTGCAGATTGCGTTGCATTTCCAGCCGTGTTTCCATATTGAACGTGTTGCTGTCGGAGTATTCCAGGGATTTCTGGATCACCGTCTGCAGAATCGCGGCATTGTTGCGGTACTCGCGTGTGAGAACAGCTTCTTTGTTCCTGAGAATCACAAAGGCTATCAGCAAGCCAATGAGTACGGTTCCCCAGAAGACAATGCCGGAAATCTTGGTGGGCAGATTGCTTGCCGGACCCAGTGTGGTTGATTCGGCAGGCATGTTCTACTTGAAGCCGATGCGCTTGAGGCTGAATGCTCCCGGACAGATGCCGCTGACCCCGGCTCCCAGAATGGCAAAGGCAAGAAACCATGGCACAAACCAGAGCAGGTGATAGAAGAACACGTAGGTCGGCAGAAGAATGGCAGCGACCATGATGCGCCAGGCGCGTTCGGCTTCGAATTCGATGCGCACCTGATGGCTGTCGGCGACACAGCGTTTAAGCTCAAAAACGCCCGGAAACAGCTTGTGCGCAATGATGGGAATACGCCAGTTGGTAATGCCCTCGAACAGTAGCGTCACGATAATGAGATACATCAGCCACTGCCAATCGAAGATCAGGCCACCCAACAATAATGCGCCCAGAAATGCCCGGTACATGCGATCACTCACTTTTATCAACTCCGCCCTCTTCTGAGGTTGTTTTTGTGCAACGATCCGGTTGTTGCTGGCAATGCCGGATTGTTTTTTCAATACTCTGTCCACTCCAGTACTCAACAAGTAAACCCAAACTGCAACCTCGCGTCAAGCGCTTTAGCAAAAAAAATGAAATATGGATGACCGCGCGATTCCGCGCCCGCGTTTTGTTGACACCGTGCCGCAGATCATGGTCGGCAATTGCCCGCTGTCCGGACACGTAATACAATGGACAACCGTGCTGCCGACAGGATTGTGCCTGGCCGGCAAGGCTTCCTGAAGGACAACCCCCGCCCATGACCGCAACCGAGCGCCAACCCATTGCCCTGCCACAAGGCCACAACAAGGTATTGCTGCATTCCTGCTGCGCACCATGCTCGGGAGAAGTGATGGAGGCAATGCAGGCGTCCGGGATCGATTTCACCATCTATTTCTACAATCCCAATATTCATCCCCTGCGCGAATATGAACTGCGCAAAAACGAGAATATCCGGTTTGCCGAAAAATTCGGCATCACCTTTGTCGATGCCGATTATGACCGGGACAACTGGTTCGCCCGGGCCAAGGGGATGGAAAATGAACCTGAACGTGGTGTGCGCTGCACCATGTGTTTCGATATGCGTTTTGAGCGGGCTGCCCTATACGCGCACGAACATGGCTTTCCGGTCATGACCAGTTCACTGGGCATTTCGCGCTGGAAAAACATGCAGCAGATCAATGATTGCGGCCATCGTGCAGCGGGTCGATATGCCGGTCTGACTTACTGGGATTATAACTGGCGCAAGGCCGGTGGTTCTGCCCGCATGATCGAGATCAGCAAACGCGAGCAGTTTTACCAGCAAGAGTATTGTGGCTGTGCCTATTCCCTGCGCGATACCAACCAGCACCGTCGCAATACTGGCCGTCCTGTCATCCGGATCGGTCAGCTTTATTACGGTCAGGATACCAGCAAGGAATCATGACCGGCTGTGCCGGAACATGCACCGCATTGCATGCATGCCGGTCCGGCGGTAGCAGGCTGACTGTGATTTGCAGGCAATCACTGATAGGAAGCCGGCTTTCCCCTGCTATACAACCAGAACTGTTCCTTGGTGTCCTGTGGTCGGCCGGCATGCCAGCGCAACTGCCAGCTGTCTGGCACCACTGGGGGCTGCATGCCCCACTGGTCGATTAGTACGGCTGCGCATTGTGCATCGTCGCCGATGTGGTAGGGCACATGCATCCATTCCAGATAGTAGACAAACATTGGTCGCGTGGATTCACCAAGGCCAATGCCACTGACACAGGTGTAGCCGGGGGAGAGCTGGCTCACCGCCTGCACAAACACATCGCGATAACGCTTGGCATTGTCGACCCATGGTAGCCACAAGGCATTCAGCACCAGCCACAGGATCGTCACATGTGTTGCGCTGGCGGTCACGCCACGAGCCGTCAGTCGGCGGCATCCCAGCCAGCATGCCGGTAACATGGCGGATGCCAGTATGGCGGCTGTCAGTGCCGCTGTCTGGGCCGGCGGATGGAACTCGGGTGACAGCCCGCGGGTCAGCCAGTGCCAGGCCGGCGATTGGCCGGTACGATAAAGCACAATCCAGACATACCATGCGACCAGGATCGCCGGCGTGAAGATCAGGCGGGACAGGTAATCCAGCCACAGTTGCAGACGTGGTGTGGTCAGGTTGGCTGGTGTGGCCAGCAGAACCAGTCCGGACAGCATGGGCAGACCGTAGGCTGTGCGTGCGGAAGCCGACAGTTGCATGACGGAAAAATAAACCAGAAAAGCCAGCAGGCCGAGTTGGAGCGGTGCTGAATGCAGCAATTGCCGTCGTTGCTGCCACAAGTTGATGGCGGCAAGCAACCAGGCTGGCCAGGCAAACCAGGGCAAGGTTTTCGGCCAGAATGATGATGAACTTTGTGCGCCAAGCGTATCGACCGAAAATCCGAAAAAACGGCCAATATTGTTCAGCCAGAACCACTGGTAAAACAGCTCGTGTGATCGCAGCCAGAGCAGGACAGGCCAGATCAGAAACCAGGGCATCGCACTGACCAGAGCAACAGTCAGGGCCGTTGCCAGATGCCGGTTGCGCCAGTTGTGAAACAACGTGGGCAGCAGCAACAACGTGACGCCCAATGTACCGGGAATCAGCAGTCCTTTGGCCAGAAAGCCGATACCGGCGCCTGTCCCGATCCAGAAGCCGCCCGGGACTGGATCGCGACGGGCCAGCAATGCGCCATACAGTGCAATGGCATAGCCGGTCAGCATGGGCACATCGGTGATCATGATGTGGCTTTCGTACAGCAGGCCAAAGCAGGCAATCAAGGTGATCACTGCCAGCCTGCCATGCCCGGCACCCCAGGCCAGTCTGCCGGTAAGGCCGGTAAACAGCAGGGTCAACATGGTAAACAAACCGCTTGCCAGGCGCGCACCGTCGTGCCAGGCCAGCCAATGTCGGGTCAGGAATACCGAAATCGCCGCCACCCAGTAGTACAGGGGCGGTTTTTCCATGAAGGGTTGTCCAGCGTTGCTGGGAACGATCCAGTCGCCGGTCTGTAGCATGTGCTGCACGATGCCGAAAATGTAGGTTTCATCCTGCTTCCAGGGGTCGTGCCCGGTCAGTCCGGGCAGCACCCAGGCCAGCACCAGTAGAACCAGCAGACTGCCGGGCAGTTGACGTTGCGCCATCAGCTGTCCTGGTTGACTGGCAGCTGGACGGCCAGCGTGCCGGAACGGCCCGATACGCTGCCCTGACCCACACGGCCCTTGGGGAGGGTTGCGGTATCAAACCCGGCGAAATATCCTGCCAGACTGGTCAACCGGTAACCTTGCTGTCGCCAGCCGGTCAGCAGCGTATCAAACACTGGTAGCAGTTTCATGCCTTCCAGTTCGGCATGCAAGGTGAACACATGGCCGGTCGGATTGTCCGTCTGGGTGATTTGCAGCAGATGTTCGGCCACATTGTCGCTGGTGATGTGGCCGATGCCAATCAGTTCGTCGAGTGTTGGCAGCGTTCCGGGCAGTTGCGGGCAGCCGGTTTCGCCATTGGCGAACACCGGAACGAACGGGTGGCTGCCGCGGGTATCTGCGGCATAACGCATACCCCATGCCGCTTCCTGGCGCAGGGCGGCTTCATTGATCTGCCAACCGGCTGCGCCGTGCGTCGGGGCATCATGACCAAAAATTTCCCGGTAAGCATCGTGAGCCTTGTTCATTTCGGCATGTGTCCATCTGGCGGGCCGCTTGACGACGTGGTCCTGCCACTTGACGTGATCCCAGGTGTGGATGCCAGTTTCAAATCCCGCGTTTTCAATGTCGCGCAGGATAGACGCACAGGTGCGTGCGATGTGGGGTCCGGGCAGCAGGGTGCCGAACAGCAGGGTTCTGAGTCCGTAGTGTTCCAGCACCGAGGTGCGGGATACCTTTTTCATGAAGCCGGGGCGAAATGCGCGCTTGATGGCACGGCCGGTGTGGTCGGGGCCAAGGCTGAACAGGAAGGTGGCATCCGCACCATGGCGTTGCAGGAGTTCCGCCAGACGAGGCACGCCTTCCCGGGTGCCGCGCCAGGTATCCACGTCGATTTTCAGCGCCAGAACTTTCATCCGGATTTTCTCAGCGTGTGGCGCAGATGTTCAATCCATCAATGCGCGTGCGGTGGCTACTTGTCCGCGATAGGCTTCGAACACAGCCTCCAGGGCCTGCTGCATGGTGTATTCCGGTTTCCAGTCCAGATCCTGCATGGTGTTGGTGATGCGCGGCACCCGGTTCTGGACATCCTGGTACCCTTTGCCATAGTAGGCGTCAGCAGTGGTTTCGACAATGTTCACCCGGGCAGCGCTTTCCCGGTATTCCGGGTATTTTTGCGCCATGTCCAGCATCATGTGTGCCAGATCACGGATCGAATGGTTGTTGCCGGGGTTGCCGATGTTGTAGATTTTTCCGGAAGCAACGCCACCCGGATTTTCAATGATTTTCATCATGGCGGAAATGCCATCGGCGATGTAGGTGAACGCGCGTTTCTGCAGGCCGCCATCAACCAGTTTGATATCTTCGCCACGCACGATGTGGCCGAGAAACTGAGTGATTACCCGGGAGCTGCCTTCCTTGGGCGTGTGAATGCTGTCCAGGCCGGCGCCGATCCAGTTGAACGGACGGAACAGGGTGAAATCGAGTTCACCCTTCATGCCGTAAGCCCATATCACCCGGTCCATCAGTTGCTTGCTGCAGGAATAGATCCAGCGCGGCTTGTTGATCGGGCCTAGAATCAGTTCCGAGTTTTCCGGATCGAACTGTTCGTCATGGCACATGCCATAGACTTCGGAAGTGGATGGGAACAGGATACGTTTGCGGTATTTGACGCACTGACGGACGATCGGCAGATTGGCTTCGAAGTCCAGTTCAAACACACGCAGCGGGTCATTCACATAGGTGGCGGGTGTGGCGATGGCAACCAGTGGCAGGATCACATCACATTTCTTGACGTGGTATTCGATCCATTCCTTGTTGATGGTGATGTCGCCTTCGAAGAAATGAAAACGCGGATGATCAGCGAATTCGGCGATCTTGTCGCGCATCATGTCCATGCCGTAGATTTCCCAGTCAGTGGTTTCCAGGATGCGTTTGGACAGGTGGTGACCAATGAAACCATTGACCCCGAGAATCAGGATTTTTTTCATGAGCGTCTCGTCAGGAAGAAAGAGGTTGCAGAAGCGGAACCGGCTGACCGTTGGTGACTGTTGACCATTCCGCCGCAGAAAGACAGCGGTTGTCCCATTCCAGTTCCAGCAGTTGCAGGATCACGCCATCGCCACATTGGGCATAGCAGGCGCGATTATCGCAAAAAAACGTCGGTTTGGCATGAACTCCGGGCATATCGGAGCGAATTTTGCTGCGCAGGACTCGCAGAGACTTGCCGGCCAGCTGGGTGAATGCGCCCGGATAAGGGGGAGCGACGGCGCGTATCAGGTTGTGAATGGCCTGTGCCGGCTGGCTCCAGTCGATTTCACCATGTTCCGGACGACGGCCGGAAAAATAGCTGCCCTGGGCCAGGTCCTGCGGTCGGCTTTGAACCGTGCCGGCCAGAATGGCTGGCATGGCCCGATGCAGGGCGATTTCCGCTGCGCAGACTACCTTGTGGAACACTTCGATTGCCGTATCGTCACTCAGGATTGGCACGGCGACCTGTTCGATGATGGCGCCGGCATCGGGTTTTTCGGTCATGTAGTGCAAGGTGGCGCCGGTTTCGTGCTCACCATGGATGATGGCCCAGTTGACCGGCACCCGCCCGCGGTATTTTGGCAGCAGTGAACCATGCATGTTCAGCGCACCCTGCGGCGCCAGCGCCAGAATTGGTGCTTTCAGCATCTGCCTGTAATAAAACGAAAACAGAATATCCGGCTGGCAACCGTTGATATGCTGCATCACCGTTTCCGTATTCGGGTCGTCCGGCGTTATCCACGGCAATCCATGCCGTTCGCACAGGGCAATCACGCTGTCGAACCAGATGTTTTCACCCGGAGCGTCCTGATGAGTCAGGACGAGGCCGATGTCCACGCCGGCATCCAGCAATACCGACAGGCAACGGACACCGACGGTATGATAGGCAAACACCACCGCACGCATGGGTCATTCCTCCCTTTGCAGGATGGTGTCGATCAGATAGCGTGGACGCTGGCGTACCTGCTCATAGATCCGGCCAATGTATTCGCCAAGCAGGCCGATGCCGAACAGGATTACGCCGATCAGGAAAAACAGGATGCCAAACAGGGTAAACACGCCATCGACTTCGGGACCGATAAAAATCCGTCGCAGGGCCAGATACAGCACAAACAACGCGGAAAGCGCAGACAGGCTGACGCCGACCAGCGAAAAAATCTGCAGCGGCACGACGGAAAATCCGGTCACCAGATCAAAATTGAGCCGGATCAGCTTGTACAGCGAGTATTTGGATTCACCTGCGGCCCGTTCTTCGTGGGCAACTTCAACTTCGCCAGGATTGCGGGAATAGGTATAGGCCAGGGCTGGAATAAAGGTGTTGGCTTCCCGGCTGTGATTGATGGCGTTGATGATGTCACGGCTATAGGCGCGCAGCATGCAACCCTGGTCACTCATCACCACATGGGTGATTTTCTCGCGCAGTCGGTTCATGGCCCATGAGGCATGGCGTCGCCAGGAAACATCCTGGCGTTGCTGACGCACCCCACCGACATAGTCATAACCCTCGTCCATGCGCGCCAGCAGTTTGCCGATTTCTTCCGGTGGATTCTGCAGGTCGGCATCCAGCGTGACTACCCGGTCGCCACGGCAGTTGGCAAATCCGGACAGAATGGCCATGTGCTGGCCGAAATTGCCGGCCAGCAAGATCACGCGCGTCACGTCTGGGCGTTGCTGGAACTGCTCGCGCAACAGGGCTGCGGAGCGATCCCGGCTGCCGTCGTTGACGAACAGGACTTCATAACTGAGGTTCAGGGCATCCAGAGCCGGGTACAGACGGGCAAACAGGGCGGCGAGGCCTTGCTCTTCGTTATATACCGGGATGACAACCGAAAGCTGAACGGCGCTCATGTGAGGGATTCCTTCAGGGTGAGTCGCAGGGCTTCGCACACGCGATCGACATCGGAGTCGGTCATGGCCGGAAACAATGGCAGGGTGATGGTAGCAGAGCCAATGGCTTCGGCATGCGGAAATTCGCCTTCATGGTGGCCCATGCCACGGTAGAGCCGGAACAGGTGGATGGCAGGGTAATGCACGCCCAGCGCGATGCCGCGTTCGCGCATGCGTGCGATGAATTCGCCACGACTGGCATGCATGTTGGCTAGCGGAAGCGTCAGCTGGAACATGTGCCAGTTGCTGTCGGTGAAATTGGCCGGCGGCAGGCCGAATCCGCTGTTCTGGCCAAGCAGGTCAAAATAGCGGCGCGCCAGATGGCGACGACGTTCGGTAAATGCGGCCAGATGTGGCAATTGCCCCAGTCCGATGGCTGCGGCAATGTCGGTCAGATTGAATTTGCCGCCGGCCACATCGACTTCCATGCCGCCATCTGCATGACGCACGACCCCTTGCAGGCGCAAACGTTCACACAGACTGGTCTGGCTGTCATCTGGCAGTACCAGACAGCCACCTTCCCCGGTGGTGATGTTCTTGTTGGCGTGAAAACTGAATGCAACCAGATCACCGAAACTGCCGATGGGCTTGCCGCGCCAGCTCGAACCAAACGACTGGCAGGCATCCTCGATGACGCGCAGCTGATGCTTGTGCGCAATCGCATACAGGCGGTCGCGATCAACCGGCAGGCCGGCAAGGTCTACCGGAATGATGGCACGCGTACGTTTGGTGATGGCAGCCTCGATTTTATCGAGATCGATGTTGCGCGTTACCGGATCGGCATCCACAAACACCGGCGTGGCACCGGCCAGCACAATAACATTGGCGGTGGCAACCCAGGACAGTGGGGTGGTGATGACTTCATCGCCTGGACCGATACCGGCCAGGTCGAGCGCGATTTCAAGTGCGGCAGTGCCCGAATTCAGGCAACGTACCGGACGGCCTGCCAGCAAGGCAGACAGTTCGCGTTCGAGAGCCTGTACTTTCGGGCCACTGGTGAGCCAGCCGGAGCGCAGTACGCCAGTCACGGCCTCAATGGTCTGATCGTCAATGCTGGGGCGGGTAAAAGGCAGAATGTCCATTATGTCCATGCGTATTGAAAGGGCAAATGATTGCAGAATGGGGCGCGTTGTCAATGGTTCTGCATCAGTTGCGGGTGATCAGGAACACGCCAAACATGATGACCAGGATGCCGGCGATCCGGGTGACAGTCAGGGCTTCGCCGAACAACAGCCACGAAGCCACTGCGGTGACAATGTAACCGAAAGAGACCATCGGATAGGCCAGACTGACTTCGACGCGCGACAGCACCATGATCCAGGCCACCACGCTGACCACATAGCAGGTCAGGCCTCCCAGAATATGGGGTTCTGTCGCCAGTTTCCAGCCGACCGGCCACAGGTTGTCAAGCGTAAAGGCGAATTCGCCAATTGTCCTGGTGCCAGCTTTCAGCAACAATTGGGCGGCTGCGTTGAGAAACACTCCGCTCAGCAGCAACAACCAGCTTACCCAGCTCATGGTTGCCCCTTCTGTGGTGTGACCACCACCACGCGGCGGGTATCACGCGCGATGATTTGCATGTGGAGGCCATCCTGTTGGAGTTTCTGGTATTCCTCAGGCGACATGACAGCCAGTGCATAAGGCTGGTGTGGCCACAGGGCTTCAAACTGTTTCACGGTCGGAATCCACTTGTCGGGTTCCTGCTGGATGCCGAATTCCATTTCGTCGGGATGGGCCACCAGCGTGAGCGTGCGGTGCAGATAGGGCGGCAGAGTCTGTTCGTACATGGCCACGCTATAGAACGGTACGCCGGGCCGAAGCCAGGGGCGGATGGCCGGTACGAGATGGCGCGCGGAACTGGCCGGCGAGAGTTTGTCGTATCCGATGTAGACCATCTGACCCATCAGCAGGCTGCCAATGGTCAGCAAGGTGACGGCATGCAGGATCCTGTCGCGACGGGCCAGTTGCATGGCGCGCAGGATGGCCATCAGCCAGATGAAGGCAGCCAGTTCCAGATACACGGCGAAACCTTGATACAGCGCCACTGGCACCTGTTCGCTGGCACTGCGGGTGGCAAACGGAGATGCAGCCAGCATGATTGCGGCCAGGATAGCGGCTGGCCACCACTGGCGGGCCAGCTGCCGACCGTTCATGCGGCTCATCTGTTCACCGGTCAGCAAGGCAAGTGCGGGAAAAATGGGCAGGATGTAAGGCACCAGCTTGGAATGGGAGACACTGAAAAACACAAAAATGAACACTGACCAGACCATCAGCATGGTTCCGGGTGAAAAACCGGATTGTCTGGGCTGGCGGAACAGCAGGTGCTGTTTCAGGGCAAACAGCATGTTGCCGGTCCACGGCAACATGCCAATCAGCACCACGAAAATGAAGGTGTACCAGGGGTGTTCGCGGCCGGCAATAGGGGTGAGAAAGCGCAGCCAGTGTTCATGGATGAAAAAAAACCAGAGGAATTCGGGATTGGCTCGCGATACCAGAATAAACCAGGGCAGGACGATCAGCAGAAAAAGTACCAGCCCGGGCAGCAGGTGCAACCGGGTCCAGATCTGCCATTCGCGTCGGAGCAGAGTGTAGACGATCAGCACGGCACCTGGCAGGACAATGCCGATCAGCCCCTTGCTCAGCATGGAAAATCCCATGGCCGCCCAGCACAGCATCATCCAGCCGAAGCGGTGTCTGGTCGAATTGCTGGCCTGTCCGAGCAGCAGAGCCATGAGACTCAGGCTCATGAAAAAAGTGACCCCCATGTCGAGGATATTGATATGACCAATGGCAAAGTAGAGAAAACTGCCGGCCAGGACACAGGCCGCCAGAAATCCCGCCCGTCGGTTCCACAGCAGGCTGCCAGTCATGAACGTCGCCAGAATGCCGGCAAATCCAGTCAGGGCGGACCACAGACGTGCTGTCCATTCGTGTTCGCCAAAAGCCTGGTACGCCAGGGCAGTGGTCCAGTATTGCAATGCCGGCTTTTCGAAATATTTGAGTCCGTTCAGTCTGGGGGTGATCCAGTTGCCGCTGGACAGCATTTCGCGCGGGATTTCGGCGTAACGGCCTTCATCGGGACGAACCAGTGCATTGTGCCCTATCGTGGCAAACCAGATGACGGCGAGCAGTACAAGACAAAACAGCAGAAAGGGGCCGGTGGGAGCCGGATGCTGGGATTTCAAGACGAAAGGGCCTGTGGATCAGAAGTGGGTGGATTATAGCAAAATGCCTGCGCACAGGCAGGAATCATCACTGTTCGCACCCATGTCAGATCAGATGGCGAGCCGAAAGCTCGTCCTTGATATAGGCATAATAGATCGGGGCAGCGACGAGTCCGGCCAGGCCAAAGGCTGATTCCATCAGCACCATGGCGATGAGCAGTTCCCAAGCCCGTGCGTGGATGCTGGAACCGACAATGCGCGCGTTGAGGAAATATTCCAGTTTGTGAATCAGGAGCAGGAAACCAAGGGATCCTGTTGCCGTCACCAGAGAATGGCTCAGGCTGACAACAATGATGACGGTATTGGACATCAGGTTGCCGATCACCGGAATCAGGCCGGTGAGGAAAGTGATGAAAATCATGGTCTTGACAAGTGGCAGACTGATGCCAAGCATGGGCAGGAGAATCGCCAGGTAGGCTGCCGTGATCAGAGTGTTGATGCTGGCAATACGTACCTGGGCCAGGACAATCCGGCTGAAGGACTGGCGCAGGCGAACGGCCCGTTCGGCCAGTGCCCGTGCGAGCGGAGCCTTCAGCACCGGGCCGTTCAGATCGTGCAGGGAAAGCATCGCGCCGATGATCATGCCCAGCAGCATGTGCACCAGCAGCCGACCCATTTCCGCACCAGCCAGTTGCAGATTGGCGGCGTGGGTTTTCAGCCAGAGACTGATGGCTTCACGAATGGCGTCGGCATCGGTCGGTATGTAAGTTGCGGCCCAGGCGGGAATGGCATTGCGGGTGCTGTCCAGAATTTGCGCCATCCGGTCGAACAGGACGGATAAATTGTTGTTGTTCGAGTGCAGGAAGGCCAGCAGTGCCAGAATTGCCAGGGCAATCACGAAGGTTGCGGCAGCGGCCAGCACGCCAACGGCCAGTGGTTGTGAACGTTGTCCCGGCAGTCTGCGTTCGATGGCGGGCGAAATCATGTGCACCAGTTCGAATACCAGCAGGCCGGCCAGCAAGGCTGGCAACAGGTGCAACAGCAAAACCAGCAGGAGCAGACCGGCCGTGATCAGCCAGGCAGCCACTTCACATCGCGAAGGCGGGGATGGTTGGGCGGACGTTGTTGCAATGACTGGATGGTTTTTCATGGTGGATTGACAATGTAAAGGATGAACGGTTAGATTCCGGATGCTCCATTCCAGAAGGTTGCTTCGCCGATAGCCGGCAACCGGAAGGAAATCCACCAGCTGGTCTCAGGTGCTTTCTGTCAGCACATCGTCTGCCGGCGCACTTTATGTTGTGTCATTTTATACTGAGGAGTTTTCAAATGGCTGTTCTTGTCTGCAAGCCCGCCCCCGATTTTACAGCGACCGCTGTACTTGGCAACAATGAGATCAAGGATATTACCTTTTCCGAATTCACCCGTGGCAAATACGTGGTCATGTTCTTTTATCCGCTTGATTTCACGTTTGTCTGTCCGTCAGAGCTGATTGCGTTCGATCACCGTCTGAATGAGTTCACCAGTCGTGGCGTCGAGGTGATCGGTGTGTCGATCGATTCCCAGTTTACCCATCTGGCCTGGAAAAACACGCCAGTGAACAAAGGCGGTATTGGCCAGGTCCGTTATACCTTGCTGGCCGACGTCAAGCACGAGATTGCCAGAGCTTATGATGTGGAGCTGGATGGTGGCGTCGCTCTGCGCGGTTCTTTCCTGATCGACAAGGCCGGCGTTGTCCGGCACCAGGTGGTCAACGATTTGCCGCTTGGCCGCAATGTGGATGAAATGCTGCGCATGGTTGATGCTCTCCAGTTTACCGAAGAGCATGGTGAAGTGTGTCCGGCTGGCTGGCACAAGGGTGATGCCGGCATGAATGCCTCGCCGGCTGGCGTGGCCGAGTATCTGGCGGAGCATGCCGACCAGCTGTAACCAGCTCAGTGTCTGTTTCCGGCGGCGGGCTGCGGCCCGCCGTTTTGTACCGTCGTGCTGGCTTTGCCAGCCGACGGCTTGTCCGGATGCTGGTTGATGTAACGCGACACGGCAGCCTGGGTCAGCGGTCCGACCTGGTAGGCCACAATCTTGCCTTGCGGATTGAACAGGTAAGAAGTCGGTAATCCCTGCACTTCGCCCACTTGCGCGGCGATGGCGTCATTGCCCATCACAATGGGATAGTTGATGTGCATCTGGCGGACAAAGTCGCTGACCTGTGCAGGAGAATCGTAATCCATGGCAATGCCGATAATGGTCAGTTTGCCATTCTGGTATTGTTTCTGCAGTGCGATCAGGTCCGGAATTTCAGCCCGGCAAGGTGGGCACCAGGTGGCCCAGAAATTGACCAGAACCCATTTGCCATGATAGCTGGCCAGGTTTTGCGGATGGCCCTGGCTGTCGATAAAATTGAAGGCCATGCTTGCAGTGGAGGCCAGAACGAGAGACAGCGCGAGCAGGATGCGTGTGAGCATGTAACTTCCTGATTGAATGATGACCAGAGTAAATGATGACCCAATATCGTATCGAGAAAGACTCGCTTGGCGAGTACAAGGTTCCCGCAGATGCCTGGTACGGCATCCAGACTGCCAGGGCAATCGACAATTTTCCGGTCTCCGGCCGTTTGCCGGATGCGGATTTTGTGCGCGCTCACGTGACCATCAAGTTGGCTGCGGCACGTGCCAATCTTCAGCCCGGATGGCTGGACCAGTTGCGCTGCGACGCCATTGTAGCGGCTTGTGAGCGGATTTTGAATGGTGAATTCGTTGATCAGTTCGTGGTCGACCGTTTTCAGGCGGGTGCCGGCACCAGCCACAACATGAACAGCAACGAGGTGATAGCCAATCTGGCCAATGTGGCTCTTGGAGGTCAGCGGGGCGAATATGCGCCGGTTCATCCCAATGATCATGTCAACATGGGGCAGTCAACCAACGACACGATACCGACTGCCATTCGTCTGGCATTGCTGGCCAAGCTGCCGCGCCTGCTGGCAGAGGTTGACAGCATGGCTGCCGAATTCGAAGCCATTGCCAGCCGCGAGGCAAACACTGTCAAAAGTGGACGCACCCATTTGCAGGATGCAGTACCGACCACCCTGGGGCGCGAGTTTGCGGCCTACGCCTGGATTTTGCGGCGCGCCGGAAGCCAGCTGGCGGCGGCCAGACCACTGTTGTGTGATATCGGTCTGGGTGGGTCGGCCGCAGGTACCGGGCTCAACACCGCCCCCGGTTATGCCAGCCGGGTGGCGGCAGAACTGGCTCGGTTGACCGGAGAGCCGATCGTTGCCGCGAACCTGGCCGGGCAGATGCAGTCGATGCACGACATGCAGGTGCTGTCGTCTGCCATCCGGGCACTGGTGCTGGAACTGACGCGCATTTCCAACGATCTGCGGCTGCTGGCATCCGGCCCGCGTACTGGTCTGGGTGAAATCACCCTGCCTGCCGTGCAGCCAGGATCTTCCATCATGCCGGGCAAGATCAATCCGGTCATGTTTGAAATGCTCAACCAGGTCTGCTACCAGGTGCTGGGGCAGGATCATGCCGTGGCCTTGATGACGCAGGCCGGACAGCTGGAACTGAATGTCATGATGCCGGCTCTGGGCTCGGCCCTGTTTGATGCCATGGACTGGCTGACCCATGCCATGCGGGCGGCCACTCTGAAAAATCTGCGCGGGTTGGTGGTCAATCGGGAGCGGTGCGCGACATTCGTGCATGCCAGCGTGGGTTTGGCCACATTGCTGAATACGCAGATCGGTTATTCAAAAGCCGCCGAAATTGCCAAGCTGTCCGAAGCATCCGGGCGTCCGGTACGTGACATTGTGGCAGAACAGGGGTTGATGACCGCAGAAGCTTTTGACGAACTGGTGCTGCAGGCCGCCAACGGTGTCGGTCAGGCTGCGATGTCGGGCTGACGTGCGGCCAGCCAGTCGGCCAGCGTGGTCTGCGGTTGCCCGATGATCTGCTCCAGGGTCGGTTCCTGCCCGCTGGCGTGCCAGGCCAGCTGATCGAACAATGGCCGGATGACAATGTGTTCCGGCGTGGTGGCCAGGGCCCACGCCCTGCTGCTGCGCAGCACAAGTTTTCTGTGCGTCAGGATATCGAGCAGTTCTTCCAGTTCGTCCCAGCTGGCATGGGTTGCGCCTGCCAGCTGGCTCAGCGTGAGCGTCGCGCTATGTTGCTGAGCGCTGGCCAGTTGCGTCAGCACTTGCAATGCCAGTGAAAACCGGTGGCCCGGGTGGCGTCCGTCAGTTTGTTGCGCATGCCGGTAAAATGGCAGGGCTGCTGCGATGGTCGCGCCGATCAGCACGGTGATCCAGGACAGGTAAACCCACAACAGGAATAGCGGCAGGGCGGCAAATGCGCCATATACCATGGTGTACGAGGGGAAATGGCTGATGTAGTCCGAATATAGCTGTTTCATCGCTTCGAAGGACAGGCCGCCCACCAGGCCGCCAATCCAGGCGTGGCTGCTTCTGACGTAGTGGTTGGGCACACTCTGGTACAGCAATGACAGGGCTGCCACCGTGAACAGGATGGGCACAAAGCGCAGGCCAAAAATGCTCAGGCGGCTGATCTGGTGACTGTAGCCAAGCGCCTGGCTCGCCAGGGACGAGGCGGCATACAGGCTGCCGCCGATCAGCAGCGGACCCAGGGTCAGTATGGCCCAGTAAACGATGAACCGCTGTATCCAGGGGCGTTTGTGACGCACATGCCAGATGCCGTTGAGCGCGTGCTCGATGGTCTGCATCATCAGCAGGGCCGTGACTGACAGCGTGATGGTGCCGATGGCTGTCAATTTGCCGGCATTTTGCGAAAATGGCAGCAGATAGGTGCGAATGACGTGGCTGGCGGTATCCGGCATCATGTTTTGCAGCACGAATGCACGAAAACTGGCCGACAGACCGGCAAACGCAGGAAATGCCGACACGATGCCGAGTCCCATGGTGATCAGCGGCACGATGGCCAGCAGGGATGTGTAAGTCAGGCTGGCTGCCGTCTGGCTGGAACCATCATTCACGAACCGGCGGACAACCAGACGGACAAACTGGTAAAGTTGATGCAGGGAATCAGGCATGATTCTGGCGCAGGATGAACCGACCTGTATAATACGCCGGTTCCGCTTTGTTTGAGGAGTCCGTGATGAGCGAGGTTCTGGTCCTGTACTACAGCCGGCATGGTTCGACCCGCGCGCTTGCGCAGGTGATTGTCCATGGTGTCGAATCGGTCGATGGCATGCGGGCAAGGTTGCGCACGGTTCCGCCGGTGGCGCCCGAGACAACAGCATCGGCGCCAGCAGTGCCTGAGGAAGGTGCGCCGTATGTCGAATTGGCCGATCTGGTTGCTTGCAGCGGGCTGGCCATGGGCAGTCCGACCCGTTTCGGCAACATGGCGGCGCCGTTGAAATATTTTCTGGATACCACCAGTGGTGAATGGATGCGGGCCAGCCTGGCCGGCAAGCCGGCTGCCGTGTTCACGTCCACGGCGACCCAGCATGGTGGACAGGAAAGCACTTTACTGTCCATGATGCTGCCGTTGCTGCATCATGGCATGCTGCTGGTCGGCATTCCGTTCAGTGAGTCAGAGCTGTCTACAACGAACAGCGGTGGTTCGCCATATGGCGCTACCCATGTCGCAGGTGCGGATGCCAGCGCGCAGCTCACCGAGTCCGAACGCAAGCTTGCGTTTGCCCTCGGACGCCGGCTGGCGATTGCAGCCCGCAAACTGGAAGGTGGCCTGTCTTGAAGCGCACCAGCCTGTTGCAACTGACGGCCAGCGTCAGCCTGATTGCGTTGATCATGCTCTGCCTGTTGTGGGAGGGCTGGCTCGCGCCATTGCGTCCTGGCGGTTCTGCCTTGATTCTCAAGGCAGTGCCGCTGCTGTTTCCGCTGTTCGGCATCCTGCATGGCCGGCGATACAGTTACCAGTGGTCATCGCTGATGATCCTGGTCTATTTCACGGAAGGGGCGGTGCGAGCCTGGTCGGATCATGGCCTGTCGCGCGTGTTGGCTGATATTGAAGTGGCCCTGACCGTGATTTTTTTCTTTGCAGCCATTTTTTATGCGCGCGCAACACGGCGCGTGCCTGACTGAGCGGACACTTCCATGCTGGATATTCAGTTGTTGCGTAATGACCCGGAGGCGGTGGCGGCCAGGCTGGCCACCCGCGGATTTGACTTTGACGTGCAGGGTTTTTCCCGTCTGGAAGCCGAGCGCAAGGCGGTGCAGACACGTACCCAGGAATTGCAGGCTCGGCGCAACAGTACTTCGAAGGCAATTGGCATTGCCAAATCGCGCGGTGAGGATGTGGCGCCCATTCTGGCCGAAGTGGCTTCGCTGGGCGATGAGCTGGCCGCAGCCGAGCAGGCGCTGGCCCAGATTCAGACAGCTCTGAATGATCTGGTTTCCGGAATCCCCAACCTGCCGGATGCCCAGGTTCCGGTTGGGCATTCGGAAGCGGACAATGTGGAGATCCTGCGCTGGGGAACGGTGCATGCCCGCGATTTTCAGGTACGCGATCATGTCGATATCGGCATGCCGCTCGGACTTGATTTTGAAACCGCAGCGCGGATTTCGGGTGCCCGTTTTTCACTGCTGCGCGGCGGTATTGCCCGTCTGCACCGTGCGCTGGCGCAATACATGCTTGATACCCATACCGGCCGGCACGGCTATACCGAGGTTTATGTACCGTACCTGGTGAATGCCCATGCCATGTTTGGCACCGGGCAGTTGCCCAAGTTCGAGGAAGACCTGTTTCATGTGCCGCGTGCCGGCCTGGAACAGATGTATCTGATCCCGACTGCCGAAGTGCCTCTGACCAATATGGTCAGGGATCACATTCTTGAGCGTGCCGCGTTGCCGTTGCGGTTTGTCGCCCATACGCCCTGTTTCCGTTCGGAGGCCGGTGCGTATGGTCGGGATACGCGAGGCATGATACGCCAGCATCAGTTCGACAAGGTCGAGCTGGTGCAGATCGTTGAGCCCGAAGCCAGCGATGCGGCGCTGGAAGAATTGACCGGGCATGCGGAAACCATTCTGCGCGAACTGGAGTTGCCGTACCGCAAAATGGCATTGTGTACTGGTGACATGGGTTTTTCTGCCCAGCGCACTTATGATCTGGAAGTCTGGTTGCCGGCGCAGAATGCTTATCGGGAAATTTCGTCATGCAGCAGCTTTGGCAGTTTTCAGGCACGACGGATGCAGGCACGATACCGCAATGCACAAGGCCGGAACGAATTGGTGCACACGCTGAATGGTTCTGGTCTGGCCATAGGCCGTACGCTGGTTGCCGTGCTGGAAAATTTCCAGCAGGCGGATGGCAGCGTGGTGATTCCCCCAGTGCTGCGTCCATACATGGCTGGCGTGGAAATTCTCGTGCCGGCTTGACCCTGTTGCAAAAAAGCGCTGCGCGCAAGCTTGCGCAAGCGGCTGGTTAATGACATAATCCACGGTTTCGCCCGATCGGTTTCTGGTCGCGTCAAATCGGCAATATGCAGACCGGGCTTTGCGGGATCCTGCCTTGCCGGTTTCATGACGGCACGAGCCGGTAACCGGATTTCAACATCAACGTATTCAACAGGAGTAATCAATGGCCAACAGCGCACAAGCTGCCAAGCGCGCCAGACAGAATGACAAGCTGCGAGCTCGCAACGCCGCCATGCGTTCCGTGCTGCGTACCGCCATCAAGGCAGTCCGCAAGGCTATCCTGGCCGGTGACAAAACCCAGGCCAAGACCACGTTCTCGGCTTCGATGGGTATCATCGACCGTATCGCCGACAAGAACATCATTCACAAGAACAAGGCAGCCCGCCACAAGAGCCGTCTGTCTGCTGCCATCAAGGCAATGCCGCAGTAATCCGGCGGCTGGTTGCCTGGGTGCCTGGCGACCAGCCCGCTTGTTTGCTAACATCATCGAATGAGGGCTGCTGAATTGTTCGGGGGCTGAATGAATTTCGATGAATCGGTTGCCAGGCATGTCGAATGGAAAGATCGTTTTCGTTCGGCGATTGCCAGTCGTGAACCACTCGACGAAAGCGACATCGCTTGCGACAACTGCTGCTCGTTGGGTGTCTGGCTGTATGGCGAGGGCAAGCAGCTTTACGGCAACTCGTCACAATATGCCTCTCTGCTGGCTTATCACCGCCAGTTTCACGCCGAAGCAGGCAAGGTTGCCCATCTGATTAACCAGCAGCACTATCTGGAAGCCCAGCGGGCGCTCGAACCGGGTGCGTCTTATGGCAACGCGGTGCAGGCCATGCGCGCTGCCGTACTTGCTCTCCGGAAACTGTCGGAATAGTGTGGTCGCGGCAGGCGTTGCCTGACGGCTGGTTTCAGGGTTTGTCTTCGGAAACGGCAGGTGGCGCTGCCATGTCGATGACCTGCAGGTCGTTGTCGCGTGCAAAACCCATCAGGAATGCGTATGTGACAGGCTGATCTTTTTGCAGAGCTTTTTCCACGATCACGCATTTTACGCCGTCAATGGTCATCGGGCGGACATAGGGTGAGTAGTTCATGCGGTGATCTTCACCGAAAGTGGACAGTGAGCCCGACAAACGCTCCGCCCAGTCGCTGGGCCGGAAGGTACGGCCGGAAGTCGTCATGCCCTTGATGACAATTTCATTACTGGTCAGCATGGCGGGTTCGTCTGCCTGAGTGGATTTCCTGTTGATCCCGATATGCCGTTCCCGGTAGGGAATCGGCTTCTGGTTCTCATTATAACACTGTTCATTGTGTCTGCGCGATACGGAAGAAAAGAGCGTGCTGCGGTCCCTGGTCCGGATTGCCCTGCGTGTCCTGAGCGCCTGCATGCCGATGTTGTGTCATCATCCGTCAGACTTTGCTTGCGTTCGCGAATACCTGATAAAATACTTCGGTCTTTTGTCCACCTGATATGGAGCTCACATGACTCACGAACTGCCAGCATTGCCCTACGCCAAGGATGCCCTGCAACCGCATATTTCCGCTGAAACGCTGGAATATCACCATGGCAAGCACCATCAGGCTTATGTCACCAATCTGAACAACCTGATTGCCAATACCGAATTCGCCGACATGTCGCTGGAAGACATCATCAAGAAATCTTCCGGCGGCATTTTCAACAATGCAGCTCAGGTGTGGAATCATACCTTCTACTGGAATTGCCTGAGCCCGAACGGTGGCGGTGCGCCAACCGGCGCCCTGGCTGATGCGATCCAGGCCAAATGGGGTTCGTTTGATGCGTTCAAGGAAGCGTTCAGCAAAGCTGCAGTCGGAACTTTCGGTTCCGGCTGGGCCTGGCTGGTGAAAACCCCCGCTGGTGAACTGGAAATCGTGTCCACCAGCAATGCCGCTACTCCGATGACCAGTGGCCAGAAAGCACTGATGACCTGTGATGTGTGGGAACATGCCTATTACGTTGACTACCGCAACGCACGGCCCAAGTATGTCGAGGCGTTCTGGAATCTGGTAAACTGGCAGTTTGTTTCCGCCAATTTTGCCGCCTGACCACAGGGGGCAGCAAGCAGGGGCGGCGTAAGCCGCCCTTTTGCATTTTCAGGGTGCCAAGATGTCCAATCTGATGAATACCTATGGTCGCCAGCCGGTTGCATTTGTCCGGGGAGAAGGGGTCTGGTTGTGGGATGAAAACGGTCGCCGTTATCTGGACGGCCTGGCCGGTGTGGCTGTCAATGGTCTGGGTCACGCCCACAAAAAGCTGGTCAGTGCAGTGTGCGAGCAGGCTGGCCAGCTGATACACACGTCCAATATTTACCAGATCCGCCGTCAGGAACAACTGGCCGAACGGCTCTGCGCCATTTCCGGCATGGAACGGGTGTTCTTCTGCAATTCCGGCTGCGAGGCCAATGAGGCAGCCATCAAGCTGGCGCGCTTGTATGGCCATGGCAAGGGCATTGCCGTGCCAACCATCATCGTGATGGAAAAGTCTTTCCATGGCCGAACCATGGCAACACTCACGGCAACCGGCAACCGCAAGGTTCAGGCTGGATTTGAACCCCTGCTGACCGGCTTCGTCCGTGTTCCTTACAATGATCTCGAAGCGGTGCGCCAGGTGGCGGGGCATAACCACGATGTCGTGGCAGTGCTGGTCGAACCGGTGGAAGGCGAAGGCGGTATCCGTATTCCAGACCCGGGATATCTGCAGGGCCTGCGCGACATCTGCGATCAACAGGGCTGGTTGCTGATGCTGGATGAAGTGCAGACCGGAATCGGCCGCACCGGCAGCTGGTTCGCCTATCAGCATGCCGGTATTGCGCCGGATGTGATGAGCCTGGCCAAGGGACTTGGCTCAGGTGTGCCCATTGGCGCCTGTCTGGCGCGCGGTGCGGCAGCGGACGTGTTCAAGCCTGGCAATCATGGTTCCACGTTTGGCGGCAACCCGCTGGCGTGTGCTGCCGGCCTGGCAACCCTGCAGGCGATGGACGAAGAAAAACTGCTCGCCAATGCGGCAACGGTGGGAGAACTGATTGTCCGGCGATTGCGGGACAAACTCTCCGGCGTGGCTGGCGTGATGGAAATCCGCGGCGCTGGCATGCTGATTGGTATCGAGCTGGACCGGCCGTGTAGCGTGCTGGTCGCGCGCGCCCTGGAGGCTGGCTTGCTGATTAATGTCACCGCTGACAGCGTGGTTCGTTTGCTGCCGCCGCTGATCATGAACCAGGATGAAGCCATCCAGCTGGTGGATGGTCTGGTGCCGTTGATCCTGGCCTTGTTGCAGGAGGCCCGGCCATGAGTACCGTCAAGCATTTTTTGCAGTTCAAGGATCTGACGGTCGACGAGTTCGGTTACCTGTTCGAGCGCGCCGCGGAAATCAAGCGTTATTTCAAGAATTACCAGTTGTATCATCCGCTGGTGGACCGTACGCTGGCCATGATATTTGAAAAGCAGTCCACCCGTACCCGTCTGTCGTTTGAAGCCGGGATGCATCAGCTGGGTGGTTCGGCGATTTATCTTAATACAAGGGATACCCAGCTCGGCCGGGGTGAACCAGTCGAAGATGCGGCTAAAGTGATCTCGCGCATGGTGGATATCGTGATGATTCGCACCTTTGACCAGGAAATCATCGAGCGATTTGCCGCCCATTCGCGCGTGCCGGTCATTAACGGACTGACCAACGAATACCATCCGTGCCAGATTCTGGCCGATATTTTTACGTTTATCGAACACCGTGGCAGCATCAAGGGCAAGACCGTGGCTTGGATCGGTGATTCCAACAATGTCTGCAATACCTGGCTTCAGGCGGCAGAAGTGCTCGATTTCAATGTGCATGTCTCCACGCCGCCTGGCTACGAAGTGGAAGCGGAACGGGCGGGGCTGTACGACGATACCCATTACGAACACTTTGCCGACCCGATGGACGCCTGTCGTGGTGCCGATCTGGTGACGACCGATGTGTGGACCAGCATGGGATTCGAGGCAGAAAACGAAGAGCGTCTGCGCGACTTCCAGGACTGGCAGGTCGATGCCGACATGATGTCGGTTGCCGCGCCGGATGCCGTGTTCATGCATTGTCTGCCTGCGCATCGTGGGGAGGAGGTGACTGCAGAAGTCATTGATGGCCGGCAGAGTGTGGTCTGGGACGAGGCAGAAAACCGGCTGCATGTGCAAAAGGCGCTGATGGAATACCTGTTGCTGGGACGCAGCTGAATCTGGTGTACGAACGTGAATCCGGACATCTGTGCGGATTCGGAATCATGGAAAGAATGTTGATGAGTGATGTGAAAAAAGTGGTGCTGGCCTATTCCGGCGGTCTGGATACCTCGGTGATTCTGAAATGGTTGCAGGATACCTATCAGTGTGAGGTGGTCACTTTCACAGCGGATATCGGTCAGGGAGAAGAACTGGAGCCGGCGCGCGAAAAGGCGCGCAAGTTTGGCGTATCAGAGATTTTCATCGATGATCTGCGCGAAGAATTCGTGCGCGATTTCGTGTTTCCCATGTTTCGCGCCAATACCGTTTATGAAGGGGAATACCTGCTGGGCACTTCCATTGCCAGGCCGCTGATTGCCAAGCGTCTGATTGAAATCGTCAATCTTACCGGCGCTGATGCCATTTCGCATGGAGCAACCGGCAAGGGCAATGATCAGGTCCGGTTTGAGTTGGGCGCGTATGCGCTCAAACCGGATGTTCGCATCATTGCACCCTGGCGGGAATGGGATCTGACTTCGCGGGAAAAGCTGCTTGCCTACGCAGAAAAGCATGGCATTCCGGTCGAGATGAAGCACCGCAGTGGCGGCAGTCCGTACAGCATGGATGCCAATCTGTTGCATATCTCCTATGAAGGTCGTGCCCTGGAAGACCCGGCAGTGGAGCCGGAAGCCGACATGTGGCGCTGGACTGTGGCGCCGGAGCAGGCACCGGATGCAGCGGAGTATCTGGAGCTGGAATTCCGCCATGGCGATATCTGCGCCATCAATGGCAAGACCATGTCGCCAGCCACTGTGCTGACCGAGCTCAACCGACTGGGTGGCAAGCACGGCATCGGCCGGCTGGATCTGGTGGAAAACCGTTATGTCGGCATGAAATCCCGCGGTTGCTATGAAACGCCGGGCGGCACCATCATGCTCAAGGCCCACCGTGCAATCGAATCGATCACCCTTGACCGGGAAGTGGCGCATCTCAAGGACGAACTGATGCCACGCTACGCCAGCCTGATTTACAACGGTTACTGGTGGAGTCCGGAACGCCGCATGCTGCAGACCATGATTGACGCTTCCCAGGCCACGGTCAATGGCATGGTGCGTCTCAAGCTGTACAAGGGCAATGTGATGGTGGTCGGTCGCGAGTCTGCCACTGATTCCTTGTTTGATCCGGCCATTTCAACCTTTGAGGATGATGCCGGTGCCTACCATCAGGCGGATGCGGCCGGATTCATCAAATTGCATGCCTTGCGCATGCGGATTGCCGCAAGGCTTGCAGCAAAGAAAGGAAAATGAGGCATGAGCCAGTTTGACCAGGTCAGCGTGATCAAGCGCGCCAACATTTATTTCGACGGCAAATGCGTGTCGCACACGGTTCTGTTGCCCGACGGCAGCCGGAAATCGGTCGGGGTGATTTTTCCGAGCCAGCTGACATTCAACACGGGCGCACCGGAAATCATGGAAATCAATGCCGGAAGCTGTCGTGTCCGCCTGCCGGGAAGCGAAGGCTGGCAGACTTTTTCGGCCGGACAGCAGTTCAGCGTGCCTGGCAACAGCAGTTTTGATATTGAAACGCTGGAAACCCTGGATTATGTCTGTCATTTTGTCGCGGCCTGATAACCGGGAGGAAGCCCATGCCCAGTTTTGACATCGTATCCGAGGTGGACAAGCAGGAAGTGCGCAATGCGGTAGAGCAAACCAACAAGGAAGTCTCTACACGGTTTGATTTCAAGGGGTCGGATGCCAGGGTGGAGCAGGCGGATTACGTGCTCACGGTGTTCGCTGACGACGAGTTCAAGCTCGATCAGGTTCAGGACGTGCTGACCGGGAAGCTGATCAAGCGCGGTATCGATACCAGATGCCTGGAAACCGGCGACGCCGAAAAGGTGTCCGGCAACAAGATGAAACGCAATGTCACCGTGCGTACGGGTGTGGAGTCCGAGCTGGCCAAAAAGCTTGTCCGCATCATCAAGGACAGCAAACTCAAAGTGCAGGCCAGTATCCAGGGGGAAACCGTCCGGGTGAGTGGCGCAAAACGCGATACCTTGCAGGAAGCTATTGCGCTGCTGCGTAAACAGGTTGATGATTTCCCGCTGCAGTTTCAGAATTTTCGCGATTGACCACGTGGGATTTGTCGGCGTTTGTCTGGCAGGGCGGCGGAATAGTTGTCTGACGGTCTGTTAAGCCGGCAGAGGTTCTGGTATGCTTTCGATAACTGGCGTAGCCGCGGTTATTTGTATTGGACTTCAAGGGTGATCCCATGATCATACGCGATATTTTGACCTTCAAGGAAGGTATCCTGTATTCCGTGACGCCGGAACAAAGCGTGGCCGAGGTGTTGGCACAGATGGTTCAGGCCGGCATCGGATCACTGGTCGTGCACCGCGATGGCTTCATGGTTGGTCTGATTACCGAACGTGACCTTCTGCGCGGTCTCAACATCCAGGGAGCAGCGGTTCTGCAGGAAACGGTCAGCCAGCTGATGGTGACAGACCCGATCATCGGCAGCCCGGACGATACCATCGATTATGTCAGGGGTGTGATGACCGAAAACCGCATCACCCATCTGCCGGTCATGGAAGGAGACAATGTCATTGGCATCATCTCGTTCCATGATGTGGCCAAGGCGTGTCTCAATGCGGTGGATTTCGAAAACCGTCTGCTGAAGCGTTATATCAAGCACTGGCCTGACGAACAGGACATCTGACCCGTCCGTCAGCTGCTGAAGCGTTCCAGTTCCTGCAGGATGTCCAGATAGGCTTCCATGCGTTGCGCCATGATATGACCACTGGCGAAGGCGGTCTGGATGGCGCATCCGGGCTCATGCCGGTGACGGCAATTGCTGAACCGGCATTCGCCTATCAGAGGCCGGAATTCCGGAAACAGGTTGTCCAGCTGGTCGGCAGCCACATGATTCAGCCCGAAAACCTGCATGCCCGGCGAATCGATAATCCGGGTGTCGGCATTGATCTGATACATCCGCGCACCAGTCGTGGTGTGTTTCCCAGAATCCAGAGCCTGTGAAATCTCTCCTGTTGCACTGGCTGCCTCAGGCACCAGTGCATTGACCAGACTGGATTTCCCCATGCCGGACTGTCCCACCAGAACATTGGTTTTCCCGGCAAGCCACGGCTGCAGGCTGCTCACGTCATGATGGGCGGAGATCTTGACCAGCCGGTAACCGAGGCTGGCATAGCCGGCGAGTCTGTCCATCCATGCCTGCGCACCAAGACCGAGATCAGCCTTGTTGACGCAGATAATGGCGGGAATGCCGGCACTTTCTGCAGCCACCAGGCAACGGTTGAGCAGCAGTTCGTAGGGGGTTGGTTCCGGTGCGGTGACGATGATCATCTGATCAACATTCGCCGCAATCAGTTTGCTGCGGTGGGCTACTGAGCGATACAGCAGATTGCGCCGGTCGAGCATCCGTTCGATGACCGCCTGACTGGCGGATGATGGCTGGATGATGACTTCATCGCCACAGGCATAGCCTTTCTGTTTGCCGCGGCTGACGCATTGCCAGGTTTTATCACCGGAGCGTACCAGGTACTGAAAACCATGACTGGCGGTGATGGTTCCGTGCAAGCGTTCGCTCACTGGCACATTCCTTTCAGCTGGTACACCAGATCAAGTGCCGCGCGTGGAGTCAGTTGTTCCGGATCGCAGTCGCGAATCAGCTGCACGGCAGGATGCGTACTGACAGGTGTTGGAGGAGATGCTGGTGGCGATGCAAACAGATCGGGCTGAACGGGTGGCGCCATGCGTTCCAGTTCGGCCAGCCTGTTTCGCGCAGCCCGGATCACGGTGACCGGCACGCCTGCCAGAGCGGCTACCTGCAGTCCGTAACTCTGATTGGCCGGGCCCGGCTTGATACGGTGCAGAAACACGATATGGTCGCGGTATTCCACCGCTTCCACGTGGACGTTGCGGATCGACGGAACCTGTTCGGGCAGTTGCGTCAGTTCGATATAATGGGTGGCGAACAGGGTCAGCGCCCGGATGTTGCAGGCCAGTTCTGCCGCCACGGCATGGGCCAGCGACAATCCGTCGAATGTGGATGTGCCACGTCCGATTTCATCGAGCAGTACCAGGCTGCTGGCAGTGGCATTGTTCAGGATCCAGGCGGTTTCGCTCATTTCCACCATGAACGTGGAACGGCCGCCGGCCAGATCGTCCGAACTGCCGATGCGGGTGAAAATCTGGTCGATTTCGCCAATGCTGGCATGGCTGGCCGGAACGTGGCTGCCGCAGCATGCCAGCAACACGATCAGTGCAGTTTGCCGCATGTAGGTTGATTTTCCGCCCATGTTCGGGCCGGTAATCAGCATCATGCTGTTTGCCTCGTCCAGTACCGTGTCATTGGGTATGAAGGATTGCACACGTGCTTCGACCACCGGATGACGCCCCGCCTCAATGGCAATGCGACTGCCCTCTACATAGTTGACCGGACAAAAGTTCAGGGTATCTGCTCGCTCGGCCAGGCAGGCGAGGACATCCAGTTCGGCCAGACTGTCGGCCAGCACCTGCAGGGCTGGAATGTCTGGTTGCATGTTGTCCAGCAGTTGTTCATACAGTATCCGTTCGCGTGCCAGAGCGCGTTCCGCCGCCGACAGGGCACGGTCTTCAAAGGCTTTCAGTTCTGGCGTGATGTATCGCTCGCAGTTTTTCAGGGTTTGACGCCGGATATAGTCAGCCGGTGCTTGTCCGGCCTGGGCGCGCGTCAGTTCGATATAGTATCCGTGTACCCGGTTGTATTCGACGCGCAAGCCGGGCAGTCCGGTTCGCTCCCGTTCACGCGCTTCCAGCGCCAGCAGGAATTCGCCGCTGTTGTGCTGCATGGCACGCAGTTCATCCAGCTCGGCGTCGAAACCACTGGCGATCACGCCGCCATCGCGCAATGCGCTGGCCGGCTCTGGCTGAATCGCGCGTTCAAGCAGATCGATGACGGAAGATGGCGCGCGCGCCTGTTTGGCCAGGCGGTCAATCAGCGGATTGCTGAATCCGGACAGATGTTCTGGCAATGGCGCCAGGGCAAGCAGGCTGTCGCGCAAGCCTGACAGGTCGCGCGGGCGTGCGCTGGCCAGCGCAATCCGGCTGGCGATGCGCTGGATATCAACGATTCCGCGCAACAGGGCATGCAGACGATGGTATGAGTCCTGACGGGAGCGCAATTCGGTGATGGCATCCTGGCGCTGGCGCAACAGGTTACGGTCACGCAACGGATGGTGCAGCCAGTGGCGCAATCTGCGCGAACCCATGGCGCAGGCACACGTGTCAAGCAAGGACAGCAGGGTAGGCGAGGATTCGCCCTGCAAGGTCTGACTGATTTCGAGATTGCGCCTGGTTGCCGGATCCATCAGGATAAATTCCTGCGGTTGTTCATAGCGCAACTGATGAATGTGCGGCAGACGGGTTTGCTGGGTTTCGCGCACATACTCCAGCAGAACTGCGGCTGCCATGACTGCGGACGGTGGCAGCACAGACAGATCGGTTTGCTGGCACTGACTGTGCAACTGGTCAATGCCGTTTCCCGGTGCAAAGTGGCCGGTTGGTAAAACATGAATGGCGCTGGATGCACCCGGCGGGATCAATTGCGCCTGGTGTTCGGCCAGCAGGATTTCTGCCGGCGACAGGCGTTCCAGCAGGCCGGGCAGCAGTTCGTTGGCGATTTCGGTGACCTGGAATTCGCCACTGGCCAGATTGAGCCAGGTGGCCCCGGTACGCCCTGGCTGATCGGCATTCAGGCACATGAGCAGGTTGTCGCGCTTTTCGTCCAGCAAGGCGGCATCGGTCAGCGTGCCAGGAGTGACGATGCGGGTCACTGCGCGTTCCACCGGTCCCTTACTGGTGGCCGGGTCGCCGAGCTGTTCGCAAATCGCGACTGACAGCCCATGTTTGACCAGCCTGGCCAGATATCCTTCTGCGGCATGATGTGGTACCCCGGCCATGGGGATGGGCTGGCCGGCGGACTGACCCCGGCTGGTCAGGGTAATGCCAAGCAGTTGTGCTGCGCGAACCGCATCGTCGAAAAACAGTTCGTAAAAATCACCCATGCGGTAAAACAGCAGTTTGTCTGCATGTTCGGCTTTGATGCGCAGGAACTGCTGCATCATGGGGGTGTGCTGGGAAACCGGTTTTGCTTCGCTCACGGGTTGTCTGGCCGCAGTGGAATAAAACCGGCATTGTACCGTGTCAGTGTGATAACCGGCGGTTTTGTCGCGCAGAACCGCATTTCCATGGCTGGCGTTCTGGTTGATGGAACGCTTGTCAGGCTTTCAGCTGCAGAATGACCTGGGTGGTGTTGCCGGCAATGGCATCGGCCAGCGTGTATCGGTTGAGTTCGGCATAAAAGGTACTGGAAGCCCTGTTCAGCAGGGCTTTGAGCGTACAGCTCCCTTGCAGGACGCAGGGCGGTACGCCGCATTCAATGAGGTTATCCGTCCGTTCCAGCGTGCGCACGACATCGCCCAGCCGGTAGGTTTCGGGAAGGCGGGCAAGCCGGATACCCCCACCTTTGCCGCGAATGGTTTCCAGCCAGCCCTGCTGACCCATGAACTGGACGACTTTGGTCATGTGATTCAGCGCGACATCAAATTTGGCGGTGATTTCGCCGATGGTTTTTGTTTCGTCCGGCTGCGTGGCACTGAGAAACATCAGCACACGCAGGCCGAGATCGGTAAAACGGGTCAGTTGCATCGTTCCCCCACGAATCGTTGTGGTTCAGGCGTCAAGGCAACCGACTCGCGCTTGCGCGGTCAGGCCGTCACGCCTCCCGAACCGAATGCCTCTGCGTGAATCCGGCTGTCTGCAATGCCGTGTTTGCGCAGGGCGTTGATTTGTGCCGTCATGAATGCTGACGGGCCACAAACGTAATAATCAGCATTCTTCGGCAAGAAGTGGCTTCCGGTCAAGCCTGACAGTTCAAGACGGCCGACTGCATGCGGGCGTGATGGAATGCGGTCATGTACCGCCTCATGAACAATCCATGCCTGTCCATCGGCGATCTGATCCATCAGATGGTCCACCCGGTCGCCAAATGCCTGCACCCCGGCATCGCGGCTGGCGTGCAGAAAACGCACCGGTCGGTCGGGATTCGTGCTGGCCAGATGTTCCAGCATGGACATCATGGGCGTGATGCCGACGCCACCGCTGATCAGCACCACCGGTTCCTGGCTGTTTTCGTTGAGATAGAAATCACCCGCAGGTGGGGCGATTTCGAGCAGGTCGCCTTCGTTGACACGGTCATGCAGATGATTGGATACCATGCCCGCCGGTTGTTCGGTACGGGCAGATTCCCGTTTGACCGATATGCGGAAATGACCTTTGCCGGGTGCATCCGACAGGCTGTATTGACGCGGTTGCCGATAACCCAGTTCAGGGACGATCACACGTACCGAAATGTACTGCCCTGGTTTGTACAATGGCACTGGACCGCCATCGGCGGGAACCATCTGAAACGAGGTGATTTCTTCGCTTTCGCGTATTTTGCGCTCGACGCGAAACGTGCGCCATCCTGTCCATCCGCCTGTGCTGTCGATGGCCAGGTCATACATTTTTTGTTCCATGTCTGCCAGCAATGCTGCCAGATCACCGTAGGCGACTGCCCACGCGTCAACCAGTTCATCGCTGGCGGCGCTGCCCAGAACTTCGCGGATGGATGCCAGCAAGTGTTTGCCGACAATGGCATAGTGTTCCTTGCGGATGCCCAGACTGACGTGCTTGGCGGCAATGCGTTCCAGTACCGGCATCAGGACTGATGGGTCGTCGATATGATCGGCATAGGCGGTTACCGCCATGGCAAGGGCCTGCTGTTGTCCGCCATTGCGCTGGTGAGCCTGGTTGAAGTATTCGCGCAGTTCCGGGTTGTGCGTAAACATGCGGGCATAGAAATGGCTGGTCAGTGTGACGCCATGTTCTTTCAGGACGGGAGCAGTGGCTTTGACAAGTTGGCGCTGGTTTTCAGAGAGCATGATGTGACTCCGTGGTTAAAGATGCATTTTGCATGCATATTATAAACCGGAAAAATCCCGATGCGCTAGACCCCGTTTGCCAGCTGCATGCTCGTGGTGAGATGATGGTGGCAAAGGGTGATGACCGGAAGGAGAAAAGGCATGGAAGCTGCCATCTACGATGCGTGGTATGACTCGTCGCGTGGTCGCTGGACAGGTGAAGTCGAGTATGCCCTTTTGCGGCAGTTGCTGTTGCCGGAAGCGGGAGAACGACTGCTGGATGTGGGCTGTGGCACTGGCTGGTTCACGCGACGGTTGGCTGGCGATGGCTGCCTTGTTACTGGCCTGGATCGGAATGCGGAATGGCTGGGCTACGCCCGCAAGCGGAGCACAGGCGTGGATTATGTCCAGGGCGACGCGCTGGCACTGCCATTTGCCGATGCTGGTTTTGATCATGTGGTTTCTGTCGCGGCCCTTTGTTTTGTCGCGGACTGGACAGGTGCCATGCGAGAAATTGTTCGCGTATCGCGCAAACGGTTTGCCATTGGCTTGCTTCATCGCCATAGCTTGCTGTACTGGCACAAAGGCAGACATGGCGGAGGAGGTGCTTATCGTGGAGCGCACTGGCACACACGTCAGGAAGTGCAGGCAGCCATGGCCTATCTGCCGGTGAGCGATCTTCGTTTCAGTTACGCAGTGATGCTGCCGTCAGGATCGAGAATGGCCCGGTTGGTGGAACAATGCCTGCCTGACAACTGGCCTTTGGGCAGTTTCATGGTGGTATCCGGAACAAGTCAGGCCAGAGCTGGTTAAGGCATCTCTGATCAGGCTGGACGCATATGACCATGACATCGGCAAAGTGATTGGAAAAAACCGGACAGAGATTCGCGCAAGTTGAGGTGGGCAGGAAATCAGGCCATCACAGTCTGATTCTGTTCGCCAAGCCCTTCGATCCAGAGGCGCATGTGATCGCCGGGCCGCAGCCAGATTGGACGCGGTCGCTGTGACATGCCCACGCCTGCGGGCGTGCCAGTAGTGATGATGTCACCGGGGCAGAGTGTCATGACCCGGCTGCATTCCGCAACAATCCGGTTGATGCTGAAAATCATGGCGCGGGTGTTGCCGGTTTGCCGGCGGACGCCATTGACTTCCAGCCACATGTCCAGTGACTGCGGGTTGGCGATGTCATCCGGCGTGACCAGCCAGGGGCCGATGGGACCAAACGTGTCGCATCCCTTTCCCTGGTCCCATTGCGATGTGCGGAACTGGTATCTGCGCTCCGAAACATCGTTGACGATACAGTATCCGGCGATATGGGCCGGTGCATCCGGTTCGTTGATGTAACGCGCGGTACGGCCGATCACAACGCCAAGCTCCAGTTCCCAGTCGGTCTGGGTGGCGTCGGGTGGCAGACGGACCGGGTCATCGGGCCCCGAAATGCAGCTGGTGGCCTTCATGAAAATGACTGGATGTTCGGGGAGTGCCAGACCGGCTTCTTCGGCGTGGTCGCGATAATTGAGACCGATGCCGATAAACTTGCCAACGCTGGTCAGCGGCGGCCCCATGCGCGGGCTGCCCGTGACCAATGGCAGCTGGGCCGGGTCTACGCCGGCGAGTGTTAGCAATCGTTCTGGCGACAGATTGTCCGGAGTCCAGTCAGCAATGAGCTGGCTCATGTCGCGCAATTGGCCGCTGGTGTCGATGATTCCTGGTTTTTCCTGACCTGCGGGCCCGTAGCGGCACAGTTTCATGGGGTGGCTTCCTGGTCAATCACTTGGCATGACGGATTGGCGAAATCGGCTTCCGGCCTGACTAACGCGTGTCCAGTCGAAGCATGGGCCCGGATCGGTCTTGCGGCCGGGCGCCACATCACTGTGGCCGGCCAGCGCAACATCCGGCCAAAGCTGGCGAATGGCATCCAGCAGCGCATTGAGCTGCTGGTATTGCGCGTCTTCAAAAGCCAGTTGGTCAGTGCCTTCCAGTTCAATGCCAATGGAAAAATCATTGCATTTCTGCCAGCCTTGCCAGCTGGATACGCCGCTGTGCCAGGCGCGATCATGACACGAGGCAAACTGGATCAGTTCTCCGCTGCGCCGGATCAGAAAATGCGCAGAAACCCGCAGGCCGCACAGGGCGGCGTAATCCGGATGCGCGTTGCAATCCAGTTGGCCCTGAAACAGGCGGATGATGTCAGTACCGCCGAAATGACCGGCCGGCAGCGAAATGTTGTGAATCACCACCAGGCGGACCCCGGCGCCGGATGGACGCCGGTCAACGTGAGGTGAAGCGATCACTCGGGCCGGACTGGCAAATCCATGTCCGTCTATGTGCATGATCAGATGTTGCTGATCAGCTGGATGACCCGCTGTGCGGCGCCTGGCTGGCTGGTGAGCCAGTTGCGTGCCTGTTCAGCCATTTTCTGGCCGTATTCCGGCTGGTCGATCAGGGTTCGCATATGGTCATAGAGCTGGTTTTCATCGTCGGCGGCCAGCACAACGCCGGCATCGACAGCACTGGCAACCAGCGGCTGGTCACGGTGGGCAGGGCCAACGATGACGGTCTTGCCATGCAGCATGGGTGTGACCAGATCTGGTTGTGCGGTCGAATCGGCATGCATAGTGCCGCCGGCAATCACGAAATCGGCGCAGGCATGCAGATCTGCCAGCGGTTGTGGGTCTTCCACATAGTACACACGTGTTTTGATCGGCACGAAGGAGGTCGATAATCTGCGGTGGCGTATGGTTTGCAGTCGGAACTTGATGGATTCGCGGTATACCGGTTCGCAACGCGCCTGATCGCGCGGCGCCAGGATCATCAGGCCCATTTTGTGACGAATGGCCCGGTTGAACAGCAGATATGCCATGTTTTCTTCTGATTCGCCGGTGCCGGCAAAATAGGCCAGCCAGCGGCTGCCTTCCCTTTGCTCCTTGAACCGGTGACAGATATCGGTGTTGACGCCATGGGCCGGAAGCTGTCCCAGGCCGCTGAGTGGATCTCCGGTCACTTCGGCATTTGGCAGTTGCGGATCCGCATGGCTGACGGTTATCCGTTTGCAACCAGCGGATGCGATGGCGGATTCCCTGGCATTGATCCAGACGGAGGGCGCTTTCTGGTCTTTCAGCAACGGGGCATGGCGGGCGG
Source organism: Pseudomonadota bacterium (assembly GCA_021845925.1). Lineage (GTDB taxonomy): Bacteria > Pseudomonadota > Gammaproteobacteria > Burkholderiales > Sulfuriferulaceae > Sulfuriferula. The sequence continues at coordinate 175,738 of JAJZUW010000005.1, forward strand.
AGAGACCCAGCATGACAATACGGGCGGGAGCAATTTTTTCCAGGCGCTGGCGCAAAACCTGCAGATCATCGGCGACCACCAGATGCGGAATGTCGCAGTCGATGTCGCGTTCGCTGCCAATCAGCAGCAGGGCGGTATTGCCAATCTGCTGACGCAAGGTATCCAGAAATGGCCGGGCGCGCGAGAGCTGGCCTGCATCCATGATGATCAGCGAGCTGCCCTGCAAGCCGGCGGGCAGGCGGTTGAATCCGAGAATATCCAGCAAACCCATGTGGTACCCATTATCACGTTATCACTTGACCGGGAAGGATACCGCAAAACAGGATGCCCGGACAGCACCCCAACCGTCACATGGACGGTTGGGAAGTGGTCTGTCAGAAATCGTTTTCGACTTTCAGGGCATTCAGCAGCACATCGGCTGCAACCATGTGGGCGGCGTGGCCGAGACCGTCCAGAATGTCGCGATCCGTCCATCCCATGGCGTGCAGATGGTCGATGTCCGTCTTGCTGACAGCGTTGGAATCGTGAGTGGCTTTCAAGGTAAACAACAGCATGGCCTTGTCCTTCTCACCCAGTGGCGCATCAGCCGGATTCCGGCGAGCGGCAGCCACCTGTTCGGCAGGCAGTCCCGCGACATTGATCAGCAGACTTTCGTTGAAACCGACACAGTAATCACATTTGCCGGCTTCCGAAATCAGCATGCGCATCATGGCAAGCAGAACAAAATTCAGTGTCGGATGCTGGGAATAGTAGCTGATGCCCTGCCAGCTGCTGGCCAGCAGTTCAGGACTGGCGCTGTAAATTTGCATGGCATTGGGAACACGGCCAAACGCAGCAGCGACTTGGTCGTAAACTTCCTTGACCTGGCCCTGAGCGTTTTCGGGGGTGGTGACGTGAATCAGTGGCATGACATTCTCCTCGTCTAATCATACCGACCATTCGGTATGAAAAGTGACACAGCACGACAGCCGGTGCTGTAACGGCATTCATTCAGACATGGCAAACCATCAGACTGCGGATGTAACCACACAGTTGCCGGACACAGGATTCGAATGCCGGCATGGACTGCATGGTTTTAGTGACACTTATGCAGCCTTCCCAGGCCGACTGTACGAACAGGGCTGCTGCCTGGCAGTCCACGTCCGTGCGTATTTCGCCTTGTAGCTGGCCCGTCTCGAATGCTAGCTGCAGAACATGACGCCAGTTTTGCAGAATCTGTTCGAGACGATGGCGGAATTCTTCATCGAGCGGACTCATTTCCTGCATCAGGTTGTTGAGCGGACATCCCAGCAACAAATTTTCCTCGCCGATCCGTGCGGGCAGCTTTTGCAACGTTTCCAGCAAGGCCGCCACCGGACTGGCGCTCTCGCGCACCGGTTGCAGGATCAGCCGGTCGATGGCAGGTGCGATCACTTCGTCAATCACCGCCAGACCAAGCAGTCGCTTGGTCGGGAAATGGTGGTACAAGGCGCCTTTGGTGAGTTGTGTCGATTCCAGGATGCTGGCAATGCTGGCGCCCTGGAAGCCTTGCCGGTGAATTTCGCAATAGGCTGCCTGCAACAATGTGCTGCGTGTCAGGTCGGTGTTTCGGATCGTATCATTCATGCTATTATTACATACCGACTGGTATGGATGTGTCAAGTGCCGCCCGCAAATCCGTTCTGGCGCCAGGCTTCGTAGGTGACCACCGCAACGCTGTTGGACAGGTTGAGACTGCGGTTTCCCGGCTGCATGGGCAGACGTATACGGCGTTCTGGCGGGAAAGATTCCAGAATGCTGGCTGGCAGACCACGGGTTTCCGGGCCAAACACAAACACATCGCCAGGCTGGAAATGGCATTCGGCAAACGGGCCGCTGGCTTTGCTGCTGAGGGCAAACAGGCGATGGCCGGCAAAGTGGGCCAGACATGCCTGCCAGTCGGTGTGGGTTTGGAGCGTTGCGTATTCGTGGTAATCTAGCCCGGCACGTCTTAACTGGCGGTCATCCAGGTTGAAACCGAGCGGTTCAACCAGGTGCAGGCTGGCGCCGGTATTGGCACACAAACGGATGATGTTGCCAGTGTTCGGCGGGATTTCGGGCTGGTAGAGAACGATATGGAACATGTTTTCGGACCGGGTGACAACACAATAAGGAACTGGGGCGGGGCGCTGCAATGACAGTGTTCTGCCGGGTGTTCCGATAACTGGAAAACACGCATGGTACCGCATTTGACAACTGCACTGACAGGCCCGTTGCTGGACATCGAACGACACGTACTTGGTGCAACGCCAGCAATCGAGCGCTGGTTTCGCGGCCAGTGGCAAGAACATGAGGCACCGTTTTACACTTCGGTGGATCTGCGCAACAGCGGATTCAAGCTGGCACCGGTCGATACGAACTTGTTTCCCGGAGGATTCAACAACCTGAACCCGGATTTCATTCCGTTGGCTGTTCAGGCCGCGATGAGTGCTGTCGAAAAAATCTGTCCGGACGCGCAGCAATTGTTGCTGATTCCGGAAAACCATACCCGCAATACGTTTTATCTGAAAAATGTCGCCCGTCTTGCGGAAATTCTCCGTCTGACTGGACTGAATGTCAGGATAGGCAGCCTGTTGCCGGATTTGCAGGAACCGATGGACATCGACCTGGGCGATGGGGATTCCTTGCGGCTGGAACCCGTCATCCGTCAGGGCAACCGGCTCGGACTGCCAGATTATGACCCGTGTGCCATCCTGCTCAACAATGATCTGTCCGGCGGTGTTCCGGCCATCCTGCGCGGCATCGAGCAGTTCATGCTGCCGCCTTTGCAGGCTGGCTGGCACACCCGGCGCAAATCGCAGCACTTTGCTGTCTACAACAATGTGGCAGCCGATTTTGCCCGCCTGGTGGATATTGATCCCTGGTTGATCAATCCCTATTTTTCGGTCTGCTCCGAGGTTGATTTTCAGGCCCGCCAGGGGGAAGCGTGTCTGGAGCAGCAAGTGGCCGAGTTGCTGGAACGGATACGGGTGAAATACCGTGAATACCAGATTGATGCCGAACCGTTTGTCATCGTCAAGGCCGATTCTGGCACATATGGCATGGGAGTGATGTCGGTGAAGGATCCGGCGGAAGTGCGCGATCTGAACCGCAAGCAGCGCAACAAGATGGCGGTTGGCAAGGAAGGCATGAGCGTGGATTCGGTGTTGCTGCAGGAAGGCGTGCACACGTTTGAAAGCATCAACGATGCGGTTGCCGAACCGGTGGTGTACATGATGGATCACTTTGTGGTCGGTGGATTTTACCGTGTGCATACCGGCCGCGGTGTGGACGAAAATCTCAATTCACCTGGCATGCATTTTGTTCCGCTGGCATTTGAATCACCCTGCTGCATGCCAGACCGCCAGGCCAGCCCGGATTCGACACCCAACCGGTTCTACACCTACGGTGTGGTGGCCAGACTGGCCATGCTGGCGGCTTCGATTGAACTGGAAACCCAGGCCGAGGCGCTGGCAGCATGAAATTCGCATTTGTGCTGGATCCGCTGGACTCACTGAAGCCGTACAAGGACAGCAGCGTGGCGATGATGCGTGAAGCTGCCAGGCGCGGGCATGATGTGTTCGCAATTGAACCGGACGGGTTGTCGTGGCAGGCCGCCGGCGTTGAAGGTGTCGCGCACCAGTTGGTCCTGCATGAAGCAGATGATGTCTGGTATGGGATTCTGACGGTAGAGCGTGTGCAGCTGACCGGTTTTGATGCCATTGTCGTGCGCAAGGATCCGCCATTCGATGCGGAATACCTGTATGCCACCCAGTTGCTGAATCTGGTTGCCGATGCAGGCGTCCCGGTGTGGAATGCGCCACAGATGCTGCGTGACTGGAATGAAAAAATTGCCATCACCCGGTTTTCCCGCTGGTGCGTACCAACCCTGATCAGCCGTGACCCCGAACAGTTGCGTGCATTTGCCGCCGAACAGCAGGATGTCATCGTCAAGCCGCTGGATGGCATGGGTGGGGCCGGCATCTTCCGTGTTCGTGAAGACGGTCTCAATCTGAACAGCATTCTGGAAATCCTGGGTGCCCAGGGCATGCGTACGCTCATGATGCAGAAATACATTCCGGCGGTCACGCAAGGCGACAAGCGGGTGTTGCTGATTGCGGGCCAGACTGTGCCCTGGGCCTTGGCCCGCATTCCGGCGGCCGGAGAAACGCGTGCCAATCTTGCCGCAGGCGGCACTGGCGTTGCCATGCCGTTAACCGAACGGGAACAGCAGATTGCCAGCGACCTGGCACCGGTGCTTTGGTCGAAAGGCATTTTGCTGGCCGGGCTGGATATCATTGGTGGTTATTTGACAGAAATCAACATCACCAGTCCGACCGGCATGGTGGAAATTGGCCGGCAGACCGGTTTCAGTCCGGCTGCCATGCTGGTGGATGCCCTGGAGCAGACATGCGTGTCTGGTGCTGGCTGATCCTGCTGTTGTGGCTGGGCGGTTGCAGCCAACCGCAGGTATGGAGCCAGCAGAGTTTCGTGTTTGGCACCCGGGTCGACATCGCCATTTCCGGCGTTTCACAGGCGCGTGCGCAGGCGGTCACGGCGCGCATTCTGGCCCGGTTCGACCAGTTGCATCACCAGTTGCATGCCTGGCAGCCAGGTGGCGAACTGTATCGGTTGAACAGCGCTTTTGCTGCCGGCCAGCGGGTGCCGGTATCGCCCTGGCTGGCCGGCATCCTGCAGGATGCCACGCAATATTCGGCGCAATCCGGTGGCAGTTTCAATCCAGCCATCGGCCGGTTGATCCAGTTGTGGGGATTTGAGGCCGATGAATTTGTTGCACGTTTGCCAGCCCAGGCCAGCATCGATCAACTGGTGGCTGCGCATCCGGTCATGCAGGATATTGTCATCCGCAACGGCATGGCCGAAAGCCGCAACCGGATGGTCAAGGTGGATCTTGGTGGTTATGGCAAGGGCTATGCACTCGACGAGGCTGCGAAAATTCTGCGTGGTGCAGGAATTCATGATGCGCTGGTGAATATCGGTGGTAACATCATGGCGTTTGGTCAGCACGACAACCGGCCATGGCGGGTGGGCATCCAGGATCCGCGCCGGCCAAAGGCGCTGGCCACGCTGGAATTGCATGATGGCGAAGCGATCGGAACATCCGGGGATTATCAGCGTTATTTTGATCTGGCCGGGCGCCGTTACTGTCATATCATCAATCCTGCGACCGGCTGGCCGGCGCAAGGCGTTGAAGCCGTGACTGTACTGATTCCGCCAGGACCCCATGCCGGAGTGTTGTCCGATGTGGCCAGCAAACCTCCCTTTATCGCCGGCGTGCAAGGCTGGCAGGAGGCGGTCCGCAAAATGGGTGTGACGACTGCCATGCTCATTGACGACCATGGAAAGGTTTACATGACGCCAGAGATGCGCAAGCGCTTGCGTTTCAATAACCAGGATTGATTGATGATCGGGATACTGATAATCGCGCACGGTACGCTGGGGGAAAGCCTGATCCAGTGCGTGGCCCACGTTATGGGAGACGTGCCGCCGTTGTTGCAGGCGCTGGATGTAACGGCAGCCACACAATCCACGATTCAGGAACATGGCGGCGAACTGGTCCGCCAGCTCGATCAGGGGCAGGGCGTCCTGCTGCTGTCCGATGTGTACGGCGCGACACCGTGCAACAACATGTGCCGTTTGCTGGAGCCCGGCCGCGTGGAAGGGATTGCCGGCGTCAATCTGCCAATGCTGATCCGTGCCGTGAGTTATCGTCACCTGCCTTTGGCCGACGTGGTGATCAAGGCAGTCAACGGCGGCGTGGAAGGTGTTCTTTATATCTCCTCGGAGTACTGTGATGCAACAGCGGGAAGTTGAAATCATCAACAAGCTGGGTTTGCATGCCCGGGCTTCTGCCAAATTCACCCAGTTGGCCTCCCAGTTTGCCAGCGATATCTGGATGACGCGCAACCAGCGCCGGGTCAATGCCAAGAGCATCATGGGCGTGATGATGCTGGCGGCCGCCAAGGGAAGCGTGGTGACGCTGGAAACCTCCGGTGCGGATGAAGAAGCCGCCATGGCAGCGCTGGTCGGACTGATAGACGAACGCTTCGGAGAATCGGAGTGAGTTTCACTCTCCACGGAATCGGTGTTTCTCCCGGCATTGCCATTGGCGTCTGCCGGGTTGCCTCGCATACGCGTATCGAGGTGGCTCACTACGTATTGTCCAGCCAGTTTGTCGACAAGGAAATTGCGCGCTTCGATGATGCCATCGGCAGTGTGCGCAACGAAATGGAAAGCCTGCGCAAACAGATTCCAGCCAATGCGCCGGCCGAACTGTCGGCATTTCTCGACATGCACCAGATGATCCTGAACGATTCCATGCTGTCGGAAGCGCCGCGCCAGCTGATTCGCAGCCAGCAATGCAATGCCGAATGGGCACTGGCCCAGCAGATGGAACACTTGCTGGAACAGTTTGATGCCATCGATGACGCCTATATCCGCGAACGCAAGGCAGATGTGGTTCAGGTGGTCGAGCGGGTGCTCAAGGTGTTGCTGGGACATCCGGACAACCTGCCGTCTACCGAGAGCAATCTGGCAGACTGCATTCTGGTTGCGCACGATCTCTCTCCGGCGGACATGATCGGCTTCAAGCACCAGCGGTATTCGGCCTTCATTACCGATGTTGGCGGTGCAACGTCACACACGGCCATTCTGGCGCGCAGCCTGAACATTCCATCGGTGATGGCACTGCACCACGCGCATGAACTGATCCGCGACAACGAGATCATCATTGTTGACGGCGAACAAGGTGTGGTCATCGTCGACCCCGACGACAACGAGCTGGAAGAATACCAGTTACGCCAGGAACAGTGGCAGCTCGAACACCAGAAATTGCGCCGGCTGACCTCCAGCCGTTCAGCGACCCTGGACGGGCTGGACATCGAGCTGCATGCCAATATTGAGCTGCCGGGCGATGTGGATGCCGCCCGGGAGGCCGGCGCGACAGGTATCGGACTGTTCCGTAGCGAGTTCCTGTTCATGAACCGTGCGGACCTGCCGGGCGAAGATGAGCAGTTCGAGGCCTATCGGGATGTGGCGATTTCGATGGTTGGCCAGCCCGTTGTGATCCGGACGCTCGACGTTGGTGCCGACAAACCGCTGGGTGGGTTAACCGAGCTGACCCTGAATCCGGCCCTGGGTCGACGCGCCATCCGGCTCTGCCTGAGTGAGCCTGCCATGTTTCATACCCAGCTGCGTGCCATTTTGCGCGCCTCGCATTATGGCAATGTGCGCATCATGATTCCGATGCTGAGCAACCTGCAGGAATTGCGCCTGACCCGGCTGGCGGTGGAACGTGCCCGAGCCAGCCTGCAAGCCGATGGCATTTCGTTCGATCCGGCCGTCAAGCTGGGCGGCATGATCGAGGTTCCGGCCGCCGCCCTGATGGCGCACGCCTTTGCCGAGCAGCTGGACTTCCTGTCCATCGGTACCAATGACCTGATTCAGTACACGTTAGCGATCGATCGTGCCGATGATGGCGTGGCTTATCTTTACAATCCTTCGCATCCGGCGGTGGTCCAGCTGATTGCGCAGGTGATTCGTGCGGGTGACAAACTGGGCAAGCCAGTATCCGTGTGCGGCGAAATGGCTGGTGACCCGAGGTTGACCCGTCTGTTGCTTGGTCTTGGGTTGCGACGGTTTTCCATGCAGTCGGCCAGCCTGCTGAGCGTGAAGCAGCAAATCCTCAAATCCGATCTGGAAAAGATTGGTTTGCTGGTGCAAAAGATTCTGCGCACAACCGACGAAGAAAAGCTGGATAGCCTGTACACGCGCCTGAATCAGTAACCGGAAGCGGCCCCGGCTCCATTTTGCGCTGGTCAGCTTTTGGCCACCATCAGGCCCGGCTGGTAGCCTTTCACGAAGGCGGTGAATGTGTCCAGGTCCATCGGTCTGGCAATGAAATAACCCTGGGCAATATCGCAGCCAAGCCTGCGCAGCATGTCCCAGTCCTGCCGGGTTTCAACACCCTCGCCAACGCTTTTGACATTGAGTTTGCGCGCCATGTCGATGCTGGATTCAACAATCACCCGCAACGAACTGTTTTCAGAAAAATCCTGCACAAACGACTGGTCGATTTTCAGTTCGCTGAATGCAATGCGGGCGAGTTGCTGAAGGTTGGAAGAACCAGTACCGTAATCGTCGATGGACAGCGGAAAACCATGCATGCAAAGCCGCGCCAGATTTTCCAGAGCAGGGGCAACGTCTGTCATGGCCGCCGATTCGGTGATCTCCAGAATGAGATAGCGAGGATCCAGTCCTGACCGACGCACGATTTGCATCACATGATCGGCCAGCGATGTGTCATCAAGAGACACCAGTGACAGGTTGACTGATACCGGCATGACATGTCCATGGTCATGACATCGCCGGCAGGCCATTGCCGCCTTGTCCAGAATCTGGAACGTGAGTTTGTCGATGTTGCCGCTGCTTTCTAGCAGAGGGATGAAAGCTGCTGGTCCGGTCACTCCATGATGCGGATGTTTCCACCGGGCCAGGGCCTCGGCACCAACCAGACTGCCGGTGCGCAGATCAACTTTAGGCTGAAAATAGGGCTCGAACTGATCGGCATCGACAGCCGCAAGGATGTCTTCCAGGCTGAAGGTCGAGTCAGCCGCAGACTGTTGCCGGACGGGCGCAGGACCATGTTTCGACAGCAAGGATTTCAGATTGACCGGATTGACCGGCTTTTCAATGGTGCCGAGCAGATGGATGCCATACAGACGGGTCATCCTGCTGATGGAGGAGAGCAGTTTGCTGTCCAGGGCACTGGTCAGAATCACCGGAATGGTTAGTTTTTCTTCGCCAAGATGACGCAAAAATTCCATGCCATCCATTTCCGGCATGTCGAGATCGCACAGGGCGATATTCGGTCTTGGGGTGGCTCTGTGTATTTCATCGAGGGCCTGCTTGCCATTGCTTGCCTCGACAATACTGGCCACGCCAAGAGATGCCAGCATCCGGACCATGATTTTTCGCTGGAAGTCATCGTCCTCAATCACGAGAACGTGGAGATCAGCGATATTCATTCGATATTCCTCTCAATAAAGGTGTCAAGTGATGCCAAGGCGGTGTCAAGTTCGATTCTGGCTGCGCGGGCGCCGTCAGGCTGGTTTGCCCGGCCGGCTTTTTCAATCTGTTCACATGTCTCGGCCAGTCTTCCGGCACCTACCATGCGGGCCGAACCCTTCATGCGGTGCGCTGTGCTGGCGATGCTGGCCAGGTTGCCGGTTTCGAGTGACTGATCCAGTTCGATCAGGTCGGCACGGATGTGCTGCATGAACTCGCGCAACAGTCTGGTCTGGCCTGCCTGGTCTTCAATGATGCTGGACAATACCTGCATGTCGACCGGGACATCCTTTCCGGACGGCACATTCAGCCATCTGGACACTGCTTTTTTCAGTTGTGTCATGTCACAGGGTTTGACCAGGAGATCATTCATGCCAGCATTGTGGCAACGATTGGCCTCTTCGGCCAGCGCATTGGCCGTCCAGGCAATAATGGGGATCGGCGTGGCATGGCCTGTTTCGGATTCACGTATTTTGCGCGCCAGTTCGTAACCATCCATTTCAGGCATGTGGCAATCCGTGATGACCAGGTCGTAGTGTCCGGTTTGCCATTTGTTCAGGGCCGTGAGTCCATTATCGGCAGTCTCTGCCTGCAGTCCGAGCAGTTTGAGCTGGCGGGCGAGCAGTTCGCGGTTGATCGGATGGTCATCGACAGCCAGAACCATCGGCGCCCGGGATGGATCCTGAAACAGAGGTTCCACCTGCCGTTGCCGCGAATCAGTCTGCATGACCATGGGCTCTTCGCCGGGCAGACCGGAAATCGGCAATGTCAGGACGACGCTGAATGTCGAGCCATGGCCTGGGTCGCTGTGCAGTTCAATCTGGCCATCCATCATTTCGGAAAGCCGCTTGCAGATGGCAAGTCCAAGTCCCGTGCCACCATACATCCGTTCTGTATCCAGACTTTCCTGCCGATAGCGCTGGAACAGTTGATCCTGCACTTCCGCCGGAATGCCCATCCCGGTGTCCCTGACCGAAAACCGGATGCGGTCGCCACTGTCGAGTTCGTCGAGCAGTTCTGCGCGCACTTCGATTTCGCCGGCCGACGTGAATTTGATGGCATTGCTGACAAAATTGTTCAGAATCTGTGACAAGCGCAGTGAATCCACCAGATAGGCAGAATGCAGTCGCGGGTCGGTGTGTTGCCAGAGCATCAGCGATCGGGTGCTGGCCAGACGCGAGTAGGTGTTGACTACTTCTTTTAGCAGCGATTCGATCGTGGTTGGCCGCGGATCGAGCTTTAGTTTGCCTTCCTCGATTTTTGACCAGTCCAGAATGTCACTGACGATTCGCAGCAGGCGGCGGCCGGACTCCCAGGCGGTATCCAGCGTTTCGTGCTGATCCCGATCCAGGACTGTCAGGGATAGCAGTTCCAGCATGCCCAGCATGCCAGTCAGAGGCGTGCGGATTTCATGGCTCATGGTGGCCAGGAACGAGCTTTTGGCGCGATTGGCAAGATCGGCCTGCTCTTTGGCAGTCATCAGCTTGCGTGTCAGTTCGCGATATTCAGTCATGTCGCGCGCGGTGGCATACATGAACCCCTTTTCGTCCGGGATGGATTTCCAGGACAGAATACGCCAGCGACCATTTTTGTGCCTGAACCGGTTTTCAAATTCTGAAAAATACTGGTTGCCGGCCAGCATTTTTTCGATACCCAAGCGTGTGTGCTCCTGATCGTCTGGATGTATGAAATCGATAAACCGGCGACCTGTCAGTTCTTCCGGAGTCCAGCCCAGGGAACTCGTAAATGCAGGGTTGACCCGTTTGAAGCAGCCATTACTGTCGGTAATGCACAGCATGTCCAACGGCAGTGAAAAAAACCGGTTGAACAGATTGTCTGCCTCCTTGCGGGCCGTGATGTCGCGGATCAGTCCGACAAAATGCAGCGAATCGCCCAGCGACATCTCGGTAATGGACAATTCAATGGGAAAGCGGGACTGATCCTTGCGCAGGCCCTCGAGTTCGATTGTCTGTCCAATCAGGTGTGGTTCCAGTGTGCTGGTGTAGTGGGCGAGATACTCATCATGGTGACTGCGATGCGGCTCTGGCATCAGCATGCTGACGTTTTGTCCGGTCATGACGCTGGCAGCATGACCAAAAATCCGTTCTGCGGCGGGATTGACCATTTCGATGGCGCCATGGTCATTGATGGTAACGATGCCGTCCATGACGGCATCCAGAACCGTGCGCAGACGTGTTGCACTGTCCTGTAATGCCTGCCGTGCGGCCTGTTCCTGGCTGATATCCCTGAAAATCAGCACGGTACCCGTGATATTGCCATTGCGATCGCGAATGGGGGCGTAGTTGTCGGCAACGGGTGTTCTGGTACCGTCACGGGCTACCAGCAGGCTGTCATTGGCCAGGCCGTCGGCAATGTTGTCCGACATCACCGAGGATATCGGCAAAGCGCGCGGTTCGCCAGTCTGCTGGCTAACAATGCGGAACACCTGACTGATCGGTTGGCCAATCGCATCGGCGTTCTGCCATCCGGTCAGTTTTTCGGCAACCCTGTTCAGTCTGGTGATGCGCCCTTCGGCATCGGTTGCCATGACGCCATCGGCAATCGAGTCCAGCGTGATGGCCAGGTTTTCTTCGCTGTCACGCCAATGTTCGCTGGTTTCGGCAGCCATACGCGATGCTCGCTGCAAACGCCAGTTGACCAGGCTGAACAGGCCACCCATGCAACAGAATATCAGGATGGATACCACCGAAAATGGCGATTTGCCGGTTAACGTCATTTCTGGCGGGATAAAGAACCAGGCCACCAGTCCTGCTGAAACCAGTGTGGCAATCAGCCCGGCAACCAGTCCACCAAGCCAGGCGCTTAAAAAAACCGTTGGCAGAAACAGCAACCATGCATAGGGCTCGATGCTGGACCAGAAGGTCCATTGAACAGCAAAGATGATCCATGGCAACAGCAGGGCCAGAATGATACGTAGCGGTGATGGGGTGCTCGCTTTCATGGGTTCTGGCGAGATATTTGTGTTGGGTCATACCCATTCTAGCAGACACGGCATCGGCCACCACGTCACACTGTCAATGTTGACAGTGGGGATTGTATGGAGCCGCGCAGCGCAAATATGCGATCTCTTGCGGGGAATTAGCCGGTAAGGTTGATTGCCAAGGCCAAAACATGCATAATTTATGCATGTTTTGGCCTTGGCAAGGGAAGTGGATAACTGGTTGGACCTTCGGGCGCGAATCACGCAATCAGGTGGGTGGTGTTAGCGCTTGATGTAGGCAGGGCAGGTTGGATCGTCAAAACTCCAGTCGGCACAGGCGGGGCCGGACTGGCTGGTGCGAGTAATCCGGTTGGCAGAGGCCAACCGGCTGGACGGAGAAATGTAAGCCGCACAGTGCGGATCATTGAAGCTCCAGTCGGAGCACTGAGCCGCTTGCGGAGCGCCGGGCGCAGCGCCGGATGCGGCCTGGTGTGGAGCGATATAGGCAGGGCAGTGCGGACTGTTGAAACTCCAGTCCGAACAGGACAAGTCTTTGCCAAAGCTGGTTTGGGAGGCAAGCAGGCCAAAGCCGATGAGTGCCATGATTTTTGCGAGATGAGGTTTCATTTTTTTTCCTTTCCGGGAGGGCTGAACGTTGCTATCACTGATCGATGGCAACCTGCTTCTTCTTTAGCCAGGATCGTGCCAGACAGTAATACAATGAAAAAAAAAGAGAATTTTTTCTAAATGGCGTTCGGCTGGCGTTCAATGTGTTCACAATGAACGTTTGTTGACGATGTGCAATGAACGGAGGCGCTGCATGATGATCAGCGATGTGATGCTGGACCGGTTTGTCGATAGTCTCGAAGAAGGCGTTCTTTTTCTGGACCGTAAACGATTCGTAGTGATGGCAAACCAGGCGGCAGCGCAGATGGTCGGCTGGGACAGGGCGGCCATGATCGGCCAGCTTTGTCAGCATCTGTTTCGCGAAACGGCCTGCGGACGGGCTTGCGAACGCCGCGGTCACTGCGTTCTGGCGCCGTTTCCCGGTGACGATAGCCACGTGAGGGACCTGTTGCTGGTGCGTCCGGACGGCAGTTCGGTCAATCTGCGCATGTGGGCCATGCTGCTACCTTCCGCTGGAGGGAATCATTTCCACAGCGCTATCATTCTGCGTGATCGATCGCATGAAGTCGAACTGGAAGAATATGCCGCCGAGCGTCTGCAGTTTGGTGGAATCGTCGGTCACAGTCCGGTCATGCAGAAACTGTATAACCAGATCGTACGGGCGGCCAAAAGCGATGCAAGTGTTCTAATCACCGGTGAAAGCGGAACAGGCAAGGAAATGGTGGCCAGAGCGTTGCACGAGCACTCGAACCGTAGCAAGGGGCCCTATGTTCCGGTGCATTGCGCCGCTCTGCCGGAACATTTGCTCGAATCTGAGTTGTTCGGTTATGCTAAGGGTGCCTTTTCCGGCGCCCTGTCCGCGCGCATCGGCCGGTTTGAAGCCGCTGACGGCGGCACCATGCTGCTCGACGAAATCGGCGAGATTCCACTGGCCACTCAGGTCAAGCTCCTACGTGTACTGCAGGAAAGGGAAATTGTCCGGTTGGGTGAAAACCATCCTCGCCCAGTCGATGTGCGGGTGATCGCCGCCACGCACCGCAATCTGGTCGAAATGGTGCGGCGTGGCGAATTCCGCGAAGACCTGTATTACCGGTTGTGCGTGTTGCCGATGCAGGTTCCGGCTCTGCGCGAACGGAAAGAGGACATTTCGTTGATCGCCACCCGTTTACTGAACAATCTAGCCGACAAGTACGGTCGCAGCCAGATGGAGATCGCACGTGAAACGCTGGCGATACTTGAGCGGCACAACTGGCCAGGTAATGTCAGGCAACTGTTCAATGCACTGGAATATGCTCTGGTGAATTCGGATGGTCGGGAAATTCTGCTCGGGCACCTGCCGCCGGACATCCAACAGGCTGCCCAGTCAATCGGAGCTGGTGCAGGCGTCTTGTCTTCGCCGATGCGGTCGTATTACCGGCCGGCCGGCCCGGCGCAGCACGAAATGGCGCGAATTGAACAGGTGCTGGCTGAGACGGCTGGCAACAAGGCCGAAGCGGCGCGCAGACTGGGCATGTCGCGCACCAGTCTGTGGAAGCGGCTGAAAGGCTGGCGTGCCGCCGAGTGCCGCGACGTGGACGGCACGCGATCAGTACTGTGAGCGGGTCAGCTGCCCATACAGGCGGGTCAGTCTTTGCGGTAGCTCGTGCGGGTGTTTCACGATGACAAAACCATGCTGTCCAAAGATGTGAGGTAGCCAGGATGCGCCTTCCTGGTCGATAGTGACGCAGAAAGGCAATAATCCCTGGCGCCGGCACTCGGTCAGCGCCATGCGCGTGTCTTCGATGCCATAACGGCCTTCGTAACGGTCATTGTCGTTCGGTTTGCCGTCGGTCAACAGAATCAGCAGTCGCTTACGAGCACGTTCATGGGCCAGAAGCTGGCTGGCGTAGCGAACGGCAGCCCCCATGCGTGTGTAATAGGCGGGCTGCATGCCGAGGATCCGCTGGCGGGTTGCGCTGCCGTAGCTTTCGTCGAAACGCTTGATTTCGCTGATGCGCACGCTTTGTCGCCCGCGCGAATTGAAGCCAATGATGGCCAGTCGGTCGCGCGTTGTCGCCAGTGATTCGGCAAACAGCAGCAGACTGTCGCGCAACACGTCCACGATGCGAGTGTGCAAGTCGAGCGAGGCTTCTGTCGAAAGGGAGAAGTCTGCTAGCAACAGGCACGACAGGTCGCGTTCCTTGCGACGCAGGTTCTGATACAGATTTTCATTTTGGCGCTGGTCGCCGGATCGGGCACGGATGCAGGCATCCAGATCGATGCAGTTACCATCGGCCTGTCCGCGCTGGGTCTGGTGTTCCGGCAGCAAAGCGGCGAGGCGTGACCGCAGTGCCCGGTGTCCGGCGCGCAGTCGCTCTGGCAGCTCGCAGCCCTGGGTTGCCGGAGGGTGTGGTAGCTGTTGCACGGCACAGTGGTCTGGCAGCAGAATGTGGTTGCGGAAATCCCATTCTGGCAGACGCAGCGCACCAGCGGGTAGTCCGGCGGTCTCTTCAGACGGATCGGTTTCCAGATCCATGCGCAGTTTGCGGCTGATGCGCAGGGACGTGCGGTTGAGATGCAACATCTCCAGATCGTCGGCTGCGCGACTCAGGTCCTCATCTTGGTTTTCCTGCACTGGATGTTCGACATTGACATATTCAGTCCAGCTGAAAATCGACTCTGGCCGGGGCAGAAACAGGCCGCCGCTACGCGTGGTCTGCTCCGAGCGACGGGCCCGGCGACGCTTGTCGTCCTGTTGTTCGGCCGGTTGGCTGGACTCGTCCTGGGTTTCATCGCTGCGTTGAGAACTAGTGTTGGCGGGTAGGTCGACCTGCCGTGGCCAAAGTAGTATCGGTGGCGGCAGACGGCCGGGCGGCAGGCAGCGGATGCTGCCTGGGTGTAATAAAGCCTGCCGCAACGCGCGTTCGATGAGCTGACTGCCGCGCGGAAGACGTTCCAGTGGGCCGCGACGTTCGAACTCTGCCTCGACCAGGTGTTGATAGATCGTGCCGATGGCCGGATAACGATCAAGCAGTGTACGTGTGCCATGCTGGCAGACGAGCAGTCCATCGGCCGGCAAGTTGTTCAGCTGGCTGGCCAGCATGGCCCACCAGCGATAGAGGTCCCGGTGCAGGGCCTTGCTGGCATAGACGTCGACATACTCCGGCAGGCAGAGCGCCCGTTCGTTCAGGGTGGCTAGCGGGATACGTTCGCCGAGACCGGCCAGTTTGCCGATGAAGCGGGATGGTCTGGTGCGTGCGAGCGAAACAGGACTGATCTTCAGGCCGTGAGGCCCGCCGAAAGCGCGGAACAAGAGGCCCGCTTCCCGCTGCATCTCGGACAGGGCGACCCGCGTCGGGCTGGGACCTTCTTCTGCCAGCCGGGTGACCAACCGGTGCCACCAGATGCCAACCTGTTCTTCCACCGGTCATTCTCCCATAATGGCACGGACGAGCTGCATCAGGGCCTGCACTGTTTCCGTGTCGTCGGTCAGACATTCCACGATGGCAACTCGGCAGGCATGGCGGGTCGGGCAGCCTTGTTGCATCAGGCGAGCGGCGTTGACAAGCAAGCGGGTGCCCGGTGCTTCTTCCAGATCGTGCGCGGCCGTCTGGCGCAGAGCCTGGGCCAGACGGACCAGGTCGCGCGCGCGGTCGGCATTCAGCGCGGATTCGCTGACGACGATCTGCTCTTCGCGCGCCGGTTCCGGAAAGTTGAAGCTCAGTGAGATGAAACGTTGGCGCGTACTGGGCTTGAGCCCCTTTAGCAAGTGCTGGTATCCCGGGTTATACGAAATGACCAGCATGAATCCGGCGGGCGCTTGTAGCTGTTCGCCGGTGCGTTCGATGGTCAGTAGACGTCGGTCATCCGACAGGGCGTGCAGGATGACCGTGGTATCCTTGCGTGCTTCCACGATTTCGTCCAGATAGCAGATGCCGCCTTGCCGGACGGCACGGGTCAGCGGCCCATCGACCCAGTAGGTGCCATTGGCGTCGATCAAATGTCGGCCGACCAGGTCAGCAGCGGTCAGATCGTCATGGCAGGAAACTGTAAACAGCGGTCGGTTCAGGCGGGCAGCCATGTGTTCGACGAAACGTGTCTTGCCGCAGCCGGTTGGCCCCTTGATCAGCACTGGCAGCTGGCTGTGCCAGGCCATGTTGAACAGTTCCATTTCCTGACCGTTTTGCAAATAGTTCGGCAGGTGGGTGGTATTTCCGTTGGATGTTGGCATGGAAAATCTCCGTTCAGCCGGGCAAGAAACAGGACAGCGCGATGGCTGAGGCGACCATGGCCAGCCACAGTCCCATGGCCAGGCGCCAGCCCAGCTGCGTGCGGCGCAATCCCATGTAGTCGAATGCGATCCAGGCCGCCTTGAGGATGGCCAGGGTGAGGATGGCTGACATCAGCCGCAAGCCGGCTAGCTGAGTACTCAGATAGAAACTGCACAAGGTCATACCGACCAGCAGACCCCAGACCATAGTGGCATGCTGAATGTCGTGGGTGACAGGGGACGGATGGTGCATGGACAGACTCCTAGTGGATGACATAGACAAGGGCAAATAGGATGACCCACAGCAGGTCGACCATATGCCAGTAGGCGCCGGCGGATTCGACACCGGTATGCGAGCTGGCGTTGTAATGGCCACCTAGTGCCCGTAAGGTTACACTGGCCAGAATGGTCAGCCCTAGAATGACGTGCATGAAATGAAAAAAGGTCAGGCTGAGGTAGAACATGTCGAACAGGTTGTGTGACAGCGTGATGCCCAGCGTGGCGTCATGGGCGAATTCACGTATTTTAAGAACCACAAAACCGCAGCCCAGCCCCATCGCCAGCAGCAGCCAGCGGATACAGCGAGCGATCTGGTCGGCTCGGATCGCCAGCACGGATCGGACCATGGCATAGCTGCTGGTGATCAGCAGCAGGGTATTGGCCAGGGCTGTCTGGCGGTCAAGCAGGCGTTGCTCCATATTGAACAGGGCCAGATGGCTTTCGCGAGCGAAGGCATAGGCCGTGAACAGAATGCCGAATACGGTCAATTCGGCAAAAATGAACACCCAGATGGCGAAATCACCCGGCAGCGGTTGAGTTGCTGTCGTGTCGGCCCTGGTTAAGGTTTCCGTATCCATGAGCGATCTTTCATTGAAACAGTGTGGTTGCAGCGGCTGGGCTAATCAGGGCGCGGCTGGCTGGCCGGCCCTGACGGACGCACACCGGTGCTGTGCGTGTCCGCGCCCGGCATCAGCGTCCGCGCGGTACGGTGGCTCCATGTGCGGCAACTGGATCGCCGCCGACAAAGAAGCTGGTGAGATAGGCCACCAGGCCGCTGAAGAAGGTAAAACCGGCTACTTCCCGTATCCAGAAGAACACACGCTCCTGGTACTGGACGCCCATGAAGCTGATCGGATGTTCACCCATGCGTTGCAGGAATACCGTGACAATACCGGCGCCGGTCAAGGCCAGGGCAATCACGAACATGCTGATGACCATGATCCAGAATCCGGTCATTTCCCAGCGCTGGGCGCGTAGGCTGTTGGCCATCCGGCCACGCAGGTGCGGCATGGCGTAAGAGATGATAGACAGCGAAACCATGGCGTAGGCGCCAAAGAAGGCCAGGTGACCATGTGCGGCCGTGAAATTGGTGCCGTGGGTGTAATACTGGACCGGGGCCAGGGTGATCATGAAGCCCCAGAAGCCGGCTCCCAGGAAAGCCATCACCGGTGTACCAATGGCCCACAGCAAGGCGGCATGGTTCGGGTATTCATGCCGGCGACTGATCAGCATGCGCACGGCAAAGACCACCAGCATCAGGAAGGGCACCGGTTCCATGGCGCTGAAAATAGAACCTAACCAGATCCAGTATTCTGGTGCGCCGGTATAGTAATAGTGGTGTCCGATGCCGATAATGCCCGAGATCAGCGTCATGGCGATGATGATATACATCCACTTTTCGATGATTTCCCGGTCAACGCCAGTCATCCTGACTAGAATGAAACCCAGTAGTGCGCTCAGGATCAGTTCCCAGTCGCCTTCCACCCAGCCATGCACCACCCACCACCAGCTGTAGCTGGCCTTGACCGTATCGACCGGAAAGTAGAATGCCGGCAGAAACAGCAGAGCCAAGCCCCACAATCCTGCCACCAGCACGATGTTGAGTGAAGTCTTGCGTCCTTTGGCCAACGTCATCGTGACATTGAACAGCAAGGACAGCGCCACGAGAACGATACCGATCTTGGTTGGCAACGGCTGTTCCAGATAGCCGCGTCCCATGGTCGGCAGGATCGCGTTGCCGGTCATGGCGGCCAACTGCGAGTAGGGCACAAACAGATAGCCGAGGATGGTAAGCACACCGGCGATGAGGAAGACCCAGAAGGTTAGCAGGGCGAGCCGTGGGCTGTGCAGTTCGGTCTGCGCTTCTTCCGGAACGATGTAATACGCGGCACCCATGAACGCCATCAGCAACCAGACGATCAGCAGGTTAGTGTGAACGGTACGGATGACGCTGAACGGAAACGCGGGAAACAGGAAGCTGCCGTCCAGATATTGCATGCCTGCGATCAGACCGAATATGATTTGGCCTGCGAACAGGGCCAGGGCGCCAATGAAATAGGGTTTGGCCACCCTTTGGGATGCGAAGTTCATGATTGCTCCTTGTGTGCCTGGATTGAGGGAGTCAGCAAGGGATCAACCCTGGATGTTGGGCGGCCAATGGTTGGTGTTGATCCGGGAGACCCATTGCAGATAGGCCGTGATGTCGTCGAGATCCTTGTCGCTGAAATTGAAGTGCGGCATCTGACGGTACCCGCCGATTGGCTGGGCCTTGATCCACGCCTTGATGAAATCCGGGCCGCGGCGCGTATACACATTGCCTAGTTCCGGGGCGTAATAGGCGCCTTCTCCGTTGATGGTATGGCAACCAATACAATTGTTGCTGTCCATCAAGTATTTGCCACGTTCTGCGGCGGGCGACATCTGCGAGGCGTGGTCACGTATCGGGATTTGCCGCCAGGAATCGACGGTCAGGACCAGATAGATGATCAGGAAGAATGCGGCGCCTCCGAGAAAGATGTTGCGAGCCATGGCTTTGGTGAATGTCTGTTGCATAGCCAGTCTCCTTGGTCGGGTTGGGAATTGGACTGGCCATCGAAAAAAAACTGTGCGTCAATCCCAGGTTGTCAGGTCCGCTCGGCTTGGTCTGTTGGAACCGGTGTGCGGTTTCTGTTACAGAGCGCTGAGTTGGTTGGGGCTGTCTCACTGCGATTTTCAATGACCGTTTAAAACATGCATAATTTATGCATGTTTTAAACGGTAACGCAAAAATGCATCGAATGCAATACTGGTTTTGCAGAGCTTAATGTCTTTATATTGCCGTCAATGGCTCGGAATCCCCATCTGGAAACGGGAGTGGCCTATATCTGCATTGCGTAACGGAACGTGCGGATGTGGTCAGTGCGGGTATGATCCATGCGTCTGCACGTAGAGGTTCAGTGCGTTGGCATGATTAAACTGTTCATCCCTGGCGGCATAAAGCAGCGTCACGACTGGATGCGTGGACAGCAGTTCCCGCAGCGACTGGAGCACTTCCGGCCGTTGGTCGAGTTCATCGGCATAGCGGCGACGGAATTCTTCCCAGCGTGCGGGATCATGGCCGAACCACTGGCGCAGCGACGGACTCGGCGCCGCGATCCTGAGCCAGAGATCGATGTGTGCCGACAATCGGGAGAGACCCCGCGGCCACAACCTGTCGACGAGGACGCGCAGGCCGTCCTCGGCCTCAGGCAATGCATAGATGCGCTTGGTGCGCAGGCGAACGGCTGTCATTGATGCACCTCTGGTGCAGGCTGCCTGGCCGGCCGCCGGCAAAAGGTATGATCCGCGACACCTACGGGTTTAACGCGGTAAGCCGGACAGGGCATGGGCGCTGACCGTGATGCGGAAAGAGTATCATTGAATATGATTTTATGCATTAAAATAAGTGACCTTGCAGCCAGGGACTGCATTGGGATTGTCAACGTGCCATGTCAGAGCGCCGCCTTGGGGATTTCCCCGATAGTCTTGCAATCTGCTGCCGGACTGTCCCGAATCAGCAAAGTTTCTTCTGTCTGATTGTTTCCTGCGTGATAGATCTGCATGAAGGCTGTCGCAGCTAGGGAGGCTCGCTGTTCCATTGTCTGTTCATCGGGACGTTCGGCGATGCACAACAGCAGATCCATCAGTAAATTTTCCCAGAGCAGGGCCAAAAACTGCTGGACCATGACTGTTGTGTCGCCATGGATGAGTCCCGCAGCTTTGGCGTGCGTGAACAGGGAGTTCAATGTGGCCCGACTTGCCGCTCTACCGATGTCATTCAGTGTGCGCGCGACTTCCGGCGCACACTCGGCTTCGGCGATCGCCAGGCGAAAGACCGAAACGACGACGGGATCAGTGATTTCCCGCAGCAATTGGCAGCCGAAACGTTCCAGTCTTGTTGCCAAAGCATCACGGTCCCGCGGAGGGGGGATGTCTTCAGGGCCTTTTAGTCGTTTGGCACGTTCGACGATGCATGCCTTGAGCATGTCCTCTTTTTTTCCGATCAGCGCGTAGAGATCGCGCTTCGACACTTTGGCAAGTCTGGCAATTTCGAGGGTGTTGGTACGGCTGTATCCGCGGCTTGTGAAAAGGGTGGAGGCCGCGTCCAGAATGCGTAGGCGTGCTTCTGGTTCATCATCCGGTCTGGCGTCGGTCGACGATCTGGATTCCATTTTAATACCTCAGATTGACATGGTACCTGAAAGTACCGCATATTCATTGTGCGTGGTACTTAATGGTACCGGAATTCAGGCCCGTGAGGAAACAGAAGGATTTTGCGCTTTTCTAGTGCCTGTCCACGCCCCTTGAATCCCGAACAAAAAAAGGAAATGATTATGAAAATGCGTATATTGTTTGGTTTGAGCGTTTTGTCAGGTTTCTTTGTCTGGAGTATCGTTGCGTATCTTTACGTATGGCACGGGTTTGGTGCTGTGCCGCTGAAAGCAGCATTGATGGCGCTGATGGTCCCCCATATGTTCCGCTACATAGGGCTGGGTTTTCTCGTCCCGGGAGTTGTGTCAGAAAAACTGCCGGTAGGCTTCGCCGGACCTGCGGCGTGGGGTGATCTGATCGTCGCCTTTTTTGCGGCTGCCGCGACACTAAGTTGCGCTGCCAGCGCGCCATGGGCGTTGGCAGCCGTATGGGTATTTAATATTTGGGGAACGGTTGATCTCTTGAATGCGATGTACCAGGGGCCGCGGAAATTGGACCGGTTGGGGCCAGGTACACTCGGCGCAGCGTTTTACATCCCCACGTTGGTGGGGCCTGGGCTGCTGGTAAGTCATGTTCTGATATTCCACGTCCTTCTGCACGCCGGGTGAATGCCAGGGATGCCGGCCGTGTAGGGCGTTAGGTGAGCCGCTGGCCCGAACAACTGTAATCGGCTTGTTCAAGGGCGAATGGTCTCTGGCGTCAAAGTCCAGAATTCGAGTCAAAAACCAGATTGAAGATTGGGGCTGTTAAGTCGCGAAACGACTGATTGATTTTCATGGTGGGCGGTACTGGGATCGAACCAGTGGCCCCTGCCGTGTGAAGGCAGTGCTCTACCGCTGAGCTAACCGCCCACGAGGAAGGGCAGAATTACACCATGATTCTGCACTGGCGTCAAGGAGTGGTTCTGCCGGATCCGTGTGGAAAAACCGGCAGAACTGTTGTATTGCGCGCGTTTCGGGTTAGTTGCCGCTGGTAGGGGAAACCAGGTGTTCCAGCAGCTGGCGTACGTGGCCCATGGCGGTGGCGAGGGTGGTCTGGATTTCCGCCGGATCAATGGCGGTTTTGCTTGATCCGCGGCCGGCGGCGTAGTTGGATACCACGCCGATTGCTGCGTAATCCAGTTCCAGTTCCCTGGCCAGGCAGGCCTCCGGCATGCCGGTCATGCCGACCATGGTGGCGCCGTCGCGTTCCAGCCGATCGATTTCCGCGATTGTTTCCAGGCGCGGGCCTTGTACGCAGGCATAGGTGCCATGGTCGATGTAGGTGAGACCGGCCTCATCGGCGGCGTTCATGATGTTGCGCCGCAGGATTGCCGAATAGGGTTCGGTGAAATCGATGTGCATCACATTCTGGTCGTCGCCATCGTAATAGGTGGCTTTGCGACCATGGGTGTAATCGATGATCTGGCCGGGAATGGCAAGGCTGCCCGGCACCAGTTCCGGATGAATCCCGCCCACGCTGGCCACAGAAACAACGCGAGTGGCGCCATGCTGTTTCAGGGCCCAGATGTTGGCGCGGTAATTGACCTTGTGGGGCGGGATGGTGTGGCCATAGCCGTGACGTGCCAGAAAAATGACCTGCTGGTTGTTGATGTTGCCGAAGGTTAATGCGCCCGAGGGTTCGCCATATGGCGTACGCGCAACCTGGCGGTGAGTGATGTCAAGATTGGCGAGTTGGGTCAGACCGGTTCCGCCGATAATGGCTAGCATGATACGTCCTTGGTGTTGTGCATTCAGGATTCAGGTTGGGTGGCTGGCGCTGCTGTTTCCCGCATGGCATAGATGGCCGGCAGGTTGCGCCAGGCGCCGTGAACATCCATGCCGCAGCCAAACACGTAGCGGTTGGGGATTTGCAGTCCGACATAATCCGCCGTAACCGGCTTTTCATGGCCGGTATCCTTGTTGGTCAGCACCGCGCAGGCGACATGGCTGGCTCCCATGGCAAGCAGTTTTTCACGGATCGCAGCCAGGGTATAACCTTCATCGAGAATGTCGTCCAGCAGGAGGACAAACCTGTCTTTGACTGGTTCGGCTGGCATGGCGATCCAGTTGATGATGTCGCTGCCGTGGGTTGAATTGTTGTAGCGGGTGGCGTGGATGTAATCGCACGACAATGGAAAATTCAGTTTGGGCAGCAGATGGCCGGCAAACATCATGCCGCCGTTCATCACCGTGATGACCAGCGGGAAGCGCTGACGCAGGTCGGCCGTGATGTGGTTGGCCATGTCGCTGATGGCGTGCTGAACCGTTTCTTCCGAGCAGATGAGATCGGCGCTGTCCATGATGCGCCATGCGGTTTCAATGTGTGTTTTCATGAACACTCCGTTGTCGGCGGGTTTCATACAGGCAGATGCCGGCGCTGACTGCGACGTTCATGCTGGCTACCGTGCCATACATGGGTATCTTCGCCATTATGTCACAGTGTTCGCGTGTCAGGCGACGCATGCCGCTGCCTTCCGCGCCCATGACCCAGGCCACCGATCCGCTGGCATCGATGCCTGAGATGGTGGTATCCGCTTCGCCATCGGTGCCGATCAGGGTGACATCGTAATCTTTCAGGTCGCGCAATGTGCGCGCCAGATTGACAACGCTCAGGAAGGGCACGGTTTCGGCGGCGCCACTGGCAACCTTTGCAACGGTTGGTGTCATGCCGACGGCGCGGTCTCTGGGTGCGATAACCGCATTGACGCCCATGGCATCGGCAATACGCAGGCAGGCGCCGAGATTGTGCGGGTCCTGAATGCCGTCCAGCACCAGCAACAGCAGTGGCCCGCTGGTGGATTCAAGCACTTCATCGATGTGCCGGGGCTCGACCAGCGTGCGGACTCGCGCGGCCACGCCCTGGTGACGCGGGCCGTTGGCCATGCCATCCAGCCGTTTGCTGTCGAGCTGGATGGTGCGGATTGCGAGCTTGCCGGCCTGTTCCAGAAGATCGCGCATGCGGGCATCCTGGCGCTGCGGATCGACATAGATTTCTTCAACACTTGCCGGATGGCTGCGCAAACGGGCAATGACGGCATGAAAGCCGTAGATCAGATGACCAGCCATGGCTTACTCCGCTGCAGGCGAACGTCGGCCCTTGCGGGCGGAGTGTTTGCCGGTTGTGCGGCGCCTGGTGGTGCCGGGCTTGCTGCCGGTTGAGGTGGTCTTTTTGCTCGCGGCTGGTTTGCTGGCTGCCGGTCTGGCTTCATCGTGACTGTGCTTGCTGCTGCGGCGGCGCGATTTTTTGCCATGAGACGGCGCCTGCCCTTCATGCGGCCGGGGGGTGGCGGATTTTGCACTGGTTGTTGCAGAAGCAGCTGCCTGTTTGCCGGAAGATTTGCGTGCCGGAGGCTCGCTTGGCGCAAGTCTGAAGTCGATCTGGGTCGTATCCAGGCTGACACGCGCCACCATGACCCGTGTCCGGTCGCCCAGGCGGTAACGTACGCCAGTCCGTTCGCCAAGAATCTGGTGGCGCGCTTTGTCGAAATGGAAATAGTCGCTGCCCAGTTCGGAGATGTGTACCAATCCCTCAATGTGCAGATCATCCAGTTGGACAAACAGCCCGAATCCGGTGACCGAAGCAATGGTTCCGCTGAAGGTTTCGCCCACCTTGTCTTGCATGTAAAAACATTTCAGCCAGGATTCGACATCACGGGTTGCTTCATCGGCGCGTCGCTCGGTCATTGAACAGTGCTGACCAATGGCCGTCCAGTTGCCAGGTGTGTATCTGGTGCCGGACAGCGCAGCCCGGATGGCCCGATGCACCAGCAAGTCCGGATAGCGGCGGATGGGCGATGTGAAATGGGTGTAGTGGTCGTATGCCAGACCAAAGTGGCCGGCATTGTCCGGGCTGTAGACTGCCTGTTGCAGTGAGCGCAGCATGACGGTCTGCAACAGGTGAGCGTCCGGACGGTTGCGAATCTGCTGCAGAAGCCGGGCGTAATCCTTGGCCTGTGGTGTTTCGCCACCAGCCAGGCCAAAGCCGAATTCGGACAGGAATTCGCGCAGGGCGGCCAGTTTTTCTGGCGTCGGTCCTTCATGCACCCGGTACAGCGTGGGATGGCGATGTTTTTTCAGGAATGCCGATGCGCAAACATTGGCTGCCAGCATGCATTCTTCAATCAGCCGGTGGGCGTCGTTGCGGGTCACCGGGACAATGCGTTCGATCTTGCGTTCATCGTTGAACACCATCTGGGTTTCCGTTGATTCAAAATCAATGGCACCGCGACGCTCGCGCGCCTTGAGCAACACCTGGAACAGTTCATGCAGATGATTGAGCTGGGGCAGCAGGCTGGCGTGTTCTTCTGCCTGCTCCGGATGTTGCAGCCAGTCCCAGACCTGGGTGTACGTCAGTCTGGCATGCGAGAACATCACTGCCGGATAAAAACGGTAGCTGTTGATGGCACCCAGCTTGCCGATCTGCATGTCGCACACCATGCACAGGCGCTCCACACGCGGATTGAGCGAGCACAGACCATTGGACAGTTCTTCGGGCAGCATCGGAATGACGCGACGCGGGAAATACACCGAGTTGCCGCGGTTGAAGGCTTCTTTGTCCAGTGGTGAGCCAGGCGTCACATAATGAGAAACGTCGGCAATGGCAACGATCAGCCGGTAACCATTGGCATTCGGTTCGCACCAGACGGCGTCATCGAAATCGCGCGCGGTTTCGCCATCGATCGTCACCAGAGGCAGGTGGCGGATGTCCTCCCGGCCATCGTGATCGGATTTGCGCACCCGGGTTGGCAACGCACCTGCTTCAGTAACCACTTCGGCCGGAAATTGCCAGGGCAGGGCGTGTTTGCGCAGGGCGATTTCGATCTCCATGCCTGGATCAGTGTAGTTGCCCAGGATTTCGACCACCCGGCCAACCGGTTTGCTGTAACGGGCAAACTGGCCGATCAGTTCCACATTGACCACTTCGCCAGCGCTGGCGCCGCCTTCATTGCCCGGCGGAATGAGGATATCCTGGTTGATGCGCCGGTTTTCCGGCGCCACCATCAGAATGCCGTGTTCAACCAGCAGACGACCCACCACATGGGTCGTGGTGCGTTCCAGAATTTCGACGATCTTGCCTTCGCGCCGGCCGCGTCGGTCAACGCCGGTTTCCCGACCCATGACACGATCGCCGTGCATGGCTTTTTGCATTTCGCGCGGCGACAGGAAGATGGAATCGCTGCCGTCATCCGGCACCAGAAAACCGAATCCGTCCGGATGGCCTTCGATGCGACCTTTGATCAGATCGAGCTTTTCAACCACGCACAGATCGCCGCGACGGTTCTGGATCAGTTCGCCGTCGCGCTCCATGGCGCGCAGACGGCGGCTGAACAGCTCGGTTTCTGTTTCAGTGATGTCGAGCATGTCGGCCAGGGTGCTGGCCGACAGGGGGGTGCCCGCTTCGCGCAGCAGTTCCATGACGAACTCGCGGCTGGGCAGCGGGTTTTCATAACGTTCCCGTTCCCGGTCAAGGAAGGGGTCTTGCGAACGCAAGCTTTCTTGTTTGCGTTTTGATTTTTTTTTCTCGGGAGAAACCATTGACAACTGTCCTGTTTGCTATATAATTCCGGTCTTCATCGGAGCCCAGATGGCGGAATTGGTAGACGCGCATGGTTCAGGTCCATGTGCCGCAAGGTGTGGAGGTTCGAGTCCTCTTCTGGGCACCACTCATTATACTGGCAACAGCGTTTAATGCAATCTTAATCTGTTGCCAATTCAAGAAGATAGCCTGATGTCTTGTCAGGCCTGAAGTCGTGCTCCTGCAGGTTTTTCATGTTGTCCCTGCCGACAAAACCACCTGTCATGGTTCGCGTCCGCTGTATTTGTTCTGAAACAGGCGTTTTTTTGACTTCCGCAACTCCGCTGCTGGAAATATGACGTTGCACTCCGCTTCGGGTTCCGCGTAGAATGGGACGCTCCCCGTTCAGGAGATGACGCGTTTGCATCTGAGTTTTCTGCCCCAATGGCCGATGACTGGCAACAGCTTCCTGCTTTTCGGCGCCATTCTTCTCGTTGGCATTGTCGGTGGCGAGTTTGCCAAACGCACCGGCTTCCTGCCAAGGATTACCGGCTTTGTTGCCATCGGACTCCTTCTGGGCCCCAGCATGCTGGGCGTGCTTGATGCACCCATGCTTGCCGATGCAAAACTGTTTACCGACATCGCGCTGGGCCTCATCCTGTTCCAGTTGGGCATGCAGCTTGACTTCAGGGCATTGCGCGGCGACAGGGTGCTGATTTTTTCCTGCATTGCCGAAGCAGGATTGTCCTTTTTGCTGATTTTTTTCACGTTGGTATTGTTTCAGATCGGCAAACTGCACGCAGCCCTGGCGGCCGCCATCGGCATTTCATCGTCACCAGCGGTGGTTCTGCTGGTGGTGCGCGAATTCAAAGCCAGTGGACCGGTGACCCGACGTGCGTTAAACCATGTCGCCATCAATAATGTACTGTCCTTTTTCACGTTTACGATGCTGCTGCCATTTCTGCATTACAAGCAGCAGGCAGACTGGACAACCATTCTTCTGCAACCGGTTTACCAGGCGCTCACCTCGCTGATTCTGGCCTGGCTGCTGGCGCATGCCTGTATCCGGATTGCACGGCTTCTGGGCAAAAATGAAAACCTTCAATTTGCCTTGCTGGTCGGACTGATTATTTCCGCAATCGGCTTGTCCGAACTGTTCAACTGCTCCAATTTGCTTACGTTGCTTGCGCTTGGCATCATGGCGCGCAATTTTGATACCCGTCAGGAACTGATGGAAATCGAATTTGGCCATGGTGGTGAAATATTCTTCGTGCTGCTTTTTGTGATCGCCGGTGCAAATCTGCACCTGAAACAACTGGCGATGGTTGGCTGGGCAGCGGTTGCATTCGTCGGGGTGCGGTTTGTGGGCAAAACGGCAGGGCTGCTATTGCTGACCCGATATTCGTTGTTATCGGTCGAACAGTCCACGCTGCTTGGCCTGACTCTCGTCCCCATGGCCGGACTTGCCATTGGCCTGACGGAAGAAACAGCCCATCTGTATCCCGACTTTGCCAGACAGCTGTCGGCTATTGTTTTGGGTTCCGTCGCGATTCTTGAAACCATCGGTCCCGTTTTGACTGAATTTGCCCTGAAACGTGCCGGAGAAGTGGCTTCGGACCAGAAACTGGAGCATTGAAATCCTGTTGGTTTTTGAGGATATGCAAAGGAAACCGGACAGGGCAGAGCTGAATTCAGCCTCCACCAGCAGTATCACACCATGCAAGGCAGATGTTTTGCACGGATCTCGTGTCGTGCCAATCACTTGTCAATCATACCAGCCATGTCGCCATCAGTAATGGCTGGTCAGTACATCTTGATGGCCCAGACTTTAACAGGCTGTTGAAAAACGATTGCGCTTGACAATACCGCGTTGAAAAATGGTTCAAAATCCTCATTTACTCCTTGTAAACTGCGGTTTTTCACCCTTTTTCGCCTTGTTTTGCCTACGCTCATGACGTTTTTCAACGGCCTGTTTAAGCGATGGATTTTCTTGTTGCCAAGGTTTTCTGGTAATGAATCCGTGATCAAGAATTTCAAATTTGTTGCTTTTTGCTGAATTTATTGCCAAAGAATGACAATTGGATTAAGCTTTTGGTCAGTTTAGAGCCAATATTTGAAATATTTGTCAGGATTTTGTCATGAATATCAATCGACAGACATCAGTTGCTGCTCCCGCCCTTTTCAGTCGTAAAAAACTGGTACTGGCCATCGGATTGATGATCTGGGGTTTCGAATCCAGCTGGGCTGATCCACCCACATTCACACCGGGTGTCAATGCAAACCAACCCACCATGACAGGTGAGATGTTACGGCAACAAGGCAATCCTTCCTTGCCGGTGGCGCCGTTGTCGCCTGCTGACGTGATGCAATCGGCTGCCCTGTCGACATCGCCCCCGCAACCTGGTGGACTGCGTGCAGGATCATTTCTGATCTATCCTGCCTTGTCATTGTCGCAGGTGTATGACAGCAACATCTATTCTGCACGGACGGGCGAGACCCGTGACTGGGTGACAGTGCTGTCTCCAACCATGGCTGTGCGTTCGGACTGGGCGCGTCACAGCCTGAATTTCTGGACTGGTGCCGATATCGAGCGGTACCACTCCTTCAGTAACGAAGATGTGTCAGATCAGTGGTTTGAAGGTCAGGGGCGTTACGATATTTCCAAAAACAGCAATGTCTATGCTGGCGGCGGGATCAGTCGCAATCATGAAGACCGCTATAACATTGATCCGGCACGAACCGGTCTGACGCCGACGATTTTCTGGGATACCAAGGCCAATGTCGGTGCATTCCACCGGTTTGACAATGCCATGGTTCGGATCGGTGCCAACATCGAACATCTGCAGTATGACAATGTGGCGGCCCCCGGTGGGGGGATGATCGACAATAGCGACCGCAATGTGAGCATGACATCGGTGGGAGGGCGTGTGACCTGGTTGCCCGGGGCGCGTTACCAGCCGTTTGCCCAGCTGGCCAGCGATACGCGGCATTACGACATGAGCGGTGTGGGGCGGGATTCGAACGGTTATCACGTTGCTGCTGGCCTTGGGCTTGATCTGGGCGGCAATAACACAGCTGAAGCGTATTTTGGCCACATGCAGCAGAATTACCAGAACGCGGCTTATTCCACCCTCAGCAAGCCGTATTTTGGTGCGGATGCCAAATTCGCCATTTCGCCGACAGCCTGGATCACCGGATTTGTCGATCGGACGCTGGAAGAAACGACGCTGCCCGGATCGTCCGGGTACCTGGATACCCTGGTCGGAGCCAGAGTCGACCAGGATGTAACGCGCAATCTCGAAGTGAATGGCCGGCTGGCCGTGGCGCAAA
Source organism: Pseudomonadota bacterium (assembly GCA_021845925.1). GTDB lineage: Bacteria > Pseudomonadota > Gammaproteobacteria > Burkholderiales > Sulfuriferulaceae > Sulfuriferula. The sequence continues at coordinate 205,974 of JAJZUW010000005.1, forward strand.
GCCAGTTTCAGGGCATCGACCGGCAGGACAATTATCTGGATGCCGGTTTTGGGGCGCGATACTACGTCACGCGTGAAGTATATGTGGCCGGTGATTACCGCATGATCTTGCGTCAGTCTAATGCAGCAACCGTGGTGGTCAACGGCGTGCAGGACAATTTCGATTTTTCACGCAACCAGGTATTTGTCAGCATTGGGCTGACGCCAGGGCGGGTATCCCGCTCTCAGGCATACAATAATGTTTCCTCATCGGTGGAACTGGCAACAACCGATCTGGCCGGATTGAAAATCCCGGCTGGCAGCCTGCCGGCTTATTCCGGCCTGTATCTGGGAGGATTACTGGCTTCGACGACACTGTCGTCAGAAATCTATAGTCTTCGGCCTGGCGGCAGCGGAACCGATGAAATGGATATGGCCAAGGATGGTGGGCTGGGTGCGGCGGCCTTCGTCGGATATGGCTGGATGTGGAAGCGCTGGTATGCCGGCGTGGAACTGGAAGGCGGCTCGGCCAGTTCATCGTGGTATCACCAGAAAAACAAATCCGATGCGCGCACCATGTCGCTGGATCAGCAGCAGGATTATATGGCCGGCCTCCGGCTGGGTTACGCGCTGGATGGGGGGTTGCTGTATGGCAGTCTTGGCTGGGTGCGCAGCCATTTTAATACCTACGAGACGGAAAACCAGTATGCGGCAACTGGTCCGGCGTTGTTTGATCAGGGTACGAACGGCGTCCGCTATGGCGTCGGTATGGATATTCCTGCTGGCCAGCGGCTGTTTGTTCGCATGGCTTATGCCTATACCCATTATGGCAGTTACGCCTCTACGTATCAGACCGATACGGCGGCTACCACCACCGATCAGTACAACAATGCCGACAGTGCTTTCGAACTCGGGCTGGGCTGGCGACTTGGTGGTGATGGCGCGCAAAGCAAGCCAGCCGAGCGCGTCAAGGCGGATCGTCTGGATGGATTCTATGTTGGCGCGCAGGCTGGAGTCGATACGCTGACCAGCCGGCTGGATGCCGTGCAGAACGATGGAGGCGGGTCCGGTTGCAACAACTGTTATTTCACTGGTGATTTCGGTAATCCAGCTGGCAACTGGGGATTCTTTACCGGATATGGCCTGACCTGGTCCCGGATGTATTTCGGTGTTGATCTCGAGGCTGAATCCTCCAATTCGGGCTGGCTGGATGACCGCACCACCAGTGGAAGTGGCGGACGTACGTTTGGTGTACAGCTCAAAGAAAGTTATGGCGCCGCTCTCCGCGTGGGTTATGTGCTGGATAACGGTTCCTTGCTGTATGTCCGCGGCGGGCCCGTGCGCAGCCGGTTTAACACGCTGTATGATAAGGGTGGCAACGGCGCGACATGGGTAGACCGTGACGATGTCCTGACCGGCAGCCGCATCGGCATTGGCGCCGAAGTGCCAGCCTTCCGCAATCTGTATCTGAAAATGGAATACGACATGACGCGATACGGCGAATATGTGTTCACCACAACACAGTCCAGCCCCGACTCAGTGGCATTCAAGAATTTTGACAGTCTGTTCAGTATCGGACTTGCTTTGCATTTTTAGTTGCTCACTGAGTCGTAACGTTTATACGTATGGCAAATGCTTTTTAATTTGGTAACGTTTTGATTGTGCGATGTGATTCTGGTGAAAACCCAATAAAATAGCCACCGAGAAGGGTGGCTATTTTATCGTATTGGTGGTGGGGTGGAACCCTGCGCCAAACCTCAGTAACTCAACGCCTTACAGCCGCCTTGAACTCCTGCGGAAAGGTGCGGAATCCAGCCCTTGTTGCTGGCAATCCTACCAGTTCCCTCCTGCGGTTGGCATCAGCGATGTGCCGGCAACCAGCCACCAGTTCGATTCCCATTTGAGGAATTGAACCCGCGTCCGCCAGAAGTCTACGCTGGCTCGATCGTAGGCGACCGGAGCGGGTCACGCCAACCGGACCGGCCGTGCAATCTTCGGTCGACGAGCTGAACTTGCGGTCTGCAGGTTTGCTTCCCGGCAGAGAATCCGAAGTATCGCTTGGTCATGGTGAAACGCCCGGAATGCCTCAGTCACAGCGCTGTCCAGGAATGTTGCCGTGGTCTGGCCGTCAGCCGGAGCGGAAACGATGCCATCCGGGATGTCCCTCGACCAGCCCCTGGCAGCCCGGAATCCGCTCACCATGTGCGAGAAGTACGGCCATGCGTGGTCAAGGTGTGCGTCGTCGATGGTGACCATCTTTCCGGTCAACTCGCACTCAACCCGGCTCTGATCGTCGCCGTACTCGGCAAAGGACTGCTTCTTGGCCAGGATGAGGTCGAGTGCGACCGCCTGCCGGCATGCGTTGTAGAAGTCTTGGGAGCGCCCCTTCAGCTTACCCTTGACCGCATCGATGTACGAGAAGTCGGTTTCAGTGCCGTCTTGCCGAACACTCCAGAACCCCGACGTGCTCCAGCCGGTCCCGGTATTCAGGCGTCGCTCAAAGTGAGCAATCTGGCCGGCACCTTTTGTGGGTTCCCCGACAGCCTCGAGCACCGGGTCAAAACGCTCGATGAGCGCCACCAAATCTATGTGGTCAGCGGGGTCGCTGACGCGCTGGCCATCCTGATGCCGGTGCAGCACTGCTTTGAAGTGGCCAAGGGCGCTGCTCTGGGTCCGGAAGCTCCGTGAGCCGATTACGACAGGTTTAGCCATTTCTCATTTCTCCGGACTCATCAAGTGCCGGCCCGCCGTCGGCCCGCAGATCGACGACGTCCATGCAGTGCCACCCTTCGTAATGCACGCCGGGCTGGTCCCATCGATTTCCACTCATCTCAGTCTCCTGTCAGTAACAAAATGCGATGGACTGATGCGCACCGGAAATTGATCGACTTACGATCGTGCAAAGCATATACTACCTGCAAGAGCACTAACTAGCGATCATTAACCCGAAACGGCAGCCAGGATGTCCAACGAACAGCTTGCAGACCTGACCCAGCCCCAGCGTGACCGACTTGCGTTTATCGAGTTGCGCCTGCGCTTTATCGGAGAGATCCGTCGTCAAGACCTGGTGTCGCGTTTTGGCATCCAGGCAGCAGCAGCGACCCGGGACATCGGGATCTACAAGGATCTCGCCCCAGGCAACCTGGACTACGACACCAAGAACAAGGTGTACGGATACGCGGACGCCTTTACGCCCGTCTTCGACTTCCCGGCAGAGCGGGTCTTGGCGTGGCTGTCACAGGGCTTCGGTGATGGGGAGCCTTCCGCCCTCAAGTCCTGGATTACCTGTGAGATCCCCTCCCGGCTCACAAAACCAGGGCTCGACACACTCGCATGCGTCACGCGGGCGATCCACCAGGAGCGCCCGCTGAAGGTCACCTACCACTCCTTGTCGAGTGGCGAGACTGAGCGCGAGATCGTCCCGTTTGCGTTAATTGACAACGGCCTGCGCTGGCATGTCCGCGCCTTCGATCGACGCAGCAAGGATTTCAGGGACTTTGTCATCACGCGCATGCAGCGCACGGCGATGCTGAAAGACCGCGACGTTCTGCCACACGAAAAAAGTGACCAGGACATCCAGTGGACCCGGATCGTGGAACTGGAACTGGTGCCGCACCCCGATCAACCGCGTCCCGAGATCGCGGAGATGGATTACGGCATGACTGGCGGCATGGTGAAGATGAAGCTCCGTGCAGCGACTGCCGGCTACATCTTGCGGAAGTGGAGCGTCGACTGCTCCGCAGATCACGGTCTTCGCGGACCTGAGCACAGGCTTTGGCTCAAGGACCACTTGGCGTTGTACGGCGTAAAAAACGCCGTGCTGGCACCAGGATATGCGCCCTTGGATGCGGCCCGGGCAGGAGCGGAATATGACTGAACAATGGCTACCACTGCCGGTGCCGGTCGCGTCGGTAGAACAAACGAATGACGAGAATTGAGATGAAAGAATCCTACCTACCGACATTGCTGCAGATGAGGATGCTCGTCGGCTTCCTTGGCGAGCGTGCTCAGTGCGCTTGGTGGCCCACGGCGTTCTATGAGTCATCGAGCAAGCTCTTCCTGGAGCCAGTCTTCTCGAAAACGTCTCGCCTTGCTCAGTACCACGGTGTGCTGGAAGCAGCCAGACGATTGCACGACGAGCATTTGAGCGTGGGTAGCTATCACCTGTTTCGGTTGCCCGAGGAGGTCGAGCAAGACCTCCACGCGACAGTGCAAAGCAGCGTGGGAGAAGAACTCGCCAGCCAGGCGCCACAAAGCAAAGAGGCTGCGCTTGATGCGTTGAAGCGATTGGCCGCCACAGGCGGCGCGTCCAGCGTGGGTCCGACGGCGGTCGGTGGTATCAAGGATCTCGATTCCACCGACACACTGAAGGCTATCGCTGCGGCCTATCTATCGGCGTTCACGCAGAGCGCCAAAACTTATCCGTATCTGGTGGGGTGATCGTGGCCGACAACACGCCCTACACGACTCAGCTACAAGCAGGACTTGGACTCGTCAACGAGACCAAGACGCTGCTCGACCTGTGGTCGCCCGGCATGTCGGCGAACCAGTTGCATCAGGTCGCGCTGGAGTCGGGTCGATTCCCCACCGTCACGGCACGCCGTCTCCGTAACATCGTTGTTGAGTGCTTCGCTCCTCGTTACCTAATGTCAGGCGGCGCGCCAGCCGCACACCTCAAGCGACTCTCCGCAACAATTTCCACGGCCGACCTCACGCAGCTCATGCTCGTATTCACGAGCAGAGCCAACCCGATCCTCGGCGACTTCGTGCGCCACGTTTACTGGGCTCGGTACGCCGGTGGATATACCCAGCTCACCAATGACGACGCGCGGACCTTTGTCGAGCGCGGCATCGATGACGGCAAGACCATCAAGCGCTGGTCCGAACCCACTGTGCGCCGTGTCTCCGCCTATCTGACCGGATGCTGCGCCGACTACGGAATGCTTGAGCGCGGTTCGCGTTCGAGCCGTCGCATCCTGCCGTTCCGTGTTTCGCCATCCGTGGCCGCTTACTTGGCCTACGAACTGCATTTTTCCGGCGTCGGTGACAACACTCTACTGACCCACGAAGACTGGCAGCTGTTTGGCCTGGCGCGCGAAGACGTGCTGGAAGAGATCAAGCGGCTTTCGCTGAAAGGTTTGCTCATCGTCCAAGCAGCAGGCGACGTGATCCGCATCAGCTGGAAACAACAAGACATGGAGGCGCTCTGCGATGTCCTCACTCAAAGCTGATTTCGACGAGTTGCGCGAGCGCATCCGCCACGGGCGTGAGCTCGGTCATGCGAGCTTCGAGCCGATCTACTACCTCGTCTTCCCGCCAGAACAAATTCTCGAGGTGAAGCGGCAAACGCCCGCCTGGGTGGCCAAGTTCCACCAGGAAGGCTGGAACGTACACATGTTTTCCATCGCCGAACAGATATGGGCCCTGCTCAAAGACGACCCTTTCATGTGGTCCCTCTGCGTGACGGAGGACAAGGCTGCTCCACTGAATTGGCCACGAACTAACAAGGCCTTGGCCGACATACTGACGGCGGATAGTGGCCTACTGAAGCGGCTTGAAGATGCCCTGCAGCCTCTGGAGGGCCAGCAGAACGCGCTGCTCTTGGTCACCGACCTTGAGGCATTGCACCCGTTTCTGCGCATTGGCGCCATCGAAAGCCAGCTCCAAGGCAAATTTCACGTGCCGACGATTTTTCTGTACCCCGGCGTGCGAACCGGCAAGACGCGCCTGAAGTTTCTCGGGTTCTACCCGGAAGACGGCAACTACCGCTCCGTCCACGTCGGCGGCTGAACAGACAAAAGAACCCTGGGACACACCTATGACCATCCGATCACTATTCGACCCAAGCAAGGACATCTATCGGACCATTGAGAAGGTCATCACCTATGGCGCCTCGCAAGAAGGCCGCCTCAAGGCTGAGATCTCCGAGTACGTGGTCACCGAGAGCATTGAGGAGCAGTTCCGCAAGCTTCTCGATCGCATGCAACTGGCAATGGAGTCGGGGGGGCAAAACGAGGTCGGTGTCTGGGTGTCCGGCTTCTATGGTTCCGGCAAAAGCTCTTTCACAAAGTACCTCGGCCTGGCCTTTGACGACCAGTGCACCATCGACGGCACGCCATTCATCAAGTACCTGCAGGATCGCCTGCACAAGCCGCAGACCAAAGCTCTCCTCAGCACCGTTGCGCAGCGCTTCCCGGCCGCCGTGGTCATGCTGGACCTGGCGAGTGAAATGCTCGCGGGCGCCACGATGGAAGACGTCTCCACCGTCCTCTACTTCAAGGTGCTGCAGTGGGCAGGCTACTCGCGCAACCTCAAAGTTGCGGCTTTCGAACGCATGGTCGAGAAGGACGGCCGCACGCCCGAACTGCATGAACGCATCGCCCAGGCGTTGCCGGGTGCCACCTGGGCACGCGTGCAAAACAACCCACTGGCCATCGATGGCTTGATTCCGAAGATCGCCCATGAGATGTACCCGGCGCTCTTCCCGGAGGCCAAGTCCTTCTCGTCCAGCACCGAAGGCTTCTTCCAGTTCGAAGACCAGCGCGTGCAGGAGATGATCGACATCGTCCGCGAAAAGAGCGGCAAGCAGAACATCATCTTCATCGTCGACGAAGTCGGCCAGTACGTGGCCTCACGCGACAACCTGATCCTTAACCTCGATGGCCTGGCCAAGAACCTTAAGCGGCTCGGCGACGGCAAGGCCTGGATCATCTCCACCGCGCAGCAGACCCTCACCGAGGACGACCCGCGCGCAGCGCTGAACTCGGACAAGCTCTACAAGCTGAAAGACCGCTTCCCGATCCAGATTGACCTCGAATCGAGCGACATCAAGGAGATCTGCTACCGCCGTTTGCTCGGCAAATCACCGGCTGGCGAGACTGAGCTCGGCAAGCTGTTCGAGGCCCATGGCCAGGCGCTACGGCACAACACCAAGCTGCAAGACGCCAAGTATTACGACGCCGACTTCAGCAAAGAGAGTTTCACTAATCTCTACCCATTCCTGCCGGCTCACTTCGACATCCTGCTACACCTGCTGGGCGCCCTGGCCAAGTCCACCGGCGGCATCGGCCTGCGCTCTGCGATCAAGGTGATCCAGGACGTCCTGAAAGGCGAAGGCGGCTCCAAGGCGATGGCGGATCAGCCTGTGGGCTGGCTGGCCACCACCGTCACCCTGTACGACGAGCTTGAGAAGGATATTCGGCGCGCCTTCGCGTCCATCCACCAGGCAGTTGGCAAGGTCCAGATTCGCTTCCCGGACTCGCAACTCCATCAGGACATCGCCAAGTCCGTCGCCGTGTTACAGATTCTCGGCAACTTGCCGGTGTCGGTTCGGAACGTCGCCAGCCTGATGCATCCATCTATCACTGCTTCCTCGCAGTTGGACACAGTGCGCAAGGCCGTGGAAGAGATGTTGGGCGACGTGCATGTGCCGTTGGGTGAGAAAGACGGCAACCTCGTCTTCCTCAGCGAGAAGCTGCGAGACATCGAACAAGAGCGCGGTGCCATCGCACTGCGTACCGTGGACGTGAGGCGCATCTTCAACGATGCACTGCGCGAGTCCTTCGATCCGCTGCCCCGCTTCAGTCTGCACGGCACTATGGCCGTCGCAACGGGCCTGAAGGTCCAGGCCGGCAGCGCCATCACCAGCCTGGCCGGTGATCAGAGCACAATTCAGACCGTCGTCGAGCTGGTGTCTGCCAGCGACTACGAGACCGCCAAGAATCGGATGCTGGATGATTCCCGCAGCCGCGCGGGCCGGAATGTCATCGGGCTCTTGGCCCGCGCCAATTCCGAACTCGACGACCTGGCAAACGAAATCTATCGCTGCCAGCGCATTGCCGAACTGCACCGCAACGAGCCCGACCAAGAGGTCAAGGACTACTGCACCGGCCAACTCGATCGGGCCGCCAAGCTCGCGACCCAACTGCAGAGCAAAATCAAGCAGACCCTGCAGGCAGGCTCGTTTGTCTTCCGGGGCCAGGCTACAGCGGTATCGGCGCTGGACGGCGACCTACTGGAAGCAGCCAAGAAGCTGCTCTCCGATGTGGCCGACCAAGTCTTCGACCGCTATGTCGAAGCCCCAGTACGTGCCGGCACCGACACCGCCGAGAAGTTCCTGAAAGTCGCCAACCCCGCTGCCATCAGCAGTGCGCTGGACCCGCTCGGTCTGGTGCAAACCGTGGCTGGTCGCGCCTCCTTCAAGACCGACCACAAGGCGATGATCAGCATTCGCGACTACATCGACAAGCGCGGCACAATCGATGGCAAGCGCCTGCTCGACGACTTCAGCAGCGACCCGTTCGGCTGGTCGCCGGATACCACGCGCTACATTGTCGCCGCCATGCTCATGGCCGGCGAGATCAAGCTCAAGGTCTCGGGACGCGAAGTCACAGCCGCTGGGCAGCAGGCAATCGATGCCCTGAAGACCAACAACTCCTTCAAGCAGATCGGTGTCGCCCTGCGCGACGAGCGTCCGTCGATCGAAACGCTCGGTCGCGCCGCAGAGCGACTCACCGAGCTTGTAGGTGACATGGTCATTCCGCTGGAGCAGGAAATCAGCAAGGCGGCAGCGAAGCACTTCCCGCGCTTCCAGCACGACTACGGCTCCTTGGCCGAAAAACTCAGCGGTCTCGGGCTGGCGGGCAGTGACCGCATCCGCACCTTGAACCAGGACATTGCCGACGTCCTGTTCACCGACGCATCCGACGCCCCCCAGCGCCTGGGTGCTGAAACCTCAGCGATTTACGACAACCTCAAGTGGGCGCTGGAATTGAAGCGCGTTCTCGACAACGGGCTCGATGCCACTCTTCGGGATCTGCAAGCCCATCGCCGTGACATCGATGCCTTGCCGGACACTGGCGTGCCTGGCGAACTACGCCGTGAACTGAGTGAAGACCTGGGCACCCTGTCCGAGCGCCTCGGCAAAGAGGACTTCTACAAACACACTGCCGACTTCAATTCGCAGCTCACCCACCTGAAGGGTCGGGTGCGTGACGCCGTCATCACCCTGTCTGAGCAGCAAAAATTGCGCTTGAAGGACGGGGTAGAGGACTTGCAGCGCATCCCCGAATGGGAAGAGCTCACCCAGGAAGAACGCGGCAACGCCGTGAACCGGCTGGACGGACTCGCCCTGGCCGCGACCCAGGATCTGGCCGGACTCAAGAAGCTCCTGGCACGCGACTACGATATCAACAGCACTCTCGAAGATCTCAAGCGCTCCATTCAGCGCCAAGGCCAGGAACGCCTACGCCAGCGTATGGAAGAAGAGCGCGCCAAGAAGGGAGATAAAGGCCCGGCTAAGCTCACCAAGTCGATCGCGGTGCCCATGAAGATGACGTCGGCTGCAGACATCGACGCGCTGCTTCAGCAGCTCCACGAGATCAAGTCACAGCTCGGCCTCTACGCTGAGATCGAAGTGACGTTCACGGTAGGAAATGGGGGCGATGAATGACAGCTCCGACTCCTTGCCAAGCTTGCCAGGAACAGTTGAAGAAGGGCCGGCACGACTCGCCCCATTCAGAGTTGCGCCTCGTTGATACGCGGCCGTTCCGAGGCTCGATGTTTGGCGGCTGGGAGGAGTTCACCTATCAGTGCACGGTGTGTGGATCAGTCATCGAGCACACCAATGACAAGAATGAGTTTGCCCCTTGGTGGTGGCTCGCGAGCGCGGAGAAGAAATAAGCATGGCCTTCGATCAAGCAACAAGAAATCGCCTGCAGCGCTTCGTCAACGACGCCCGTCGCGTGCTGGAAGAGGAGTTCACCCGCCAACTCCAGAACGACTACGGCATGGACCCGAACGCAGGCAGCGTGGCCGAGCTGGCCAGCCTGCGCCACATCAATGACGCCCAGCGCGAATCCGCCCGCATCCTGCGCGATACCCTGGCGCACTACACCGCCAGTGGCGACATGGATGCCAAGCAGGGGCTAGACCGCATCGTCCGCGAGCAGTCCTTTACCGTGCTCAACCGCCTGGCGGCGCTGCGCATGGCGGAGGCGCGTGGTCTGCTGGTGGAATCCGTCGGGAACGGCTTCCAGGCCAAGGGCTTTCAGCTCTACGCCAGGCTGGCCGGCACCGGCCTCGGCGAAACCGGCGATGCCTACCGCACCTATCTTTTCAGTGTGTTCGATGAGCTGAGCCAGGACTTGCCGGGGTTGTTCGACCGCTATTCACCGCAGGGCCGCCTGTTCCCGCGCGAGGCCGCACTGCTGCAAGTGCTGAACCAGATCAACGATGCCGACATCGCCCCGCTATGGAGCGAGGACGAAACCATCGGTTGGATCTACCAGTACTTCAACTCCAAAGAAGAGCGCAAGGCGATGCGCGATGCGTCGCAGGTGCCGCGCAACAGTCGCGAGCTGGCGGTACGCAACCAGTTCTTTACGCCGCGCTACGTGGTCGAGTTCCTGGTGGACAACACCCTGGGGCGCCTTTGGTTCAATGCCACCGGCGGCGCAACCGGCCTGCGGGAGCGCTGCCAGTACTTGCTCGTCAAGCCCGACGAGTCACCCCAGGCCGCTGCAAAGCTGCGCGACCCGCGCACCCTGAAACTGCTGGACCCGGCCTGCGGCTCCATGCACTTCGGCCTGTATGCCTGCGACCTGTTCGCCGAAATCTATCGCGAGGCCTGGGCTTGGGAGCAGCAGCACGGGCCCGGTTCGCTGGATGTATCGACTCAACCTCAGGCAGCACTCAAGCCACTGAGCCAGACGTATGAGGACGAGGCAGCATTTCTGAGTGATGTGCCACGCCTGATCATCGAACACAACATCTATGGCGTGGACATCGACCCGCGTGCCGCTCAAATTGCTTCGCTGGCATTGTGGCTGCGAGCGCAGCGTGCTTGGCAGGACGCAGGAGTGAAGGCCAAAGACCGCCCGTTGATTGGGCGGGGCCATGTGGTAGCCGCCATTGCGCCGCCGGCGGAGCGAGAACTGCGCCAGCAGTTTGCCGCGAACCTCGACCAACGCGATGCCGAACTGTTCGAGAAGACCCTGCAATTGCTTAAGGGCCTGCCGGAGCTGGGTGTGCTGCTACAGGTCGAGCGCGAGCTGCCGCATTTGATCCGTCAGGTCTATGTCGGCAAAGGCACGGGCCTGTTTGCGCAACAGGAGCAGGAAAGCTGGCAGCAAGCCGAGGCACGGTTGCGCGTGGAACTCACTGAATTCGCTCAGGCGGCGAAATCGACTTATCAAGGGCGTTTGTTTGCCCAGGATGCTTTGCAGGGACTGCGAGTTATCGACCTGTGCCGTGAGGTGTTCGATGTGGTGGTGATGAATCCACCGTTTGGCGAAGTCGGAACTCTTGTCGCAAATTATTGTGACAAGCATTATCACTCGTGGAATAAAAATATTCTTTGTGCCTTTGCAAAGCGGGCAACAGAGCTCTCAAGAAATGGGCTGATTGGCTGCGTGATTGATCGCAGTCTCGTTAATAAGTCAACTTATGATGCATTTCGAGAAGACGTGTTTTTGAATGAAAGATCCCTCGAAATTGTCCTGGATCTTGGTTGGGGGGTTCTCGATGGTGCAAATGTAGAAGTGTCGAGTTTTGTACTGAATCGTGGACTGGCAGCGTCAGAGGAGCATCTATCTAAGTTTTTAGATCTTCGACCTCACGACCTGGAAAGTAAAGAGACTGAACTTTTGTCGTTGGTTAGGAATGCTGCTTATCCCGCTTTTGCTACATCAGTATTTAGCAAGATTCCTAACAACGCGCTTGCCTATGACCTTCCGGAGGGGATGGTTGAGATATTCCGGGATAACAGGAGCATTTCTGATCAGGGATTCAATGCTTATACGGGGCATCAGTTGCAGTCGGAACGGCACTTTTTTTTACACTGGGAGATTCCACAAGAGAGCCTTGATGGCGGAAAGTTCGAATATCTATATAACGGTGGCGAGTACTCAAGATATGTTTCCTCTCCCAAAGAGGTCTGCTTGTTTGGTTATTTCGCTCACCTAAGTGGTTGCGATGTCGTTGGCTATACGTTTGTCTTGAGGAACAAATCTCAGCACCTTAAGAAGGGCATATATTTTGGTGTAAGAGGAGAATATCTCGATGCTCATTTTGTTGGGCCTGGCAGGATTTTTACAGTAGAAGGGCAAGCCATTCCATGTGAGTCCTATGATGATGCGCTCCTGGTTCTTGCTTATCTCAACAGCGCCTTAGCGTCCCGCATTCTAAATACCTATAGCGGGCAGCATAAATACTCAGGTTACGTGAATCTCCTGCCACTGCCGATGATTAATCAGCAAGAAAAACGAGAGCTTGTATGCCGGACTGAAGAAATTATTAGACTGAAGTTAAAGTGGTTTTCGTTTGATGAAACAGGCATTTTGTTTGTTAAGCCGCTCTGGATGAACTTTGAGGCTGCGGCTGTTTCTGTCGATGTGCTGCGTGAGCTTATCGAGTCTGATCAGAAAAAAATTGATCAGCTGCATGAAGAAATAGAGGGCCGTTTAATTTCTGCATTTAACCTTGAAGGAACAGGCGCAGAGGTTGACATTCGGGCGTACTCGAAGGGATCGCAAGATGATAAATCTCTGCTCAAAGAAGTCACAAATGGATTTTGTCTGAGCGAGTATCTCATGGGTGATGTGCTGTCCTTTTTTATGGGATGTCGTTTCGAAAGGTGGCGGTATGATCAAGTAGAGGGTAGAAATTCTGAGATTGACCCTAAAAAGTATTTTGATACTAATTTGGGGGCGCTTGTTATTCGACCATCAATTGGTGGCGTTGATGTATTGGAGAGCGAAGTAATATGCGAGCTAGACGACTTATCTGGCCAGAACTCAAAAATTTCAGATTTTCTAGATTGGCTGCATATCTCTAAAGACGTCCTTCATAAGAGCGTCGGCGGTGATGGCTTTTTCTTTGAATATCATTTGAAAAAGTATCAGTCAGGCAGAAGGTATGCGCCAATTTATTGGCCTCTGTCTACGACGTCAGGCGGTTACACTCTGTGGGTCTATTACCCCAATCTTACAAGCCAGACGCTTTATACGGCGATCAACGATTTCGTCGAACCCAAGCTCCAACAAGTCGGCGCGGACGTGACAGCGCTGCGCAACAAGGGCGCTGCACGCACTCGCGAGGACGAGAAGCAGTTCGAGTCCCTGCAAGCGTTCGAGCTAGAGCTGATCGACTTGCGTGACATCCTGCACCAGCTGGCGCCCACATACAGGCCCATCCACGACGACGGCGTGCAGATCAGCGCCGCACCGCTGTGGCCGCTGTTCCGTCACAAGCCCTGGCAGAAGGTGCTCAAGGACACCTGGGCCAAGCTGGAGAAAGGCGACTGCGACTGGGCGCACCTGGCGATGAACTATTGGCCCGAGCGCGTGCGCGAGAAGTGCAAGACCGATAAGTCGCTGGCCATTGCGCATGGACTCGAGGATCTCTACCTCGAGCCCGAGGCCAAGCCGAAAAAGGCACGCGGCAAAAACAAGGCCGGGGGTGATGAATGAGTATTGCTGAATTTATCCGTGAGAGCGTTCTGCGGCCGCGCTTGAAGCAGGCCGGCGCATTGGTGGTATATGACGCTGATAAGCGCTACCGCGAACAGTGTTTCGACTTGACGGCCGACAAGGTGCGCGTCATTGACACTTCTGAAAGCAGCATTGAAAGTCGGGAGGCGGCACTGCTGGCACTGCGCGAGGTGGGGCAACCCAAGGCACCGCTGGAAGGCGTGCTGATCTACGTGCCCACCAAGCGGCCCGAAACCGACGAGCAAAAGCAGGCTGACCCATTCGCCTTGTACGCAGAATGCGGCGCGGTGTTCCCACAAGACGATGGCGACGAGTACCTGAGCCTTTGCCTGCGTGCCAGGCCGGATCACGCGACCGAGATCCGCCAAGTGTTCTCCGGATCTCCTTCCGGGCCGACCTTCGCGGTGATCGACGCGATCGGCGGTGGCGTGAGCTGGCCTCAGTTGCGAGCCACTCTGCGGGTGGAATCGGGCCGGGAGATCTTGGCCGCATTGTTGGCGCCGAGCGCGAGCCAGACGGAAGCGCTGAAGGGGCAGGAAGGTTGGGTGCAAGAGGCACGCGACTTCCTCCGCGCCACCTTGGGCCTGAGCGTGAAGACGCGTGGCAAGACGTGGTCCGCCCTGGCGGATGAGCTGTGGCGCTATGTGCTGTTCAGCGAGTTCGTGTTTGATTTGCCGGCGTCACTGCCAGATGCCCTGAAGGGAGTGCCGCACGCACCGATGGAAGCCAGACCCATCGTCGAGGATGTGTGCGACCGCCTGCGCAGCGACCCCAAGTCACGCGCGGTTTATATCGAGCGGGCCGAAGCCATCGAGGCGGAGCTCAACCTGACTGATCTGTGCGGGGGGATTGAAGACCTGGGCGAGCGCGACACTTTCCCGTTTGAGGAGCGGACTTTCCTGCGCACGGCGATCAAGGGCATTGTCGGTGGAGACACCGATGCCACACGCCGGGTGCTGACCCGCCACAAGAGTTCTGTGTGGCTGGGCAAGGGCGAAAGCCAGGCACAGTGGGAGTTGGTGCGCTCCGGCCTGAGTCTGGTTGAGGCCTGCGAAGATTTTGAACGCCAGTTGCCAGACTACGCTCGCTCTCAGGCGGACCTGATCGATTTCTACCTGGGCAGCCTGCGTGAAGCGGATCGCTTGCAGCGCGAGTTTGAGCAAGCCGCAGGCGACTTCCTCGACCAGCATGGATTGATGCATGAAGTGATCAACCAGGCTCGAGCGCGCTATCGGCGTTTGGCTGAAAAGGTCCAGGGCGTGTTCGTGAAGCACGTCGAGACTATGGGATGGCCGCCGACTGGGCGACTGGCCAACGCCGATGCCTTTGATCGCCTGGTGGCAGATCGTTTAAAGGAAAGCGGGCGCAAGGTGGCCTACCTGATGGTGGACGCCCTGCGCTATGAGTTGGGTGTGGCCCTCGAAAAACTGCTAGCGGAGGATGGGCCGGTCGAACTGCAAGCGGCCTATGCACAGCTGCCGACCATCACCCTGGTGGGTATGGCGAGCTTGCTGCCTGGTGCACGCACGGGCTTGACCCTGGCGCTGGAGAACGACTCACTCCTACCTAAGCTGGCGGGGGCGCCTGTGGGCAATGTCCCGCAGCGCATGAATGTGCTGGCCAAGCGGTATGGGGATCGCTTCGCTGAAATGCCGCTCAACGATTTTGTGCGTGGCAAGCCGAAGATCGCGGAGACCGTCGACCTGCTGGTGCTGCGCTCCACGGAAATCGACAGCCAACTGGAAAGCAACCCCGAGACAACGCTTGGGCTGATCCCTGGCACGCTGAAGCTGATCCGTGTCGCACTGCACAAGCTGCGCGGCATGGGCTTCAAGGAAGCGGTGATCGTCACAGACCATGGCTTCTTCCTGAACGCACAAGCGGAGGCAGGCGATGTGTGCGTCAAGCCGCAGGGGAAGTGGCCCGTGAATGCGCATGATCGGATGATGCTGGGCGACGGCACGGCAGATGGACACAGCCTGGTCGTCAGCGCAGAGAAGGTCGGCATTCGCGGCGATTTCACTCAAGTAGCGCTACCGCGCAGCATGGCTCCGTATCGCGCGGGGCATCTATATTTCCACGGTGGGGCATCCCTGGCGGAAGCTGTTGTGCCGGTGCTGGTGGCGCGGCTGGATACCGCCGCCCATGCGGAATTGCGCAAGGTGGTGGTGGAGCTGATCTACAAGAACGGCGCCAAACGAATCACTACGCGGTTGCCGGTCATCGAAGTGATACTGGTGGCCGACGACATGTTCTCGCAAGACATGAGCGTGGAGATCCTGCTGGAAGCGCAGGACAGCAAGGGCAACGTCGTGGGTGAGCCGCGCCCAGGTGGGGATGTGAACCCTGCGACCAGGACAGTGACCCTGATGCCAGGCCAGCGCAAGCAAATCGCGTTGCGCATGGATGACGAGTTCCGAGGCAAGTTCTCGGTCAAGGCGTTGAACCCCACCACGCTCGCTACGTACAGCGTGCTTGCGATTGAAACCGACTATACGGAATGAGCCCTATGGACGAACTGGACCAAAAGCTAAACGCCACATTCGACGGCAAAGTGCTGCGTAAGGACTTGCTGCATCGAATCAAGAAAGGCACCAACGTCCCGACGTTCGTCCTTGAGTTCCTGCTCGCCAAGTATTGCGCCAGCAACGACCAGGCAGAGATGGATGCCGGTATGGAGGCCGTGCTGTCTTCACTGCAGGAGAACTACGTTAAGCCGGACGAGGCCAATGCCGCGCAGTCCAAGGTTGCCACCAAGGGCAAGCACCGGTTCATCGACAAGGTTCACGTCCGCTATGTCGAGAAAGAGAAGCGGCACTGGGCATCCCTGGAGAATTTCAACTCGCAGCGCATTGCGATTGGCGAGAAGTTCTACCGTGACAACGACAGGCTGCTGGAAGGTGGCATTTGGGCGGAAGTCACTCTGGCGCACAACGACATCGATGAGGACGACTACGCGTTCTCGATCGAGGATCTGCGGCCCATTCAGCTCTCACGCTTCGACTTCGAGCGCTACACCGAAGGTCGGGCAGCATTCACACGCGACGAGTGGGTCGAAGCAGTTCTGCGTTCAGTCGGATTGGAGCCAAGCAAGCTTTCGAAACGCGTGCAGATGCACTTTATCGCTCGTCTGGCAGCCTTGGTGGAGCCAAATTACAACTACATCGAATTGGGTCCACGCGGTACCGGCAAGTCCTACTTCTTTAGCGAGTTTTCACCCTATGCCACGTTGATCTCGGGCGGCCAAGCGACCAAGGCCACGCTGTTCTATAACAACGCACGCCGCAAGGTGGGTCTGGTCGGCTATTGGGACACCGTGGCCTTTGACGAGGTCGGCGGGATCAAAGTGCGCGATCCGGACACCATCCAGATCATGAAAGACTTCATGGCCAATGGCCGCTTCTCGCGCGGTGCCGAGGTCATCGCCGATGCCAGTCTGAGCTTCGTTGGCAACATAGATGTGTCGGTGCAGCAGGTGGTGAACTCCAACGAGTTCGACTTGTTCCAGCCGTTGCCGCCAGAGCTCGATCTTGCTGTGATGGATCGCTTTGCAGCCTATATCCCCGGCTGGGAAATGCCCAAGAACAGCAGTGAGTTCCTGACAAGCAACTACGGGTTCATCACTGATTACCTGGCAGAGGCCTTCCACTACCAGTTCAAGCACACGAACCGGTATGAGGAGGTTAGCAAGCGTATTCGGCTCGGCAAAGCCATCGAGGGGCGCGACGAAAAAGGCATCAAAAAGACTGTCTGCGCGTTCTTGAAGATCCTGCACCCGAACGGACCACCGACCGACGACGAGTTCGAAGAATACGTGGCCTACGCGACTGAGTGCCGCCGTCGCGTCAAGGAGCAAATGAACAAGCGCAAGCCGGACGACGAGTTTGCGCGCATCAATCTGTCCTACTTCAAGGTCAGCGGTGAGGAAGTGGTGGTGTTCTGCCCGGAATCGAAGGATGCGGCGGCAACACAGCAGCCGGCTCGTCGTCGTTTAAGCCAGGCGAGTGAGCAGCCCAGCGAGGCAGTCGACGCGCAGCACGCTGTGCAGCAGGCGCCAGTTACTGCGGTGGAACCTTCAGTGACCTTGTCGCCGAATGCGCCGACACCAGCGGTGGTTGAGCCACCAGCAGTGGCTCTCAAGGAACAGCATTTCAGCATCCTGTATGGCGACACCGGTTACAGCTACGAGTCGATCATGGGTCCCTATCTGCAGGGTGCCAAATCGGTCGTGATCGAGGACCCGTACATTCGGCTGCAACATCAGATTCAGGACTTCGTGCGCTTCTGCGAAACGGTGTTGAAGACCGGCACGGTGAAGAAGATAAGCCTAATCACCGGTTATGACGACAAGACCCAGCTGGCCGACATCGCCGAGAAGCTCGACGAGCTTAAACAGAGTCTCCTGGAACTGGATGTTGAGCTAGAAGTGAAACTCAACCCCAACATCCATGACCGCGAAATCCGCCTCGACAACGGCTGGATTATCAAGATCGGTCGCGGCCTGGACTTCTATCAGAAGCCGGGGGGTTGGTTCGAGGTAGGGGCAAACGATCTGAGCCTACGGAAATGCCTGGAGACCAAAGTGGACATCTTTCGGGCGTGATGTGTAGACAGTGCTGAGTGAGTTTAGCCGCGATGTGATTCGGCAGACGCAGATGACCAACACTGCTACTTCATCGATCACATGCAATTCGTCAAGTTTTTCTGGAAATAGACTTTATGCCGAGCATTGCAAAAAAAAGGATCTCCAAAAGCGCCCTGTCCATGTTCCTCCGGACAAAGTGTGATCGAGAGCTCTACTTGTCCGTAACCGGCCAGCCGCCCCACCTTCAACAAGGTTTCATTAGCGTGCAAAGTCCCCACTTGTTTTTTTAGTGGGGACTTAACATGCTTCCAGACGCTTATCCACCCCGCCAACGCCGGTACCACAGC
>JAJZUW010000006.1 GCA_021845925.1 Pseudomonadota bacterium
TCTGATACGCTCAAAAGATGCGGGTCTTTGCTACCTTGTTTTTTAACAAGTGCCCATGCCATCCTCTCAGACAGCACAGGCTCGCAAATGCCCACTCTTATCAGTCATCGGTTTGTTAAAGATCAGTACTGCACCCCGCCCGCTGCTTCTGCTTTTGCAGCTGCCCGCGATTGGGGAAGCCGTGAATTATACAGAACCAGACAGGCATGTCAAGCGCAAAAGGACATTTCTGGAAAAACACAATCAAAATGATCAGCCCGCCGGCAAGGATTTTCTGGCCACAACCGCCAGTACGGCAACGCCCATCAACATCAGCACACCAAACGCGGGAATCACGTGCCCTACCGGCATGTGGCTGACCAATCCCCAGCCGCTGACCAGCAACAGCATGGCGGCATTTTCAAACAGATTCTGGATCGACAATGCCTGCCCGGCACCAATACCTGCCTGACCCCGTTCCTGCAACCAGGCGTTCAGCGGCACGACAAACGCACCACCTGCCATCCCCAGAATGAACATCAGGCCGTAGGTGGCCGGCAGGGAGTGCTGCGCCGCAAGCAGCATGATGCAGGGGCCGATCACCAGACCTGCCGCAAATGCCCGCTCGATCCGGTCAAGATGAATGTATCGCCACGCCAGCGCGGAACCAGCCACAATCCCGACGGACAGCGCCCCCATCAGGTTCGCCGGGGTTTGATTATCCATCCGGTGCAACGCCAGAGGCACCCAGACAAACAGCATCAGGCGCAACGTCGCGCCACACCCCCAGAACAGGCTGGTGCCCAGCATGCTGACGCGCGCTGCGGGATCGCGCCACAACCGATGCAGATAGGTGCCGAATCTCGCCAGCACACGCCATTCGTGCCAGCGCAGGGCATCCTGAACACTCGGCTGCAAGCGCGGGATCAAGAAATTGATCAACATCGCAAAACCGTATGCTGCAGCTGTTACCTGCATGGCCAGCAACGGAGACTGATCGGCCAGCCAGCCGCCTGCCACCACGCCCAGCAGAATGGCCACAATGGTTGAACCTTCCAGCAATGCGTTGGCGCGCACCAGCCTGTCTACCGGAAAAAATTGCGACAGGATGCCGTATTTTGCCGGCGAATACAGAGTGGCTCCCATCCCGGCCACCAGATAGGCCAGCACCGGACTCATGCCCGACATCATCATCAGAACCCCTGCCAGCTTGATCCCGTTGCCCAGCAGCAGAACCTTGCCTTTTGGCAGGGCGTCGGCCAGGGTTCCTGCCCAGGGCGCCAGCAGAACGTATGGCAACAGGAATCCGGACTGCACCCAGCTGATCTGGCCGGTCTGCCCGACAAGTTTCACCAGGGCGATGGCGGCAATGAGCAATATGTTGTCTGCCAGGGCGGACAAAAACTGTGCCGCCAGCAAAGCCTGCATTGGCAGAGCCATCATGCGCATTTCAGGATGATGCTTCAAGATCTTTCCCCTGCTGTTCAAGTAGGACATAGTTGATTTTTCCGTTGCCAAGCAACGGGATGGCATCTACTGGCACAATCCGGCGCGGCACGGCCAGATCGACAATGCCGGCCATTCTGGCTGCCCTGACCAGTTTTTCCCGGTCCAGATCATGGCTGGTTGTATACAGAATGATGGTTTCTCCCCGCCGGTCAGACTGGCTGAACACTGCGGCATGATCCGCGTTCGGAGCCGCCAGACTGGCAATCTGCTCGCTCAGATCAAGCGACACCATTTCTCCGGCCACTTTGGCGAATCTGCGCAGGCGCCCCAATATGGTCAGCTGGCTGTTCTCATCCAGACGAACCAGGTCGCCAGTACAATACCACTCATCCTGCTGCGGAATGGCAGTCAAAGGCTGCCCGGGCACCAGATAGCCACGCATCAGATTGGCGCCCGCAATCCACAGCATACCGCCATCCTGCACTCCATCCACCGGCTCGGTGCGGCCACGGATGCCCGGCAACAGGCGGCCGACACCGCCGGACTGACAATACAACACAGAATTCACCGAGACCACCGGCGCGGCTTCAGTCATGCCGTATCCTTCGAGAATCCGGATGCCAAACCTGTCCAGCCACAGCTGCCGGATTGCGTCGCTGAGCCGTTCCGCACCGGCAACCACAATCCGCAAGGTCTGGAACTGGGCGGGCTCTGCCAGCCTTGCATACTGTCCCAGAAAGGTGGCCGTACCGATCAGGACGGTGGCACGGTGTTGCCAGACCTGTTGCGGGATGGCGTGATAATGCAGGGGACTGGGATACAGCATCACCGGCATGCCGGTCAGCAGCGGCAGCAAACCACCGGCAGTCAAGCCAAAGCTGTGAAACATGGGCAGCACCGTCAGCATGCGATCGGTTGGCCGGATATCGATCACGCTGCGAATCTGGGCCACGTTCACCAGCATTGAACGTTGTGTCAGCAGAACGCCTTTGGGAACCCCCTCCGATCCTGAGGTAAACATCAGCACGGCGGGTTCTTCGCGGCAATCGCCGCGAAAGAAAGCCGCCGGCCACCACCCTGCCAGCAGCGCGAACACCCGGTCTTGCCAACCCAGATGACCGGCGAGATCTTCCAGATACAACAACCGGCAGTCTGGCCATTGCGCCACTTCGTCAGTCAGACCGGTACGCTGCAGGAATAATCGCGATGTGATGACCAGACGAATGCGTGCCGCCGCCAGCGCCTGACGCATGGCAAGGCTGCCGGCTGTATGGTTGATCATGGCGCAGACGCGCCGCTGGGCGGATACGCCCACCACAGCAGCCAGAACCGGCGACACATTCGGCAGCAGAATGCCAACCACATCACCCTGACTCACCTGCCCCGCCACAATCCGCCCCATACCGGCCGCCATGCGAAAAAATCCTGTCCAGCCAAGCGGTTTTTGCCGGATATCATTCAGCACAAAACCGGACCGAGGATCGCGCCGCTTGGTCGCAACACAGGCGGCCCACAACGAACGATCCAGCCGGCTTGCGGCCGCAAAAGAATTGATTCTGGTTTCCAGCCAAGCGCGCGCCTGCTGTGGGCAACAGGATGCCTCTTCCGGCAGGCAGGGTTGTTCCGGACAGCCAATGTGAATAGCCACCGGCGGCTTGCGCCAGGGCAGCCACCCCACGACATCAGGCGAACGAAACAGCGACACCGGCCATACCGGCAACTGACGTTGACCAGCCAGCAACAGCACTTCAGGATACATCAATCCCGGGCTGTCCATGCCGGTCGGCTCGCCTTCGGGAAACACAAGCAGCGGTTTTCCTGCCCGCAGATGTCTGAGGACCATCCACTGCCAGTGCCGCGAGCCAACCACGACCACCCTGACCCCTAGCACAGCCAGCAACCTGTGCAACCAGCCCGGCAACACATCCTGCTCGAACCGGACCCACAACAGTCCCGGCGGCGTACAGACCCCGACCAGCAAGGCATCCAGACAGGAACGGTGGTTGGCCAACAGCACCCCGGCTCCAGCAGGCACAGCGTCTGTCACCACGCTGAGGCGCAACCAGTACCGTACCAGTTTCCGCAAAACTGCTGCCAGCATCGACAATGCCATTTTTCTCCCCGTCACCGGTTTCTGATCGCCGGCAGACCAACCATCGTTATAATACAGACCAGTCACATCTGTCCGGAGTCCCGATGTCACCCATCATTTCACTGATTGCCGCTGTCGCGCGCCAGCAGGCCATTGGCGCACACAACACATTGCCATGGCGCCTGCCGGAAGACCTGCGCCATTTTCGCGCCACAACCACCGGACATCCGGTCATCATGGGACGAAAAACCTTTGATTCGCTCGGCCGCCCGCTGCCAGACCGGACCAATATCGTCATCACACGCAACAGCGAACTCGAACTGCCCGGCTGCCTGATCGCCACTTCGCTTGCGCAGGCCATTCGCATCGCAGGCGAAACCCAGGAAATTTTCGTTATCGGCGGCGCGCAGATCTACGCCCAGGCCATGCCAATGGCCAACCGATTATATCTGACTGAAATCGATCTGGATGTCCCGAATGCAGACGCCTGGTTTCCGGCCGTCGATCCAGCAGAATGGCATGAGACCGACCGCGCAGCGCATTTCAGCGACCAGATCGGCTGCCAGTATTCGTTTGTCCGCTACGAGCGAAAATAAAAAAAGGCTATTTGCATTCTGAGGTTGAAAGCCGGATTGCCCGACCTACCGGGCAATCATCTGTTTAGCGCGAAACATGGTTGGATTCCGACTCAGGGGAACGCCTCGTTGTGTGCAAAACCAGGTAGACTGCGAATGTGACCAACTTAGTTGGAGCCGCCGTTCGGTCATTCTGGAAAGCAGCCATCTGAACGACCGCTGCACTTTCGGAACCTGCCGGAAGGGCAATGCACACTATTCGGCCATAGCTGCCGGGGCGCGAGCGACTGCAATCAGGCAACTTCATTCATGGCTAGTTGAACGCCATCAAAAATAAAAAGAGCCGCATATAGCGGCTCTTTCATTTGGTGCATCTTTCAGCTTGTTAGCGTCCAGAGCGCAAATCCCAATCTACTGATGCGGCGTATCCTAAAGCGGAAATATTATGCAGTCAAGGAAATCGTACTAGAATCACCCACACACATCAGGGAGAACAACATGCTGCATAAAATGCACTATCGCTTGGCACTCGATTTGGGATCAACCTCACTCGGCTGGGCGATGATCCGCCTTAATGCAAACAACGAGCCTTGTGCGGTAATTAAGGCAGGAGTGCGCATCTTCTCGAATGGGCGCAACCCCAAAGATGGCTCATCGCTGGCAGTGACCCGCCGCGAAGCTCGCGCCATGCGCCGCCGCCGTGACCGCCTGCTGAAACGCAAAGCGCGCATGATGCGCACGCTCATCGAATATGGATTCTTCCCCGCCGAAGAAGCAGAACGCAAGGCGCTGGAAACAATGAATCCCTATGCCTTGCGTGCCAAGGGGCTGATTGAAGCGCTCACCCCTGTCGAATTTGGCCGCGCGCTGTTCCACATCAACCAGCGGCGCGGGTTCAAGAGCAATCGCAAGACGGACAAGAAAGACAACGACAGCGGCGCGCTAAAATCTGCCATCAACAAGTTGCGTGAAACCCTCAAGACTGAAAATTGCCGCACGATAGGTGAATGGCTAAACAAGCGTGATGTAGCGGGTCAAACCGTCCGCGCCCGTTACCATCAGGACAAAATTATCAAGGACGACGGCAAGACAAAAATAGACAAGTATTACGACCTCTACATTGACCGTGCCATGATCGAGCATGAGTTCGACGAACTGTGGAAAAAACAAACCGAACTGAACCCAATGCTGTTCAACGAAAAAGCACGCGACGATCTGAAAGATGTGTTGTTGTATCAACGTAAGCTCAAGCCCGTTAAACCGGGGCGTTGCACTTTCATACCCGACGATGAGCGCGCGCCGCTAGCCTTGCCCAGCACGCAACGCTTCCGCATGTATCAGGAGGTGAACAACCTGCGCATCCTGCGGGAAGGCTTGAAGGAAGAGCCGCTGACTTTGAAACAGCGCGATGATCTTATCGCGGCACTGGAAGCCAACAGCAAGCGCACCTTCACGCAAATCAAGAAACTGCTTGGCATAGGCGGCGCGGTTCAATTCAATTTTGAAGACCCAAAACGCGAAGAACTCAAAGGCAATACCACCAGTGCCATCCTGAGCAAAAATGAACACTTCGGTTCTGCATGGTTCATGTTCGACGAAGCAAAACAAGATGCCATCGTGATGCAACTGGTCAAAGAAGAAAACGAAGCCAGGCTCGTGCGTTGGCTGCAAGACGAAACCGGCATTGATGAAAAGCGCGCCGAAACCATTGCCAATGCCGGGCTGCCGGAAGGCTATGGCAGCCTGTGCGCCAAAGCGCTGGCCCGCATCCTGCCGGAACTGCGCCGCGACGTGGTGACCTATGACAAAGCGGTACAGGCCGCAGGTTTCGAGCATCACAACAGGCTCAATCAAAACGCCGAAATTCCCGGTATCACCTTCAAAGCCGAAAGCGTTGACCAGGATACTGGCGAGATAAAAACCTTTCACATTTTCAATGAACTGCCTTACTACGGCGAATATCTGCAACGCCACGTCGGTTTTGGTAGCGGCAATCCAGAAGACCCCGCCGAAAAACGTTACGGCAAAATCGCCAATCCCACCGTGCATATCGGGCTGAACCAGGTACGTCTCGTGGTGAACGCACTTATCAAACGCTATGGACATCCATGCGAAGTGATTGTCGAATTAGCGCGTGACTTAAAGCAAAGCAAAGAGCAACGCGATGAGGAAAACAAACAGCAAGCCAAGAATCAAGAACGCAACAAGCGACTGCGCACTGCCATTGCTGGCGCCTTACAGATCAGTGAGGAACGGGTTCGCCGCGACGACATCGAGAAGATGATCATGTGGGAAGAGCTCAGCTCTGATCCGGCAGACCGCCACTGCCCTTACTCCGGCGCGCAAATCAGCGCAGCCATGCTATTGAGCGATGCAGTGGAAGTCGAACATATTCTACCTTTCTCGCAAACGCTGGACGACAGTCTCAACAACAAAACAGTGGCGCTCCGCCAAGCCAACCGCATCAAGGGCAACCGCACACCTTGGGAGGCTCAACACGATTTCGCTGCCCAGGGCTGGGACTACCAAGACATCCTGTCCCGTGCAGAACATATGCCAAAGGCAAAATGTTATCGCTTTGCCGAGGACGGCTACAAACGCTGGCTGAAAGACGATGCGGGGTTCTTGCCGCGCGCTCTGAACGACACGCGCCATCTAAGCCGTGTGGCGCGCGAATACCTGAATCTGATTTGCCCGAATACCCGTGTCATCCCCGGTCGCATGACCGCCATGCTGCGCGGCAAATTCGGCCTCAACGATGTGCTCGGCTTGAATGGCGACAAGAACCGCAATGACCATCGCCATCATGCGGTGGACGCTTGCGTGATTGGCGTGACGGATCAAGGCCTGCTGCAGCGCTTCGCTAAAGCCAGCGCCAGTGCAAGAGAGCAGCAACTCAATCGCCTCGTGGACAATATGCCGTTGCCGTGGGAGAGCTACCGTGAGCATGTGCAGCGCGCTATCGGCGCAATCTGGGTAAGCCACAAACCGGATCATAGCCATGAAGGTGCAATGCACAACGACACGGCTTACGGCTTGCGCGGCGAAGGTAAAGTCAGCCTCCACAAAATGGTAGACGGGAAACGTGAGCGTATTGAGGACAATCTCAAGGTTATTGAAATTTCCAATGCCAAAACCGCAGAACGGCATGGACTGCTACCCACTGGCGAACCCAAACCATACAAGGGTTACAAAGGCGACAGCAACTACTGCATTGAAATCGCACGTAATGAAAAGGGGATGTGGGAAGGCGAAGTTATTTCCACGTTTGATGCCTACCAGTTGGTGCGCGAACATGGTTTTGCGCGGTTGCGCCATCCGACTTTGAGTATTAGCGGAAAGCCATTGGTAATGCGTCTAATCAGCAATGATTACGTTCGACTAAATCATGAAGGTGCGATAAGAACATTGCGCGTCTGCAAAATAAGGAAAGATGGGCAAATTGCATTCGCTGATGTAACCGAGGCTAATGTTGATGCTAGAACACGCGCCAAGGAAATTGCTTACGTATTAAAAACGGGAGGCTCTATGCAAAAGTCCGAAGCACGCCGCATCAGCATCTCGCCCACTGGAGAACTACGCGACCACGGTTTCAAGGAATAGGTCAGATGATAGGCCGTATCGTCGAAGTTGCAGATGACAGGCGACACTTGTTCCTCTCTCGCGGTTTTCTGGTGGTGCAAGATACGGAAGGTGAACGCAAAGAGCTGGGGCAGATTCCGCTGGACGATGTCGCCGCCGTGATCGCCAATGCCCACGGCCTGAGCTATACCAACAACCTGCTGGTGGCACTAGCGGAACGTTGCGCACCTTTTGTGCTGTGCGCCGCCAACCACAATGCCGTGGGCATGGTTCTGACGATAGATGGCAACTACCAGCAGGCCAAGCGTTTCGATGCGCAGCTCGCCGCCAGTCAGCCGTTGATAAAGCGCCTGTGGGCGGAAATCGTCAAATCGAAACTTCAGCAACAGGCGGTTGCGCTCGAAGCAACGGGCGCACCTTTTGTGCCACTGCAAGCCTTGGTGCGCAAAGTTCGCTCAGGCGACCCGGATAATTTTGAAGCCCAAGGAGCGCGGCGTTATTGGGGGCTGTTGTTCGGCGACGATTTCCGCCGCGATCAACAGGGGGGCGGACTCAACGCAATGCTCAACTATGGCTATACCGTGCTGCGCGCAGCTACCGCGCGCGCAGTCGTTTCGGCAGGACTGCATCCGACCATCGGCTTACACCATAGCAACGGAGGGAATGCCATGCGGCTGGTGGACGATTTGATGGAGCCATTCCGCCCCATGATAGACCTGAAAGTCTGGCAACTGCATAAGCAAGGTGAAGGCATGGTTACGCCAGATAGCAAACGCGCATTGGTAAAAACCCTGTATGACGACATGCAGACCGGCGCTGGCTTGACACCCGTGATGGTTTGCGCACAAAAACTCGCCACCTCCTTAGCGCAAGTCTTCATGGGCGCAAAAGACAAACTCGACTTGCCATTGCCAGGTTTGCCGCTCGCCCTTGCAGTATCGTTTCAAGACGAATAACGTGACATGCTTTCCGGGTATCGCCTTATGTGGGTAGTGGTGATGTTCGACTTACCCGTCGTCGAAAAGGTGGAGCGCAAGGCCGCTACGGATTTTCGCAATGCCTTGCTCGACATGGGATTTGAGATGTCACAGTTTTCCGTTTACATGCGTTTTTGCAGCAGCCAAAGCCAAGTTGACACCTACTGCGCACAGGTAGAAAAAAGTTTGCCTGTTGGCGGCAAAGTGAATATCCTTCAGTTCACCGATAAACAGTATGAACGCATCATCACTTTTCGCGGAAAAGCCAAACAACCAAGCAAAAAATCACCTGACCAGTACGATCTTTTTTGATGAAACCAACATTTCTTACCGCCCAAAAACGCAACAATCACTTGAATAATCAAGTGATTGTTGCAATTCTAGTATAGCAGATTGGGATTTGCGCTCTGGCCGGAACGGAATCCATTGCCTCGCCAAAAGTTCGGATAGTATAGCAGATTGGGATTTGCGCTCTGGCCGGAACCGTACCGAGATCGAACGCCTGACCGCTGAGAGTATAGCAGATTGGGATTTGCGCTCTGGCCGGAACTATGCTGTTGCGTCAACAACTGCCAACTGAAGTATAGCAGATTGGGATTTGCGCTCTGGCCGGAACTTACGGAATGAACGTCAGCACAGACAAACCAGTATAGCAGATTGGGATTTGCGCTCTGGCCGGAACGAGACTTGGGATAGTGTGTCTTGAGCTTGGAGTATAGCAGATTGGGATTTGCGCTCTGGCCGGAACTATTGATTGGGCTGCAAGATTGACGGATTCAAGTATAGCAGATTGGGATTTGCGCTCTGGCCGGAACATAATCGGCATCATTCCGCCAAGAAGATTGCAGTATAGCAGATTGGGATTTGCGCTCTGGCCGGAACTCTTCGTCAGCATTTCAGCTGGCAATCTTGAGTATAGCAGATTGGGATTTGCGCTCTGGCCGGAACACGAAGACAAGGTTTGTACCATACACATGCAGTATAGCAGATTGGGATTTGCGCTCTGGCCGGAACTGAATATGATCGCTCGGAATGGTGGGAATAAGTATAGCAGATTGGGATTTGCGCTCTGGCCGGAACAAGATCGTCGGAAATCGCCGCCAGGCGATCAGTATAGCAGATTGGGATTTGCGCTCTGGCCGGAACAGATCGAGCGCCTGATGCCCCCTCTGTCAGTCAGCGGTTCCTTGAAATGTCTGCTGCACTTTTTGTTTACCTGCCGCTCTGCCTCGGATGACGCGGGCTGTGGCTCTAAGTCGGCAGGAGCCATGCAGATTGCACCCCAACCCGTCATTGACCAATGATGCGGTTTACACCCTCGACGTATATTGGTGTTTTGGCTCAATGGTTCATTTCCAACCTCAAAAAAAAACGGAGCATGATGCTCCGTTTTTTGATGGGGTACGGTACACGGCCGTCAGCGATCAGCTCCAGGAACGGTTGCCGCCCTTGAAGCCGGCTGATCGGGTTGTACCATTGCCATCGCGCCGTTGCGTCGTGGCAGGACGTCCCTCGCGACGCGGTGCGTGTTCGGCCGTGCCTCGATTCCAGTGACCGCCCTCGGCCATACGGCCTTCTGCGGTGCGCGGACGATCTGCAAAACGATCATGTCGGGCGGCGTCATGTCCGCGTGGCGGAAAACGGTTGCCATCCACGTGACGGGGTTCACGGTTGCCATCCGCAAAGCGCGGTTCACGGTTGCCATCCGCAAAGCGCGGTTCACGATTGCCATCCACGTGACGAGGCTCGCGGTTGCCATCTGCGAAACGCGGTTCACGGTTGAACCGGTGTTCGCCCTGGACAGGCTGCCGGTCGCCACGACGGAAATCAGGCTGGCCGTGACGCGATTCGCCATGGAAGGAACGGCCTTCGCCCTGGAAGCCACGCGACTCACCGCGACCAGCGCCGGCATAACCACGAGAATCATCCGAACCATGCCGTCCTTCACCAAACGGACGACGCGGTCCGCCTTCGTTACGGTTGCGGAAACCGCCTCGCGGTGCCTGGCTGCGCGGTTTGAATTTCGGTTCCAGACCTTCGATGACCTGAACCGGAATCTGCTGACCGGTAAAGCGTTCGATCCGCTTCAGCTGCATGGCATCACGCGGACTGGCCAGCGATACGGCAATGCCATTGGCACCCGCACGACCGGTGCGGCCAATGCGGTGGACATAGTCTTCCGGATTTTTGGGCAGGTCATAGTTGATGACATGGGAAATACCGGGCACATCCAGACCACGCGCGGCGACGTCTGTTGCCACCAGCAGACGGATATTGCCATGACGCATCTGGGTGATGGTGCGGTTGCGCGCACCCTGGTGCATATCGCCATGCAGGGCTGCGACGCGATGGCCTGCCGCCGACAGGTCATCAGCCAGCGAATCCGCATCCCGCTTGGTAGCGGTAAAAATGATGGCCTGGTTGATGCCGGCATCATTGACCAGATGTGTCAGCAGCCGGTTCTTGTGCGCCAGATCATCCACATAATGCATATGCTGGGCGATGTTTTCGTGGCGAGCCTGCTGGTGCGCAATCTCGATGCGTTCCGGATTGTTCAGCAGTTCGGTTGCCAGACGGGCAATCGTGCCTTCGAAAGTTGCCGAAAACATGACGGTTTGCCGGGTGGCCGGTGTTGCCGAAGCAATGCGCTCAACGTCTTCGAAAAAGCCCATGTCCAGCATGCGGTCGGCTTCGTCCAGCACCAGCAGTTCCAGGCGGGAAAAATCGATCCGGCCGCGTTCGATATGGTCAATCAGCCGGCCCGGCGTCGCCACAAGGACTTCGTACGGCTGCGACAACAGACGGTTCTGTACCGGATAAGGCATGCCCCCCAGCACGCTGACCACTTTCACCCGACGCAGCTGGCGGCTGTATTTTTCGGCCGCCTGGGTGACCTGGATTGCCAGCTCACGGGTTGGTGTCAGCACCAGGACGCGCGGGCCACGCACGTTGGATTCGGAGGGGGTGCTCAGCTTTTCCAGCGCGGGCAGCATGAATGCAGCCGTCTTGCCGGTACCGGTCTGTGCGGATGCCAGCAGGTCACG
Source organism: Pseudomonadota bacterium (assembly GCA_021845925.1). GTDB lineage: Bacteria > Pseudomonadota > Gammaproteobacteria > Burkholderiales > Sulfuriferulaceae > Sulfuriferula. Next base: position 11,699 of record JAJZUW010000006.1, read on the forward strand.
GCCTTGCAGAATAAGAGGGATCGCAGCCTGCTGGATAGGCGTTGCCTGGGTGTATTCCAGATCAGCCAGGGTACGAAGAATGGACGGATTCAATCCAAGCGTTTCAAAAGACACGATTTATTTCCTTGAGTAATATACGCACGGCAAAGCCGAACGCTACAGGCGGAAAACACCCGAGGCCGGCGCGAATTCATCGTCGCTAACCGGATACAGGTGCGTTTGACGTGTTGCTTGAAACGCGGAAGGTCAGGGATCGATGCTGTCAGAGGAACCGGCAGAAACACCGGTTCATCAGGCAAACTGTCCGTGCAGAACAGTTGCCGCTGTGGGAGGTCTGGCTGGCTGGTCGTGACGAACCAGATGAACATCCCATAACAATGTGACGGGCATTTTACAGAATCCACAGAAAGAAGCAAGCATTTTCACATGTTCTGCACCAGAGTCGTGTTACAATCCGGCGTTTTGTGAATTCATGGCCGGCAGTCCTGCCGGCGTGCCATTACCCGGAATCGTCATCATGTCCCGCCTGCTCCGTAACATCGCCATTATCGCCCACGTCGACCACGGCAAAACCACTCTGGTTGACAAACTGCTGCAACAGTCCGGCACCTTCGCCGCTCACCAGAGCGTTGGCGAACGGGTCATGGACAGCAACGACCTGGAAAAGGAACGTGGCATTACCATCACTGCCAAAAACACAGCACTCAAATACCGCGACCACCACATCAACGTGGTTGACACACCGGGCCACGCCGACTTCGGCGGCGAAGTCGAACGGGTGCTGTCCATGGTGGATGGTGTCGTGCTGCTGGTGGATGCCGTGGAAGGCCCGATGCCGCAGACACGCTTTGTCACCCGCAAGGCGCTGGCACAGGGCCTGAAGCCGATTGTGGTGATCAACAAGATCGATCGCCCCGGCGCCCGGCCAGACTGGGTGATCAACGCGACTTTCGACCTGTTCGACAAACTGGGTGCGACCGACGAACAGCTGGATTTTCCTGTCGTCTATGCGTCGGCGCTCAACGGTTTTGCCAAGCTGGACATGAATGACAGCAACGACAACATGGATCCGCTGTTTGAAACCATCCTGAAACACGTGCCGCCTCCCCCCGGCAGCGCAGACGCTCCCCTGCAACTGCAGATTTCGGCACTGGACTATTCCAGCTTCGTAGGTCGCATCGGTATTGGCCGCATCCTGAACGGACGCATCAAGCCAGGCCAGGCTGTCGCTGTGATGGCTGGTCCGGAATCCGCGCCCAAGAGTGGAAGAATCAATCAGGTTCTTGGTTTTCACGGCCTCAATCGCGTGCTGGTCGATGAAGCCGAGGCCGGCGACATCGTGCTGATCAACGGCATCGAGGAAATCGGCATTGGCGTGACCATCTGTGACAAGGACAATCCACTGGCCCTGCCCTTGCTGAAAGTCGATGAGCCGACACTGACCATGAATTTCCAGGTCAACGATTCGCCACTGGCTGGCACGGAAGGCAAGTTTGTTACCAGCCGCCAGGTGCGCGACCGCCTGAATCGCGAACTGCTGACCAACGTGGCCCTGCGCGTCGAAGACACCTCCGACGCGGATACCTTTCTGGTTTCCGGTCGTGGCGAACTGCACCTGACCATCCTGCTGGAAAACATGCGCCGCGAAGGCTACGAAATTGCCGTTTCCAAACCACGTGTCGTGTTCAAGGAAATTGACGGAGAACGTCACGAACCGTATGAAGCACTGACCGTGGACGTGGAAGAAACCAACCAGGGTTCAGTCATGGAAGAACTGGGCCGTCGTCGTGGCGACCTGCAGGACATGCAGCCCGATGGCCATGGCCGGGTTCGCCTGGAATACCGGATTCCGGCACGCGGCCTGATCGGCTTTCAGTCCGAATTCATGACCCTGACACGTGGCACCGGCATCATGGCCCACGTGTTTGACGAATACGGGCCGATGAAGGCCGACATGCCGAGCCGGCGCAATGGCGTGCTGATTTCGCAGGAAAACGGGGAAGCCGTTGCGTATGCCCTGTGGAAACTGGAAGACCGCGGCCGCATGTTTGTCAGCCCCGGCGACAAGCTGTACGAAGGCATGATCATCGGCATTCACAGCCGGGACAACGACCTGGTTGTCAATCCGATCAAGGGCAAGCAGTTGACCAACATTCGCGCATCCGGCACCGATGAAGCCGTTCGTCTGACACCACCAGTGAAACTCACGCTGGAATCAGCGGTCGAATTCATCGAAGATGACGAACTGGTCGAAATCACGCCACAGTCCATTCGTCTGCGCAAGCGCTTCCTGACCGAAAACGAACGCAAACGGAACCGTTAAACGCCTGACAGTAGCAATTTTGTGTAATGACGAATTCATGATAACTTGCTTTCATTCAATCAACTTAACCGGAGTCACTCATGGCTGTTGAACGCACCCTTTCCATCATCAAACCCGATGCCGTTGCCAAAAATGTCATCGGCAAGATCTACCAGCGTTTTGAAGATGCCGGACTGAAGATCATCGCCGCACGCATGATCCATCTTTCCCGCTCTGACGCCGAAGGCTTCTACGCGGTTCACCGCGAGCGTCCGTTCTTCAAGGATCTGGTCGACTTCATGGTATCCGGTCCGGTGATGGTACAGGTTCTCGAAGGCGAAAACGCCGTGTTGACGAACCGCGACCTGATGGGCGCAACCGATCCGAAGAAGGCTGCACCTGGCACCATTCGCGCTGACTTTGCCGAAAGCATCGATGCCAATGCCGTGCACGGTTCCGATTCGCTGGAAAATGCAGCGATCGAAATTGCCTATTTCTTCCCGGCGCTCAACGTTTATTCGCGTTAAGTGACGAACGCCAGACGAGCCGCGCCATGCAAAACCTGCTGGATTTCGATCTTGCTGGCCTGACCGGCTACTTCGCCTCGCTGGGCGAAAAGCCGTTTCGCGCGCGACAGGTTGCCCGCTGGATCCACCAGTCGGGCGCAGCCGATTTTGCATGCATGACCGACCTCGCCAAAACCCTGCGCGAAAAACTCCTGCAGCAGGCAGCCATCGTGCCTCCGCGCATGATGGCAGAACAGACTGCATCGGACGGCACGCGCAAGTGGCTGCTGGATGTCGGTGGCAAGAATGGCGTCGAAACCGTCTACATTCCCGAAACAAACCGCGGCACCCTGTGCATCTCGACCCAGGTGGGCTGCGCGCTGGATTGCAGCTTCTGCTCCACCGGCAAACAGGGGTTCAACCGCAACCTGTCGGTTGCCGAAATCATCGGTCAGTTGTGGTGGGTGAACCATGTGCTGCGTGAATCCGGCGAAGGCATCCGGACCCGGCAGACCGATGCCGGTTGTCTGGTCGATACCGATTCCGACCACGACGACCCGGCACCGCCCGACCGTATCGTCACCAATGTCGTGATGATGGGCATGGGCGAGCCCCTGGCCAATTATGACAACACCATCACGGCATTGCGCCTGATGCTGGACGACAATGCCTACGGTCTGTCGAGACGGCGTGTCACGGTCAGCACTTCGGGACTGGTTCCTGCGATGGACCGGCTTGCCGAAGACTGCCCGGTAGCGCTGGCAGTTTCCCTGCACGCTCCCAATGACCAGCTGCGCGACCAGCTGGTGCCAATCAACCGGAAATACCCGCTGGCCGATCTGATGGCGGCCTGCCAGCGTTACCTCGATCACGCTCCGCGCGATTTCATCACATTCGAATACATCCTGATCGACGGGGTGAATGACCGTGTCGAACATGCACGCGAACTGGTCCGGCTGACCAGAGACGTGCCCTGCAAGTTCAACCTGATTCCGTTCAACCCGTTTCCGGGCTCGGATTACCGGCGTTCGAGTCCGGAATCGCAGCGCGCATTCCGCGAAACCCTGGCGGAAGCCGGTCTGGTTGCCACCACGCGCAAGACCCGTGGCGATGACATCGACGCCGCATGCGGCCAACTGGCAGGCCGCGTGCAGGACAAAACCCGCAGAACCCTGCATCGAATCGAGGTAAACCGATGAAACACCTGCTTTCCGTTTCCTTGTCGTTGTTCCTGTTATGCTCGTTTTCGCCGGTCTCGCAGGCGGATCCCTTCAATGACAACGGATCACAAACGCCGGTCGGTTCCAGCAACATCCAGCAGGAACGCGCCCGTATCCACACCGAGCTTGGCGCGGGTTTTTTCCAGCGCGGCCAGTACGCCATTGCCCTGAATGAACTGCACACTGCCCTGTCGGCCAACAGCAGCTATGCACCAGCCTACGATGTGCTGGGCCTGGTTCACATGGCGCTGGGCGAAAACGACAAGGCTGACAAAAATTTCCGCCGCGCCATCGACCTGGCACCGGGCAATCCGGATTTTCACAACAACTATGGCTGGTTTCTGTACAGCGTCAATCGCCTGGACGAAGCCCAGCAACAGTATGCCCTGGCCATCGCCGACCCGCTGTACAGCACGCCTCAGCTGGCTTTGTACAATGCTGGACTTTGTGCCATCAAACAGGGAAATCAGGACAAGGCCATCGAGTTCTTCGAGAGATCCCTGCAGCGCGACGACAATCAGCCTCAGGCCATCTATCAGCTGGCCAACCTGTACTATCAGAAGCAGCGTTACCAGGACGCCCGCAACCTGATCGATCACATCGGCTCTCCAGCCACTGCCAGTGCGCCAGTGTTGTGGCTCAGTCTGCGCATTGCCCGCCGGATGAACGATCACGAGACAGAAACCAGCGATGCACTCCAGTTGAACAAACGGTTTCCGGCATCCGGCGAAACCCGGCTGCTGCAACAGGGGAAATTTGACTGATGGACGTGGCCGACCAATCCAGCGCAGCGAATCAGCCAGGCAGTCTGCTTGCTGCTGCCCGTGTGGCGGCTGGCTTGTCGCCAGATGACGTGGCCATGCGTCTGAAGCTGCACGTGCGCCAGATTGCGGATATCGAAGCCAACAGGTTCGACAGTCTGGGCCTGGCGTTCAGCCGTGGATTTGTACGCAGCTACGCGAAGCTTCTGGGTATGGATGCAGATGCAATCGTGCGCTTGCTGCCCAGCGCCACCGAACGGCAAATCAATGTTGCCAGCCAGCGCATCCCGCTCAACCGCAAGACACCAAAGCTCTGGCCATGGCTGGCTGGCATTCTGCTGGTTGTGCTTCTGGCGGCCCCCTGGTTTGTCTATCAATGGATGTCATCGGACGACCACGCCCACAACAACCCGCAGCCTGTTGTTCCACCAGCCCATTCGTCAATGGACAACACGCCGGTCAGCCCTGCACCAACCAGCCAGCCAGGCCCTGCTGCCGCCGTGCCAGCACAACCTGGCGCTTCGCTTCCGGCAACGCCGGCACCACAGCCAGATGCCAACCCAACGCATACGGATACGCCATCGGCTGGTACCACCCCGGTCAGCACGGCGCGTCCGCTGCCTGCCGCGGCCACCCCGGCATTGCCAGCCACACAGGTAGCGCCCGCGAACGCGGCAACCAACCATCTCCAGCTTGATTTCACCGGCGATGCCTGGGTCAGCATCCATGATGACCAGAACCATGTGCTGACCGCTCGTCTGTACCATGCCGGCGAAACCGCGCGGCTGGATTTCACTGGCAAGGCAAGACTTGTGATCGGCAATTCCGCCCAGGTCAGTGCCAGCCTGAATGGACAGCCGGTCAACCTTGCCGCGTGGACCAACGTCAAAGTCGCTCGTCTCAGCCTGCCGTAATCACTGATCAAACCATGTTCAACACCTGCATTCCCAGACGCCAAACCCGCAAGGTCATGATCGGACACGTCGCCGTTGGTGGCGACGCGCCGGTCGTTGTCCAGTCGATGACCAACACCGATACTGCCGATGTGGCCGCTTCGATCGCCCAGGTGCATGCCTTGTGGCAGGCCGGTTCGGAGCTGGTTCGCCTCACCGTAAACACCCTGGAAGCTGCCGAAGCCATTCCGCGTATCCGCGATGCACTCGACCGCATGGGTTGCAATGTGCCCTTGATCGGCGATTTTCATTTCAACGGACACAAACTGCTGACCGCCGTTCCCGCCTGCGCGGAAGCACTGGCCAAATACCGCATCAACCCGGGCAATGTCGGCCGCGGCAGCAAGCGCGACGAACAATTCGCCACCCTGATCGAAATGGCTTGCCGCTATGACAAGCCGATCCGGGTTGGCGTCAACTGGGGCAGCCTGGATCAGGCACACCTGGCGCGCATGATGGATGAAAACGCATCTTCTGCCGAACCACGTCCGACCGAATGGGTCATGCGCGAAGCACTCATCACTTCTGCGCTGGATTCGGCGCGCAAAGCCGAGGAACTCGGCCTGCCTGCCAACCGCATCATCCTGTCCTGCAAGCTGTCCGGCGTTCAGGATCTCATCAGCACCTACCAGGAACTGGCCCTCCGGTCCGACTACCCGCTGCATCTCGGGTTGACCGAAGCCGGCATGGGCTCCAAGGGCATTGTCGCATCGACCGCTGCACTGGCTGTGCTGCTGCAACAGGGCATTGGCGATACGATCCGCATCTCGCTGACTCCCGAACCCGGAGGCGACCGGACGCGCGAAGTCATTGTCGGTCAGGAGATCCTGCAAACCATGGGATTGCGCTCGTTCACGCCCATGGTCGTGGCATGTCCGGGCTGCGGGCGCACCACCAGCACAGTGTTCCAGCAACTTGCCCAGGACATCCAGCGCTACCTGCGACAACAGATGCCCGTCTGGCGCAGCCGCTATCCCGGTGTCGAAACCATGCAGGTTGCTGTGATGGGTTGCGTGGTCAATGGTCCGGGCGAATCGCGTCATGCCAATATCGGCATCAGCCTGCCGGGTACCGGCGAGGTTCCGGTCGCACCGGTTTATGTGGACGGCGAAAAAACCGTCACGCTCAAGGGCGACAACATTGCGGCCGAGTTCCAGGCCATTGTCGAACAATACGTGCACGAACACTACAATCATGGCCAACGGCCTACAATCATTCCTTTGCATCCGGTCAGCTGAACAACATGAGCACCACAATCCAGGCCATTCGCGGGATGAACGACATCCTGCCCGAGACCATCCATCGCTGGCAGCAGCTTGAAGCCAACCTGCAGGACTGGCTGGCAGCATGGGGATACCGGGAGATCCGCACGCCAATCGTCGAACAGGTCAGTCTGTTCAAACGCGCCATCGGCGAAGTCACCGACATCGTCGAAAAGGAAATGTACGCCTTCCAGGACAGTCTGAATGGCGAATTTCTCGCCCTGCGACCGGAAGGCACGGCGGCCTGCGTCAGGGCTGTGATCCAGCACAATCTGTTGTACAACGGCCCGCAACGCCTGTGGTACGCAGGCCCCATGTTCCGCCATGAACGGCCGCAAAAAGGACGTTACCGGCAATTTCACCAGTTTGGCGTTGAATCGCTGGGTTATGCCGATCCGGACATGGATGCCGAACACATTGTCATGACCGCCGACCTCTGGCAACGGCTGCAATTGCCCGGCATCCAGCTCGAAATCAACAGTCTTGGCGACAGCGCGGCACGCAACCGTTACCGCAGCCGGCTGATTGGCTGGTTTGAGCAGCACGCGGAACTGCTTGACGAAGACGCGAGACGCAGGCTGCACAGCAATCCGCTGCGGATTCTGGACAGCAAGAACCCGGCCATGCAAGCCATGATCGAAGCCGCACCCAAGCTGGCCGACGATCTGGATGAACAGGCACTGGCGCATTTTGAAACGGTGCAAAAGATCACCGCAAGCCAAGGCGTTCAGTTTCGCATCAATCCGCGACTGGTGCGCGGACTGGATTACTACAATTACACCGTGTTCGAATGGATCAGCGACCAGCTTGGCGCCCAGAGCACCGTATGCGCCGGAGGGCGTTATGATGCGCTCATCGAACAGATCGGCGGCAAGCCGGCGCCCGCCTGCGGCTTTGCCATTGGCATCGAACGCCTGCTCGATATCCTGGAGGCCAGTCAGCAGACCTGCACGCCCGCCAGTCCGGATGTCTACCTGGTGCATGCCGGAGAAACCGCATCCGCCATGGCGTGGGATATTGCCAGACAACTGCGTGCGGCCGGCCTGCAGGTGATCCGTCACTGCGGCGGCGGCAGTTTCAAAAGCCAGATGAAAAAGGCGGATTCCAGTCAGGCACGCTACGCCTGTATCATGGGCGATGATGAAGTTGCCGCCAGTACCCTGACGCTCAAGCCATTGCGCTCGGGCGAAGCCCAAATCACCCTGCCCCTGGGCGATGCCATCGCCAGACTGACCCAAGAGGAAACCAGATGAGTGCGGACCTGACTCTGGACGAAATTGAGAAAATTGAAAACCTGAAGGGATTCTGGAAAGACCATCGCGCCAGGATTCTGGGCGGACTCGCACTGATTGTCGTCAGCGCGACAGCTTTTGCCTGGTGGAAACAGCACCAGTACCGCCAGAATGTCGAGGCTGCCAGCCTGTATGCCAGCATCCAGGGCATGCAGCAGATCGGCCAGCCCGCCGCCATTGCCACATTGACCGATACGTTGCTCAAACGCTACCCTGCCACAGCCTACGCCGCTCGCGGTGCTCTGATTGGCGCCAGCGCAGCAAGCCAGACACACAATACCGGCCTTGCACAGACCGATCTGCAATGGATTCTGGATCACAGCAAGGAATCCGGACTGCAGACGGTCGCCCGTCTGCGCCTTGCCGGACTTCTGCTGGACACCGGCAAGCTTCACGAAGCCCTTGCCCTGCTCGATGCGCCGCACGACGAAAACAGCGCCAACGTCTACAACGACCTGAAAGGGGATGTTCTGGTACGGCTGGGCCAGCTGGATGCCGCCCGGGCCGCCTGGCGCATCGCACTGGAAAAGCTGCCCCCCGACAGCCCTTACCGTCAGGTGATCGAAATCAAGCTCAATGCCATTGCCGGAGTCGCCGCCAAATGAAATTACGCACCACCCTCACCCTGATCCTCATGGCAGGCAGTCTTGCTGGCTGCAGCGACATGCTGCACAAAATGAATCCGGTCAACTGGTTTTCCGGCAACGACAAAGTTGAAAAACCGGCTCCGCTCAAACCATTTAAAGCCAGCGTGGCGCTACAGGAAGTCTGGCACCATGACATGTCATGCAAGCACGCTTCCAGCTTCACGCCGGCTGTGGTGGATCAGGCCGTCTATGCTACCTGCGACAAGGGAACCCTGGCCCGCTTTGACCTGAAAACAGGCAACAAGGTCTGGGAAACCGAGACAAAATTGCCCGTCAGCGCCGGCGTCGGCGCCTCGGCCAGCGCCGAATACATCGGCACGGCCAAGGGCGAGCTGCTGGCATTTGATCCGCAGGGCAAACCCCTGTGGCATGTACAACTGTCCAGCGAAGTGACCGGCATCCCCGAAGAAGACAACCACATTGTGGTCGTGCGCACCGGCAATGGCGACATCTATGGTCTGGATGCTGCTTCCGGCAAGCAGCTGTGGCGGTATCAGCACAACCTGCCCGACCTGATGCTGCGTGACCAGGCCGGAGTGGCCCTGCGCAGTGGCGGCGTGTTTGCCGGATACCCGGGCGGCAAGATGGTTGCGCTGTCCATTGAATCCGGCGTTGTCGGCTGGGACGTCGATGTGTCTGTTCCCCACGGCGCCACAGACATGGAACGGGTCAATGATGTGGTCGGCACGCCGGTCATCAGCGAAAGCCAGATCTGCGCCGTCACCTACCAGGGACGTGTAGCCTGTTTCAACATCCAGAATGGCAATCAGACCTGGGCGCGCGATGTATCCAGCACCACCGGCATGACCATGGATGAGAACAATGCGTACGTGACCGACAGCGATGGCTATGTCCATGCATGGGACAAGGATCATGGCGCCGACCGCTGGGTGATGAAGGATTTCAAACGGCGCAGCCCGACCGCTCCGGTCGTCGTCGACAGCCAGGTGATTGTTGGCGACTATCAGGGTTATCTGCAGGCGCTGTCATCGGGCGACGGCCACCAGACCGGACGTGCCAGTACAGATGGTTCGCCGATTCTGGCGCAACCGGTCGCGCTGGATGGCGTGGTGATTGCCCAGACCGCCAAAGGCGGTATCTACGTCTTTACCGTGAAATGACCAGCCAGCCATGAAACCAAGCATCGTCCTGGTGGGACGTCCCAACGTCGGCAAATCGACACTGTTCAACAAGCTGACGCGCAGCCGCGATGCCCTGGTGGCCGACCTGCCCGGCCTGACCCGTGACCGTCATTACGGTCAGGGCCGTGTCGGCGACAAACCCTATCTGGTTGTCGATACCGGTGGTCTTGAACCGGTGGTCAAGGAAGGCATTCTGTATGAAATGGCCCGACAGACCCTGCAGGCGATTGACGAAGCCGATGTAGTGCTGTTCATGGTCGATGCGCGCACCGGTTGCACCGCACAGGACAAAATCATTGCAGACCGGTTGCGCCGGGCCAGCTGCCCGGTACATGTGGTGGTGAACAAGGCCGAAGGCATGAGCCGCGATATTGTGACGGCTGAATTCCACGAACTTGCCCTGGGCGAACCTCTGGCCATTTCTGCCAGTCACAGCGAAGGTCTGACCGAGCTGATCGACATCGCCCTTGCGCATGTTCCGCTGGTCGAAGAAGCCGACCAGCCCGACCACCCCAAAATTGCGCTGATTGGCCGGCCAAATGTCGGTAAATCGACCTTGGTCAATACCCTGGTGGGTGAGGAACGGGTCATTGCCTTCGACCAACCGGGCACGACCCGTGACAGCATCTACATTGATTTCGAACGCAACGGGCATCCCTACACCCTGATCGACACGGCCGGCGTGCGCCGGCGTGGCAAGGTGACCGAAGCCATCGAAAAATTTTCCGTCATCAAGACCCTGCAGGCAGTCGCTGACGCCAATGTCGTGGTCCTGGTGCTGGACGCGCACACCGACATAGCCGAACAGGATGCCCATCTGGCCAGTTTTGTGCTGGAATCCGGCCGTGCCCTGGTGGTTGCCATCAACAAATGGGACAGCCTGACTGATTATCAGCGCGACCAGGTCAAGCGGGACATTGCGCGAAAACTGCAATTTCTTGATTTTGCACGCTTTCATTACATTTCCGCCCTGCATGCCACCGGACTCGGCGGTCTGCTCAAATCCATCGATGAAGCCTACAAGGCGGCCATGGTGAAGCTGTCCACGCCTCAGCTGACACGGGTGCTCATTGATGCGGTCGCGGCCCATCAGCCGCCCAAGACCGGACCTTTCCGTCCCAAGCTGCGTTATGCGCACCAGGGAGGCATGAACCCGCCACTGATCGTGATTCACGGCAACGCGCTGGATACGATCAGCGATTCGTACCGGCGTTATCTGGAAGGGGTATTCATCAAGACATTCCAGCTGCACGGCACACCGCTTCGCGTGCAGTTCAATGTCGGCAGCAATCCGTTTGCCGAGAAGAAAAAAGCTGCGCCGACGGTATCGGAAGCCCGTTCGCTCGCTCGCAAGCAAAAGAAACCGCTCAGTACCAGTGGCCGTGCCGGTGCCCGGTCGCGCCAGAAGCCGCGCGGCTGACCGGCACCAGCCCCGTCATGCCTTGGCGTGAACGGCCAGCAGGAACTCCTGCGCCACAAACCGCTGGGAACGTCCCGGCGTGCGACGGACATACTGGCCGGTGGCTGCCATGCGCCAGGCCTGGACGTTGTCCTTGAGATAAGGTCGAATGCCTTCATTGATCACCCGTTTTTTCAAACGGGCATCCAGAACCGGAAAGGCGACTTCAATCCGGCGGAAAAAGTTGCGGTCCATCCAGTCTGCGCTGGAAAGATAGACGTCTTCCGCACCATCGTTGAGAAAATAAAAGATCCGCGTGTGTTCGAGAAAACGACCGATAACCGAACGGACCTGGATATTTTCCGACAACCCGGGCACTTCGGGTTTCAGTGAACAGGCGCCCCGCACGATCAGCTGGATTTTCACGCCAGCCTGCGAAGCGGCATACAATGCCTCGATGACCCGTGGCTCCAGCAGGGCATTCATCTTGGCAATGATCTGCGCCTTGCGGCCGGCCTTCGCATGCGCGATTTCCTGCTCGATGCCTTCCATGACCCTGGCATGCAAACTGAACGGAGACTGCCACAAGCAGCGCAGATGGGATGCGCTGCCCAGCCCGGTCAGCTGGGTAAACACGTCGCTGACATCCGCGCACATGTCTTCCCGGCAGGTCAGCAGCCCGAAATCGGTGTACAGACGGCTGGTGCGGGCATGGTAATTGCCAGTGCCCAGGTGCACATAACGACGCAGACCATTGCCCTCCCGCCGGACGACCAAGGCCATCTTGGCATGGGTCTTGTAACCCACCACACCGTAAACAACATGGGCGCCAGCCTGCTCCAGCTTGTCCGACCAGTTGATGTTGGCCTCTTCGTCAAAACGTGCTTTCAGCTCGACAACCACCGTCACTTCCTTGCCGGATTGTGCGGCTGAAATCAAGGCTTCCATCAGCATCGAATCGGTACCTGTCCGGTAGACAGTCTGCCGGATTGCCAGCACCTGCGGATCGGAGGCGGCGTTGCGGATAAAATCGATCACCGGCTGGAAACTCTGGTAAGGGTGGTGCAACAGGATGTCACCCTTGCGAATGGCCGCAAAAATGTCGCCACCGCTACGGACCAGAGCCGAAGGCAGACTGGGCACAAACTCGGCAAACTTGAGGTCTGGCCGGTCAATCTGGTCCGGAATCGGCATCAGACGCACCAGATTGACCAGCCCGTTTACCTGATAAAGATCACTGGGCTGCAAACCGAACTGCTGAAGCAGGAAAGTAATGGTGGCTTCCGAACAGTTGTCCGCCACCTCCAGGCGAACGGCATCGCCAAAATTGCGCTGGCTCAGTTCGCCCTGCAGGGCTTCGCGCAGGTTCTTGACTTCTTCTTCATCGACAAACAGTTCGGAATTGCGCGTGACGCGAAACTGGTAACAGCCATCCACATTCATGCCGGCAAACAGCTCGTTGACATGGGCATGCAAAATGGACGACAGGAACACAAATCCGTACTCGCAACCAGCCAGGCTGGATGGCATGCGGATGACCCTGGGCAGGGAACGCGGTGCCTGCACTACCGCCATACGCGAACTGCGGCCAAACGCGTCGCAGCCGGACAATTCAACCGCGAAGTTGAGACTCTTGTTGAGGACGCGCGGAAACGGATGCGCCGGATCGAGACCGATCGGTGTCAGAACCGGCATCAGTTCACGAAAAAAATATGCCCGTACCCAGGCTGCCTGTTCCTCGTTCCAGTGATTGCGCCGCAACACGCGGACGCCTTGCGCCATCAGTTGTGGCAACACCTGGTGGTTGAGGGTTTCATACTGCCGGTCCACCAGCGCGCGAATACGCGGTTCCATGGCTTGCAAGGTTTGCCGGGCAGTGAGCCCATCCGGCGACACTGCATAGGGTGTGAGGGCAGCCCGTTCGCGCAAACCGGAAATGCGCACCTCAAAAAATTCATCCATGTTGCTGCTGACGATACAGATGAATTTCAGCCTTTCCAGCAAAGGTACAGACTCGTCCTGTGCCTGGGCCAGAACCCGCTCATTGAATGCGAGCAGGCTCATTTCACGATTGATGAACTGTTCTTCGGTGGACATGGTTTGTTGTAATGATTGTGGTGGATACGCAGCCTGACGGACAACCCGACCGTCGGTCAGCAGGATTACCAGTTGATTGTACCTGCATCCCCAATAAAATGCAGCACACCTGCCCACCTGACATCTTCAGACACTGAACTCATCGCGTTGCGCGGTATAATGGCAGCCGGATGTTGCGGAATGTTGCCGCCGCCATTCAGGCAAATGGTGAACTGCCGGCGAATGCTTCTGTTGACAGGCCGTTGAAGAACATTGTGCGCAATGGCAAGTCCATTCTTGCACAGCCTGCTAACCTGATCCGGGATTTTGCATCATGGAATTGATTCTTTGGCGTCATGCAGACGCCGCCGACGGAGAGCCCGATCTCCAGCGCGAACTGACCGTCAAGGGCCACCGTCAGGCGCAATCGGTGGCCAACTGGCTTAACCACCGACTGCCGGAAGATGCCATCATTCTTTCGAGTCCGGCCAGGCGTACCCAGCAGACGGCCGATGCACTTGGTCGCCGTTATGAAACCTTGCCGGGGCTGGCGCCAGGCGCCGATGCCATGTCGGTCCTGCTGGCAGCCGGATGGCCGGAAGCCAGCGGTACCGTGGTGGTGGTTGGCCACCAGCCGACCCTGGGCCGCGCGCTCATGTTGCTGCTGGCTGGCCAGGAATCGGAATTCTCGCTGAAAAAAGGCGGACTGGCATGGCTCAGCAACCGGGTGCGCCAGGAAGTGTCGCAAAACATCCTGCGCGCCGTCATTTCACCCGAACTGTTGTAACTGGCCATGCCCTGGAAACGCCCCGAGTCGGTTCTGGTCGTCCTGCACACACTGGACGGCGAAGCCCTGCTGCTGGAACGCGCGGATCATCCCGGCTGGTGGCAATCCGTCACAGGCAGTCTGGAACAGATGGAATCTCCGCTGCAGGCGGCGTTGCGTGAAGTGGCCGAAGAAACCGGTCTTGAGGCCCGTGCGGACCAGCTGTGCGACTGGCATGAACACAACACCTGGGAAATCTACCCATGTTTCCGGCACCGCTATCCACCCGGGACCACCATGAATACGGAACACATCTTCAGCCTTCTGTTACCCCGGCGCATTCCGGTGACGCTCGCACCGGCCGAACATCTGCGTTATAGTTGGCAACCTCTGGCCGAAGCGGCCGGACAGTGTTTTTCACCTACCAACCAGGCCGCCATCCAGCGGCTTGCGGAGAACTGAACCCATGATCAGCATCCAGAACGATCAGCAAACCATACGCGTGACTGTCGGCGGCGAAGTAAGCCTGGCCGACTACCGTGAATTTGAAGACGCCCTGCTTCACGCCCTGAAATTCGAAGGCACGTTGAACCTTGTCATTGACCTGCGCGACATGCTTGGTTATTCGGTGGATGTTGCCTGGGAAGATCTCAAGTTTTCCCATCAGCACCGCTACGAGTTCAACCGCATCGCCATCATTACCGACAGCCAGTGGCTGAGCTGGAGCGCGCTGTTCTACCGGCTGTTTGTCGATGCGGACATCCGGACCTTCGAAGACGCCGACATGGCCGAAAGCTGGCTTGCAGAAGCGCAGGATCAGTAATGCCGGGAGCAGGCTGCCGGCCGCTCCCGAAAATACAGCCGGTCAGTCCAGCGGCAGCGGGTTGAGCTTCCAGATGTCGCGGTTGTATTCCTCGATGGTACGGTCACTGGAAAAAAATCCGCTGCATGCTGTATTGAGGATGCTCATCCGCGTCCAGCGCTCAGTGTCCATCCAGGCTTTCGCCACCTCGTGCTGGGCATCCACGTAACTGCGGAAGTCGGCCAGCACCATCCAGGGGTCGCCGGGACTCAGGATTGAATCCACCACCGGATTGAACAGCCCCGGTTCGCTCAAACTGAAATGACCGCCGCGCAACAGGTCGATCACCGCACGCAGATCGGCATCGCGGTCGACGAACTCCCATGGCCGGTACTCGTGACGCAGGCCGTCGACCTGATCCGCACGCAATCCGAACAGGAAAAAATTCTCTGCACCGACCGCCTCCAGAATCTCGATGTTTGCCCCATCATAGGTCCCGATGGTCACGGCACCATTCATCATGAATTTCATGTTGCCGGTACCGGATGCCTCCTTGCCAGCCGTGGAAATCTGCTCCGACAAATCGCTCGCCGGCGCAATCACTTCCATGCTGGACACCCGGTAATTGGGCAGAAACGCCACTTTCAGGCGGCCATCCACGTCCGGATCGTTGTTGACCACATCCGCCACGTTGTTGATCAGCTTGACGATCAGTTTGGCCATGCGGTAGCCGGGAGCTGCCTTGCCACCGATCAGCACGCACCGGTTGACCACGCCATCCAGATGCCCGTGCTTGATGCGCAGGTACAGATAGACGATGTGCAGCACATTGAGCAACTGGCGCTTGTATTCGTGGATCCGTTTGACCTGCACATCAAACAGGGATGTCGGGTCGAATGTCACCCCGCATTCGGCTTCGACCAGCGCGGCCAGTTTCTGTTTGTTGGCCAGTTTCACGTCGCGCCAGCGCTGGTGAAACACATCATTTCCCGGTTCCGCAAACGGCTTCAGATCTGCAATCTTTTCCAGCCTGGCTACCCATTCTGCACCGATCGTCTCGGATATCAGCGCCGTCATGCCAGGGTTGGCATGTGCCACCCAGCGCCGGGGCGTGACGCCATTGGTCTTGTTGTTGAACTTTTCCGGCCACATCTGATAAAAATCATGGAACAGGCCATCGCGCAGCAGCTGTGAGTGTAATGCCGCCACACCGTTGACCGAACAACTGCCGACAATGGCCAGCCAGGCCATGCGGACAAAGCGGACCGGACCTTCCTCGATGATCGACATGCGGCGCAACCGCTCGGAATCACCTGGCCATTTCATCGATACCTGACGCAGAAAATGGGCATTGATTTCATAGATGATTTCCAGCAAACGTGGCAATAACCGTTCAAACAGACTGACTGGCCATTTTTCCAGCGCTTCCGGCAACAGGGTGTGATTGGTGTAGGCCATGCAGGCAGTCGTTGCCTGCCATGCCCGATCCCAGACCACATCCTGCTCATCGACCAGAATGCGCATCAGTTCTGCCACGGCAATCGTCGGATGGGTATCGTTCATCTGAAACAGGTTTTCATCCTGAAACCGGTCAATGCTGAAATCGCTGTGGCGCATCGATACCCGGATGGCGTCTTTCAGGCTGGCAGAGGCAAGAAAATACTGCTGGCGCAGGCGCAGTTCCTTGCCATTTTCACTGCTGTCGTTCGGGTACAGCACCATCGAAATATCTTCCGCCTGGTTTTTTGCCTGCACCGCCTCGCTATAACTGCCGGCATTGAATTCGGCCAGGTTGAATTCATCCGTGGCCGCCGCTTTCCAGAGTCGCAATGTATTGACATTCTTGTTGCGATAGCCGCTGACCGGCATGTCAAACGGAATGGCCACCATGTCGTTGTTGCTGATCCAGCGCACCCGGTTCTGGCCATGTTCATCGACATATCGCTCGGTGTAGCCGCCAAACTTGACCACCTGGCTGTATTCGATACGTTCGACCTCCCACGGATTGCCATTCTGCAACCAGAGATCGGCAGCCTCTTTCTGGAATCCATTCTCGATATATTGCCGGAACATGCCATACTGGTAACGGATACCATAGCCCATGACCGGCAAGCCGAGGCTGGCGCAACTGTCCATGAAACAGGCGGCCAGGCGACCAAGGCCGCCATTGCCCAAGCCCGCATCCGGCTCGTCTTCCGCCACTTCTTCCAGCTTTTCGCTGAAATCGAACATGGCCTGCTTTGCCGCGTCCTGCAGATCCAGATTGAGCAGATGGTTGCCCAGGGAACGGCCAATCAGGAATTCCATCGACATGTAATAGACTCGACGTACGCCCGGTTCCCACTGCTTGTTCCAGGTATAGCGCCAGTCCGCCATCAGCCGGTCGCGCACCGTATAGGCCAGCGCCTCGTACAGATAGATGGATGCACAACCATGAAAACGTCCCAGACGGTACCACAGGAAGTGGCGGAAATCGCGGCCCAGGGCAGCTGCATCGCAAGGCAAAGGCTCCAGTTTGATCGGTCTGTATGCGTGCGGTACGTATTTTCCGGTTCTCATGTTGGTCCTTTCAATAGCCCTGTTCATTCATGTGCCTGCGGCAGCGCAGCACCCTGATACAGGGAAAGATAGATCATTGCACTATGTTCCCAACCGAACGACTGATGCATGCCGGTACGCTGCAGGGTTTGCCAGCGTCTGGTCTGGCCAAACAGATGGATGGCGCGGCTAACCGCATCGATCAGTCCATCCACGCTCAGTTCGTCAAACACAAAGCCATTTGCCACTTTTCTGTCCACATGCACATCATCCGCATCAAACACCGTATCTGCCAGTCCACCGGTGCGGTAAACGATTGGCGGCGTGCCATACCGCAGACTGTACATCTGATTCAGCCCGCAGGGTTCAAAACGTGACGGCATGAGAAACATGTCCGCACCCGCCTCTACCAGATGCGCCAGTTTTTCGTCATAGCCGACATACACACCGATCCGCCGCGGGTACTGGTCGGCAAATGCCCGCAAACGCTGTTCATATTCGCTCTGACCACTGCCAACAAACACAAAACAGGCCTCGGTCTGCACAAGCAGACGCGGCAACGCATCCAGAATCAGGTCGACGCCCTTTTGTTGCACCAGACGACCAACCATGCCGAACAATGGCACATGGTCACTCTTTTCGTCGCAGCTCAGGCCAAAATGCTGCAACAGAGCCCGCTTGTTGATCGATTTGCCGGGTTGCCGGCGCTGAGCGGAATAATGCGCGGGCAACAGGCTGTCGGTTTCCGGATTCCAGACGCCTTCATCGATGCCGTTCAGGATGCCATGCAACTTGTGCCGGTTGACCTGAAGAACGCCCTGCAGACCACAACCGAAATCGGCCGTGCAGATTTCCCTTGCGTAAGTCGGACTGACCGTTGTCACTTCATCAGCAAAAACGATGCCTGCCTTCAGCATGGAAAATCCACCATAAAATTCCATGCCGTCCACATCCCACCACCGCCAGGGCAAGTGCAACCGATGGAATTCATCGGGGCCATAATGACCACCGTAAGACAGATTGTGAATGGTAAATACCGTTTTGGGCCGCTGGCGCTGCTGGGACAGAAAGGCCGGCACCAGGCCGGTCTGCCAGTCATTGCAGTGCACAACGTCCGGCAGCCAGCCGGTTTCCAGCCGGTCGGCCGCCAGCTGGGCAATCACACGGGAAAACACGGTAAACCGTTCCGCATTGTCATGCCAGTCGCCGCCATCGGCGCGCAGATACGGATTACCCGGCCGATCAAACAGGCTGGCGCAATCGACCAGCCACAAAGGGACGCTGATTTCGGCAGCGGATGCCTCCAGAATACGCACCTCAAGCTGACGTTCGGCCCCCTGTATGGTCAGCCAGCCAATGGCCTTCATTGAAGCAGTTTGTTCCAGAACTGCCCGATAGGCAGGCATCACCAGCCGGACGTCAGCACCGACGCGATCCAGCGCATGCGGCAGACTATGACCGACGTCGGCCAGACCGCCCGTCTTGATCAGCGGATAAACCTCGCTGACCGCAAACAAAACCCTTATCTTTCCGTGCATCTGGGTCTTATTCCATAGCCAGTTTCAGAAAAATGGCACCCAGGGGAGGCAATGCCAGAGAGATCGAATGGGAAAATCCCATCCATGCCACCTGTTCGCTAACCACCTGTCCGCCATTGCCGATGTTGGAACCGCCATACCAGGCCGAATCGGTATTCAGAATCTCGCGATAACCGCCAGCAGCCGGTACGCCAATCCGGTAGGCCATACGCGGTACAGGCGTGAAGTTGAGCACCACCACCAGTACCTGTCCATCGCCGGTGCGCATCAGACTCAGGACCGACTGATCGCTGTCATGGCAATCTATCCAGCCAAATCCTGACGATTCGAAATCATGTCTATATAACGCTGGTTCATGTGCATACAAATGATTCAGGTCGGCAATCAGGCGCGAAATGCCTTCATGGGCTGGAAAATCCTTCAGGCTCCAGTCCAGCTCGCCGGTTGCCTTCCATTCGTTCCACTGGCCAAACTCGCCCCCCATGAACAGCAGTTTTTTGCCCGGATGGGCATATTGCCACGCATAAAACAGACGAAGATTGGCAAATCGCTGCCAGTAATCACCCGGCATCTTGTCGAGCAGGCTGCCTTTCATGTGCACGACTTCGTCATGCGACAATGGCAGGACAAAGTTTTCGGTATAGGTATACAACTGGCTAAACGTGAGCTGGTTGTGATGATACTTGCGGTGGACCGGATCCTGGGCAATGTAGGACAGATTGTCATTCATCCAGCCCATGTTCCACTTCATGGAAAATCCCAGCCCGCCCAGTTCGGTCGGCCGTGACACCATGGGCCATGCGGTGGATTCTTCCGCAATGGTCAGCACGCCGGGGAAACGGCCATGCACAACGATGTTGAGTTCCCGCATGAAGGCAATGGCTTCCAGGTTTTCCCGGCCACCATACTGGTTGGGAGCCCATTCGCCGTCACGGCGCGAATAATCCAGATAGATCATTGATGCCACGGCATCAACCCGCAGTCCGTCAAAATGAAATTCTTCCAGCCAGTACAACGCGTTGGCGATCAGAAAATTGCGGACTTCGTGACGGCCATAATCAAAAATCAGCGTTCCCCAGTCGCGGTGTTCGCCTCGTTTCGGATCGGCGTGCTCGTAGACAGGCTCGCCGGTAAACCGGGCCAGTGCAAAATCATCCCGCGGAAAATGTGCCGGTACCCAGTCCAGCAGCACACCGATGCCAGCTTCGTGGCAGGCATCGATGAACCGGCGCAGTTCATCCGGAGAGCCATGCCGGGCGGTCGGTGCAAAATACCCTGTCACCTGATATCCCCAGGATTCGTCGAGTGGATGTTCGGCAACTGGCAGCAGTTCGATATGGGTGTAACCCAATGACTTGACGTAGGGAATCAGGCGGGCTGCCAGCTCTGTCCAGTACGGAAATCCGCCATCGCGGGACCGTTGCCACGATCCTGCGTGCAGTTCATAGATACTGATCGGTTCATGTTGCCAGTCAAAGCCGGCCCGCCGTGTCAGCCAGTGGTCATCGCGCCAGATGTGGGCTGATGGCGCCGGAATGCAGGATGCTGTTTCCGGCCGCAGAAAGGTTTGTCGGGCAAACGGATCGGACTTGATGACCAGCTGCCCCTGGGGACCAATGATCTCATATTTGTACGCCTGGCCAGCAGCCAGCCCGGGCACAAACAGTTCCCACACGCCACTGCTGCCACGCACCCGCATGGGGTGGGTCAGCCCGTTCCAGTGGTTGAAATCACCCACCACGCTGACACGTCGCGCACCGGGAGCCCAGACAGCAAATTGCACCCCGTCGATACTATCGACAGTCTGAATCTGCGCCCCCAGAATGCGCCAAAGATGGTGATGCCGCCCCTGTCCAAACAGATAGATATCCAGATCGCCAATCAGGGGCGAAAATGTATATGGCGTCACTGTCGTGACCCAGTCACCGCTGTGCCGGCTGCGGATGCGCAGCTCCGGATGCTGTGGCTCCCGACTCGAACGTGCGATCTCGAACAGGTCCGAATCGGCGTGCCGCTGTAACGGCGTGCCATCCGGCCACGTGGCTTCTTCTGCATTTGGCAGCCATGCGCGGAAAAGCCAGTGCCCGCCCACTGTCCCATGCCAGCCCAACAGGGCAAACGGGTCATGGTGACGACCCTGCTTCAGTCTTTCAAGTGCATCAGGCATTGGGTATTCTTCCAGTTTCGGTCAACAATTGGTGCATGCATCCGGCCAGACCGGGATGGATCTGCTCCCAGGCAAAACGCCACAGCCAGTTTCCAACGGTGGTGCCGGGCGTGTTCATGCGCGCTTCACTGCCCAGCCCCAGCAGATCCTGCATCGGCACCACCGCCAGTTGCGCCTGGCTGTCCATGACCATGTGCAGCATCGCATGCCGCACATCTTCCGCGGAACCGGCGCCGATGCGCTCGATGACATGCTGACGCGTCACCTCGTCCAGACTGGCGAACCAGCCATTGATGGTGTCGTTGTCATGCGTGCCTGTGTAATATACCCGGTCTTCCGTGACATTTTCCGGCTTGTGCGGATTGTCGGCAAATTCATCGAAAGCAAACTGGAGCACGCTCATGCCCGGCAAGGAAAACCGGGTGCGCAAAGCGTTCACATCCGGCGTGATCACGCCGAGATCTTCGGCTACCAGCGGCAAATCCCCCATGGTGTCGTGAATACGTTGCATCAGGTGCGCGCCGGGAACTTCCTGCCAGTAACCGTCGACAGCCGTTTCACAGCTCGCCGGGATCATCCAGCTGGCTGCCAGGCCACGAAAATGGTCTATGCGCACCATGTCAAAACACTCCAGATGATAGCGCACGCGGTCACGCCACCAGACAAAGTCATTCGCTTCCATTACATCCCAGTTGTACTGCGGATTGCCCCAGCGTTGACCAGTTGCCGAAAAATAATCCGGCGGCACGCCAGCAACCAGGGTCGGGCTGCCACACACATCCAGCAAAAAGCATTCACGATGCGCCCAGACATCGGCGCTGTCATGGGCCACAAAAATCGGCATGTCGCCAAACAGGGCAATGCCAAGTTCATGTGCCTTTTCACGCAGGGATTGCCAGTGAACGAACATCTGATACTGCTGACGCACAATCCGGCGCAATTCTTCCATGGCGGACCGACGAATGGCGTCCAGTGCAGCCGGAACACGATCCCGCAATTCGCGTGGCCAGTCGACCCACGAAGTACCGCCCTGCAGGCGCTTGATCACCATGAACAGTGCATAATCATCCAGCCACGATTGCTGGCGATCATACCAGCCCTGATACGCCTTTCCGGTACAACGCACATCCGGAAGTCCGCGTGGAAACAAGCCTGGATTGAGCGCGAATGCAGAAGCGCACTGATATGGTGAAACGCCTTCCAGCGGCACCCCGAGCGGCAACATCTGCCATACCGACACGCCGCAGCCAGCCAGCCAGTCCAGCCAGCGCCATGCGTCTGCGTCCAGGCATCCGGAAGGTAGTGAAGATGGGTGCAGCAATACACCAGCCCGACGGGCCGGCTTCATTCGACATTCCTCCGCATGGTGCCGGAATTTTCGGCATAACCTCCACCATGCGAAAGCGGTACGTCCAGGTGCGTCGGGGCCGGCCGGTCCAGCAGGCGGTAGAGGCGGCGCAACTGTTCACGATACAGTCTTTCAAAATCGCTGACGCTGCTGGCTGGATTGTAATCACCGAACCACCAGAACCAGTCGGAGGCTTCACAGATGGCCAGCTGCTGGACCGCAGCCTGCATGGCATCCGGCGACAGCTGCCCGGCAGCGACAGCTTCATCATAGGTCTGCTTGGCTGCAACGAGATAATCCCAGCCCCGGTTCTTGTCTGCCGAACCGATCCAGGTAGAAAAGGAACCATAGACCCAGCTGCCGGCACAGATTTTCGGCATCTGTTCTGCCGGAAGTTCGCGCGCGGCATCTGCAAAGGTGGTCAACCGGATTCGAGGGGAAGATGACATGGTCCGGTAGAGTTGATCCAGAAAAACTGCTGCATTGTCCGGATAGTATTCCCACGCATTTTCACCATCCAGAATGATCGAAACAACCTGATCGTCGGCGTTGTCACCCAGAAACGCGGCAATATTGCTGAGATGCTGCATGAAGTCAGCCACGGCATCTTCGGCCTGCCAGTTGTTGTACCGGAATCCGATCAGGTCGGACAGGCCATCATCCCGGAAAAACAGACGCAGGGATCCGGCCGGGTGATGCCACGGCGCAAACAGTTTGCGCCGGGTTTGCACGACATCCTCGGGCAGTCCTGACAAACGGCAGCTGTTGCGCCAGACGCCTTCTCCGGATGCAGTCCACCGGATGCCAAACTCATCCAGCAAATGGATGGCATCCTCACTCAAGCCACCCTCGGCAAGCCAGACACCATCCGGATTCCGGCCAAAATAGTGCCGGAAGACTTGCAGTCCGTGTGCAACATGCCAGCGGCTGCGTTCCGGTCCGCCCGGATAACCGGCTGCCTGTGGATGCGGCGCTTCGGGCATGGCACAGGTCATGGCATCGAAACTGTTCATGATCGGGATGATCGGGTGTCCATAAGGCGTCATGGACAATTCGATCTGCCCGCGTTCCGCCAGCTTGCGGTAGCGTCCGATCAATCCCGCCAGACAGTCATGCATCACCTGCAGCAACTGCTGGCAGTCATCGGGGGTAAAGTCCGTGCCTTTGTCGAACAGCGACTGCACTGCCGGCAGATCGCGCAGACTCTGGCCGGTCCAGGCCAGGTGATACCAGACCAGGATATCCACGAAATACTGTTTCGACAGGTAATGGATCAGGGGTTCTGCATGTCCCGAACCCACATTGGTATCGTCTGTCAGACCGGTCATCTGTAACAGGGAATTAAACACCGGGTACGGATGGATCATGCGGGGTGCATGCGCGCGCATGCAGTTGCGCAGCAATTGCATGCGCCCTTCCGCATCGTCCGGAATCGGTTCCACGCCAGCCAGCAGATTGATCATGCGGTCCTGCGTTGGCTGACCGGTCCTCAGCAGATGGGCAGTTTGACGGGCATAGTCATCGATCTGCTCCAGCAGTACCGGCGCAAAATTGACCACAGCGCGCATGCCGGGATAATGCTCCAGATGCGCGGCCATGTCGCTGTAGTCCTTGATCCCATGCAGGTAGACCCAGGGCAGGTGATATTCACCCTCAGCGCCGTCGCGATAATAAGGCTGGTGCATGTGCCAGCACAACACCACATTCAGACGATTGCTCATGCTCGATATCCCTCACCGGAAAAGGTTTTGTCCCATCATTTCCGGCGTAACCAGCACGATCCCCTCCTTGGTGACATGGAACCGTCTGGCATCTTCTTCCGGATTCTCGCCGATCACCGTGTTGTCGGGAATCACGGTGGCCTTGTCGATGATCGCCCGTGAAATCCGGCAATTGCGACCAATACTGACCTTGGGCAGGATCACGCTGTCCTTGACCAGGCTGAAATTTTCGATCACGCAGCCAAAAAACACCATGGAGCGTTTGAGCCTGGCTCCGGAAATGATGCATCCCGCAGAAACCAGCGAGTCGATGGCCATCCCGCGCCGCCCCTCATCATCAAAAATAAACTTGGCTGGCGCAGACTGCGGTTGGTAAGTCCAGATCGGCCAGTCCCGATCATACAGGTTCAGCTCCGGATCGACTGCGCACAATTCCATGTTGGCCTTCCAGTACGAATAGACAGTGCCGACATCCCGCCAGTATCCCGGCAGGCCATCCTCGTTGCGGAAGGGATAAGCCACTGCGAGCGCAGAGTGGATGTTACCCGGAATGATGTCCTTGCCGAAATCGTGCGATGAATGGTGTTCTCCCGCATCTGCAATCAGTATCTTGAACAGGAACTCGGTATTGAAAACATAGATCCCCATCGAAGCAAGAGCAATGCCAGGCTTGTCCGGCATCGGTTCCGGATGTTCGGGCTTTTCGGTGAACCGGGTAATGCGCATGTTTTCATCCACCGACATGACACCAAAATCGCTGGCTTCTTCCACCGGAACTTCGATGCAACCCACCGTAAAGTCCGCCCCGCTTTCCACGTGGGCCAGCAACATGTGTGAGTAGTCCATGGTGTAGATGTGATCGCCACCCAGGACAATCACATATTCGGGACTGTGCCGACGCACGATGTCCAGATTCTGGTACAGGGCATCTGCTGTCCCCTTGTACCACTCCTTTTTTTCGGTGCGCTGCTGTGCCGGCAGAATTTCGACAAACTCGCCGATTTCCGCGCGCATGAAACTCCAGGCGCGCTGCAGGTGACGGATCAGCGAGTGTGATTTGTATTGCGTCAGCACGCCGATTCGCCGCAACCCGGAATTCACACAGTTCGACAAGGCGAAATCAATGATCCGGTATTTCCCGCCAAACGGTACAGCCGGTTTTGCCCGCCACGCCGTGAGGTTCTTCAGCCGCGAGCCTTCGCCACCCGCCAGTACAAGAACCAGCGATCGTCGTGTCAGTTCGGTCACCATCTTCGGCTCAACATAGTACCTGTAGAGTTTTTCCTGTTTCGCCTTCTGTTCCTGCGTAAGCGTCATGTGATGGTCTCCGAAATTTGAAAATAATATGTTTGTCTTATTGATATCAACCTGAATTGTGACCTGACAATATGGCTCCCTGCAAGCCCAGACGAGGATTGGTGACCAGATAGACGGGTGTCGCGCCAACCAGTGGCGACATACGTCCTTTGGAGACCATGATTGCGCGAAAACGCGACGTCATGATCCAGTCCTGCAAATGAATACCCATGCCTCCGGCCAGAAACAATCCGCCCTGCGGCTGGAAAGTGACAGCCAGATTCCCCGTCCATGCGGCATAGATATCACAGAACATTTCGATGGCAGCTGTGGCAACCGGTTCCCCGGCCAGCGCAGCGGCATGAATTTTCTCGGCCGGCAACATGGCATCACCGGCGAGCTGGCCGGCAAGCCAGGCATGAATAGTGGACAACCCGTTGCCGGACAGCAGGCGTTCCCAGGACACGTGTTCCGGATAGCGTTGGACAAGCCAGGCCAGCAGCTTTGCCTGCCGTTCGTCTGCCGGCGCAAAATCCACATGCCCGCCTTCGCTGGCGTAGACTTTCCATTCGCCAGAACCGAGTGACTGCATCCAGGCCACCCCCAGTCCGGTTCCGGCGCCAGTGATCACACGGGTGGCACCGAGACGGGGCAATCCCGGATTGATCACTCTCCAGTCGGTTTTGCGCAGGGTTTCCACGCCGGCAGCCGCAGCCTGGAAGTCATTGATCAGACGTACGTCGGGGATCGCCAGCTGACTGGACAAATCAGCGGCATCGACCTGCCAGTCAAGATTGGTCAGCGTTACCCGACCATCCTCCACCGGCCCCGGCATGGCCAGACACATGCGGTCGGGCAAACCGCGTCCGGTATCCTGGATGAACTGCCGCAGCAAAGAGACCGCGTCCGGAAAATCCTGACTTGCATACCGTTGTTCGAAAACGGTGCGTGCCGGTTGCTGCCAGGCCAGTTCAACCCAGGCCAGCCAGCTTTTGGTGCCTCCCACATCTCCGGCAAGCAACTGGATTGTGGTGGTACCCAGTTCATTGCGCGAATCCTGCCAGCGTGCTGTCGTCAATCCTTTTGCCATGATTCTTGTCAGTCTTTGTCTGGTCTTTGGCATCGCTGGTCCAACCCCGCCATCATCGGTGGCAGACAGCGTTGAAACCTTCTCAGCTCAACGCTATCAGGCCACCCTGCGGAAATCAAGGTTATAGCAACCGGATATGACAATTTTTGCTTTCGCGACCATGAGCCATTACCTTTTGCGGGAAACAGGCGTATGCTGGTCATTTCTGCTTTGTCACGCTGACCCGGCATGTCAGCCAGGTTCGGACAACCATCCGGTTTGCTTGCTGAATGGCGTTGTTTATGTTATAAACAAGAATACTTCTCATTTACCCATGATGGCGCGGACACTGGATCAACTCGAACCCAACCAGGATGGCATCATTTCCCTGGTCAAAGCCGGACCGGAACTGGTACGTCGCATGTCCGCGCTTGGCATACGGCCGGGCCGGCGGGTGCAGGTCATCCGGCGTGCCCCACTGGGCGGCCCGCTGCAGGTCCGGATTGGTCACACCGATCTCATGATCCGGCGCGAAGATGCCGCGCGCATCAGCATCGATAACGGACTCCTGTCGTGAAGCGTCTAGCCCTGCTCGGCATGCCCAATACGGGCAAATCCACATTTTTCAACCGGTTGACCGGTGCTGGCGCGCGCGTTGGCAACTGGCCTGGCATGACCGTCGATCTGCTGTCGGCCAAAATCCTGCTGGCTGGCGACATGGTCGAAATCGTTGACCTGCCAGGCATCTACAACCTGCATGGCTTTTCGGACGACGAACAGGTTGTGCGCCATTTTTTTGCCAGTCAGCCGGTCAATGGCCTGGTGGTGATTCTGGATGCAACCCAGCTGGATCGCCAGCTGGCTCTCTTGCTGCAGCTCAAGACATTGGGCCTGCCGCTCACGGTCATGTTCAACATGGCCGACGAAGCCCGCCAGCTCGGCATCCGCATCGACCACGAGAAGCTGGCCGCCGAGCTTGCGGTTCCGGTCAGCCTGATCAGCGCCAAGTATGGCCAGGGCTTCGGCCATGTCCGCGCAACCCTGGAAAAACTGTTGCGCGAACACCCGCATCCGGGGCAAGCCGACAGCCAGGCGTTGAATCAGGACCAGGACATCGAATCCGAACTTGATCGCATCATCAGCGACAGCGTGACCACACCTGTCACATTGCCGCCGAACCTGAGCCAACGCATCGACCGGTTGTTTCTGCATCCCTGGTTCGGCCTGCCCCTGTTCTTTCTGTGCATGTTCGGCCTGTTCCAGCTGGTTTACGGAATTGGCACCCCCCTGCAGGATGGCACTGGCTGGCTGCTGGACCAGCTCAAATCAGCCGTTCTCGAGCCGGCGCTGCAAAATGCTCCGAACGCCTTGCGCAGTTTCCTGATCGATGGTTTGTACAATGGCGTCGGCACCGTACTGAGTTTTCTGCCCATCATTGTGGTGTTTTTCATTGTCATGGCCGTGGTAGAAGACAGCGGCTACCTGGCGCGCGCCGCCTGGCTGATGGATGCTGTCATGGCCCGCATGGGGCTGGATGGCCGTTCGTTTGTCATGCAGCTGATGGGTTTCGGCTGCAATGTGCCCGCACTGATGGGTACCCGCATCATGCGTTCACGAGGACTGCGCCTGCTCACCATGATGGTGATCCCGTTTTCGCTCTGCTCTGCCCGACTGCAGGTGTTCCTGTTTTTTTCCGGCGCTGTATTCAAGCCTTTTGCAGCTGCCAGCGTGATGTTTGCCCTTTATCTGACCAGCTTTCTGATGGCTTTCCTGACCGCTCTGGTCTGGCGTGGCAAGTACCGCAGCCATGAACCATTGCTGCTGGAAATGCCTCCGTGGCGTTTCCCGACGATGCGTCAGTTGCTGGCGCAAGCCTGGCAACAATCCGGGCATTTTCTGCGTGGCGCATCCGGTTTTATCGTGGCCGGTGTTGTCATGGTGTGGGCACTGACCCATTATCCGTTCGGTATTCCGCCGGCCAGCCCGGCCACCCTTGCCGGACGGCTGGCTGACTGGATGAGCCCGATATTCGCGCCATTGGGCATCGACCGGCTGCTGTCCATTACTCTGCTGTTCGGTTTTGTCGCCAAGGAAATCGTCATTGGCTCGCTCGCGGTAATCTATGGCGCGGGCGAAAGCCGGCTGGCCGGCCTGATTGCACAACGGCTGGATTGGGTGCAGGCGATGAGCTTCATGCTGTTCACCCTGATCTACACCCCATGCCTGTCCACCGTCGCCGTACTCAAGCAGGAATCCAAAAGCTGGGGCTTCACCATTCTCGCCGTGGCCTGGCCACTCGGACTGGCCTGGCTGGTCAGTTTCCTGTTTTACCAGGGAGCCAGAGCACTTGGCTGGTAAAACCGACCCCTCATATTCAGCACCGCTCAATCATCATCGCCACCGGCATCGCTCCCCACGCCATACACCGAATGCACTGCAGGATAGGCGGAACTGCCTTTCAACCCACGCCACAGCAACTGGTTGAACCGTTGCGGCGGCACCTGATCCGCACGGGAAAAATCAAACCCGTTCGTCACGCTGGCCCAGTAGGCTGCCTTGTGCCGGGGCAGCACGTTCCGGCCAGCGGCCAGTCTGGTTCCACTCAGGTCGAGCATGGTGGTTTTCAGTACCGTTGAAGCCACTGCCTGATATGTCCAGTGCGGTGATGCCGTCACATCAAACACTGCCGTCATCGGTGGCTGATGCGCGGTATTCAGGTTGAGATGACGGGTTCCCAGAATGTCCTCGATCGTACGTAACACATTCACCTGGCCGTAATGCGCGTGGATAACGGCGTTCTGTCTGACATACGCGCCAACCACATAGGCCGTGCTGCGATGGGAATCCACATGATCCGGACCATCCTGGGGATCATCTTCGGTCACAATGATCAGCGTGCTATCGGCATACGGACTGCTGGCAACTGCCTCGACCAGTTTGCCGACCGCCAGATCATCGTCTGCCTGCTGGGTTTCCGGTGTATTCACCCCGGCCAGGGCGGTTG
This sequence comes from Pseudomonadota bacterium, assembly GCA_021845925.1. Lineage (GTDB taxonomy): Bacteria > Pseudomonadota > Gammaproteobacteria > Burkholderiales > Sulfuriferulaceae > Sulfuriferula. The sequence continues at coordinate 41,508 of JAJZUW010000006.1, forward strand.
CAAAATTGCCCATGTGGTCATGACTCAACCGAATCAGCTCCAGACTGGGCAGATCACCCTTTGCCACATACTGGTCAAATTCGCGCTTCCATTCCTGATATCGCCACAAATCCGGATAATTCTGGTCGAACTCGCGAAAATACACGTCGGTCAGCCCCACCAGCCTCGGATTGATGGCCGCCACCTGAACCACGCCGGCCGCATAAGGCGCACTGATTTCATGCCCTGGGCAAGGCGGCGCCCCGCTGCTGCAGATGGCTCCGATATTGTTCTCCAGGATTCCGTAATTGCGTACGGTCAGTCCGGCATGCAGCACGGCATCAAAAATGTATCCGCGCTGTGGACCCACGGCAGAATCCGTCGCGGTATGATCGGCCGGACCGGCCAGCAGATTGCTGGCGCCTCCCGGCAGACTGGCATTGGCCATCTGGCTGTAGCGGCCGTTGGTCGCTGCATCGCGTCCGGCCACATCCAGCCCGACCGGCACATTGCGGTTATTGCCTTCCGACTCGTAGGAGAGTCCCCGGTTGACAAAGCCGTAATTGATCTGCTGGGTAATGCCCTCGGTGCTGGTAATGCGACCACGCGTGGCCCACGACCAGCCATCCATGCTGCCATCGCCCGGGTCCATGAAATTGTCCAGATCGACAAACTGTTCCGCCAGTCGATGGAAATTGGGCGTGATCGCCCGTCCGAAAATGGCCAGCCGCGGGTCGCCATCCCCCTTGCCCAGATCACCCAGCACCTGGTCATAGGTACGGTTTTCCTTGATGATGTACAGGATGTGCCGGATATGCTGGTGCAGGAAAGCCATGACCTCGGCATCATGCGGATCCTGTGGCTGGTCATAGAAATCGTTACTGGCCACCTGACGGGTCAGCATGACCAGTTCGCCAGCATCCGGCACCGGAGCCGCAACCAGTGAGGATTTTTCCAGCTGCATGCCATATTGGTTCTGTGCTCTTGCTGCTTCGGCCGCTTTCTGGTTGTCGCCATGGCACGGCGCATCACATGCCATCACGGCCGGTGGCGTTGCCTGGATCGCGGCAACCGGATTGCCTGCGCCATCCAGGATGCGACCTTCCGGATACTGGCTGCTGCCAAGTCTGGCCGTTTGTCCACTGAGCCGCCCGATATTCGGTCCGGTCATGCTTTTGCCATTGATGAGATACATCCAGCCGCCATCTGCGCTGAAAGCGATATCCCTGGGCGCATAGGCAGTCGGAATCAGGCCGGTCACCGTATTTGCCAGACGGCCCTGCAAGGGAATGACAGCGACCGAGTTGGCGCCCTCGTTCACCGCATACAGTGTTTTGCCATCCGGACTGACGGTCACTGCGATCGGGGAGGCGCCAGTATCATGCCTGTCGCCCAGCATGCCATCTGGCGCGCGCGTATCGATCCGGGCAACCACCCGGTTCTGGTCCATGCGAATCACCGCCACCTGGTCGGCATTGTCCTCCGCCACATACAGTCTGCGATGTTCGTGGTCCTGGGTCATGCCAAGGGGATTGCCATCCAGCGCGATGCGGGTCACCAGATGTCCCGGCGCCGAGCTGATATCCACCACATCCACTTCGCGATCGCGGTTCGCCGACACATAGGCAATCAGCCGTTTGTGGCCGGTTCTGGCATCCCGCAACGTCAACAGGCTGACCGCAAACGGATAGGTTCCGCCCGGCTTTCCATTCACCCCTTCGTTGTAGTCAAGCCACGGACGCAGGTCGTGTTCGAACCTGACCTGCCGGGTTCTGGTATCGATCACGCTGATCGAATCATTGTAGTTGTTGGCCACCACCAGTGTCCGGCCATCCGGCGAAATGGCCAGCCCGCCGGCATTTGGCATCACCCGGTCGCCCAGTCCGGCAAAGCCGGGTTTGCCGGACTTGCCCGGAACCAGTATCGGATGTCCGAGGTCGATCCGGCCTTGCGCATCACCGGACGCGCTATACACATACACCGCATCATCCGCGCCGCCACTGGCGTACAACGTCCTGCCATCCGGCGACCAGACCAGACCAGCAAACGCATTGGGCTGTGCGATCACCCTGACCAGCCGTGGATGCGCACGCTTCGTTCCGGCCACATCATACAGAAACACGTACTGGGTGGAATGCACCTTGTCCGGCGAGCCATCTGCCCTGGCCAGACTGTTCTGCCCCGCGCACAAAATGGCCAGTCGGTTTCCTGCCGGATTCATGCGGGCCAGAATGGCTCCGCCAGCGACAAATTGCGGGTATTCCTTCAAGCCTGGATTGAGGTATTCCTGCACGGCGCCCTGCGACGCCAATGGCGTGATCAGAACTCCGGTCGGCAGGCGCACCGGCGCACTGACCGGCGTTTCCGCCAGAGCAATCCGTGTGGTTGCCAGCAGCACACACAGACACAGGGAAAGAGGGAACGACCTGCGCACCATGAACAATCTCCGCAAATGGGTGGGATATCGCTGGCTATCTGGCCAGCAGTCAGTTGTCCACCTTAGCGGAAATCGATGACGAACACGTGAATGGCATGCTCGCACCGGCGCAGCATTGTCGTCATCACGATGATGCGACCCGGCAGACGGACTCGGTGATACCGGTCCGGGTCAATCGTCTTCTGACGCGACAACGACCCGTCTGACCACATCCGGCGGAAACCCGCGTGACAGCAGAAAACGGTACTGCCGGGCGCGTTCGCCGGCATCGGCGGCAAGACGGCCAAATTTTTTCTGCCAGAGCGTGCGGGCACGGGCAAATTCATCGTCCCGCAATGGCGCAAGGGCCTGCTGGATGATGTCGTCGGCCACGCCGAGTTCGCGCAGCTCATTGGCGATACGCCGGGTTCCGGTGCGTGCCTGACGGGCCTGGGTACGACTTTCGGCAAACCGCAGGTCCGACAGCCAGCCCCTGTCGCAAAAATCATCCAGCAACGCGGCCACAGCATCAGCATCGCCCCCGGCCTGCATCAGGCGGCGCTGCAACTCCAGCCGGCTGTAGTCGCGCCGGGCCAGCCAGCCCAGCGCCCGCTGGCGCAGTTCCTCGCGGGTAAGTGCCGGCGCTGCCTGTGCATCGTCAGACGCGAACCCGTCATCGTTGTGGTCGCGGTTCACCGGGTGCCCGGCCATCATTCGGATACTGTCAGAGAATCACGCCATCCGGGTCCACGGTCATCGCCATCGGGCTGACGCCCAGGGATTCGCGGACACGATTTTCAATTTCGCGGGCAATATCGGCATGCTCGCGCAGATATTCACGCGCATTGTCTTTGCCCTGACCGATTTTTTCGCCATTCCACGAATACCAAGCACCCGATTTTTCAATCTGGCGAGTCGCCACGCCCAGATCGATGATTTCACCTTCACGCGAGATGCCCTCGCCGTACAGGATATCGAATTCGGCCTGGCGAAACGGTGGCGCGACCTTATTCTTGACCACTTTTACCCTGGTTTCGGAACCAATCACTTCCTCGCCCTTCTTGATCGAGCCGGTGCGCCGGATGTCGATGCGAACGGAAGCATAAAACTTGAGCGCATTACCACCAGTGGTGGTTTCCGGATTGCCGAACATCACGCCGATCTTCATGCGAATCTGGTTGATGAAGATCACCAGAGTGTTGGTGCGCTTGATGTTACCCGTCAGCTTGCGCAGGGCCTGACTCATCAGCCGTGCCTGCAGACCCATGTGTGAATCACCCATTTCACCTTCGATTTCGGCCTTGGGGGTCAACGCAGCCACCGAATCAATGACCACGATGTCCACCGAACCCGACCGGACCAGCATGTCAGCGATTTCAAGTGCCTGTTCGCCGGTATCTGGCTGTGAAATCAGCAGGTTGGCCGTATCCACGCCCAGTTTCTGGGCATAGACCGGATCCAGCGCATGTTCAGCATCGATGAACGCCGCCGTGCCGCCCAGCTTCTGCATTTCAGCAATGACCTGCAGTGTCAGCGTGGTCTTGCCGGATGATTCCGGTCCGTAGATTTCAACGATACGTCCGCGCGGCAAACCGCCCACGCCCAGCGCGATGTCCAGTCCGAGCGAACCGGTAGACACCACCTGCAGGTCGCGATCAACCTCGCTATCGCCAAGGCGCATGATCGAGCCCTTGCCGAAGGTTTTTTCAATCTGTGCCAGCGCTGCCGCCAGCGCCTTGCTGCGATTCTCGTCCATACGTTCCCCGATTGTAAATAATCAACAGTCTGCCATGTTCAGTTCAGCAACTCAATCACCCCACGCAGCGCAGCCGCCACCGAGCGCTTGCGTACTTCGCGTCGGTCACCGGCAAAGCGGCAGGTGGTTGCCAGCGCCACGCCATCGCGACTGGCCCAGGCCAGGCAAACCGTACCGACCGGTTTTTCCGCCGACCCTCCACCCGGACCTGCCACGCCGGAAATCGCCAGCGCAATGTCAGCCCTGCTGCGCTGGAGCGCGCCGCTGGCCATTTCTGTCACCACTGCTTCCGAGACAGCACCATGCGTAGCCAGTGTTGCCCCCTGCACGCCCAGCCAGTCCTGCTTGGCTTCATTGGCATATGTGATGAATCCGCCAAAGTACCAGGCCGAACTGCCGGGCAGAGCCGTTACCACCTGCCCCACCCAGCCGCCCGTGCAGGATTCCGCGCTGACCAGTTTGAGTCCTTTGTGGCTCATGAGGTGAGCCACTTGCTGCGCCAGCTGCTCAAGTTCCTGTTCATCCATGCAATATCCTTCCCGCCAAGGGCCACCAGCGTGTCAACGCATCCATGACCAGCCACACATAACCGGCTGCAAGCGCATCATCGAGCATCACGCCGAACGGATTTTCAAGCCGGCGATCCAGCCAGTCAATCGGCCATGGTTTGACAATATCAAACAGACGGAACAGTCCGAACACGGCAGCCACGCTGATCAGTCCGTGCGGTTCCACCGCCAGCAGCATCCACATTGCCACGATCTCGTCCCACACGATGTTGCCGTGGTCCACTTTACCCAGCGCCCGGCCGGCAATGCCGCACACCGGAATGCCAAACAGAAAGGCTGCCACGATCAGCACCAGCTGCCAGGCCAGAGGCCATGGCGCCAACAACCAGAAATACAGTGGAATCGCTGCCAGGCTGCCAAACGTTCCCGGCGCACGAGGCGCCAGACCACTACCCAGGCCAAGGGCCAGGATATGCGCGGGGTGGCGCAGCAAAAAAGCCACGTCAGGCGTTGAAGTGCGCATATCCGCTCTGCGAGCGTGTCATTTCGCGTCCGGTTTCATCCAGCAGGTGCAATCCGGGCAAGGCCGTGATTTCGCCGATCCGTGTCAATCGCACGCCCAGCCTGCCGGCCAGTTTGTCCAGATCGGAACGCCGTGCCACGTCTGCGGTGAAGCACAGTTCGTAATCGTCGCCACCGGCAAGAACACGGGTCGCGAAATCGCCCATCTGGCTGAAATGCCGCGCAGCCGCACTGAGCGGAATGTCAGGCCAGCGCAGCACCGCACCGGTAGCGGAGGCTGTCAGAATATGGCCCAGATCCGCCAGCAGACCGTCGGAGACATCGATGCAGGCCGACGCAAGGCCCATGGTCAGGGCGATGCCCAGGGCATTGCGTGGTTGCGGCAGGGTCAGGCGGGACAGCAGAACCGCCTGATCGGCAAGATCGGCCAGGATTTCTCCGCGCAACGCGGCCAGACCAAGGGCTGCATCGCCCAGTTCGCCAGATACCCAGATGTCCTGTCCAGGTCTGGCGGCATTGCGTCGCAGGGCGCGTCCGGGGCCGATTTCGCCCATGGCCGTCACCGTGATCGACAAAGGCCCCTGCGTGGTGTCTCCACCGACCAGTTCGGCACCGGCTGCTGCAGCACAGTCATAAAACCCGCGCGCAAATTCGGCCAGCCAGTTGTCATCGGCCTGCGGCAAGGTCAGGGCAAGTGTCAGCCAGCGCGGTCTGGCGCCCATGGCGGCCAGATCGGACAGATTGACAGCGGCAGCCTTCCAGCCCAGCGCGGCAGGCTGGACATCGGTCAAAAAATGCACACCAGCCACCAGTGTATCGGTCGTTACCGCCAGCTGGTTTCCGGGTGACAGATCCAGCAGCGCTGCATCATCCCCGACACCGAGCGTCGCGCCCGGCGCCGGGCGGGAAAAGTGACGGCGGATCAGGTCGAATTCAGCTGACATGAGTCATTTTTCGCTGGCAGGCTGCCGCTTTGCCGCCAGCTCGCCGGGTCGAATGCTCGCCAGCTCGCCGGGCCGGATACTAGCCGCGAGCTTGTCCATCACGCCATTGACGAACTTGTGACCATCAGTGCCACCGAATGTCTTGGCCAGCTCGACCGCCTCGTTGATCACCACCCGGTAGGGCACGTCAGGATGCCGGTACAGTTCTTCCGCGCCCAGCAGCAATACCGCGTGTTCCACCGGACTCAGCGAAGTCACTGGCCGGTCAACAAAACGGGCGATTTCGATATCCAGATCGGCCGCATGGGCAGTCACGCCATCCAGCAGCTGACGACAGCGTTCCACATCGAAGCCGGCTGGCTCGTTGTCCAGTGCCTGCCGGATCAGGGTATCGACCGGCTGCGGATTGAGCAGCCACTGGTACAGTGCCTGAACTGCCAGCTCACGGGCATGGTGACGACCGTTGCTCATAGGTTTCTCATCAGATTGGCCATTTCAATGGCACATTCGGCCGCTTCGGCACCCTTGACAGCAGTACGTGCATGGGCCTGCTCATCGGTATCCGTGGTCAGCACGGCATTGGCAACCGGCACTCCCGTATCCAGCTGAACGCGGGTGATGCCGCTGGCCATTTCGTTGGACACCACCTCGAAATGATAGGTATCGCCACGCACCACGGCGCCAAGGGCTACCAGAGCGTCAAAACGGCCGCTTTGTGCCAGTTTGCGCAAAGCCAGCGGAATTTCGAGTGCGCCTGGCACCGTCACCAGCAGGACATTGGTAGCCGGCACGCCATGCGACAGCAAGGCATGGGTACAGGAAGCCAGCAGGGCATCACAGATGTCCCGGTTGAAGCGGCTCATGACCACGCCGATGCGCAACTGGCTGCCATCGAGATTCTGGCCGATTTCTTCCATGCCATCGTATTTCATCTTGTCATCCTTTCCTGTGGAACTGTCCGGTTGCCTTATTCGGCAAATCCGGCCACTTCCAGATCAAAGCCGGTCAGCGAGGGAATCCTGCGCGGACTGGCCAGCAAGGTCATTTTGCCCACCCCCAGGTCACGCAGGATCTGTGCCCCGGCACCAAAGGTACGGGCATCCCATTTCTGTCCCGGTCGCAAATCCTGTTGTGGCAGCGCCTGAGCAAGCAGATCCTCGGCAGATTCAGGCCGGTGCAGCAGCACCAGCACACCATTACCGGCAGCGGCGATACGTTCGAGGGCCTGTCCGACACTGAACGAATGTCGCTGGCTGTCCAGTTCAAGGACATCCAGCAGGGACACCGGTTCATGCACCCGCACCAGGGTCGTCACCTCCCGCTGGATCTCGCCACGCACCAGGGCAAGGTGGGTCGCGCCACTCAGCACTTCCCGATAAACCTTCAGTTCGAATTCGCCGAACGGCGTGATAATCGGCCTGCCTCCTGCCCGCTCGACCAGACATTCGTTGCGGTTGCGGTAATGGATCAGGTCGGAAATGGCGCCGATTTTCAGGCCATGGGTTGCCGCATAGTCGATCAGATCGGGCAAGCGCGCCATACTGCCGTCTTCTTTCATGATCTCGCAGATCACCGCCGCCGGCTCCAGACCGGCCAGCCGGGCCAGATCGCATCCCGCCTCGGTATGGCCGGCGCGAATCAGCACGCCTCCCGGCTGGGCACGCAGCGGAAAAATGTGGCCGGGCTGTATGATGTCTGCCGGCTCGGCATTGCGCGCCACTGCCACCTGAATGGTGCGTGCGCGATCAGCCGCAGAAATGCCGGTCGTCACGCCTTCTGCCGCTTCAATCGAGACGGTAAACGCGGTGCCATGTGGCGTCTGGTTGTCGTTGACCATCTGGCGCAAGCCCAGTTGCCGGCAGCGCTCGTCGGTCAGGGTCAGACAGACCAGCCCCCGCGCATGGGTGACCATGAAATTGATGGCTTCCGGTGTGACGAACTCGGCAGCCATGACCAGATCACCTTCGTTTTCCCGGTCTTCTTCATCAACCAGGACAACCATCCGGCCAGCGCGAATATCCGCAATGATATCTTCGATCGGACTCAGACTCATGCCATCTCCCGGGCGTAGGTGAGGATGCGCTCGGCATAGCGGGCCATCATGTCGATTTCGAGATTGACCGCGCTGCCAGCCGACAGGCCATGCAACCCGGTGTTTTCGAGGGTATGGGGAATCAGGTTGATGCTGAAACCGGCATCTGCCACACGATTGACTGTCAGACTGACGCCATCGATGGCAACCGACCCCTTGGCGACCACATAACGCGCCAGCGCTTCCGGCGCCCGGATCACCAGTTCCATGCATTCGCCTGCCGGCTGAAAAGACACCACGCTGGCCACGCCATCCACATGACCGGACACCAGATGGCCGCCCAGACGGTCCTGCACCCGCATGGCCTTTTCCAGATTGACAGTCTGGCCAGTCTGAAAACCACGCGTGCAGCGCAGGGTTTCCGCAGACACATCCACATCGAAACCAGTCATGTCTGCTGCGATGACGGTCAGGCAAACACCGTTGCAGGCAATAGAGTCGCCCAGCGCCACATCGGTCAGGTCCAGCCTGCCGCTGTCGATGCGGACACGGGCATCCTGGCCTCGCGGCTCAACGGTGGCCACGCGGCCAACTGCCTGAATGATTCCGGTAAACATGAATTCCCCTTATTCCGGCAGGACGAGAACTGCCGAGGTATAAACATCCTGCACATCATCGAGTGATTCAAGGGCATCGAGAATCTTCTGCATCCTGACCGCGTCGTCGCCGGTCAGCTCCACTTCGTTTTGCGGTTTCATGGTCACTTCGGCAAATTCTGGCTTGAATCCGGCTTTTTCGAGCGATTCGCGCACCGCTGTCATTTCATAGGGCGGCGTGATCACTTCGATACTGCCATCATCGTTGACGACAACGTCATCTGCGCCGGCTTCCAGTGCTGCTTCCATCAGCGCGTCTTCATCGATGCCGGGTGCAAACAGCATCTGGCCGCAATGGGTAAACTGGAATGCCACACAACCATCCGTGCCAACATTCCCGCCATATTTGGTAAATGCATGGCGGACATCCGCCACCGTGCGAACCCGGTTGTCGGTCAGACAATCGACCATGATGGCGGCACCGCCAATGCCGTAGCCTTCATAACGGATTTCTTCGTAATTGACTGCATCAAGTTCACCGGAACCGCGTTTGATCGCGCGTTCGACAGTGTCCTTCGGCATGTTGTTGTCAAACGCCTTGTCCACCGCCAGACGCAGACGGGCATTGCTGCCCAGGTCGCCACCACCCAGCTTGGCGGCAACCGTGATTTCCTTGATCAACCGGGTAAAGATCTTGCCGCGTTTGGCGTCTGCGGCTGCCTTCTTGTGCTTGATATTTGCCCACTTGCTGTGACCCGCCATGCTGTCCTCATCTAGCCTGATACAAGAGCAGGATTATACCACCACCTCAACCACACAAAGAAACCTGCACCACATCAGGCATTGTGCGCAGGCGGGTCAGCGCCTTGTCCAGTCCGGCCGTCCGATGGACATGAAAGTGCATTTCCGCCACATCGCCTCGCGATTCGGTATTCACTCGCACCACAGACATCTTTTCACGGGTCAGCATGGCGGACACATCGCGCAACAAGCCTTGCCGGTCGAAGGCTTCCACACAGATTTCGACGATATCGGGCACGGTTTCCTGTTTCCAGCTGGCCGCCAGCAGCCGCTCCTGGCGGGATGCCGGCATGCGCGCGATATTCGGACAGTTGTGCCGGTGCACCGTCACGCCACGCCCTTGTGTGGCATAACCCACAATGCTGCCGGGCGGTGCCGGATGGCAACAGCGCGCCAGCGTTACCGGCAGACCGGATACGCCTTCGATCAGCACTTCGCCAGTCGAAGCCTGACGGTTACTGACCGGACGCGCAGCCACATCTGCAACCACTGGAGTACGCGGCTGCAAGGCAAGCATGGCTTCGGCCAGCGCATGCACGCTCAGATCGGATCGCCCCAGCGCGGCCAGCATGTCTTCCATTTTTGGAAATCCGAGTCGGTCGGCCACCCGTTCCAGACTGACGTCCGGCAAGCGCAGCCGCTTCTGTTCGCGTTGCAGGGTTTCACGCCCCTGGGCCACATGTTCGGCATAATGTTCGACCCGGAACCAGTGCCGCACCTTGGCGCGAGCACGCGCGGTTGCCAGATATCCCAAGGATGGATTCAGCCAGTCACGGCTTGGCCCTCCCTCACGCACCGTCAGGATTTCAACGCGCTGTCCATTGGCCAGTGGCGTGGTCAGCGGCACGATCACCCCATCAACCTTGGCTCCGCGGCAACGATGGCCGAGATCGGTGTGCAGCTGATAGGCGAAATCCAGCGGGGTCGCTCCCGCCTGCATGTCGAGCACACGCCCCTGAGGCGTCAGCACGTAGATGCGATCCTGAAACAGCTCGTTGCGAAACAGCTCGGCCAGTTCGCGGTTATCGGCAATTTCATCACGCCATTGCAGAATCTTGCGCAACCAGGCAATCCGGTCGATCATGTCGTCCGGCTTGCCGCCGCCTTCCTTGTAGCGCCAGTGAGCGGCGACGCCCAGCTCGGCGTGCTGATGCATGGCGTGGGTACGGATCTGCACCTCGAGCGGCTTGTGTTCCGGACCGTAGACGCCCGTATGCAATGAACGGTAGTCGTTGCTTTTCGGGTGCGAGATATAATCGTCAAATTCACCGGCAACCGGTTGCCACAACTGGTGGACCAATCCCAGAGCGGTGTAACAATCCCGCACTTCCGGCACCAGAATCCGCACGGCACGGATGTCGTACAGCTGGTCAAAATCCAGATGCTTGCGCCTCATCTTGTTCAGGATGCTGACGATATGCTTGGGTCGGCCAGTCACGCTGGCCGTGATGCCTGCGACGGCCAGCTCGCGCTGCAATGTCTGTACCACCTGGGCAATGTAGTGTTCCCGGTCCAGCCGCTTTTCGTCGAGCAGACGGGCAACACGGGCATAATCGGCCGGTTCGAGCAGACGGCAGGACAGGTCTTCCATCTCCCACTTGATCTGCCAGACACCAAGCCTGTTTGCCAGTGGCGCGAACAGGTCACGCACTTCGCGTGCCACCTGGCGACCGGCCTGTTCGTCGTCGCCACGCGTGACCTGGCGCAACATGTGCAGGCGCTCGCACAACTTGATCAGCACCACCCGGATATCGGACACCATGGCCAGCAGCATCTGGCGAAGGTTTTCCATCTGCACTGCGCCATCCTGCCCGGCATCACCAACCAGCAACTGGCCGATATCGCGCAGACGGTACACCCCCTCAACCAGATTCACCACGCCATCGGGCAATGCCGGCAGCGTTGTCTGCTTTGCGTCTGTTCCGGCTGGCTGGACAGATTCGTCCTCGTTCTGGCCCGCTTTGTTGCGTCTGGATTTAACCGGTTGATCGACCGCCAGCAGGGCATCCCGGCAATCCAGCAGCAGGGATGCCGCCAGGCTTTGCGCATCCAGCCTGAGCTCGCTCACCAGCCAGGCCAGTTCCGGAATGTCCGTGGCGGCACACAACTGTTCGCGCCAGCACCAGGCCGTTTCGAGCAACTGCCGTTCGGACTCGTCGAATCCTTCCATCAGCCGGACCAGCCCGGTTGCCGGAGCGGAATCCAGCTGGCCGGAAATCTGCCTGTGTCTGCTAACCATGATCGTCCACGTTATCCCACCAGTAATGCGCACCCACCTGACGCCAGGACAGTGGTCCGACAAGCCGGCCGCCAATCCAGCGCAGACGGATCATCCCATCACGATCGCTGCGCAGGCCGGCAATGCCCGCTACGCGGTAACGCGCAACCACTTCCGGAGCAGGATGCCCGAACGGATTGTGTGCGCCTACGCTGAATATTACCCAAACCGGAGCGACTGCGGCAATGAATTCCGGTGTCGAAGACGTCCGGCTGCCGTGATGGGGTGCCAGTAAAACCTGCGCGGCAAGACAGTGTCTGCATTGTGACAGCAGGCTTGACTCATCGGCAGCTTCGATATCCCCTGTCAGCAGCAGACTGCCCGCAACGCTCGTCACCTTGACCACACAGCTGCGGTGATTGTCACGCACATGCGCCAGCTGGTATCCAGAAGCCTGCGGATACAGCACCTGGAATGTCACGCCATCGGCCTGCCAGCGTTCGCCTGCCTGACAGCGGTGCCAGAGATGACCATTGCCAGTCTGGAACAGCGCGTGCGAACGCGGCAGCGAAGTCAGCACCCAACCCACCGGTTCGCTGGCCAGTATGGCCTGTGCCCCACCGGTATGATCGATATCATCATGCGACAGGATCAGCCCATCCAGCCGGTGGATACCTTCGCCAGCCAGCCACGGCAGAACAATGTGGGCACCACTGTCGCCATTCACGCCGTGTCGCGGGCCGGTGTCATACAACCAGACATGATGCGCAGTACGCAAAACGACTGACAAGCCTTGCCCGACGTCGAGCACATCCGCTTCCAGCTCGCCAGACTGCAATGGTTGCCCTGTTGAACCGGCAAGCACCGGCAACAGCAGCAACAGCCCCAGATAGCGTGATGGGAAGCCGCGCGGCAGCAACAGCCACAACGCTCCCATCAACGCCAGCCCTCCTGCCAGCAGGGTTGGTGGCGCCTGCTGCCAGAGTGGCAACCAGTCAAGCCTGGCCAGATACCAGAGCAAGGCTCGCAACAGCCAGTCTGCCGGCCACAGCAGGAACCCGAGACCCGGCACAGCGCCGGCCAGTGCCAGCGGCGTGACCAGTATCTCGATCACCGGGATGGCGACTGCATTGGCCAGCGGAGCACTGACTGAAAACTGGCCGAACAGCATCAGCATGACCGGCATCAGGCCCAGCGTGACCACCCATTGCGCCCGCCACCAGACCAGCAGTTGTCCCTGTCTGGCAAACCGGGTGGCCGACAGCATCAGCAACAGGGCAACCGCGCCGAATGACAGCCAGAATCCTGGCGCCAGCACCGACCATGGGTCAACCAGCACCACCACCAGCAGAGCCATGCTCAGCACGACCGAAGACGGCAATGGTCGCCCGCGCCATTGCGCCAGCGCAACCACCCACAGCATCAGCAAAGTCCGTTGCGCTGGAATGCCGGAGCCGGCCAGCATGACATAAAAGGTAGCCAGCAGCGCCGATGCCAGCGCAGCAGCGCGTCGGGCAGGCACCCTTCCGGCCAGCCAGTCATGCCGCCGCCACACCCAGTAAACCAGTGCAAACAGCATCCCGGCCAGCAATGTGACGTGCGAACCGGATACCGATACCAGGTGAACAATACCGGTCTGCTGGAACAGTTGCCATTGCGCCTGGGTTATCGCCGACTGGTCGCCCACGACCAGCGCGCGGAGGATGCCGGCGGAGGGTGAACCAGGCAACTGTGCATCGATGCGCTCATCGATACGCTGACGCAACTGGTCGATGCGCTGCCAGACCGAAGCAGCGCGAGCGGACATCAACTGCATGGGCTGGCGGTTATCCACCATCCCCAGCGCAGCGATACCCTCACTGAACCAGATGGCTTCCAGATCGGTGACATGCGGATTCTGACTGGCGTGCGGACGTTGCAGACGCACCGTCAGCTGCCATTCCTGGCCGGGTGCGAACTGACGGTCATGTCCCGCGACATACACCCGGATCAGCGAAGGGACTCTGGCTGCCGGTGTGCAGACCTGGCTGACCCGCAGATCGAGTCGCTCCCCGCGCGGGCCGGACTGCGGAATGCCGGTAACGACTCCATCCAGCCGGATATCGACATTCTGCCAGGCATATGGCAACCGGTCAGCCAATGCGAGATCGGCCCGCCAGTCTGCGAACAACAGTCCGCATAGCAACACCGTCAGCCAGAGCAGCAACCTGCGCCAGACGGCATGGCGGCGAGGTAGAAACAGTAGGATCGACGCCAGTAATGGCAATCCCCAGATCCAGCGCAAATCGGGCAGGTGCGCCAGTTGCTGCAGCCAGCACACGCCAGCCACGAAACACAGGCTCAATGCCCGCATGGCATCCGGTCAGTCGGGCGTCTCCACGCCGAACAACCGCTTGCGCAAGCGGTGCAATTCATCGCGCAATTGCGCCGCACGTTCGAACTCGAGGTCACGGGCAGCGGCCAGCATGTCCTTTTCCACCCGCTTGAGTTCACGGGCAAGCGATTTGTCATCCATGGCATCATAACTGGCCTGTTGCTGGGCAACCTTGCGTGATGCAGCCGCCTGATCGGCGTCGTAAGCCGGCTCGATGATGTCGCGGATCTGCTTCACCACGCCACGCGGCACAATGCCGTGTTCCTCGTTGAACTGCATCTGCTTGTGTCGCCGCCGTTCGTTCTCGTCCATCGCACGCCGCATTGAGGCGGTGATGGTATCGGCATACAGGATCGCCTTGCCGTGCAGATGGCGCGCCGCCCGGCCGATGGTCTGGATCAGCGAGCGTTCGGAACGCAGGAACCCTTCCTTGTCGGCATCCAGAATCGCCACCAGCGAGACTTCCGGAATATCCAGCCCTTCGCGCAACAGGTTGATGCCGATCAGGACATCAAACACCCCCAAGCGCAAATCGCGAATGATCTCTACCCGTTCGACAGTATCGACATCCGAGTGCAGATAACGCACACGGACGCCATGTTCGGCCAGGTAGCCGGTCAGGGTTTCCGCCATCCGTTTGGTCAGCGTGGTGATCAGCACCCGTTCGCCTGCCGCTGCACGCAACCGGATTTCCGACAGCACGTCATCCACCTGGCTCGCCACCGGCCGCACTTCGATTTCCGGATCGACCAGTCCGGTCGGCCGCACCACCTGTTCAACCACCTGCGCCTGATGTACGCGCTCGTATTCTGCCGGCGTCGCCGACACGAAAATGCACTGACGCATGACGCGTTCGAATTCGTCAAACCGCAATGGCCGGTTGTCCAGTGCCGACGGCAGGCGGAAGCCGTAATGCACCAGATTTTCCTTGCGCGCGCGATCACCACGGTACATTCCACCAATCTGGGGAATTGTGACATGAGATTCATCAATAATCATCAGCGCATCATGCGGCAGGTAATCAATCAGCGTAGGTGGCGGTTCGCCCGGATTGCGACCGGACAGATGGCGGGAATAGTTTTCGATTCCCTTGCAGAATCCAAGCTCGTTCATCATTTCCAGGTCGAAGCGAGTGCGCTGTTCAAGTCGCTGCGCCTCGACCAGCCGGCCATCGCGGTACAGCTCTTCCAGACGCAGGCGCAATTCTTCCTTGATGGCTTCGATCGCGCGCAAGGTGGTGCTGCGCGGAGTGACATAATGACTGGATGGATAAACGGTAAACCGCGCCACTTTCTGCAGCGTGCGTCCGGTCAGGGGATCGAACAGGGCAATGGATTCGATTTCATCGTCAAACAGCGACAGACGCACGGCAAAATCGGCATTTTCTGCCGGAAAAATGTCCAGAACATCGCCACGCGCCCGGAACACGCCCCGGCGGAAATCCATGTCATTGCGACTGTACTGCATGCCCACCAGACGCGATATGGCATCGCGTTGCGACAACCGTTCGCCCTGGCGCAGATGCAGGATCATCTGGTGATAATCCACCGGGTCACCGATACCGTAAATCGAGGATACCGTGGCGACAATCACACTGTCGCGCCGTTCCAGCAAGGCCTTGGTTGCCGACAGACGCATCTGTTCGATGTGTTCGTTGACGCTGGAATCCTTTTCGATGAACAGATCGCGTGCCGGCACGTAGGCTTCGGGCTGGTAATAATCGTAGTACGAAACAAAGTACTCGACTGAATTTTCCGGAAAGAATTCACGCATTTCAGCGTATAGCTGAGCTGCCAGCGTCTTGTTGGGCGCCATGATCATGGCCGGCCGGCCCAGACGAGCGATCACATTGGCCATGGTGAACGTCTTGCCGGAACCGGTCACGCCGAGCAGGGTCTGGAAGGCCAGACCATCCTGCACGCCATCAACAAGCTGACGAATCGCTTGCGGCTGATCACCAGCCGGCGAAAATGGTTCGTGCAAACGGAAAGGACTATTGGGAAAAGTGACAATCACGGGTAAAATCTGCCATCTTGCTCCCGTCATGGTAACACGGGCGTCATGCATGCGCATGACACATTCTGAGGATGAAGACAGTGCAGCTCTCGCAACGCGTACAGGCCATCAAACCATCACCCACCCTGGCCGTCTCGGCCCGTGCCGCCCAGATGAAAGCCGCTGGTCGCCCCATCATCAGCCTCAGTGTGGGAGAGCCCGATTTCGATACACCGCAGCACATCAAGGACGCCGCCACCGAGGCCATCCGGTCGGGATTCACCAAATACACGGCCGTCGGCGGCACCCCTTCGCTGCGCCAGGCGGTCGTCGACAAATTCCGCCGCGAAAACGGGCTGGAATACACCCGGTCGCAGGTTCTGGTATCCTGCGGCGGCAAACAGAGCTTTTACAACCTGGTCCAGGCCACCATCAACCCTGGCGATGAAGTCATCATCCCGGCTCCCTACTGGGTATCGTATCCGGATATCGTGCTGCTTGCCGGCGGCGTACCGGTCATCGTGGAAACCGGCATTGCGCAACACTTCCGCATCACGCCGGCCCAGCTGGCTGCCGCCATCACCCCGCGCACGCGCATGGTGGTGCTCAACAGTCCCGGCAATCCGAGTGGCGCGGTCTACACCAGCGACGAACTGGCCTCGCTTGGCGAGGTATTGCGCCAGCATCCCGATATCATCATTGCCACGGATGACATGTATGAACACATACTGCTGCAGGAACATCCGTTCAGTAATATCCTGAATGCCTGCCCGGACCTCTACCCGCGCACAGTGGTGCTGAACGGGGTCTCCAAGGCTTACGCCATGACCGGCTGGCGCATCGGCTATTGCGCCGGCCCGGCCGACCTGATCACCGCCATGGAGAATGTCCAGTCGCAATCGACGTCAAACCCGACCTCGATCTCCCAGGTTGCCGCAGAAGCCGCGCTGAATGGTGATCAGCAATGCATCGTTCCCATGGTTGCCGCTTTCCGCGAACGGCACGAATATGTGGTCAGCCAGCTGAACACCATTCATGGCGTGGATTGCCTGTTTGCCGGCGGCGCCTTCTACGCTTTTCCTGATGTCAGCTGCGTCATCCGTCGCCTGCACAGCGAAGGGCGCCTGAGCGCTGCAACAGACCTGGCGCTGAGCGAATATTTGCTGGAAAAGGCCGAAGTTGCCGTTGTTCCCGGCTCGGCGTTTGGGTCGGAAGGCTACATCCGCCTCTCGTTCGCCACATCGATGGCGGTGCTCGAACAGGCCATGGCCCGCCTGCAGACAGCACTCGGAGTCTGACGCCACGCAGAAAGCTGCCTCATGTACGCACTGCTTCGTCCACTGCTGTTCAGCCTTCCGCCCGAAACCGCCCACCACCTGACACTGGCCGGACTGCGGCTGGCCGAACGCAGCGGGCTGACCCGGCTGCTGGCGCCATCGCCCAACGTGACCGAGCATCCGGTTCGCGTGATGGGACTTGACTTCCCGAACCGCGTCGGTCTGGCTGCCGGCCTCGACAAAAACGGCGAATGCATCGACGGCCTGGCCGCACTGGGTTTCGGTTTCATTGAAATCGGCACCGTCACTCCCCGCCCGCAGCCCGGCAACCCGCAACCCCGTCTATTCCGCCTGCCGCGCGCGCGTGCCATCATCAACCGGATGGGGTTCAACAACCATGGGGTGGCCAGACTGACCGAACTGGTCGGCCAGGCCCGCTTCAAGGGCATTCTCGGCATCAACATCGGCAAGAACGCCGACACGCCGATCGAACGCGCCAGCGATGATTACCTGGCCTGTCTGGAACAGGTCTGGCCGCTGGCCAGTTATGTCACCGTCAACATTTCATCACCCAACACCCGCAACCTGCGTGATCTCCAGCAAGGCGATGCGCTCGACCACCTGCTGCGTACGCTCAAGGCCGCCCAGCAATATCTTGCCGACCGGCATGGCCGGTATGTACCGCTGGCGGTCAAGATTGCGCCAGACCTGGACGACGAAGCGATCTGCGATGTTGCCGACCGCCTGCGCCGGCACCAGATGGATGGTGTCATCGCCACCAACACCACGCTGTCGCGGCGCGGCGTGGAACATCTCCGGCATGGCCATGAAACCGGCGGACTGTCAGGTGCGCCGGTGCGGGCCATGTCCACCTCGGTGATCAGCAAACTGTCCCGCGAACTGAAAGGTGAACTGCCCATCATCGGCGTTGGCGGAATCATGGACGGAGGCGACGCCACCGAAAAAATCGCTGCCGGCGCCAGTCTGGTCCAGCTGTATACCGGCCTTGTCTATCAGGGACCGGCACTGGTCAGCGCATGCCGAACCGCCTTGTCGCAGGTCTGATCGCCTGGCTGGCCATCGCCAGTCTGCCGGCACTGGCCGATGCTCCGGACTTCGTCCGTGTGCGCGCCACCCATCCATCCAGCTGGGCCATCATCACCGACCGGAACCATGAGCCACTGCAAGCCATCCGTGTGATTCACGGCCCAGACCGTCTGGACTGGGTTCCGCTCGATGACATGCCACCCGCTCTGCTGCAGGCCGTGCTGTTGTCGGAAGATCACCGGTTCTACCATCACCATGGCGTGGACTGGCAGGCCGTCCTTGGCGCGGCCTGGGAAAACCTGGTCTACAGCACGCACCGGGGTGCCTCCACGCTGACCATGCAACTGGTCGGTCTGCTGGAACCCGATCTCACCCGTCATCGCGGAGGGCGAAGCGTTGACCAGAAATGGCGTCAGATCAATGCGGCCGGCGACCTGGAAAACAGCTGGAGCAAGGCACAGATTCTGGAGGCCTATCTCAACCTCGCTCCATTTCGCGGCCAGTTGCAAGGTGTGCATGCTGCAGCGGAAGGTCTGTTCCAGACCAACCCCGCCAAACTGGATCCAGCGGCATCCGCCCTGCTGGCCGCGCTGCTGCGCGGGCCGAACGCATCACCTGCCAGCGTCAGTTTCCGCGCATGCCTGCTGGCACGCAACATGACAAATCACCGGCCAGGCTGTGCCGCCATCCGGAACCTGGCCAACAGGCATCTGCACAATCCACCTGTGCTGTTCGGCAATCTGGACCAGGCGCCATTGCTTGCCGGACAGCTGCCCGCGAATGCCGGCGAACAGATCGCCAGCACACTGGATGGCAATCTGCAAACACTGACCAGCAGTGCCTTGCAGACCACCCTGAAGCAGTCCGGTTTTCTGGCAGGCGGCATCCTGATCACGTCGACCAGCAACAACGAAGTCCTGGCCTGGACAGCACGAGGCAGTTTTCCGGTGATGACGGCCGACAACGATTTGCCGGATGCCGACCGTGCCATTCTGCCTCTGGTCTGGCTCGACAGTCTGGCCGGCGGCCACATCACGCCGGCCAGCCGTTTTGACCGCCTGCCAGCGCCGCCCGTTACCGCCATCGATCCAACCATGGCGCCTTGGCTGGATGCCTTGCAACTGTCACCGGCCAGACTGAGCGCGGCAGAAGCACTGGACCAGATGCTGCCAGTCACCGGCACCAGCCAGTTCCCGCCAGACAGTCTGAACGCACAACTGGCACACTTTGGCATCCAGAGCCGCATACCAGACGGCAAATGGCAGATCACACCATTTGCCCTGGCCGGCATCTGGCAAGCCCTGGCCAATCCGGCCCACGCCTGCCCGGCGACACTGCGCCAGGGCAGCAACCCACCTTGTCAGACGCTGGCATGGTCACCCATGTCCACTCAGGTCGAACAATGGCTGGCCGACCCGACCAGCCACGCGCCCGGCAGCAGTATTCCCGGCATACCCGCAGCCTGGCTGGCCAACCAGAACGCCTGCCTGGCCTGGCAGGCGGGCAACACCGCCAGCCTGACCATACTGGTCTGGCTGGAAGATCCGCACTGCCAGCAACATCGACTGAAACGCAACCCCGCCAGCCGCCTGTGGAACCTGCTTGCCAGACGCGCCGAAAACCATCCCGCCGGTAATCTGGCCCTGGATTCCATCCTCGTCAGCCCCGCCTCGCCACTCATCCAGCAAACGTTGCCGGACAGCCCTGGCATTTTATTTCCCACATGGCCGGACAACTGGCTGGACAGCCAGGACTGGCGCCAGATGACCGATACCAGCGGGATCATGCAATAGATTCTGAATGGGTAAGTGTCGTCATTCCGCGCGTAGTCGCGGAATCCACAGATTCGGCAGGAAACCAGCATGTCAGGGCATGGATTCTGCGACTTCGCTTCGCTCCGCGCAGAATGACGAGGTGGAAAGCCGCGCCGGATGACGGGGTGGAAAGCCGCGCCGGATGACGAGGTGGAAAGCCGCGCCGGATGACGAGGTGGAAAGCCGCGCCGGATGATGGGGTGGAAAGCCGCTCCGGATGATGGGGTGGAAAGCCGCGCCGGATGACGGGGTGGAAAGCCGCGCCGGATGACGGGGTGGAAAGCCGCGCCGGATGATGGGGTGGCAGCATGACAACCACCATCTCAGCGTCATTCCGCGCGTAGTCGCGGAATCCACAACACCGGCACACGCTACCCTCCCAAACGATCGCGCACTGTCAGCATGGTTGAAAATACCGACAATGGGGCGGATAATTTCACATCCGCATATCGGAACATTCTGAAATGGACATCAAAGGCTATCTGCTGATTCTGGTCGGCACGGTGCTGGTCAACAATATCGTCCTGGCCAAGATCCTGGGCATGTGCCCCTTTTTTGGCGTGTCGAAAAAACTGGAAACCGCTGTCGGCATGGGGGCTGCCACCACGTTTGTCCTGACGCTGGGCTCCGGCACGAGCTATCTGATCGACCATTATCTGCTGGGAACGCATCTGGCTTATCTGCGTACAATTTCATTCATCGTGGTGATTGCCGGCATTGTCAACTTCACCGAAATGTTCGTGCGCTGGGCCAGTCCGGTACTGTTTCGCGTGCTCGGCATCTATCTGCCACTGATCACCTCGAATTGCGCGGTACTGGGCATTCCGCTGCTCAACGTACAGGGGCAACATGATTTCATCCAGTCGCTGCTGTTCGGTTTTGGCGGTTCGGTGGGCTTTTCGCTGGCGCTGGTCCTGTTTGCCGGGCTGCGTGAACGCCTCGAAGGCGCGGACATGCCGGTCATTTTCCGTGGCACCAGCATTGCCATGATCACCGCTGGCATCATGAGCCTGGCTTTCATGGGGTTCGCGGGGATGGTCAAACCGTGATTGCGGCAATTCTGGTCATGGCATTGCTTGGCGTGCTGCTGGGCAGCATTCTGGGCTATTCGGCTGTCCGCTTCCATGTCGAGGATGACCCGATCGTGGAACAGATCGACGCCATCCTGCCCCAGACACAATGCGGCCAGTGTGGTTTTCCGGGCTGTCGTCCATATGCCGAAGCCATTGCATCGGGAGCCGCCGACATCAACCGCTGCCCGCCCGGTGGCGAGGCCGGCATTCACAAGCTGGCAGAATTGCTGGGTGTCGAGTTCAAACCGTTTGGCGACGATGCGGCACCCGCCAAGCCGAAATCGGTTGCCCGGATTGACGAAAACACCTGCATCGGGTGTACGCTCTGCCTGCAGGCCTGCCCGGTCGATGCAATTCTGGGCGCGGCCAAGCAGATGCACACCGTCATCGATGCCGAATGTACCGGTTGCGAATTATGTATTGCGCCTTGCCCGGTTGACTGCATCACCATGGTGCCGGTGGCAGAGACCGTGAGCAACTGGCGCTGGAAATACCCTGTGACCCCGCTGGTGCAAGTTCATCACTGAGCCCGACATGAAACGACAACTGTCTCATTTTCACGGCGGCGTGCATCCGGCTGACCACAAGAGCGAGTCTTCCGGCCGTGCGATTGCCATCGCCCCCATCCCGCCCCAGTTGATCGTGCCTGTCCGTCAGCACATGGGCGAGCCCGCCCGGCCGTGCGTACAACCCGGCGACCGGGTGCTGAAAGGCCAGATCATTGCCCATGCCGAAGGTTATGTCTCGGTCGCGGTGCATGCTCCGACGTCCGGCACTGTGACCGCCATTGAAGACCGCCCGGTGGCACATCCATCCGGCCTTAACGATACCAGCATCGTGATCGAACCTGACGGCCAGGACCTGTGGACCACACGCACGCCAACCGACTGGCGCAACATGCCGCCCAGTTCGCTGCGCAACATCCTGCGCGACATGGGTATCGCCGGCCTGGGCGGTGCCGTGTTTCCAACCTGGATCAAGCTCAATCCCGGACGACGGGAAAAGATACCCTTGCTGCTCCTCAATGGCGGCGAATGCGAACCCTGGATCACCTGCGATGACCTGCTCATGCGCGAGCGCGCTGACGGGATCCTGCAAGGCGCTGCCATCATGCAGTACCTGCTGGGTGCAGATGAAATCATTGTCGGCATCGAGGACAACAAACCCGAGGCCATTGCTGCCATGCAGACTGCGGCCAGCAAATGTCGCCATCCGGTGGATGTCGTCGGCATTCCGACCCTGTATCCGAGCGGCGGCGCCAAACAGCTGATCAAGGTGATCACCGGTCGCGAAGTTCCGAGCGGTGGCCGCTCCACCGATGTCGGCGTCGCCACGTTCAACGTCGGTACGGCCTTTGCAGTACATCGTGCCATCAACCATGGTGAACCGATGATCTCGCGCGTGGTCACTGTGACCGGCAACGTTGCGGTGCCGCAAAACCACGAAGTCCTGCTGGGTACGCCGATGCAGGAACTGGTCCGGCTGGCCGGCGACACTGCAGAACCGGTCAGCGGCTATATCATGGGTGGCCCGATGATGGGTTTCGACATTCCAGATATCAGCGCACCAGTGGTCAAGGCCACCAACTGCGTGCTGGTCAAGTCCGTCAGCCTGTTTCCACCGCCTCCGCCGGCGCAGGAATGCATTCGTTGCACCCGCTGCGCCGATGCCTGTCCGGCTGAACTGCAGCCACAGGAACTGTACTGGTTTTCGCGCAGCCAGCATTTTGACAAAGCAGTGGCCTACAGCCTGTTCGACTGTATCGAGTGCGGCTGTTGCAGCCATGTCTGCCCCAGCCATATTCCTCTGGTACACTACTACCGTTACGCAAAAAGCGAAATATCGGCCACCAGACAGGCCGAAAAGGCTGCCAACCATGCGCGCGAACGGCACGAAAGCCGGCTGGCCCGCCTGGAACGCGACGAGCAGGAACGTGCAGCCCGCCTTGCGCAGCGATCGGGAGCCAAAACGTCCGGCGACGACGCACGGCAATCTGCCATCCAGGCCGCCATGGAACGGGCACGAGCCAACCAAGCAGAATCGACAGAGTAAAACATGCAGTCTTCACCTTACGTCCTCGGCCGCACCCATCTTCCGATCATCATGCTCAAGGTGCTGCTGGCACTGGTGCCCGCCATCGTCGTCGATGTCTGGCTGTTTGGTCCGGCCATTCTGGTCAGCCTGGCTCTGGCCAGTGCCGGCGCACTGACGTTTGAAGCCATCGCGCTCGCGTTGCGCGGGCGTTCCGTGGTGGGTGGCCTGATGGACGGCAGTGCACTGGTCACGGCCTGGCTGCTTGCTCTGTCGATCCCGAGTATCGCGCCCTGGTGGCTGACTCTGGTCGGGGTGTTTTTTGCCATTGTGGTTGCAAAACACCTGTATGGCGGCCTGGGCAACAACATTTTCAATCCGGCCATGGTCGGCTATGCCGTGCTGATCGTGTCGTTTCCGGTTCCGATGACCCACTGGGCCGCCCCGCTGTCACTGGCGGGCCAGTCTCTCGATCTGCACGATGCCATCCTGTGGATTTTCGGCAACCACCTGCCAGACAACCAGACGCTGGATGCCATCAGCAGTGCAACCCCGCTGGATACCCTGCGCACCCAGCTGAAACTGCACCACACGGTTGAGGCCATTCGCACCATGCCGGGATTCGGCCATTTTGGCGGGACTGGCAGCGAATATGTCGCGCTGGCCTATCTGGCTGGCGGTCTGTACCTGCTGGCCGACCGCATTATCACCTGGCAGATTCCGCTGGCCCTGATCGGTTCGCTGGCTGCCATGTCGGCGATATTCTGGCTGATTGATCCGTCTGCCTGGGCCTCGCCCATGTTTCATCTGGCAGCGGGCGGCACCATGCTGGGTGCATTCTTCATCGCAACCGATCCGGTCACTGCCGCCACCACGCCACGCGGCAAACTGCTGTATGGTGCCTGTATCGGTCTGCTGATCTGGCTGATCCGCGAATTTGGCGCCTATCCGGATGGTGTGGCGTTTGGTGTCCTGCTGATGAACATCGCGGTTCCGCTCATCGACAGCTGGACCCAGCCACCACCTTACGGACACAAGGGAACACCGGCATGAAAGCGATGTTTCGTTCTGCCGCCCGGTCGGCCGGATTGCTGCTCGCCTATACGGTGGTCGGCGGGGCTGTGCTGGCTGCGGTATATGCCGTGACGCACAACACGATCCAGAAAAATGAAGATGACGCGCGCCGCAAGCTGGTGGCAGAAACCCTGACGCCCGGCAGTTACAACAATGACCTGCTGCAAGGCCAGTTCACCCTGCCGCATGATCCGCTACTTGGCAACGGCGACACAGGTAGCCTGGCCTGGCAGGCCCGCGAGCAAGGCATTCCTGTCGCTGTGGTACTGGAAGCCACCGCACCCGATGGCTACGGTGGCGAGATCAGTCTGCTGGTCGGCGTGACCCGTCAAGGGAACATTTCTGGCGTCCGCGTCGTCGAACAGCATGAAACGCCAGGCCTGGGCGACTATATCGAACTGGCCAAAAGCAGGTGGATTCATGTCTTTGACGGCAGATCACTCAGCAACACGACGGATACTGGCTGGCAAGTCAAAAAGGATGGTGGCCAGTTCGACTATGTCACCGGCGCCACCGTCACACCTCGCGCCGTGGTCAAGGCCGTGCATCACGCATTGCAATACGTCGCTGCGCATCAGAAAATTCTGTTTTCCAGCCACCCAGGAGACCACTCATGAATCCGTACCGCGAAATCATCTTGAACGGCGTCTGGAAGCAGAATCCCAGCATGGTGCAGGTTCTCGGCATGTGTCCCGTTCTGGCGATCAGCACCAACATTACCAATGCGCTTGGTCTGGGGCTGGCCACTGCACTGGTAATGGCGTTCAGCAATGCCGGTGTCTCGCTGGTGCGTAACCATGTGACTCCGGACACGCGCATTCCGGTGTTCATCCTGATCATTGCCTCGATGGTCACCATTATCGACATGACCATGAACGCGTTTGTCCATCCCCTGTACCTGGTGCTGGGCATTTTCATCCCGCTGATCGTGACCAACTGCATCGTGCTGGCACGCACCGAGGTGTTTGCATCGAAGAATACCCTGCTGCCATCCATGCTGGATGGGTTCATGATGGGCATCGGAGTGACGCTGGTGCTGGTGATCCTGGGTGCGATCCGGGAACTGGCCGGCAAGGGCACCCTGCTGTCCGGCATTGACCTGGCGCTGGGTCCGGTTGCCCGACACTGGGTGATTCACGTGATTCCGGATTACCCGGGGTTTCTGCTGTCCATCCTGCCACCCGGTGCCTTCTTCGGGCTGGGTCTGATCATCGCCGCGCGCAACTGGATCGACCAGCGCCACAAGGCAGCGGCCAGAACACCGACCAGCACAGCCCCAGTGCTGGCAGAAAGCCAGCAGGCCTGAGACACTCAGTCCAGGTTGAACAGCACATCCACGCCGCCGGCCGGCCGGATGGCTGCCGCAGGAATATCCTGCCCCTCCCGCCAGGCAGTCATGGCGTTGCGCTTGCCGGCTCCGGCAACCAGAAACAGCACCTGCCGGGCATCTGACAAGCGACTGGCGCTGAGGCTCACCCGATCTGCAGGCGGCTTTGGCGCACCAGAAACAGCCAGGACGGGCTCGGAAGCCACATCCATGGCATGTCCTGGAAACAGGCTGGCGGTATGACCATCCTCACCCAGTCCCAACAACACCAGATCAAAGCTGCCCACGCCGGCAAGCTGCCCGGCATATTCGACTACTGCAGCCTGTGCGCCCAGTTCGGCTCGCATGGGATGCCAATGACCGGCCGGTAGTCCGGCAACCGCCGGCCAGGCGTCCAGAATCATCCGGCTATTGCGTTGGGGATCGGATTCCGGCAGGCAACGTTCATCGCCCAGCCAGACATGCCACCCGGTCATGTCGGGCTGCAGCGCGGCTAGTTGCCGATACAGTTCGCGCGGCGTGCTGCCGCCTGCCAGAACGATATCGAACCGGCCACGTGCTGCCAGTGCATCCGCCGCCGCGCTCAACACAACGGGCAACGCCTCGGCCGCCACATCGGCCACCTCATGCCAGCGAACGTTGTTCATGTCTACCAGGCCATGTGCGGGAACATGTCGCGAATCATGCTGACCAGTTGACGGCCACCCGGAATGCGCATCAACAGGTCAGGGAACAGGATCAGTTGCAGCAGACTGATCACCAGCACCAGCAGAAAGAGGTTCATCAGCATGCCTTCCGGACGCAGCGCGCCCCAGTAACGCATGGCCAGAAACATGGCGTCTTTGCGGTGTTCGGCCATGCTGCGCCAGCGCAGCATCAACCTGACCAGCAGATAGACCGCATATCCGCCGGTCAATGATCCCAGCACGATGCGGAACAGCACGAACAGCTCCATCCGGCCATGTGCCACATGCTGGTAGAACCAGGACACGATGCCAACCGAAATGGTGGTCAGCACCGCAATGATCACATTCCACCACAGGCGCTGGCGTTCGCGCGCCAGATCCTTTTGCCGCTGGATGAAGAAACTGTCGACCTCCTGCTTGAAATATTCGACCTTTTCCTGCACCAGTTCGGAAATTTCATTGCGCGCCACGGCCATGCGCTGATCCAGCACGCCGGACAGACGTTCTGCTGCGTAATCAACCAGTTCACGCACATCGTCCTTGGTAAACTGGCGCTGGTTGTGCAGTTCGGCCGAAATCTTGTCCAGCTTGACATCCATTTCGCGGCTGGCGGTTTCCACCACCTCGCGCAATTCGGCGCCAACCTGACCTGCCCCTTCGCGTACCACTTCACCCAGACGATCGCCCGCCATGGCAATCGATTCGCGCGATGCCTCGGTCAGCTGTTCGCGCGCATAGTTCATTTCTTTTTCAAACCAGGCCATCGTTATGCTCTTCCACGCCGGTGGATACGTCGAATGCCATCATGACACGAACATGACCGCACCAGCAATCCAGCTTGCCAGGACAGGGCGGCATCATCGGCTGACGAAACCACCTTCTTCTCCCGCCAGCAGCCGACGGATGTTGGCGCGATGCCTCCAGGCAATCAGCAAGGCCAGCCCCAGCAGGGCCAGCGCCAGTCGAGGGCCCAGCAGCCACCAGCCGAGTAGCGGTGCGGCGGCAGCGGCGCTCAGTGCGGCCAGTGACGAAATCCGCCCCAGCCGGAACACCAGCAACCAGATTCCTGCACAGGCGGCACCGAGCATCGGTGATATGGCCAACAGCACGCCCAGTGCGGTAGCCACGCCCTTGCCACCACGAAAACCAAAAAAAACCGGATACATGTGGCCCAGCAGCACAGCCACCGCCGCCAGGCCAACCGACCACGCCGGAGCCAGGCCATGCGACACCGCGAGCATGACCAGCCAGACCGCCAGCCAGCCCTTGGCCAGATCACCCAGCAAGGTTAACAGCGCGGCACTTTTGCGACCGGTGCGCAGCATGTTGGTCGCACCAGGATTCCCTGAGCCATGTGTACGCGGATCCGGCAGACCAAATGCGCGACTGACCAGCACGGCGAACGACAACGACCCCAACAAATAGGCAAACAGAACAGCCAGCATGCAAACTTCCCGCAACCAAAGCCTGCATTGTAGCCGATTTGCTCCGCATGCCGCAGATTCGTCATCGCGAACCGTGCCGCCAGCATCATGCCACCACCAGGTGACGCAATTCGTCACTTTTGGCCATTCCCTGTCATTAATAATCTGGAAAACCAACCGAGAGCCAAGGCAAACAACACGGCCCAAATAAACAAAATCCATTTGTAAACATGGCATTGGAAACAAGCCAGCAAAACCTGGCACACGAATTGCCTTTACCCGGACAGGCAACTGTCACCTGCCTTGACCTCTTACCGAAGGAGAACACCATGAAACAACAAGGTTTTACCCTGATCGAACTGATGATCGTTGTCGCCATTATCGGCATTCTGGCTGCGATTGCCATCCCGCAATACAACAACTACGTCATGCGCGCTCACTGGTCTGACGCACTCAGCTCTGCCGCATCGGTACAGACGGCTGCTGCAGAATGCTACCAGGAAACCAATGACTTCACCCAGTGCACCACTGCCGGCAGCAATGGCATGCCAGCAACGATGCCTTCATCCATGGGTAGCGCAAATGGCACCGGCGCAACATTCGGCCTTTCGGGAACCTCTACTTCCACGTTCAAGATGACGTTTGACGGCTCCCAAAATTCGGCCCTGGGCAACTGCACGGTTATCGAAACCGGCACGCCAAATGCCAGCGGCACCGCCCTGCAATGGTCGTTCGACGATGGCTCCTGCTCCAAGGCACAAACCGGCGTTGGCACCTGATTGACTTGACAGCCGATAGATTGCATTTCACATCTTCCGCCCGCTCATTTCTGAGCCGGGCGGTTTTTTTTGCCTGGCTGATCTGGCTGGTGGGCAGCGTCAACAGCTCTATCACACCGTTGATGGCCTATGATGAACAGCGGTTAGGTGAATTTATCGTGCTGGCCATGACACTACTGCTGCCTGCTGCAGGCCCACGCATCCCCGTGATTATCCATCGGACATTAATTATATTGATTGGCCTGGGGCTATTGTCCAGCCTACTATCCACACATATACGGCCGGCTGTGGCTGAATGGAGCCTGCTGGCTGCCTGCTTGCTGAGCGCGCCAGCATTGGCTGGGCATCTGGAACGTTGCGGCTTGCGTTGGCGTTTCTGGATCTTCGCCGCAGTTATCATCACCTGTATCGCGTATCTGGTTGGCGCCATGGCGTCCTGGCTGGCCGGACTGCTAGCACATGCCAGCTGGCAACCCGCTTTGATGCTGCATCATTTCGACAACCCACGGTTTTTTGCCCAGTGGGCTTTGTTGGTGCTGCCTCTGTTGTACTGCTTGGAACCCACAACAACATTTCGTCGCCGGGGATTATCCCTGTTGCGAGCAGGCCTGCTGATGCTAATGCTGGCCAGTGGGTCACGCGGGGCATTGCTGGCACTGTTGCTAGCCGCTGGATGGTTGCTGGTCATACTCACTCGTCGCACAGCACTGCCAGCCGCCTCTGCTACCCCAGCTGCCATCCTTGTTAAACAACTTTCCCGTCGGTTTGTTACCGATGCCATTCTCGGCATGTTATTGTATATTTTTTTGTTTTATATTGCGCCGTGGTTGACCACAGCCGGAAATCCTGCTCAAGGATCAGCTTCATTGCTGCGCAATAGCACCAGTGGCCGCTTGCTGTTGTGGCATCACGCTTGGCTGATGATCGCGCAACATCCTTGGCTGGGCAGCGGGCCGGGTAGTTTTGCCGGTTGGACAAACCCTTTTGGTGCACACCCGCATGATTTTATTTTACAGATTGCCGCCGAATGGGGCTTACCCGCCTGCTTCGCCTTTATGTCATTCCTGGGAATCTCTCTTTATCATTGGTTAACCAAACTGCGTTATACACAGCCTGAATCCATCCTGCTGGCCTGGAGCTTGCTGGCTGGCCTGTTGCTGGGGTTAGTAGACGGCATGCTGGTAACCCCCGTTAGCCAAACTATGCTGGTGTTAGTTACCGCCTGGGCACTGGCAAGTCATTCCGCAAACAAACCACAATCTCCGACCCACCAATCCAGCCCGCAGTCTCAGTTATGGTTATTGCATCCGGCCTCACGCGTGCTATTAGTTTGCGTGCTGATCGCCAGCAATGCACCCGGATTGTTTTACACCTGGCAGAGCGAAACCTCCAGTCATGCCAAACGCCCAGTGATGGAACACCCCAGAATTTGGACTGACGGAACGTCAGTGCACCTCAACTAACCTGCTGCATTGGCCAATGAACGCGTTGCTCCTTGCTCAGAAACAAGCCTATCAATCGGATAGGCTCAGATCCTGCGCGCGGCGCACTTTGCTCTTGTTCGACACGAGACGGTTTTCGAGATGACTATCTCTCAATGGCGGCAACAAGGTGTTGATACTTCCTGAATCCATATTTTTCATGGCTCAAAATTCTTGATAACATGTACAACGCGAAACTCAACTCAAAAACCTAAGCCGATCACCAAATTGAATTATAGCCTGTTCGATATTAATCAAAATGGCAAATTGGACCTGGCCTCCGGTTCATGGCTGGCACTGATTGGCCAGTGTTGCCAGGCGGACACCATGGTGGATCTGAAATTAACTGTATCCCATGGCAAACGCACTTTGGATATCGTCCAATCCATAGACTGAATCGATACAGCGCTGCGTTTCAGGAACTGATGGATCGCGATCTCCACGACCCGACAATCACCATAATCGTCAGAACCAACCAGTGAGATTGCCCACCATGAACCCCGTGACATCCCGCATCGTAGCCATTACCGGCTGGCTGATTGTTGCCGGCAGCGTCATTGCCACTTACTGGCCGACGCTGCATTTCGCCTGGATATGGGATGACATGCAAACGGTGGGAAGGTATCCGCAATACTCCCATCTGGACTGGTGGCATCTGCTGGGTTCTTCATTGCCATTTTCGAAGGATTACTACCGCCCCCTGGTTGTTCTGTCGTTTCTGGTGGAAAACAGCATCAGTCAGCAGCCCGGACTGGGCCATGCCATCAATATTGCCATTCAGGCCATGAATGCCATCCTGGTGGGCCTGCTTGCGGCCAGTTTCTGGCAAGGCAGGCAGATGAACCGGCTTGCCATGCTGGCCGCTGCTTTGCTGTATGGACTGCACCCCGCACTGGTCGAGGGCGTGGCCTGGGTATCGGGCCGGTTCGATCTTCTGTTCACCCTGTTCATCCTGCTGGGTTTGCTGGCCGACACCAAACTGACACCCGGATTGCGCAGAACCATCACCGTATCCCTGTTGTTCATGGCAGCGCTGCTCAGCAAGGAAACAGCGGTCGTTTTTCCGCTACTGCTGATTCTGTGGCGGGCTGGCCGCGGAATACGTCCATTTTCTGCCGGAAACAGGGCTGAATTCATCGGAATCGCATTGGTCATCGCTGCCGATCTGGCCATTCGCTATGCTTTGTTTGGCTTTCTGTTTGTCCGGGACACCGGCATTGACGACATTCCGCTCGGCTCACCATTACAGCGCTGGCTGCTGCCCGGCGGTGCTTTTTATGGCTATGTCAAGCTGACGCTTCTGCCATTTGGCACGGCCGGCACCCTGCACTGGGTGGATCTGCCGTATGCGGTCAACAACTGGAAGGCCTGGGCTGGCTGGCTATTGCTGCTAGGTGGTAGCGCACTGGCTTTCGTGTTGACCCGGCGACGCTCGATCACGGTTCGGGCACACGGCTACTTGCTGGCGGCATTCATCATCTGTCTGCTACCCGTCATCCATTTTGTCCTGACGCCATTTCTGATGGGCAATACCCTGTTTGCTGACCGGCTGCTGCAGTTGCCACTGGTGTTTGCCTGCGTGAGTCTGTATGGCGCAATGACAACATCAGATTTTTCGACGCGCAACCCCTTGCCGACCACTGCGCTGATCATCGCTGTTGCAATGATATTCGCTGCCTGGAGCCGGCTGTTGCTGCCTGTCTGGTCGAATGATCTGGTGCTCTGGTCGAATATGGTTCACGACCATCCGGACTGCAGTTATTGCAAGATGAATCTGGCCATCAGCACGAGTTTTATCGATCCGGACAAATCGATGCAGATGGCCATCCAGTCGCGTGACGAAGCGCAGCAATCGTGGCAGCGAATCCAGTCAGACCGGGTTGTTGCATCCAACCTGACCCGACAGAAGCGTTATCAGGAGGCCATCAGCTACATTGATGATGCGATCAGGGTATCCCGACACAAGCGCGAAACAGCCTTGCTGTATTGCCAGAAAGCGTCGCTGTATATGGATCTCAACCAGATGGACCTGGCCATTGACGCCATTCACCGGTCAGCGGTAGCGTACAACCACCTCAGCAAGTATTTTCTGGTGGTCAATCTGCAGCTGGCGATACGCACGCATAGCCAGGTTGCAGCCTTGCGGTTATACCACATGTTCATGCCCATTCTGACCGACGAGGAACAACTGATCTGGCGCACACGGATGATCAGGGCATTTCCAAAACTGGGACTGGACCAGCTGAAAGTCACCGCCGACCAGATACATTAGCTGGTGGCGGATGACTCTGAAGAAGAAGTGGCTGATTTTTCCATCATGCCGGCAGCGATGATGCCGGCCTCATACAACAGCCAAAGCGGAACAGCCAGCATGGTCTGTGACAGAACATCAGGTGGCGTGAAGATCGCGCCGATTACAAATGCGGTCACGATCATGTAAGGACGGATTTCACGCAGTTTGGCCACACTGACCACGCCTACGCGCACCAGCAGCACCACCAGCACAGGCACTTCGAAGGTGACGCCGAACGCGAGAAACATGCTCATGACAAAATCAAGGTATTTGCCAATGTCGGTCATCATGGCCACGCCGACCGGCGTTACGCCACTGATAAAGCCGAATACCACCGGAAACACAATGAAATAGGCAAACGACATCCCGCAAAAGAACAGCAGTACGCTGGCCACCAGCAATGGCAGAGCCAGCCGTTTTTCATGGGCGTAAAGCCCCGGCGCAACAAACGACCAGATCTGGTACAGCACGTAAGGCAGCGCAATCAGAAAGGCTGCCAGCATGGTCACTTTCATCGGCACAAAAAATGGCGCGGTGACTTCGGTGGCGATCAGCTGCCCGCCCTTCGGCAGGGTGCGCAGCAGGGGGCGAGCCAGCAGGCTGTAAATGTGGTTGGACCAGTGAAACAGACCAAGAAACACCAGAACAATCGCCATCAGGGCGCGCATGAGGCGCTGGCGAAGTTCGATCAGGTGGGTAATCAGGGATTCCTGTGTGTCTTCCATTGCAGATTATTTGACAGCCTGTTGGTGCACAGCTTCATGCGGTCTGTTGACAGTAGCGGGTTGCAGATCGAGACTGGTCTGCAGACTCTGGGAAAGCGCTGCACCGGAAGGCTCCAGTCTGGTGGATGCCTCCAGTGTTGGCTGACTTGCCGGAGCAGGCGTGGCATCGACAGCGCTGGTTGATGTGGCTTCGGCATGCAGGACATTGGCCGGGACTGCGTTGCCGGCAACCGGGCTGACAGTCGTGCTGACGGCGGAAACCTCCTGTGCCGGGTTGCTGCCGGCAGCGGCAGCTGGCGTGGTGGCGCTCTGCCGGACATCATTGCTGGCCTGGCGGAAAGATTCGGCAGCTGTTTGCGCGCCAGCTTCCATGCTGGCACGCAAGGCTTCGCTGGCCCGCTGGACTTCTTCCAGCTGAAGTTCGCGGTTGATTTCTTCACGGACACCGGAAACATACCGTTGCATCCGCCCAAACAGCAATCCGGCTGTGCGGGCGACCTTGGGTAGCCGTTCGGGGCCAATCACCACCAGCGCGACGACACCAATCAGGAGGATTTCGGAGAAGCCGATATCAAACATGACTTACTGATGGGATTTTTCCCGCGTGTCCACGTTGACCGGCTGTCCATTGTGGCTCTGGTCTTCCACACGTTTCTGCGGCTCATCTTCACGCATGGCATTCTTGAAACTCTTGACCGCACCACCAAGATCACTGCCAATGTTGCCGAGCTTTTTGGTTCCGAAAATGACGACGACGATGGCCAGGATAATCAGCCAGTGCCAAATACTCAATGCGCCCATGTTCATGTTCTCCAGCAAACAGATCCGACCCCATGCCGAATCTGGTCATTCTACACCTGTGGACGCCAGCTGGCTGAAAAAATTCCGGCCCAGCCGGAAAATCAGCCACCAATCACATGAATGTGCAGGTGAAACACCACCTGTCCACCGGCGACTCCGGTATGGATGGCGGTCTTGAATCCATCTTTCAGGCCCATGTCCTGCGCCAGACGCGGAGCAAGCAGCAGCATCTTTCCCAGCAACGCCTGGTGACTTGCATCGCAATGTGCCAACGAATCGACATGCTGGCGCGGAATGATCAGCAGGTGAACAGGTGCCGCCGGGTGGATATCATGAAACGCCAGGATCTCGTCATCCTCATACACCTTGCGGCTGGGCAGTTCGCCGGCAGCAATCCGGCAGAAAATACAATCGGTCATGACTGCCCCCCCTGTCGGGACTGTTTTTCGACATGGCCGGAAACGCCTTCCCGGCGCACCAGCTCGTTCAACACATCCTGCGGACCGCGACCAGCATGGGCCAGCAGGATCAGGCTGTGAAACCAGAGATCGGCGACTTCGTACACCAGTTTGTCGGCATCGCCATCCTTGGCCGCCATCAGCGTTTCGGCAGATTCTTCGGCAACTTTTTTCAGGATGCTGTCCAGCCCTTTGGCATACAGGCTGGCCACATACGACGAACCGGGCGCTGCCTGCTTGCGTTCTTCCAGCGTGGCGGCCAGACGGTCGAGGACATTGTTCGTGCTGTCAGCCATGATAAATCTCGCTGGGGTTCTTGAGCACCGGTTCGACTTCATGCCACTGCCGGTCCTCCAGTTTAAGGAAAAAACAGTCGCGCCGGCCGGTATGACACGCTATGCCGCCGATCTGTTCCACCTTGAGCAGGATGGCATCGCCATCGCAATCCAGACGGATTTCGCGCACTTTCTGGGTATGACCGGACTGCTCGCCCTTGTGCCAGAGCTTTTTGCGCGAACGCGACCAGTAAACAGCCTCTCCGGTTTCCAGGGTGCGCAACAGCGCGTCACGGTTCATCCACGCCATCATGAGTACGACACCGCTGTCGGCATCCTGCGCGATAACGGCAACCAGTCCGCTGTCCGACCAGTTGATCCTGTTAAGCCAATGATTGTCGGCAATTGTCATGTGAGCCTCACTTCGATGCCTTGCTGCCTGAGATGCGCCTTGGCCTGCTGCACACTGTATTCGCCAAAATGAAAGATGCTGGCTGCCAGCACGGCATCTGCATGCCCGTGCAGAATGCCATCCGCCAGATGTTGCAGGTTACCCACGCCGCCACTGGCAATCACCGGGATGCCGACGGCATCGGAGATGGCCCGCGTCAGCGGCAGATTGAATCCGTTACGCGTACCGTCACGATCGATACTGGTAAGCAGAATCTCGCCTGCACCCATCTTCTGCATGTGTTCGGCCCAGGCCACAGCATCCAGCCCCGTCGCCTTGCGGCCGCCATGGGTGTACACTTCCCAACCACCCTGACCATTGTCCTTCGCATCGATGGCTACCACGATGCACTGGGAACCGAAACGTTCTGCCGCTTCGGCAACCACGCGCGGATTCAGCACTGCCGTGGTATTGATACTGACCTTGTCGGCGCCGGCATTCAGCAGACGACGCACGTCACCGGCTTCCTTGACGCCGCCCCCCACAGTGAGGGGAATGAACACCTGCGCCGCTACCGCCTCGATGATAGGCAGGATGAGATCCCGCTCCTCGACGCTGGCGGTAATATCCAGAAATGTGAGTTCGTCGGCGCCTTCGCTGTCATAACGGCGCGCGATCTCGACCGGATCGCCGGCATCACGCAACCCGACGAAACTGACACCCTTCACCACGCGGCCAGCGCGGACATCCAGACACGGAATGATGCGTTTGGCCAGTCCCATTATGTCAGCTCGTCGGCCAGCGCCTGGGCCGCTTCGAATTCCAGCGTGCCTTCGTAGATCGCACGACCGGTAATCACGCCGCCGATACCTTCCTGGCTGACGGCACACAGGTTGCGGACATCATCCAGGTTGGTCACGCCACCACTCGCAATGATGGGAACATTGACCGAGCGGGCCAGCTTGACAGTGGCTTCGATGTTGACGCCGGTCAGCATGCCATCGCGTCCGATATCGGTGTAGATGATGGCTTCGACACCATAGTGTTCAAATTTCTGTGCCAGATCGATCACGTCGTGGTGGGTCAGCTTGGACCAGCCATCGACGGCCACCTTGCCGTCCCGCGCGTCCAGCCCGACAATGATGTGGCCCGGAAACGCGTTGCAGGCGTCATGCAGGAAACCAGGTGTCTTGACCGCTGCGGTACCGATGATGACGTAATGCACGCCAATATCCAGGTAACGCGCAATAGTGTCCAGATCGCGGATACCGCCACCCAGTTGGACCGGAACCTCACCGCCAACCGCATCGACAATGTCGCGAATTGCCGGTTCGTTGACCGGCTTGCCGGCAAAGGCGCCGTTCAGGTCGACCAGATGCAGGCGTCGGACTCCCTTGCTGAGCCAGTGGCGAGCCATTTCGGCAGGGTTTTCGGAAAACAGGGTGGACTCTTCCATCAACCCTTGCCGCAAACGGACGCAGTGGCCGTCCTTCAGATCAATAGCGGGAATTATCAGCATGATTTTTAACCAGTATCACAGCCCGAAAGCAAATCTTTCAAAACAGGCAACCGGATTGCTGCGCCAGCCGCAACAATCTGACGGCTGCCGTCACGTCATCTTACCATTCCAGGAAACAAAATTGCCAAGCAGGGCCAGCCCTGCCTGTTGGCTTTTTTCCGGATGAAACTGCACGGCAAACAGATTGTCCCGCGCCACCGCGCTGGCAAATGCAAACGGATAAGCGGTGCTGCCGGCCATCAACCTGACGTCATCCGGCTGCACATAATAACTGTGGACAAAATAAAAGCGCGACTGGTCGGCAATGCCGGCCCACAAGGGATGCGGCGTCACCATGCCGACTTCGTTCCAGCCCATGTGCGGCACCTTGAGCCGACCGCCGACAGCCTCGGTCTGCAGGGATTCGGGAAAACGGCGCACCCGGCCGGGCAGTATGCCAAGGCCACTGACATCGCCTTCTTCGCTGTGGGAAAACAGAGCCTGCATGCCAAGACAGATGCCCAGAAACGGCTTTTCCTGCGCTGCATTCGTGACGGTTTCGCGCAGGCCTTGTGCATCCAGCGCGCGCATGCAGTCGCGCATGGCGCCAACACCCGGAAAGACAACCTTGTCCGCATCACGGATCTGCTGCGCATCTCCGGTGACGAGAACTTCAGCCTGTGCACCGGCAACGTGCCGCAAGGCCTGGGCCACCGAACGCAGGTTACCCATGCCATAATCGATCACCGCAATCCGGCTGGCGGGTTTCATGTCACAGACTACCCTTGGTCGATGGCATGGCATTGCCAGCCAGACGCGGATCATGTTCCGAAGCCATGCGCAGCGCACGGCCGAACGCCTTGAACAGGGTTTCGGCCTGGTGATGCGAATTGGCACCGCGCAGATTGTCCACATGTAGCGTGATTGCAGCATGGTTGACGAATCCCTGGAAAAACTCGCGCACCAGTTCGACATCAAATCCGCCGATCTTGTCGCGGGTAAAGTTCACATCGAACACCAGCATCGGCCTGCCGGACAGATCCACCACCACGCGTGACAGGGCTTCATCCAGTGGAACATAGGCGTGTCCATAACGGCGCACGCCCTTTTTGTCGCCAATGGCGCGGGCAAATGCCTGACCCAGGGTAATGCCGATGTCTTCCACCGTGTGATGGGCGTCGATATGAAGATCGCCATGCGCGACGATGCGGATATCCATCGCACCATGACGGGCAATCTGGTCGATCATGTGATCCAGAAATGGCACTCCGGTATCGAATTCGCCGCGCCCTTCACCATCCAGGTTCAGGGTCACACTGACCTGCGTTTCCAGGGTATTGCGGGTTACTTCTGCCTTGCGCATGGACAGCTTCCTGTTATTGTCTGATTTCCGGTAGTCGGGATAACACCTCGACCAGCGTATCGCACTGGATTTCAGTGCCTATTGTAATGCGATTGAAGTCCGAAATACGCTCTGGCCGGCGGAAATGACGCACCAATATGTTGTTTTCTCGCAACAATGCAGCCAGACGCTCGCCAGCAATCGCCGGATGCCGGACAAAAATGAAATTGGTGCTCGACGGCAGTACTTCAAACCCCATTTCGCGCAAACGCAGGCTAAGCTCTTCGCGCGAATGGATGATGCGGTTGCGCGTTTCCAGAAACCAGTCGTGATCTTCCAGCGCTGCCTGTGCACCAGCCTGCGCCAGTCGGCCCAGCGGGTAGGAATTGAAACTGTCCTTCACCCGGGTCAGACCTTCGATCAGTGCAGGATCGCCCACGGCATAACCAACGCGCAGACCGGCCAGACCATGTGATTTTGACAGTGTGCGCACCACCAGCAACTGCGGGAACCGTGTCACCAGTTCAATACTGGAACGGGTGCCAAAATCGGCATAGGCCTCATCCACCAGGACAACGCTATCCGGGTTGGCCTGCAGCAGCTGAACAATCGCTTCCGGTTCCAGGGCAATGCCAGTCGGCGCATTCGGATTGGCAAACACGATGCCACCATTTGGTCGATGATAATCGGTCAACCGGATGGCAAACTGCTCGTCCAGTGGCACCTGCTGGTAGCTGATGTCATACAGGTCGCAATACACCGGATAAAAACTGTAGGTCACATCCGGAAACAGCACCGGCAGATCGTGGCGCAGCAAGGCATTGAACGCATGAGCCAGCACCTCGTCGGAGCCGTTGCCGACAAACACATGCTCGCGCGTCACGCCATGCAGGCTGGCAATGGCATCGCGCAGCGCATCACTGGCCGGATCGGGATACAGGCGCAGGTTGTCACCATTGGCCGCCTGGATCGCAGCCAGCGCACGCGGACTCGGGCCATAGGGGTTTTCGTTGGTGTTCAGTTTGATCAACCCGGTTTGACGGGGCTGCTCACCCGGCACATAGGGCACCAGGTGACGGGTGGCTTCACTCCAGAAACGGCTCACGGTGTCTTGTCTTTCAGATGAACATCAGATGAACAGGATTCAGGCGGCATCCATGCGAAATGCAGCCGAACGCGCATGTGCCTGCAGGCCCTCGCCTTCGGCCAGCTCGACGGCAATCCGGCCCAGTGTCTGCGCGCCCTGACGGGATACCCGGATCAGGCTGGTGCGTTTCTGGAAATCATACACGCCAAGTGGGCTGGAAAACCGTGCAGTGCGCGAGGTGGGCAGCACATGGTTGGGACCCGCACAATAGTCGCCCAGCGCTTCACAGGTATGATGACCCATGAAAATCGCACCGGCATGCCGGATGCGAGACACCCAGGCATCCGGATCGGCCACTGACAGCTCGAGATGTTCCGGCGCGACATGGTTGGCGATCTCAACCGCTTCTTCCAGATCGCGCACCAGAATCAGGGCAGCCCGGTCACGCAACGAGGCTTCGATCACCAGTCGACGCGGCATTTCCGGCAACAGCCGGGCGATGCTTTGCTTGACTCGCTCCAGGTAAGCGGCATCCGGACAAAGCAGGATCGACTGCGCGAGTTCGTCGTGTTCGGCCTGCGAAAACAGGTCCATGGCCACCCAGTCCGGATCGGTCTGACCATCGCTGATCACCAGGATTTCGGACGGCCCGGCCACCATGTCGATACCCACCGTGCCAAACACCCTGCGCTTGGCAGACGCCACATAGGCATTGCCTGGACCCACGATCTTGTCCACCTGGGGAATGGTGGCCGTGCCATAGGCCAGTGCTGCCACCGCCTGGGCGCCTCCCACCGTAAATACCCTTGTCACCCCGGCCACGGCAGCCGCTGCCAGCACCAGTTCGTTCTGCACACCATCCGGTGTTGGCACCACCATGATCAGCTCGCCGACACCAGCGACATGAGCGGGAATGGCATTCATCAGCACAGACGAGGGATAAGCGGCCTTGCCACCGGGCACATACAGACCGACCCGGTCCAGCGCGGTCACCTGCTGGCCCAGCATGGTTCCATCGGGTTCGACATACTGCCACGACGTCAGCAGTTGTCGCTCGTGGTAGGACCGGATGCGCTGCGCGGCCTGTTCCAGGGCGTGGCGACGTTCTGGCGCCAGTCCGTCCAGTGCCTGCTGCAGACGCGACAGGGGCAGCTCGAGTTCAGCCATGCTGGTGGCCTGCAGCCGGTCAAAGCGACGGGTGAATTCCAGCACGGCGGCATCGCCTTCGAGGCGGACACGCTGCAGGATTTCGGTCACCGCGTTTTCAATGGAGGCATCCTGTCCGGCATCCAGCGCAAGCCGGGCAGCCAGCGCCTGGCGAAAATCCGCCGCACGGGAATCCAGGGTAAGCACATTCAGCATGACAGTCCGATGACAATGTAACAAAACGTCATTATACCCGCATTTTTCTGACGACAGGCATGATCCATTGCAGACCTTGACGGACCAAGCCTAATAGTTGACAAAATAACTCGGAAAAGGCTAGTATCTGGTCATGAAAAACAGTTTTCCGCCCTCTCTTGGCAACCGGTTGACCAGCCTGCCGGACAGCCTTTACCGCGAAGTCTGGCCCGATCCGTTGCCCTATCCACGCCTGCTGCACTGGAACCAGACTGCTGCCGCCCTGGCCGGCATCGATGCTGGCGGCGTTCCGCCCGACGATCTGGCAGCGTGGCTGGCCGGCAACCGGCCGTGGCCAGGCAGCCGTCCGCTGGCATCGGTGTATGCTGGCCACCAGTTTGGCTATTTCGTGCCGCAACTGGGCGATGGCCGCGCCATCCTGCTTGGCGAGACCAGTCATCAGGGACAGACATGGGAATTGCAGCTCAAGGGCAGCGGCCGCACACCCTGGTCACGTGCCGGCGATGGCCGTGCCGTGCTGCGTTCCAGCCTGCGCGAGTACCTGTGTTCGGAAGCCATGGCCGGCCTGGGTGTGCCGACCACGCGAGCACTGTCACTGGTCGACAGCCCGCTGCCGGTTTGGCGTGAAACCGAAGAAACCGCCGCCATTGTCGTGCGCATGAGCCCGAGCTTCATCCGTTTTGGCCATTTCGAATGGTTTTATCACCGCAATGAAACCGGACATCTTGCCCAACTGGCTGATTTTGTCATTGAGCATCACTTTCCGGACTGGCAAGGGCAAGCCGACCGCCATCTGCGACTGTTCGCCGAAATCACCCGCCTGACTGCACGCCTGATGGCCCACTGGCAATCAGTCGGATTTACCCATGGCGTGATGAATACCGACAATATGTCGATTCTCGGCCTGACACTGGATTATGGCCCGTTTGGCTTCATCGACACCTATGAACCTGGATTCGTCTGCAACCATACCGACAGTCAGGGTCGCTACGCTTTCGACCAGCAACCAGATGTCGGTCTGTGGAACCTGACCCGGCTGGCGCAGGCCATGTCGCCACTGGTTGCAACCGAAGAACTGAAAACAGTGCTGGAAAGCTACCCGGCGCAGTTTGCCAGCCATTATCTCGATCTGATGAGCGCGCGGCTGGGGCTGCCGCCAGGACGCAAGCACGTTGGTGTCATTCTGGGGCTGCTGGAGCTGATGCAGGCCAACCAGCTGGATTACCACCGCTTTCTGCGCGATCTGTGCCTGTTTGACGCCGCACCGGACGCCAGCAACCACGCACTGCGCGACCAATGCATTGACCGCGCCGCCTTTGACCAATGGGCCAGCGGCTGGCGCACGGCACTGGCCGAACAGGCAGTGCCCGAAGCCGATCGGCAAAAACGCATGCTGGCCAGCAATCCCAAATACATCCTGCGCAACCATCTGGCGGAAGAAATCATTGCGGCGGTACGCGATGCCGGCGACATTGGCGTACTCGACGACATCATGCGCGCGCTGCAACACCCGTACGACGAACATCCGGATCTGGAGCGCTGGTCGGAGCCACCGCCACCCGGCACCCGCATCGAGCTGAGCTGCTCGTCCTGAACTGCCATCTTTGCCGACTGGTGCGCCTGTCACACAGCACCCGGCATGCCATGATCGCGATTCGATCGGCAATGCGGTTCGTACAGCGGATAGCCTTGCGGTTCTAGTCCTGATCGTCGGTCAGTTCGCGCCGCAGGGCATGAATGGTGTCGATCAGGCCATTGGTGGATGCATCATGTTCCTGGATCCGGCAATCGCCGGCAAGATCGCGCTGCAAAGCGGTTGCCAGCTGCTTGCCGAGTTCGACGCCCCACTGGTCGAACGAATTGATGTTCCAGACGACGCCCTGCACGAAAACCTTGTGTTCGTACAAGGCAATCAGCGAGCCGAGCGTGAATGGGTCCAGTTCGCGATACAGCAGCGTGCTGGACGGACGGTTGCCGGCAAACACCTTGTGCGGAGCCAGTGCTTCCGCTGCTTCGCGGCC
Source organism: Pseudomonadota bacterium (assembly GCA_021845925.1). Lineage (GTDB taxonomy): Bacteria > Pseudomonadota > Gammaproteobacteria > Burkholderiales > Sulfuriferulaceae > Sulfuriferula. The sequence continues at coordinate 83,916 of JAJZUW010000006.1, forward strand.
CATGCCAGCAGCCAGCAACTCGGCCAGCGCCTCATCATGGGTCTTGCCGCGCATCAGCGCCTGCCCCTGGGCGATGCCGTTGGCCAGCAGTGTTTCATGCTGATCCCCCAACGGCCGCTGCGAGCACGCTGCCATCAGGAAATCGCAGGGAATGATGCGTGTCCCCTGATGAATCAGCTGGTAGAACGCGTGTTGGCCATTGGTTCCCGGTTCGCCCCAGACAATCGGTCCGGTCGCGCTGGCAACCGGTTTGCCATCCCGGGTCACCGATTTGCCATTGCTTTCCATGTCCAGTTGTTGCAGGTAGGCCGGAAAACGGCTCAGGTACTGGTCATACGGCAGCACGGCGTGCGTTTCAGCGCCCCAGAAATCGTTGTACCAGATGCCCAGCACTGCCATGATCACCGGCATGCTGGATTCAAATTCGGCCAGCCGGAAATGCTCGTCCATGGCGCAGCCGCCATCCAGAAACTGCTCGAACAGATCCATGCCGATCATCAGCGCCACCGGCAAACCCACTGCCGACCAGACCGAATAACGTCCGCCAACCCAATCCCAGAACCCGAACATGTTGTCGGGATGGATGCCAAACGCAGCCACCCGTTCTGCATTGGTCGATACGGCGACGAAGTGACGCGCCACAGCGGACTCATCGCTGGCCTGATCCAGAAGCCAGTTGCGTGCGGCATGCGCGTTCATCATGGTTTCTGCAGTCGTGAAGGTCTTGGAAGCCACCACGAACAACGTCGTTTCGGCATCCAGTCCGGCCAGGGTTTCAAGCAGATGGGATGGATCGACATTGGATACAAAATGAGCACGCATGCCGGGCTGCCACCAGGGCTTCAGCGCCTGAGAAACCATCACCGGACCGAGATCGGAACCGCCAATACCGATATTGACTACATCGGTCATGCGCCTGCCGGTATAACCTTTCCATTCACCGGAATGCACCTTGCCGACAAAGGAGCGCATGCGCAGCAGCACCGATTCCACCAGCGGCGCCACAGGCTGGCCATCCAGACGGACATCGCGGCCACAACGATTGCGCAACGCGGTATGCAGAACGGCACGGTTTTCAGTCGGGTTGATCCGCTCGCCACGGAACATGGCATCAATTCGCTCGCGCAGGCCACAGGCGCGCACCAGATCGAACAGCAGAGCCATGGTTTCCCGCGTCACGCGATGGCGGGAATAGTCAAACAGAATTCCGGCGGCCGCCAATGAAAAAACAGAGAACCGCTCCGGATCTTCGGCAAACAGCCTGCGCATGTCGATTTCGGCCACACGTGCCCGGTGCGCTTCGAGCTGGCTCCACGCATCCTGCACATTCCTTCGCGTCATTTTGTTCTCCACATCCGGCCACAGCCGCAGCAATGGTTACAATCGTGACACAAAACACGTCACCGCTCAAACAGGTCGCAAAACCGGCTGCCGATCCGGCACATCTGCCGAACATCCGCCCACACGCGGGAACCAGATGACAAATTACCTGTCAACCAGATAGTCTGCCCTTGCTAAGCTGACGTCAGCAAGGTATATATACAGTCAGGGCCGCACAAAATTATCACGATTGGATTACGTCAACATGACTGCTATCAAGCAAAACAAGAACAAAGGCTTGCTCCTTCAGGATCCCTTCCTCAACAGCCTGCGCAAGGAAAACGTGCCGGTTTCCATCTATCTGGTCAATGGCATCAAGCTGCAGGGCCAGATCGAATCCTACGATCAGTACGTGGTTCTTCTGAAGAACATGGTCACCCAGATGGTCTACAAGCACGCCATTTCCACCATTGTGCCGTCGCGCCCGGTGCCCTTGCACCAGGAACAGGCCGGCAACTGACCGGACTGCCCACACTTCATGTTTGATCGCCATCAGGGTGGTGACCGCGTCGTTCTCGCCAGCATCGATACCGGAGATCCCGATTACGCCGAAAGCCTGTCCGAACTGCGCCTGCTTGCCACCAGTGCAGGACTCGACATCACTGGCGTCGTGGAAGGCCGGCGCGACCGTCCCGACCCGGCTCTGTTCGCCGGCAGCGGCAAGGTCGAGGAAATCGGCAGCGTGGTCCGTGCCACCGACGCCGAACTGGTCATTTTCAATCATGCCCTGTCGCCGGCACAGGAGCGCAACCTCGAACGCGCGCTGCAGTGCAGGGTGATTGACCGCACCACCCTGATCCTCGACATTTTCGCCCGCCGTGCCAAAAGCGCCGAAGGCATTCTTCAGGTGGAACTGGCGCAGCTTGCACATCTGTCCACCCGCCTGGTGCGCGGCTGGACCCACCTTGAGCGACAGAAAGGTGGTATCGGTCTGCGCGGACCGGGCGAAACCCAGCTGGAAACCGACCGCCGGCTGATCGGCAACCGGGTCAAGCTGCTCAAGGAGCGTCTCGTGCGTGCACAACGCCAGCGCACCATCCAGCGCAGGGCACGCAGCCGGCGTCATGTCATGTCCATTTCGCTGGTAGGCTACACCAATGCCGGCAAATCCACCCTGTTCAACCTGCTGGCACATGAACAGACTTATGTCGCGAACCAGCTGTTTGCCACCCTGGACACCACCACCCGCCAGGTCTGGCTGCCGGGAGCGGGCCAGGTGGTGCTGTCGGACACAGTCGGTTTCATCACCGGACTGCCACACACCCTGGTGGAAAGCTTTCGTGCGACACTGGAAGAAACCCGGCAGGCCGATTTGCTGCTGCACGTGGTCGACAACGCCAGTCCGTCCCGAGACCGCCACATTGCCGAAGTCAACCGTGTGTTGCATGAAATCGGCGCCGATCATGTCCGCCAGATCCTGATTTACAACAAAATGGACCTTTGCGCGGGCGATCCCGGTGTCGAACACGACGAGTATGGTAGAATCACCGCCATCCGGCTCAGCGCCCGAACTGGCGCAGGTCTTCCGGCCCTGCGCGAGACGCTGGCAGAACTGGCTAACGAATTCATGCAGAATGCGAGAATCGGGCCGGCAGATGACAACGCCACGACCAGCCATCCGGCAGGCCGTTGAAGGATGACGTGCCCGATCACACCGGACTGAACCTATCTGAACTGCAACTGGATTACGCATGGCATGGAATGACCCTCAATGGGGCAAAAAGAACGACGGTCCGCCAGACCTTGACGAAATCTGGCGCAAGTTCAATTCCCGTCTGAACCGGATGCTCGGCAACAAGCCGGACCCCGTGCGCTCGATCACGCCCGGCACCATCACCATCGTTCTTGCCCTGCTGATCGCGATCTGGCTCGGTTCCGGATTTTATGTCGTCGATACCGGCCAGCGTGGCGTGGTGCTGCGCTTCGGCGAGTATATCGAAACGGTTCAGCCCGGCCCCGGCTGGCATATCCCCTGGCCGGTTGAATCGGTTGAACTGGTCAACATGCAGCAGATGCGTACGGTTGAAATCGGGTATCGCGACAACGCACACAACCGGGTGCCGAAAGAATCCCTGATGCTCACCGCGGATGCCAACATTGTCGATCTGCAGTTTGCCGTGCAGTACAGCATCAGGAATCCGGAAAATTACCTGTTTGCCAACCGGTCACCCGACGAGGCAGTACGTCAGGTCGCCGAAAGTGTCATGAACGCGATCGTGGGCCGCAACAAGATGGACTACGTGCTCTACCAGGGCCGCAGCGACATGGCCGACCAGGCCGCCAAACGCATCCAGCAGATTCTGGACCAGTACCATGCCGGCATCGGCATCAGCCAGGTTACCCTGCAGAACGTGCAGCCCCCTCAGGAAGTCCAGTCGGCGTTCGATGACGCGGTACGCGCCGGCCAGGATCGCGAACGGCTCAAAAACGAAGCCCAGGCCTACGCCAATGATGTCATTCCAAAAGCGCGGGGTGTCGCCGCACGACTACAGGAAGAAGCCGCCGGGTACAAACAGACTGTCATCGCCGACGCCCAGGGCGAAGCCGACCGTTTCAGCCAGATACTGGCCCAATACAGCAAGGCTCCTGCAGTTACCCGCGAGCGAATGTACATCGACATGATGCAGCAGGTACTTTCCAGCAGCACGAAAGTGCTCGAAGACGGCCGCAAGGGAAGCAGCCAGACCATTTACCTGCCTCTGGACAAGCTGATGCAGCCAGGAACTTCCGCCCCGGTTGCCGCGCCGGCTAGCGCCGCACCAGCCATTCCGGCGGCCCCGGCTCCCGCGCCGGCCGCCGCCCCGCAGCCTCCCGCAGCGCCCGACACAACTGCGCAGGCCTCTCCTGTGCCTCAGGCTGTCACGGTCAAACCCGATGACGCTGCGCAACCACCCGATGATTCAACCCGCAGTCGCGATTTCATGCGCAACCGGAACCGGGAGGAGCGGCCATGATCCAGCGTTACATGAGCATTATCGCCGTTCTTGCTGCCCTGCTGTTCCTGGCCAGCCTGTCGGTCTATTCGGTTGACCAGCGTGAAAACGCGCTGGTTCTGCAACTGGGCAAGGTGGTTGCCGTGCAGCGCACGCCCGGCCTGCACTTCAAGTGGCCCGTGCTGCAAACCGTCCGTTATTTTGACACCCGCATCCTCACGCTGAATCCGCCGGACCCGGACCGTTTCATCACTGCAGAACAGAAAACCATCCTGATCGGCTACGATGTGAAATGGCGGATCATCAACCCGAAACAGTTCGATGTCAGCATCGGCAGCGATGAAACCCGGGCAGACAACAGGCTCCAGCAAAGTCTGAACGACGGGCTGCGCGCCCAGATCGGCAAACGCACCATCCAGGAAATCGTGACTGGCAACCGGGACAACATGCTGGCAGCATTGCGGCCGCAACTGGACCAGGAGGCAACCCGTCTTGGCATCCAGATCATCGATGCCCGCATCATGCAGGTTGCCCTGCCCGCCGAAGTGACTGATGCCATTTACCGCCGCATGCAGGCAGAACGCAAGAGCACGGCCAGCGCACTGCGTTCGACGGGCGCCGCCGAAGCCGAACAGATCCGCGCCGACGCCGACCGGCAGCGAGAAGTCATCATTGCCAATGCCTGGCGCGATGCCCAGCGGGTCAAGGGTGAAGGCGATGCTTCGGCCAGCGCGATCTATGCCGCAGCGTATTCGCAGAATCCAGAATTCTACAATTTCTACCGCAGCCTGAATGCTTACCGCAGCAGTTTTGCCGGCCACAAGGATGTATTGATACTCGACCCGCATTCACCATTTTTCCGTTACATGAATTCGCCGGATGGCAAGGCTGGCAAACCCTGAGCAGACCGGACCGGAATCCTGTTCCTGACATCGTGGAAGACTGAACATGCACAACTGGCTGCTGCCCGAATACATTGAAGACCTGCTGCCCCCGCAAGCCGCACGGATGGAATACCTGCGGCAGGGTTTGCTGAACCTGTTTCGTGTTCATGGTTATGAACTGGTTTCCCCGCCGCTCATCGAATATCTCGATTCGTTGCTGACTGGCGCTGGCAGCGATCTGGACACCAGAACATTCAAGCTGGTTGACCAGTTGTCCGGACGCAGCATGGGCCTGCGTGCCGACATCACGCCGCAGACTGCCCGCATCGATGCGCACATTCTCAACCGTCAGGGCGTTGCCCGGTTGTGTTATGCCGGTTCAGTCATCCACACTCTGCCAGACCGGGCCAACCGCTCGCGCGAGCTGATGCAGCTGGGTGCCGAACTGTACGGCCATGAGGGATTCGACGCGGATCTCGAAATCATCCGCCTGATGCTGCAAGGTCTGAAATGGGCAGGTATTGGCAATCTGCATCTCGATATCGGACATGTCGGCATATTCCGTTGCCTGCTGAACCACGCCGGCATCAGCGACGCCACGGAAATCCGCAATCTGTTTGCTGCGCTTCAGGCAAAAAACATCAGCGAGATCAAGAAGCTGACCAGCCATCTGGACAACATCAGCCAGGCTGCGTTTGCCATTCTCCCGCAGTTGTATGGTGACGAAACCATGCTGGACAACGCATTCCGCCAATTGCCTTCCCATCTGGAGATCACCCGCGCTCTGGATGAGCTGCGTGCCATTGTCAGCGACCTGCGTGGACTGGCAACGATCAACATCGATCTGGGTGAACTGCGTGGCTACCACTACCACAGTGGTGTCGTGTTTGCCGCCTACACCGCCAACCATCCCCAGCCCCTGGCTGCCGGCGGACGCTACGATGAAGTCGGCAAGACATTTGGCCGCGCGCGACCGGCCACCGGCTTCAGCCTGGATCTGCGCGACCTGGCGCGACTGACGGCACAGGAGCTGCCAGAAACCGCCATTCTGGCGCCCGGCATCCGCAATGCAAAACTGGCGGCACGAATTGCCGAACTGCGCGGACAGGGTGAAGTTGTCATTGTTGACCTGCCGGGTCACGAAGCCTGGCGCAACGAATACCGATATAATCGCCGACTCGAACAGACCGCCGATGGCGAATGGGTCATCGCACCACGCAGCGAGCCTGGACTGGCAAGCTGACCTCCGTAACCGGGAATACCATTTATGAGCAAGAACATCGTCGTTATCGGCACCCAATGGGGTGATGAAGGCAAAGGAAAAATCGTTGACTGGCTGACAGACCATGCCCAGGGCGTGGTCCGTTTCCAGGGAGGCCACAATGCCGGCCACACGCTGGTGGTTGGCGGACAGAAAACCGTCCTGCACCTGATTCCGTCCGGAATCCTGCGCGAAAGCGTCACCTGTTACATCGGCAATGGGGTGGTGGTTTCACCGTCTGCCCTGCTGGAAGAAATGGACATGCTGGAATCCCACGGCGTCAATGTGCACAGCCGCCTGCGCATTTCGGAAGCCTGCCCGCTGATCCTGGCCAACCACATTGCCATCGACAAGGCCCGTGAACAGGCCAAGGGCTCCGGCAAGATCGGCACAACCGGACGCGGCATCGGGCCGGCTTACGAAGACAAGGTTGCCCGGCGCGCCATCCGGCTGCAGGACGTGTTCTACCGCGAGCGTTTCGCCGCCAAACTTGGCGAACTGCTCGATTATCATAATTTTGTCCTGAAAAACTACTTCGGCGCCGACATCGTCGATTTCAACGAGACGCTGGAAACGACACTGTCGCTGGCCGAGCGGATCAAACCCATGGTGGCGGACGTACCGCGTCTGCTCTATGAAGCCAACCGGGATGGCAACAACCTGCTGTTCGAAGGTGCGCAAGGCACCTTGCTGGATATCGACCATGGCACCTACCCGTTCGTGACATCGAGCAATTGCATCGCCGGCGGCGCAGCCACCGGCGCAGGCGTCGGTCCGCATACGCTGCACTATGTCCTTGGCATCACCAAGGCCTATACCACCCGCGTGGGTTCCGGCCCGTTCCCGACCGAACTGTTTGACGAAACCGGCCGCCACCTGGCCGAGCGTGGCCACGAATTCGGCTCCACCACCGGCCGCGCCCGTCGCTGCGGCTGGTTTGATGCCGCCGCGCTCAAACGGTCGATCCAGATCAATGGGGTATCCGGGCTTTGCGTCACCAAGCTGGATGTACTCGATGGCATGGAATCCCTGCGCATCTGCGTTGGTTACAAACTGCCGGACGGCCAGTCGGATATCCTGCCTGTCGGAGCGGAAATGCTGGAAAACTGCGAGCCGATCTACGAAGAAATGCCGGGCTGGGATCAGAGCACCGTCGGCGTCAGGGAGTTCGACCGTCTGCCAGCCAATGCACGCGCTTATCTGCAACGGATGGAAGAACTGTGCGGCGTCCCGGTCGCACTCATTTCCACCGGACCGGACCGCGATGAAACCATCATCCTGCAGCACCCGTTCAACCACTGACCCACACAGCAGGACCCTGTTGCAGTCGCATCTGCGCCGGTTCTGCTTTAACAGGCTGTTGAAAAAGTGCTATTTGCATTCTGAGGTTTAAATCTGCATGGCTCTTGCCGACTTAGAGCCGTCGCACCCGTCATCAGAGGCTGAACGGCAGGTAAACAAAGTGCAGTAGACATTTCAAGGAACCGCTGGCTGACAGGTCATCGGCCAGAGCCTTCCTTGAGCTGGAAAAGCGAGATGGCTGGTTTACTCGGCTAAACTGACTTTAGTTCGAATTCGAAACGGCCCGCCGATTAGGACGAACTGGGCATTGGCGATTGATTGATTCCCCGTCATATTGGGTTGAACGGGCAAAGTAAAATAGCCGCACCCGGTCAAAATATCGCGTCAATCTCTATACCGCGCATCGATAAGAAATCCACAATATCAGAAAAAACCTCAGAGGCAGACTTGCCTCCTGATGTTCTGTAAATTAGATGATCAACCGAGAATTTGTAATGAATAGACTTTCTTGGATTAAAAAACCCCGCATGAAGCCATCTACGTGTTCCAGTGGAATGCTGCAATGCCAGATACAAGATGAGTTGCTTAATGTCTTTACCTGCAATATTCCTCGAAACAGTTTTGATCTCATAGAGTGTGTCATCCACAGACAAATCTGCGTAGCACGCACCTAAATAGCCAGCACCAGCTATTGTGGGTGAAAATTCTACATTTTCAGCCTTGACGTATGGAAAGAAGTGCTCGTATTGCATCGCGATTGCGAAAGCCTCTGATATTTCGTCAGGATTCAATATAACCATTTCGTCTTCGCTTGCGTACTTCTTCAAAAATGCAACCGAGTTGTGATAGGCATCCTTGAAGTCCTTAGTTTCACCATTGAAGGAATTAACAGGGATGTTGCGCTCAACCGAAAGCTTTGCCAACTGAAATGATAGCTCTGCAACAAGGTCATGCTTTTCAATGTTGCGGCCGATGGGAATTTGATTGAATTTGCTTTGAGGATAATCTGTTAGGTCATCGCTATTTACAGCATTAAATAACCGAACAAATTGTGGCGTAAGCAGGGGAAGTACATCGTCCCATAGCCCGCTAAACTCCTTTGCAATTTCCTTTTCGGAGATCATATGGGAACACTCTTGTTTGTCTGAAATCGTTTGGTATACCAATCTCTGACAAGGATTTCTCGGCTATTCCAGGTATCCCTCAAATAATTACGCCAATGCTTTCCCTCATCTCCAAGCTTGTATGAGGCGATAATAAACGCTCGTTTTTCCCATTCTGTTAAGCCGCCATATTTATTCTTTATGTCTGTTAGCCAGTAATGGCAATCCCAACTTGCCATAATCAAAATAATCAGTCTTCTAATAAGAGGGGTGGACCAATTATCAAATATCTTTATAAGCAACTCCTCCTTTTCCATTGTTCTTCTAATGGATAAAGCTTGTACGAAGTAGCTAACATTTAATTCGACGCTGAGCAAATGAGATTTTGATTCATATAGGTCGATTAGAGCTTTATCAACAAAATCTTTTCCTCCATCAGGCAAATCGTTATATAGGCCTTTTACAGCTCTCATAACCGTGACGTATACAGGCAAAAGCACCACGAGATTGTCTTTATCAAGAAGGGTAGTAATAGCGCCAAATTTGGCAGCGTTATCCAATGCGTAAATGGCCTTAATCGCTTGTTTGGAGACAATCGTATCAATTGCGGTTTTAGCTACTTCTCGACCGAGGATTCCCAAAATATCAACGTCTTTTACTGCCGATTTTAATGTTTCATAATCTTCATCAGCCGTTTCCGAATACGGGTCGTATCTCAATGAAATATTAAGTAGCTTTTGCTCTTCGCTTGCTAAAGGATTTGCCTGGTCGGCGGGATCCAATAAGTTGTTAACTTCACGATATTCCTCAGTGGTAATGATTTTTGTCTTTTTCTTTTGAAGAACCAAGCCCTCGTTATGTAGCTTTTCGGAAAGCATTACCAAAACCTTATAAGCTTCCGACTTGTCGTTGCAAAAAATGCAATAGTCATCCGCGTATCTGCAAAACTTGATTTTTCTTCTCGAGAGATGCGTATCCGTTGAAACAAGTGCGAGTTCAGCAAGCATTCGAGAAGCTGGACCGCCGACAGGTATCCCATATGAAACGTTGACAGAGAAAGTGCCGAGTAACTTTATGATCCGCCTTGGAGCATCCCCTACTTGGGGTAGTCGCTGCAAAGCGTTTTCAACTCGATGATGATATATGCGGGGGTAAAAATCTGCGATGTCGGTTACAACGACGTATTCAAATTCTTGACTCAAAGCCATTCCGCGCTTCCGATAATCACCCCAAGAGCTATCGCGAAATAGTTTTGCACTATCTTCGTCCCATTGATAACGATATGAGAAGACAGATTCTTCCTCTAGTTGCGGCCTGACACTTTCAATTTGTTCAGCAATTGAGATTACGAGAGCTAAGTAGTAAGCATTCCAAAATGGTTCAATTTGGGTTGCCCATCTGAAACCTGTATATCCGACCTGAGTAAGAGTTTCTAGATTTGAGGGTGTTTGTTGAGCGAGGTATTGTTCGAAGTTGTTATGCATGTCGAGCAGAATAGTTTTACATTCCTTCAGATTATCCAAAAAAATGTGTGTCTCGAATGGGAATGGGAAAATGTCAGTATCACCGTGCTTGGCAATATTCTTAAGCGCCCGCTCGATTGCTTCTTCTATTTCCATTTAGTTAAACCTTTCGATATTTACTGCTTTTATTGCCCCCGTGCAAGTAACACGGGAGACTACGAAAAAATCGCTAGCAATCTAGCACCAAATTTCATTTCCAACCATATGTCCAATTGCATGGTTGCTTCAGCGGAGCTCAATACGACATTCCTTTAAGACAAACGGCACCTAGGAAAAGTGGCGCAGGCCGCTACGGATTCGAGCTAAAGTCAGCTTAGCCAAGCAATCCGGCCATCTCGATATTCCAGCTTAAGGACAGCTCTGGCCGAGTAGTGTGAATTGCCCTTCCGACTGGTTCCGAAAGTCCAGCGCGCGTTCAGCGGGCTGCTTTCCAGAATAACCGAACTGTGGCTCCAAGCCGGTTTGAAACATTCGCAGCCTATCTGGTTTTGCACACAACGAGGCGTTTCCCTGGGTCGGAATCCAACCGTGTTTTGCACGAAACAGATAATTTCCCGGTAGGCCGGGAAGTCCAACTCCCAACCATAGATGCAAATAGCCGAAAAGTCATGCATGCTTTTCAACGGCCTGTCAAATGTCGTCAAAAATCACCGATCCATCTTCGGCCCAGTGCACTTTGGCCAGGGTTGGATTTTCTTCCGCCAGCCGTTTAAGCGCCAGTTCCTGCCGGCTCAGTCGGCCTTCCTGCGCACGAACCTGGTCGGCCAGGCGCTGATTTTCAAGCAACAGATTCCGGTATGCCAGTGTCTGTCCGATAGCCAGCAACAGCTCGTCATCATGCCAGGGTTTGCTCAGAAATCGGTGAATGCCAGCATCGTTGATCGCCCGGATCAGTCCGGCCAGATCGGCATAACCGCTCAGGATGATACGCGCGGTGTCAGGATGCCGTTCACGCATGGTCTGCAGAAACTTCACCCCGTCCATGCCGGGCATGCGATAGTCGGAAATCACCAGATCCACGGGCATTTCATCCGCCCGTTGCAGCGCCGCCTCGGGAGAAAGACAGATTTCGAGCCAGCGCTCACCCGTCTGGCCGGCAGCCAGGGATGAATGCTGCAACAGACGACGCAGTGCATTCAGCACATTGATCTCATCGTCAACCAACAGAATGCGTGGCACTTCAATCCCCTTTCTGCGCCTTCACAAAAAGCACGTAATGATCATTCTCCATTTTTTCAAAATTGCGGATCTGTGCAATCAGGTCCAGGGTAATCGCATGATCCCGCGCAAGCAGCAATCCGCCACTGCGCATGAACAGATCGCGTGACAGCACCATGCCCGGGCGCACGTTCGCAGTGTCCACGCTGAGTTCGCGCGTACCCGGTCCCCGTTGCTGATCCTGTTCGATCCAGTGCATGAAAGCATCCACCACGGTTGGGTCATAACGCGACCCTCGTCCGTCACGAATCCATTGCACGGCCTGTTCCCGGGTCAGGCGCGCATGCAGGATGGTGCCCAGCTGCGCCGCATCAAAATCATTGGCCAGCGCCAGAATGCGCGCCCCCAGCGGAATCGCAAGACCGGCTATGTGATCCGGGTAGCCTTGTCCATCGAAACGTTCGTGATGGTGCCGGATCAACCGGGCGGCTCCGCGCAGGGATTCCAGCGCCATCAGGGCCATTTCCCCTTTGATGGGATGCTTGGCAACTTCCGTGCGCTCCTGACTGGTCATGTCGGCAAAGGGCTTTTCCAGCAGATAATCCGGATAGCCCATTTTGCCGATGTCATGCAGCAGGGCAGCCAGAAACACATCCTGCAGCTGACCTTCCACCAGTCCAAGCTGTTTAGCCAGTGCATTGGCCAGTTCTGCCACCCGCCTGGCGTGACCTGCCTGCTGGTCATCATGAGCGCGCATTTCCATCAGTCCGGCAAACACCCTGACCGAGGTGACAAACGTTTCCTTCAACCGCGCATTGGCTTTTTCCAGAAAACCCATGGCCTGCCGCAATTCTTCGGTACGCGCCCTGACACGGTCTTCGAGACTGGCATTCAGCTGCTTCAGTTCTTCATTCTGCTGCTGCGTCAGTTGTTCCAGTCTGGCCTTGTCGTATTGCAGCTGGCGGTGTTCCAGCGCCTGGCGCACAATCAGGCAAAACTCCTGATCCTCCCAGGGTTTTGTGACATAACGGTAAATCTGTCCCTTGTTGATGGCATCGATGGTATGGCCAATTTCAGCGTAACCGGTCAACAGGATACGGATCACGTCCGGCCAGCCTTCGCGCACCAGTTCAAGAAATCTCGCGCCATTCATGACGGGCATGCGCATATCTGACACCACCAGATCCACGGATTCGTTGCGCAGCAGCTCGAGCCCCTGTTCGGCGCTTTCTGCCGTCAGCACACGATAGCCAAGCGGGCGGAACAAACGCCGCAGGGAGGCAAGGATATTGGCCTCGTCGTCAACAAACAGCAACGTCTGTGTCGTGGCGGGCTGGTTCACTCGATTTCCCCGGCATCGGCGGGCTGGTGGACCGGTAGGTAGATGCGGAATGTGGTGCCCAGACCCGGGGCACTGTCCACTTCGATGCGCCCGTGGTGTTTCTGGATGATGCCATAAGCCAGCGACAGGCCAAGTCCCGTGCCCTTGCCGATGGGCTTGGTGGTAAAAAACGGATCAAAAATCCGCGACATGTTTTCTGCCGGGATTCCCATTCCACTATCGGCAATTTCAATACAGACTTCTTCCTCGCCGCTGTTGCGCATCCGCACATGAATCGCGCCCTGGTCCTCGATGGCGTGTGCCGAATTGACCAGCAGATTCATGAACACCTGGTTGAGCTGTGAAATGATGCATTCAACCGGCGGAATATCCTGATACTCGCGAATCACCTCCGCCTTGTATTTGATCTCGTTGTTCACGATATTGAGCGTGCTTTCCATGCCCGCACGCAAATCCGCAGACAGCCAGGCATCCTCGCGATCCATATGCGAGAAATCCTTCAGATCCTGCACGATTTTCTTGACCCGGATAATGCCTTCCCTGGATTCGGCAATCAGATCATGCAGGTCCTGGCGCAGGTAATCCAGATCGATTTCCTGCCTGAGTGCGGCAACGCGTTCCTTTCGCGAGCCGGAATCACCGGCATCGTCTATCGCACAGGCATCCAGCAGACGCAACACATCACCAACGTATTTGTCCAGCGTATTCAGATTGGAATACACATAACCAATCGGGTTATTGATCTCGTGCGCCACACCGGCTGCCAGCTGGCCCACCGAGGCCATTTTTTCGGATTGCAACAATTTTGCCTGGGCCGATTCAAGTTCAGCAATCAGGGCGGCCTGTTTCGCCTGGGCATCACATAAATTCTGATTGGTAATGGTCAGCGCGCTGACGAATTCAAGCCGCTCCAGCACATGCAGGATCACCGGAACCACATATTCCAGCATGGATTCTTCGTCACGGTTGAATACCGGCGCATCCGCATCGCGCATCAGCAGGACAACACCATAAGAATGACTGTCAACCCACAGTGGCATTGCCAGAATCTTGTCGCACAGTCCGGGAAGGCCAATGTCAACCAGGTGATGGTTGCGGATTGCATTCTGTTGCCCGATATCCGCGACAAGAGCGCGAAACCCTGGCGAATCGTACAACGACTGACGCTCTTCGTCAGCCATGCCACGGGACAGCAGGCCGGTCAGTTTTCCCTGGTCATCCATGCTCCAGTAAAGGGCCGCCCTGGCATTCAGCACTTCCAGCAGTTCGATCAGAACTTCCCGCATGAACAACGGCAGCTCCTTGGGCGAACGCACCAGCTTGTCCATCCGGCTCAATCTGTCGCGCAGGTCGAACAGCAACACCATACGGACGCTGGCCGCGGCCAGGCTATCGGAGGCTTCATCGCTGGTCATGAAATGGTGCCTCAGCCGCTCGACCATCTGGTTCACCGATTCTGCCAGTTGCTGCATTTCCCGGGCGCCGTTGCCCGGGCAGGTGACTACCGCACCATAATCGTTGATGGCATCGATCTGGGCGAGCAATTCCTGGTAACCCGACATCACTGACATCGCACACCTCACAACAACCAGGTTAATTCTTTGTCCGCACTGCCTGCAATATCCAGCGCCGATTCAATCAGATCCGGCGAAAACCGTTCGTACAGCGCCACGGGAAGACCGGTCGCAATGGCTGCTGCGGTCTCGTTGTGTTTCATGCGGTTTTCCAGCCAGTCAGCCAGACAAACCACCGTGGCCAGTGGCTGGCGAACCGCCAGATCAATTTCGTGATGCCAGGCAATGGCCTGCTGAATCTCTGGTGGAAAATTCCAGCGTATGGCCAGTGCTTCGCCCATTGCGGCATGATCAAACCCGAAAGCCTCAGCTTCATGGGCAACCAGATCATCGCCATCCAGAGCGCCCCCCAGCATGGCCGGATAAATCTCCGGCTTTTCATTGACCAGCACCAGCTGACCAATGTCGTGCAGCAATCCGGCAGTAAATCCCATATCGGGATTCTGGTCAGTCTGGAAAGCCAGGTATCTGGCCATCTGCGCCACACGAAAATTCGTTTTCCAGTAATCCCCGCTGTCAAACAGACCGGCGGTCAAGCCACTCCAGCCCTGAATAACCCCGACAGCGACCAGCAGCGTACGGACACTCGACACACCAAGAATGATGATGGCCTCATTCAGTGAACCAATCTTGCGGGAAAGACCATAAAACGGAGAATTGGCAATTTGCAGCAACCTGGCCGCCAGCACCGGGTCCTGACCGATTTTCTGGGCCAGATGTTCGGTCTGCAGTTCCTCATTGCCCAGTTCCACGATCAGTTCCAGCACAACGGCAGGAATGGCTGGCAACCGGTGCAGATTGGACAGAATCTGGTTCAGTTCGGCATGTTGCATTTCGACTCCTTCGGAACAACTACCTTATGGATAACCAGGCACCGCGACCAGCAACCATCCCCGGGCAAACGACCTCAAACCCATGCGCAATTTCCAGCAATTGACCTGTCTGCCGCTGGCAAGCTTGCACAGTCGCGGCAACTTGTTCCGGGCCTGGTCCTCAGGCACCAGCGACAACAGGCAGGCAGGCAATTTTGCAGAAGCGTCTTCGCCAAGCAGGTTTTCGCCGCTGGCGTACATCTCGCACGCGACCTGATTGGCAAACACAATGATTTCGGAATCATCCACGCCAATCACGGCAACCGGCAAGGTCTGCAGGATTTCCTGCGAAACCTGCAACACCTCGATCTGGCGGGCGAGTTCCTTGGTTTTGTCTTCGACAGTGCGTTCGAGATGGCTGTTCATGCGTTGCAAGGCATGATTTGCCTGCTGCAACTCATCATTCAACCTGTTGTTTTCACGCGACATTTCGTGCCGACGAAACGCCTCTTCGACATTGGCCAGCAACAGGTCGTCTTCCCAGGGCTTGGTGAGAAACTTGTAGACAGCGCCACGGTTGATCGCATCCGTGACGGATTCCAGTTCGGTATATCCCGACAACACCAGTCTGACGGTGTCCGGATACAGTTCCTTGACGCGGGCCAGAAAAGTCACACCCAGCATGCCCGGCATGCGCTGGTCGGAAAGGATCACACCGACTTCCGGATGGCTGGCAAGTATTTCAAGCCCTTCTTCGCCGCTTTGCGCACGCAGGATCTGCCAGCCTTGACGACGGAACAGCCTGGTCAGTGCAGACAGGATGTTCTGTTCATCGTCGACCAGCAACAAGGTTCGGTCCATGTCTGCCCCCATACCGGGTGGTCAGCCGTCTGTCCACGCTCGTACGACCAGTCTAGAACAAATCAGCGCAAGTTGATAGCTGCTCATTTTGGCAGGGTTCCTGGGAGCGCAGGGATTCAATCATCAAGACAGGAAGCGCGGTTTTCATGGCATTGCAGGCAGCCTGCCATCGCCAGCAAGGTTGGGGGGCGCGCGTCAGCCGTTGCGCGATTACACCCCGAGCAGCAACCGTTCTGGTTCTTCCAGGCTGTCCTTGACCGCCTTCAGGAAAGCAACCGCATCGCGGCCGTCGATCAGCCGATGGTCGTAGCTCAGGGCAACATACATCATGGGCCGGATCACCACCTGCCCCTGTTCGGCCACCGGTCGCTCCAGGATGGCATGCATGCCCAGAATGGCCGACTGGGGCGGATTGACAATCGGGGTGGACAACATGGAACCAAACACCCCGCCATTGCTGATGGTAAATGTGCCACCAGCCAGTTCGGCGAGTGCCAGCTCCAGTTTTTCGGCACGCGCAGCGAAGTCGGCAATCTGGTGTTCGATGGTGGCAAAATCCATCTGGTCGGCATGTCGCAATACGGGCACCACCAGACCACGACTGGTCGAAACAGCCACACCAATATGCGCATCGTCATGCCAGACGATGTCAGTGCCATCGATCGCAGCGTGTATCACCGGGTACTGACGCAATGCCTGCACCACCGCCTTGACAAAAAACGACATGAAGCCAAGCTTGATGCCATGCTCGCGCTGGAAGGCTTCCTGATACCGCTGGCGCAATGCCTTGACCGGCGCCATGTTGATTTCGTTGAATGTGGTCAGCAAGGCCGCATGGTGCTGGGCTGCCAGCAAGCGTTCCGCAATCCGCTGGCGCAGTCGGCTCATGGGTTCACGGCGTCCGCCCGATCCGACGTCGGCTGCGCTGACGGCGGCTTTATGCGATGCAGGCGCCGGCGCCATTGTGGCCAGAACAGGCTGATCCGGAAAGGTTGCAATGGTGGCCGGCACGATCGTGGCAGACACCACAGCTTCGGCACCCGTTTGCCCTGGCTGGACGCTGTTCGAATCCGGTGAGGTGGGAGTCGGCGGTTCTGGCGCATCGACCAGCGCTGTCTCGATCCACGCAATCACTTCACCCGCCTTGACCACTGCACCATCCGGCTGCAACAGTTCCATCAGCACACCACTGACTGGCGCACTGATTTCCAGAATCACCTTGTCGGTTTCCAGATCAACCAGCACCGCATCACGGCTGACCAGATCACCAGGCTTGTGGTGCCAGACCAGCAATGTCCCTTCACTGACCGATTCCGACATCTCAGGTGTTCTGACTTCGACTCTCATTGCAGTGCCTCGTCAATCAATTGTTGTCGCTGCAGGCGATACACGTGCGGATAACCGGCAGCCGGAACCGCAGATGCCGGTCGGCTGATGACCTGCAAGGCCTGTGCCGGAGCAAGGTTTGCCTGCACCGCCGCTGCAATGCCGTGCCATGCGCCCTGGTTTTGCGGTTCTTCTTGCACCCAGAATACGGGCACTTGTGGATAACGCGCCAGAACAGAACGCAACTCGGCATCCGGAAACGGGTACAGCTGTTCCAGCCGGACCAGCGCAACATCGGTCATATTCCGCTGTTCGCAGGCTTCCCGCAGATCGTAATACACTTTTCCACTCATGAGCAGAATGCGGCGCACCCGCGCGGCCGGTTGCGGGTCGATCAGCTGCGGATCGTCCAGCACGGGCGCAAAGCTGCCTTCGGTCAGTCCGGCCAGGGGAACACCCGCCTGTCGGGCACGCAACAGACTTTTGGGTGTCAGCACCACCAGCGGCTTGCGGTAGAGCCGCAACATCTGCCGACGCAGCAAATGGAACATCTGCCCGGCATGGCTGGGTTGACAGACCTGCATGTTGTCATTGGCGCACAACTGCAGAAAACGTTCGGGACGCGCCGAGGAATGTTCCGGCCCCTGTCCTTCCTGGCCGTGTGGCAAAAACAGCACCAGTCCGCACATGCGTCCCCATTTGCTTTCGCCGCCCGCAATGAACTGGTCGATCACCACCTGCGCACCATTGGCAAAATCGCCAAACTGCGCCTCCCAGATCACCAGTTCATCCGGCTCGGCACTGGCATAGCCATATTCGAAGGCCAGCACTGCCAGCTCGGACAATACCGAATCCACCACCAGAAAATGCGGCTGGTTGGGGTAGACATGCTGCAAGGGAACGTACTCGCCCGCATCCCATCGTTCGCGGGCCTGGTCATGCCACACGGCATGACGATGAAAAAAGGTACCGCGGCCGCTGTCCTGTCCGGACAGACGAACCGGGTAGCCGTCACGCAGCAGACTGGCATAGGCCAGATTTTCAGCCATTCCCCAGTCCACCAGCTGCTGGCCGGCCAGCATGGCGCGACGGTCCGCCAGCACTCTGGCCACCCGCTCATGCAGGACAAAGCCGTCCGGCACCCGGCACAAGACTTCGCCCAGTTCCTGCAAACGGCCAGGGTTGACTGCTGTCTCCACCGGCTGTCGCCAGTCGGTACGCCGGTAAGCCTGCCAGCGAGCCGAAAACGCCCGCGAAAACAAAGACTCGGCAGCCTGAACGACAGGTTCCTCTGCATCCAGCCGGGCAAAGTACACCTCGCGCATCTGCGCGGCCTGACCTGCACGGGCCACGCCATCCTGTTCCAGTCGGCCGGCATACAGGGCTGGCGTTCCGGGATGACGGGCAATGCTCTGGTACATCAGCGGCTGGGTCACTGCAGGCTCATCCTGCTCGTTGTGTCCGTGACGACGGAAACACACCAGATCGATGATCACGTTCTGGCGAAACTGCTTGCGGTATTCGAACGCCACTTGCACGGCCAGCAGACAGGCTTCCGGATCATCGCCATTGACATGCAGAACCGGCGCTTCGATCATTTTGGCGACATCGGTGCAGTACAGGGATGAGCGCGCATCACGCGGATCGGAAGTGGTAAAACCGATCTGGTTGTTGATCACGATGTGAATGGCGCCACCCACACGATAACCACGGGTTTCGGACATGTTGAGGCTTTCCATGACCACACCCTGGCCGGAAAATGCCGCATCGCCATGAATCAGTACCGGCATGACTTCCTCGCCGGTATGGTCGCCACGGCGGTGCTGGCGGGCGCGTACCGAACCACGCACCACAGGATGGACAATTTCCAGGTGTGACGGATTGAAAGCCAGTGCCAGATGCAGTTTCCCGTGTTCTGTCGGCAGGTTGGCCGAAAAGCCCTGATGGTAACGCACATCTCCGCTCGCAGCGCGGGAAGTCCCGTCGTCGTCACTGCCGAACAGATGGCGTAACGGTTTGCCCAGCAGGTTCACCAGCACATTGATCCGCCCGCGATGGGCCATGCCAAGCACGATTTCTTCCACCCCTCCGGCAGAGGCCCCTTCCACCAGCCAGCGAAGCATTGGCATCAGCGATTCGCCACCTTCCAGCGAAAACCGCTTCTGACCCACATAACGGGTCTGCAGAAAATGCTCCATGGTTTCTGCTTCCACCAGCTGGCGCAGCACGGCCAGCCGCTGGTCATGACTCAGGACAAGCCTGGCATCGCAGCCCTCAATGCGCTCGCGCAGCCATTGCTTGCGGGTAGCGTCGGAAATATGCATGTATTCGGCGCTGAAGGTCCCGCAATAGATCCGTTCCATGCGAGACACCATGTCGGCCAGAGACGCACGTTGCGGCCCCGGCAATGAACCGGTGTCAAAAACGGCGTGAAGGTCTTCAGCCAGCAATCCATAATGGGCCGGGTCCAGCTCAACCGGACGGCTGTGCAATGACCGGCCCAATGGGTCGAGGTTCGCACCACGCACGCCCAGGTAGCGGTAGGCGTTGAGCAGGCGCAACACCCCGACCTGGCGTGCATCGGCTTCTGCCTCGCGCTTTTCCCCGCCAGCTGGCTCGGTGCTGGCCACCGGCGCCACAGCCAGCGGCTGACCAAAGGCGGCAAGCCAGGCCGGATCTGCCGCCAGAAGGATTGCGTCATCCATGCCGGCGCTCAGCCGCGGCGTTCCACCGGCACATAGTCACGACGCTGGTCGCCGGTATACTGCTGGCGCGGACGACCAATGCGATGCCCGGCATCGGCCAGCATCTCGTTCCATTGCGCCATCCAGCCCACTGTCCGTGCCAGCGCAAAAATCGCAGTGAACATGGACACCGGAATGCCGAGCGCCCGGAACACGATGCCGGAATAGAAATCCACATTGGGGTACAGTTTCCTGGCAATGAAGTATTCGTCCTGCAAAGCGATGCGTTCCAGTTCCAGAGCGATGCGGAACATCGGATCATCATTCAGATCCAGTTCGTTCAGCACGTCATGGCAGGTTTGCCGCATCACGGCGGCACGCGGGTCCATGTTCTTGTACACACGGTGCCCGAACCCCATCAGCCGGAACGGATTGGATTTGTCCTTGGCACGCGCAATGAACTCCGGAATGCGGGATACATCACCGATTTCGGCCAGCATTTTCAGCACTGCCTCATTGGCACCACCATGCAGGGGCCCCCACAACGATGCCATGCCGGCAGCGATGCATGCAAACGGGTTGGCGCCTGACGAGCCGGCCAGCCGGACGGTCGAAGTCGATGCATTCTGTTCGTGGTCGGCGTGCAGGATCAGGATCCGGTCCAGCGCACGGGCAAGCACCGGATTGACTTCATATGGTTCGCACGGCGAAGAAAACATCATGTTCAGAAAGTTTTCCGTATAGCCCATCCGGTACTGCGGGTAAACAAACGGTTCACCCATGTTGTACTTGTAGGACATCGCCGCGATGGTCGGCACCTTGCCGATCAGGCGGAAAGCCGACAGCTCGCGGCTTTCTGCATCGAAGACATTGATCGAATCGTGGTAGAACGCCGACAGCGCACCCGTCACGCCGATCATCACTGCCATCGGGTGGGCATCGCGCCGGAATCCGCGAAACACGGTGTTGACCTGATCGTGCAGCATGGCGTGGGTGCGCACCGATTTGTCAAAATGCGCCTTCTGTGCCGCATCCGGCAATTCGCCATGCAACAGCAGGTAGGAGACTTCCATGAAATCGGAATGCTCAGCCAGCTGTTCGATCGGATAACCGCGATAATACAACAGACCCGCATCGCCATCGATGTAGGTGATGCGTGACGAACAGCTGGCCGTCGACAGAAAGCCAGGGTCGTAGGTCAGCACGCCGTGCTGGCTGAGCGAGCGGATATCGATCACATCCGGTCCGATGGACGACGGCATGACGGGCAATTCAATCGGCGGCGCACCGTTGTCGAAAGTCAGGGTTACCTTGGTCGGTTGTGTCATGAATCGTTTTCCTTGCCAGATCATCCGGATACAGCTCCGGAATCGGTTCAATTACCTATGCCATGCGTCGTTTCAGTGCCACGATGGCTGCTGCCGGATTCAGCCCGCGCGGACAGACTGCCGCACAATTCATCACGCCATGACACTGGTAAGCACTGCCATCGGCTGCCATGCGCTGCAACCGCGCTTCGCCGGCCGCATCGCGGCTGTCGGCAACAAAACGCCAGCCGGCCAGCAAGGCAGCGGGGCCGGCAAATGTATCCGGATGCCACCAGGCTGTCGGACATGCGCTGGTACAGCATCCGCACAGCATGCAGTCACCGGCATCTCCCAATACCTCGCGCTGGGCTGGCGATTGCAGTTGCTCGGCTTCCGGCAATTGGGCGGGTTGTAGCCATGGCTGCTGATCCCGGTAATGGCCGATGAAACCCTGCAGGTCGACAATCAGGTCGCGAATGACCGGCATGCCCGGCAGTGGTCGCAGGACCACGCGCCGGTCCAGCTCCACCAGCGGCGTGATGCAGGCCAGCCGGTTACGGCCGTTCACGTTCATGGCGTCCGAACCACACACCCCCTCGCGACAGGAGCGACGAAAGGCGAGACTGCTGTCCAGATGCTCGTGGATCCAGACCAGCGCATCCAGCAGCATCGGCCCTGCTGTGTCCGGATCGATGGCATAGACCTGCTCGCGCGGCCTCGTATCATGATCCGGATCGTACCGGTAAATCACCAGCTTCATGCCACGCTTCCCCGCGTCCAACGCCATTTGCTGCCATTTTGCCACGATCAGGGTGCTGTCTGCAAAACCTGTGCCAACACAGAACAGCAAAACCTGCGCCAGCCTGCCACAACCGGATCGTCTCGACCGACAGCCATCCGGCTACGGCATTTGACTGGAAATCAGGTAAAATGGGAGGTTTGAATCCCCCGGACACGATCGTCATGGCTCTCACTTCACTCAACGCCCTGTCACCACTGGATGGCCGCTACGCCGCCAGTGTGGATGCCTTGCGACCGATCTTCAGCGAATTCGGGCTGATGCACCAGCGCGTGCGTGTCGAACTGGAATGGCTGAAAGCCCTGGCTGCCGAACCGGCACTGACGGAAATCGGACCGTTCTCCCCTGCCACCATTGCCGACATCGACCATCTGTCAAAGAGCTTTTCCGAAGCCGATGCCGAAGCGATCAAGACATTCGAGCGCACCACCAATCATGACGTCAAAGCGGTGGAATACTTCATCCGCGAACGTCTTGCCGGCAATGCCGAAATCGCGGCTGCCAGCGAATTCATTCATTTCGCCTGCACCTCGGAAGACATCAACAACCTCTCGCATGCACTGATGCTTGGCAATGCGCGCGACAACGTGCTGTTGCCGGCTCTCGACCAGGTGATCGTCCGCCTGACCGGGCTTGCGCACGACCTGGCCGACCTGCCCATGCTGGCACGCACCCACGGGCAACCAGCCACGCCCACCACGCTCGGCAAGGAAATGGCCAACGTGGTCGCTCGACTGCAACGCCAGCGTCAGCAGATTGCCGGCGTGCAACTGCTGGGCAAGATCAACGGCGCGACCGGCAATTACAGCGCCCATCTGGCCGCCTGGCCAGACTTCGACTGGGAAGACTTTGCCCGCCGTTTCGTCACGTCACTCGACCTGGCATTCAATGCATGGACCATCCAGATCGAACCCCATGATTACATGGCAGAACTGTTCGATGCCATCAGCCGCGTCAACACCATCCTGATCGATCTGGACCGCGACATCTGGGGTTATATTTCGCTCGGCTATTTCAAACAGAAGGTCAAGGCCGGTGAAATCGGTTCGTCGACCATGCCGCACAAGGTCAATCCGATCGACTTTGAAAATGCCGAAGGCAATTTCGGCCTCGCCAACGCCCTCTTGCGTCATCTGGCCGAAAAACTGCCGATCTCGCGCTGGCAACGCGATCTGACCGACTCCACCGTGCTGCGCAACATGGGCGTGGCGTTTGGTTATGTCCTGCTTGGTCTGAACTCAACCCTGCGCGGATTGAACAAACTGGAAGCCAACCCCGCCCGGCTGGCCGAAGACCTCGACCACAACTGGGAGGTTCTCGCCGAACCGATCCAGACTGTCATGCGCCGCTACCAGGTGCCGAATGCCTATGAGCAGCTCAAGGAGCTGACCCGTGGCAAGAGCGGCATCAACCGGGATAGCCTGCACGCATTCATCCGCACGCTGCCAATTCCGGAAGACGAGCGTGCACGCCTGCTTGAACTGACCCCGGCCACCTACCTCGGTCTGGCCGCCACGCTGGCGCGCCGGATCCGCTGATGATCATGCGCATTCCAGAACTGCTGGCGCCTGCTGGCACACTCGACAAGATGCGTACGGCGTTCCGCTTCGGTGCGGACGCAGTCTATGCCGGCCAGCCACGCTATTCGCTGCGCGCACGCAACAATGAATTCCGTCTGGAAGAGCTGGCCACCGGCATTGCCGAGGCCCGCCAGCTGGGCAAGAAGTTTTTTGTGGCCAGCAACCTGATGCCACACAATGCCAAGGTCGATACCTACCTTGCCGACATGGAGCCAGTCATTGCCATGCAGCCGGACGCGCTCATCATGGCCGATCCGGGACTGATCATGATGGTCCGCGAACGCTGGCCCGACATGCCGGTCCACCTGTCGGTGCAGGCAAACACGGTCAATTACGCCAGCGTACGCTTCTGGCAGGCACTAGGCCTCACGCGCATCATTCTGTCACGCGAGCTGTCGCTGGATGAAATTGCCGACATCCGCCAGCGCTGCCCGGACATCGAACTGGAAGTTTTCGTGCATGGCGCCTTGTGCATCGCTTATTCCGGTCGCTGCCTGCTGTCCGGTTATTTCAACCACCGCGATTCGAACCAGGGCACCTGCACCAATTCCTGCCGCTGGGATTACAAGGTGCATGACGCCGAAAACAACGATGCCGGCGACTGGCAGACCATCCAGTTCGATGCCCGGGCCGCCATGAATGCGCCGGTCGACCTGGCCAGTTGCGGCCAGCAGCAACGCCATCCGCTGGCCGACCAGGTCTATCTGATCGAGGAGTCCGAACGTCCGGGTGAACTGATGCCGGTCATGGAAGACGAACACGGCACCTATATCATGAACTCGCGCGACCTGCGAGCGGTCGAGCACGTCGAACGACTGGCTGCCATGGGCATTGATTCGCTCAAGATCGAAGGTCGTACCAAATCTGCTTACTACGTTGCACGCAGTGTACAAAGTTACCGACAGGCCATCGATGATGCCGTTGCCGGACGTCCGTTCAACCCGGCATTGCTGGCCGATCTGGAAGGCCTCGCCAACCGTGGCTATACCGACGGATTTTACCAGCGCCATCACACGCACGAGTATCAGAATTACCTGCGCGGCCATTCGGAAAGCAAACGCAGCCAGTATGTCGGCGATCTGGTGGGATATCTGGGAGACTGGGCAGAAATCAATGTGCGCAACCACTTTGCCGTGGGCGATCAACTGGAAATCGTCCACCCGTCGGGCAACCAGACCATTGCTCTGACCAGCATGCGCAATCTGGATGACCTGCCGGTCAGCGTGGCTCCCGGCAGCGGGCATCGTGTCAGAATCCAGTTGCCGGGCGGACTGGAGGGTGCGCTGGTTACCCGTTTACTGGCTGGGGGCCAGGCCTAGCAGGCTGCTAGACGCCGGCCTGCTGCAGCAACATCTCGGTCACAACCCGATCGCCCTTGCGGGCAGCCCGCAGGGTGTTCTCCATCAGGATCGCCACGGTCATCGGTCCGACACCGCCAGGCACTGGCGTGATCCAGGCGGCGCGTTCTCTGGCCACCTCGTAATCCACGTCCCCGCACAAGCGTCCATCCGGCAAACGGTTGATGCCGACATCAATCACCGTGGCGCCGGGCTTGATCCACTCGCCTTTCACCAGCCCCGGCTTGCCCACTGCCACCACGACAATGTCGGCAGCCGCCACCTGGCTGGCCAGATCCCTGGTAAACCGGTGACAGGTGGTGACCGTGCAACCCGCCAGCAACAACTCCAGGCCCATAGGTCGGCCGACATGGTTGGATGCGCCCACCACCACGGCATGCATGCCTTTGAGATCGTCATGCGCCAGCGCCAGCAAACGCATCACCCCGTATGGGGTACAGGAACGTAGATCCGGCATGCGAACCGCCAGACGGCCAATGTTGCACGGATGGAAACCATCCACATCCTTGTGAGGCTCGATGCGTTCAATTACGGATTCCGGATCAATGTGCGCCGGCAATGGCAACTGGACCAGAATGCCATGTACATCAATGTTATGGTTCAGTTCTCCGATCAAGGCCAGCAGTTCGGCCTGGGTCACCGTATCCGGCAAGGTATGCATCACTGAACGGATACCGATCTGCTCGCATGCATTTCGCTTGTTGCGCACATAAACTTGCGACGCCGGATCGCCTCCGACCAGAATCACCGCCAGCGTTGGCACAGCCAGACCATCCTGTTCGCGTGCGACCACTTCTGCACGCAAACCGGAAATGATGTCGGCAGAAAGTTTTTTTCCATCCAGAATGGCAGCAGGCATGGGTAGAACGCCAAAAAATGATAATCCGGTATCTTCTCATTGAAAGGGCACCTATTTCAATCCCCGACACACGATCAGCAGCCGGATTTGCAGCCGTTCTGACCACCGCCCCGAACTGTCATTCAGGGCAATGACACGAAATGTCAGCAGACCGACTTGACATCCTGCGCCACATCCGTTAAAGTTTCGGCCTTTCGGGGCGTAGCGTAGTCTGGTAGCGCGCCTGGTTTGGGACCAGGATGTCGGGAGTTCGAATCTCTCCGCCCCGACCAGTACATCGGCACTGTCCGGGCAGCCATGGCACAAGCTCCATTTATCTGCCCGTAGCTCAACCGGATAGAGCACCAGCCTTCTAAGCTGGGGGTTACAGGTTCGATTCCTGTCGGGCAGGCCAATCAGCCGGCCTGTCGTAGCAAGCAAGTCTTCCGTGGTGGATGTAGCTCAGTTGGTAGAGTCCCGGATTGTGATTCCGGTCGTCGTGGGTTCGAGTCCCATCATCCACCCCAATCCATGCAGCTTCCCGGCCTCAGCATGAACCTCCAGGGCGCAAGCCCACGGCACAGGGCCCACGTTCCGTTCCATGCAACGGGCGTCCCGGACCCAGCCAAGCTCTCCTTATTCGCGCACCTCAAACCGCTCAAACCGGTCTTCCAGGATGGCTACTCCGCTATTGCGCAGATAACCGGCAGGAACTGCCGGCAGTGAGCAGGCATTACCGGCTGGCCGACAGGCCTGCAACACATAATGCCGCGCGCCCTGGCTCGACAGCCAGTCAGCCATTTCCGTCAGATCAGCCTGATTCAGCAAGGAAGGATGCACCGTGGTGCGAAACTCGCAGGCCACCCCGCTGGCAAGCAGCATCCGCGCACTGGCTTCGGCTTTGGCCGCACTGCCGGGGATACCGGTCAATGCGTCGTATTTCCGCCAGGGCGCCTTGATGTCCAGCCCTACCCAGTCCACCAGCGGCAGCAAGCGACGCAGGCGATCCGGACTGCTGCCGGCAGTGTGCAAGCCAACGAGGAAACCCATGTCGCGCACTTCCTGTGCCGCCTGCACCACCCCTGCCTGCAGCAGTGGTTCGCCGCCACTGAACACCACGGCATCCAGCAAGCCGCGCCGGCGCGCCAGCGCGTCCCTGACTTCCTGCCAGCCCATCTCGGCCGGGAATGCTGCCGACCGCAAATGGGCGTTCTGACAATAGTCACAATTCCACGCGCAGCCGCGACAGAACACCACTGCAGCCAGCTTGTCCGGATAATCGACGCTGGAACAGGGTACGTAGCCGCCTAAGCGCAGCATGCTTCTGCCACCACCGGCTCGTGCCCCACCCCTTCTGCCACCTCATGAAACAGCTTGCGCTCGGCATGTTCGCTCTGCTTGCCGGCGTTGAACGATGTGACCGGCCGGTGATAGCCCATCACACGCGTCCAGACTTCGCAACGCTGGCGTTCATGTTCATCCAGAAGAATCACATTGCTGTTGAAACCAGTCATGTCCATGATGCTTGCTCCTTCGTATCAGACCCAAAAAATCAATCCCTTGTCAGGATTGCACCACACGCTGCTTTTTGGCCAGCAGCTCGGCATCACACAATGGGCAGAATTCGTACTCTCCTGCCAGATAACCATGTGTCGGACAGATGGAAAATACCGGCGTGACGGTCAGATATGGCAGGGAAAACCGTTCCAGGGAACGTCTGACCAATGTTTTGCACGCCTCGGCCGATGAAATTCGCTCGCGCATGTACAGATGCAGAACGGTTCCTCCAGTATATTTTCGTTGCAGCGATTCCTGCCTTTCGAGGGCATCAAACGGATCATCGGTAAATCCCACTGGCAACTGGGAAGAATTGGTGTAATACGGATGTTCCGGGGTACCGGCCTGCCGGATGCCAGGAAACCGTTTGCGGTCTTCACGGGCAAAGCGGTAGGTTGCACCTTCCGCCGGCGTGGCTTCCAGGTTGTACATGTGGCCAGTCTCTTCCTGGAATGCCAGCAGCCTGTCACGCACATGGTCCAGCAGACGCAGGGCAAAGTCATGCCCCCATGGCGTCGCGATGTTTTCCCGGTCGTCCGTAAAGTTACGGATCAGTTCGTTGATGCCATTGACGCCAAGCGTCGAAAAATGATTCCGGTAACTGCCCAGGTATCGTTTCGTGTAAGGAAACAGACCGCCGTCCAGATGGCGTTGCAGCTCCTTGCGCTTGATTTCGAGACTGGTTTTTCCCAGTTCCAGCAATTCGTCTAGCCGACGCAGCAAGCCAGCCTCGTCATCGCGCCACAGATAACCCAGCCGGGCGCAGTTGATGGTGACCACCCCGATCGATCCGGTCTGTTCCGCGCTGCCAAACAGCCCGTTGCCCCGTTTGAGCAGTTCGCGCAGATCCAGCTGCAACCGGCAGCACATCGAACGCACCATGTTGGGCTTGAGTTCCGAATTGATGAAATTCTGGAAGTAAGGCAAACCATATTTGGCTGTCATGGCGAACAACCGGGCGGCATTATCGCTTTCCCAGGGAAAATCCGGCGTGATGTTGTAAGTCGGAATCGGAAAGGTAAACACGCGGCCTTTCGCATCGCCTTCCGTCATCACTTCGATGTAGGCGCGGTTGATCATGTCCATTTCGAGCTGCAGATCACCATAACGGAATGGCATTTCCTCTCCGGCGATGACGGGAACCTGCGCCTTCAGATCGTCCGGACAGGTCCAGTCGAAAGTCAGGTTGGTAAATGGTGTCTGGGTGCCCCAGCGGGACGGCACATTCAGGTTGTATACCAGCTCCTGGATTGCCTGGCGCACTTCGGCGAACGTGAGCTGATCTTTGCGTATGAACGGTGCCAGACAGGTATCGAACGAACTGAATGCCTGCGCCCCTGCCCATTCGTTCTGCAGGGTTCCCAGAAAATTGACCATCTGGCCGACTGCGCTGGACAGATGACGCGGTGGTCCGGCTTCAACCCGTCCGGGCACGCCGTTCAGCCCCTCGGCCAGGAATGTACGCAACGACCAGCCGGCACAGTAGCCACTCAACATGTCCAGATCATGCACGTGCAGGTCGCCATTGCGGTGCGCTTCACCCACTGCCGGCGGATAAACGTGATTCAGCCAGTAATTGGCCACCATTTTGCCGGACACATTGAGAATCAGCCCACCCAGGCTATAGCCCTGGTTTGCATTGGCATGCACCCGCCAGTCCTGCTGGTCGAGATATTCATTGATCGAACCGGCCACATCGACCAGTGTTCGTTTGTCCTGACGCAATTTGCGGTGCTGCTCACGATACACGATATAAGCCCGCGCGGTTTGCAGGTGATTGGCGGCAATCAGTGACTGCTCGACGACATCCTGGATCTGTTCGATTCCGGGCGATGCCTGGCGATACTTGTAATCCAGCACTTTCAGCACTTCGCCGGTCAGGCGATCCGTTTCGTCGTCGCCATATTCGCCGGACGACTGCCCGGCACGTGCAATCGCCGAGCGGATCCTGCCCCCATCGAACATCGTGCGCAATCCATCACGCCTGGTGACTGTCTGCGGCCCCTGAACTGCTTCAAACAACGCCTGCATGTCCTGTCTCCTTTCGATTTTCTGTCACGATTGCCCGCGTCAAACGAATCTGGCGCAAAACCACATCAAACTAGATATTGTGGAACTTATTCGTTCAATATACTCCATCTTGTAGTGGCGTCAATAGTATTTACGGATATTTTTATCATTTGTTCAATAATAAAATAAAAGAATCGTGTTATCATCTTTTCCAGCCATAGCGGAGGAACATGCATGACCGAACAAACACCACTGAAACTGAAAACCGGACTGGCCGGCATGCTGCGCGGCGGCGTCATCATGGACGTGACCGATGCCAGACAGGCTGTGATTGCCGAACAGGCCGGCGCTGTCGCCGTGATGGCGCTGGAACGGGTACCGGCGCAGATCCGGGCCGAAGGCGGTGTGGCCCGCATGGCCTCGCCCGCCAGAATACGCGAAATCATGGCCGCGGTATCAATCCCCGTGATGGCCAAATGCCGCATCGGTCACTTTGCCGAAGCCCAGATCCTGCAGGAACTGGGAGTGGATTTCATCGACGAATCCGAAGTGCTGACGCCTGCCGACGAACTGCACCATGTCAACAAGCACGATTTTGCCATCCCGTTTGTTTGCGGGGCCCGCAATCTGGGTGAAGCATTGCGCCGGATTGCGGAAGGTGCAGCCATGATCCGCACCAAAGGTGAAGCAGGCACCGGGGACATCTTGCATGCCGTTACCCATTTGCGCGCGATTCGCAGCGAAATCCGTCAGTTGACCCTGCTTGACGAAGCCGAACTGTACAACCGCGCCAAGGAATTGCAGGCACCTTTCGAGCTGGTGCGTCTGGTGGCAGAAACCGGCAACCTGCCGGTGCCCGGTTTTTCTGCCGGGGGCATTGCCACGCCTGCAGATGCTGCCATGCTACGCCAGCTGGGCGCGGAAGCGGTGTTCGTCGGATCCGGCATTTTCATGCAGGATGCCTGTCAGCCCTGCCCTGAAGAAGAAGCCTCCCGTCGCGCACGCGCCATTGTCCGTGCAACCACACACTTCAACGACCCGGCAATCCTGCTGGAAGTGGCGGCTGAATTGACCGGCGCCATCAAGGGGCTGGCCGCCAGCGTCCTGACCGGACAGTTACAGCATCGTGGCGGATGATTGTCTGCATATCGGGATTCTGGCGTTGCAGGGCAACGTGATTGCGCACGCCAGCCACCTGCAGGCACTGGGTGCCCGTGTGCATGAAATCCGCCGGCCTGGCCAGCTCAACGATCTGGATGGGTTGATCCTGCCCGGAGGCGAATCGACCACCATGCTGCACTTTTTGCAGCAGGATGGGTTCTGGGCGGAATTACAGCATTTCGCCAGCCACAAACCCTGTTTTGGCACCTGTGCAGGCGCGATTCTGCTGGCCCGGGAAGTGCAAAATCCTGCCCAGATCTCGCTCGGCGCGCTGGACATTACCATCGAACGCAATGCCTGGGGTAGCCAGCGTGAGAGCCGGATCCGCTCCATTGCGCTGGCAGACGACATTCACACGCTGGAAGCAGTGTATATCCGCGCGCCACGGATCATTCGCACAGGCTCTGCAGTGGAAATCATGGCCATGGACCAGAACGACCCGATCTGGGTACGACAAGGCCTCAGCATGGCCACCACCTTCCACCCCGAATTGACCGCCGACCTGCAGGTGCATGCCGAGTTCCTGCGCGGCATCCGTTCGCAGATGTCCAGCCCGCCGGGGCATCCGTGACACGGATCAGCAGCTGGCCAGTACGTTCTTGATCAGCAATGCCGCTTCGGTATTGCCTTCCATGACCAGTCGCCGCCGGAAAAACAGCGTATCCGGATCCTCCTCGCGTTGCAGGAGCCGCCAGAAATCACCTGCCGAAGCAGCGATCGTGACATCCGGCGTGGCAGTCCATCGGCGTGGCCGAAACTGGCCCTGATCCACTGACAGCCAGAACGCCAGCCGGGTATCGCTGACACGGATGCACACCGTCATGCCGGCCACCGGTTGCAGACTGCCCATGTCCAGCAGCGGTTTCAGTACCCGATTCAGCACGCCTGCCAGCAACACCGTGTGTGGAGTCGGCGGCAGCCAGGGATGGACAAGATCAGGTATCGGATTGGCAAGAAACATGCGGTTGACTCCGGTGGTTGATGGGAACGATGCGGATTACTCGTTGCAATGCATCCAGGTCCAGTTGTGCCTCGGCGCGAAACTGCCCGGCATAAGCCAGGTTCTCCTGCTGCAATTCGTAGCAGTTGGCGCCACTGATATCCATCAGCACGGCGGACATGCCGGCATTCCGGAATGCGCGCTGGCGCTTGATGAAAAAGCTGTTGCAACACATCCCCACGTAGGATTCGACGCCGGTGTTGCGCATATCGGTCAGCGTGTGTTCCAGATGCTCATAGTTCACGATGCTGGTCACCCGCATGTTGCGTTCTCGGGCCAGCCGGTATGCTTCACCCACCGCACACAATCCGCATTCCGGGCAACCATCGCGCTGACGCCATTTGCACCAGACCGGCTTGGCGCAATACGGCACCAGCATGACTGTTGCCTTGCGCAGGATTTCCTGCCCGCCCTCACCCTCCGGATCAAACAGCATCAGGGCATTACCCTGGCTGACATCCAGTCCGGTGGTTGCCCGCAAAATGGCCTTGTCAGCCAGGATTGCCAGCAAACGGTGCCAGTCGGTCGCACTGACACCAGGCATGTCAACCCGATGTTCGGCGCAGAATCCGGCCGTGAGATGAGCGGCTTCGGGCAACGAAACTCCGTTTAGCATCTGTTGCAGACGTTCTGGCCAGTCCGACGGATCCGCATGCCAGTCACCGGCCAGTGCGCACTGCCCGATCTCTCCATTGGTCAGCATCGCACGCACCCGCAGGGTTGCACCATCACATTTCCACAGTGCTTCCATGCATGAAGCATCGTTGTCCGTGTGCCACAACGGAGCATCCACAGCCAGCATTCCCGTACTGTCCGGCACTGCGACAGGACAGTCTGCGAGCGCGGATGGATCTTCCATCGGCAGGTCCAGCCAGTCAGCCAGTCCGGCGCATACCGCAGCGCGTACGGTCTGTACCGGCACGTCCTCGCCCAGGCATTCACGCAGGGTCACCAGGCGGTCGCGAGCGGCAGCCAGGCCATCGCGCGACAGCTTTTCCGTGGGTGCGCGCAGGACTTTGAGCATGGTTTCCACATCGGCATCCAGCAACAGCACGCCCTGCAGCAGAACAGAACACCCAGCAGTGGCGACAAAGACCGAACCGGGCTTGCGCCCGTCGATGTCCAGGTCATTGAAAGCCTTGAATGAGGCCGGCACACCGATTGTGCGCAATCCGGACGCCACGGCACCGGCGAATCCGGCCAGAATCTCCGCCAGCCCGGCACTGGCGCCAAGCACGCTTCGATCCACAAGCAGGGACCAGCACAGCTGGTCTGGCGACAGATACAACGCTCCGCCACCTGTCACCCGCCTGATCACGGCAATCTGTCTGTCATGGCAGTAATCCGACCGGATTTCGTGCCGGCAAACCTGGTATCTGCCAATCGATGCGGTCGGCTGATTGCGGTAAAAACGAAGCTGGTCTGCCAGGTCACCAGCGGCATGGCTGGCCAGCGCAACCTGATCCAGATACGCATTGTCAGCGCCGCGCATCACTCCGCTGTCCATGATCTGCAACATCGGTGTCGAAGACAACCAGCGATTCGCCATCTGCATCAAAGTCCTCCTGCCGCCGGCAAGTGCACCATTCCTGGCCTGGCATGCCAGTAACCGTTACAGGTAGGTGACGGCGCCAGCGCCGCCAGCCTTCGCTCTGCCTCATGAAACGGCATCAGACCATCGCATGCTGCTCGAAACAGCGCCACGATGCTGTCCGTCGCCTGGCTTTGCGGGCTGATGCGCAAAATGCCCACACCCATCTCCTGCATCGCCGGAAGCGAAGACAACAGACTGACCGTGCGCCAGGATTGGGTCTGAGTGCCATTGAAGATCAGAAAATCCTCGCCTTCGCGGGTTTGCATGGTCAGTCCGTCCGGATAGTCCAGACAGCTGAACCGGCAATCATCTCGCGGCAGATCATGTGCCCGTGCGGTCATGCAACGTGCCGAAAACGCCAGTGGCTGACGACCATACGCAAACACTTCTGCTTCCAGACCAGCAGGCGAACCGGCAATCAGCGCGCCAACCAGTTCTGCCGAGGCCTCCATCACCGCCACCCAGCGTTGTGCGCCGGCTTGCGCCAGGCTGGACAGGGTATGCCGGTTAAACACATTCAGATAAGGACCAGCCACGAATCCGGCCTTGCCGGCAAGCAACCCCACTGCCGCCATGTCGTTGGCCTCGATGCGGAACCGGCCATTGTCGATCAGCGTACGCAAGGTTTTCAGTTCGGCTTCCGATTCGATCAGCACCTGGCTGGACAAAACCACTTCCTTGCCAGTCGCAGCCAGCATATCGGCCGTGTCCAGCCAGTCGGCCAGCCGGAATTCGTGCCGGCGCGAGCAAACAGTTTCGCCCAGATACACGATATCAACCGGCATGCCAGCGACCGACCGGTAAAAATCACTGATCATCTGACGCGGCCAGTAGTACTGCAACGGTCCCAGAGCCAGTTTCATGCGCTTATTTCCATGATCGATGATACGCACCTAGGGTATGCTGCTGTCCCTCAGCCACCTTGTCGAGCTGGTGCAACCAGTTTGTCTGCACCGCAAATCCGTCCGGTGCGTCATGCCAGGCATCCAGGGCCTGACGCCACACCCGCGTGACCTGCGCAACATAAGCAGGGCTGCGCTGGCGTCCTTCGATCTTGATGGCTGTCACACCAGCCCGCGCCAGCTCGGGCAGAATTTTCAGCGTGTTGAGACTGGTCGGTTCTTCGATGGCATAACCGGTTTCTCCGGCGACTGTAAACCGGCCCTTGCACAAGGTTGGATAGCCCGCATTTTCGTCGTCCGCGTAACAGTCAATCAGCACGCCATTCAAACGTGATTCCATGCCGCGCGGCGTTTTGCGCCATTGCACCGCACGCGCCGGTGAACAGACACCGGCAGTATTCGGCGAATCACCCGTCACATAGGATGACAGTGCACAGCGTCCCTCCACCATGACGCAAAGACTGCCAAAACCGAATACTTCGATGTCGACCGGCGCATTCGCACAAACCCGCTCCACCTGAGCCAGCGACAGCACTCTGGGCAGAACCGCACGCCGGATGCCAAACGTGCGCTGATACCAGGCCAATGCTTCTTCGTTGGTCGCTGAGCCCTGTACGGAAAGATGTCTCGCCAGATCCGGGTACCGCTCTGCGGCATAGGCCAGCAAACCTGGATCAGCCAAAATAATGCCATCCACCCCCAGATCAGCCGCGCGGTCGACTGCGACGGTGGCCGTGTGCCAGGTGTCATCACGCGGATAGGTATTAAGCGCCACCAGCACCTTCACGCCAGCGGCATGGGCATATCGCACACCGTCACGGGCACTGGTCTGATCAAAATTGAGCCCGCCAAAACTGCGCGCATTGGTGCCGTCCTGGAATCCGACATACACACTGTCCGCGCCATGATCCACGGCAGCCTTGAGTGCCGCGAGTCCTCCAGCCGGACAGACCAGCTCCATGCTGCGTCGATCATTGTGGTCACCACGCACGGCAATGCTCCCGCAAGAAAAGATTTAAACATCTTTTTAACTTATATTGGCGTTGGCGACAACCACAACATTCCGGTCAGGCAAACCGGTTCTGCTGATTAAGGCCTCCTGATCAGTCCATTTTCAAGATCCAGTCACGCAGAATACGCAGCAACGATGCGCCGCGCAGACAGAAAGTCCGCAGAACAGAATCCGGCTTCAGTAGGTCCGGGAAACAGGCTGAATGGCAGCAGTGTCAACCGGTTGCAGATTGACCGGCTTGTAGTCCGGCATGGATTGGCCGAGGCGGTACAGACTGTGCTTGAGCCAGACACGGTCATCACGATCGGGATAGTCTTCGCGGGTGTGGGCGCCGCGGCTTTCGGTGCGCGCGAGCGCGCAAACGAGCGTGGCTCGCGCCAGCAGGAACAGGTTATCCAGCTCCAGTGCTTCCATGCGTTCCAGATTGAATACCCGGCTGTGATCCTGAAGTCCGATCCGGCGTTGCTCTTCTTCAAGTTGCGTCAAGACATGCAACCCTTCCGCCAGCCAGTCGGCGGTACGGAACACCCCGCAGTGTTTCTGGACGGTTTGCTGGAGACGCTGGCGCAAATCTGCCAGATTGCCCTCGCCGGGCTCCTGCCAGACCTCCAGGCGCTCGGTGACTGCCGCCAGCGAATCGGCCGACGGTCTGGCCACCGCCGAAGTGTGCTGCGCTGCTTCCACCAGACGCTGGCCGGTGGCCCGGCCAAATACCACCAGATCGAGCAGGGAATTGCCACCCAGGCGGTTTGCGCCATGCACCGACACACAGGCGCATTCGCCCACGGCATACAGGCCGGCAACCGGATGCGGCGCCAGCACTTCCCCGCACAGACTGACCGGAATGCCACCCATCATGTAATGCGCTGTGGGTACCACAGGTACCGGATCGCGCGCCGGATCGACGCCGGCAAAACGGATGGCCAGATCGCGAATACCAGGCAGGCGCTCGCGAATCAGCCTGTCGCCCAGATGATCCAGCTTGAGATGCACATAATCGGCATGTGGGCCGAGGCCACGGCCGGCATGAATTTCCAGGGCAATGGCCCGCGCCACCACATCGCGGCTGGCCAGGTCGCCGGCATGCGGTGCGTAACGCTGCATGAAGCGTTCACCATTTGCGTTGACCAGATATCCGCCTTCGCCGCGCACCGCCTCGGAAATCAGACTGCCCGAACCGGGCAGTCCGGTCGGATGAAACTGCCAGAACTCCATGTCCTGCACCGGCAGGCCGGCACGCAACACCATGCCAAGCCCATCGCCGGTGTTGATATGCGCATTGGTCGAATGACGAAACAGACGCCCGCCACCTCCGGTGGCCAGAACCGTCTGACCGGCAGCAAATGCATGCCGACGCCCTGTTGCCAGTTCGAGTGCGGCTATGCCGCACACCTGGCCATCGACTGTGGTGAGCAGGTCCAGGGCAAAATATTCATCGAAAAATGCGGTGCCAGCGCGCAGATTTTGCTGGTACAGCGTATGCAGCAGTGCATGTCCGGTACGGTCGGCGGCCGCACAGGTACGGGCTGCCTGTTCGCCGCCGAAATGCCGGGTCTGGCCACCAAACTGACGCTGGTAGATACGTCCGTCCGGCAAGCGCGAAAACAGCAGCCCCATGTGTTCGAGTTCATACACGGCATCTGCGGCATGCCGGCACATGAATTCAATCGCGTCCTGATCGCCCAGCCAGTCCGATCCCTTGACCGTATCGTACATGTGCCAGCGCCAGTCATCATCGCCATTGTTGGCCATCGCAGCAGTGATGCCGCCCTGGGCAGACACGGTGTGCGAACGCAATGGATGCACCTTGGACACCACGGCTACCCGCAAGCCGGCCTGGGCTACCGCCAGAGAAGCACGCAATCCGGCACCACCACCGCCGATCACCACCACATCAAATTCGTGTTGCTGCCAGGAGTCAGTCATGCAGTCACCAGCCAATCACCTGCAACAGCCAGACCAGACTGGTAGTCAACCAGACGGCCCAGAACAGGAGGAATGCACGTCGCCAGAACGGATGGCGCAGATAATCGGCTGACACATCCAGCAATCCGGTCCAGGCATGCACCAGCCATGCGATGGCTGTCGCCACCACCAGCAATCGGGCAGGCAAAGAACGCAAGGCCGTCTGCCAGCCAGACAGCCCGCCACTGGCCAGCGCCAGTGCAACCAGAGCCAGCAGTCCGCCGAACAGAATCAGCGCAGAAACCCGCTGCCAATACCAGCGCCGCATGTCAGAAACCCACCGCCAGCGTCACCATTCCTGCCAGTCCGGCAACGCCAAGAATGAAACCAGACAGCCAGCGCGCCTGGCCCAGACTGGTCGCAACGCCTTTTTCCAGCAGCAGGAAACGCAGCCCGCCGAGCGCATGCTGCACCAGCAGCCAGACCAGTGCAGCCGACAACAGCCGCCCCTGTAACGTACGCAACCAGACAAGAAAATGGCTGTCTTGCGACGTCAGCAGCGACACCCGCAACAGCCAGACCAGTACCGGAAACAGCAACGCCAGCAACACGCCACTGCCGCGCTGCAGAATCGACAGCCAACCGGGCAATGGCAGCCAGACTGCCAGTGGATTGAGCCAGACCGGACGTCGGTCTGGTATCACGTCAGGACGCGCGGCTGGCGGCATGGCCACAGGTTGTTCAGTCTGCTTCCGCACGAGCAGCGGCAGCCACGGCACCAGCCACCCGCTCGCGCAGGCGCGGATCAAACGGTTTTGGCAGAATGTATTCGCGACCAAACGCGAGCGAGGACAAACCATACGCTGCCAGCACCTCGACGGGCACAGGTTCACGCGCCAGCCCGGCCAGCGCATGTACCGCAGCCAGCTGCATCGCTGGTGTCACCCGCCTGGCGCGTGCATCGAGCGCACCGCGGAATATGAACGGAAAACCGAGCACGTTGTTGACCTGGTTGGGATAGTCCGACCGCCCGGTTGCCATGACCACATCATCACGCGCACCATGCGCCACTTCCGGCAGGATTTCGGGTTCCGGATTGGCCAGCGCAAACACCACCGGCCGCTCCGCCATCGAGCGGATCATGTCAGCCGTGACCAGTCTGGCGGCAGAAACGCCGATAAAGGCATCTGCGCCCACCATGGCATCCGCCAGCGTACGGGCATCGGTGTGTGCGGCAAACGCCTGATGATGCGGCGGCAGGTCAGGCATGCCCTGATACAGCACCCCAGCCTTGTCGACCACCAGCACCTTGCTCCGGTCGGCACCCATTGCCAGCAGCAGGTTCAGCGAAGCCGTGCCGGCGGCACCAGCTCCCAACAGCACGATCCGGGCATCTTCCAGTCGCTTGCCCTGCACATGCAGGGCATTGATCAACCCGGCACAGATGATGACCGCCGTGCCATGCTGGTCATCATGAAACACCGGAATATCCAGCCGTTCGCGCAAGGCCTTTTCGATGACGAAACAGTGCGGAGCGGCAATGTCTTCCAGATTGATGCCACCGAAGGTTGGCGCAATATTGACCACCGTCTCGATAAAGGATTCGACGCTGGGCGCATTGATTTCGATATCGAACACATCAATGCCGGCAAACCGTTTGAACAGCACGGCCTTGCCTTCCATGACCGGTTTGGCCGCCAGCGGCCCCAGGTTGCCAAGGCCCAGAATGGCGGTGCCGTCGGTAATCACCGCAACCAGATTGCCCCGGTTGGTAAACCGCCAGGCATTGTCCGGATTATCGGCAATCGCCAGTACCGGTTCGGCCACACCCGGACTGTAGGCCAGGGCCAGTTCGGCTGCGGTGTCACAAGGTTTCGACGACGAAACCGACAGTTTTCCCGGCACGGGAAATTCATGATAATCAAGTGCCTGTTGCTTGAAATCCATATCAGTCATTCATGTCCAGTTGAATCAGCACCCGCTCGAACAGGCTGGCAACAGCCTCTGCGGGTGCGTGGGCCAGCGCACGCTGCCAGATGGGCAACAGCGTCAGTTCTTCGCGCATTTCGTGTTTGGAAAGGTAGCCGGCGAGAATGGCCAGCAAGGGCGAAACCGATGCCGTGCTGGCATCCGGTTCGGCGAACGCCGCCTCAATCATCGCTGACTGAGTGAGAATTTCATTGTGTTCCGCCACCATCGCCTGACTGGGGTCCACGCCGGCTGCATTGGGCTGCGTGCGGATTGCCCTGACCAGCATGTCGTGCTCGACTGCCATGTGGCGACGCAGGCCACTGACAAACGCTGCCATGTCATGACTGGCAGCCTGCAGTTCACCCCGGTCGGTCAGATGAATGACGCGGGAAAACAAGGCATCCAGGCGTTTGTGATCGCGTTTCAGCGCATCGTTGACATCCACCGGCGGCACATCTTCTGCCCGATGCACGGTTGCCAGCCAGTTGCCATCCGGATTTTGCTGCAGTTGCCATGACAAGTTGTTGCGCAGCCGCAGATTGAGGCTTTGCAAGGTCATGTCCGGCTGCGCGGCAAACAGCAACTGCATGAATTCGCCCCGTTTCAGATTGCGGATTGGCTCAAAGGCAGCCGTTTGCAACTGGCTGGCAGAGGTGCTGGTCAGGTCCAACATGACGGCTCAAATCGTGATTGACAGCCTGTCATCTTCGCTCAAACCGGCCGCCATGTCGAGGGGGGACCATGACGGCCGCCAGGAAATCAGTCGCGGTGACGCGATTCGATCGCCTCGTGCAGCTCATGCTCGGCCTGCTGCAGCAACTGTTCGGCACGCCCGGCATGACCGCCCATATCGTACTGGTTGGCTGCCTGCGCGCGGTGCAGGCTCTCCAGCGCATGCTCGATCTGCTCGTGCGCTGCCCGCAGATCCGGCCAGTCGCGCACCGGATCGGCGCTGGCAACACCAGCACCCACAACAGCAGCAAACAGCATCAGGACAACAGTTTTCATCGACAATCCTTTCTCGCTCGGTTGGACATATCCTGACCGATTGCAGGCGAATCTGTCTTTTCGCTTGCAACCATCAGCGTGAGCAATCATATCAAAAGGGGTTCGATTTCATATTTCAGAGTGTAACAAGGTGTCCGGAATGCCGGACGTCAGTGCAGCTCATGCCCCAGCATGCGTTCGATCCGGCGATCCGGCACCAGCCACAGCAAGGCCACCAGCACGTACAGGGCATCTGCGAGGCCATGGCGGATAAAGGAAGCCGGGATGGCCAACAGGTAAAGCAGCGGTGACAGCTTGCCTTTCCAGTCATTGCCAATGGCCGCTTTCAATCGCGATTCAGCGCCCTGCGAGACAATGATGGCCTGTTGCAGCAGCCAGTAAGCCAGCGCCGCCATGAACAGTACCACTCCGTACAATGCCGTGGGCAGGCTGGCAAAATGGTTTTCACCCATCCAGCCTGTGGCAAACGGAAACAGCGACAGCCAGAACAGCAGATGCAGATTGGCCCAAAGAATGCCA
This sequence comes from Pseudomonadota bacterium, assembly GCA_021845925.1. GTDB lineage: Bacteria > Pseudomonadota > Gammaproteobacteria > Burkholderiales > Sulfuriferulaceae > Sulfuriferula. The sequence continues at coordinate 124,580 of JAJZUW010000006.1, forward strand.
CCCGTTACCCGATTGCAGGTATGCAGCATGTGGTGATGGTTGTTCCAGTAAATGGCGATGTAAACAAAACTCAGCACATAGGCCATGAACACCGGCAGCAGAGGCAGCAGGACCGCAGCATCGGTCCCGGATGGCACTTTCAGTTCCAGCACCATGATGGTAATGATGATGGCCAGCACACCATCACTGAATGCTTCAAGCCTTGATTTGCCCACCAGGCCTCCGGAAAATCTGTCACATCATCATCGGTGCCATCCGCATTCCGCCACCGCATCAGAAACCAAACATGTGGTCCATGCAGAAAGAGGTTTCGCCATGCACTGTGCCATGATACCCGAACAGACGGCAGGTCAGATCACGGATCATGATGTAGGCTGCCTCACCAGCGCGCTGGCGGGTGGCCGCATCAAACAGCTCGCTGTAGTACCAGTGACGTGAACCGCCACAGGGAATGCGGAGCGAGGTTCTGGCCACTTCGTTCCCCATCCGGTCAAACAGGATCAGCATGGTATCGGATTCGGCATGCCATGGCGTCGAAGCCGGATAGATGAGATGACAGAACGTATCCAGATGCGCATCTCCCAGTCGCAGGAACAGCCGGGTGCTCAATCCTGGCGCCACATTGATGTAGGATTGAGGCTCATTGCGATACGTCAGCACGGTATTGTAGACATGGGCACCAAAGCTGGTTTCGGCCTTGTGACCGCTGGCCAGCTGGGTGTAACGGAACAGGCCGTGAATCCAGCCATCACCAACGCCACCCGAGCTGAAGTCGTACACCAGTTCGACGTGACCACTGCCGCTGGGCAACCGGACTGCCTGTTCGTCGAGGATCGCATTGATGTCAACTGCCACGCTGGCATCACGCGGCAGGCAACCAAAGTGATGCTGCCCCACTTCAACGCCAGTGGCATCGTAGAAGATGGCCTTGTATGGCAGATTGATCTGGGCGGTGGACATCGGATTGGGCTGCATGACGCTGTTCCAGCGGTCGACTGGCAGAATCGGCGCCGGCAGGATGTAGCTCTTGCCCAGCAGTTGGGTCAGCTCGGGAATCTTCGGGTCGGCCACCAGATCATTGCGCTCGACATTCACGTGCGCCATCCGGTCACGTCCGCCCTTGACAAACACTTCGTAACGCGGACGAACGAAATGTCGGCCGGCCTGCACTTCAAACTGTTGCGGCCAGCGGGCTTCGGGGAAAAACTGGCCGACATCCATACCGTAAATACCGTATGGCGGAATTTCCACCGGCACCTTGCGCACTTCGGAATGCCCCATCAGGTTGATACCGATGGTATCGGGCGGAATCGGCACCGGATGGCTGTTCTGAATCCACATGATGACGGTTTCATCGTTATCGGGCGCCGGCAATCCGGCAAACAGGTCGGAAGGCCAGGCATTGGCATCATGGCTGCAGGACAGCACACTTGGTTCATCGCCATACACATCCAGCGCATATTTCACCACGTCATGGCGCGCGACGCCGATGACATGAATGAACAGCGATCCGACAAATTCGCCCAGACCGAACCGCTGACGGATTTCCCGGCTGTCAAACACGATACTGGCTCCCGCAGCGGCGACCTGTTCTTCCCACTGCGCCAGCACTTCACCCTGCATGCCGAACAGGCAGCACCAGATGCGCGGCAAGCCAGCGGCGCCCAGGCCGGACCAGTAATCGCAGGTTGCCATGCGCATGTGAATGTTGTCGCCTTCGCGCATGAAACCAAAGTTGGTCGCAAAATTGAGCGGGTCCAGATAAAACGAACGATTGGTCAGCATGCTGTCCGGCAGGCGCAGTTCATCCAGGCTCATCACCTGCATGCCTTGCGGCACCAGATGGCGGATATGGTCAATCAGCCGGCCAGCATCAAACGAAGTCACCAGCAGGATGCGGGCCGTGCTCTGCGGCAGTTCAGTGACCGGACGCAGCACATGACCGAGCCGGGTCTGGCCGATATCTTCCAGCTTCTGGACATAAACTGCGTCGATGTTGAGCCCTGACAGATTGTAGAACTCATTCAACCCGGCCACGAACCCCTGCGGATCGTAAATCACCACATGACCGGCCGCCCGCAGGCGAGCGATCAGGTCGTTTGCCCGCGAGACCACCATCGGGTGGCCAATCGCCTTGAAAAACCCACTCTTGCCCTTGACGTTGCTGAACATCTCGACGTTGATCGCCATTTCACCATCCTGTCTGTTGCCTGATCAGAGAAGCTGCCCGACGTGTTTCGTCGAGCGGTGCATATTGCCAGTTGACCAGTTCCCCCGTGAAGGGACGGGTGCAGCCACGTTCTTGCAGGCTGCGGTGGAACTGCTCGAATTTGTTCGATCGTCCGGTGAGTCCGGCCACCAGCACTGGCTTGCCGGTAAACGCCGCTTCGGATGCCATATTGACCGAATCCGCCGTCACCACGATGTAATCGGCCAACGCCAGCCAGCCGAAATAGGGATTGTCATGCTGCCCGTCCCACAGGCGGCCGGGAACCTTGTTCAACAGTTCGGCAAACGGCGCCACCACCTCGGCACCGGTGCGCCGGGAAGGCGTGACCAGCAGGCTGCCGCCATTGCTGCGCAAGGATTCACCCAACTGGCCCGCCAGCCGGCGGGCAAAGGCTGCGTCCAGAATGTATCTGGAATTGCTGCCGCCCAGCAGTACAGTCACGAACGGGCGCGGCAGACCGGCCAGCAAGGGGGCAAACCGGGCCGCTCCCTCGTCCAGGCGGGCATGTGACATGCGACCGACCGCGCCCACCGTCTCAATCACATTGCTGCCACGGCAGTGGTCGTGTTGCGGCGCAACCACGAAATCGAATTTTGCCAATGAAATGCGCGGATGCTGGATCCGGATGTTCAGCGTCCGGCCACGGCTCTGTTCGCGAATGGCAACCGACGCTGCCACATTCAGCCGGCCGGTGCCGATCACCACATCCGGCCAGGGCGGCTCCAGCCGGTCGCTGTCCGGGGTCAGGAAACGCAAGGGTGCCAGCCACAGCGATGGTGGCAGGCTGCTCCATGGCGCCATGGGCTGGATGCGACGGATGTGGACGTCAAGACCCAGTGCTTCGGCAAGCCCGATTGACTGGTTGTCCATGCCGATCAATCCATTGGACAACACCCAGGCCGTGCGTTGCGACATGTTCAGTTCAGCCTGTGTATTCCTGCTTGCCAAACAGTTTCTTGAAGAATGCCGACACGCCATGGCGACGCTGTTCATGCTGCTTGACCTGCTCGCTGACCACCCAGTTGAGCTGCAGGGCGCGTCGTTGTCCGACGAAGGGTTTGTGACCATGCCAGGAGTTGTCGCTGCGCCGGAATGCCAGCAAGGTGCCCATGCCGGGTTCGACCTCTTCGGCATAATCTTCCAGGTCGGTGCCCGAACGCAACACGCGCAGACGGCCACCAGACTCACCCCGCCAGTCGTCGTTGAAATACACCAGCATGGTGATCAGTTTGGTTTTGCTGTCGGTGTGAATGCGGCCATCGGTTTCATCCGTGTGGCCGCGCACGGTAATCATGGTTGGCCGGCCGGTAAGGTCGATGCCAAACTTGCGTTCGACAGCGGCCCGGAACACGGGCCCTTCCAGTTCGGCCATCAACTCGAAAAATGCCGGACCCGGCTTCAACGTGCCGGCCGGGAAACTGCCCGCCTTGTCGATACGCGGAAAATCCGCCAGCACGCGCTGCAATGCCTGCGGGCGGATAAATCCCGGCAGGACCAGATAATCGTAGGGGTCATGCTTCAGACTGGCCGCCTCGAACTTGTCCAGATCCAGCATGACGGGCGCAGAAGCCTTGACATCTTGTGACCGGTTAACGGAAGCCTGGGCGACGGAGGTCATTCAGGATAACCTTATCTTGAATAAACAAACTTCAAGTCTAGCGTTTTTCACTGCAGAAATAAAGGCATAAAAAATAATTTTTTCGGGGGCTTGAATTTCCCGCGTACGCCCCCACTTGGCCCGACAGTCATCCACATGGAGTTGCAAATGACGCACGAACAGACGGAAAACCAGTCCAGCCAGCCCGAACAGGACAACACCGGCAAGGACACCATGCCAAGCCTGGAAGAATCACTGCGCCAGGCCGAACTGGCCGCCCAGGAACACCATGATGCCTGGATGCGCGCCCGTGCCGAAGCGGACAACATCCGCAAGCGCGCCCAGATCGACATTGCCAACGCCCACAAGTATGCCGTGGAAAACTTTGCCAGCGAACTGCTCGCCGTGCGCGACAGCCTGGAAGCCGCGCTGCAGGACACGTCCTCCGATGTGGACAACCTGCGCAACGGCGTCACGCTGACCCTGCGCCAGCTGACCTCCGCATTTGAAAAATCCGGCCTGCACGAAATCAATCCGGCCGGCGAACGCTTCGATCCGCACAAGCATCAGGCCATCAGCATGCTGGACAGCGATGCCGAGCCGAACACCGTGGTTGCCGTGCTGCAGAAAGGCTACCAGCTGCAGGACCGCATCATCCGGCCGGCACTGGTCAGCGTTGCCAAACCGAAAGGCTGACCGGCCACTATTGAATTCGACAGAAGCATCCCTATATTGAGCACATCCTCCATTCTGACATTGCAAGGAACACAACATGGCAAAGATCATTGGTATTGACCTCGGAACCACCAATTCCTGCGTCGCCATCATGGAAAACGGCAGCGCCAAGGTCATCGAAAACGCCGAAGGTGCGCGTACCACCCCTTCCATCATCGCGTATGCCGACAACGATGAAGTGCTGGTCGGTGCCGCCGCCAAGCGCCAGGCTGTCACCAACCCCAAAAACACCCTGTTTGCGGTGAAGCGTCTGATCGGCCGCCGTTTTGAAGAAAAGGAAGTGCAAAAAGACATCAACCTGATGCCTTACGCAATCGTCAAGGCTGACAACGGCGATGCCTGGGTCGAAGTGCGCGGCCGCAAGATTTCGCCTCCTGAAGTTTCTGCCCAGGTGCTGATGAAAATGAAGAAAACCGCCGAAGACTACCTCGGCGAGCCAGTCACCGAAGCAGTCATCACCGTTCCGGCCTACTTCAACGACAGCCAGCGCCAGGCCACAAAGGATGCCGGTCGCATCGCTGGCCTGGAAGTCAAGCGCATCATCAACGAACCCACCGCAGCTGCGCTGGCGTTCGGCATGGACAAGAAAGAAGGCGACCGCAAGATTGCGGTATATGACCTTGGCGGCGGCACGTTCGACATCTCGGTGATCGATATCGCCGAAATCGAAGGCGAACACCAGTTTGAAGTCATGTCGACCAACGGCGATACATTCCTGGGTGGTGAAGACTTCGACCAGCGCGTGATCGACTATCTGGCCGACGAATTCAAGAAAGAACAGGGCATCGACCTGCGCAACGACATGCTGGCCCTGCAACGTCTGAAAGAAGCTGCCGAAAAGGCCAAGATCGAACTGTCGTCATCGCAACAGACCGAAGTCAACCTGCCTTACATCACGGCAGATGCCAGCGGTCCGAAGCACCTGGCGGTAAAAATCACCCGCGCCAAGTTCGAAAGCCTGGTGGAAGACCTGATCGAACGGACGATTGCGCCTTGCAAGCTGGCCATCAAGGATGCTGGCGTCAGCATCAACGACATCAGCGACGTGATCCTGGTCGGCGGCATGACCCGCATGCCAAAGGTGCAGGAAAAAGTGAAGGAGTTCTTTGGCAAGGAACCCCGTCGTGACGTGAATCCGGATGAAGCCGTGGCCGTGGGCGCTGCCATCCAGGGTGGCGTTCTGCAGGGTGAAGTGAAAGACGTTCTGCTGCTGGACGTGACTCCCCTGTCGCTCGGTATCGAAACCATGGGCGGCGTGATGACCAAGCTGATCCAGAAGAACACCACCATTCCGACCAAGGCCAGCCAGGTGTTTTCGACTGCCGACGACAACCAGAATGCGGTGACCATCCACGTTCTGCAAGGTGAGCGCGAAATGGCGTCCGGCAACAAGAGTCTCGGCCAGTTCAACCTGACCGATATTCCGCCGGCACCACGAGGCATGCCGCAGATCGAAGTGACCTTCGACATCGACGCCAATGGCATTCTGCATGTGTCCGCACGCGACAAGGCCACCGGCAAGGAAAACAAGATCCGTATCCAGGCCAGTTCCGGTCTGTCGGAAGCCGAAATCCAGCAGATGGTCAAGGATGCCGAAGCCCATGCCGAAGAAGACCGTCGTGCCCGTGAGCTGGTCGACGCACGCAATCAGTGCGACAATCTGATCCACACGGCCAAAAAGTCGCTCAAGGAATACGGCGACAAGGTGCCGGCAGAAGACAAATCGCGTCTGGAAGCGGCCATCACTGCCGCCGAAGAAGCGCTCAAGGGCAACGACCGCAGCGCTATCGAGGCCAAAACCCAGGCACTGTCCGAAGCTGCCATGAAGCTCGGCGAGCACATGCAGGCAGCTGCCGGCGCAGCAGCTGGTGCGCAACCCGGCGGTCAGGGCGCTTCGCATGCCGGCGATGACGATGTTGTCGATGCCGAGTTCGAAGAAGTGAAAGACAAGAAGTAAACCCTGCCAGTAACGGCAAGTGGCCGTCCCGGCGGCCATCTGTTCTCGGGAGCCGCTGATCTGTTCCCCCGCGCTTGCGGATAAACGGGTCGGCGGTTCTCTTATTCATGAAGCAGACAAGCAATCATGGCCAAACGCGACTATTACGAAGTGCTGGGCGTCAATCGCGATGCCAGCGAAGACGATCTGAAAAAAGCTTATCGCCGTCTGGCGATGAAGCATCACCCGGACCGCAACCCGGATAATCCGAAGGCGGAAGAACTGTTCAAGGAAGCCAAGGAAGCCTACGAAACCTTGACCGACCGTCAAAAACGGGCAGCCTATGACCAGTACGGACACGCAGGCGTGGACCAGTCTGCCGGCATGGGTGGCGGCAATCCGTTCGGCGATGCCTTTGGCGATATCTTCAGCGACATTTTCGGCGGTGGCGGCGGGCGCGGACGCAACGGGTCCTACCGCGGTGCCGACTTGCAATACAATCTGGAAATCACCCTTGAAGAAGCCGCTCGCGGCACCGAAACCCGCATCCGCATTCCGGCACAGGAAGAATGCGGCACCTGCCACGGCAGCGGCGCCAAACCCGGCACAGACCCGATCACCTGTCCCACCTGTCACGGACACGGCCAGGTGCGCATGCAGCAGGGATTTTTCTCGTTGCAGCAAACCTGCCCCAAGTGCCATGGCAGCGGCAAGGTCATCCCGAACCCATGTCCGGAATGCCACGGCGCAGGACGCGTCAAACGCAACAAGACACTGTCGGTGCGCATCCCTGCCGGCGTGGACAACGGCGACCGCATCCGCCTGTCCGGCGAAGGCGAACCCGGCCTCAACCACGGCCCGAGTGGCGACCTGTATGTCGTCATCCATCTGAAACCACATGCCGTGTTCCAGCGCGACCACAACGACCTGCATTGTGAAATGCCAGTCAGCTTCACCGTGGCTGCCCTTGGCGGTGAAATCGAAATCCCGACCCTCGACGGACACGCCAAGATCAAGATCCCGGCAGAAACCCAGACCGGCAAGGTATTCCGCCTGCGCGGCAAAGGCATCCAGGGCGTGCGCAGCCAAGGCCCCGGCGACCTGCTCTGCCACGTCATGATCGAGACCCCGGTCAACCTGACCGAACGACAGAAAGAACTACTGCGCGAACTGGAAGCCATCAACCAGGCCGACGGCGAACGGCATAACCCGAAAGCCAAATCCTTCATGGAAAAGGTCAAGGCATTTTTTGCCGGCTGATCCGCCTGACAGCCCAAGCGACAGAAACGCAGTGGTTCCGGCCGGATCTGTGGATTCCGCGACTACGCGCGGAATGACGCGATGTTCGTGGAATGACGGGGTGTTCGTGGAATGACGGGGTGTTCGTGGAATGACGGGGTGTTCGTGGAATGACGGGGTGTTCGTGGAATGACGGGATGTTCGCGGGATAACGCCGCAGCACCGTCATTCTGCGCGAAGCAAAGCGAAGTCGCAGAATCCATGCCTCACCAGCCAAGCCACTCCCGGATCTGTGGATTCCGCGACTACGCGCGGAATGACGCGATGTTCGCAGAATGACGCGATGTTCGTGGAATGACGGGGTGTTCGTGGAATGACGGGGTGTTCGTGGAATGACGGGGTGTTCGTGGAATGACGGGGTGTTCGTGGAATGACGGGATGTTCGCGGGATAACGCCGCAGCACCGTCATTCTGCGCGAAGCAAAGCGAAGTCGCAGAATCCATGCCTCACCAGCCAAGCCACTCCCGGATCTGTGGATTCCGCGACTACGCGCGGAATGACGGGATATTCGCGGAATGACGGGATGTTCGCGGGATAACGCCGCAGCACCGTCATTCTGCGCGAAGCAAAGCGAAGTCGCAGAATCCATGCCTCACCAGCCAAGCCACTCCCGGATCTGTGGATTCCGCGACTACGCGCGGAATGACGGGATATTCGCGGAATGACGGGATATTCGCGGAATGGCGCCGCAGCGAAGTCGCAGAATCCATGCCTCACCAGCCAAGCCACTCCCGGATTTGTAGCCTTGGCAACCCTATCCGTCTGGTCAATTGTGTTTGACATGCACCACCACCCCGTCGCGAGTGATTTCGATGCGTTCGGGCACCACCTGAGTGCCGAAGATGCGCTGGTCGTCCTGGCTCAGACGGTACAGCACGGCGCCGTCGAGCTTTTCGGTCACGGCAAAGCCGGCAGCCTGACGCAGCAGGCGGGCGCCTGATGGCGACAGGCCGACGATGTCCGCCTGTTGCAATTCGGGTTGTTGCAGCACGATGGTCTTGTGGTCGCTGTCATACTGCAACTGTCCGCTGACGGTGAAATGACCGGTAATGGGATGATCGACACCAACCATGTTGATCAGCGCATCCAGTTGCAGGGCAAGGCGCTGGTTGACCGGATCCGAACTGACCTGCGGGTGGGTGAGTGTCATGTCCACCAGCCCGAGATAAGATTTTTCGACCGGGAATTTGCGTTGCAGGGCTTGCTGCATGTCATCATCTGAAAACGAGATCGTACCCGGAACCAGCAAGCCCGCACAACCAGCCAGAAAGCCGAGTAACGCCAGCCAAACAACGTGACGGCGCAGGTATTGGGTGATGGCATTCATGGTAATCCAGACTCCTTGCGGTTTCGAATTGCGTCCGGCCGGACATGCCCGGACCGATGGCGCCAGCCGGTGTCAGGCAGCTTTTTCCCGGTCTGCTGGTATGGCGCCTGAAAACAGGCGGAAAAAACTGGCGCTGCTTGCCTCGCCAACTGCCTGCTGGCTGATGCCGCGCACGTCGGCAATCATGCTGGCCACGTACGGAACATAGGCAGGCTGGTTGCTCTTGCCGCGAAACGGTACCGGCGCCAGATAGGGCGAATCGGTTTCGATCAGGATACGGTCAAGCGGAATCTGGCGTGCCACCTGGCGCAAGGCTTCGGCATTCCGGAAAGTGACGATGCCAGAGAACGAAATATAAAATCCCATGGCAATGGCAGCGTCGGCCACCGCCTGACTTTCGGTGAAACAGTGCATGACGCCACCAATGCGCTCAGCACCCTCTTCCTGCATGATGCGCAGGGTGTCTTCGGCAGCGGAACGGGTATGGATGATGAGCGGCTTGCCGCTGGCAATGGCCGCGCGAATATGCACGCGGAAGCGTTCGCGCTGCCATTCCAGATCGCCGGTGAGCCGGAAGTAATCCAGCCCGGTTTCGCCGATGGCAACCACGCGCGGATGAGCGGCCAGCTGTACCAGCTGTTCAACGGATGGTTCTTCGACGTCTTCGTAGTCTGGATGCACGCCCACCGAAGCAAAAATGTTGGCGTGGCGCTCCGCCACAGCCAGCACGCGTGGGAAATCGGCCAGATTCACGCTCACGCACAGGGCGTGCGTCACACGGGCTTCTGCCATGGCTGCCAGCAATTCTGCTTCATGGCTGGCGAGATCGGGAAAATCGATGTGGCAGTGCGAATCAATGAACATGGGATTCTCTGATACAAAAGAACTCAGCTGGTTATCAGATGGTATGCGTGGGACGCACCGCTTTCAGAGCGCCGCCCAGCATGCCTTCGATGCGGTTGCGCGCCGAGATGCCGTTTTCGTTGTCATCGAACTGCACGCCAATGCCTGGCGTCTTGCCACCATGACAACCTACCGGGGTAATCCAGACCACCTTGCCGGCCACCGGAATCTTGTTCACGTCATCCAGCAGGGTCAGCAACATGAAGACCTCATCGCCCAGCTGATACGATTTGGTGGATGGAATGAACAGGCCACCACCCTTGACAAAGGGCATGTAGGCGGCAAACAGCGCCGATTTTTCCTTGATCGCCAGCGACAAGACACCAGGTCTTGCCATATTCGGAATCGTGCTCATTGCAAGAAGCCTTCCTGCCCGTCAAAACAGGGCCACATAATCCAGCAGCACATCTTCCAGCACCATCTGCTGGTTCAACGTATGCAGCAGTGATTTTCGCATGTCCAGCAACCGCTGATGAAATGCAAACGCGCCCACCGGTTCCAATCTGTCGGCCAGCGCCCGCAATCCGGCGGCACAGTCGATATGATAACGGATTCCGCCGCCCATGCGCAGACTGATCAGATCATGCATCCATTGCTGGAAACCCGTCAACCAGCGCTGCAAGGCCCCCACATCCAGCTTTGCCAGTGCGACAGCCTGACTGACCGGATGCTCGGCGTGCGGGTTCTGCCAGGCGGCGATCCAAACGGTGCGCGCTTCCAGCCATGCCGGATCGGCCTGCTCCAGCGCCTGCAGCGGCGAGCCGTTGGCCAGGGCCAGACACAACTCCGTGTCCACAATCCCCTGTGTCTGCAGCCAGGCAGCTGCCTGCGCGACATCGGGCACTGGCACCCGCACCTGATGGCAACGGCTGATCACTGTCGGTAGCAGACGCGCCGGATGATGGCTGACCAGAATCAGCACGCTGCCGGCCGGCGGTTCTTCCAGTGTCTTGAGCAATGCATTGGCCGCCGCGACATTCATGGCTTCGGCCGGTTGCACCAGCAGGATGCGCATGCCGCCCTGATGGCTGCTCAAGTGCAGGAATTCGTTGGCAACACGCACCTGCTCGACCTGGATGGGCTTCTGGCGCTGGCGGCTGACGGAGTCTTCCTCGTTGTCTGGCAGTTGCGGTTCCACCCGCAGAAAATCCGGATGATTGCCAGCGGCCAGCCAGCGGCAGGAGGAGCATTCGCCACAGGCATGACCGTCAACAGGCTGTCTGCACAGCAAGGCCGTGACCAGTGCCTGTGCCAGAGCCTGCTTGCCGGTTCCGGCCGGACCGGCTACCAGCAAGGCATGCGGCATGCGTTCCCGCATGGCCAGAAGACGTGCCAGTTGTGTTTCAAGCCAGGGATACACCGGCATCACGCACCGATCTCCAGCAACATGCCGACCAGATCGGCGCGAATCTGATCCAGCGTTCTGTCGGTATTCACCAGCCGCACGCGAGCAGGTTCGGCAGCAGCACGCTGGCGATACACATGCTGGACCCGACTGAAAAACGCTCCGTCCTCCTGCTCGAACCGGTCGGCCGCGCCATGAGCGGCCAGGCGCTGGCGGGCAATGGCCAGATCGACGTCAAACACAAACGTGATGTCCGGCTGCAGGCCATGCTGGACCCATTGCTCCAGCACATGCAGCCGTTCGGCCGGAATGCCCCGCCCACCGCACTGGTAGGCATAGCTGGCATCGGTAAAGCGGTCGGACAGCAACCATTCGCCACGTGCAAGCGCAGGCCGGATCACCTGATGGATATGTTCTGCACGGGCGGCAAACATCAGCAGCAGCTCGGTATCCGGACACATGGCTTGGCCCAGCAGCAGGTCACGCAGGCTTTCACCAAGTGGCGTGCCGCCTGGTTCACGCGTTTCCACCACGGCATGTCCACGCGCGCGCAACCAGTCTGCCATCCAGCCCACATGGGTGGATTTTCCGGCTCCATCCACTCCTTCCAAACTGACAAACGGCATGTCTGACCTTTCTGCAATGGCTTACTTGTGTAACGGGATGCTTTTCTGGAACTGACCGACTGCCCGGTTATGATCGGCCAGATTGTTCGAGAAAACGTGGGTGCCGTTCCCGCGCGACACGAAATACAGTTCGTTGCCGCTGGCCGGATGCAAGGCCGCCTCGATCGATGGCATGCCAGGCATGGCAATTGGCGTTGGCGGCAAGCCATAACGCGTATAGGTATTCCACGGCGTGTCGTGCAGAAGATCCTGTTTGCGCAAATCCCCATCAAACTGGTTGCCCAGACCATAGATGACTGTCGGATCGGTCTGCAGGCGCATTCCCTGATGCAGCCGGTTGATGAAAACCTCAGCCACTTGCGGACGTTCACTGGCTTGCGCGGTTTCCTTTTCGATGATCGAAGCCATGATCAGCGCATCGGCAGGCGAACGGTACGGCAGACCGGCAGCCCTGCCTTGCCATGCCGCGGCCAGATGGGTCTGCATCAGCAGCCTGGCCCGTTTGAGCAACGCCAGGTCGGAACTGCCGACGCGCACATCATAGGTATCCGGATAAATCCAGCCTTCGGGACTGCTGCCCTGCAAACCGATCGCCTTTGCAATTGCCGCGGTATCCATGTCGCGGCTATCGTGGTTGAGCCATGGCGAATCATTCATCGCCTGTCGGATTTCGGCGAATGTCCAGCCTTCGATGAAGCGAACCTGGCGCAAGGTCACCTGTCCGTGCGAAATTCTGTTCAGCACGGACAGCGGCGTATCACCGGGATGGAATGTGTAATAGCCAGCCTGCAGGCTGCCGCCTCGGCCCAGCACCCTGGCCAGCAGACGAAAGCGCCAGCTGTCTGCCCGGCCATGCAATACATGGGCGCGCACCAGCGCATTGGCGATACCGGACACGCCGCTGCCAGGCGAAAACTCAACTGCCGTTTCATCAGCCTGCATGCGGAGTGGATTGACCGCCCAGCTATAAAAACCCACCGTCAGCAGTGCTGCCAGTACAAGCGGCAGCATCCATTTAAGCCTCATGCTTTCTCCAGCCAGTCGCGCAACTGTTTCGTCATCTGTCCTGGCTGCCATGACCTGTCGGCCAGACGACGAACCTGCCATACGCCAAACACACTGTTACACAACATCACCTCTTCTGCCTGCAGGAGGTCTTGCGGACGCAGCCGCAGTTCCTGCCACGTCACACCATGCTGTCCGGCCAGCCGTTGCAAACGGCTGCGCGTCAGACCGGCCACGCCGCAACGGTCCAGCACCGGTGTCTGCAACGCGCCTGCCCGCCACAACACCACATTGCTCATCGTGCCGCCAACCAGCCAGCCTTCCTGGTCCAGCAGAATGCCTTCGGCAATATCGCTGTCCTGCCATTCGGCACGCGCCAGAACCTGCTCGAGCCGGTTGAGATGCTTGATGCCGGCCAGCCTGGGCTGATGGGCCAGTCGAAGTTCGCACAGACGGACGTTCACACCATTGATCCGCCACTGTTCCGGCCATGCTGGCAGTTTGCCAGACGAGACAATCCGGGTCGGCACACATGCTGCTGGCGGGGCATAACCACGCGGACCTTCTCCACGGCTCAGCACGATCTTGCCGACGCCATCGACTACCCCCTGGCAGACCTGATCCAGCTCGCCAGCCAGCAAGCTGGCTTCCGGCATCGGGATGCCAAGGCTGGCGGCATCGGCCGCCAGCCGGTCGTACTGCTCGGGCCAGGCCACCACCTGACCATTGTTGATCAGCAGGGTGCGAAAAACGCCATCACCATAGGCCAGGCCACGGTCGGCAGGCGATACGCACGCATCGGGAGAACCGTTGACCAGTATCATGAGACATCTTCCAGCGCCCGCAGCAGCCCTCGCGCCTTGGCCCGCGTTTCCTGCAGTTCGCGTTGCGGATCGGAATCGGCTACGATGCCCGCTCCGGCAGAAAAAGTCAATGCGCCTCCCGCCAGCATCATGCTGCGGATCAGGATGTTCAGATCCATGTCCCCGTTGCGGTTGATATACCCCATGCTACCGGTATAAGCATGGCGCGGCGTGGTTTCCAGTTCGCGGATGATCTGCATGGTGCGCACTTTGGGACAACCGGTGATGGTTCCCCCGGGAAACAGCGCGCGAACCACATCTGCCGGATGCAGCTGTGCCTGCAGTCGGCCACTGACCACCGATTCGATATGATGCACCCAGGCATAACTGCTGATACCCATCAGCTCTTCCACATGCACGCTGCCCGGCACGCAAACACGCCCCAGATCATTGCGTTCCAGATCAACCAGCATGATGTGCTCCGCACGTTCCTTGGGATGCATGCGCAGGGCTTCACGCTGCTGGCGATCCGCCTCTGTATCGACAAGACGGGGATGTGTACCAGCAATCGGGCGGGTGGACACCTTGTCATCGCGAATGGAAAACAACCGTTCCGGCGAAGAACTGACAATCGCATGCTGCGCATCGAGACGGACGAGACCGGCAAATGGAGCCGGATTGGCCCGACGCAGACGTCTGCGCAGACTGGCAGGATCGATTGCCTGCTCTGCCACGCCCCGCCAGCGCCGCGACAGATTGACCTGAAACACATCGCCGGCGCGAATATAATCCCGGATGCTGGCGACACCAGACAGAAACGCCTCCGGCGCTTCTTCCACCAGCTGGAACGCCGGCAGGACAGCCGGTGCAGACATGGTCAGTCGTTGACTGTCCTGTTGCAGCCGCTGCATCTGATGCGTTTCCTGTGCCAGTAGCCAGGTATTTCCATTGCCAGCGTGCTGTACGATGGCAGCCGGCACCTGCATCAGGGCGGCCAGCGGAAAGTCATCCACCGACGCACGCGCCTGGACAGATGGTTCGATGACATGCAGGTATTCGTAGCCGAGATAGAGGAACCAGCCACTGCGAAATGGCAGCCCGGCAGCGGCAGGTGCAATGGCTACGTTATCCAGGGGCAGTTCACGCAGATCTCGATCCAGCAGGTGAACACTGGCGACAGAATACAGCCGGGTCCATTCGGGCAGCGCCATCAGGATATGCCAGCCATCGCCGGTAGAAGATTCCAGAAGAACGGGGTAGGCGGCCGGATCCAGACGATGCCAGTCCAGCAGGTCCGGCGTGCCTGACAGCAACTGGATGTTCACCGGCCCGGCCTGGCGATGTGCAGACTCGGACAGCCAGCCGGGCCTGCCAGGTCAGCCAATGCGGCGAAACACCAGCGTGCCATTGGTGCCGCCAAACCCGAACGAGTTGGACAACGCCACATCGATCTTCATGTTGCGTGCCGTATTGGGCACGTAGTCCAGATCACAGGCTTCGTCCTGATTGAACAGGTTGATGGTGGGCGGTGCAATCTGATGATGCACGCTCAGGGCGGCATACACGGCTTCCACGCCTCCCGCGGCTCCCAACAGGTGGCCGGTCATCGATTTGGTCGAACTGACGGCAGTGTGGTAGGCGTGATCGCCCAGAGCCAGCTTCAGTGCTGCGGTTTCCGCCATGTCGCCCAGCGGAGTCGAGGTACCATGGGCATTGACGTAATCAACCTGATCCGCGTTAAGACCGGCATTGCGCAGGGCATTGCGCATGCAGCGCGCCGCGCCCTCCCCGCTTTCAACCGGAGCGGTCATGTGATAGGCATCGCCACTCATGCCGAAACCGGCCAGTTCGGCGTAAATGCGCGCGCCGCGTGCGCGTGCATGTTCGTATTCTTCCAGCACCAGCACACCGGCGCCTTCACCCATGACAAAGCCGTCACGGTCACGGTCCCATGGCCGGCTGGCCGTGGCCGGGTCGTCATTGCGGATGGACAATGCGCGTGCAGCGGCAAAACCGCCGATACCCAGCGGACTGACCGCCGATTCGGCGCCGCCGGCAATCATGACATCGACATCGCCGTATTCAATCAGGCGGGCTGAATCACCTATGGCATGCGTGGCAGTGGCGCAGGCAGTGACCATGGCCAGATTGGGCCCCTTCAGTCCGTACATGATCGACAGGTTGCCGGAAATCATGTTGATGATGGACGCCGGGATGAAAAACGGCGAAATCTTGCGCGGACCGCTTTCCAGATAGGTGCTGTGGGTTTCTTCGATCAACGGCAGACCGCCGATGCCCGAACCGATGTTCACCCCGATGCGTTCCGCATTGCTTTCGGTGACTTCGAGTCCGCTATCGCGGAATGCCTCGATACCGGCTGCCATGCCATACTGGATGAAGGTGTCCATCCGGCGGGCTTCTTTCGGATTCAGAAACTGGCTGACATCGAAATCCTTCACTTCGCCGGCAAACTGCGCGGCAAACGGGGTCGGATCAAAACGGGTGATACGGGCGATACCGGACACCCCAGCCACGATATTGGCCCAACTGGTGGCAATCCCCGTACCAACCGGGGACACGATACCGAGACCGGTAATGACTACTCTGCGCTTGGACAAGACAGCTCCATCAGGTAAACGGACAGTTTGCACAGGAAAAACCATACGCTCCGGCCACGGGGCATGCAACACCGGTCACTCAGCCGCGCAAGCGGCTTCCGGCCACAACTCGCATGTCCGGCAGCCAGAACTGCCGGTTATCCTGCCAAATTACTTGCCCAGGTGGCTATTGACGTAATCAATGGCCTGCTGGACGGTGGTGATTTTTTCGGCTTCTTCGTCAGGAATTTCGCATTCGAATTCTTCTTCCAGCGCCATCACCAGCTCAACGGTGTCGAGGGAATCAGCGCCGAGATCGCCAGCAAAAGAGGATTCATTTTTGATCTCGTCCTCTTTGACGCCCAGCTGCTCTGCGACGATTTTCTTGACACGTTGCTCGATGTTTTCCATGTGGGTACTCCAGGGTTAAGGGAAAAAAGCCGGCATATTCTATCAAATCCGGCGCATATCACCAACTTCCGGCAAACCATTCATGCCCCTGCATGGCGGAACCGGCCATGCCCGGGCTTGTCAGGCCAGTGTTTGCCGCTCATCAATCCATGTACATGCCGCCATTCACGTGCAATGTCGTTCCGGTGATGTAACCGGCATTCGACGAAGCCAGAAACGAAACTGCATGGGCAATTTCTTCCGTTTCGCCAAGCCGGCCCAGCGGAATCTGGCCCAGCAGGGACTGCTTGACGTTGTCCGGCAGCTCACGTGTCATGTCGGTGTCGATAAAGCCGGGCGCCACGCAATTGACCGTGATATTCCGGCTGCCCACTTCACGGGCCAGCGATTTGGAAAACCCGATCATGCCGGCCTTGGCTGCCGCATAGTTGGTCTGGCCGGCATTGCCCGACACACCGACCACCGAGGCAATGTTGATGATCCGCCCATAACGGGCTTTCATCATTTCACGCAGCACGGATCGCGTCATGCGAAACACCGAGGTCAGGTTGGCGGCAATCACCTGATCCCACTCGTCGTCTTTCATGCGCATCAGGAGATTGTCGCGCGTAATGCCGGCATTGTTCACCAGAATGGTGATGTCGCCGAGGGTTTCATGTACCTGGGCCAGTGCGGCATCCACGCTGGCCGGATCGGTGACATCCAGCACCAGGCCGCTGCCTTCCACCCCTTCATTGCGAAAATAATCGGTAATGGCGCTGGCACCGGCTTCGCTGGTGGCGGTGCCGATGACCCTGGCTCCCTGCCTGGCCAGCGCCAGTGCCGTAGCACGTCCGATTCCGCGACTGGCGCCGGTAACCAGCGCAACTTTTCCGTATGGCATTGTTATTCTCCCGAGTTGGTTCAGGCCGGACTGCTGTCCGGTCAAGCCGTGACATTCTGATGCAGATGCGCGCGGAATCCATCCAGTGAAGCGAGGTCCACCAGAGCAGACGTGGCAATGCGGTCATCGATACGCTTGGCCAGACCTGCCAGCACCTTGCCTGGCCCGCACTCCGCTGCATGACTGACGCCAAGATCGGCCATCGCGCGTACCGTTTCCACCCAGCGCACCGGTTTGTGCAACTGGCTGGCCAACGCCTGGCGGATGTCATCTGCGGAATCATGCGACAGCACATCGCAATTGTGCAGCACCCGGATGACAGGAGTGCGGATGTCTACCGATGCCAGGGCAACGGCAAGTTCTTCGGCGGCAGGCTGCATCAGACTGCAGTGCGACGGTACCGAAACCGGCAACAGCACAGCCCGCTTGGCCCCCCGTTCCTTTGCCAGCAGCATGCCCCGCTCCACTGCCAGCCGGTTGCCAGCAATCACCACCTGACCGGTGGCATTGAAATTGACGGCTTCCAGCACCAGACCTTCTGCCGCATCGCGGCAAACCGCAACCACATCCTCATCGTCCATGCCCAGAATGGCAGCCATGGCGCCAACCCCTTCCGGCACCGCGGATTGCATCAGTCCGGCACGCAGGCGGACCAGCCGCACGGCATCGGTAAAGCTGATGGCCCCTGCAGCCACCAGCGCTGTGTATTCGCCCAGGCTGTGCCCGGCAACCACTTCGGGTTGCGGCGACCCGGCTTCCTGCCAGATACGCCAGATCGCCACGCCGGCGGCCAGCATGGCCGGCTGGGTATTGATGGTCTGGTTGAGTTCTTCTGCCGGCCCGCTGGTCACCAGCGCCCACAGATCGGTTGAAATGGCGTCCGATGCCTCAGCAAACGTCGTCTGGATTGCCGCATGATCGGCAAAACCGTTCATCATGCCGACCGACTGGGAACCTTGTCCCGGAAAAACCATGGCGTATTTCATGGCAGACATTGTCATGCGCCTCCCTGCTGTGTCCAACGAATCAGGGCAGAGCCCCAGGTAAAGCCACCGCCAAACGCTTCCATGAGCAACACATCGCCGGGACGGATGCGTCCGTCGCGCACGGCGGTATCCAGAGCCAGCGGAATGGATGCGGCCGACGTATTGGCATGCTGGTCCACGGTCAGCACCACGCGGTCCATGCTCATGCCCAGTTTTTTTGCGGTGGCCTGAATGATCCGGATATTGGCCTGGTGCGGCACGAGCCAGGAGACATCCGATTTCTGCAAGCCGAACCTGGTCAGGGTTTCATCCACGATCTGGTCCAGCGTATTGACGGCAAAACGGAACACGGCATTTCCCTGCATGCGGACAGCGCGTGACTTATCAAGACCACTGGAAACCCCGGCCTCGACGTGCAACAGATCCCGATAGCGGCCATCAGCGTGCAGTACTGTCCCCAGAATGCCCGGTTCTTCGGCAGCACGCAGCACCACGGCACCCGCGCCATCTCCCCACAGGATGCAATTGCTGCGATCGGTCCAGTCAGTAATGCGCGACATGGTTTCGGCACCCACAACCAGCGCCGTGCGCGCCTGCCCGGCACGGATGAAATTGTCAGCGGTGGCCAGGGCGTAGACAAAACCGCTGCATACCGCCTGCACATCAAATGCCGGACAGTGGTTTTCAATACCCAGCTTTGCCTGCAGCAGACAGGCGGTAGACGGAAACACCAGATCCGGCGTGGTGGTGGCCACCACGATCAGATCGAGATCACTGGCCTGCATGCCCGCCGCTTCCAGCGCACGCACACTGGCCTGCCAGGCCAGTGAAGCGGTACTTTCATCTTCACCGGCAATGTGTCTCTGGCGAATCCCGGTGCGTTCGACGATCCATTCGTCACTGGTATCGACCATGCGGGAGAGTTCGGCATTGGTCATGATCCGTTCCGGCAACGCGCTACCGGTACCGGCTACCTGTACATGCTTGTTCACTTCAGGCGGCATCCTCATGTGCGACGACCATTTTTTCGCTGATGCGCTGCAATACGCCATTGCGCACTTCACGGATGGCCTTGTCGATTGAATGTTCAAATGAAAAACGGTCTGCACCGCCGTGACTCTTGATCACCACGCCACGCAGTCCGAGCAGAGTGGCGCCATTATAGCGCCTCGGATCCACTCTGCGCTTGAAGGCATTCAGCACCGGCAGGGCAACCAGCCCGGCGATCCGTGTGAAAACAGAACGGCTGAATTCTTCGCGCAGCATGGTGGAGATCATTTTGGCCAGACCTTCGGAGGTCTTCAGGGCCACATTGCCGACGAAACCATCACAGACCACCACATCGGTGGTACCACGATAGATGTCATCGCCTTCGATGTTCCCATAGAAATTGAGGCCGCTCGCACGCAGAAGATCGGCAGCCTGCTTGACGGTTTCATTGCCCTTGATTTCTTCCTCGCCGATGTTGAGCAGACCAACGCTGGGTTGCTCGCGACCTTCCAGGGCCGACACCAGCACGGCCCCCATGATGCCGAACTGCAGCAGATGTTCCGGTGTGCAGTCCACATTGGCGCCGAGATCCAGCATGATGATGCGTCCGCGCATGGTGGGCAGCGCACTGGCAATCGCCGGACGTTCGATGCCCGGCATCATCTTGAGCACGAATCGCGCAGTGGCCATGAGAGCACCGGTATTGCCGGCCGACACGCAGGCATTTGCCTCGCCGGCCTTGACCAGGTCGATGGCCACGCGCATGGAAGAATCTTTCTTGTTGCGCATCGCCAGCGCCGGCGATTCATCCATGCCGACCACTTCACTGGCGTGCCGGATGCGCAGACGGTCACCGACCGCTGTGCGATGCCGGCGCAACTCACTGGCAATCTGCTCTTCAATACCGACCAGGACGACTGCAAGCTCGGGATCACGCGCCAGGCAACGCAAGGCGGCCGGCACTGTCACCGAAGGTCCGTGGTCACCCCCCATCGCATCGATGGCTACCGTTACTTTCTGGTCAGGCATGGCGATCCGGCACACAAACCATCAGAAAAGGAAAAGCCGCAAGACACGGTGCAGAAACTGCATGGCTTGCGGCCTGGCATGGTTCTGGGCGAACGAACCGATCAATCGCCCTTGGTGGCAACAATCTTGCGGCCACGGTAAAAGCCGTTCGGGCTGATGTGGTGACGCAGGTGAACTTCACCCGTGGTTGGCTCGACGGCCAGCGGAGGGTTGGTCAGAAAATCGTGGGCACGGTGCATGCCGCGCTTGGAAGGGGATTTTTTGTTCTGTTGGACAGCCATCTGGAAACTCCTGATCAATTCATATCGGCTTGTGCAGCCTGCAATAACCATTCCGGCAAATCGGGGCTGCAACTGCAACACGGGCAACCAGCCAGCTGGCCTGCCCCGGCGTCACCGACCGGTCTGCATGACCAGCCTGCGCTGCAATCGGGAGCCATCGGAGGCAAACGTCTGGTATCATGGCACCCGGGCCACGTTCGACGCCCGCCGGCTGGCGCCCGGTCATCGCTGAAGCTGGATGACCCTTGTTCCGGCACAAGTCGAGCATGATATAATTTATTGAGCTCATTGTCAAAAAGAAGGCTGGTTCTGCGCGTGATCAGGAAAATACTCATAGCTAACCGCGGCGAGATCGCCGTGCGTATCGTTCGGGCCTGCTCCGAACTTGGCATTACTTCTGTTGCCATTTACACCGATGCCGACCGGCATGCCCTGCATGTCAAGAAGGCCGACGAAGCGTACAACATTGGCTCCGACCCGGTGCAGGGATACCTGAACGCGCACAATATCGTCAATCTGGCAGTCGCCAGCGGTTGCGACGCGCTCCACCCCGGCTACGGATTCCTGTCGGAAAATCCGGTGCTGGCCGAAGTCTGCGCCCGGCGCGGCATTCGCTTCATCGGTCCGGATGCGGATGTCATCCGCATGATGGGCGACAAGATCGAAGCGCGCAAGGCCATGATTCGTGCCGGCATCCCGGTGGTTCCCGGCAGTGACCACAGCCTTGAAAATGTCGAAGAAGCCCTGCAGCTGGCCAGCGTGATCGGCTACCCGGTGATGCTGAAAGCCACCAATGGCGGTGGTGGTCGCGGAATCCGGCGTTGCGATTCCGAAACCGAACTGCTGAAAAATTATGACCGGGTGGTCTCCGAAGCCGGCAAGGCGTTCGGCAAGCCGGACGTCTTCATCGAAAAATGCGTGGTCAATCCACGCCACATCGAAGTCCAGGTTCTGGCAGACAAGTTCGGCAACACCCTGCACCTGTTCGAACGCGACTGCTCGATCCAGCGCCGCAACCAGAAACTGATCGAAATCGCGCCATCACCGCAGCTGACCGAGGCCCAGCGCCAGTACATCGGCAAGCTGGCCGTCACTGCCGCGCGCGCGGTCAACTACGAAAACGCCGGCACGGTCGAATTCCTGCTCGATTCCGACAACCAGTTCTACTTCATGGAAATGAACACCCGCCTGCAGGTAGAGCACACGGTCACCGAAACCATCACCGGTGTCGACATCGTGCAGGAACAGATCCGCATCGCCAGCGGCATGCCCCTGCAATACCGCCAGGAAAACATCGAACATCGCGGTTTTGCCATGGAATTCCGCATCAATGCGGAAGACCCGCAAAACGGATTCCTGCCCAGCCTTGGCCGGGTCACCCGCTACTACGCTCCAGGCGGCCCCGGTGTGCGCACCGATGCAGCCATGTTCAGCGGGTATGTCATTCCACCCTACTACGATTCGATGTGCGCCAAGCTCACCGTGTGGAACCTGACCTGGGAAAGCGTCATCGAACGTGGCCGGCGCGCCCTGAACGACATGGTTGTATTCGGCGTCAAGACCACCATCCCCTACTATCTTGAAATTCTCGGCAATGAGACATTTCGTTCCGGCCATTTTGACACTTCATTCGTCGAAACCCATCCGGAACTGGTAAACTATGACACCGGCAAGCCGCCCGAAATTCTGGCGGCCGCCATTGCGGCCGCGATTGCCGCACACAACGGTCTGTAACAACAATATGTCCCGTACCGCCAGACATGGCGGTACGGGTTGTTCCGCGCCCGCCAGTTGCGGGTCCGGTTGCCCCAGGATTTTATTTGGTGTCTGCTGATTATGTCCAAAGTCTACATTTCCGATCTCGTACTCCGTGACGGCCACCAGTCGCTGATTGCCACCCGCATGCGTACGGAACACATGCTGCCAATCTGCGCCCGACTGGACAACATCGGTTTCTGGTCCCTCGAAGCCTGGGGCGGTGCAACATTTGATGCCTGCGTGCGTTTCCTCAAGGAAGACCCGTGGGAACGTCTGGCAAAACTGCGCAAGTCGCTGCCCAACACTCCGTTGCAGATGCTATTGCGCGGTCAGAACCTGCTCGGCTATCGCCACTATGCCGATGACGTCGTGCGTGCATTCGTCGGCAAGGCTGCCGACAATGGCGTCGATGTTTTCCGCATCTTCGACGCCATGAACGATCTGCGCAACATGCGGGTGTCGGTCGAGGCGGTCCTGAAAGCCGGCAAACATGCCCAGGGCGCCATTTCCTACACCACCAGCCCGGTACACGACATTCCGCACTTTGTCGAACTGGCCAAGGGACTGGCAGACTTCGGCTGCCAGAGCATCGCAATCAAGGACATGGCCGGCCTGCTCACCCCGAGCGTTGCCGGAGAACTGGTTGCTGCCATTCGTCAGGCCACCGGACTGCCGGTGCATAACCACAGCCACGCCACCTCGGGCCTGGCCAGCATGGTCCACCTGAAGGCCGTAGAAGCAGGCGCCAGCATCATCGACACCTGCATTTCGGCATTTTCGGAAGGTGCCAGCCATCCCACCACCGAAAGCATGGTCGCCGCACTGGCCGGCACTCCGTATGACACCGGTATCAAACTGACCGATCTGGAAGAAATTGCCGCCTATTTCCGCGAAATCCGCAAACTGTACTGGCAGTTCGAAAGCAATTTCACCGGCGTTGACCCACGCGTTCTGGTCAGCCAGGTGCCGGGCGGGATGATCTCCAACCTGTCCAACCAGCTGAAGGAACAACGCGCGCTTGACCGCATGGATGAAGTGCTGGCAGAAATCCCGCGTGTGCGTGCCGATCTGGGCTATCCACCCCTGGTGACCCCGACATCACAGATCGTGGGCACGCAAGCCGTTCTCAACGTTCTGTCCGGTGGTCGCTACAAAACCATCACCAATGAAGTGAAACTGTACCTGCAGGGCCGTTATGGCAAGGCACCGGCAGCGGTAGACCACGGAGTCCGCAATCTGGCAATTGGCGACCAGGAAGTCATCACCTGCCGGCCGGCGGACCTGATTCCGGATGAAATGGACAAGCTGAAGGCCGAAATCGAAGGCATTGCCAAGTGCGAAGAAGACGTACTGACCTATGCCATGTTCCCGGATCTTGGACGCACTTTCCTGCAGGAACGCAACGCAGACACGCTGTCGCCCGAAGTCCTGCTGCCGGTCAGCGCAAAAGACACCGGCAACCAGGCTCCGCGTTTTGCAGCGGATGAATTCCGCATCACCCTGCACGGCGAAACCTATCACATCCGCCTGACCGGTACCGGGCGCATCTCGCAGTCCGAACGCCCCTACTACGTTAATGTGGATGGCGTCTCCGAAGAAGTATTCGTCGAGGCGCTCAACGAGGTCGAAGTCAGCGATACCGGCAACAATACCGGCAGTCCGCGCACCAGCACCCAGGCCAGCGGCGGCAGCCGGCCGCGTCCGACACATGCAGGCCATGTCACAACGGCCATGCCTGGCAACATCGTCGATGTGCTGGTCAGTGCCGGACAGAAGGTCAAGGCCGGCGATCCGGTACTGGTGATCGAAGCGATGAAGATGGAAAACGAAATCCAGGCCACCATTGCCGGTACGGTGATCAACCTGTTTGTTGTCAAAGGCGATGCCGTGACACCCGACCAGGCATTGCTGGAAATCCAGCCGGAATAAATCTTGATCCGGCTGGTTCTGGCATCCACATCCCGTTACCGGCAGGAACTGCTCGGCAGGCTCGGCGTGGCATTTGCCACTGCCCGCCCCGATGTCGACGAAACGCGCCTGCCCGGAGAATTGCCACATGAAACGGCCGTGCGGCTGTCCCGCCGCAAAGCGGAAGCAGTGGCTGGACAGTTTCCGGACGCACTGATCATTGGTTCTGACCAGGTTGCCAGTCTGGACGGGCAACCGCTAGGCAAACCTGGTTCTCATGAAGCGGCTGTTGCGCAGCTGCGCGCCATGCGCGGCCGCACGTTGATATTTCACACCGGCATCTGTCTCTACAACAGTGCCACCGGCGAAGCCGAAACCAGCGAAGTCCCCACCACCGTCCGCATTCGCCCGCTGACCGACGCCCAGATCGAAACCTACCTGCGCAAGGACCAGCCCTATGACTGTGCCGGCAGCGCCAAATCGGAATCACTGGGGATCGCCATCATGGACAGCCTGAGCGGCGACGACCCAACCGCACTGATCGGCCTGCCGTTGATCACGCTCACTGGCATGCTGTACCGTCAGGGACTGGATGTCCTGGCCGTCTGAAGCGGCCATCGATGTCCTGCATCCGGTTATGCCGGCACCGCTTCCGACAGCACGCCATCTTCCAGCCGGAGCAGGCGCTGCATTGAACTGCCCAGCTGGGGATCGTGCGTCACCACCAGAAAACTGGTACCCAGCTCACGGTTGAGCGCGTGCATGAGCGCATGCACGTCCTGCGCGGTGTGCCGATCCAGGTTACCGGTCGGTTCATCGGCCAGAACGCAGGCGGGACGTGTCACCAGCGCACGGGCAATTGCCGCCCGCTGGCGTTCACCACCAGACAGTTCGCCCGGTACATGCTCCAGCCGGTGGGCCAGGCCAACCCTGGTCAGCATGTCTGCCGCCTGCGCACGGGCATCATCCGGCTTCACACCACGAATGAACAGCGGCATGGCCACGTTGTCCAGCGCGCTGAATTCGGCCAGCAGATGATGGAACTGGTAGACGAACCCCAGGGAACGGTTGCGCAGTTCGCCACGCCGTTTCTCGTTCAGCCCGGCGATGTTCTGACCCATGATTTCCACGCTGCCCGAACTGACGGAATCGAGCC
Source organism: Pseudomonadota bacterium (assembly GCA_021845925.1). Taxonomy (GTDB): domain Bacteria; phylum Pseudomonadota; class Gammaproteobacteria; order Burkholderiales; family Sulfuriferulaceae; genus Sulfuriferula. The sequence goes on from JAJZUW010000006.1 coordinate 150,386, forward strand.
CGCCCAGAACATGCAGCAAGGTTGATTTTCCTGAACCGGAAGCCCCCATCACGGCCAGCATTTCACCTTGGCGGATCTGCAGCTGGATACCGCGCAGCACGTTGACTTCCAGCTTTCCTTGCCTGTAAGTCTTGCAGACATCCTGACAAGACATCACCACGTCATTCATAGCGCAATGCCTCCGCCGGCTGGGTTGCAGCTGCCCGCCAGCTTGGGTAAATGGTTGCCAGCCAGGACAGTACCAGCGAAATTGCAGCAATCACCCACACATCATGCGGATCGAGCTTGGAGGGCAACTCGCTGATCTGATACACATCCGAAGACAGGAAATGCACACCAAATGCATGTTCGATGGCCGGCACCAGTGTGCTGACATTGAGCGCCAGCAAAACACCGCCCACCACGCCAAGTCCGGTGCCCACCACGCCGATGACCACTCCCTGCAGCATGAAAATCCGCATGATGCTGCCTGGCGATGCGCCAAGCGTGCGCAGAATTGCGATATCGGCCTGTTTGTCAGTCACCACCATCACCAGGGTCGACACAATGTTGAATGCTGCCACTGCCACAATCAAGGACAGAATGACAAACATCACGTGCTTTTCCATTTCGACTGCCTTGAAAAAATTGCTGTGCGACTGGGTCCAGTCGCGCAGATAGTAGCGACCGCCCAGACGCAAGGTCAGTGCATGGGCAATCTGCGGTGCCCGATAGAAATCATCCACCTTCAACCGCAACCCGGAGACAGTATCACCGGTACGGAACAGGCGCTGCGCATCCCCCAGCGACATAAACACCATGCCGGCATCGTACTCATACATGCCGATGTGATAAATACCCACCACGCGCAACTGTTTGAGACGCGGAATCATGCCGGCTGGCGTGATCTGGCCTTCCGGAGTGATCAGCGTCAATTTGTCGCCCAGCTGCGCGCCCAGACTTTGGGCCAGGGCATCGCCGATCACCACCCCCCACTGACCGTCGCGCAGATCGGTAAACCGGCCAGCCTTCATGTGGCGGCCAATGTCGGCCACCTGGTCTTCCAGTTCCGGCCGGACGCCGCGCACGCTGACACCAGATACCGACTGATCGAACGCCATCAACCCCTGTCCGCTGACATAAGGGGCACTGGCCAGCACATGCCGGTCACCTGCCACCTGAGCGGCAACACCTTGCCAGTCAGACAACGTCAGGTCAAAGCCACTGATTTCGATATGCGCAGCCACGCCAAGAATGCGGTTGCGCAATTCATCCTGAAACCCGTTCATGACCGACAGCACCACAATCAGCGCCATCACGCCCAGCGTGATGCCGAGCATGGAAATCAGCGAAATGAATGAAATGAAGTGATTGCGCCGCTTGGCACGGGTATAGCGCAGCCCGACAAAAATTTCAAACCAGTTCATGTCTTCAGTTACCCGAGCGCCAGATGGACAGAATCACCCACAGGCTGTTGATAAAGGCCAGCATGAACCCGATAAACCCCATGAAGCGCCAGCCAGGAACTGTCATGACGATGGAAGAACCGATCACCAGAGATGCAGTGATGATTCCCATGGTGATCCGGTTGCTGGCGCGATCGAGCTGCTGGCCAAAAGAATCCAGTCGCTTGAGATCCAGATCGATGCGCAAACGACCACGACGCACTTCACGCATCAGACGGGCCATATCGCGCGGCAGTCCGGCCACCACCCCCAGCGCTTCGCGCAAACTCTTGCGGGTACGCTCCATGAGGGCTTCCGGCGTGAAGCGGTCTGCCACCACCTGGGCGACAAACGGGCTCAGCTGGTCGGACAGCCGAAACTCCGGATCCAGTTGCTGGCCCAGTCCTTCGAGCGTAATCAGCGCCTTGAACAGCAGTGTCAGGTCTGCCGGCAGCACCAGTCCATTGTCGCGGATCAGGCTAGCGATATCGTTCAGCAATGCCCCTACGCGCACGTCCTTCAGCTGCAGGTTGTCGTAGGTTGCCAGCAGATCAGCAACATCATGGGCCAGCCGCGATTCGTTGACATCAACATCACCCGTCCAGTCGAGCAACACCTGCATCAGGTCTTCTTCATGGTTATGCACCAGGGCATCCAGCATGCTGACCAGCTGCTGGCGGCGGAATTCGGTCAGATGGCCGACCATGCCGAAATCGATCAGACCAATACGGTTTTCCGGCAGGTAGATCACATTGCCCGGATGCGGATCGGCATGGAAATACCCATTCAGCAAAATCATGCGCAGCATGATGTCTGCGCCACGACGGGCCAGCAGTGCGGTATCAAAACCGGCCGCACGCACTGCTGCGATTTCGGTTGCCGGCACTCCGGCGAGCTCTTCCTGCACGTTCATCGCCGGACTGCAGAACTCCCAGTACACCTGGGGAATGTGCAGGAATTCCATGTCCGCCAGCTGAGTACGGAATCGCTCAATATGGTGGGCTTCCACCATCAGGTCCAGCTCACGTCGCAAGGCACGCCGGAAATATCCCACCATCACCAGTGGCTGGTAACGGCGCGCATCCGGAAATTCGTGTTCCAGCAGTTTCGCCATGTGCTGCAGGATGCGCAAATCGGCATCGATCTTGCGGTCCAGGCCAGGCCGACGCAGCTTGACCACCACCCGTGTGCCGTCATGCAGGACAGCCCTGTGCACCTGTGCGATGGATGCAGCAGCAAACGGCTCGCGCTCGAAGCTGGCAAACATGTCTTCCACCGGACGACCAAGTTGCTGGATGACATCCGCTTCCACGGCTTCGAACGGCACAGGCGGCACGTGCGACTGCAATTTTTCAAGCTCGATTATCCAGGCCGGTGGCATCAGGTCAACGCGGGTTGCCAGCAACTGTCCCAGCTTGATGAATGTCGGCCCCAGATCCTGCAAGGCCATGCGAAAACGCACCGGCGCATCCAGCGCATCAATTTCACTGGTGTCGACAGTGTTCCAGCGCAGTACCCGACCAGCCCGCTCGAGCAGCGAACCCATGCCGAGCACGCGCACAAAATCGCCCCAGCCGTAACGGATCATCACGCTGGCAATTTCGTGCAGACGTGGCAGATCGCGCACGACACTGAAGGTTTCCCACAACATGGACTGCTCCATCACCCGGACACGGCGATTCTACCGGAAACACTGGTCAGGCCACACCTGCCTGACAATATTTTCCATGCTGACGCGCCGGAAAGGCCGGTTACGCGGAACCACGGCACAACAGGATCATCCAGTCCTGACTGGAAGAAAGCGCACTTTTCCGGCACGCAGAAATCACCCAAGCCTTTGACGAAAATGGAAAGTCAGGTTAAAGTGACCCCGTTTGTGATTTGAACCCCGTGCATGAAATCATCAAAATCGATCTGTCTGGCTATCGTTCTGGCCCTGGCATGCCGACTGTGCGCCGCAGCAGATGTGGTGCCGGCAGCCAGTGCTGCGTCCCTGCCCGCCAGTGCCAGCGGCAACACCACGTCAGCAGTGCCCGCAGCCGATGCGCAACCCAGCCGCGCAGAACTGGCGCTGTTTGCGCTCGGTCTGGTCGGTTCGGTTTACCGGGTAGGTGGCGACAATCCGCAGCACGGCATGGACTGCAGTGGATTCGTGCGTTATGTCTACCGCAAGGTTGCCGGCCTCAGCCTGCCCCACAATGCGGCAGCCATCAGCCACATCAGCGAAGTCATCAGCAAGACCGACCTCAAGCCGGGCGATCTGGTGTTTTTCAAAACCATGAAAAAAGCCTTTTCGCATGTTGGCATTTATCTGGGCAACAACCAGTTTGTCCATGCTTCCAGTTCCACCACCGGCTCGGTCATGGTGTCGAATCTGGATGACAGCTACTGGCGGACACGTTTCGATGGCGCGCGTCGCCTGCTTGCAGGGCAGCACGACGACAATGGCAGCAGTTCCCCAACAGACGGCGCAACAGGCATGCCGGTGTCATTCAGCGCAAACAGCGACCCTCTGACCGCACTGACGCGCTGAAACGGGCCAGACGCCCCGGCATCTGTCATGCTTTGTCATCTGTGGACACCCGTCAGACAAGATACGCCTGCTATAATGCCGGGTTTGGAATCTCCTGTCCGCCATCATGTCGTTGCCTGAAGAAATCCGCCGCCGGCGCACTTTCGCCATTATCTCCCACCCTGACGCCGGCAAGACCACGCTGACCGAAAAACTGCTCTGGTACGGCGGCGCCATCCAGGTGGCCGGCGAGGTTCGCGCGCGCAAGGCAAGCCGGCATGCCACCTCTGACTGGATGGAACTGGAAAAGCAGCGTGGCATCTCGGTCACCTCATCGGTGATGCAGTTCCCGTACCGGGATCACATCATCAACCTGCTGGACACGCCTGGCCACGAAGATTTTTCGGAAGACACTTATCGTACACTGACTGCCGTGGACTCCGCAGTCATGGTGATCGACTCGGTCAACGGTGTTGAATCGCAAACCATCAAATTGCTGCATGTCTGTCGCATGCGCGATACGCCCATCATCACGTTCATCAACAAGCTGGACCGTGAAGGTCGTCCACCGGTCGATCTGCTGGACGAGATCGAATCCGTGCTCGGCATGCAATGCGCGCCGATGACCTGGCCGATTGGCATGGGAAAACGGTTTCGCGGCATCTATCATCTGTATGATGACAATGTGCTGGTGTTTGATCCGCAGGCGGACAGGGGAACCAGCGAAATCATTCAGGGGCTGGACAATCCGGCGCTGGACACCCTGCTTGGAGAACAGGCCGACGAACTGCGCATGGAAGTGGAACTGATCCGCGGCGCCTCGCATGCCTTTTCGGCCACGGATTACCTGTCCGGACGGCAGACGCCTGTGCTGTTTGGCTCGGCAGTCAACAATTTCGGCGTCCAGATGATGCTTGATGCCCTGGTTGACCTGTCCCCTCCTCCCGGCCCGCGCCAGACCGAAACCCGCACCGTACTGCCGGAAGAAGACAGATTTACCGGATTCGTGTTCAAGATCCAGGCCAACATGGACCCGAAACACCGTGACCGTATTGCCTTCCTGCGCGTCTGTTCGGGTCGTTTCGACCGTGGCATGAAAATCCGCCAGGTGGCCACCGGCAAGACACTGGCGGTGAACAATGCCATCACCTTCATGGCCCAGGACCGCAACACCACTGATGAGGCGTATGCAGGCGACATCATCGGCATCCCGAACCATGGCACCATCCGGCTGGGCGACACGTTCACCGAAAACGAGAATCTCAAGTTCACCGGCATTCCATCCTTTGCACCGGAATATTTCCGCAAGGCCAGGATCCGCAACCCGCTCAAGATCAAACAACTGCAAAAAGGCCTGCAGCAACTGGCCGAAGAAGGCGCCACGCAACTTTTCCGGCCGATCATGTCCAATGACCTGATACTCGGTGCGGTTGGCACACTGCAGTTTGAAGTGGTTGCCCACCGCCTCGAACACGAATACGGGGTGGAAGTCATGTTTGACAGCTGTGAATTTGCCACGGCACGGTGGCTGAAAGGCCCGGACACTGCCTTGAAGCAGATTGCAGACAAGCATGGTTTCAATGTTGCCATCGATGGCAGTGGTCTCCAGGTTTACCTGGCGCCAAACCGGGTCAACCTGGACATGACGCGCGAGCGCTTCCCGGACATCGAATTTCTTGAGACGCGCGAAATTCTCTGACCCATGCGTTGGCCACGACTGCATCATCACCCTTCACCGTTTCCGGAAAACTTTCCGGAACTGAGGGCAGTGTTGCCCAAACCAGATGGCGAAATCGAATTCCGCATCAGCAATACGCTGTTCATTGCTGTACTGCTGTCACTGTTGCTGCATCTGGCCGTGCTGCTCTGGGCGCATCTGGACATCAAGCCTGTCAAACCACAAGCCAGTGCAGGCGAATCCGCTCCGATCGATGTCAGCATCAATCCCGGCGTGCCATTGACCACCCCGGCAAAGACCAGAACAGCGCCGGCGGCCGTGGTTCCACCGCCTGAGCCCACCCCGCCTGTTCCGCATCCGCACGTCAACCACCCGGTCTCGCACCCGGTGCTCACCACACCGCATCCGGCGCCGACAGCCATGCCGGCCAGCCCACCCCTGCCGCCACAAGCCACGGACATGGCCAGCTATGTCAAAATGATGCGCGAACGCAACAACACCCAGCAACTGGATGCGCCATCCGGTGGTGAAAAACAGGGCCAGGAAGATGCCCGTGCTGCGGCTATCCAGCGCAACCTGCAATCATTGGGCGGTGGTGGTATCTTTGAAATCACCCGGATGGATGCGGACAGTGCAAGTTTCATTTTCCGCGGCTGGGACAGCGCCACCTGGAGCAGCCCGCTCAACCAGACCTTCTACGTACAGTCCACGGATAGCACCGACATCCGGCACGCCATCGTGCGCAAGATGATTGCCATCATCCGTTCCAAACACAATGGTGACTTTCAGTGGGATTCACAACGACTGGGCCGCGTGGTGACGCTGTCGGCACGCCCACAGGACAACGCGAAGCTGGAAGCATTCATGATCAAGGAATTTTTCTATGATATTCCGCAGGGTGCGCAGTTTCCACCATCGCAGAACACTCCGCCCATGATGGACGGCGACTGATGTGAGGCATCAAGGTATCGGATGGCCGGCTTGCCAGGCTTCGCGCGCGGCGCGTGCGCGCACAAATGCCTGCATGAGCGCATCGCCATCCCCAGCCGCCAGCTGCGCACGCAGATCGGTCAGTCGGGCCTGATAGGCATCCATTTCCGCCAGCAGAGCGTCCCGGTTGGCCAGCGCAATATCCCGCCACATTTCCGGTGAACTGCCCGCGATGCGGGTAAAATCCCGAAAACCGCTGGCTGCAAAACCGAACAGTTCCTGGCGGTTGGCCCGACTGGCAATCATATCCACCAGGGCATAAGCCAGCACGTGCGGCAGATGGCTGACTGCAGCAAAAGTAGCGTCATGGCTGGCGGCATCCATGCAACAGACCAGCCCGCCACACAGCTGCCAGAATCGGGTGATGCGTGCAACCGCATCGGCAGAGGTCTCTGCCAGCGGGGTCAGCACAACATTCTTGCCCTGGTACAGGTCGGCTCGGGCAGCCAGCGGACCGCTCAGTTCGGCTCCGGCAATCGGATGTGCCGGAACACAGTTGACCAGATGTCCGGATAGATGGCCCCGCATCAGGGCTACCACATCCTGCTTGGTACTGCCGGCATCGGTCACCAGTGTCTGCGGTTCCAGCTGCGACGACATGGCCTGCATGATCCCGCCCATCTGGCCCACCGGCGTCGCCAGAAGCACAAGATCACAGTCCACCAGCGCGCCAGCCAGATCGCTTGCCCGGTCGATCAGCCCGTGCTTCAGCGCCAGTGCGAGGCTGGCCGGATCGCGACCAACGCCAACCACTTCCCGGACAGCGCCGGCCGCCTTCAATGCCAGCGCCAGCGATCCACCAATGAGGCCGACGCCGACTATGGCAATCCGGCCAAAGCCGGCACCGTTGTCTTCCATGGCTGGATCAGATGTCGCGGCCGATCACGCGGGCAATGCCACCCAGTTCGGTCATCAGCTGATTGAGTTCGTCCGGCGACAGCGCCTGATCCGCATCACACCAGGCTTCACATGGTGTCGGGTGCATTTCAACCAGCAGGCCGTCAGCACCGGCAGCCACGGCGGCACGCGCCAGTGCCGGCACCATCCAAGCCTTGCCACCGGCATGCGACGGATCGATAATCACCGGCAGGTGGGTTTCCTTTTTCAGAACCGGAATCGCGGTGACATCCAGCACATTGCGGTAGGCGGTCTCAAAGGTGCGGATACCGCGTTCGCAGAAAATGATGTTGTGGTTGCCACCAGCCGCGATGTATTCCGCGGCCATCAACCATTCCGAAATGGTAGCCGACATGCCGCGCTTGAGGATGACCGGCTTGTTGACCTTGCCAACTTCCTTCAGCAGATCGAAATTCTGCATGTTGCGGGTACCGATCTGGATCACATCCACATTCCATTCCAGAAAAGTATCCAGCATGCGAACATCCATCAACTCGGTGACAATAGGCAACCCCTGCGCATCAGCCGCGCGACGGAACATTTCCAGCCCTTCCACCCCTTTGCCCTGGAAGCTGTACGGACTGGTGCGGGGCTTGAATGCGCCGCCACGCATCAGGCGACAACCGGATTCCTTGACGAATCTGGCAGCAGTATCCATCTGGACCTGGGTTTCCACCGAACAGGGCCCGCTGATGATCTGGACCGTCTTGCCGCCCAGCGGTACGCCACTGATATCAATGACGGTATTTTCCTTGTGCCACTCGCGGGCCACGATCTTGTAAGGTTTCACAATGTGCATGGATTGTTCGACACCAGCCATGGCATCGATCAGTTCCTGGTTGATGGCCCTTTCGTCGCCAATGGCACCGATGATGGTGCGTTCGACGCCGCGGGATACATTGGCCTCGCAACCGTATTCGGCAATCTTGCGCACCACGGCGTCGATCTGTTGCTCGGTGGCCCCCGGGCTCATGACGATAATCATTGCATTTCCTCCATGGCAGACTCCAGCGCCTGCAAAAATTGATGGTTTTCGCTGGCCAGCCCCACGCTGACCCGTAAATGTTCCGGTAAACCGTAGGCGCCTATCGGCCTGACGATAACACCCTTTTCCAGCAAACGTCGATACATGGCTGTCGCATTTCCGACACGGAAAGTCACGAAATTGCCATACGACGGAATGAACTGCAGATCAAGCAGATGCAATCCCTGCGTGATCTGCTGCATGCCAAGCCGGTTGGCTGCGTAGCTGCGTGCAATGAATCCGGTATCGCTCAGGGCCGCTGCCGCAGCCACCTGCCCCAGACTGTTGACATTGAACGGCTGGCGCACCCGGTTCATCAGGCCGGCCACGTCGGGATGCGCCATCGCATAACCAACGCGCAGGCCGGCCAGACCATAGGCCTTGGAGAACGTGCGCGTCACTACCAGATTGGCAAACTGCGCCATCCATGCCTGCGTATCCGGCTGCAGCTCGGCCGGCAGGTATTCGCTGTAGGCTTCATCCAGGACGACAATGACCTGGGGCGGCACCTGTTGCAGGAACGCCAGCAGGCTGTCATTGGACAGCAGGGTTCCGGTCGGGTTGTTCGGGTTGGCAATGAATACCATGCGCGTGTCGGGCCGGATTGCCGCCAGCATGGCATCCAGGTCGTGGCCATAATCACGCGATGGCACACAGACACCTTCCGCGCCAGCAGCCTGAATGGCCAGCGGATAAACCGCAAAAGCATATTCGGCATACACTGCCGAACAGCCCGGCTGCAGGAATGCACGCGCCACGATATCCAGCACATCGTTGGAACCATTGCCAAGCACGAAACGCTCGGCTTCGAGCGACCAGTGCTGCATCAGCGCGGCTTTCAGCACATGTCCATTGCCATCCGGATAACGCGCCAGATCGCGCATGGCGTCTTCAATGGCGCTTTGTGCCTGCGGACTGATACCGAGCGGATTTTCATTCGAGGCCAGTTTGACGATGCCAGCCGGGTCGAGCCCCAGTTCGCGCGAGAGTTCTTCTATCGGTTTGCCGGGCTGATACGGGGCAATGGCGCGAATATGCGCCGGAGCGAGATCACATGCAATCACAGTTGATTCCTGGGGTAAGATCCGAGCAGTTTCACCAGAGTGGCCTCGGCCTGGACCGCCTGCAAGGCGGCCTCCACGGCCGGTTCGGTGCGATGGCCTTCAATATCCACATAAAAGACATATTCCCAGATGGCGCCTGGGCGTCCTTCCTGCCGGACCAGTAGCCGCGCCGGCCGCGATTCGAGTTTGGTCAGCGAAATGCCATGCTCGCTGAACGGTTTGAGCAGACTGACGATGGCTCCCGGTTCGTTCGGCCGCGACAGGATCAGCGAGGTTTTGTCACGGCCGCTTGGCCGGTCGACATCCTGGGCCGCAATCACCACAAAACGGGTGGTATTGTCTGCTTCATCCTCAATCCGGTCATGCAGTCGCAGCAACCCGTATTGCTCTGCCGCCAGTTCACCAGCCACTGCGAGCACGCTGTCATCTTCGGCGGCCAGACGGGCCGCCTCGGCATTGCTGGCCACCGCCACACGCGGCACGCCAGGCAGCTGTTTGTTGAGCCACTGGTAACACTGCGCCAGCGATTGCGCATGTGAATACAGCACCCGCACCCCATCCAGGCCGGGCACCTTGCGCAGCAGGGACTGGTGTATCGGCAGTTCGATCTCGCCGGACAGATGCAGTGGCGTCACCTGCAACAGATCCAGCGTGCGGTTGACTGCACCTTCGGTCGAATTCTCGATCGGCACCACGCCATAATCCACCAGTCCGGTTTCAACTGCACGAAACACATCATCGATCGACAGGCAGGCCTGCAATCTGGCAGCGTGACCAAACTGACGCAAGGCGGCAGCCTGACTGAATGTGCCTTCCGGCCCAAGATAGGCAATCGTCAGCGGCCGCTCCATCGCCAGACAGGCCGACATGATTTCCCGGTACAGATACCGGATGCTCTGGTCGTCCAGTGGCCCGGGATTGGCATCGGCCATCCGCTGCATCACCTGTGCTTCCCGGTCGGCACGATAGACAACACCATTTTTGATGGCGCCAATCTGGTGGGCCAATCGGGCACGCTGATTCAGCAATGCCAGCATCTGGTCGTCGATATGGTCAATTTCGCTGCGCAAGGCAGTCAGTTTGGCCTGGTCTTCCATCAAAATCCGCTTTTCAGTTGAGCGCAGTCAGCCATGCTGACGTTCGAATTCGCGCATGTAATCCACCAGTGCAACGACGCCAGCAAGCGGCATTGCGTTGTAGATCGATGCCCGCATGCCTCCGGCCAGCCGGTGGCCCTTGAGCTGGATCAGTCCGCGTTCGGCGGCGCCGGCCAGAAAGGCCTCATCCAGCGCCGGATCGGCCAGCGTAAAGGGCACATTCATCATGGAACGGGAGGTCAATGCAACCGGGTTGCGATAAAACCGGCTGCTGTCGATCGCGCCATACAGCAGGTCGGCCTTGGCGCGATTGTGACGTTCCACGGCCTCCAGTCCGCCATCCCGGCGCAGCCTGGCAAACACCAGACCGGCCATGTAGATCGCCCAGGTTGGTGGCGTATTGAACATGGAATCGTTGTCGGCATGGGTCCGGTAATCCAGCATGGTTGGCGTGCCGGGCAAAGGTGCGCCAAGCAGGTCTTCCCGCACGATCACCAGGGTCAGACCGGCCGGGCCGATGTTCTTTTGCGCACCGGCGTAAATCAGCCCGAACCGGCTGACATCCACCGGACGCGAGAGGATATTGGACGACATGTCGCACACCAGTGGCAGCACGCCTGCATCCGGTACAAAGTGAAACTCGACGCCGCCTATGGTTTCGTTCGAGGTATAGTGCAGATAAGCGGATTCTGGATCGATCTGCCAGGTTTCCGGTTCCGGAACGGCATGAAAACCACAGGATTCGCCACTGGCGGCCAACCGGACCGTGGCATAGCGGGAAGCTTCGCCGATGGCCTTGTCCGACCAGATGCCAGTATGCACATAACTGGCCTGCCTGCGTTCACGCAGCAGATTCATCGGCACCATGGCGAACTGGGTCCATGCACCGCCCTGCAGAAACAGGACGCGATAGTTGTCCGGAATGCCCATGAGGGCCCGCAGGTCGGCTTCGGCCTGATGCTGGATGGCCATGTATTCATCGCCCCGGTGACTCATTTCCATCACCGACAGCCCGCTGCCATGCCAGTCGGTCAGTTCCTGCTGTGCCTGGGCCAGAACCTCGGCTGGCAACACGGCAGGACCAGCACTGAAATTGTAGATATGCATCTTGTTATTCCCCGTTCCGCTGCGAGGAGCGGAATTGCTTTTCCGTCAGCCCGGTTCAGGCCACCGCCTGCCCGATCTGAACCACGTCGGCCTCGACCGACTCTCCTGTGCTGCTGTAACCCACAAAGCGGGCACCACTTTCGATGTCCAGTGCCGCAGCCTTGACATCGCCCTCGACGCTGGCCTGCTTGTGGATGCGCAGGGTACCACGTGCCGTGATGCAGCTTTTCACATGTCCATGCACAGTGACATTGTTGGCATGCAGGGTGCTGCCGCTATGCCGTCCGTCCAGGGCCACCTCGACATCACCCTGGGCCTGGATATTGCCGTTGACCTCGCCTTCCAGTCGCAGATCGCCGGTGCAATGGATATCACCGTCAATCCGGCATCCTTTGCCGACAAAGGTAATGTCAGGATTCAGTTGCACGCCGCCCGACCTGGTTTCGGATTTCCTGTCTGAAGACTTGAACATGTGCATTCTCCTTCGGGACCGGCGGGTCATCCCTGACCGTTTGTCCCTTGATCGATAACGTAAGGATATGGATCCACCAGAACGCCATTCCGGAGAACGGCGTAATGCAGGTGTGGGCCGGTCGAACGCCCGGTATTGCCCAGCAGCCCGACAACCTGGCCTGCCTTGACCTGTTCGCCCGCATGCACCAGCACGCGGGAGAGATGCGCATACGCCGTCTGATAACCGAAACCATGGTCCACCACCACCAGATTGCCATTCGGACCCGCCAGTTCCGCCTTGACGACCGTACCATCTGCCGTCACCCAGACCGGCGACGCAAACGGAGCTGCAAAATCGAGCCCCTTGTGAAATTCGTAATTGTCTTCGCCGAACGGGTTTGCCCGCACGCCGAAGCGCGATGTGATTTCAGCCGCCCGGGTAATGGGCCAGCCGTTTGGCAGCGCCCGCAGACGAACAATCGTACCGGAAAGATCGTTCAGCCGGTTCTGGCCTTCCTGTTGCATCAGACGCAGCGCCTGCGAAAGACTGACTGGCTCGGCATAACCACCCTCACCATGGCCATTGCTGGCGGCAGGCTGCAGAGCTCCCGTCTGAAGGGGACCGAACCGATGAGACAGGTTTCGGACCTGGTTTTCCAGATGGCCCAACTGGCTCATCATCTGCTGATAACGCATGGCCAGCACCGTCCGGCTGCGGTCCAGCTCGCCGTCGCGCGCGCGCAGCTGGCGCATCTGGACTTCGACCATGCTGGCATGCTCGATCGCCGCATTGTGGCTGACCTGGTACCAGGCTGCCCAGACCACGGTGCTCAGCCACAGACACAGCATCAGCACAATGCCGGCAATGACCCGGTGCACGTGGTACAGATCCAGGCGCAGGGAAACCGAATTCTTACCTGTACTGGACACGATCAGCTCGACATGACGCGGATGGCGCTGCCTCGCGCCATCCAGCCCCAACCAGTCACGAATCGCGACCAGCCGCGCAATCATGTTTCCTCGTCCCTTTCGAGAACCCGCTCGACACTGATCAGTTTCTGGCCATCATCCAGGTTGATCAGCGTGACCCCCTGGGTGGCTCGGCCCATCTCGCGCACTTCTCTGACCCGGGTGCGGATCAACACACCACCATCGGTGATCAACATGATTTCGTCATCCGGATCGACCAGCGTGGCGGCAACGACCGCACCATTGCGGCGCGTAGTCTGAATTGCGATCATGCCTTGGCTGCCACGACCATGACGGGTATATTCGGCCACGCTGGTCCGTTTGCCAAACCCGTTTTCGGTTGCCGTCAGCACCGACTGCTGTTCGTTCTCGGCCACCAGCAGGGAAATCAGGAACTGACCTTCGCCCAGCTTCATGCCGCGCACGCCACGGGCACCACGCCCCATCGACCGGACATCGTTCTCATCGAAACGCACAGCCTTGCCACCATTGGAAAACAGCATGATGTCATGGTTGCCGTCGGTAATGGCCACACCGATCAGATAATCGCCCTCATCCAGTCCGACAGCGATAATGCCGGCACGGCGCGGATTGGCAAAATCCGACAGCGGCGTTTTCTTGACGACACCGGCTGCTGTCGCCATGAAAATGTACCGGTTGTCGACAAATTCCTTGACCGGCAGAATGGCGCTGATCTTTTCGCCATCGGCCAGCGGCAACAGGTTGACGATCGGTTTGCCACGCGAAATGCGACTGCCCTGCGGCACTTCATACACCTTGAGCCAGTAGACGCGGCCCATGTTGGAAAAACACAGGATGTAGTCGTGACTGTTGGCAATGAACAGACGTTCGATGAAATCGTCATCCTTGGTCGCGGTTGCCTGCTTGCCACGGCCACCACGCTTCTGGGCGCGATAATCGTCCAGCGGTTGCGATTTCATGTATCCACCGTGCGACAACGTCACCACCATGTCCTGCGGGGTGATCAGGTCTTCCACGCTCAAATCCTGCGCATAGACCACAATCTCGGACCGACGGGCATCACCGAACTGGTTAACGATCTGGCCGATTTCTTCGCGAATGATCTGCGTCACCCGCGCAGGATTGGCCAGAATATCCAGCAGGTCGGCAATCTTGCCGACAATTTCACGATATTCCGCAACGATCTTGTCCTGCTCCAGCCCGGTGAGTCGCTGCAGGCGCAAATCAAGAATCGCCTGTGCCTGGGCTTCCGACAGGCGATAGCCGCCTGCCAGCAAACCAAATTCGCTGCCAAGGCCTTCCGGCCGGAACAGGCTGGCATCTGCCATGGCGCGGGCAAGCATCTCTTCCACCATGGAAGAACGCCAGCTGCGCTGCATCAGCGCAGTCCTGGCATCGGCCGGAGTGGCCGCCGCCTTGATCAGCTCGATGATTTCATCGACATTGGACAAGGCCACTGCCAGGCCTTCCAGCACATGACCGCGTTCGCGTGCCTTGCGCAGTTCGAAGACGGTACGCCGCGTCACCACTTCGCGGCGATGACGCAGGAACGCCTCCAGCATCTGTTTCAGATTGAGGAGTTTCGGCTGACCATCGACCAACGCCACCATGTTCATGCCGAAGCTATCCTGCATCTGCGTGTGCTTGTACAGGTTGTTCAGCACCACTTCCGGCACTTCGCCGCGTTTGAGCTCGATCACCATACGCATGCCGGATTTATCCGATTCGTCGCGCAGGTCGGAGATGCCTTCCAGCTTTTTGTCACGCACCAGTTCGCCGATGCGGATCAGCAGGTTGGCCTTGTTGACCTGATACGGCAGTTCGTCGACGATGATCGCCTGCCGGTTGCCGGCCTTGTCGATGTCCTCGAAATGGGTTCTGGCGCGGATGACCACCCGGCCGCGACCGGTCAGGTAACCCTCACGCACGCCCACCAGGCCATAAATGATGCCGGCAGTCGGAAAATCGGGCGCGCGCACGACGTCAATGAGCGCATCGATACTGGTTTCGGCATCGTCCAGCAGCATCAGGCAGGCCTGACAGACATCAGCCAGATTGTGGGGTGGAATATTGGTGGCCATGCCAACCGCAATGCCGGAAGAACCGTTGATCAGCAGGTTTGGAATGCGCGCCGGCAGGATCAGTGGTTCTTTTTCCGAGCCATCGTAGTTGGGCCCGAAATCAACGGTTTCCTTGTCGAGATCGGCCAGCAGTTCATGGGCAATCCGCGCCATGCGAATTTCGGTATAACGCATGGCGGCCGGGTTGTCGCCATCGACCGAGCCGAAATTGCCTTGCCCATCCACCAGTGGATAACGCAACGAAAAATCCTGCGCCATGCGCACAATGGTGTCATACACAGCCGTGTCGCCATGCGGATGGTACTTACCGATCACATCACCGACGATACGGGCAGATTTCTTGTAGGCACGGTTCCAGTCGTTCGACATCTCGTGCATGGCAAACAGAACACGCCGGTGAACTGGTTTCAGGCCGTCCCGGACATCCGGCAGTGCCCGCCCGACGATCACGCTCATGGCATAATCGAGATAGGAACGGCGCATTTCTTCTTCGAGACTGACCGGCAGTGTTTCCTTGGCAAACAGATCCATGACGCAATGACCAATGGTTGGAACGAACAAGGGATTCTAGCATACCCCGGCGCGGCGGTGCATGCTGGCAATGAAGCCCGGCCACAGCATTGACACCCGCATGGGTGGGCAACATACTGCTTTCATCCATCCAGCCCGCGGGGATCTGATCATGCGTATCCTGATTTACAGCGCAAGGCCTCACGACGACCATTTTCTCACTGCCCGTTTCCGTCAGTCCGGCCATGAGGTCACCAGCCGTGCGGAGAGCCTGTGTCCGGATACCGCCGACATGGCCAGCGGTGCCGAGGTTGTCTGCTCGTTCGTCAACGACCAGCTGGATGCAACAGTTCTGGGCAAACTGCGCCAGCTGGGCGTCCGCCTGATCCTGCAACGTGCTGCCGGCATTGACAACATCGATCTTGCCACCGCCCACCAGCTGGGATTCACGGTTGCACATGCTCCGGCCTATTCGCCCTGGGCAGTCGCCGAACATGCCACTGCGCTGCTGCTGGCGCTGAACCGGCACATCCCTACAGCCTGGCAACAGGTGCAGCGTGGGAATTACCTGCTGGACGGACTTCTGGGTTTTGATCTGCACGACAAAACGGCACTGATCGTCGGTCTGGGTCGAATCGGACACTGTTTTGCGCGCATCATGCAGGGTTTCGGCTGCCATGTGCTGGCATATGATCCGATGTTGCCGGTGGATCAGCGCCTGCCGGGCATCGAATTTGGCGAACTGGCCGATCTGTGGCCGCGAGCGGATGTGGTATCGCTGCACGCCCCGCTGCTGCCCGCCACCCGACACATGGTTGATGCGCGACTGCTGGCCACCAGTCGCCCCGGCATGTTGCTGATCAATACGGGTCGTGGCGCGCTGGTCGATACGCGCGCCCTGATTGATTCGCTGTCCGCTGGTCGGCCCGGAGGCTACGCAGCCGACGTATATGAAAATGAAAAACCCCTGTTTTTTCATGACTGCAGCGATCATCCGCACCAGGACCCCCTTCTGGATGAGCTGCTCCGGCTGCCGAATGTGCTCATGACACCACACCAGGCTTTTTTTACGCGTGAGGCACTCGAAGGCATAGCCTCGGCCATGGAACAAGCACTGACAGCCTGGCAGGCGGGCAAACCGGCCCCGGGCATTCTGCACGCCTGACGTGCATGCAGGACCGGCTCAGGGACGCAGGATCAGGCCGCGAAGTTTGTCCGGAATACAGGCCGGCGCATGAATGCGCAGCCGCTTGACCGGACTGGTAGCGCCGGAAAGCACGCTGACCTGCGCTGGTGAAACACCAAACTGACGGGCGAGGAACACCACCATGGCAACAGTGGCCTTGCCATGTTCGGGCGCAGCCGCAACCGACACCTTGAGCTGGTTGCCGCGCGGCTTGAGAATGGCATCGCGCGAAGCTGCCGGCGTGCCGAGAATGTTCAGGATCAGGTCCTCGCCGTCCCAGGAATAAAAACCGTCAGCCAATCGGATACCCGCATCAGACCAAAAACCGTATTATCGCAGCAGGAAGGCAGCCCGCCCAGCCACCGACTGATATATAATGCCGGCCTGCCTCGATAAAACGAATCTGCCGTGCCCGCTCCCTTTCCGATCCTGCTGCAGCATGCCCTGCCCAGACACGCCCTGACCCGCTTTGCCGGCTGGCTTGCCAGCAGCGAATATCGCCTGCTTGCCCAGTATCTGATCCGTGACTTCATCCGTCGCTATGACGTCAACATGCATGAAGCGCTCGAATCCAGTCCATCATCCTACGCCAGTTTCAATGCGTTCTTTACCCGTTCGCTGAAGCCAGGTGTGCGGCCACTGGCCAATAGCCGCTGGCTCTGTCCGGTGGATGGCGCCATCAGCCAGGCCGGCAGACTGAGCGATGAGCGCATCATCCAGGCCAAGGGGCATGACTACTCTGCCAGCGCGCTGCTTGCAGACCACGACAGCGCAAACACATACCGCAATGGCAGTTTTTGCACTTTGTATCTCAGTCCGCGGGATTATCACCGCATCCACATGCCGCACGACGCGGTTTTGCGTGCGATGACCTGGGTGCCCGGCGATCTGTATTCGGTCAATCCACTGACTGCAGAACACATTCCCGGACTGTTTTCCCGCAATGAACGGCTGGTCTGCCATTTCGACTCTGCCAACGGGCCATTTGTCATGGTGCTGGTTGGCGCTACGATAGTCGGCAGCATCGCGACTGTCTGGCATGGGCCCGTGGCTCCGCCGCGTACGCGCGAACCCCGGCATTGGCAGTACAATACCGGCATTGCGCTCAACCGGGGTGATGAAATGGGACGCTTCCTGCTCGGCTCGACGGTCATTCTGCTCTGGCCGGACGACATCGGCTTTCCGGATGACTGGCTACCCGGCCGTTCGGTACGGCTTGGCGAAGCCATGTCAACCATCCAGGGAGCCTGACCAGCATGGAATGGTGGAACACGGTCAACCCCGGCGTGCCGGCAGCACTGGTTACCGCCGTGCTGCTGGGCATCATCCATGGCCTGGTGCCGGACGAACACACTTGGCCCATCACCTTCAGTTATGCTGTCGGCAGTTATTCTACGCGTGGCGGTCTGCGCGCGGGACTGCTGTTTTCCCTCACCTTCACCCTGCAACGTGCGATAGCCTGTGAACTGGCCTGGCTTGGCCTGTCGCACTGGATGCAGTCAGAACAGCTGAACCAGATCCTGCTGATACCGATCGGCCTGCTGATGGCCGTCGGTGGCTGGCTGATGCAGCGCCGCCGCCATGCCCACGGCAAACTGGCCTCGGCGATGGCCAGATTGACCAGTCGCATGCCTGCGCTACACGGGTTTATTGCCGGGTGGGGTGTTGGTGCCTTCGCCATGATCCTGTACTCGACCCTGGCGCCTGCCATGCCATCCATCTGGTGGGGCTGGTTGCCGGGCGCATTGTTCGGTCTTGGCACGGCGCTGATCCAGGGCGCCGCCGGCGCGATATTCGGCAATCTCGCCGCCAGTCAGCAACTGTCGCCAGCCGACATGGAAGAACTGGGTCTGGTGACCGCATCGCGCACCCTGTCCTGGGGCGGTGTTGCATACGCTCTTGCTGGCATCGCCGGCCTGACCAATCCCGCGCTGGCACACTGGGAAGTCTCTACCGGCCTGCGCATCACCGGCATGACCCACCTCGATCTGCCCATCATCATCGCCATCCTGACTGTTGCCGGCATTGGCCTGTTCACGTTTGTCAGCAAACTGCAACAACTGCGCAGGCGACCCTGAATTTTTCCGGCCAGCCGGACAAATTGACCGTTGCGACAAAAAAACCAGCCTGTTGCACCCAACCCACTCTTGAAATCGACCGATCCGCCCCCAGTTGACGGATCGATTGTCTATTTCTGATCCAATGGAGAGTGAAGCCATGACCGTGACCGCCCAAAAGGAAACCCTCGGATTCCAGACCGAAGTCAAGCAGCTGCTGCAGTTGATGATCCACTCGCTGTACAGCAACAAGGAAATCTTTCTGCGCGAACTGATTTCCAATGCCTCCGATGCCGCAGACAAACTGCGCTTTGAAGCGCTGTCCGACAATGCGCTCTGGGAAGATGACAGCGATCTGAAAATCCGTGTCGATTGGGACAAGGATGCCGGCACCGTCACCATCACTGACAACGGCATCGGCATGACCCGTCAGGAAGTGATCGACAACATCGGCACCATCGCGCGTTCAGGCACTCGCCAGTTCTTTGAAAACCTGTCCGGCGACCAGGCCCGCGACAGCAACCTGATTGGTCAGTTCGGCGTGGGTTTCTATTCTGCCTTTCTGGTTGCGGATCGCGTCACGCTGATCACCCGGCGAGCCGGACTGACCGCCGAGCATGGTGTTCGCTGGGAATCCGATGGCAACGGTGAATACTCGCTGGAAAACATCGACCGTCCACAACGTGGCACACAAATCACCCTGCACCTGCGGGCCGACAATGATGGTCTGCTGGACAGCTACCGCCTGAAGAACATCATCCGCAGATATTCGGACCACATCACCCTGCCCATCGTGATGCAGAAAGAAGAATGGGATGCAGAGGCCCAGACATCCGTCCGTCGTGACGAAGATGAGGTGGTCAACCAGGCATCGGCTCTCTGGAGTCGTCCCCGCAATGAAATCACCCAGGAACAGTACGAAGAGTTTTACAAACACATTTCGCACGATTTTGAAGCACCGCTGGCCTATGTGCATGCCAAGGTCGAAGGCAAGCAGGAATACACCCAGCTGCTGTATATCCCAGCACGCGCGCCGTTTGATCTCTGGGACCGCGAACAGCGGCACGGGATCAAGCTGTATGTCCGCCGCGTCTTCATCATGGATGATGCCAAACAGCTGATGCCGGTCTACCTGCGCTTCGTGCGCGGTGTCATCGACAGCAATGACCTGCCACTCAATGTGTCGCGCGAAATTCTCCAGGAAAGCCGCGATATCGACGCCATTCGCGCCGGCTCGGTCAAGAAGGTGTTGGGCATGCTGGAAGACATGGCACAAAATGACAGCGAAAAATACGCCCGTTTCTGGAAAGAATTCGGCCAGGCACTCAAGGAAGGCGTCGGCGAAGACTACAGCAACCGTGAACGGATCAGCAAACTGCTGCGTTTTTCCAGCACCCACGCCGAAACCGAAGAACAGACTGTCAGCCTCGCGGATTACGTCGGCCGCATGAAGGAAGGCCAGGACAAGATCTACTATGTGACTGCAGAAAGCTTTGCCGCCGCCCGTCACAGCCCCCATCTGGAATTTTTCCGGGTCAAGGGCGTTGAGGTTCTGTTGCTGTCTGATCGCGTCGATGAATGGTTGCTGAGCCACCTGACCGAATTTGACGGAAAAACCCTGCAATCGGTGGCCAAGGGCGATCTTGATCTGGACAAGCTGGCCAGCGAGGAAGAAAAGCAGGAACAGGCGCGCGAGGCAGACGAATACAAGACCCTGGTCGAAAAAATCGGCAACACACTTGGCGAACGGATCAAGGAAGCCCGCATCACCCACCGCCTGACTGAATCGCCCGCCTGCCTGGTCACCGGGGTGCACGAACTGAGCGGCAATCTGGAACGCATGCTGAAAGCCGCTGGCCAGAATGTACCGGTGTCCAAACCAGTACTGGAAATCAATCCTCGCCACGGGCTGATCAACCGGCTCAACCAGGAAACCGATGAACAGCGCTTCAACGACTGGTGCAACATCCTGTTCGACCAGGCCCTGCTTGCCGAAGGGGGACAACTGGAAGATCCGGCTTCGTTCGTCAAGCGGCTGAATGCGATCTGGGTCACGCTCTGATCCGGAAGACAGCCACCATGGTGGCGTGACTGGGCGGCGCAGAATACACGTGTCGGGCAAAGTGCCGCCCCAGAAGGCTGGATTCTGCGACTCCGCTTCGCTTCGCGCAGAATGACGGGAGGTTGGATTGCCGAATGCGCAGAATGACGCCGAGATGGCGCAATCGCATCTGTCCGTCATTCCGCGCGTAGTCGCGGAATCCACAGATCCAACACCCCCTGCAATCGCCTTTGTCCGTCATTCCGCGCGTAGTCGCAGAATCCACAGATCCAACACCCCCTGCAGTCGCCTTTGTCCGTCATTCCGCGCATAGTCGCGGAATCCACAGATCCGGCACATCCCTCCTGCCGTCACGCAATCCATGCAGCGGGACGCTATCAGCCTGCTATAATCCCGCCGAACCGTTCCCGTCCTTTGTGCCATGAACCAGACCATTGATACGCTGATCGAAGCCAGCTGGATCGTGCCGATTGAACCAGCGCAGCAGATATTCACCAGTCACGCACTGGCGATCCACAATGGTCGCATTATTGACCTGCTTCCAGCAGCCGAAGCCCGGGAACGTTACCAGGCACGCACGCGCCACGTTCTCGACAACCACGTGCTGATACCCGGATTCACCAATCTGCACAGCCATGCGCCAATGTCTCTCCTGCGCGGGTTTGCGGATGACCTTCCGTTGATGACCTGGCTGAAAGGCCACATCTGGCCAGCGGAACAAAAGCACGTCAACTACCAGTTTGCCTACGACGGTGCACGGCTGGCCTGCGCTGAAATGCTGCGTGGCGGAATCACCTGTTTCAACGAAATGTACTTCTTTCCGGATGCGGTGGCGGACGCTGCAATCCATTGCGGACTTCGCGCCACCATCGGCATGGTGATCATCGACATCCCCACTGCCTGGGCAAGCGATGCAGACGAATACATCCACAAGGGGCTTGCCCTGCGCGACCGGTTTCTCGATGAAACGCGCATCCGTTTTGCGCTGGCCCCCCATGCGCCCTACACGGTAGGCAACCGGACTTTCGAAAAAATTGTCTCGCTGGCCGACCAGCTTGACCTGTCCATCCACATCCATCTGCATGAAACCACGGACGAAATCAACCACGGTCTGGCCACCTACGGTCAGCGGCCTCTCGCCCGCCTGCACGACATTGGCCTGACCGGCCCGCAACTCATCGCCGTGCATGGCGTTCATTTCGACGAACATGAACAGCAACTGCTGGCCGACTACGGTTGTCATCTGGCCCACTGCCCGGCATCCAATCTCAAGCTCGCCAGCGGCATCGCTCCTGTGGCCGACATGCTCGACAAAGGGCTCAACATCGGCATCGGAACCGATGGCGCTGCCAGCAACAACAGCCTTGACCTGTTTGCCGATATGCGGCTCGCAGCATTGCTGTCCAAGGGAACCAGCGGCAATGCGGCATCGCTGCCTGCCTGGCAGGCCTTGCAGATGGCCACTCTCAATGGGGCACGTGCGCTCGGTCTTGCCGATGTGACCGGATCCCTGCTGCCAGGCAAACTGGCAGACATCACAGCGGTTGATCTGTCGGATCTCGGCAGCCAGCCCTGTTATGATCCGGTTGCCCAGCTGGTGTATGCCACCAGCCGCCATCAGGTCAGCCATGTCTGGGTGAATGGAGAACTCCTGCTCGAACATGGCGACTTCACCCGGCTGGACAGCCACGAAATCCGCCGGACCACACGTATCTGGCATGACCGGCTCCTTGCCACCCACATCACGAACGGATAATCCATGTTGCACAATGCTATTCTCGCCATCGTCCAGACTGTGCAAGACTGGGGTTACCTGGGCATTTTCATTCTGACCCTGCTGGAATCGACAGCGTTTCCGGTACCCTCCGAACTGATCCTGATTCCGGCCGGCTATCTGGCCTGGCAAGGACAGATGAACGTCGTGCTGGTCCTGCTGGTCGCCATGCTGGGCGGCCTGTCAGGCGCAATGCTGAATTATGCCTTTGCATTATGGGTAGGGCGTCCGTTTCTTGAACGCTGGGGAAAATACCTGTTTATCGAGCCAGCACTGCTGCACCGGACAGACCATTTCTTTCGCCATTATGGTGCCATCTCGGCATTTACCGGACGCCTGATTCCCGGCATCCGTCATCTGATCTCGATTCCGGCTGGCCTGGCCCGCATGCCACTGCTGCCGTTTTGCGTGTTCACCCTGCTCGGTGCCGGCAGCTGGGCTGTCGTGCTGATCGGGCTCGGCTACACCATTGGCAACAACATGCCGCTGATCAAACATTATCTGCACATCATCACGATCGGTGTCATTGTGCTGGTCGGCGCGATTGTGGTGATCTATTACCTGTGGCGCAAAAAGGTGGACCGTGAGGATGCCGGAACTGCGTCAGACCAGAACGGGTGAGCAAATGGATTCTGCGACTCCGCTACGCTTCGCGCAGAATGACGGATGGGGGCCCACGCAGAATGGCGGATGGGGGCCCACGCAGAATGGCGGATGGGGGGCCACGCAGAATGGCGGATGGGGGCACGCGCAATCGTATTGTTCGTCATTCCGCGCGTAGTCGCGGAATCCACAACATCTGGCACGCCCGGCCAGCGTGACGGAATCAGTGCCGAGTGGCGTCTCCGGTAACGATTTGCGGCCCATCCAGCCACAATTGCGCCGAATCCACCGCATCAAAGTGGTAAGTCTTGCCACAAAACTCGCAGGTCACTTCCACGTTATCCCGTTCGGACAGCACGGAGGCAATTTCTTCCTGCCCAAGCATGCGCAGCATGTTGGCTACCCGTTCGCGCGAACAGTCGCAATGAAACGAAACCGGTTCAGCGTCAAACAAGCGTATGGTTTCCTGATGGAACAACCGGTCAAGCACCTGGCGGGAAGTCAGCGACAATAGTTCAGCGGCTGTCAGGGTCGAGGCCAGGTGCACCGCCCGGTTCCAGGCATCCGGATCGCCCTGGGGCTGATCAGGCAGGCGCTGCAACAGCAGGCCGGCTGCCCGCTGGTTGCTGGATGCCAGCACCAGGTGGGTGTCGATCTGCTCCGACTGCCGCATGTAATGCATCAGTGCCTGGGCAACGGATTCGCCTTGCAGGGGGACAATACCTTGCCAGGCCTGTTGACCTTGTTCGCGTGGGTCCAGTGTCAACACCAGCTGGCCGGATTGCATCATCTGGCCCATATCGACACCAGTCACCTCGCCCAACCATTTTGCCGTTGCGCGCAAGGTATGATCAGATGTCACTTCAACGACCAGCAGCCGGATGGCCGTGTCCGATTGCATCTGCAAAACCAGACTGCCGGCAAACTTGAGCGATGCCATGAGAAGGGCTGCGGCGGCAGTCAGTTCGCCAAGCAGGTCCTGCACGGCCTGTGGATAGGCAGAACGGCGCAATACCTCTTGCCAGCTGTCATCCAGCGAGACCATTTCGCCACGTACAGCGGCATGCTCGAACATGAAACGGGTCAACTGATCCTGATCAGACATGGCACACCCGGTACATGCCGGGAAAAAGGGAATCAACAGACAGGCCTGGCAGAATGCCAGGCCAGACAACAATCAGCTCTTGGCTGTATAGGCCAGGCACCAGCCTTTGGGGCTGATATCGCCTTCAACAACCTTGCACTGACCCTTGGCAGAAGCAGATTTGCCAGGGATGAACTGCATGCAGGTGGAGCACTCGGCGCTACCCTTGGGTGAATCCTGATATTGCATGGCAGCCTTGGCCACCTTGGCGGCGTAGGCTTCGCGGCTCATGAAGCTGACGGGTACGGCAGCAGCACCGGCGATCAGGGATGCGGTCTTCAGAAAAGAACGGCGGGAAGTGTTCATGAAAAACTCCTGTTGGGTTTGAAAAACACCTTGGATCGCAGCGACCCCTGTCGCTACGTCCTCAAGGAACCGCTGACCTGTTTCCGCACCGACCGCATCTGCCACACCAGGATCTGCATGTCTGCAGAACGATCATGGCAGGACAGGAACAGATCAGCGGCCCCTTAAATATGATTATATGCTCATGAGCTGACAGGCTGTCTACAAATTTTACAGTTAGCCGCAACCGGAAGCTCGTAGTATAGTGTTGACAGCTTTTGATCAACACGGATGCGGACATGAAATGGTTTGCCGAGCTGCCGCCACAGACCGCTGCTTTTCTGGCCACGGTACTGATCGGTTTTGTCATTGGTCTGGAAGTCCACAGTTACCGTCGCGCCCATCAGCTGGACCTGGGATTCGGCACCACTCGCACCATTACCCTGCTGGCCGTGGCCGGTTTTGTCCTGACCTTGCTGGACCCGCGCCTGATCCTGTTTGGCATCGGCTATCTCGGCCTGATCATCCTGCTTGCGCTGTATTACCATCATCTGCTGGACAGAAATGAACAAAGCCTGCTGCCGATTCTGATCGGACTGCTGACCTACCCGGTCGGCGCACTGGCATTGCTGCAAAACACCTGGATACTGATGCTGTATACGGTCACCCTGTTGCTGGTGCTCGGCGAAAAGCCGGGGATCCGCCGCCTGTCCGATCGTGTGCGCGAAACAGAAGCCGTCACGCTGGCCAAGTTCCTGATCATGGTGGGCCTGGTACTGCCCATGCTGCCCAACCAGCCGATTCTTGCCGAACTGGGCATCACCTGGCACCAGCTCTGGCTCTCGATCGTCGCGGTATCCGGCATTTCGTGGAGCGGTTATCTGGTACAGACCTATTTCCTGCCGCGTTCCGGCATGATTGTCACCGGCCTGCTCGGTGGAATCTATTCAAGCACGGCCGCTACCGTTGTCCTGAGCCGGCGTGCTGCCGAAGACGCCCAGGCCGCCAGCCGGCCATATTCGAGCGCTCTCGTTCTGGCAAGCGGCATGATGTACGCGCGACTGCTGGCCCTGATTGCCATTCTTGGCCATGACAGCATCGCAAAGGCGCTGGTGGCGCCCTTTGTTGCCGCCCTGCTTGCCGCTCTGTTTGCCGGCTGGCGGCTCAAGCCGGCCGGCAAACAGGACATTGACGACGAGGGCGCCGGCGATGTGAAGCATCCGCTGGAGTTTTCCACGGCCATGGTGTTTGCCGCGCTGTTCGTGGCGTTTGCCATGCTGACGCGCTACATGGTGGCAACCTGGGGAACGACCGGATTGCACTGGCTGTCATTCCTGAGCGGCTTCAGCGACATCGACCCTTTCATTCTCTCGCTGCTGGATGGCCATTTTGCCATCGCCCAGAAACCCATCAGCGATGCCATCATCATTGCCAGTGCCAGCAACAATCTGCTTAAAGGCCTGTACGCGCTGGTCATTCCGCGCAGCAGCCTGTTGCTGCCCGGAGTACTGGCTCTGCTGTTCATGAGTGCGATTTCTCTCATTTGGGTCATTGTCTGACAGGAGACTGCATGCAATTCAAGGATTACTACGCCATCCTGGGCGTTGATCGCAACGCCAGCCAGGAAGACATCCGCAAGGCCTATCGTCGCCTGGCGCGCAAATATCACCCGGATGTCAGCAAGGAAGCCAACGCCGAACAGATGATGAAAGAAGTCAACGAGGCCAATGCAGTTCTTTCCGATCCGGAAAAAAAGGCCGCCTATGACCAGATGGGCCAGGGTTTCCGGGCCGACGAAGATTTTTCTCCGCCACCTGACTGGGGTAGTGGTTTCGAATTCAGCGGACGAGGCTTTGGCGATGGCAACATGCACGACGCCAGCGAGTTTTTTTCCCGCATGTTCGGCCATGGCGGACGTAACCGGCACAGCCACCAGATGCGCGGAGAAGACCGCCATGCACGCATTGTCGTGGATCTGGCCACAGCATGGACCGGTGCCAGCCAGACCGTCAGCCTGCGCGTCCCGGAAATGGGTGCCGACGGACAGGTCGTCCTGCGCGAGCAGTCGCTGCAGGTCACCATTCCAGCCGGCATTACGGAAGGACAGCATTTGCGCGTGGCCGGCCAGGGAACACCAGGGTTCAATGGTGGTCCGGCCGGTGATCTGTTTCTGGAAATCAGTTTCCGCCCCGACGGCCGTTTCCGGACCGAAGGACGGGACGTGCACGGCCATCTGCCAGTCACGCCCTGGGAAGCGGCGCTTGGCGGCAGCATCCAGGCCATGACGCCTTCTGGTCCTGTGGAGATGCGCATTCCCGCCGAATCACAGGCAGGCCGCAAACTGCGCCTCAAAGGGCGTGGCATTCCTGGCAATCCGCCCGGCGATCTCTACCTTGAACTGCAGGTTGTCCTGCCGCCGGCCAAAACCGAAGCTGCCCGCGACTTGTATCGCAAGATGGCCGAAACCATGCCCTTCAACCCGCGCCAGGAAATCCGACCATGACCATCACCTGCATTCTCACTGACGATCAACCACTGACACTGCTCGAACTGGCCAATGCCTGCCAGGTCGAACCAGCCTGGATTGCGGAACGCATCATGGCCGGACTGGTGATCACCCCGATTCCGGCGCGGCTGGATGGCGCCCTGTTCGGCAGCCGGGCCATCGAACGCACGCGCCAGCTGCTGCGCATCGAGAACGATTTCGACGCGAATCCCGAGCTGGCGGCCCTGGTCGTGGACATGATGGAACAACTGACCATGCTGCGTCGCCAGATCCGGCAAGATCACCCGGTTATCGACATTCTGTAACAATCAACCACCAGACTCGACAGTAGCCGACAATCCCGGAGTCAACCATGTCCG
Organism: Pseudomonadota bacterium; assembly: GCA_021845925.1. Lineage (GTDB taxonomy): Bacteria > Pseudomonadota > Gammaproteobacteria > Burkholderiales > Sulfuriferulaceae > Sulfuriferula. The sequence goes on from JAJZUW010000006.1 coordinate 178,150, forward strand.
ACCATTCCCTGAACGACGAACAGCTCGACCTGATCAACCGTTACTGGCGGGCAGCCAACTATCTGTCCGTTGGCCAGATATACCTGCTGGACAATCCGCTACTGAAAACGCCTCTGGTTCTGGAGCACATCAAACCGCGCCTGCTTGGTCACTGGGGCACCACGCCCGGCCTGAATTTCATCTATGCGCACATGAATCGCGTCATTCAGCGGGATGATCTCAACATGGTCTTCATCGCCGGCCCAGGTCACGGTGGACCTGCCGTGGTCGCCAACACCTGGCTGGAGGGCACTTACAGCGAATTTTATCCGCATGTTTCGACAGATGAAACCGGCATGCGCCTCCTGTTCCGCCAGTTTTCCTTTCCGGGCGGCATTCCCAGCCATGTGGCTCCCGAAACACCAGGTTCGATACATGAAGGCGGCGAACTCGGTTATGCCCTGTCGCACGCCTACGGCGCCGTGTTTGATAACCCCGACCTGATTGCCTGCTGCGTGGTGGGTGACGGAGAAGCGGAAACCGGCCCGATGGCGACAGCCTGGCATTCCAACAAATTCCTCAATCCGGTCACCGATGGCGCTGTTCTGCCGATCCTGCACCTGAATGGTTACAAGATCGCCAATCCTACCGTCCTGGCACGCATCAGCACCGAAGAACTGAAGCAGCTGTTCCAGGGCTATGGCTATTCACCTCGTCTGGTGGAAGGTGACGATCCGGCGGTCATGCACCAGCTGATGGCCAGCACGGTCGATCAGGCGCTGTCCGACATTCGGGATATCCAGCGGGCTGCCCGTCACCAGCAGCAAACCAGCCGGCCACGCTGGCCGATGATCATCCTGCGCACGCCCAAAGGCTGGACCTGCCCGCAAACCATCGATGGCCTGCAAACCGAGGGCAGCTGGCGGGCGCACCAGGTTCCGATGGGTGAAATGGCCGAACATCCCTGGCACGTCGGCATTCTTGAATCCTGGATGAAAAGCTACCGGCCGGAAGAACTGTTCACTGAAGAGGGCCGGCTGAAACCTGAACTGGCCGCACTGGCGCCGGCCGGCAATCGCCGCATGGGCGCCAATCCGCATGCCAATGGCGGTTTGCTGCTACGGGAACTGGATCTGCCCGATTTCAGCCAGTATGCCATTCATGTGCCACAGCCTGGCAAAACCACGGCCGAATCGACGCGTGTTCTCGGACAGTTCCTGCGCGACATCATGCAGGAAAACATGCACAATTTTCGCGTCTTCGGACCCGACGAAACCGCATCCAACCGCCTGGGAGCCCTGTTCGAAGTCACCAACCGCACCTGGATGGCCGAAACACTGCCCGGCGACGACCACCTGGCAGCGAATGGCAGAGTCATGGAAATCCTGTCCGAACATACCTGCCAGGGCTGGCTGGAAGGCTACCTGCTGACCGGGCGACACGGCTTCTTTTCGTGTTACGAGGCATTCATCCACATCATCGACTCGATGTTCAACCAGCATGCCAAATGGCTGAAAGTCACCAGCCAGCAGATTCCGTGGCGGCGACCGATCGCATCGCTGAATTATCTGCTCACCTCGCACGTCTGGCGCCAGGATCACAATGGCTTCTCACATCAGGACCCCGGCTTCATTGACCATGTTGTCAACAAAAAGGCCGATATCATTCGTGTCTATCTGCCGCCGGACGCCAACACCCTGCTGGCCGTTGCCGACCATTGCCTGAAAAGCCGCAATTACGTCAATGTGATCGTGGCGGGCAAGCAACCCGAACTGCAATGGCTCGACATGCCTTCTGCCATCGTCCACTGCGAACGCGGAATCGGCATCTGGGAATGGGCCAGCAACGACCAGAATGGTCAACCCGATGTGGTCATGGCCTGCTGTGGCGATGTTCCGACGCTGGAAACGCTGGCTGCCGTCCATCTGTTGCGCGAGGCAGCGCCGGAACTGAAAGTACGTGTGGTCAACGTGGTTGACCTGATGACGCTGCAACCGCGCGAAGAACATCCGCATGGCCTCACCGAACGCGATTTCGACACGCTGTTCACCACCGACCGTCCGATCATCTTTGCCTATCATGGCTACCCCTGGCTGATCCACCGGCTGACCTACCGTCGTCACAACCATCACAACCTGCATGTGCGCGGTTACAAGGAAGAAGGCACCACGACCACGCCATTCGACATGGTGGTGCTCAACCAGCTCGACCGTTTCCATCTGGTAATCGATGTCGTGGACCGGGTACCGTCATTACAGGATCGTGCCGAGCATCTGAAACAGGCCATGCGTTACCGCCTGATGGAACACAAGCAGTATATTGTTCACCACGGCGAGGACATGCCTGACATTCGCGACTGGCAGTGGCCGTATTGATGAAAGGCAGCATACTCACCATCAACAGTGGCTCGTCTTCCCTCAAGGCGAGCCTGTTTCTGCCTGACGGCACCCGGCACAACTACCGTTTCGAACACATCGGCCATGGCTTTCCGCACGATCACCAGGAAGCGTTTGCCGCGCTCTTGCAACAGATGGATGGTCTGCGTCCGGATGCGGTCGGACATCGCCTGGTGCATGGCGGATCCGTCACCGAGCCGGCCCGGTTGCTCGACGCAGCCGAACGCCAGCGTCTGCAGGAACTGATCCCGCTCGCGCCCCTCCACCTGCCCGGCAATCTGCTCGGGATCGATCTCTGCCTTGCGCATTTTCCGGTTGCCCAGGTTGTCTGTTATGACACCGCGTTTCACAGCACCATGACGGAACTCGCCTGGCGCCTGCCGGTTCCGCAACGTTTTGGCCTGCGCCGGTATGGTTTTCATGGCATCAGCTATGCCTGGGTGGCAAGCCAGTTGCCAGGCCTGCTGGGTGAGCTTGCCTCTGGACATGTCATTGTTGCGCACCTTGGCAATGGCGCCAGCCTGTGCCACCTGCACAACCGGATTTCGGTTGACACCACCATGGGCTACACCCCGGCGGGTGGCATTCCGATGGGCACACGCAGCGGCGATCTTGATCCCGGTGTCATGCTGGCGCTCGGCCAGCAAATGCCCCATGCCGATCTGGAACATCTCGTCTACCATGAGATGGGGCTGCTGGCACTGTCAAATGGCGAAAGCAATGAAATGAGCGACCTGCTCGCCAGCCAGACGGCTGATGCAGCCTTTGCTGTCGATTATTTCTCCCGTCAGGTGCGCGGAGCCATCGGCGCCCTGGCCGCGCGGAATGGCGGACTTGACGCTCTGGTATTCACGGGCGGCATCGGCGAACATGCCAGCCAGGTGCGGACCAGCATCGTGGATGGACTGGCTGCCTGGGGTTTTTGCCTGCATGAACCAGCAAACCGGCAACATCTGCCCAGAATCGAAGCGACCGGCAGCAAACCGGTTTGTGTGATTGCTGCGGATGAAGAACAGATGATCTGTCAACTCACCTCCAGCCGGACAGGAACTGATCCATCCGCCTGACGCCATCCGGTGTGGCGGATCTGTCCCGTCCTTACATCGGCAGGTTCGGATCATCTGGCAGGATCAGACCGCTTCCCTGTGCGCGATGACAGGTGCGTGATACCGGATTGAGCACCTTGCCCAGACGGCGACTTTCTTCCTGCCATGCCGGCAGGATCAGATGCATGCCATGCACCCGTTTGATGGCATGGACGAAATAAATGGTCCCGGTCATGGACCACCAGTGATTTCCGCCCGCTTCCAGTGACTCAAACCAGCGCACCCAGGCCGAATCTGCCAACGGCGGTACATAGCAGCACATTTGCACACTGACCATTTCACAACCCAGCAGGGAAAGCCAGTCACGCAGGCGCTGCAAGCCGATGAAATGCCCGTGCCAGTCAAATTCGCCACGCGCATGCTTGTACCAGTACCACGCCCGCCAGAAACCCCAGGGATTGAATCCTGTCAGGAGCAGACTGCCTTCAGGAATCAGAACGCGTTCGGCTTCGCGCAGAATCTGGTGTGGCCACGGCGAAAACTCGAGCACGTGCGGCAACAGCAGCAAATCCACCGACTGGGCGGCAAACGGCAGATGGACCGGATCGGCCACCACCCCGCCCGCGCCTGAACGGTCCACATGCAACAAGTGCTTGATCCGGCTGGTGCGCAGGAAATCCATTTCGGTCAATCCGACCTGCACGCCATGAAAGCCAAACAGATTGCTGACCGTCCAGTCAAACAGTGCCTGTTCACGCTCACGCAGATAGCGACCGTCTGCGCCAGAAAACCAAGTCTGAAAAGAACTCATCCGTTCGGTCATGCTATCATACCGCCAATGAATCACCCTGTTTCCTTCAGCCCTATCCCGGCTTTCCGGGACAACTACATCTGGGCCATACACAATACACGTCATGCCATTGTGGTTGATCCTGGCGACGCCGGGCCGGTGTTTGCCTTCCTCCGCCAACACGGACTGGATCTGGCCGCCATTCTGATAACCCACCACCATCACGACCATACCGGCGGCATCGCTGACCTGACCGGCCAAGCCGCCATTCCGGTTTACGGGCCAGCCAGTGAAACCATCACGGGCATTCGTTGCCCGGTCGTTGACAACCAGTCGGTCCACATTGCCGAACTGGATCTCCGCTTCGATGTCCTGGCAGTGCCAGGTCACACCTCCGATCATGTAGCCTACCACACTCCGGGACATCTGTTCTGCGGAGATGTCCTGTTTGGCTGTGGCTGCGGCCGGATCTTCGAAGGCACGCCAGAACAGATGTATGCATCCCTGCAGCGACTGGCGCATTTGCCGGCGACCACCCTGTTTTACAGTGCCCATGAATACACCCTTGGCAACATTGCCTTTGCCCTGAGCCTGGAACCCGACAATCCGGATCTGGTCAAACGGGCACGCAACGATCGCGACAAGGTTTCACGCCATCTGCCCACCCTGCCTGGCACGATTGCTGCCGAGCTGGCAACCAATCCTTTTCTGCGCTGCAATCAGCCCGCGCTCGTCCGGCGGGCCAGTCAGGCGAGCGGACGGACGGACCTGACCGACACCGAGGTCTTTACCATTCTGCGCGCCATGAAAAACGAGTTTCGCTGATGGGAAACACTGGCCGGGATTTGCCCGCAGGCACCCGGCGAGGCAGGGTTCGTCCTGCAAGGCAGAATGGAACCGTGTCCAACCCATATTCGCCAACCTGATAGCCGGAGGTAAGCACCCATGCGATTGATCATCGTATGCATGGCATTGCTGGCAATGCCATGGCTGCAGGCACTGGCTGAAGACGCCATGCCGGCAGCGACAATCTCTGACCTGGAATCCCCAGGTCTGGCCGCCAGTTGTCCACAGCCATCCTGTCAATCGTGTACCCCGCTGGTACGCGCTGCGTGTACGCCGACACCTGCTGTCAGCAGTCCTGGCACATTCAGCCTGTCCGATATCACCGCAGCTGACGCAGCCCCACCATCCCAATCGGGCACAGCACCGACGACAGCAGGCGTGACACCAGCACAGCCCGTCGGTCCGGCAAGCCGCACAGCAGCGGTGCTGGCGACATCAAGCGGACAACCGGTTCTTCCAGCCACCAGCCAGACGCCTGCTGCACCACCAAAAAATCTGTGGACACGCATACGCAACGGGTTTGCCCTGAAAGACGACCAGAACGATCCGCGCGTGACCAGCCAGCTGATGTGGTACTCGCAACGTCCGCAATACGTCGACCGGATGGTCGAACGCAGCAAACGCTACCTGTACCACATTCTGGGTGAGGTCGAAAAACGGGGCATGCCATCGGAAATCGCCCTGTTGCCCATGGTGGAAAGCGCCTACAATCCAATGGCATTTTCAACCAGTCACGCATCAGGCATCTGGCAGTTCCTGCCGTCCACCGGCAAGAATTTTGGCCTGCACGAAAACAGCTGGTATGACGGACGTCGCGATATCATCGCCGCAACCAACGCTGCCCTGGACTACCTCACCCGGCTGCACCGGCAGTTCGGTAGCTGGGATCTTGCGCTGGCTGCATACAACTGCGGCGAAGGATGTGTGCAGCGGGCAATCCAGCGCAACCAGAAACGGGGGTTGCCAACCGATTACAACAGTCTGGACCTGCCTCCGCAAACCCGTGAATATGTGCCCAAGCTGATGGCTGTCAGGGAACTGGTCAGTGATCCGGCAGCCACCGGCATCCACCTGCAGGACATTCCGAACCAGGCCTATTTCACCACCATCACAGTCGACAAACCGATGGATGTGAGCCTGGCTGCCCATCTGGCTGGCATGCCAGTGCATGACTTCCTGTCACTGAACCCGGCCTATTCCCGTCCGGTCATCCGTTCGGATTCGCCACTTGAACTGGTGCTGCCGATTGACCATGCCGACACGTTTACCACCAACCTGAGTCATTACCATGCGCCACTGGTCAGCTGGCAAGGCTGTGCTGCTCATGGTGGCGAAACGCTGGCCACGGTCGCCAGACGCTGCCATGTCAGCGTTCAGACCCTCAAAAATGACAACCATGTCAAACTCAACCGCAAAGGTCGGTTTGCCCACAACGAAACGTTGATGGTGCCGGCCAGACATCCCGATTCTGCCAGCCAGATCGCCGACAGTGGCGGACGTGCCACAGTGCCTGCGCAAGAACCGGACAACCAGCCAGCCAGAAACGAAACCCATCATGTCCGCCACGCCGTCATCCGCCATGGCGACCGGTGGAATCTGATTGCCAGACGTTATCATGTCAGCGAACAGGAACTGCGCCACCTGAATCCGCATGTTGCCATGCGGGCAGGAAACACGATCCGGCTGCCGGACCATCCGGCCAGAGACCATTCGTCCACCCGGGCTGGCAGGGGCTCCAGGCGTCCCGCTTCCCATCTTCACCATCCGGCGAAACACCACGCTCAGCGGTTGACAGGATGAATGTCCACTGACTGGTCGGCTGGTGTGAATGACAACGGGAAATGACAGCGCACCTGACGACCATCTCCCGGATCCCGCAAAACCGGCGCATCCGACCGGCAAACCGGTTTGGCCATGTTGCAACGGGGGTGAAAATGGCAACCGGTCGGCGGATCAACGGCCGAAGCCGCCTCACCGGTCACCGGAGTGCCTGCCGGTTTGCCGATTTCGGGGACTGCATCCAGTAGTGCCCGGGTGTAAGGGTGGGCAGGCCGCGCCGCAATCAGATCGACGGGGCCGGATTCCACGATCCGGCCAAGATACATCACCAGCACACGTTGAGCCAAATAAGCGGCCAGCGGCAGGTTGTGGGTGACAAACAGTAGGCCCACGCCAGCGTCACGCTGGATATCGGCCAGCAGATTCACAATCTGCGCCTGCACCGACACATCCAGCGCGCTGGTTGGTTCATCGCACACCAGCAAGGCAGGTCTGACCGCCAGGGCGCGGGCAATCGCAATCCGTTGCCGCTGTCCGCCCGAAAACTGGTGCGGATACCGCGACAGGGATTCCGGCGACAACCCGACCTGCTGCATCAACGCCTGCAGTCTGGGTTCGCGCACGCCAGTCTGCGCATCCACGTCAAGTGCCTGCATACCTTCACTGATCAGCTGATCGATCCGCATGCGCGGGTCCAGCGACGAAAACGGATCCTGAAACACCATTTGTGCCCGGCGCAGGTTTTTGTGCGCCCCGGAAAAAGGTTGCGCCCAGACAACCTCTCCGGCAGTCACCGTCTGCAAACCGGCCACGACCCTGGCCAGAGTCGTTTTGCCACAACCGGATTCACCCACCAGCGCCACGGCTTCTCCGGCATGCAACGTCAGATCGACGCCATCCACCGCTTTCAGCAACCGGTCCGACTGCCAGAAGCGTTGCTTGCGCAACGGGAAATGAACCCGAACATCACGGACCTCCACCAGAACATCGCCCACCACCGCAGGCGTCATGGTCTGTGCAACCTGCCATTTTTCCGACATCCCGACAGCATGGCAGCGAACGCGATGCCCATCGGCCAGAACGGTCCAGTCGGGCATTTCTGCATGACATCGAGGCATCACCAGTTCGCAGCGCCCAGCAAACGGACAGCCTGGCTGTCCTGCCGGCAGCACGCTGCCAGGAATGCCGACCAGACGCTGCCGGCCGGGTTGCGGAAGCGCAGCCAGCAGTTTACGGGTATACGGGTGAGCAGGTCTGACGAACAGATCGTCGCGCGATGCCTCTTCCACCATCCGGCCGGCATAGAGAATTCCCGCACGGGTCGCCATCGACCATGCCACCCCCAGATCATGGGTGATCAGCAACATGCCCATATCGCGCCGACGCTGTTCTTCGCGCAACAATGCCAGCACTTGCGCCTGCACCGTCACATCCAGGGCCGTCGTTGGCTCATCTGCGATCAGCAATTGCGGATTCCCGCTCAGGCTGAGGGCAATCATCATTCGCTGTTTGAGCCCTCCGGAAAGCTGGAACGGAAACTCGTCCAGCCGACGCCAGGCATCCGGGACACCCACCTGCTCCAGCAGTTCAGCGGCCGCCTGCCGGGATTGAACGCGCCGCATGCCACGATGCAGACGCAAACCTTCCTCGATCTGGCTACCTACCGTCATCACCGGATTGAGGCTGGTCATCGGCTCCTGGAACACCATGCCCATGTGCCCGCCGCGCAAACTGCGCCAGACATCGCTGTCCAGATGCATCAGGGATTTTCCCTGCAACCGGATATCACCTGATACCGCATCGACCAAGGCTGGCAACAAACCCATGATTGCCAGCGCTGTCATGGATTTGCCAGAACCGGATTCACCAAGCAGGGCGAAAGTTTCGCCGGCGCGAATATCAAAACTGATTTCCTGGACCACTGGTACGCCGGCCAGTTGCACCGTCAGACGATCCAGTTCGAGCAAGGTCGGACTCATGCGCGCCGCCCCAGTGGATCAAACGCAATCTGCACGCTGTCGGCAAAAATATTGGCTGACAGGACCAGCGCAAACATCAGGCAGAACGCCCCGGCCAGTGGCCACCAGACAACCGGATCACGCGCCAGTTCGAGCTCGGCAGCATTGATCATGTTTCCCCAGCTGGCCATGCTGGCATCCACGCCAAGGCCAAGATAGGTCAGTACGGCTTCGGTGAGTACCAGGCCGGAAAAATCCATCACCAGGGTAATCAGGATCAGATGGCCCAGGTTGGGCAGGATATGACGAATCAGCACCCGTGCATGCGACACACCAAATGCACGCGCTGCATGAACATAATCCAGTTCTCGCAGCTTGAGGGTTTCCGCACGCAGGACCCGGCACAGACCGGTCCAGCTGGTGACACCGAGGATCAGGCATAACAGCAGCAGACGGATATCGGCGCGTGCGGCCGCCGTATCGAACCGGGCGGCATGGGTTTCGATATACCCCTGCATCAACAGCACGACTGCCGCAATCAGCAGAATGTCGGGTATCGAATTCATGACGGTATACACATACTGGATCAGGTCATCCAGCCAGCCGCCAAAATAGCCAGAGGTCATGCCAAACGCCACACCAAGCGGCAAGGTCAGCAATGTCGCGAGCAGACCGAACAGCAAATCGGTACGTATGCTTTTCAACGCTTCATACAGCACATCCTGGCCAACCTTGTCGGTGCCGAGCACATGCAGGTGGCCGACCACCTGGACACAGAAAACAACCGCGCTCACCAGTACGGCAGTTGCCGCCAGCATCGCAAACAGCGCCGACACAGGTTGCTTGCCCGTCCGTCCGAACAGCCACCATCCTGCCAGAAACACCATCATGCCGGTCAATACGCTGCGCAAGGCTGCCCGGACCGGCAGATCCGGCCGCGCCGGATGCAACCTCACAATGTTCAGCATGGCAAATTCACGTACCGGCAGTCCATGGGCATCGGTGGTCTGTATCCGGGTAAACAACCGGGAGGCCAACGGTGCCGAATAGGTTTTTTCGGGCACCGCGACCAACGGCTGCAAAATGACATCCAGTACACTTCTGACCGTCACATCATAACGAACCGGCACCCCTGGCAGACGGGCATGAAAATGCATCGAATCCAGCATGGCCACTGCCAGAAAGGCCAACAGCACAACCGTGGCCGCAGCGCCCGCCGGCATGGAAAACAGCCGTCCCCAGGCATCACGCGCACTGGCGCGCGTGCGCCAGATCAGCATGCCCGTCAGGCCCAGAATCAGCCAGAAGGCTGCATCGCTCCACAACACGACCGGTTGCCAGCCCATCATGACAGCCTCACGCGCGGATCGGCAACACTGTAGGCAATGTCCGTCAGTATCAGTCCCAGCACATACAGCAGGGATCCAATGAACACCATCGATCGCACCACGGCAAAATCCTCGCCCTGCAGCGCCTCAACCACGTACGCACCCAGGCCAGGAATGCCAAAAAACGATTCCGTCAGCAAGCTGCCCATGAACAGCAGCGGGATGACCGCCACGGTGGTTGTCAGCACCGGAATCAACCCGTTGCGCAGGACATGCACAAACAGAATCCTGGCTTCCGACAGCCCCTTGCTGCGCGCCGTACGCACATAATCCTTGCCGATCTCTTCCAGAAACACGCTGCGGTACCAGCGACTGCCACGACCGATGCCTGCCAGCACACTCACCAGCACCGGCAACAGGACAAACCGCCAGCCATCCAGCCCCGGCTCGAAACCGGATACCGGCACCCAGCACCATTCCCTGGCAAACAGATACTGGCCACCAATGATAAAAAACAGACTGGAAATCGACATCAGCATGGTGGCCGCAGCCACACCAAGTCGATCCTGCCAACTGGTCCGGAACCAGACCATCATCAGCGCGAGCGACAGATTTGTCCATAAACCAAGCAGGAATGCCGGAACCGCGATCATCAGACTGGGCCCCATGCGGGTGCGGATTTCGGTGGCGATGTCGCTACCGTCATCGGCAGCACCAAAATCCATCGCAAACATGGCCAGGGATTTTTCAGCAAACAGCGTATCTGTCAAATGGCCGATGCCGTTCCGTGACGGATTGTAAAATATCGGCAGATCGTAACCGTGCGCGATCTTCCACTGCTGGATGGCAGCCATGCTGACATGTTTCTGGTGCTGGCGACCCAAATGCATGCGGGCGATATCATCCGGCGTGTTGACCATGAAAAACAGCCAGAATGTCAGCAGATTGACTCCAATCAAGATTGGCACAGCATACAGCAACCGACGCACAAGATAATTGATCATGCGTCATCCCAGCTTGACTTGCGGTTTGTGCGACGCAGATGACGCAACAGGTGGACCAGCAGCAGGAGCGCCAGCAACCCGGCCAGCCACGCCAGCGGCCACAGCACGGGACGATTGTCTTGTTCGCGCAACCGTTCGCGCATGGCGATATCCAGAGACAGGTATTTGATGGTGCCGCGGTTCATTGTGCTTATCTTGCGTGGCCCAACCCACGGTTGTTCCAGTTCATACTCCAGCGGATAAAAGCCGAACAGCCATGGCACATCCTGCTGCAGGATGGCATTCATCTGCGCGATGATGCGCGCGCGTTCCGGCGTGTCGTCCATGTACTTCATCTGTTCGAACAACGCGTCGAATTGCGGATTGCGATAATTGGTGTCGTTTTCGCCATTGCTCGCCACCTTGCCGTTCGGACCATAGAACAGCGCAAAGAAATTTTCCGGATCCGGGTAATCCGCGTTCCAGCCAGCCACAAACATCTGCACGTTGCCATGCTGGAGATTGTCCTGAAAGTGATTGAAATCCATGCTGCGCGGCACCAGCTGGACATGAATCCTGGCCAGTTGCTGTACCATCCAGTCCACGTAGGCCTTGGCATTCGGTCCGGTAAAGGTATTGTCATAATACAATACCAACGGACGACCGGTTTGCACATCACGCCCGTCGGAATAACCCGCTTCCCGCATCAGCTGCAGGGCGGCACTGATGGGCCGGCGTACCACATGGCCATTGCGCACCTGATACACCACCGGATCGACCCCCTGCACGCCTTCCTGATGACCGAAAATGCCGGGTGGCAAAGGATCCTGTGCAATCTGACCGCGTCCGTTAAGGAAAATGGCGATAAAATCCTCGTAATTGACTGCAATCGCAATGGCCTGGCGCAATTTGCGCGAGCGTTCGCTCGATCCACCCACCACAGGATCAAGCATGTTGAAACCGACATACTGGATTGTCGGCAACACCGCCTTGACCAGCCGGATGCCACGGCGGCGCATGGCAGGCGCCACCTCGGCCTGACCTGCCGCATTGATGCGCACGGCTTCATCAAAGTTGTCCGAACTGATCGCCGACAGGTCGTAATATCCCTGCAGGAACTTGTTCCAGTAGGGAATCACCTCCTTTTCCCGACTGAACACCACGCGATCGATCAACGGCAATGGCCGCCCGGCTTCTGCCAGCAATCCAGCCGACCGGTCACCCGGTTCGCCTTCCGTCGGATATCGTTCACCATGAAACAAGGGATTGCGCGTCAGTTCGATTCTGCGGTTCGGTTCCATCAGCGTCAGCATGTAAGGACCGCTGCCTACCGGATGCCAGTCCAGGCTGAAATTGTGCGACTGCATGCCAGGCTGGTGATAAAAAGCATCCACTTCAGCAGGAACCGGCGCAAAAAACGGCATGGCCAGCCAGTAGCGAAACTGTGGATACACGCCTTTCAACCGGATTCGCAACGTGTAACGGTCGACAACTTCCACACCAGGCAGCGGATAGCGATCAAGATCCAGATACTGGTTCTGACCCACGCGACCGGCGTCATGCTGCAACCGGTCGGCAAGTGCCTGCAGGCCGATGATGTGCTCGCCCATCAGTTGCAGGACCGGCGAATTGACCTGAGGCGATGCCAGCCGACGGATTTCATGGGCCAGATCGGCTGCCACGACCTCCCGGGTTGCCGTGTGACGAAAATCCTGCCAGCGTCTGACATGCGACCAGTCTTCCGCGGTCATCGGTGTATAACGCAGGCGGCCATCTGCGCGGCGTACAAACGCCGGATGCGGCTGGTAAAACGTTCCCGGCCGCACATGCAGCTCATAAACGGTTTCGGCGACTTGCGCCGACGGCGCAGCTGCCGGCAATGGCTTGCCGGTGGCATCCAGCCGGGTAACCAGCGGCATCCGGTCGAGCAGGTCTGGCTCCAGGATGTATGGCCGCTTCAGGTATGAGTACTGCAGCGGAGGTACAACGATCTGTTCCAGAATTTCATAGGCATCATCGCTGTACGACTGGGCCGGATCGAGATGAGAAGGCCGCGCGACAAAGCCAAGATACAGGGTATTGCTGCCTCGCTCGCTGTCCGGATAGGGATCATTCATCCGGCCTGGTGTACAACCGGCCAGCATCGACAACAGGAAAATCAGCACAAGCGACTTCATGCCATCAGTTTACCCGAGACAGGGATTGCAGCCAAATTGCAGATTTTCCCGACCAAAGGTCACGAAACCGGCCAGAGGCCAGTATAATGGCAGGGTTTATTTGCGAGGACTGAACAATGGGATTTCTGCAGGACAAACGCATTCTCATCACCGGCCTGATCAGCGACCGTTCGATTGCCTATGGCATTGCTGAAGCCTGTCGCCGCGAAGGTGCCGAGCTGGCATTCAGCTATCAGGGCGAAAAGATTGCTGATCGGGTCAGGGAGCTGGCCCGGGATTTCGGCAGCGATATCGTTCTGCCCTGCGATGTATCCAGCGACGAAGAAATCGATGCGCTGTTTGCCGGGCTGGCACAACATTGGGACAAACTCGACAGCATCGTGCATGCCGTAGCCTTCGTCCCCAAAGTAGCCTTGTCTGGCGAATTCCTCGACTCGGTCAACCGCGAATACTTCCGCATTGCCCACGACATCAGCGCCTACAGCTTCGCCGCACTGGCCAAGGCAGCCTGGCCGATGATGGAAGGCCGCAATGGCTCATTGCTCACGCTGTCCTATCTGGGTGCCGTGCGGTCGGTGCCTCACTACAACGTCATGGGGCTGGCCAAAGCCAGCCTGGAATCGAGCGTCTATTACATGGCGCAAAGCCTCGGGCCACGTGGCGTCCGCGTCAACGGCATTTCGGCAGGCCCGATCAAGACTCTGGCAGCCAGCGGCATCAGCGGATTCAACCGCATCCTGAATCATGTGGAAAAAAATGCACCGCTGCGGCGCAATGTCACCATCGAAGAAGTCGGCAACACGGCAGCGTTCCTGTTGTCTGACCTCGCCAGCGGTATCACCGGTGAAATCACGTATGTGGACGCTGGATTCAACACCACCATGGGCGTCGTGGAAGAATAATTCCACACACCCAACCACAAGCTGCCATCCGGCAGCCCGTGGTTCTGTCTGCTTCAGCTGCCTGGCAAACAACGATCACAGAACAGCATCGTGAACAATGACACGGTGCTGTTCAAAAACCATCAGTGTGCCTGCAGCAACTTCTGGTTGATCGTGATCTTCATGCCGGCCAGAATGGAAGCCAGGTAGTCGTCAAACACCTGCTGGCTTTGCATCCGTGCAAGCTGGGCAGTCATTTCCTTAACCTTGGCCTCGTCCGGCTTTGGACCGGGCTGAACCGCGGTCAACCGCACCAGGTGGTAATTGCCGGCGGTATCGGTTTCACCGAAATAGGCCGGCAGACGATGTTCATCAGCAGCAAACAGCGGCGTGACAAGGTCGGGCGGCACATCGTTCGCATGGTTGCGCGTCACCCACTGGAATGAAGACCAGGCGAGCCCTGCCGGCTCCTTGCCCTGCCGCAGCGCGGCCAGAATGGCAGCGCCACGAGCAGCCAGCGCAGATTTCTCGTCATTCGCTTCCAGCGTTTGCACAATACGACTGCGCACCTCTGCCAGCGGCTGTAACCGTGCAGGTTCCAGTTGCAACAGATGTGCAGACACCAGGACATTCGGCTGCACTTCGATCGCTGGCGTGTTGTGATGCTGTTTGATGACATCAGCACTGAACAAGGCCTGCAACATTTTGTCGTTTTGCGCAAGCAACGGTGTGTCGCCACCGCTCCGCGTCATCCAGCCGGATGTCTGCACTGTCAGCCCGAGCGCACTGGCCGTTGGCGTCAGGTCAGCAGACTGCTCGAACACCTGGTTGCTGAACCGTTCTGCTTCATTGGCATACTGTTTGCCCGCTGCCTGCTTTTGCAGGGTGGCCACGATATCACTGCGCACGCTGGCCAGATCGGGAGTTGTGGCCGGACGAATACCGGTCAGCTGGATGATGTGATAGCCAAAATCGCTCAACACAGGTGGCGAAATTTCATTGACCTTCATGCTGAACACTGCGTCGGCAAATGGCTTGACCATCGCATCGCGCTGGAACCAGCCGAGTTCGCCGCCCTGCGAAGCCGAGCCGGGATCGCCGGAATACTGCCTGGCCAGGGCAGCAAAACGGTCAGGATGGGCTTTCAGCTGTGTCTCGATATCCTGCGCCAGCTTCAGGGCAGCCGCATGATGTGCCGCATCATCCTTCGGGGTCACCGGAATCAGGATATGCCTGGCATCGCGTGTTTCGGGTCTGGCGGCATGCGCCTGGTTCTGGTTGTAATAATCCTGGATGGCGCTGTCGCTGACTGGAATTTTGGCGGCAAGGGCATCTTGCGACAACACCAGATACTGGAATTTTGCCCGTTCCGGAACCGTAAAATCAGCCTGATGTGCCTTGTAGTAGGCTTCAATGCGCGATTCATCAGGGGCTGTCGCCGCCGGCTGATCTTTCAGTGCCAGTGTCAACGTGCTGATCTGGCGTTGCTGGGTGTAGGCCTGCAGAAAACCATCGACAGAAGCGGACGGAATCTGCTGGGCATCGGCAAACGCAGCCCGCAGATCCTGGATCAGCAGATCGTCTCGCGCCATCTGTTCGAATTCCGGAATGGACAGCCCCTGCTGACGCAACATCATCCGGTAGGTTTCCAGATCAAACTTGCCATCTTTCTGGAATGCAGGAATCGCACCGATAAAGGTTGCCAGCTGACGATCGCTCACCACCATGCCCAGATCGTGCGCCTGCGCAAGCATGGCGTGCTGCCGGATCAGGGATTGCAGGACATCCATGCGCATGCGCGGATCATCGAGCAAACCGGATGCCGCAACTCCCAGACTGGCTTGCAGCTGTTGCTGCTGCATCTTGAGGGCATGCTCGAATTCCGGCAACCGGATCTTGTCGTGATCGACAGTCGCCACCACATCACCACCCGAACTGTGGTTGATATAGGAATTGATTCCGAACAGGGCAAAAGGCACCGTGACCAGTGTCAGAATGATTTTTGCCATCCAGCCCTGATTCCGCTCACGCATCCATTCCAGCATGACATTCTCTTTCTGAAATCCGAACGCCCGGCAACCTGCCAGGCATGAGGTCGGAATTATAACCGAAGCATGGCTTCATGCAGTGGCAACCAGAGTGCTGCGAACGGAAACCAGCCCGAGACACGCTGAAGAAGCCATAAAAAAAGCACACCCGGTGGTGTGCTTGCCGGCCAGCCCCACATGGGACCAGCCGGATGTGTCTGGCGGAGTGGACGGGGCTCGAACCCGCGACCCCCGGCGTGACAGGCCGGTATTCTGACCAACTGAACTACCACTCCGGCGCAATGCGCTACTGACTGGTGGGTGCTGAGGGGTTCGAACCCCCGACATTCGCCTTGTAAGGGCGACGCTCTACCAACTGAGCTAAGCACCCGGTAAAGCGCGTCAGTTTACCGCATCCTTGAGAGATTTGCCAGCACGGAATTTCGGCACCTTGGCTGCCTTGATCTTGATGGACTTTCCGGTTTGCGGGTTGCGTCCTTCACGTTCAGCGCGTTCGCCGACATAAAAGGAACCAAAACCAACCAGCGTAACCGTGTCACCTTTTTTCATGGCTGCCGAGACTGCATCAACAGCGGCATCCAGTACACGACCAGCGGTTGCCTTGGAGACGTCCGCGGCTTCAGCAATCACATCAATCAATTCCGACTTGTTCACTTGTTTCCCCTTTATTGAGTTTACAGACGCACCCGGCACGGCTGCCGGAAATCCTGGGCACCGGCACAGGCTTGATACCGGACAACCCGCCGTATCCGGCAGGTTACGCCTGCCGGACACTGTACCTGCACTGTGATTCCAGTTCAAGCATATTCTCAGGGTTTCAACGAAATTTCGTGGCTTCAGTGCTTGGTGGCAGCGGTTTCGTCAGGCACGGCAGCCGTCTGGATGACTTCGGTCATAGACGCGGCGTCATCAGGCAACGGTTCCGGCTGACGTTCAAGCACCGTTTTCAGGACCTGATCGATCCACTTCACCGGCAAAATTTCCAGCTTGTTCTTGATGGTATCCGGAATTTCAACCAGATCGCGCACATTCTCTTCTGGAATCAGTACCGTCTTGATCCCGCCACGATGCGCAGCCAGCAGTTTTTCCTTCAATCCGCCAATAGGCAGCACCTCGCCACGCAGGGTAATTTCACCGGTCATGGCCACATCGGCACGAACCGGAATCCCCGTCAGGATGGAAACCAGCGCCGTACAGATACCGATACCGGCACTGGGGCCGTCCTTGGGCGTGGCGCCCTCCGGCAGGTGGATATGGATGTCGTGCTTCTGGTAAAAATCCTCGGAAATCCCCAGCTGACGTGAACGACTGCGCACCACGGACATGGCGGCCTTGATGGATTCCTGCATCACGTCGCCCAGCTGGCCGGTGGTGGTCATGTTGCCCTTGCCGGGCATCAGGACGCCTTCAATGGTCAGCAGTTCGCCCCCCACCTCGGTCCATGCCAGGCCAGTGACCTGTCCGACCTGGTTGTATTTTTCCGCAACGCCATAGTTGAAACGACGCACGCCAAGGAATTTGTCCAGGTTGCGCGAAGTCACCACGATCTTGCGTGTTTTTCCGGGCTTGGTCAGCAACTCGGTCACCGCCTTGCGACAGATTTTGGCCACATCACGGTCCAGATTGCGAACACCGGCTTCACGGGTGTAATAGCGCACGATGTCACGCAACGCACTTTCCGTGATGCTGCATTCCTCAGTCTTGAGTCCGTTGGCAGTCATCTGCTTCGGCACCAGATAACGCTGGGCAATACTGACCTTTTCGTCCTCGGTATAACCGGACAGACGGATGACTTCCATGCGGTCCATCAGCGGCGCCGGGATGTCCAGGGTATTGG
Organism: Pseudomonadota bacterium; assembly: GCA_021845925.1. Taxonomy (GTDB): domain Bacteria; phylum Pseudomonadota; class Gammaproteobacteria; order Burkholderiales; family Sulfuriferulaceae; genus Sulfuriferula. The sequence goes on from JAJZUW010000006.1 coordinate 196,198, forward strand.
CAGTGGCCACAAACATGACATCGGACAGGTCGAAATCGACTTCGACATAGTGATCCGAAAATGTGTGATTCTGTTCCGGATCCAGCACTTCAAGCAGGGCCGATGACGGATCTCCGCGGAAATCCTGCCCCATCTTGTCAACTTCATCCAGCAAAAACAGAGGATTGCGCACACCAACCTTGCTCATGCTCTGCAGAATCTTGCCCGGCATGGAGCCGATATAGGTCCGGCGGTGCCCACGAATCTCCGATTCGTCGCGCACGCCACCCAACGCCATCCGCACAAACTTGCGGTTGGTTGCCTTGGCAATCGACTGGCCAAGCGAAGTCTTGCCCACGCCGGGAGGTCCGACGAGACAGAGAATGGGGCCCTTGAGCTTGTCCACACGCTGCTGAACGGCAAGGTATTCGATAATGCGTTCCTTGACCTTGTCCAGACCGTAGTGGTCTTCATCCAGAATGGTCTGGGCCCGAGCCAGATCACGGCTGATTCGGGTGCGTTTGCGCCATGGCAGAGCAAGCAGCGCTTCGATATAGCTGCGCACCACGGTGGCTTCGGCAGACATGGGCGACATGAGGCGCAATTTTTTCAGCTCGGCTTCGGCCTTGGCTTCAGCTTCCTTGCTCATGTGCGCAGCCTTGATGCGCTTTTCGAGTTCTTCCATCTCCACGCCGTCTTCGCCATCGCCCAGTTCCTTCTGGATGGCCTTGACCTGTTCGTTGAGATAGTAGTCGCGCTGACTCTTTTCCATCTGCCGCTTCACACGGCCGCGGATACGCTTTTCGACCTGCAGGATATCGATTTCGCCTTCCAGCAGGGTCATCAGGTGTTCCATGCGTTCCTGCACCGGGAACATTTCCAGAATCGACTGTTTCTGTTCCAGTTTGAGCGGTAGATGCGCAGCAACCGTATCGGCCAGGCGACCGGCTTCATCAATGCCGACCAGCGAGGTCAGGATTTCCGGTGGAATCTTCTTGTTCAGCTTGACATACTGGTCAAACTGGCTGATCAGCGCACGACGCGATGCTTCGGATTCCTTGTCGTCGATGCTGTGATCTTCGGCCACCAGATCGACAGTTCCGACAAAATGGCTGCCAGCGTCGGCATATTCGATGACCTGCGCGCGCTGAGTACCTTCGACCAGCACCTTGACGGTGCCGTCAGGCAGCTTGAGCATCTGCAGAATGGTGGCAACACTGCCAATCCGGTAGAGGTCTTCCGGAGCGGGATCGTCCTTGGAAGCCGATTTCTGTGCGGCAAGCAGGATATTCTTGCCAGACTCCATGGCAATTTCCAGCGCGCGAATGGATTTCGCCCGACCGACAAACAGCGGGATCACCATGTGCGGAAACACAACGACATCGCGCAATGGCAGCAATGGAAGAGTCAGGGCGTCGGAATGTGTCAAAGTAGACATGATGTGTAGACCTTATCAAAACATGTATTCAGGCAAGCGCCACCCCAACAGCAGACAGCACACAGGTACACATATACAGACGACCCGCCGGATTTCAAGAGACGGGAGTGAAAATTATCGTCACAACCACGTCAACAACGGACGATTGATCCGTTAATGACGTGGTTATGGCAATTTCCAGATCAATCAGGACGCCAGTTTTTCCTGATCAGCGTAAATCAGAAGTGGCTGGGTCTCGTTACGCACCACCTGTTCGTCCACAACCACCTTGCTCACATTCTGCAGAGATGGCAGGTCGAACATGGTATCCAGCAGGACATGTTCAATGATCGAACGCAACCCGCGCGCGCCCGTTTTGCGTGCCAGCGCTCGCGATGCGATGGCCTTGAGGGCATCCTCGCGGAATTCGAGTTCGACGCCTTCCATGTCAAACAAACGTGCATATTGTTTGGTCAGCGCGTTCTTCGGTTCGGTCAGGATCGTCATCAGCGCAGCCTCATCCAGCTCTTCGAGCGTGGCAATCACGGGCAGACGGCCAATCAGTTCGGGAATCAGGCCAAACTTGATCAGATCTTCCGGCTCGACGTCCTGCAACAGCGCAGCCGAATCCTTGCTGTCTTCCTTGCTGCGCACTTCCGCGCCAAAACCGATGCCACCCTTTTCGGTACGGTTGCGGATGACTTTTTCCAGACCTGCAAAGGCACCACCGCAAATGAACAGGATATTGGTGGTGTCAACCTGGACAAATTCCTGGTTCGGATGCTTGCGTCCGCCCTGTGGCGGGATCGAAGCCGTTGTGCCTTCGATCAGCTTGAGCAGAGCCTGCTGAACGCCCTCGCCAGACACGTCCCGGGTAATGGAAGGATTGTCGGACTTGCGCGAAATCTTGTCGATTTCATCGATGTAGACAATGCCATTCTTGGCTTTTTCGACATCGTAATCGCATTTCTGCAACAGCTTCTGGATAATGTTTTCGACGTCCTCGCCCACATAACCAGCCTCGGTCAGCGTGGTGGCATCCGCCATGACAAATGGCACGTCCAGCAACCTGGCCAGCGTCTGGGCAAGCAAGGTCTTGCCCGAACCGGTCGGGCCGATCAGCAGGATGTTGCTCTTGGCCAGTTCCACTTCATTCTTGCCACCTCCATGACGCAACCGCTTGTAGTGGTTGTACACGGCCACCGACAGGATACGCTTGGCGCGATCCTGACCGATGACGTAATCGTTCAGGATTTCACGGATCTGGTGGGGGGTTGGCAAGGACGACTTGTCATTCTTGCCGAGTTTGTCCTGCTGAATTTCTTCGCGGATGATATCGGTGCACAGATCGACACATTCGTCGCAAATGAACACGGACGGGCCGGCAATCAGCTTGCGGACTTCATGCTGGCTCTTCCCGCAGAACGAGCAATGCAGCAGTTTTTCTCCGCTGGATTTGTTGTCCGACATCACATAACCTCCATCAACGCCAACCAGGCGGATAATCAGGCCGACGCGTCAGTCCGGCTGGTCAGAACCTTGTCAATCAGGCCATAACTTCTGGCCTCCTCTGCACTCATGAAATTGTCACGATCGGTGTCTTTTTCAAGAGTAGCCATGCTTTGCCCGGTATGCAATGCCATCATGCTGTTGAGTCTTTCACGCAAGTATAGAATTTCCTTGGCATGAATGGCAATATCGGACGCCTGGCCCTGAAAACCACCCAGGGGCTGGTGAATCATGATGCGCGAGTTAGGCAGGGCAAACCGTTTGCCACTGGCGCCCGCCGTCAGCAGGAATGCGCCCATGCTGGCGGCCTGCCCCATGCAAAGCGTGCTGACATCCGGCTTGATGAACTGCATGGTGTCGTAAATGGAAAGCCCCGCCGACACCGAACCACCCGGCGAGTTGATGTACAGGTGGATGTCCTTGTCAGGATTTTCCGATTCCAGGAACAGCAACTGCGCAACCACCAGATTGGCCGACTGTTCATTGATCGGCCCCACGATGAACACCACACGTTCCTTCAGCAGGCGCGAATAGATGTCATATGCCCGCTCACCGCGGCCACTCTGTTCGACCACCATGGGGACAAGCCCCAGCGCCTGCGGATTCCAGTCCTGCATCACTTGCTCCTTCCCATGAGTTCTTCAAACGTGGTATCCCGGTCAGTCACCTTGACCTGGCCCAGAATCCACTCCACGGCATTGTCTTCGACAGCCAGAGACTGGATTTCCTGCATGCGTTCGGGCGAACTGCGATACCAGTTCACCAGTTCCTGCGGGTCTTCATAATTTTGCGCCAGCTCATCAATCATGGCGCTCACCTGCTCCGGCTGGGCCGAGATTTTTTGCTTCTGCACAATGTCCGACAGTATCAGTCCCAGCGCAACCCGGCGTTCTGCCTGTTTTTCAAGCATCTGCACCGGCAGGCTGGCATCATCCGATTTCATGCCGCGTTCCTGGAGATCACGGCGCATTTGCGCCATCAGACCCTCCACTTCGGCCTGCACCATCGACTTCGGCAGATCGATGCTGGTGCAGGCAAGGAGACCGTCCATCACCTGTTCCTTGACCCTGGCACGAATCCGCTGTTTGACTTCGCGCTCCAGATTGCCGCGGATTTCGGCGCGCAGTCCGGCTACATCACCACCCTCGATCCCGAGCGAACTGGCAAACACTTCGTCAATCGCCGGTACGACCGGCTCGGACACTTCGTGCACGGTGAGTGTGAACAGGGCTGTTTTCCCGGCCACTTCCTTGCCGTGGTAGTCTGCCGGAAAATTCACTTCCACGGTTGCCGTCCCGCCGGCCGACAGGCCAATGAATCCGGTTTCAAATTCTTTTAGCGTACGTCCTGCGCCAAGTTCAACCTGGATATCCTTGCCTTCGCCACCGGCAAAAGCCTGTCCGTCGATGGTACCGGCAAAATCGGCACGCACGCGGTCGCCAAGGGCGGCCGGACGCGCAGCCTCGGTCCATACCGTCCGTTGACGGGCCAGAATATCCAGCGTACGGTCCACTTCTGCATCGGTCACCGGTACGACAGGGCGGGTTACCTCAACCGTTGACAGGTCGCCCAGAGTCACTTCCGGGTAGACATCAAATACCGCATAAAATTCCAGTGCGCCATTCACCGGCTCGCCACCAGCAGCCTCGATACGGGGAAAACCGGCCACCCGCAAGCCCAATTGCGACACGCTGGTTGCAAATGCCTGTTCAAGACTGCGGCCGAGCACTTCCTGGCGGACCTCGCCACCATACTGTTTGCCGATCACCGACATCGGCACCTTGCCCTTGCGGAAGCCATCCATACGAGCCGTACGGGCAATTTCACGCAGCCGGCCGGCCACTTCCGCCTCGATTGCCGGCAATTGCACCGACAGACTGATACGCCGCTCGAGCGGGCCCAGGGTCTCAACTTGGGGGGATTGCATAACTGGATCCTTGGATTTCAAAACAGATTGTGTCTTCAGACAAAACTGGAAAAAAGGGGCAAAAGTACCCCGACTCGCTATCGCGACTGCCAAAGATGGAGCATACCATGCCAATCCAAATCTTGAAATGCACCGGAGGCACCCGGTCACTTAACCGGCTGGCTTGCCGGACCGGCGTGGCCTGACAGCAAAGCCTGCTTGCCCGCGGCGGCCAGGCAACCCGACATCCTGAAAACCAGCTTGGTACACGGTGGCCTTCGCCCGGATTTCGTGCTCAGCGGACCGGTTGAGCGTGATGGAAGGAAACAACCGGCGACGGCGTTGACTTTACCGGTGGTGTGATATGAAACACCTCATAATAACTTTTCCTCCGTTCCACATCGGCCCGCCGAACAGTCCATCCTTCAGCCTTCAGTGCAGAGGTCAATTTGAATATCCGGTCCCAGTTACGATTAACGACGAGATAGGACGCGTTTCCCTGCAAGGCGATATCGCTGATCGCGGCAGGATCACGCCTGCATTCCTTGTACAGAATCCGTTTGTTGATGATGGTCGATGATGGGGATTTCAGGCCCACAAGGTCAATCAGTGGCTGGGTGCCAACGGTTGAGATCAGCCCGGCATCATGTATCAGTACAATGGCATCCGGCGGCAGATGGGTCCGCACCCAGTCCACCACGGAATGATTTTCTTCAAAGCGGGATGCCGTTTTTTCCTGATATGCAGAAATCGTTTGCAGCATGTCAGGCAGCGTCAGAAGCGTTGCGATTAACGCCAGCGCAACGCTAAACCACCTGATCAGATACGATGCATTCGCCAGACCAGCCATCCATCCCATCCAGCAGAACGGGATGAATACTGAAAGATAACGGAAAGAATTGTGATACAGCGCGCCGGGGAATCTCAAATAGAAAACGCAAACAAAAACACTAGCAAAAATGGCAATGGCAGCCCTGCTGCGGGCAAAAATCAATAACGCAAACCCTGCCGATACCAATCCGGTCCCGTTGAGAAACCGGAATATCGCATCAAGCACGAAACCGGATTTGAATGCGGCAGACCGACAACCCTCGGCAAAGAAATAAACCTTCGCATTCATCGTGTTCGGCAATAGTTGCCCGGACACCATGTACTGCACCAAGGCCAGCAAGAACATCGTCGAAAAAATGAGGGTCAGCTTGCGAAGCCATGCCCGAGGTTTAGTGACAAATAGCTGGGCGGCAAAAATGGCGCTCAACACGCCGAGCTCGGGGCGGATAAAATACAAGGTCCCGATCAGGACATACCCGACCCGTTTTTCTGCTGCAAACTCAAAAAAGAAAAAACTCCAGACAATACTGGCCATGGCCAGTGATGTTTCAATGCCATTCAATAACTGATAAAAAACCTTTCCGCTAAAGACAACCGTTGCCAGGAACAGACTGACAAATAGCGGATGAACTGAATTCTGGCGCCCATACACATACATACCTGCGATAAACAGCATGGCGGAGAGAATAGTGAGTACCGCATGGCCGACGGGAATTGTCACAACCGAACTTAGCAACAACAGCAGCCCGGTAAAAACCGGACTGGTGATACCGAGCCAGGGAGCAGATCCGGGAAACCGGTTTTCATGACCCGTTGCAATGCTCGCTACCGAGTGATCAACGATATACGCATCATCCAGCGGATAACGCCCGATTTCCGGAGTTGATAACACCCAGAAAAACAACAGGCCAAAAATGATCAGAATGGCGGTCAGCCACAACACATCACCTGTTTTTTGCGGGAATTTCACCATATCGGACCATCGGCAACCATTTTTTCAGGCGTCATGACCATGTCAATGCACATTGCGCGTCACACTGTCGAGCCGCGATGACATGACCACTCATCCCATGCAGGCGCAACGATGGTCATTCCGGCAGCCACTTTGGTAAGTTCCATGACCAGATCCGGTCGTGACAGACACTGATTTCAGGTGGTGAGAGGTGGGACGACACCATGACAAGCATCTGGTGCGAAAGACAGGAATCGAACCTGCACGCCTTGCGGCGCTGGAACCTAAATCCAGTGCGTCTACCAATTCCGCCACTTTCGCATGTTGCAAGGTGTCATTGTATGTTTTCGGCAGCAGCAATGCCATTGCCTTGGCAAGAAACCGGCATTTTGCCAACACCGGACACCAGATGGCAACCTTTATACCGGACAGGCAGAAACAGAAAACCCGCCTTTGGCATGCCTGCAGGCGGGTTCCGGACAGGGAAAACCGGAGTTTTCAGAGTTTGTTGCGGCGCTGACGCCAGACCAGCCCGATCAGTCCAACCATAAGCATGGCCAGCGGTGCCGGTTCGGCAACTGCCGAAGTGGTGCTGCTGTATGCATACAGATTGCTCAATCCGTTGTGCAATCCCTGAATGGAGAACGTGTCAACCGGTTTTGCGAAGTGAAAAAACAGCTCGCCCTGACCGTAATGCACGGCAAGATAATCAAAATTTTTGCCGGTAGACCAGGTGGCTGCGGTAGACGTGCCATTGCCGCCACTGATGCAACTGGCCGCATTGCCACACAGAACAACCGGGCTCAGCGCAGTGGAAGACAGGCCGAACTGGTTCTGCATGTCCTGCATGATGACGGCAGAATTCTGGCTGCCCAGATTGCCATCATAAGACCAGATGCCTTCGGCAACAGGTGAATAAGCCACCTGGCTGGTGCCAGTTTTTCCGCCATTGATCCAGGAAATGGTGATCGGGCTGCTGGTTTGCGAAATGTAAGTCCAGGACGGCGATACTGGTTGAGGCTGTGCTTCTGTCACCGAAGAAAACAACAGGACAGCCATGGAGCTTGCCACCATCAGCGAGCGCATCACGTTTTGCATTGTTTTCTCCATCTCATGATTCAACTGTATGGTGCATTGTGACGCATATCAGCAAAACCGCATATGGCCATTTCGGGCTAACAGCCTGTTGAAGAAGCAATGCGGCCTGACGGTGATATATAATACCTGCGCCCCCATATTTTCCCTGACCGCGTGAAAGCACCCGCTCCTGATCATTACGAAAATTTTCCGGTTGCATCCCTGCTGATGCCGCGCCGGCTTCGTCACGCCACCCGAGCCATCTACTGGTTTGCCCGTTCGGCCGACGATATCGCCGATGAAGGCAATGCCACGCCAGCCGAACGGCTCGCCGCACTGGACGACTACCGGACCGAACTGGCCCGCCTGGCAGCCGGACAACCGTCCGAAAAGCCGCTTTTCATCCTGCTGGCCGAGGTTGTCAAAGCGCATGACCTGCCTCTGCAGCCTTTCCACGATCTGCTGGATGCGTTTTCCCAGGACGTCACCAAGACACGTTACGCCAACTTTGCCGAAGTCATGACCTATTGTCGCAAATCGGCCAATCCAGTCGGCCGGCTGATGCTGGCACTGTACAAGGTCACCGACGAACGAAGTCTGGCCTGTTCGGATGCCATCTGTTCAGCCCTGCAGCTCATCAACTTCCTGCAGGATGTTGCCATTGACTATCGCAAGGACCGGATTTACCTGCCACAGGACGAACTGCAGCGTTTCCGCATCAGCGAAGCGCAAATCGCGCGTGAAGACGCCAGTGGCACATGGTCATCGTTCATGCAGGTGCAAATCGAGCGTGCGCGCAAACTGCTGCAGGCCGGCGCACCACTTGGGTTGCAGCTCCCAGGCCGGGCCGGACTGGAGATGCGTCTGATCATCATGGGTGGATCACGCATCCTGGAACAATTGCACAACCAGCACGGTGACGTGTTCAGCCATCGGCCAAAACTCCGGCTGCGTGACTGGCTGATCATGATTTACCGGGCAATCGTCAGGAAATAGGCCATGGATCCGCACCAGTACTGCCAGAACAAGGCTGCCGCCAGCGGTTCCAGCTTTTACTACAGTTTCCGGTTTCTTCCGGAACAACAACGGCTTGCCATCACTGCCTTCTACGCATTCTGCCGTGAAGTCGATGACGTGGTCGACGAATGCTCGGACACCGGCGTCGCTCGCCGCAAGCTGGACTGGTGGCGTGAGGAAGTCGCCCGCATGTATGACGGGAAACCAGAACACCCGGTCTGTCTGGCTCTGGCCAACCAAACCAGTCAAATTCCGCAGTCTTCATTGCTCGAGATCATTGACGGCATGCAGATGGACCTTGAACTGGCCCGCTACAACCACTATGAAGACCTCAAACTGTATTGTCACCGTGTCGCGGGCGTGGTTGGCGAGATCTCTGCCCGACTGTTCGGTTTCAGCAATCCGAAAACCCTTGAATATGCCAACACGCTTGGCATCGCTTTCCAGCTGACCAACATCATACGGGATGTGGGCGAAGATGCGCGGCGCAACCGCATCTACCTGCCGGTCGACGAATTGCAGCAGTTTGGCGTACCGGCACGCGACATCCTCACCGGGCAGCACAGCGATGCCTTTGCCCGGCTGATGGAATTCCAGTACCAGCGCGCCAGCCAGCTGTATGACGAAGCCCTTTCCCTGCTGCCTGACGAAGACCGTAAAAAACAGAAAACCGGTCTGATCATGGCAGCCATCTATCGCACCCTGCTGGATGAAATCCGCGCCAGCCAGTATGAAGTTCTCAATGCCCGCATCAGCCTGACCCCATTGCGCAAACTTTGGCTGGCCTGGCGAACCTGGATGCGCGACTGATGCCGCAAGGCGTTGCCATTATCGGAGCTGGCTGGGCCGGACTGTCCGCAGCGCTCACCCTGTCCCGCCACTCGATTCCTGTCACACTCTACGAAGCCGGTCGCCAGCCTGGTGGTCGCGCCCGCAGCGTCAACCTGCCTGGTTTCGCCGGACCGCTCGACAATGGCCAGCACATTCTGCTGGGCGCCTACCACCAGACGCTCGACCTGATCCGGACCGTCAATCCGCAACCTGCCTGGCACAGAACCAGGCTGCAGCTGAACATCGCCGGCGGATTATCCTTGTCGGCTCCGGCACTGCCAGCCCCATTGCACAGTCTGATGGCACTGCTCAACGCAAAAGGACTGTCGTGGCAGGAACGCAGGCAGGCCATCGGGTTCATGTGGCGCTGGCAACGACGTGGATTTGCTGTCCCAGGCAACATGACGGTTGATGAACTGTTGACCAGCCAGTCCGAACGGCTGAAACGGGAATTGTGGGAACCGCTGTGTCTGGCGACGCTCAATACGCCACTGACCATCGCGTCCGGCCAGGTATTTCTCAATGTGCTGCGCGACAGTCTGACCCGCAAACAGACAGACAGCGACCTGATCATTCCGGGCTGTGATCTTGGCGCCCTTTTTCCGGAACCGGCAGTCCGTTACCTGGTAGCACAAGGCCATGATATCCGGCTGGGTACCCGGGTGACTCATATTAGCCGTCAGGACAATGGCTTTCTGGTTAACGGTTGTGCCCATGAGCACGTGATCTGCGCAACGGCCCCCTGGCATGCCGCCACGTTCGCGCGCCAGCTGTCCATGCCGGAACTGGCAAATCAGCTGCAGACACTAGGTTCGCAGGCCATTGCCACTGTCTGGCTGCAGTACGCGGCACAGGTGCGGCTACCGCACATGATGACCGGATTGACCGGCACCCTGTCACAGTGGGTTTTCGATCGCGGTCAAAGCCATGACCAGCCCGGGCTGGTTGCCGTCGTCATCAGCGCAGCGCCTGCCATCGACAACAGCACGCTTGCCAGCAGGGTCAGCCAGGAATTGCACCAGCATCTCGGCCTGCCGGCGAAGCCGGATCACGTGCGGGTGATTTGTGAACAGCGCGCCACGTTTTCCTGCACCGCAGCATTGCAACGTCCAGACAACATCACACCTGTTCCCGGCTGGTATCTTGCCGGCGACTACACTGCGTCACCATATCCCGCCACGCTGGAAGCCGCCTGTCAAAGCGGGGTACAATGCGCAATTCATCTTTTGCGACAACCATGACTCAAACCATGAAAAACTATCAGGCTCCCCAGGATCTGCTGAAGGATCGTGTCATTCTTGTTACCGGCGCAGGTGACGGACTCGGCCGCGCCGCCGCGCTTCATTTTGCCGCGCATGGTGCAACTGTCATTCTTCATGGCCGCAATGTCGCCAGACTGGAAGCCGTTTATGATGAAATCGAGCAGGCGGGCCACCCACAGGCAGCCATTATCCCGCTTGATCTGGAAAAAGCCGACGACAAGGCATTCGAAGGTCTGGCCGGATCGATCGGACTACAATTGAAGCGTCTGGATGGCATCCTGCACAACGCAACTGCCGGACAGACACCCATGCCGCTCGAACTGCACACCATCGAACACTGGATGACCATGTTCCGGGTCAATGTGGCTGCGCCCGCCGCCATCAACCGGGCCTGTCTGCCACTGCTGAAACAGTCGCCCTCCGCTTCTGTCATCATGACCGGAGAAAGCCACGGCCATACACCAACTGCCTTCTGGGGCGCCTACGCCATCAGCAAGGCCGCGATCGAAACCACGGTGCAAATCTGGAACCAGGAACTGGAAAACCTGCATCCCAATGTCAGGTTCAACGCACTGATACCCGGGCCGGTCAATACCCGTCTGCGTCGCAAGACTCATCCTGGCGAAGATCACGCAAGCCTGCCCCAGCCAGATGACCTGATGCCAGCCTACCTGTGGCTGATGGGGGATGACAGTCGCGACGTTCGCGGCCAGAGTGTTGTGCTCTGACACGCATCATGCTGCCTGACATTCTTGTTCTGGGTGGAGGCATATCGGGACTGGCGAGCGCACTCCGCCTGCAACAGGAAGGCCTGCGCGTCACGATTGTCGAACGCAATCAGACCGGCCGTGAATCATCATGGGCTGGCGGCGGCATTCTGTCGCCGTTGTTACCGTGGCACTACACCGAACCGGTCAACCAGCTTTGTGATGCCTCTGGCAGACAGTACGGTGAATGGCTGGCCGCCTTGCGTGAAGATGCCGAAACCGACCCGGAGTTCTGGCCTTGCGGCATGCGCATCCTGCCGGCAGCCGACCATACCGTCACCATGCCGGATCAAACCGCCTGCGGCAGCATCCATCGGATTGAACAGCAGAACAACACGTTGCTGATGCCGGATATTGCCCAGGCGCGCAATTCGAGACTTATACGCACTCTGCGCGAAGCCGTGCTGAAACGAGGCATTCAACTCATTGAAGGCAGCGGTGATGTCCGGCTTGTGGCAGATCAGAACAGAATCACCCATGCTGTGTCAGCTACCGAACAATATCAGGCTGGTCACTACCTGATCACTGCAGGTGCCTGGAGCAACCAGCCAGCCTCTTTTGCACCCACATCACGCAAAATCGAACCAGTTCGCGGCCAGATGCTGCTGTTTTATCAGCCCGGCCTGCTGAACGAAATTCTGTTCAGTGCGGGCACCTATCTGATTCCACGCCGGGACGGTCACATACTGGCCGGCAGCACGCTCGAATACGTCGGTTTCGACAAATCCACCACCGCTACGGCGTTCAATCAGTTACTGGCGCAAGCCACCAGCATGCTGCCAGCACTGGCCGGATCGCCCGTCATTCAGCACTGGAGCGGACTCAGACCCGGATCACCAGACAATATTCCTACCATTTCACGCCACCCGTCCATACAGAACCTGAGCATGAATGCAGGTCATTTCCGTTATGGCGTCACCATGGCACCGGCGGCAGCAGAACTGATCACCGATCTGTTGCTGGGCCGCCAGAGCAGTCTCGACGCGACTGCATACCAGTGGATTTCTCCTCCAGACACTGCCAACAGCCGTACTTGACAGCCGCCTGACCCTCACTCATGCTGTGCAGCAGATGGTTTCACTGCCGGCAGGGCAGTTATTTCGATTGAAGTGGAGGACGGCAATGGCAGACATGCAGCTGTGGTTTCTTGCCACTGGCATGCTGATGATCGGTGAAATGCTGACCGGTACTTTCTACCTGCTGGTCATTGGCATTGCCTTTGCCATCACGGGGCTGACGGCATGGCAGCACTGGCCATACTGGGCACAGTTTGCTGTCGCCATCACACTCACACTAACCAATATTGCCCTGTTGCGCAGACAGCGCAAAAATGGGAACCTTCGCATCAGCCAGAGTCTTGATACCGGCCAGCCTGTCGAAATCATCCAGTGGTTGTCAGATACCCATGCACGCGTCCGCTATCGCGGCACGGAGTGGAATGCCCAACTGGCCGAACACGCCAGCAGCCAGTCCGACCGATACACCATTCGTGACATTGAAGGCAGCACCCTGATTATTGAAAACAGTCCTGCCACCGGAGCCTGAACATGGAATTTGTGTTGCTGCTTGCATTGATTGTCGCTATTGTTTTTGCCGCCAATGCGGTGAAAATCGTTCCTCAGCAACATGCGTGGGTCGTGGAACGACTGGGGCGCTATTACGGCAGCCTGTCTCCCGGCCTGAACATTGTGTTGCCATTTGTGGATCGCATTGCCTATCGCCATGAACTCAAGGAAGTACCACTCGATGTAGCGCCACAGGTGTGTATCACGCGAGACAACACCCAGGTTCAGATCGATGGCGTCCTGTTCTACCAGATCACCGATCCAATGCGCGCCAGCTATGGCACTGCCAACTACCAGATGGCGGTTGTCCAGCTGGCACAAACCAGCCTGCGTTCGGAGTGCGGCAAACGGGAACTGGATCGCCTGCTGGAAGAGCGCAACGACATCAACCTGGCTGTGATTGCCGCACTGGATGAAGCCAGTCCCAACTGGGGTGTCAAAGTGTTGCGCTACGAAATTCGCGACATCACGCCACCCGACAATGTGTTGCGCGCCATGCAGAGCCAGATTACCGCAGAACGCGAAAAACGCGCCAGAATCGCACAGTCGGAAGGCAAGCGCCAGGAAGAAATCAATCTCGCCGAAGGATCGATGACAGCAGCCATCCGCAATTCGGAAGGACAAATGCAGGCTGCCATCAACCGTGCGCAAGGCGAGGCGCAGGCGATGCTCCTGACTGCGCAGGCGACCGCAGATGCGCTACGCACCATCAGTTCCGCCCTGGCGGAGCCCGGCAGCCTGCAAGCCGTGAATCTGCGCGTGGCCGAACAGTACATTGCCGCATTCAACCAGGTTGCCCGCACCGGCAACACACTCATTCTTCCTGCCGATCTGTCCGGCATCGGCTCAATGGTCTCCAGCGCACTGGCCATCATCAAGCAGCAACAGGATGGAACAACCTGACCATTGCAACATATGATGCTTCAATACAACAACTTGCGCAAACGAACACATGACAGCATGAACTCTGTTATGATGCTGCAAATGCAACATTCCAATTCAACACAACAAAAGGAAACAAAGCATGCCAAGTAAAATCCGTCTGGCCGCCGCACTCTCCAGCCTGCTGATCTCTCTGCCTGTTCTGGCGGCAGAAGGCACGACAAACACCATTTTGAACACAAACAACCAGTTTCGTGTCGATTACACCAATACCAAGATCGACTATACCGAAACCGGCGGCGCCTATGGCACCATGGGTGGAACACTGGACACCGAAAACGGCAATGTCAACGGATATCAGATCAGCTTGTCCACCATGCGCAACTGGTTGTTTGGCAATGATTACATTTACCTCCAATACGACCACAGCAATGGCGATACCAGCTACGTGGGACAGCCAGCCAACAACACAGTCAACACCTATGGGTCTTTGACCGGAACCGACGGCGCCGAGCTTGAAAATTATTTCGCCCGCTATGGCAAAGGCTTTGCCATCTCCAACGCCATGATGCTGACGCCATATTTTGAACTTGGTCATCACAGCTGGCAGCGTGATGTCAATGCCGGGGAAGTCTATGCCAACCGCTGGTATGGCATCGGTCTGCTGGCGCAATACGCTGCCACACAGAAAATGGTCATCACACTGAATGGCATGGTTGGCAACAACTATGGATCGGACATCACGGTTGCTGGCACATTTGCCGGATCCCTCCAGAATTCAAGCACATACCGTCTTGGCGCTTCGATGGACTACGCCATCACGCAACAATGGCATGCGAACCTTGGCGTACAGTACACCAGCTTCAAATACGGATATAGCGGTATGTATCCCATCAGTATAAACAACCAGTTGTACGGAGCCTTTGAACCCAGCAGCACAACAAACTATACAGTCGTCAAACTGGGTGTCGGTTACAGCTTCTGAATCGCTCATTCAGCGTAGCGAAATGCAACGCCCTCCGGCTTCGGCCAGAGGGCGTTTTTTCTGTCGGAGACACCTCATCGCATTGCCTGCATCAGGCTGAACCTTGATCACCGCCTTACCTGCTGTTATCAAGTGACCCGAAAGTACTATTGTCAGAATCAACCAGATCACTGATGATGCACGCCATATGACAAATTCTCCACCAGCAACCTGAAAAGTTAATCATGACATCTCAAATTCGCTTGCACAGTATCACTCTGGCAGCCCTGCTGGCTGGTCTGGTCACCAGCCAGACTGCAGTGTCCCAGACCATTACCATGACATACAATAAATCAGCCAATTTCGGCTACGGTGCAGTCGGTTACGGCTCGGGCAAGATTTCGCCAAATCCCATCAATCCTGGTCCCTTTGCCACAACAACACAGGCTTCAGGCAAGGTTATCAGCGCAGGCATTGGCGGTGACAATTTCAAGACGACGCAAACCGGTTTTGATTTCTCCAAAAAAGGCACGTTCAACACCTGGTGCGTGGATATTACCCACTGGCTGAAAACCAGCGGTTCAGTTGTCTATACGATCGATCCAGCACTGAATGTACTCACCAGCACCTTTGGCAACACTCGTGTCAGCAATCTGGAATTGCTGGCGGATGAGCAATACGCTGGACTGAAAACAAAAACTGATTCTGCGGCCTTTCAGCTGGCAACATGGGCGATCATGTTTGGCAGCACGAACACAAATGGCCGTTACGAACTCCAGAGCCCGACTTACTACGCCACATCTGACAGCACGGGATACAGCCAGGCACAAACCTGGCTCAATGAACTTGGCGGAGTGAAAAAAAGCGGGAATTACAAGATGACGTATCTGTACACTCCCGATCACAGCTCGCAGAATCTGGTCACGTTTACGGCTTCCGCTGTACCGGAACCCGCCAACGGAGCACTGTTGCTGATCGGCCTGGGGACCCTGGCTGTATTTTCCCGTCGCCGCCGTCATTGAAACATGCGGGTCGCCCTGCGCCTGCGACCCACACAGTGCAGACGCAGCGGGCAGATCAGCCCGGCTCTGTAACGCGAACGCCCCGGATAGGGGCAAAAAAAATCCCCGGTACGGAGCCGGGGATTTTTTGATGGGGGAGTCTGACGATGACCTACTTTCACATGGGCGAACCACACTATCATCGGCGCTGTTCCGTTTCACGGCCCTGTTCGGGATGGGAAGGGGTGGGACCAGAACGCTATGGTCGTCAGACATAA
>JAJZUW010000011.1 GCA_021845925.1 Pseudomonadota bacterium
GCCTGGATGAAAGACACGCTGGAAAAACTACCCGCCTGGCCGAACAGTCGGCTGGATGAACTGCTGCCGCTCAAAGCAGAAGCATAAATCAACGGCCGGTCATAGATGGGAGGGCTGGCCGCTTACGACGGCCGAAGCAGCTCCCTTCATCAACCGCCGTCCGCAAACGCTGCGCAAATGGGCCTGCCTTGAAAATGGACCCATTCGCCCGATTCGCATCAATGGCCGTTTGGCGTGGCGGGTAGCCGACCTGGAAGCATTGCTGCGAGGTGAAAAATGATTGCGCCTGCTGACCGTGGGGACGGGGAGAGCAGGCGCGAGAACAACACCAGCAATTCTAGCAGCAAATTTGCCGGAACAGATAACCCGCGACACCTTCGCGCAATTCAAGCTTTGCAGCGCAGCCCGATGCCAAGGGAACATTTGGACAAAGCCGCCGGATGCTCGAACGGACCGGAACTGATTGCTGAACTTCGCCGCCGTGGCCTTGAGGTGCCATGCGCCAGAATCCCGGACCTTGACCGCGACGGGCTGCCTATTCGCCGGGGCGTGTATTACTTCACCGACAGCGACCGTCTGAAAATCGCCCGTTGGCTTTCTTCGAGGGGCCGCCAATGAAAGAGCGCGAATTTTCAGCATTGCAGTCGATTGACCCAGGTTGCGACCGCGAAACATGGGTTAGGGCAGGCATGGCCGCGAAGTCTGCGGGCCTTTCCCTGGAGGACTTCACGGACTGGAGCCGGGGAGCGTCGAACTTCGCCGGGGAGCGTGACTGCGCCCAAGTCTGGCGCTCATTCACTGATGGACCAGTGAAAGCCGGAACACTTTTCAGCATGGCCGCTGATGCCGGATGGCAAGACCCTGCAAAGGGCCGCCAGAACGCATCAGGACAGCGCCAGAACGTGAAGCCGAAGCAATCACCTGCCCGCATTCAACAAACGCCGCATAGGCCCATTAAAGAGGCCGCAAACGCCTTTGAGGTTTGGGAGCAGTGCATACCTGCGACACTGGCCGATGCGTACATTAACCGCAAGCAAGGGATGCCTGACGGATTGCGCGTATATCCAACGAGTGCGCCGCCGCTGACCATCAAAGGCCAGAGTATGGCGGGTTTTCTGGTGGTGCCGTGCTGGAATGGTGGCAAGCTGCAAACGCTGCAATTCATTCCGCCGGACACTGGCCCGAAATTGAACCTGCCGGGTGCATCGTTTGGTGATGGCTTTTTCGCAGTGGGAGACATTGCGAAATCAGGCAAGGTTTTCATCGTGGAGGGAATCGGCCAGGCATGGGCCTGCAATCGCGCTACAGGATGCGCCGCTGTGGTTTGCTTTGGGGCTGGACGCATGGCGACCGTTACCGAAACCCTGCGCCGTGAACATCCATCGAGCCGCTTTGTGCTGGTGCCAGACAAAGGGAAGGAAATTCAGGCCGCCGAAATCGCAAGGCGGCTCAAGGCGGAATGGGTGGAGATGCCACAGGACAAGCCGAGCAATTACGATGCAAACGACCTGATGCAGGAACAGGGATTCGAGGCGCTCCGCGACCTGCTGGACCAGAGCAAGAAACCGCCTATGCGTTACAGGCTGATGAAGGCCGCCGAGATTGTGGACAGGCCGCCGTTGCGCTGGATGGTGCGCGGTGTATTGCCTGCCGAGGGAATCGCCGCACTGTATGGACCGAGCGCCAGCGGAAAGAGCTTCCTGGCCTTGGACCTTGCCGCCGCGATTGCTGCCGGGGCTGAGTGGTTTGGCTGTCGAGTAAATCAGGCTGGCGTGGTGTATGCCGCCCTGGAAGGTGAAGCCGGATTTTCCCAGCGGGTAAAGGCATGGCAACTGCACCACGACCAGGACATACCGGACACGCTGCAATTCATCATGCAACCCCTGGACCTGCGCACTGACGACACGCGAGAACTGGCCGAGGCTGTCAATGCGTCCGGTGGCGCTGGTGGCCTGCTGGTGATTGATACCCTGAACCGCGCCGCATCGGGAGCCGATGAGAACTCATCCCAGGACATGGGGCAACTGATTGACGCGGCAAAAGCCCTGCAATCGAAGTTAGGCGGATTGGTGATGCTGATTCACCATTCCGGCAAGGACGCGACCAAGGGACTGCGCGGGCATTCGAGCCTGTATGCCGCACTGGATGCAGCAATCGAGGTTAAACGCGATAACGACCGCCGCGAGTGGTGCATTTCCAAATCCAAGGACGGGAACGACAGCGCCGCGCATCCGTTCAGGCTGGAGGTGGTGGAGATAGGCGAGCATGACGACGGGGAGCTGATTACTTCCTGCGCCGTGGTGCCAGAGGAAGCCGCCGCCATTGCCACAAAGCGAAAAATCCCAAAGGGAGGAAATCAGCGCATCGTTTGGGATGCCTTGGGCGACCTGCTGAGGAAATCGCAAGACTTTGGAAAGGCTGGAGCGCCAGGGGGCAGGCCATGCGTTGAACTGGAGGCCGCCATTACCGCGATTGCACCAAGCCTGACATGCGAGGACAAGCGCAAGCCTGAACGTACCAGGCAGGCGATTACCGGACTTGTCGCAAGCAAGACAATCGAGCATCGGGAAGGCTGGTTATGGGTGCCGTGAATTTCCCGAACTTCCCGAAACATCCCGAAACGGGAGCGCCGGTCTTTCCCGAACTTCCCGCCCCCCCTATATAGGGGCGGGAGAAACGGGAACGGGAATCGGGAACAGGTGACAGGCGGGAAATTCATTCCTGGAGCAATGAAGTTTTTTCACTGGAACAACGAAAGGGCAGAGCGATGATTGACGGACTGTTAGGCGGCAAACTTTACGGCAAGGCCGCGAAGCGTACAGGGCAAAGCGGCAAGGCATTCACCACAGCAAAGGTACGAACCCCGACCACTGACGGTGATTCCATTTTCGTGAACGTGATTACCTTTTCGGAGAGCGTGGGGGCTGCACTGCTGGCGCTGGATGATGGGGACAGCATCAGCCTTTCTGGTGCGCTGGCGGTGAAGGTATGGACCGACAAGAACGGTGAAACGCGCCCTGCCGTGGACATGGTGGCTTATGCCGTGATGACTTCCTACCACGTCACCCGGAAGCGTCAGGCGATGGACAAGCAGGCTGCGCAATCACAAGAGCCTGATTTTGATGATGAAGCGTTTTAGAGGAAGGTTGCTAGCCTGGAGCAAATGCGCGGCAAGCGTTTGTCCAAAAAACCGAACATTTTGCGCAAAAAAGGTGAACAGTGAAAATCAGGCTGGATGCCGGTTTGTGCGTCATCGTGAGCAGGATAACGTCGCATCGTTGCGAATAACGAACTTTTGGGAGGCAATGGCATGGCAAACGGCTGGACACCAGAACGACGAGCACGTCAGGCGGAACTGATACGGGGCTGGAAACCTTGGAATCACTCTACAGGCCCGCGGACGGATGCGGGCAAGGCCATATCATCAGCGAACCGCGAGAAGAGCTTGCAGGCCGCATCCGAAGCCGTGGAGCAGGCGAGGCGCAATCTGGTGGCCGCACGGGCAAGGCTGGAACGGATGAAAAATCGGTCTTAGAAGAACTGAATTTGATGCAAACATCGCGCGCGCGCGCGATGTGGTTTTAAAATATCCGATAAACGGATTTTTTCGCCTATGAAAAGCGGGCATTCCCCTGCAAACCCTACACCACCCCTACATGACCACCAAACAGCAAAAAGCCCGGCTATCGAAACCGGGCTAATTGCTTGATTATATTGGTGGGTTGTCACGGGTTCGAACCGTGGACCTACGGATTAAGAGTCCGCTGCTCTACCAGCTGAGCTAACAACCCATATCCAGGCTGCCGGAGTGTCGAGTTGTCGGAGGGAGATTCAAGAAAATGATCTGATCCCGGAACAACCGAAGTCAATCAGGCAAACACGAAAGACGTCGATTGTATCTGGTAATGGCCCTGTTTTCAAGTGACTTGTGATTTGATGTCGTGATGTGACGTTTCTGGATGTTGTTGCGCGTTGTTGATCGAATGTGCGGATTGGCGCATCAGCCGGGCAGTCAGCCAGTTCTTCGCATGGCATGCTGGTTGTGCGATTTTGAACCAGATGCAATACTGTTCCAGACCCTGTTCCAGAAAAATGGATTGGTAAACATCAACGGAGACAATGGTAATGACCGGCAACGAACAGCATGTCTGGCGATTTTTTCGGGTGGGTGGGTTCGATCAGGTTCGTCTGGATACAGCGGAAGACCTGCTGGCCATCGGCAAGCTGGACCAGAAATTGTGGGTTGCCTTGTCCTGTCCGGTGCAGGGTATCGAGTTTGATGCACGGACCCTGTCATTTGTGGATACCGATGCGGATGGTTTCATCCGGGCTGGTGAACTGATCCAGGCCGTTGAATGGGCCGGATCGCGTCTGGCACGCACGGCCGTTCTGGCAGAAAAGCTTGCCGGTGTTCCGGTATCGGCAATCCGTGCCGATGATGAGGAGGGGGCGGCAATCATGGCCGCCGCCCGTGCATTGCTGGCCGATACCGGAGCGGGAGATCTGATTACGGCGGAAGCCGCCAGCGAGGCCCAGGCCCGCCAGGTGGCGCGTGCGGAAGCCGACTGGATGGCGGCAAAGGATGCAGCCAGTCCTCTGGGAGATGCCACAGAGGCGGCCCATGCTGCGTTTCTGGCAGTGGCCGACAAGATTGATGACTGGTTCGTGCGTGGTGAACTGGCTGCTTACGATACGCGGGCTACCGATTTGCTGAATGCCGCAGAGGCCACTCTGGCAGGACTTTCTGCGACAACGCTTACGACCGATGCCGCCGACATTGCTGCCTTGCCGCTGGCGAAAATTGTGCCAGACGGTGACTTGCCTCTGGTCACCGGACTCAATCCGGCCTGGGTGGCCCGCATGACGGATTTTCGTGATCTGTTGGTGTTGCCGTTATTGGGCGAGCGCCAGTCCATCTCGGCAACCGACTGGGCCGTTATCCGTCAGAAGCTGGCACCGTATGCCGCCTGGCTGGCTGCCAGACCAGACCCTGAATCGGCAGCGCCTGGCGTGAAAGAGCTGGAACGCCTGGCGCATTATGTCCGTGACCTGATGCCTCTGGCCAATAATTTTGTGTCATTTCGCGATTTCTATACCGGGCATGGCAAGGCTTCGTTCCAGATTGGCACCTTGTATCTGGATGGTCGTGCCTGTGATCTTTGCGTCTCGGTGCGTGATGCCGGCCGGCATGCCAGTCTTGCCGGCCTCGCCAGCATATATCTGGTTTATTGCGACTGCGTGCGCGGCGCTGAAAAAATGAGCATCGCTGCAGCCATGACGGCAGGGGATGCCGATCAGTTGATGGTGGGGCGCAACGGGATATTCTATGACCGCAAGGGCCGTGACTGGAATGCCACCATTACCCGTATTGTGGATCATCCGATCAGTTTGAGGCAGGCGTTCTGGTCTCCTTACAAACGATTGGCGCGATTTGTGGCAGAGCAGATCCAGAAATTCGCAGCCAAAAAGGACGCCCAGGCCGATACCATGCTGAAATCCCTGTCCGGAAAACCGGCGCAGGCTGCCAGCCAGCCAGCTGCGGCACCAACAGCGTTTGATGTGGGCAAATTTGCGGGTATTTTTGCAGCCATCGGGCTTGCGCTGGGCGCGCTCGGTACGGCACTGGCTTCTGTCATGACTGGACTGTTTGCGTTGACCTGGTGGCAATGGCCGCTGGTGGCTGTCGGTGCAATGATGCTGGTGTCTGGTCCGGCGATGCTGATCGCCTGGTCCAAACTGGTTGGACGCAATCTTGGTCCGATCCTGGACGCCAATGGTTGGGCGGTGAATACACGTGCACGCATCAATATTCCGTTTGGTACAACCCTGACTCAGGTGGCCAGCCTGCCGGAAGGCGCCGAACGCAGCCTGTCGGACCCTTATGCGGACAAACCACTGCACTGGGGCTGGTACGCAGGTCTGGTCTGCCTGCTTGGTCTGCTGGCTTTCTGGTGGTTTGTGCGGTTGCGCTAACTGTGTCAACCGGCGTGGCTCCGGCATGCTGGGCCACGCGTATCCGGCATGTGGTGGATTTCTGCACGATTCGTTCGGTATCGGCAAAAATGTGAATATATTTGTTGCAATTGTGCAAAATAGGGCGCATAGTTCTGTTTGCGATTCTCAAGTTCAGTTATCAGTTGTTCGGTGCAGTTCCCGCCTTTGCGGTTTCCTTCCATTCTTCGTGTTGCCGTCTTGACCTTCGTATCCCGGGGAGCTTTATCCCCAATTCTTTGTTTTGATGGAGATTCAAAAATGGCAACAGGTACAGTCAAATGGTTCAACGATTCGAAGGGCTTTGGTTTCATCACACCTGAAAATGGTGGCGATGACCTCTTTGCACACTTCTCGGCAATCCAGGAAAGCGGTTTCAAAACCCTGAAAGATGGTCAACGCGTTTCTTTCGATGTCACCACAGGCCCCAAGGGACTGCAGGCATCCAATATCCGTTACGCTTGATTGTTTGCATTCCTTCAGACGCTGTTCTGTGCTTGTGCGCAGACAGCTTCTACCGGAAGAGCCCGGCATTTGCCGGGCTTTTTCATTTTCATGCGTGGAGATTGCCGGATGGCCAAAGAAGAACTGCTGGAAATGAATGGGGTGGTCAACGAAGTTCTGCCTGATTCACGTTTTCTGGTGATACTGGAAAACGGACACAAACTGATTGCCTATACCGCTGGAAAAATGCGCAAGCATCATATCCGCATCATCGCCGGTGACAAGGTATCCTTGGAGTTGTCACCCTATGACCTCAGCAAGGGGCGCATCATGTTCCGTCACCTTGAACGTCAGAATTTTGGCACGCCTCAACACAAGCGAAAATTCTGATCGACGCATTACATCCACCTGCTTGATAAGCTGAGCGGAAGACGAGAGTATTGGAGTGTGACTCAGTCTGTACGACAAGGAAAATCTAGTGACACCTTCCACTATCGAGCAGGTCGGCGCAGTCTTGTTTGCTGTTGCCATCTTGCATACCTTTGCTACCAAGTTTTTTGAGCACCTGGCGCATACCCGACCGGCACACGCTGGATTGTGGCACTTGTTGGGCGAAACGGAGGTTGTATTTGGCTTCTGGGCGATGGTTCTGGTCGTAGCCATGTTCGCCACCAATGGCTCGAAAACGGCAATAGAGTACATTGACTCACGCAACTTTAACGAACCGATGTTCGTCTTCGTGATCATGGTGATCGCTGGAACTCGCCCCATTTTGCAGACTGTTATGACCAGCGTTCGTTTAACCGCGCAAGCATTGCACTTGCCCGGGAGCATGGGAACTTACTTGGTCGTTATGGCCGTGGTTCCATTGTTGGGCTCTTTCATCACCGAACCTGCGGCCATGACGCTGGCCGCACTGATCTTAGCCGACAGCTTTTTTGGTAGAGATATCTCATCGCGTTTGAAGTACGCAACTCTGGGCGTTCTGTTTGTGAATATCTCTATCGGCGGCACGCTGACACCGTTTGCTGCGCCACCTGTTCTGATGGTGGCTAGGCAATGGAACTGGGACATGTCCTCCATGCTATTGTTATTTGGTTGGAAAGCAGTTGTCGCAGTGATTGTGAATGCATTGAGTGCAACGTTGCTGTTTCGCCATGAATTGAGTCAATTGTCACCAGAAGACGGTAGCGGTAAACATCCGGTTCCCGGAGCATTGGTGCTTGTGCATCTGGCATTTCTTGTTGGTGTCGTGGTATTTGTCCACCACCCAGCAGTGTTCATGGGGCTGTTCCTCCTTTTTCTTGGCGTTGCCCATGCTTATCGACACTACCAGGAACGCTTGATATTGCGCGAAGGTTTGCTTGTCGCTTTCTTTCTGGCCGGGTTGGTAGTACTCGGTGACCAGCAGCAATGGTGGCTTCAATCTGTATTAATGCGTATGAATAGTGCGCTGATATTCTCTGGATCGGTCATCTTGACGGCCTTCATTGACAACGCGGCATTGACCTACCTTGGTTCACTGGTGGAAGGATTGTCTGACGGTTTCAAGTATGCTCTTGTTGCCGGGGCAGTCACGGGTGGGGGATTAACCATCATTGCGAATGCGCCAAATCCGGCAGGCATCGCTATCCTGCGCGGTTATTTCGAGGATGGCGCCGTGAATCCGATGGGATTGCTGGTCGCTGCCCTGGCTCCAACTATCGTTGCTGCGCTGGCATTCAAACTTCTTTAAAGACGCGGTGATCAAGTCTCACGATACACAGAGTAGGGAAAGCTGGTTCGAGAGCGGAATTGATGATTTCGCTTTGATAGTGGGGCAGGTGGAATTGCGCGTTTTTGCGTTGTTTCTGTAGAGGTATGGATTCTGCGACTCCGCTACGCTCCGCGCAGAATGACGATAAGGTGGCTTCGCGCAGAATGACGATAAGGTGGCTTCGCGCAGAATGACGATAAGGTGGCTTCGCGCAGAATGACGATAAGGTGGCTCCGCGCAGAATGACGATAAGGTGGCTCCGCGCAGAATGACGATAAGGTGGCTCCGCGCAGAATGACGATAAGGTGGCTCCGCGCAGAATGACGATAAGGTGGCTTCGCGCAGAATGACGATAAGGCGGCTCCGCGCAGAATGACGATAAGGTGGCTTCGCGCAGAATGACGATAAGGTGGCTTCGCGCAGAATGACGATAAGGTGGCTTCGCGCAGAATGACGATAAGGTGGCTTCGCGCAGAATGACGATAAGGTGGCTCCGCGCAGAATGATGATAAGGTGGCTCCGCGCAGAATGACGATAAGGTGGCTCCGCGCAGAATCGATTACCAACGTCATTCCGCGCGTAGTCGCGGAATCTATCTATCCAACAATGCGCTTGTCATTACATGCGGGATCTACCATTCCGCAGTCCATCGCAGTAGTGCTGTTCTGCGAATCCTTCGGGACTTTAATCCGGGCTACAATCATAAAAAAACCATCCACAAGGGATGGTGTTTTTATGGTTTGGTGGGTCGGCCGGGATTCGAACCCGGGACCAACGGATTAAAAGTCCGCTGCTCTACCGGCTGAGCTACCGACCCGATCAAGCTGAAGAATTATACAGGGTTGAGGATTCGCGTCAAGCTGTGGGTGGACGTGCTTTCCAGTCGCTGATCAAAAGGAAATCCGGATGCAGCTGGCTGCCGTCGCTGGTGAGCACGGGAATGCTGACAGTCATGTCCTGCACGATACGGCGGGCACGGCCGTGGATGTCGGTCTGAATGTGCGGCTCATGACGTTGCGCGATGATCTGCAATGGCGTGTTGAGAATTTCGATGGCCTGGTAGCGGTTACCTTTCCAGCTGAATTCACGACCAATCAGGGCGTGCAGTGCCTCGGGTTGCATGGGGGCTTTCATGATGTCCGAAGTCCTTTGATCCACTGGTCGTACAGATGGTCGGCAATCCGGTGAAGTTCGGCCAGTCGGGCATCCATGTCGCTTTGCATGTCGCTGGCGGATTGCACGGCCGGACTGTCATTGGCGCTGGCGAGTTCTTCTGCGCCTTCCTGGCACCAGCTCCGGATCATTTCGGCTGTCATTTCAACGTGGCATTGCAGGCCGAGGTGAATGTCGTCGAGCACAAATGCCTGATGGTTGCACC
The DNA here is from genome assembly GCA_021845925.1 of Pseudomonadota bacterium. Classification (GTDB taxonomy): domain Bacteria; phylum Pseudomonadota; class Gammaproteobacteria; order Burkholderiales; family Sulfuriferulaceae; genus Sulfuriferula. The sequence goes on from JAJZUW010000011.1 coordinate 9,570, forward strand.
AGTGGCTTTTCAGCAGCAGTCCGGCGCCCGGCGGTATGGAAAATGTTTCGCCATGCCAGTGAAATCCGTTGAACTGGCGGATATCGCCGAGCCAGGCATCGCCGATATGGTTGCTGTCGCAGCGTTCGATCATGCCCCAGCCAATTTCCTTGACCGGGTTGCGCGTGACTTGTCCGCCCATTGCCCTTGCGAGCAGCTGTCCACCCAGACAATGGCCAAGTACCGGGATTCGGAGGCTGACTGCCTGGCGGATCAGTGCAAGGGATTGCGATATCCATGGCAGGGGATCGTTGACGCTCATTGAGCCGCCCATGAATACCAGACCGGCATATTCGCTGGCCTGGCGTGGAACCGGATCTCCCGCATCAATGCGGATCATGACGGTCGGAATCGCGTGTCGGCTGAAATGGTCGGCCAGATAGCCGGCGCCTTCGTGCGGCAGATGGCGAAAGATGGCGACCGGCTTCATGGTTATGTGGCTTTGCGTTTGTCGCGTTCGATCAGTGCGTAGGCAGAGTGGTTGTGAATGGACTCGAAGTTTTCACTTTCGACAATGTAGCTGTCTATGCGCGCATCGCGGTGCAGTACGGCTGCCACATCGCGCACCATGTCCTCGACAAATTTCGGATTGTCGTAGGCGCGTTCGGTCACGTATTTTTCGTCCGGACGTTTCAGCAGGCCATACAGTTCGCATGATGCCTGGCTTTCCGCCATGCCGACGATATCTTCGATCCAGACGAAATCATTGGTTCTGGCGGTGATGGTGACGTGGGATCGTTGGTTGTGGGCACCATAGCTGGAGATTTTTTTGGAGCATGGACACAGGCTGGTCACTGGCACGACCACACGGGTGGTGTGCTGGTACTGGCCGTGTTCGTAGGCGCCAATGAATGTGACGTCATAATCCATCAGGCTTTGCACGCCGGATACCGGGGCCGCCTTGTTGATGAAGTAGGGGAAATTCATCTCGATGTAGCCTGAATCGGCTTCCAGACGTTCGCACATTTCCTTCAGGATGACGCCGAAGTTTTCGATCGAGATTTCGCGTTCGTGGTTGTTGAGGATTTCCACGAAGCGCGACATGTGTGTGCCCTTGAAATTGTGTGGCAGAAACACATACATGTTGAAAGTGGCGATGGTGTGCTGCACGCCCTGCGTTTTGTCAGCGATGCGCACCGGATGACGGATCGATTTGATGCCCACCTTGTCGATGGCGATCTCGCGGCTGTCGGTATCGCTTTGCACGTCAGGCATGACGGGGACGTCGCAACAATGGTTCATGTGTCAGGATTCCTGTTGAAAGGCCAAGGGGTATTCTAGCGCATTTTATCCGACTAAACTAGTCGGATAATGCCTGGCGGACCTGACGGACGATGCCGTCACTGTCCAGACCGCATTCGCGCAGCAGAGTTCCGTGATCACCATGTTCGATGAACAGATCCGGCAAGCCCAGTTGCAGCAGGCGAGTCGTGGAGCCGGATGCGTGTAGGCACTCCGCAACCGCGCTGCCTGCGCCGCCCATGATGACGTTTTCTTCCACCGTGACCAGCAGTTCGTGGCTCTCGGCCAGCTGGTGAACCAGCTGTTCATCCAGTGGCTTGACAAAGCGCATGTCGGCCAGGGTTGCGCCCAGTTGTCCAGCGGCCGCCAGTGCTGGAGCGGTCATGCTGCCAAAGGCAAGCAGGGCAATGCGGTTGCCTTCGGCAAGCAGGCGCCCGCGACCGAGCGGGAGCTCGTTCATGTCCTGCTGGATAACGGCGCCAGGACCGGTTCCGCGCGGATACCGCACTGCGCAGGTCAGGCCCGACCGGGTGGCGGTATACAGCATCTGCCGGCATTCGTTTTCGTCCGAAGGCGTCATGACCACCAGATTGGGAATGCAGCGCAGGTAACTCAGGTCGAAACTGCCGGCATGGGTCGGGCCGTCGGCGCCAACCAGGCCGGCGCGGTCGATCGCAAACACCACAGGAAGCTGCTGCAGGGCGATGTCGTGAATCAGCTGGTCGTAGGCACGTTGCAGAAAAGTCGAATAGATGGCGACAACCGGCTTCATGCCGTCGGCAGCCAGACCACCGGCAAATGTCAGCGCATGCTGTTCGGCAATGCCGACATCGAAATACCGATCAGGATAGCGTTGGGAAAATGCCACCAGGCCAGAACCCTCGCGCATGGCGGGTGTAATGCCAACCAGCCTGGGTTCGATGTCTGCCATGTCGCATAGCCAGTCGCTGAACACCTGGGTGTAAGTCGGCCGGGTAGGGGTTTTGTCGGTAATGCCGTGTAAGGGGTCGAAACGGCTGACGCCGTGGTACAGGCAGGGGTTTTCTTCGGCGGCGCGGTAGCCTTTGCCCTTCTGTGTGACCACGTGCAGGAACTGCGGGCCTTCCAGCCGGCGAATGTTGCCCAGGGTATCGAGCAGTACATCCAGATCGTGTCCGTCGATCGGGCCGATATAGTTGAAGCCGAATTCTTCGAAAAGGGTGCCCGGCGTGACCATGCCTTTGACGTGCTCTTCGGCGCGTTTGGCCAGTTCCAGCACGGGTGGCACATGTGCCAGCACTTTTTCACTGGCTTTGCGCGCGGCGGCATAAAAGCGGCCCGACATCAGACGTGCCAGATAATTGTTGAGTGCGCCGACATTGGGCGAGATCGACATGTCGTTGTCATTCAGGATGACCAGCAGGTTGGCATCCATGTTGCCGGCATTGTTGAGTGCTTCAAAGGCCATGCCGGCGGTCATGGCGCCATCACCGATGATGGCAATGGCGCGACGGTCCAGACCGGACAGCCGGGCGGCGGTTGCCATGCCCAGCGCAGCCGAGATGGATGTGCTGGAATGTCCGGTACCGAAAGCATCGTATTCGCTTTCGCTGCGGCGCGGAAATCCGGCGATGCCACCTGCCTGACGCAATCCGGTCATGGCTTCTCGCCGGCCGGTGAGTATCTTGTGCGGATAGCTCTGGTGGCCGACGTCCCAGATGACCCGGTCATCCGGTGTGTTGAAAATGTAATGGATGGCGATCGCCAGTTCCACCGAACCGAAATTGGAAGAAAAATGCCCGCCCGTGCGCGAAATGCTGTCCAGCATGAATTCGCGCATTTGATTGGCGAGAATGGGGAGTTCTTCCCTGCGTAATTTGCGCAGATCAACCGGCGAATCAATGCTGGTCAGCAAGTCTGGATGATCGCTCATGATTTTCTGTCCATGATCAGATCGGCCAGATCGGCCAGGTGCTGGCTGGCGGGCAATGGTGCAATGGCGGCCAGAGCCTGCTTGTGCAGATCGTCGGCCAGTTCGCGAGCGTGCCGGATGCCAAGCAAGGTGACATAAGTCGATTTGTTTTGCGCGGCATCCTTGCCGGCGGTCTTGCCGAGATCCTGCGTGCTGGTGGTGGCATCCAGGATGTCGTCAATCACCTGGAAAGCCAGACCAACGGCATGCGCATAGCGGTTGAGCGCCTCGGTGGCGGCTGGATATGGTGCTTTGCCACACAGAGCGCCAAGCTGTATCGATGCCTTGATCAGTGCGCCGGTCTTGAGGATGTGCATCATCTCGAGTTCTGGCAGTTCAATCGATTTGCCGGTGCTGTCCAGATCGATGGCCTGGCCGCCTGCCATGCCGCGCGATCCGGATGCCTGGCTCAGCAGACGGATCATGTCGAGACGGGCCACAGCAGGAATGGCCAGACCTTCATGGGTCAGCAGTTCAAATGCCAGCGTTTGCAGGCTGTCGCCCGCCAGTAGGGCAGTGGCCTCGCCAAAGGCCACGTGGCAGGTTGGTTTGCCACGACGCAGCACATCGTTGTCCATGCAGGGCAGGTCGTCATGGACCAGTGAGTAGGCGTGAACCAGTTCGACTGCACAGGCCGCCACTGTCACATGTTGTGTTGTTGCGCCAAACACTTCGCCGGCTGCATAGGCCAGCAGCGGACGGATACGCTTGCCACCCGACAGAACAGCATGGCGCATGGCTTCGTGCAGGCGGGCGGGAGCCAGTTTCGGGTCGGGCAGGAATTCGTCGAGCGCATGCTCGATGCCCTGCTGGCGCTCGGTCATCCAGTCATTGAACTCAGTCTGCATGCGATTGGCCCGGCTGGAAGAAGTTTTTCAGGACGCCATTTTCAAGCAGTTCGACCTGTTGTCGGGCATTGTCCAGAAACTGCTGGCAGGTTTGCAGCAGGGTCGCACCACGTTGATAGGCACTCAGGGATTCTTCCAGTGACAGTTGCCCGGATTCCATGGCTGCCACAATCGCTTCGAGTTCGGACATGGCCGCTTCGAAGGTGGGGGGTGTCGCGGGTTCGCTCATTGCTGTCTGCGGACGGTCAAAGGAGCAAATCTTACCGAATAATTGCATGAAATGCCAATATTGGGGATAATCCCAAGACGTCCCGGCGTGGCGCTGGATAAAGGAAGCACACGTTTTCATTCAGGCCATGCGGTTTTGCCGGCATCGTTATCGCAAAGAATCGCCTGGCATTTCATTTGCCATTTTCTATAAGGGGGTTAAGCGGCTGTTGTGCCGTTTAATATCGTTTTTTGGTCACTTCGCACGGGGTGTACTCGGAATTATGTCTCATCTGGCTGTTTCAACACAGTTGTCCCGCACTTCTCCTCATTTGCCTCTCTCCTGGTACTTTGATCCTGATATTTACGCGCTGGAACAGAAACTTCTGTTTGCCAGCGGACCAGGTTATGTCGGTCACGAACTGATGGTGCCCAATCCGGGCGATTATCATGTTCTCGAAACGACGGGACGTGCCGACATGCTGGTGCGAAGCGGGGAATCGGTGCAGATGCTGTCCAATATCTGCCGTCACCGGCAGGCCACCATGTTTGATGGCAAGGGCAATGCCCGCCAGATTGTCTGTCCGCTGCATCGCTGGACTTATGACCTGCAAGGCGAACTCATGGGCGCGCCGCATTTTCCCGGCAAGCCCTGTCTCAATCTGAAACAGACGCCACTGCAACGCTGGAACGGGCTGCTGTTTGCCGGCCAGCGTGATGTTGCGGCCGATCTGGCCAACCTGGGTGTCCAGGGTGATCTTGATTTCAGTGGTTATATGCTCGACCGGGTGATGGTGGAAAATTACCCGTTCAACTGGAAGACCTTCATTGAAGTGTATCTGGAAGACTACCATGTCGAGCCGTTTCATCCGGGTCTGGGCAATTTTGTCACCTGTGACAATCTGCGCTGGGAGTTTGGTGCCTGGTACAGCGTCCAGTCGGTTGGCGTGTCACGAGGTCTGAGCCGGTCTGGCAGCGAGGTGTATGCCAACTGGCAGCAACGGCTGCTGCAGTATCGCGATGGTCAGCCCCCCCGGCAGGGTGCTATCTGGCTGACTTATTACCCGAATGTGATGGTGGAGTGGTATCCGCATGTTCTGGTGGTCAGCAGCATCATTCCGACCGGTGTGGAAAGCTGTCGCAATGTGGTGGAATTCTATTATCCGGAAGACATTGCCCTGTTCGAGCGCGAGCTGGTTGAAGCCGAACAGGCTGCCTACGAAGAAACCGCTCTTGAAGATGACGTAATCTGTCGTCGCATGCACGAAGGCCGACGCCTGTTGTACCAGCAGGGGCGTGAAGAATCCGGACCTTACCAGTCACCAATGGAAGATGGCATGGTACACTTTCACGAGTTCATGTGGCGGCAGTTGTCCGGGCAGGTTTGAGGGCATTGCCCGGCTGGTTTCGCACAACCTTTGTCGCACCATCCGTCACATATTTCGATGACAGGCATCCGGATCGGGCGTTTGCTTGCTGAATTTCCAGGATAGTCCGGCTTTGTCTTCCAGGCCAGACTGCTGCCTGTGCCAGCAAAATCCGGATGAAACGATATGCAGAGGGATTCGATGGAGGAAAAAATGCAGCGGCGCAAGTACAGCCGCATGCAGGTGGTGCAGCCGGCTGTTCTGGGCAGCAAGCTGGTCAGGGAAGTGCCAGGCCAGATCCGCGACTTTTCGGCAGGTGGCGTGCTGTTTGTGTTTGACGACACCGCTCCGATGCTGCCACTGGCCAACCAGTTTGTGACGTTGAGCTTTGTTGCCGAGCAAGGTGGCACTCTCCAGATTGCCGGGCGTGTGGCCCATGTCAACGAACGCATGCTCGGTATCCAGATCACCGATTTTCCTCAGGCAGCCATGCGAGCGCTGGTTGCAGAAACCGAATTCGGCGAATTCGTCGTCGATGGTATCCAGGTCCATTATTCCGAAGCGCAGCGGCAGAAAGCCCTGCAGGATTGTTCCAGCGCCTTCGGGACGGTCATGCAGTCCGTCGTTCAGCGTTTTTATGAACTGTACGACGTCCGCCTAGAACGGGACAGCGAAGGTATGGGGGCAATCCTGCAGGAACAGCGCATGATGCGGCAGCTGCGTCCGATTCTCATGCACGAACGCAGGCGTATCGAAGCCATCTGGCAGGCTGGTTACGAGCAACGGGTTTCACAGGCCGGACTGGGCGAGCGCGAACAGCGCAAGCCGGTTGAACTGGCGCTGGTCGAATACGACACCTTCGATGACTGGCTGGCCGTGACCCAGGCGGTGAACCGTCTGGAACAGGTTCACGCTGCCATCGTGGCTCGTCTGGAACTACGTTATTTCCGGCTGATGGACAATGGCCTCGAGCTGGTCAACCCCTATAGTCCGCATGCCATCCTGTGGATGCTGCATGATGCAATTGACCGGGACCTGCCTTCTCAGGCGCTCAAGCTTCTGGTTTACGATCTGTTTGCCATTGCACTCAATGAACGGCTGGAAGGTCTGTATGAATCCATGCTGAAGACACTGGCATTTGTCGATCCGGTGCGGCGCAAGGCCGTTGCGAAGCACAATGTCAGTCCACCTGCCACGCCAGACAGACCGGTTGCTGAACCGGTGGTGCAACCAGTATCCCTGCCCGAACTGAGACAACTGTCCCATATTGAAGATTTTCTGTCCGGCCGTGCCCGCAACGCGGGGCTGGAGGAAGAAATGGACGTGCCAGACTGGCTGGCTGGCATGGGCGTGCCGGAAAACGTGCGGGCAGCGCTGGCGGTGCAGGATTTCGGTCTGACGCAATACCTGTGGCAGTTCAACTGGCTGAACAAGAATGCGCCCGATCATTCGGGCTTGCAGAAAATCGAGTCGCTGGCCGGATTGTCTTTGAAATCGGGTGTCGAAATCACGGGCGAAACCATGTGTGACGTGCTGTTGCTGGCTGACGAATCCGCACCGTTGCCGCCTGCGACCCAGCCGGTGCCATGTTCGACAGAACAGCTGCAATTGCTGGCTGATTCGGCGAACGAGCGCATGGCGGATCTGACACCGGCCCGACTGGATGCGGCGGCGCGCGAGCGGCTGCTGGAACAGCTGGGACGAGGTATCGAAAACCCAGTGTGTCATGCCGCCGTTCTGTCACGTTTTTTTGCCCTGGAAAAACTGTTCGATTATCTTGGTTCGGGCGAGGCGGCGGGCTCCCATCTGGCCACTTTGTTGCTGCGGTTGAAACCTTCGGTCGAGTTTGACTGTTTCCGAGCGCCTGCCGGGTTGTTTATGCGCGATTCCGCCACGCTGCGTCTGTTCCAGCTGCTCGAACGAATGATGCTGGTGGCGGATGACGAAGGCCATGTTCTGGACGAGCGTCTGCTCAGATTGCTGGACCTGCTGGTTGGCACAGCCACTGAAAGCAATGGGCAGGCTTCGCACGATGCCTGCAACCGTCTGCTGGAAAACCTGCTGGCCGTGGTCGCACAGTGGCGCAAGCTGCGCGGAGCCACTCTGACTGAAGTGGGCAGCCGTCTGCCTGAATCCGGTCAGGAGAATCTTGGCAGCATTTCTCCGGTGGTGCTCAATGCCGTGGCGGCGGTTCACCGGGGTGACTGGCTGTCATTGCCGGTGCCGGGCGGACGTAGCCACTGGCAGGTACTTGTGGCCGGCAGTCCGGGACGTCCCTGGTTGCTGACCAACGTGTCGACCACCCGCGTGGTGGTGTTTTCCCATCTGCGTGTCTGCAGTCAGTGGGAGCTCGGGCAATTGCTGCCCGAGCCACGTTTCCGTGAGCCATTGCTGCGACGCTGGCTGGAGGTGCTTGCTTCGGCCTGAAGCAGTGGTCGAAGCAGTCGGTGGAAAACCCGGCGCAGGGCAGCTGCTCAGGGTGCCGGGTTCATGAAGCACAGATGGGTGTGCTCGATCTCCCGCATCAAATCATCCGTCAGATGCGTATCCCAAGCCTTGAAGTTTTCTTCCAGTTGCTTGCGTGACGTGGCACCGATGATGGTGCTGGTCACAAACCAGCGATGCATGACAAAACTCAGCGCCATCCGTCCGGGTGGCAGATGGTACTTTTGCGCTAGTTCGGTGTAGGTGGCCACCGCTGGCAGCACATTCGGCTTGTCGTAGCGCTGACCAAAGCCTTCAAATTCCGTCATTCTTCCGGATGCCTTCGGATTGATCAGGTATTTTCCGGTCAGCAGGCCAAAGGCAAGCGGGGAATATGCCATCAGGCTGACCTGCTCGCGCCAGGCGATTTCTGCCAGACTGAACTCAAAAGTGCGGTTGATCAGATTATAGGCATTCTGGATGGAGACGATGCGCGGCAGGTCGTATTCACGCGCCAGACGCAGAAATTCCATCACGCCCCAGGCGGTTTCATTGGACAGTCCGACGTAGCGCACCTTGCCTTCCTTGACCAGTCCGGCGAGGGCTTCCAGTTGCGCATGTACGCTGACTGCCTGGGTTTCCTGGGCTGGATCAAACTGATACTGTCCGAACATGGGGACATTGCGTTCGGGCCAGTGCAGCTGGTACAAGTCCACATAATCCGTTTGCAGGCGTTTCAGGGATCCTTCGAGCGCTGCGCGCAGATTCTGTTCGTCAAGGGCAGGCGGCCCACCGCGAATCCAGCTGAGCGAACGGCGGGGACCCGCTGCCTTGGTCGCAATGACCCACTTTTCACGTGGCTGGTGACGCAACCAGTTGCCGAGAATGGTTTCGGTTCTGGTCCAGGTTTCTGCCCGCGGCGGTACCGGATACAGCTCGGCAGTATCGATGAAATTGACGCCGCGTTCTGACGCCAGCGCCAGCTGGTCGTGTGCTTCGGTTTCGGTGTTCTGCTGACCCCAAGTCATGCTGCCAAGACAGATGGCAGACACCTTGAGATTGCTGTTGCCAAGATGTCGGTAGTCCATGTTGTTCATGCCGTGATGATGGTTAGAGGATCATGCAGGCTGTTGCCTGCATGGCGATGATACTGATCAGCCGATTGTCGCGGCTGATCTTGCAGCTGATGAAGAATTATTTGGTCTTGCAGGTTTTGACACCCAAAGGCAGATAGGCCGGACACCAGCCAATGGCGCCGGTCAGCAGCGGGACGACACCAATCCAGCCCCATTTGCCGATGGTGCCGGTAAACGCCAGTCCGATCAGGACAAGACCTACGACGATGCGCAAAACACGATCAATTCCGCCAACGTTGCAAGACATGATGCTCTCCTTCTGACGATCGGGTCTCTATTGTAGGCGGGATTTGTGACGATTCACAAGACACTCGCGCAGCCGGTGTTTCCTTGTTGCATCAGCAAGGTGGAATTCACCTGGCAGACAGCATGCACTGTTTCATTTCGCGCACAGCCTGTTCCCATCCGGTAAACAGGGCGCGCGCGACAATGGCATGGCCGATGTTGAGTTCGCGGATTTCCGCAATGCCGGCGATGGCCTGGACATTGTGGTAATGCAGACCGTGGCCGGCATTGACCTGCAAGCCTAGTGCGCTGGCGCGCTGGCTGGCTTTGACAATGCGGTCCAGTTCAGCGCCCGGCGCATCGCTGTCGGCATAGGTGCCGGTATGCAGTTCGATGACCGGAGCCGCACACGCGCTGGCCGCATCGATCTGGTCGGGATCTGGATCGATGAACAGGGAAACCCGGATGCCGGCATCGGCCAGCCTGGCGCAGGCATCGCGGATGCGTGCCTGCTGTCCGGCGACATCGAGCCCGCCTTCGGTGGTCAGTTCCTGGCGGCGTTCGGGCACCAGACAGACATCGTGCGGACGAACGCGGCAGGCGATGGAGAGCATTTCGTCGGTCACTGCCATTTCCAGATTCATCCGGCAACTGATGGCTGCGGCGATTTCGGTCACGTCGTGATCCTGGATATGGCGGCGGTCTTCGCGCAGGTGGAGTGTGATGGCGTCTGCGCCTGCCATTTCGGCGCTCAGCGCAGCTTGCAGGACATTCGGGTAGCGTGTTTTGCGGGCTTGTCGCAATGTGGCGACGTGATCAATGTTGACACCAAGCAGAATCATAACTGTTGCAGGTCCTTGAGCAGTTCACGGGCATGAAGGGTTTGTCCGCCCAGATGGTGGTTGATGATATGCCGCATCAGCAGCTTGCTCTGCTGCAGGCTGACCGGATCGCTGAAATCCTGTCTGGCAAGGTCGATGAGGGTTTTCCCGTACAGCAGGATACCGCCGGATGACGCTTGCCGGTCGACTGGCACTGCGCCGACTTCACACTGGTAATGATAGCTCAGATCGGGTCTGATCGGGTTACCGTGCAGGGCATCATGATCAAACGGTTGCGCATAGCCGAGTTCGGTCAGCAGATGCTGTTCGAAGCGGCGCAGACTGATCGCATGTTCTGTCGCATCACGTGCCGTGGCGAGTTGCTGCAGCGCCTGGACATACCATGGAAACAGTCCGGGATGCGGATCATCGCGCGCCAGCAGCTTGATCATCAGTTCATTCACGTAAAAACCGCACAGCAGGCCAAGACCCTGGGGTGCCACCAGTCCTCCCAGCCATTCTGCCCGGATCAGGGTGCGCAGTTCATGTTTGCCGGACCAGCTGAACGCCAGTGGCAGAAAAGGCATCAGCCGGCTGCGCATCGCCGAGCCGGGACGGCGTGCACCGCGGGCAACCAGAGGAATCCGGCCATGGCTTTCGGTCCAGATTTCGACGATCAGGCTGGTTTCCCGGAACGGGTAACTGTGCAGGACGAATCCGGGTGTGTCGTCGATACGACTGGTCATGCCACGGCTCCACGCGCGTGCTGTCCGGCCGGGGAAGGCATCATTCGTAACCGAGCTGTTTCAGCATGCGCTCGTTGTCAGCCCAGCCGTTTTTGACCTTGACCCAGAGTTCGAGATAGATCTTGCCGCCAAACAGCTGTTCCATGTCCTGGCGCGCGCTGGTGCCGATTTCGCGCAGGCGGACGCCATCCTTGCCGATGACAATGGCCTTGTGATTGTCGCGGTCAACCAGAATGGTGGCAAAAATGCGCCGCAGTTCGCCTTCCTGTTCGAACTTGTCGATCAGGACGCTGGTGGAATAGGGGATTTCTTCGCCGGAAAGACGGAATATTTTTTCGCGAATGATTTCGGCAGCCAGAAAACGCTCGCTTTTGTCGGTAATGTCGTCGGCATCGAACATCGGAGGCTGTTCGGGCAGAAAGTTGCGAATGGCCGCCAGCAGGTCGTCCAGCTGTCTGCCGTGCCGTGCCGACACCGGAACGATGGCTGCGAAAGGAAATTTTTCCTGCAGGCTGGCCATGGCGGGCAGCAGGCTGTTGCGATCCGTGACCAGGTCGCTTTTGTTGATGACCAGAATCACCGGCTGGTCTTTGGGCAACAGTTCCAGCACAGCTGCATCGCGTGTGTCAAAATGGGTGCCTTCGATCACGAACAGAATGACATCGGTCGAATGCAGGGCATCGACAACCGTCCGGTTCATGGTCCGGTTCAGCGCATTGTTGAAGCGTTTCTGGAATCCAGGGGTGTCGACGAAAATGTACTGGGTGTCGTCCGTGGTATGAATTCCGTGAATGCGGTGTCGGGTGGTCTGCGCCTTGCGCGAGGTAATGCTGACCTTGGCGCCGACCAGCCGGTTGGTGAGCGTGGATTTGCCCACGTTGGGCCGTCCGACGATGGCAATGAAGCCGGTGCGGAATGGGGTGGCTGTGGTATCGGAAACGGTTGTGTCGGTCATGTGTGGCGAGCCTCCTGTTCGATCTGCTGCCATGCCATGCGGGCGGCGGCCTGTTCGGCGACACGCCGGCTGTTGCCGGTGCCATGACTTTTGACTGCCAGTGCAGGAATCAGGCAGTCGACGTGGAAGATCTGTGCATGCGCCTGGCCGCTGGTGCTGACCAGATGGTACTCGGGCAGGGGCAGGCGACGTCCCTGCAGGTATTCCTGCAGCAAGGTTTTGGCATCCTTGCCGGCGCTGAGCGGATCCATGCCGGCTATCAGTGGCTGGAATAACCGGCTGATCACCTGGTAGCAGCTGTCGAATCCGCTGTCCTGAAAAATGGCGCCAAATATCGATTCCAGTGCATCAGCAAGAATGGACGGGCGTTGCCGGCCGCCACTTTTGATCTCGCCTTCGCCGAGCAGCAGGTATGAGCCGATATCCAGGCGGGAGGCGATTTCGTGCAAGGTATCCTGGCAGACCAGGGTGGAACGCAGGCGTGACAACGTGCCTTCCGGCTTACTGGTGAAATGCTGGTACAGCAGACTGGCAACCACGCAATTGAGCAGGCTGTCGCCGAGAAATTCGAGTCGTTCGTTGTGCTGGGCGGAATAGCTGCGGTGAGTCAGTGCCAGTTTCAGCAGTGAAGGCTGTCTGAAAACGTAACAAATTGATTTTTCAAGTGAAGCAAAGCTGTTTGCCATGGGATGGCTGATCAGGGTTGTGAAGAAGGGTTGAAATCGAAATAGATTCCCATATTGCCAATGACGGGTTTCTGCACCTGATAGCTTGCGCTGAGATGCAACTGGCCACCCTGCTGGTCGATCTGGATGTCTGATCCCTTGATGCTGGTGATGTTGTCGATTTCGGCATGGTGCTGAAATGACGTGATGATGTCCGCACGCGAAGCATTGGCGAGTTGCGAATCCGAGGCGATGTCCTGAAATGCCCGTTTGATGGCATAGTACTCAAAATAGGACGGGACAACCTTTGCCACGGTAATGAAGACAAACGCAGCAACCATCAGCCAGAAAATCAGGCTGATCAATCCGAGTCCTGCTTGATGGCTTCGCATAATGAGACCCTTTACCTGATCAGTTTGCCAATGCGCGACATGTCATCGAAATTCCACCAGATCAGCACGGCCTTGCCAACGATATTGCGGTCGGGTACGAATCCCCAGTAGCGGCTGTCGTTGCTGTTGTCACGGTTGTCGCCCATCATGAAATAATAGCCGGCGGGCACCTTGCAGCTGAAACCTTCGCTATCGTACGTGCAATTCTGGCGATAAGGAAATTGACTGTCAACTTCTTCCACGAACACGGAAGGCATGCCGGGCAGATTGAGAATGTCATGGTCGTGCTTGCCAAGCTGTTCGCGCATCTGGTCGGCCGTGACGGAGTTGAGTCCGGCATTGACATAGGTATACTCGCCATCCGGAATCACTTTTTGCGGGATGCCATTGATAGTCAGCCGTTTGTGGCGATAGACAACAGTGTCACCGGGCAGGCCGACCACCCGTTTGATGAAATCCGAACTGGGGTCCTTTGGATAACGGAATACCATTACATCACCATGCTGCGGTGAACCAATGTCGATCACCTTACGGTTGATCACTGGCAGGCGGATACCCCAGTCAAACTTGTTGACCAGGATGAAATCACCCACCACCAGTGTGGGCAGCATCGATCCGGATGGAATCTTGAATGGCTCGAACAGGAAAGAACGCAGCAGGAAGACCACCAGAATCACCGGAAAGAAGCTTTCCGAATATTCGGCCAGCAAGGGAACCCGCGCATCGGCGGCTCGCCGCGGTTTGAACAGCAGGATGTCTGCCAGCCAGATGGCGCCGGTGACGAGCAGGGCGACAAACATGATCAGTTCAAAATCCATGGGTATTGTTCTCCGGAGTTATTTGTCGCCAACCTGCAGGATGGCCAGGAAGGCTTCCTGCGGAATTTCCACATTACCGACCTGTTTCATGCGTTTTTTGCCGGCTTTCTGTTTTTCCAGCAGCTTGCGTTTGCGGGTGATGTCGCCGCCGTAGCATTTGGCCAGCACATTCTTGCGCAGTGCCTTCACGTTTTCGCGTGCAATGATCTGCGCGCCGATGGCTGCCTGAATGGCGACATCGAACATCTGTCGCGGAATCAGTTCGCGCATTTTGGCAGCCAGTTCGCGTCCGCGGTACTGGCTGGTGGCGCGGTGTACAATCAATGACAGGGCATCGACACGGTCACTGTTGACCAGAATGTCGAGCTTGACCAGATCGGCAGCACGGAATTCCTTGAATTCGTAATCCAGCGATGCATAACCTCTGGTGGCTGATTTGAGGCGGTCAAAGAAATCCATGACCACTTCGTTCATCGGCATGTCGTAATTCAGCATGACCTGCCTGCCCATGTACTGCATGTTGGTTTGCACGCCACGTTTCTGGTTGCACAATGTCATCACGTTGCCAAGATAGGCTTCCGGAACCAGAATGGTGGTGCTGATGATGGGTTCGCGGATTTCCTCGATTTTGGACAGTTCCGGCAGGCGGGAGGGGTTTTCGATCTCGATCACTTCGCCATTGCGCAGGACGACCTGGTAGACCACGGTGGGAGCCGTGGTGATGAGATCCATGTCATATTCGCGTTCCAGGCGTTCCTGCACGATTTCCATGTGCAGCAGTCCCAGGAAACCACAGCGGAAGCCAAAACCCAGTGCCTGCGATACTTCGGGTTCGAACTGGAGCGAGGCGTCGTTCAGGCGCAATTTTTCCAGCGCATCGCGCAGGGCGTCGTAATCGTGGGATTCCACCGGATAGAGGCCGGCAAACACCTGTGGTTTGATTTCCTTGAATCCGGGCAGTGGTTCGGCTGCCGGCTTGCTGTCCAGGGTGACGGTATCACCGACGCGGGCGTCTTTCAGTTCCTTGATGCCGGCAATGATGAAGCCGACTTCACCCGCAGAAATCTGTTCGGTTGCCACCGATTTCGGCGTGAACTTGCCGACCTGTTCGGTCAGGTGCACAGCTCCGGTTGCCATCAGGCGGATCTTCTGTTTGGGCGACAGTGTGCCGTCGACCACCCGTACCAGCATGACCACACCGACGTAATTGTCGAACCAGGAGTCGATCACCAGTGCTTTCAGCGGCGCATCCGGATCTCCCTTGGGCGGGGGAATGCGGGCAATCACGGTTTCCAGAATGTCGTCAACACCCAGGCCGGTCTTGGCGGAAGCGCGTACCGCATCGGTGGCTTCAATGCCGATGATGTCTTCGATTTCCTGAATTACCCGCTCCGGTTCGGCAGCCGGCAAATCGATCTTGTTGAGTACCGGTACCACTTCGACGCCAAGTTCGGTGGCTGTGTAGCAGTTGGCAACTGTTTGCGCCTCGACGCCCTGAGAAGCGTCCACCACCAGCAGGGCGCCTTCGCAGGCCGACAGCGAACGACTGACTTCATAGGAAAAATCGACGTGGCCAGGGGTATCGATCAGATTGAGCTGGTAGATTTCACCGTTGCGCGCCCGGTAGTGCAAGGCGGCAGTCTGTGCCTTGATGGTGATGCCACGCTCCTTTTCCAGATCCATTGAATCCAGTACCTGGGCTTCCATCTCACGGTCGGACAACCCGCCGCACAACTGAATGATCCGGTCTGCCAGGGTGGATTTGCCATGGTCAATGTGGGCAATAATGGAAAAGTTGCGAATATGTCGCATTGAAGCAGTCTGGGTCACGGCACAGGTAGGGATTCTGGCAAACCGGCATTCTAGCGGATTTTGCTCAAATAAGCAGTAAGTGCGGGCGCATCAAGGAAATAGTGACAGATTTCGTGGTCGTCAGTGTCGGTCAGTACCGGAATCAGGCTGCCATAACGCTCCTCCAGCGTGGGATCCTGATCAATGTCGATCAGCTCCAGTTCGAAACGCTGCCGTTCCGGCCAGGATTCCAGCTGGTTGACCAGATCGTGGCAAAGATGACAATACGGGCGCAAATAGATGCGCAAACGGAGTGGTTGCCTGATGTCTCCGTTCGCGCAGTTGTGGTTATTCGGTTTCGAGAGTGACATAAATGGTTTCGTTGTCGCGGCGTACCAGCAGGGCAACGTAGTGCTGTTTGAGTGCAGCATCGACCTGTGCGCGGTATTCGGCAACGTTGCGTACCTTGTTGCCACCCACGGCCAGAATCACGTCGCCGGTCTGGATGCCGGTCTGGGCGGCAAATCCGCTGCTGCGGCGCACCACGACGCCGCCGGACGCGCCACGGTTGTCCGCTACTACCAGGCCCAGTTTGTCAGGATGGCCGGCCTTTTCGGTGGTGCTGGCAGGCAATGACCTTGGCGATTTCTTGTCGCTCATTTCGGCCAGTTTGGCTGAAACGGTCATCGAATTGCGATTGCGCCACAATTCCAGCTGGACCAGGGTGCCGGGGCGGGTCTGGGCAACCATGCTGGGCAGATCGATGGAATGTTCGATCGGCTGACCGTTGAACTTCAGGATCACGTCACCCGGCTTGATGCCGGCACGGGCAGCAGGGCCATCCGGATCCACCTGCGCCACCAGCGCACCGGTGGCCCGTGACAGGCCAAAGGCTGTCGCGGCATGGGCGCTGACATCCTGGATCACAACACCGAGTTTGCCGCGATACACCTTGCCATACTGCTTGAGCTGGTTGGCGACCTGCATCGCCACGTCGATCGGAATGGCAAACGACACACCCATGTAGCCGCCGGAGCGGGAAAAGATCTGTGAATTGATACCGACCACTTCACCTTTCATGTTGAACAGCGGGCCGCCCGAATTGCCAGGGTTGACTGCGGCATCGGTCTGGATGAAGGGGACATAGTTGTCGTCCGGCAGCGAACGGTCCTTGGCGCTGACGATACCGGCTGTGACCGAGTTTTCAAAACCGAATGGCGAACCAATGGCCAGTACCCATTCGCCGACCTGGAGCTGCTTCGGGTTGCCGATGGGCGCAACCGGCAAGCCGGTGGCCGGAATCTTGAGCAGGGCGATGTCCGAGCGTTTGTCGGCGCCGATGACTTTGGCCCTGAATTCGCGTTTGTCGGTCAGTTTGACATCGACTTCCTGCGCATCGTCCACCACATGGGCATTGGTCAGGATGTAGCCGTCATTGCTGATGATGAAGCCGGAACCACCACTGTGGACTGGCATGTTGCTGTTGCCGTCCGATTGCGGCGGACGCATGAATGGCGGCATCATGTCCAGCAGGGGATCATTCTGCATGCTGCTGGCATGCATGATTTCCGTGGTGGTGATATTGACCACAGCCGGACCATGATCGCGGACAATCTGCGTAAAGTCAGGATAGGTGGCTGCAAAAGCGCTGGTATTGACTGCCAGCAGAAATACAATCAGGTAAAACCATTTTTTCATGATCGGATTTCCTTCAGAACGACAAAACCATGATGAATCCTGCGCACAATGGCTGGCTGAAAGCGCGGGTCATGACTGGCGCGCCGGTTCAGAATACCGACTACCAGCGATGCCAGCACGAAACCGACGGAAGCGCCAAGAATGGCTGCTGTATCGGCCATGGCTGGCGAGGCCAGCCGGTGTGCAAGCAGCGCGCAGAAAAAAACCAGCAGCAAGGGCAGCATGTAGACGATCACGGCACCGCGCAGCACCGAGCCGTCCGCGATGTTGATGATGACTTCATCTCCAGGTTTGCAGCCTACCTGGTCGATCACCCGGTAGCGCTGTTCCTGCTTCGGAGCAAACATGCGGCCGATGTTGCCGCTGCCACAGCTTCCCGAACCGCTGCCGCAACTGTGGCAGGATCCGCCTTCCGCAGTGGATTTGACCCATGCACTGCCATCTGGATTGACCTGGAGGACGCTGGCCTGGATTTCCATCATTTCTTCTCCGTGCTGGTGATGCTGTCGGCCATCATCATCAGCGTGGCGGGAGGCACTTCGCCAAGCGCGGTGATCTGGTAATTACCCAGAGGCCGGGTATACAGGTTCATCATGTTCTGGCCGAACAGGCCGTTCTGGCGTGGCTGGTCTGGATTGCTGACCGGTTCGACAAACAGGGATGCAGTGGACAGGCCATCTGAATACACCAGATGGATCACCGGCTGCTGTTTGCCTGGCATGACCATCTGGCTAGCGCTGACCAGCTGGTAGCCGGCGGGCAGGTTTTGTACCAGCCAGGGGCTGTGGATCGGGGTTTCGGTTCTGACCGCAGCAACCGGATGTCGGGTGATGAAGTTTTCGTGCAGTTTCTCGCGTGACGGTGCCGAACCAATGTGGATCTGGGTAAAGGAGAACTGTTCTTCCGGATGCTGGCGGGCATTGAGCCGGGTCAGGCGCAACAGGAGATGGCTGCTGGTGTCTGCCCAGAGCAGGTAGCCGTACCGATAGGCATCCTTGGGCAGCAGGGCTACACCGGTGGCTTCGTGGTCGGCAATGCGGGCATGCCCGATGGACTGCACGGTATAGACGTTGGTCAGGCTGGCTGTCTGGACCGGCAGTACGCCCGGAAAGAACGGGTGACGCAGGTGGTGTTCCGGGCTAACCTCATGTTTTTGCGGAACATAACAGAGGATGTGGCCGTTTTCGCTGAGCCATGAGCGGTCGGGACCTGAAAGGGTATCCATGCGTGCAATGTCGCCGGCAGAATCATGCCGGTGTGCAATGCGGGTGATCTGCATCTTGTCGTCGTGCTGGTAGACAACCACGCCTTCGTAATCGAGCTGTCGTGCGGCCGCCGCAACCTGGTTCAGCCAGGTTGGGTCAATGTTCGTTGTTTCATCCGCAGGACTTGCAGAGATCAGGCCAGCCAGAATCAGGCCGGCAAGTACACGTCTCATTGCGCCGGCTCCGATGAAGTCTGCCAGGATGCGTCCATGATCGGTGAATCGATGCCTGGTGTGTATTCGCGGTGCGCAGCCACATAGCTTGCCAGCCTGCTCTGGTCAAAATTGGCCTGCTGAACGGGGGCTGCCTGCTGCAGGGTGGCGGATTTCCGGGCTGCTGTCGGACGGGCCATGGCAACCGTCTGCACCGGGGTATTGCTGGCCAGATGGCTGACCGGGGCCGGACCGAGCCGGAGCACGCTGAGACTGACCACAGCCACTGCTGCCACCGATGCGGCAATGGGCATCAGGTATTTGCCGGCGGGTACCGGCAGACGCCGGCGCGGGGCCAGAATGGTGGGTTCTGCTTCGAGGCTTTCGGCGACCCGGCTGACCAGGTTGGTGCGAATGGTGTTTCGCCGGATGGCATCGCCAATGACGTGCCAGGTTTCCCAGTCTTCAAGGGTGTCGCTGGTATGGGCTTGCGCGATGAACTGTTGCAGCTCGTGGCCGGAAAGTTCTCCGTCCATCGCCGAGGAAATGCGTTCGGCCAGCGAACCGGCGCTTTTTTGTTGTACAGCCTCAAGCATGATGTTGCTCCTTACCAGCGTTTGTCCTGATTGGTGCCCAGCAGCGGGCGCAGTCGCGCTGCGATGGCTTCGCGCGCGCGAAAAATGCGTGACCGGACAGTGCCGATCGGGCATCCCATGGTTGCCGCAATGTCTTCGTAACTCAGTCCCTCGATTTCGCGCAACTGGATTGCGGTGCGCAGTTCTTCGGGCAGTTCTGCCATGGCGTCATTGACGACTTCGGCAATCTGTCTCGACATGAGTTCATTTTCGGGCGTGTTGAGTTCCTGTAACCCGCTGGCGTCTTCAAAGCCTTCGGCTTCGTCCGCATCGAATTCAGTCGAGGTCGGCGCACGCCGGTTACGTGACATCAGGTAATTCTTGGCGGTATTCACACCTATCCGGTAGAGCCAAGTGTAGAAGGCCGACTCTCCGCGGAAAGTAGGCAACGCCCGGTATGCCTTGATGAATGTTTCCTGCGCCACGTCCTGCACCTCATGCGGATCACGGACCAGTCTGGATAACAGACGGACCAGTCTCCGCTCGTATTTTGCAACCAGCAGGTTGAATGCGCGCTTGTCGCCTCGCTGTACCTGTTCTACCAGTTGCTGATCGATATCACGATCATCCATCGTGCCCAACCATCCCTGAGATATATACGGCCTGCCACCCGACATCACGCAGCAAGCATGTTGTTATTGCTGGTAATGACCATTGCGCGTGGCGATAAGTTCATTTGTGGCGCAAAAAGTTTGCCAGCCTGACTGGCAACAAAAAAGCGGAGCATGGGCTCCGCTCTTTGACTGGAATCCGGGAGGGTCTCTCCGCTGTTCTCAGTAGGTCAGGGTGACGACGTCTTCATCCATGGCTTGCTGGATGACGTAGGCACCACCGACGGTTTCCTCGATTTCGGGGATCAGGTCGTTGCCCCACAGTTCAAGGGTCGGGGTGCAAACCTTGAACTTGACGCCGGCTTCGTGGGCGTCCTTGATGAATTCGTAAACGCTCTTTGGCGAGCCTTCCTGCACAAACAGTTTTTCTGCCACGCCCTTGATGGCCAGTTCGCCGGAACGTGCGGTCAGGATGACTTCGACTTCATATTCCATCGCGGCTGCGACGGTTGCCTGGAAGAAAGGAGCACCCAGTTCGGAACCGTTGCTCGGGTCGGTGTTGACCATCATGATTAACAGCTTGTCAGCCACGTTCATCTCCTGAAAGGTTGATTGCGTTGATTGAGTGTCAAAAGACGTTCAATTATACCCCGAAGCGGGGGTGAATGGTGCATTTCCGTTAGCGATTTGCATCGTTTGCAAGATACCGGTCCAGCCGGCCGAGCACATGCTGCCGTCCCAGCAGATGCAGGGTGGCATCGATGGCCGGCGTATGCGCGGTTCCGGTGGTCATCAGGCGCAAGGGCATGGCAATTTTCGGCATCTTGAGGCCGGATTCGCTCACCGTGGCCTTGATCAGGTCATGGATGGCGGCACGTTCCCAGTCAATGTCCGCCAGTTTTTCCCGAAAAACACGCAGTGCCTGGATGGCTGCGTCATCCAGATGGACAGCCAGTTGTTCCGGTTCCGGATCGGCCTGACGGTAAAACAGACCGGCTGCAGCCGCCAGTTCGGGCAGGGTGGCTGCACGCTCCTTGAGCAGTCCGACGACCTGCGCCAGATCCGGCTGGTCAACGGCATGGCCGGTTGCGCTGGCTACCTGTTCGCGAATCAGGCCGGCCAGTCGCTGATTATCGGCAACCTTGATGTATTGCTGGTTGAGCCAGAGCAGTTTTTCCGGGTTGAACCGGGCGGGTGAACGGCTGATGGCTGCCAGGTCGAACCATTCGGTGAGCTGGTCAAGACTGAATATTTCAGCGTCGCCGTGTGCCCAGCCCAGACGGGCCAGATAGTTGAGCAGTGCCTCCGGCAGGTAGCCGTCTTCCTGGTATTGCAGCACGCTTACCGCACCGTGCCGCTTGGACAGGCGTTCGCCATCGTCGCCGAGGATCATCGGCACGTGCGCATACGCGGGCAATTGAGCGCCAAGGGCGCGGAGAATGTTGATCTGCCGCGGTGTGTTGTTGACGTGGTCGTCGCCACGGATCACATGGGTGATGCGCATGTCCCAGTCATCGATCACCACGCAGAAATTGTAGGTCGGCGTGCCATCCGATCTGGCGATGATCAGGTCATCCAGTTCGGCATTGGCAAACGAAATAGGCCCCTTGACCAGGTCGTGCCAGCTGACCTCGCCATCTGTCGGGTTGCGGAAGCGGATCACCGGTTCGATCCCTTGCGGAACCGGCGGCAAGGTCTTGCCGGGTTCAGGACGCCAGCGACCGTCATAGCGCGGTTTTTCGCCGGCGGCACGTTGCGCTTCCCGCATGGCTTCGAGTTCTTCCCGACTGGCATAACAATAGTAGGCATCTCCGCTGGCCAGCATCTGCTGCAGGACTTCCCGGTAGCGGTCCATGCGCTGCATCTGGTAGAACGGACCTTCATCGTGCTGGAGGCCCAGCCAGGACATGCCGTCCAGAATGGCCTGAACCGATTCCGGGGTTGATCTCTCCAGGTCGGTATCTTCGATGCGCAGAATGAAGGTTCCCTGATGACGGCGTGCGTAAGCCCAGGAAAACAGGGCAGTGCGGGCACCACCAATGTGCAGGTAGCCGGTCGGGCTGGGGGCGAAGCGGGTACGAACCGCGTTGCTCGCCGGAGCGTGGTCTGTCATAAGCTTGTTCCGGTGAAAATCAGTTGGCAGTACCGCCAACCGTGAGTCCATCAATACGCAGGGTTGGTTGACCTACACCCACGGGCACGCTCTGGCCTTCCTTGCCGCAGGTTCCCACGCCGGGATCGAGCGCCATGTCATTGCCGATCATGGAAACACGGGTCAGGACATCGGGGCCATTGCCGATCAGGGTTGCGCCCTTGACCGGCCGGCCGATCCTGCCGTTTTCAATCAGATAGGCTTCGGCGGCCGAAAAAACGAACTTGCCGCTGGTGATGTCGACTTGACCACCGCCAAAATTGACTGCATACAAACCGTTTTTCACCGAGGCGATGATTTCCTGCGGATCCTTGTCGCCATTCAGCATGTAGGTGTTGGTCATGCGTGGCATCGGGATGTGGGCGAACGATTCGCGCCGGGCATTGCCGGTTGGCGCGGCACCCATCAGACGCGCGTTGAGGCTGTCCTGCATGTAACCTTTCAGGATGCCGTTTTCGATCAAGGTGGTGCACTGGGTCGGGTTGCCTTCGTCGTCGACATTGAGTGAGCCGCGTCGCTGGCTGAGTGTACCGTCATCCACCACCGTGACGCCGGTTGCGGCCACTTTTTCGCCAATCCTGCCGCTGAATGCCGAGCTGCCCTTGCGGTTGAAATCGCCTTCCAGGCCATGGCCTATGGCCTCATGCAACAGGATTCCAGGCCAGCCGGCACCCAGAACCACGGTCATGGTGCCGGCCGGAGCCGGGCTGGCAGACAGGTTGACCAGTGCCTGGTGCACTGCCTGTTCTGCGTAAAGTCTCAGTCGGTCTTCGCTGAAGTATTCGTAGCCAAAGCGGCCGCCGCCGCCCGAGCTGCCCTGTTCACGACGACCGTCCTGTTCGGCAATCACCTGCAGCGACAGACGGACCAGCGGTCTGACATCTGCAGCATGGTGACCATCGGAACGGGCGATATAGACCACATCGTATTCGGCGCTGAGGCTGGCCATCACCTGGGTGATGCGCGGGTCCATGGCGCGCGCGAGTCTTTCCAGCCGTTCCAGAAGGGCGACCTTGTCGGCATCGTTCAGCGAAACCAGGGGATCGAGTGGTTGGTACAGGTTGTGCCGCTTGCCGTGCGCGACGACATGCTGGCGATGGCTGGCGCCACTTGCGGCGATGGCGCGCGTGGCCTGGCTGGCGGCGAGCAGGGCCTGGTGGCTGATGTCGTCCGAATAGGCAAATGCTGTTTTTTCGCCAGATACGGCGCGCACGCCGACGCCCTGGTCAATGTTGAAACTGGCCGATTTGACCTGGCCTTCTTCCAGGCTCCAGCTCTCCGAGCGGGTGTACTGAAAGTAAAGGTCGGCAAAATCCAGCTTGTGCGCCATCAGACGGCCAAATATGTCGTCCAGCTGGCGGATATCAAGCTGATTGGGGACAAACAGGGTGTTGCGGGCCGTTTCCAGCAACGTGTCATGGCCAGGAGTCAGGATGCCGGTCTGTGTGTTCATGTCAGGATCCGTCACGGTGAGAGAAGTTCAGTCGGCTGCAATCCAGCGTGCGGTGCTTGAGCGCGGGCAGGCTGGTGCGCAGATGGGTCTGGTAGGTCGGATTGATGGTAGCGACAACGATGCCGGAACCGCGCGGCAAATGGTCAAGGACCACTCCCCACGGATCGACTATCATGCTGTCACCATGCGTTTCACGACCGGACAGGTGATAGCCGCCCTGGGCTGGTGCGATGACGTAGGCCAGATTTTCGATAGCGCGTGCGCGGACCAGGGTTTCAAAGTGGGCTTTGCCGGTCGTGGCGGTAAAGGCGGACGGAATGACGATGAGGTCGACACCCTGCATTGCCCGGTACAGTTCCGGAAAACGCAGGTCGTAGCAGATGGACAGGCCGATTCTGCCGAACGGACTGTCAATGACCACGATGCGGTCGCCAGCCTCGATGGTTTTTTCTTCCTGGTAGTGTTCGGTACCCAGGTTGAAACCGAACAGATGAATCTTGTCATAACGGGCGACCCGCTTGCCGTGATTGTCATACACCAGGCAGCTGTTGCGCACTTTGTCGGGGGTGTCGCAGGCCAGCGGAATCGAGCCACCCACCAGCCAGATGTTGTGCCGGCGGGCCTGGCCGGCCAGAAATGTCTGGATCGGACCCTTGCCGTCCTTTTCCATGACAGCCAGCTTGTCGGTGTCCTTCATGCCCATGATGGCAAAATATTCCGGCAGGGCAACCAGTTTGGCACCCTGGCCGGCTGCCAGGGCAATCAGGCGTTCGGCTTCGGAAAGGTTGGCGGCCACATTGGGCCCCGAAGCCATCTGGATGGCAGCGACACGGAATTTCCCATTGTCATTCTTGTTGGCGGGTGCGGTCGAGTCAGTCATGTTGTAGTTCCAGTTGTAGATTCGGGTTGACAGAGCCAGTCTGGATCCGGACCCGGTTTGCCGGCAGTGCCAGCGCAAGCAGCCACTGGCGCAGTTCGTTTGCCTGAATGGAAGCATCATCCGTGTCCGGAGCGGTGATCAGCAACAGCGAACCCGGGGTTTCGAGCAACGCGTTCACGCAGGGACGCAATGCCTGGTTGGCCAGTATGGCAGCACCGGATCTGGGTGTTTGCCAGAAACTGTTGTCAATGCTGCACACCGGAGTGTTGACCGGTGCTGCAGGGGGTGTCGTTTCGGTCGCGCCGGCTGACGCGATGAACAACAGGCCGACCATGACGGCCAGGCGTTTATTTTTCATTGGCATGATCCAGTTTTCTGATCTGCGGCGCTGTCCAGCTGCCATCAATCGCATAGGTGTATTCAACCACGTGGCCCAGCGGATTGGACAGCAGCTTCTGTACGGCAAGCACGCCAAGTCCGACCACCGGTCCGCCCACCAGGGAGCTGGCCAGAGCTACGCTTTCGCTCAGGTGTGGGCGAATGGTGGCTTCCAGCAGCTGGGTCTGGCTGTTCAGGTCGACCGTACCGCGAATCTCGACAGTGGCGGCCGGGCCCTGCATGGCAAAATCACTACTGCGTATTATGCCGCGATTCAGCTGCAATGTTGCAGAAATGTCATCGAATGCAAAACCGGCACTGAACACATCGCGAAAATCCAGTGCAATGTGATGGGGCAGATCCTGCAGGCTGAGCACGCCCAGCAGTTTCGCAACGCCAGGGTCTGCCTTGAGAAACTGGCCGTTGCGCGCGGAAAGACTGAAATGGCCATTGAGCGATGAAATCGGCAGATCGACTGGCGCGCCATCCCAGGCAGCATCGCCATCCAGGTCGGCTTCGCCGCGCTGGATGGTGTCCGGTTCACCGAACCGGTTCATGAAACTGCCCAGATTGTTGACGTGCAGACGGATTGTGGCAGAGGTCTGCGGTGAGGCAGCGGGTTGCCACATGGCGGTCATGTCGAGCGTGCTGTCCGGATGCACCAGCCGGATATGATCGAACGCAACAGCGGCATTCTCGGGATGCGCCGCAATGTCCAGCTGCCCCATGGTGCGCTGGCCCAGCTGCAGGTCATCGACATGGATTGCCAGCACAGGCCAGTGACTGACATCCTGCGGACTGGCTGGTCTGGTCGGGGGCGGAGGCGGGCTGGCGCTCGGACTGGTCAGTAGCAGATGACTGAAGTGGGCGGTCAGGTTGCCATGAGGCTGGCTGGTGCTGGCCGGACTCCAGGTCATGTTACCCTGGATGCCATTGCCGTTGATGCTGGTCAGCCACTGGCTGCCATGGCTCCAGGCATGCAGGCCGACGTGGCTGAAGTGGTGGTCGAGCAGATTGAAATCGCCTACTGTCAGATTGACATCTGCCTGCTGGAAGCCTTTGCTGCCGCCATCCACCAGACCGAGCCAGCTGCCGGTGTCCAGGCTGGCCAGTTGCCCACTGATCCACAGGCCGCTTGCAGATGGCAGACTGGCCTGTCCACCCAGACTGATGGCGCCACGGTCGAGACTGGTCTGCCCGTTGTGGCTGACAGTCAGCAGCTGGGCAGTGGCCAGGCCGTCATAGCTGGCAGCAATCTGGTTGCCACCATTGACCGGTGTCGATGTCATATGCAGCACATCGTGCTGCCTGGCAGGCTTGCCGAACGGGTCGGGCAGGTTGATGGCCATGCCCTGCAGATCGCTGGTGAAATCGATGGATGAAAACTGGCCATGCACCAGCTGGATGCGTGATGACCAGTTGGTTGTGCCGGAAAAACGGCTGGCAAGCGATTGCGGCAGCCATTGCGACAGGCTGGTCGCAGGCAGGGTGCCGCGCAGGCTGATCAGGGTGGCATCGGCCGTTGTCTGGCAGGCCAGCTGTGCTGGCTGGCCGAACAGGCGCAATGTGATGCCGCTGGCCGCCAGACTGGATTCGGTGAAATTCAGCGATCCGCTGATGTTGTCCATCGCCGGCAGCTTGTCGGTTGCCAGGGTGCGGTTGCCGAGAAAGAACAGTTTGCCGTTGATCAGCGGTTTGTTGATGTCGTGGAATGGCAGGATCAGCCCCAGATGCAGTTTCATCTCACCAGAGGCCTGCAGATTGGCGGTGAGGTTGTCCAGCACCTTGTTGACCGGGCTGTGATTGACAAAGCGGACAAATGCATCAGCATTACCGCTGGCATCGCCATCGATCTGCAATTTTTCCTGATCGCCACCAAACAGGTTGGCAATATCGGCGTTGACATTGCTCAGTCTGGCGCTATACAGCTTTGCGCTGTTGGCGTGAATATGCATGCGGGTGCCGGTGAACTGCACCATGCCATCGATGTGATCGATGACCGGAAAGTCGGGGGTTGGCCGCAAACTGGCGTCAACGACCCGGATGCGCACATCCAGTTGCCCGGCGCTGTCATTGTGGAATGGATAATGTGCCAGATCCCCGGCCAGATGGAACTGGACATCGCGTGCCTTGCCGGATAACAGGTTTTGCCGCAACCAGTCATAGGCAGGTTGCTGGACGGCCAGCGGTAGATAATGCGCAGTGGCGGCGCCATTGCCGTTGAGCAGCATGCCGCTCAGGTCGATGGTGCCGGGAATGCCTGGTTTCCAGATCCAGGTGCCAAACAGGGTTCCATTCAGGTCCGGGTTGGCGATGCTGGCCTGGGACAGGCGAAAATGGTACAGATCTGCTGATTTCTGCCACACGATGCTGGCGGTCATGACATCCAGACCGACATGCGGCTCAAACAGGATGCCCGGCAGGTCAAACGAAGCGTGCCGGCTGTTCAGCTGCAGATTGCCCGACACATCCGAGCCGTCAATGCTGCCGGAAATGCCCGAAAAACCGGGATGGTTGTCGACGGACAGCAGGCCAAGCCCGCTGAAGCGGCCCGCAAGGTGATAGTGCGCAGGCTGAGGAAAATCGCCTTGCCAGTCGGCTTTTACGTTGCGCAGCGTACCTCTTGGCTGGTAATGGGCCAACCAGTCACGTTGACTGGTGGTGAGCGGCAGGTATCCGGTGAGATGGGCCAGCGTTTGCAAATCCAGGTTGCTGGCGGTGAGCTCACCGGTGGCCGGGTTCTTTCCGTCAGCAGGCGCCAGTTTGATATAGAAATCCAGTGGCGGCACATAGGTCAGGTCCGACGAACGCAGGCTCAGTTGTTTCAGCTGCAGGGACTGGCCGCGGCGCAGACGCTTCCATTCCAGCAGTCCAGACAGCGACAGCAGGTCGATGCGTGGCTTGTCGGCCGAAGTCTGCAGCGAGAGCTGGCTCAGCAGCACACTGGCCGTCACGCTGGTGAACTGGCTGTCAGCAAAGGCCAGACTGAGATCGACATTGCCATAGCCCTTGTTAATGCCGAGTGGCAAAGTGACCCACGGCAACCATTGGCTGATATCGGTGCCCTGGACGTTGACCCTGACCGTGCCGAGCCAGCTGGCCGGATTGGCCAGTCGTTGCGTTTTGATGTCGCCACTGATGTCCAGCGGATGCGCCAGCAGGGTCGGTGGGGTGGCAGACAGGTGAAAATGATGACGCGAGCGGCGGTTGACTAGATCCAGATTCACTTCGTGCACGACCAGCTTTGGCGCTGGTCTGGTGTCGTCCTGCCAGGTTAGTATCGCATGGTTGAGCAAGATGCGATCCTGGCGGGCCAGCCAGTCGGCAAAATCGTTTTGGTTGCCTGGGTGGTTTAATGCAATGCCACCGAGCCAGATCAGCCCTTGCTTGTCGCGATGCAGTTCGATGAGCTGGTGGCCAAGTGCGAGTCGGGACAGCACCGGACCGCCGGAAAGCAGGCTCGACCAGGCAAGGTCGGCCTGGATATCGCCCAGGACCAGCAATGGCCGGCCGAGCTTGTCGGTAACCGTGATCGACTGGATGCGGGCAGACGGGTGCCAGCCGTTCCAGCCGGCCTGCAGGCGACCGAGTACAACGGTCTGCCCGGAAGCACGGCTGATCGAGGCAGACAGCGTGTCACGCCACTGATCGATGTTCGGCAGCAGCCAGAATTGCAGCACGGACACCACCGCCGTGACGAGCAGCAGGATAACAGCCGCAAATACCGTTAACAGACGAGTGTAACGGAGAAATCGTGCAGGAATGCTCACATTAGCCGGCCACACTCAGTTGCTGCAGTATGGCTGGGTTTTCCAGTGTGGAGACGTCCTGATCGATTTCACCACCCTTGGCAAGGGTGCGCAACAGCCGGCGCATGATCTTGCCGGAACGGGTTTTGGGCAGATTGTCGCCAAAGCGGATTTCATCCGGCTTGGCAATCGCGCCGATTTCCTGGCCGACCCAGTTGCGCAGTTCGGCTGACAGTCTGGCGGCTTCTTCACCTTCCGGGCGCGGCCCTTTCAGGACCACAAAGGCGACGATGGCTTCTCCTTTGACATCATGCGGCTTGCCAACTACCGCGGCTTCAGCGACAGCCGGATGGGAAACCAGCGCGGATTCGATTTCCATGGTGCCAAGACGGTGTCCCGATACGTTCAGCACATCATCGATGCGGCCCATGATCCAGAAATAGCCTTCCTGATCGCGATGCGCGGAATCGCCGGCCAGATAGGTCGTGCCACCGAGTTCGGCAGGGAAATAAGTGGCCCGGAACCGTTCGGGATTGTTCCACAACGTGCGCAGCTGGGAGGGGAACGGACGGCGGATGACCAGATAACCTCCCTCGCCGTGCGGCAAACTGTTGCCCTGTTCGTCCACCACGTCGGCGTGGATGCCGGGCAGGGGGCGGGTGCACGAACCGGGCTTGGTGTGCAGTGCGCCGGGAACAGGTGCAATCATGTGGGAACCGGTTTCTGTTTGCCACCAGGTGTCCACGATCGGGCAGCGCGAGTGGCCGACTTCTTCGTGGAACCAGACCCAGGCTTCCGGGTTGATGGGTTCTCCGACAGTACCCAGCAAACGCAGGCTGGACAAATCATACTGGCGTGGCAGGTCTGCGCCGAGCTTGATCAGCGAGCGGATTGCGGTCGGTGCCGTGTAAAACGTGGTGACTTTGTGGTCCTGTATCATGCGCCAGAACCGGCCGGCATCAGGCCAGGTCGGAATGCCTTCGAAAATCACCTCGGTCATGCCAAGAGCCAGCGGACCATAAGCCACATAGCTGTGGCCGGTGATCCAGCCCACATCGGCGGTGCACCAGAACACATCGGATGCTGGCTTGGCATCGAATACCCAGTGCATGCTCATGATGGCGCCGAGCAGGTAGCCTCCGCTGCTGTGCTGGACACCCTTGGGCGTGCCGGTGGAACCAGAGGTATACAGGATGAACAGCGGGTCTTCGGCATTCATCCATTCGGGTTCGCAAACGGATGGCATGCCGGCGATGAAATCCTGCCACCAGATGTCGCGATTCTCGACCATGTTTACTGGGTGTCTGGCGCGCTGGTAAACCACCACATGGCGCACACAATCCGTGGCTGGCATGTTCAGTGCTTCATCGACAACAGGTTTCAGAGCGATGGTTTTGCCGCCCCGGAAGCCGGCGTCAGCCGTGATGACCAGACATGCCTGGGCGTCGGCAATCCGTTCGCCCAGCGACTTGGCGGAAAAACCGCCGAATACCACCGAATGAATGGCACCGATCCGGGCGCATGCCTGCATGGCCACGACAGCTTCCACGCTCATCGGCATGTAGATGATGACGCGGTCGCCCTTGCGCACGCCCTGGCGACGCAGGGCATTGCCGAGCTGACTGACCTGGTCATGCAGCTGCTGGTAAGTGACCCGGTTGACAGTGCCGTCATCCGCTTCGAATATCAGTGCCGTACGGTTTGCATGCTGTGCCAGATGGCGGTCGATGCAATTGACCGATACGTTGAGTTCGCCATCATAGAACCAGCGGTAGAAGGGAGCCTGTGATTCATCGAGCACTTGTGTGAACGGTTTGTGCCAATCGATATGCTGGCGTGCCAGTTCCGCCCAGAAGCCGGTATGATCTGCTGCAGCCTGTTCAAGGAGGCTCTGGTGGTGTTCCGGACCGGCAACATTGGCGCTGGCCTGAAACTCCGGGTGCGGGTGGAAACTGCGGTTTTCGTGCAGGATGGATTCGATGTGCGACATGCTGACAACTCCGGTGCGGTGCTGGTGTTTCGTTGCCCGCCGGTTGACGGACGGGTTAAGCCGATATTCTAATCCAAATCAGGCAAGTCGTGACTGTGCAGAAAGGATTTCATGAATCTGAATCAGCAGATTGATCAGGCCAGCCGGTTTTCGCGCTATTTCCAGCGACTGTGCGACGCCGATCCGGCATTTCGCGAAGCGCTCGCTGCGCGCCAGGGCGCGCTCTGGCAGGCGGAAGAAATGACGGACTGGCTTGCTGTACAGGACTGTTCGACACCGGAACAGTTGTCCCGTTCCCTGCGTGGTCTTCGTCATCAGGTGATGGCGCAGCTGATGATGCATGATCTTGCGCACGGTGGCGACCTGGCTTCGGTCATTGCCGGATGCACCACGCTGGCGGAGATCTGCATCCGGCATTCGCTGCAGGCCCATCACCAGTGGCTTGCCGAGATTCACGGCGCGCCACTCGACACTGCCGGACAACCGATCGAACTGGCGGTAATTGGCATGGGCAAGCTGGGTGGTGGCGAGCTGAATGTATCGTCGGACATCGATCTGGTGTATCTGTATGCAGAAGAGGGCGAGACAAACGGACGTCGCCCGGTGACCCATCACCATTTTTTTGTCACGCTGGCGCAACGGTTGGCCCGTTCACTGGCCGAAGCCACTGCAAACGGTTTTGTGTTTCGTGTCGATGCCCGTCTGAGGCCATGGGGCGATTCGGGCCCGCTGGCCATCAGTTACGATGCCATCGAGGATTATCTGGTCAGCCATGGCCGGGAATGGGAACGCTATGCCTGGATCAAGGGGCGCGCGATAACCGGTAGCCGGCCAGCAGAACTGGCGGCGATCATCCGGCCGTTTGTATTTCGCAAGTATCTGGATTTCGGCGCCATTTCGGCCCTGCGAGACCTTCATGCACAGATCCGGCGTGAAGTGGTGCGGCGCGACCGGGCCAGCAACATCAAACTGGGACCGGGTGGTATCCGGGAAATTGAATTCATTGCGCAGGTGTTCCAGCTGATTCGCGGTGGACAGGATACTGCCTTGCAGGCCCGGCCCACGCTGACCGTACTCGAATTGCTGGGCAGTCGAGGATTGCTGCAGGAAAATCAGGTGGTCCAGTTGCGTGAAGCCTATGTTTTTTTGCGCAATCTCGAACACCGGCTGCAATATCTGGATGACGCACAGACCCAGATGCTGCCTGCCACCGAAGAAGACCGGCAGCGGGTGGCCTTTGCCATGGGCTTCAGCAGTGAAGCGTCGTTCATGCAGGCACTGGAACAGCATCGCCAGCACGTCAGTGCATGTTTTGCCGCGGTATTTGCCGGACCGGACAACCAGTCGGACGTGGATGCCTGGCGCGCGCTGTGGATGGGGCTGCTGGAAGACCGGGATGCCATTGCCCAGTTGAGTGCTGCCGGCTATGCCGATCCGGAAGCCGTGCTGCATCGGTTGACCGAAATGCGCAGGGCCGGGCGCTACACGACATTGCCCGAACGCAGCCGTGATCGTTTTGATGCGCTGGCAGCTGCGTTGTTGCCGCTGGCCTGCCAGTTTGACCAGCCCGATCAAACGCTTGGCCGCGTACTGGACTTGCTCGAAGCGGTTGCCGGTCGAGCCGTTTATCTGGCTTTGCTCGAAGAATATCCGCTAACGCTGAAAAAGGTGGTCAGCCTGTGCTCTGCCAGCGCCTGGGCAGCCGCTTATCTGACCGCCAATCCGATATTGCTGGATGAACTGCTGGATGATGTCACTCTGGATGCCGAATTCGATCCGGAGGTGTTTGCCGCCAGTCTTGCACAGCAGCTGGAAGGCGCGGAAGGTGATGTCGAACGTCAGATGGATGTTCTGCGTCATTTCCGGCATCGGCAGGTATTCCGTTTTCTGGTGCTGGATCTCACCGGACATCTGGCCTTGTCTGCCCTGGCAAGTGGCCTGACCCGGCTGGCCGAAGTGATTTTGCAGGCCGTGCTGCCGCTGGCCTGGGCCCGTGTGCCAGGACGTCACCGGGAAGTCCCTCGGTTTGCCATCATTGGTTATGGCAAGCTGGGCGCGAGAGAACTGGGCTATGCGTCCGATCTGGACATGGTTTTCCTGTACGAAGACGATGCGCCGGAATCCGGCAGCCTGTATGCCAGACTGGCCCAGCGGATTGTGGGCTGGCTGACGGCGTTCACCCCGGCCGGCATTCTGTACGACACCGATTTGCGGCTGCGCCCTGATGGAGCAGCCGGACTGCTGGTCAGCAGCACCAGTGCATTTCGTGATTACCAGCGTTCGCAGGCGTGGACCTGGGAACACCAGGCGATTACGCGGGCTCGTTTTGTTGCCGGAGATGTGACGATTGGAACACAGTTTGACGCCATCCGGCTGGAAATCCTGCAACATCCGGTCCGGACGCCCGCCGCATTGCTGGCGGATATCCTGGACATGCGTCGTCGCGTGCACGAAGGTCACCGTAACGATTCTGGCCTGTTTGACCTGAAACACGATGCGGGCGGCATGGTGGATGTCGAATTCATGGTGCAGTATCTGGTCCTGCGCTGGGGAGGATCGCATCCGGAACTGACCGAAAACACCGGTTGCGTGGTTTTGCTGCAACGGGCGGCCGAGGCCGGACTGATTCCACAACAGGCAGCCAGCGAGGCAGGCGCAGCCTGGCAGGAATACTGGCGTCTTCAGCATACCCTGCGACTGAAGGGCATGGACAAGGCGCGTTTGCCGGTCAGCGAAGTTGGCGAAGCCGTGTCAGCCGTGACCCGGCTCTGGCAGGAACTCATGCACTGACGAGGGACGCTGAATTGCGTTACAATGTTCGTTTTAGCGGTGATGGAAACGGAGTGAGATGATGTCGATGGCTGATCGGGATGGTTTCATCTGGTACGATGGCGCCATGGTACCCTGGCGGGAAGCAACCACGCATGTGCTGACGCATACCCTGCATTATGGCATGGGCGTATTCGAGGGTGTGCGGGCCTACAAGACAGAGCAGGGTACCGCGATTTTCCGCCTGCGCGAACATACCGATCGCCTGTTCCGTTCTGCCCATATCCTGGGCATGCGCCTGCCATATGACCGCGACACCCTGATGGCTGCCCAGCTGGCGGCGGTGCGCGACAACAATCTTGAATCGGCATACCTGCGTCCCATGGCGTTTTATGGTCCCGAGGCGATGGGGATTTCGGCCAAAACGCTGTCGGTGCACGTGATCGTGGCTGCCTGGACCTGGGGCGCCTACATGGGGTCCGAGGCCATCGAACGCGGTATTCGGGTCAAGACGTCGTCATTTGCCCGCCACCATGTCAATATCACCATGTGCAAGGCCAAGGCAAATGGCAACTACATGAATTCGATCCTGGCCCATCAGGAAGCAGCACAGGATGGCTATCAGGAAGCCCTGCTGCTGGATGTGGACGGGTTTGTGGCTGAGGGTTCCGGTGAAAACATTTTCATCGTGCGCAATGGCAAACTGTATACGCCGGACCTCACTTCCGCCCTGGAAGGCATCACCCGCGACAGCATCATTACTCTGGCACAGGAACTCGGTCTGCCAGTGGTGGAAAAGCGGATTACCCGTGATGAAGTGTACAGCGCGGACGAGGCGTTTTTCACTGGGACGGCTGCCGAAGTCACCCCGATACGTGAACTCGACAACCGCGCCATTGGCAGCGGCCAGCGTGGTCCGGTAACCGAACGTCTGCAGGCACTGTATTTTGATTGCGTGCATGGCCGGCATCCCGGCCATCAGGACTGGTTGACCCACATCTGAAGGTATCGTCATGAACAACAATGCCAGTGCCGCTCAGGCACCTATCCAGGAAGTGACCGCAGCCGATCTGCCCCTGCATTGCCCCACACCGTCAATGCAGGCATGGAACTCGCATCCACGGGTATTCCTCGATATTACCCGGACAGGTGAGGCCAGTTGTCCTTATTGCGGCATGAAATACCGTTTCAAGGGTGAATTGCCAAAGGGGCATTGAGAGATTCTGCGACTACGCTCCGCTCCGCGCAGAATGACGTTGGTGGGGCACACAGAAATGCCAGGTAGACAGTCGTCGCATCCAACCTGCACTTCGCTGTCATTCCGCGCGAAGTCGCGGAATCCACCTGGCACCTCGCTGTCATTCCGCGCGAAGTCGCGGAATCCACCTGGCACCTCGCTGTCATTCCGCGCGAAGTCGCGGAATCCACCTGGCACCTCGCTGTCATTCCGCGCGAAGTCGCGGAATCCACCTGGCACCTCGCTGTCATTCCGCGCGAAGTCACGGAATCCACCTGGCACCTCGCTGTCATTCCGCGCGAAGTCGCGGAATCCACCTGGCATCTCGCTGTCATTCCGCGCGCAGTCACGGAATCCACCTGGCACCTCGCTGTCATTCCGCACGCAGTCACGGAATCCACCTGGCACTTCGCTGTCATTCCGCGCGAAGTCGCGGAATCCACCTGGCACTTCGCTGTCATTCCGCGCGAAGTCGCGGAATCCACCTGGCACCTCGCTGTCATTCCGCGCGCAGTCGCGGAATCCACCTAATCCCGGATGCTGATCGTAGCCAAAAAAAATGCCCCGGCATGTCGCCGGGGCACTGGCATTTCGCTGAATGCGATTCTCGAGCGCGTTGAACAGTGATCAGAAACGTGCGTTGACGCTCAGGTAAAACTCACGTGGCAGGCTCATTTCCTGCGTGCTGGCGTTGTAGTAGGAATCCACATACATGGTGTTGAACAGGTTGGTCACGTTCACCGCGACAGTGGCATCCTTGAATCCCAGCTGGCTGGACATGCCAGCATATTTGAATGTATAGCTGGCGCTGGCGTTGACCACCGTGTATGACGGCAGTTGCAGCAGTGTATTGGTTGGATAATTGCCCACGCTGAAATAACTGCTGCCAACGTGCTGGCCTGACAGGGAAGCATTGAATGCCTCGGTGTGATAGATCACGCCCAGGGTTTCCGTATTGTTGGGTGCATACGGAAAATTCTGGTTGAACGTGTCGAAATAGGCATCCAGCCAGCCGATGTTGGCATACATTGACCAGTTGGGCGTGAACACGAAATTGTTCTGCCAGCTGATACCTTTGTTAGTGGCTGCGCCGGCATTGGCCAGTTCGCTGATGGTGGATGTGCCGCTGGTGATGGTCGAGCTGACAATGTAGTTATTGAAGTTGAGCTGGAACGCATCGATGCTGGACGACCAGATGCCGCTCTTCCAGGTGCCGCCAATGTCATAGGTATCCGCTTCTTCAGCTGCCAGGTTCGGGTTGTAGGTGCCGGTGTAAAACTGGTTATAGGCAGGCGGGTTGACGTTTTTGGTGTAGTTGGCGTACACCGAAGCGTTGGACGCCACCTTGTAGTTGACGCTGAACGATGGCAGGAAACCGGAATAGTTGCTGTCGAACTGCGAGGTCTTGCCGGCAGCCTGGGCGACAGCGTCGAAGAAGGTGCGGTTCATCGACAGGTTCTTGCCACCCACATCGAAGGTCAGTGCCGGCGTTGCCTTCCAGGTAAAGTTGATATATGGCTCGGTGGTATCGGTATTCACCTGTTCCTGGTAGAGCGAGCCGACATACAGACCGGTCGAGCTGTTGATATAGCGACCATCATGCATGCTGGCATTGTGGTTGTACCACAGACCGGCTTCGGTGGTGACATCACCGAAAGGCAGCAACAGCTTCAGGATGTTGCCATAGCGACGTGTGACGTTGTATGAGGGATTGATCAGCACGCCATTGGCCGATGGCGATACCAGCGCATAGGTACCACCAGGTGTCAGCAGATGCATGCTGCGGGTGGTGTCGCCTTCGCCGAAGCCATCACCGTGGTAAAAATAGGGCTGGTCGCTGATTTCGGCGCCATTGGCCAGCGGAAGAACCAGCTTGCCGTAAGCCATCGAATCCAGATACTTGTTGAAATTCCAGCCGGCGTAGTAGGTGTTGACGCTGCCATTGCTGTTGTACATGTTGCTGCCCAGCAGATTGCACTGGTCGCCCTGGGCGGCGATGCCGGCAGCCGTACAGCCATCATAGTAATTGAAGGTTTCGTCGTTGCGGGCGTAGTACAAGGTCAGTTTTGCGCGACCAAATGCGGTCACCGACTTGATATTGTCCGTGGTCTGCTGGGCAGGCGTGTTGTTGAAATAACCATCCATTGCGATGTGGTTGTGCATCCAGTAGATGGTGGTGGGTGCGCCGGTATTGCCGCCAAGAATGCCGGTATTCAGCAGAACGCCGGCATTGTGCTTGCCGTACGATCCGACGCCGAACATCGGTTCGATGTACATGTCCGGACCCGGGTCCATCGAATAGGTCTGTACCGAACCGGCAAATGCCGCCAGGCCAGGAATGGCCGCCGAACCGGCACCCGGATAATACTGGATGCTGCCGACCAGGTTGGTGGGAATGAATTCGTTGGAGTAAAACGCATAGTTGTCGCTATCGTTCAGCGGAATGTCATCAACGGTAAAGTTGATCAACGTTTTGGGCAGACCGTTCACATACACGTTGTCACCAGTCATCGAATCGCTGCCAGTCAACACCACGACATTGGGCAGAACCGCCAGCGCCTGGGTGAACGAAGCACCTGGCGGCAGGGTTGCCATGCGTCCTGCGGTGATCGTCGTGACACCCTGGCTGGCATCCTGATCAAATGTCTGCACATTCTGGATCTGTTCTGCAGGTGTGCTTTCGACATTGGTCGGGGTTGGGGTGCCAAACATCTGCGCCGGTGCCTGGGTTTGGGCGCTGCCACTGACGGTGCCCAGATCGACGGTATCCGCAATGCCTGACTGCGCCATGCCAAACAGCAGGCTGGCAACGGCCAGGCTGAGCGTGGTTCTTTTCAGTTGCGCGTGTGTATTGCGGTATGGCTGGTTGTGACTGTTCATGCGTTTCCCCTGTGCAAAACAATAAAAGCGCAAGCTTATGCACGGGGGATGAAACCCTGATGAACTAAATTTGTCAGAGTTGTGAATGGTGATGTCAGAAAACTGTCACTTGACGCCGCCACAAAAGCGGAACCAGAAGGAAACAGGTTTCAGTCAAACACCACTGTTTTGTTGGCGTACAGCAGCACGCGGTGTTCGATATGCAGGCGTACCGCGCGGGACAGCACGATTTTTTCCAGATCGCCGCCACGGCGTATCAGATCGTCCAGATCGTCGCGATGAGAGATCCGGACCACATCCTGTTCGATGATCGGACCGTCATCCAGGACTTCGGTGACATAGTGACTGGTGGCACCGATCAGTTTGACGCCGCGCTCATAGGCACGGTGATAGGGCCTGGCGCCATGAAATGCGGGAAGAAAAGAATGGTGGATATTGATGATCCGATTGGGGTAATGACGGATGAAATCGGCCGACAAAACCTGCATGTAGCGGGCAAGCACGATGAAATCGACATGGTGGCGGCGCAGGATGGCCAGCTGTGTGGCTTCGGCTTCCTGTTTGCTGTCCCGGTGCACCGGAATGTGCTGGAACGGAATCCGGTAGGCTTCGGCCAGCCAACGCGTGTCGGCATGATTGCTGATGATGATGGGAATTTCGCAGTGCAGTTCGCCAGCCTGGTAGCGATACAGCAGGTCGGCCAGGCAATGGTCATAGCGGGACACGAAGATGGCCATGCGCGGCTTGATGCCTGAATGGGACAGTTTCCAGCTCATGTTGAATTCGCTGGCAACCGGTGTGAAGGCGGCTTCGAACGCTTCCGGAGGCAGGTCGAATTGGCTGCCATCCCACTCCACGCGCATCAGGAATGTCCCAGTTTCGGCATCCTGATGCTGGTCGGCGTGCAGGATATTGGCATTGTAGCTCAGCAGAAAGTTGGCGATGGCAGCGACCAGACCCTTGCGGTCCGGGCAACTGACGAGCAGGATGGATGTGGAACTCATGGCAAGAAACCGGTGCAATCTGTCAGCTCGATATCATACCTGCTGCAGAATCATATCGCTACGTCAGGGGCGGAAATTATCCTGCAAAAAGTGCTTGGCGATGGCGGATGTATATCCTAGAATAGCCAAATCTTGTATTCCGGCTGCATAAGAAATACAAGATATTGTGCGCAAGTCTTGCGGAAGTTGTGCAAGGGCTGTGCAGATCCTGTGCAAAACTTTCTGCGCAAGCTGACGTGGACAGGGCGCCCCGGATCCTGAAAACCGTAAAAAACACTGTAAAAATCCGATACAGCCGTCTCAAGGAGAGGAGACTATGCAAACCCTGATTGCTCCAGCCGCAGATCCTGCCAGAATGCCACCGTCCGAACCAGCTGCCGGCCTGTCCAGCCCGGTGGTGGCTACCGATTACAAGATCATCCGCCGAAACGGCGCGGTGGTCGCTTTTGAACCATCCAAGATCGCCATTGCCATGACCAAGGCATTCATTGCCGTGCATGGAGGGCAGGCCGCCGCTTCCGCCCGGATCCGCGATCAGGTGGAACAGCTGACCCAGGGCGTGGTTCAGGCGCTGATGCGCCGCCAGCCACACGGCGGCAGCTGGCATATCGAAGACATTCAGGATCAGGTGGAACTGGCGCTGATGCGTTCGGGCGAACACGAAGTCGCCCGCGCGTACGTGCTGTACCGCGAAAAGCGCAATCAGGAGCGGGCTGCAGCGCGTGCCGAAGCCGGTCATGAATCGGCCATTCATGTTCTGGACAATGGCAACCGTCTGCCGCTGGACATGACGGCCCTGCTTGGACGTGTCGAATCGGCCTGTGAAGGATTCGGTGACGAGGTGGATGCACAGGCAGTGCTGCAGGCGGCCGTGCGCGATCTGTACGACGGCGTGCCAATGGCCGAGGTCGAGCGGGCGCTGATTCTGGCTGCCCGTGCCCGTATCGAGCAGGACCCGCATTATGCTTATGTCACCGCACGTCTGCTGCTGGATTCGATGCGTCGCGAAGTGCTCGGACGCGGTGTCAGCCAGCAGGAAATGTCGCGTGAATATGCGGATTATTTCCCGTCGTTCATCCGCAAGGGGATCGATGCAGAATTGCTGGACGAGCGTCTTGGCCAGTTTGATCTGGTTCGTCTGGGGCAGGCGCTGGATGCCTCGCGCGATTACAAGTTCGATTATCTCGGCCTGCAGACCTTGTACGACCGTTATTTCCTGCATGTGGATGATGTTCGCATCGAACTGCCGCAAGCCTTTTTCATGCGGGTGGCCATGGGGCTGTCGCTGAACGAGATCGACCGTGAAAGCCGGGCAATCGAATTCTACAACGTGCTGTCCAGCTTTGATTTCATGAGCTCGACGCCCACCCTGTTCAACGCCGGCACCCGGCACAGCCAGCTGTCGTCCTGCTATCTGACGACTGTTTCCGATGACCTGGACGGAATCTATCAGGCGATCAAGGAAAATGCCATGTTGCAGAAGTACGCAGGTGGCCTGGGTAATGACTGGACACCGGTACGTGCATTGGGGTCGCGCATCAAGGGCACCAACGGCAAATCGCAGGGTGTTGTGCCGTTTCTCAAGGTGGTAAACGATACGGCAGTGGCGGTTAATCAGGGTGGCAAACGCAAGGGAGCCGTGTGTGCCTATCTGGAAACCTGGCACCTCGACGTGGAGGAATTCCTCGACCTGCGCAAAAATACCGGTGATGACCGGCGCCGCACCCACGACATGAATACCGCCAACTGGATTCCCGACCTGTTCATGAAACGGGTGATGGAAAATGGCGACTGGACGCTGTTCAGCCCGTCTGATGTGCCTGATCTGCATGATCTGTATGGCAAGGCTTTCGAGGCAGCCTATACCCGCTACGAAGCGCTCACCGAAACCGGCGTCATTCGCAATT
This sequence comes from Pseudomonadota bacterium, assembly GCA_021845925.1. Taxonomy (GTDB): domain Bacteria; phylum Pseudomonadota; class Gammaproteobacteria; order Burkholderiales; family Sulfuriferulaceae; genus Sulfuriferula. Next base: position 49,897 of record JAJZUW010000011.1, read on the forward strand.
TCAAGCGCGTGCCCGCGGTACAGATGTGGCGCAAGATGCTGTCCATGCTGTTTGAAACCGGCCACCCCTGGATCACATTCAAGGATCCGTGCAACATCCGCAGCCCGCAACAGCATGTCGGCGTGGTGCACAGCTCGAATCTGTGTACCGAAATCACGCTCAACACATCGGATACCGAAATTGCCGTGTGCAATCTCGGATCGGTGAATCTGGTGGCGCACCTGAAGGACGATGGCAAGGGCGGCAAGATTCTCGACCTGGAAAAACTCCAGCGTACGGTGCATGTGGCCATGCGCATGCTGGACAATGTCGTAGATGTCAATTTCTATGCGGTTGGCAAGGCGCGCACTTCAAATCTCAAACACCGGCCGGTTGGCCTGGGCATCATGGGCTTCCAGGAATGCCTGTACCAGATGCGCACGCCTTACGCTTCCCAGGGAGCGGTGGAATTTGCCGATCAGTCGATGGAGGCCGTGTGTTACTACGCATACTGGGCATCCACTGAACTGGCTGCCGAACGCGGACGCTATTCTTCGTTTGCCGGTTCTTTGTGGGATCGTGGCATTCTGCCGCACGAATCGCTGAAATTGCTGGAACAGGAGCGTGGCGGTTATGTCGAAGTGGACATGAGTACACGCATGGACTGGGACGCGCTGCGTAGCCGGATTCGCCAGTACGGCATGCGCAATTCGAACTGCGTCGCCATTGCCCCGACAGCCACCATTTCGAATATTGTCGGCGTGTCGGCCAGCATTGAACCGGCTTACCAGAACATTTACGTCAAGTCCAACCTGTCCGGCGAGTTCACCATGACCAACGAGTACCTGGTGCGCGACCTGAAATCACTCAAACTGTGGGATGAAGTGATGGTAGGCGACATCAAGTATTTCGATGGTTCGCTGGCCCGTATCGACCGTATTCCTGCCGAATTGCGCGAATTGTATGCGACAGCCTTCGAAATCGATGCCCAGTGGCTGGTTGAATGCGCGTCACGTCGCCAGAAGTGGATTGACCAGGCTCAAAGCCTCAATATCTATCTGGCGGGTGCATCCGGCAAGAAACTGGACGAAACCTACAAGCTGGCCTGGTTGCGTGGGCTGAAAACCACGTATTACTTGCGTACGCTCGGCGCGACCAGTGCCGAAAAATCGACAGGCAAGGGTGGCGAACTCAATGCGGTCAGCGCGCACGTGCCATCAGCCGGCGCGGTTGCCAGCAGCGAAGCGCCAGCTACGGAGGTCAAGTTTTGCGCCATTGATGATCCGACCTGCGAAGCTTGCCAGTAAACAGGAAGATGTGGCGGGCAGGTTTGTGACACGTCCGCCATTTGCCGGAAAATCCGGTTATCAGTGTATCCGGCTGTCGTCGCGCGATGACAGCTGGCATGAGGAGTCAACGACATGATGCTTAGCTTTGAAGACACCCCGTTCAGCCCGGCACCGAAACGTGCCGATATTGTTCAGCAGCCCGCGACAACCGGAGAACCGGTAGCCGCATCTGCTAGCCTGCAGCGCGTTCGTGCCGAGGACAAGCGCGTCATCAATGGTCTGGCTGACGTCAACCAGTTGGTGCCGTTCAAATACAAATGGGCTTGGGAAAAGTACCTCGCCGGCTGCGCCAATCACTGGATGCCGCAGGAAATCAACATGAGCCGCGACATCGCCCAGTGGAAGGATCCAACCGCACTGACCGAAGACGAGCGCCGCATCGTCCGTCGCAACCTGGGATTTTTTACCACTGCCGACAGTCTGGCTGCCAACAACATCGTGCTGGGCACCTATCGCCATATCACGGCGCCTGAATGTCGCCAGTATCTGTTGCGCCAGGCTTTTGAAGAAGCGATTCATACGCACGCCTATCAGTACATTGTCGAAAGTCTGGGTCTGGATGAAGGCGAAGTGTTCAACGCCTACCATGAAGTGTCCAGCATTCGCGAGAAAGACGAATTCCTAATTCCGTTCATTGAAACGCTCACCGATCCGGCATTTCGCACCGGCACGCACGAAAATGACCAGAAGCTGCTCAAATCGCTGATCGTGTTTGCCTGCATCATGGAAGGCCTGTTCTTCTACGTGGGTTTTGTGCAGATACTGGCGCTTGGTCGTCAGAACAAGATGACTGGCGCTGCCGAACAGTACCAGTACATCTTGCGTGACGAGTCCATGCACTGCAATTTTGGCATCGACCTGATCAACACCATCAAGCTGGAAAATCCCCAGCTGTGGACCCAGGAATTCCGCGAAGACATTCGCGCCCTGATGCGCAAGGGTGTTGAACTGGAATACCGTTACGCCGAAGACACCATGCCACGTGGGGTGCTTGGGCTGAATGCCGCCATGTTCAAGGAATACCTGCGCTTTGTGGCCAACCGTCGCTGCCAGCAGATCGGCCTGGACGAACTGTATGAAAACGCAGGCAATCCTTTCCCGTGGATGAGCGAAATGATCGATCTCAAAAAGGAAAAGAACTTTTTCGAGACCCGTGTCACCGAATACCAGACCGGTGGTGCACTCAGCTGGGATTGAGGGCCGTTTTCGTCAAATCTCATTAAACATGACACGAATCTCATTAAAGATGACATTCGTCTCATTAAAGATGACAATCATGCCCCGATCCAGGGGCATTTTTGTTGCAATTTATTAGGAAAGGGCTATACTTTTCATATTGTGAGATGACATTGTCATATCATCTATGGAAAATAAAGCATACAGCCCTCCGCAGTCGAACTTGGCCAGGCAAATAAAACGTGGCCGGGTTGGCGTGCATATCGTTGACTTCCCGTCCATAAAGAATTCCAGGGTGATTGTCTGCGAATCCAAGCTGGAAGCAGATTTCTGTCAGTTACTGGAATTTGACCCTGAAGTTGTCTCCTATACACCTCAGCCCCAAACCATTACGCTTTACGTGAACGGCGTGCTGACCAATTACACGCCAGATTTCCAGGTCGCTTATCAATTCAGGCCAGATGGCTTTTTTGAAATCAAGCCCGACGAGGTTACGTCCTGGGATGAATATCAAGCCCTAATGGCAGCGGCTGCCCAGTATTTTCCAGAGATGGGATATTCGTTCAGATTGATGCTTGGATCCGAGATTCGGCAGGAGCCGATGTTGAGTAACCTGAGATACTTTTATTCGAAGCTGCATGTCGTGTCCGAGCACGAATACAAATATCTTCTGGAGCATCTGAAGCGTTCAGGAGGAAAAGCCAATTACGCCGAATTGCTGGAAATGCCGGTGCCACCGAGTATTGGTGCCATCGCCAAAGGAATTTATAGCCAGACGATTGATGTTGATCTGAATTTGAGTCTGGGAAGAGACACTGTGCTGCGTTTGAGGGGCTGACGATGAGCCAAGCGCATAGCCCTAAAATCGGGGCAAGGTATTTTCTGAATGGCAGCCAGTATGAGGTTGCTGGGGTGGATGCTGAATATGTCACCCTGCGTGGGATCAATACCAAAACGAATCGATATATCCAGGTTGCGAAATTCGGCGATAGCCTGAACTCCGGAGTGCTCAAGCTTTCATTGTCGGCACCAGCCGAAGGTTCGGAGGTTCCTCAAATTCTTGGTCTGAGTGATAAGCAAAGAAAACTTTATGAACGAAAGGTAGCCTATGTCCTGAAACTCGGAAAGTTGGCGCAAAATTCGATTGGGAAGCATGCACTTGTAGATCAGATCATTGAGTTTGCAAAGTCGATTCAGGATCCGGTTCCGCCCAGTTATGAAACATTCATGCGTTGGATGAGGGAGTATTACCGAGCAGGTGCCAATCCGTTGAAACTTACCGATAAGCGTAAGGGAACTGGCAGGCATAAGCGTCTCGATTCTGAATCGATCGAGATCATGAACGATTACATCAAGACTGAATTTCTGAAAGATACTCGTCCGTCGGTGCAGCTTGTATATGATCTTGTGAGTGCACAGATTGCCGTCAACAATCAGAAGCGGCCCGTTGATCGGCAGATTGCAATTCCGTCCAGGGCGACTTTTTATCGGGTGGTCGCCGCGCTCGCTCCGTATTATGTGGATAAAAAACGTGAAGGCAAGTACGCCGCCAATAAAAACCATAAGTACGGCAAAGAAATTCACAAGACTTCGCGCCTGTGCGAACGGGTCGAAGTAGACTCACATTTGATGGATGTCCTGATCGTCACGGACGACAGAAAATCCGTAGTCGGTCGTCCCTGGCTTTGTGCCATGATCGACGTGGACAGTCGCTGCATCATTGGCTGGGAACTGTCATTTGCCCCTCCATCGGCAGCAAAAGTGCTGCGTGCTCTCCGGTTTGCCATGGCCTCTGAAACTGACTGGGAGACAGCCGGGGCTCCAGAAGAACTCGTTCTGGATAATGGTACCGAGTTCAGGAACTACGTGCTGCAATTGGTCGCCGGCACCTATGGGGTTCAGCTTCGCTATGTCTCCCCGCGTTCTCCGGATCAAAAGCCGCACATTGAACGGTTTTTTGGCACGCTCAATACGCAATTTGTGCATTTGATGCCTGGAACTGTCAGATCCAGTCCGTCTGATCGCGGGGACTATGATTCGAAGTTCAACGCCACCTTCACCCTGACTGAGTTAAGGGAAAAGTTTTCTTTCTGGGTCAGGGAGATTTATCATGAGACCAAACACCAATCACTTGGCATTGCTCCGATCGATGTCTGGCGCAGAAAATTCAAATACTACCCGCCCAACCGATATCCCAAGGTCGATCTTGATCTGACCTGCCGCCCGTTTGTATATCGAACCGTTTCAGGCGGTCGAGTCAGTTTCGAGCGGCTGCAATGGAGCAGCCCGTCCCTTTCATCCATGGCTGCTCGCGCGCAGCAGATGGGGGCAGGGGACAAGGTAAAGGTTTATTACGATGAAACGGATCTTGGATTCGTGCTGGTGGAAGATCCGACAGACCGCAGCAGCCTGATTCGAGCGGATGCCGTGAGTCCAGCTTATCAGGAAGGATTGTCTCTTTACGAACACAAGCTGATCATGCGTAAAAAGAAACTGGATTACCGGAATTTGCCCGATGTCGGGTTCAGTCAGGTGCGGCTGGACTTTTATCGTGAACTCTCAAAATTGGCCTCGTCCGCAAATGTTCGGAAGGTGATTGCCAGATTGCAGAAGGCAATTCCGGAACTGGATGAGCAGTCCGAACCGCTGTTTATACCGGAAACGCCCGCAGACAAACACAGCGTTCCATCAGCACAAAACAATGAAGATGACGAAGGGGATTATGTGGGGTACCTGGTATGAAGCTGAAACTTTGGTTAAGGGACGGGGCCGGTGCCGCGGCCGGGTCAGACGAGCATGAAGAAATGCATCGGCGAGTAGAAAAACAGCGGGAGTACGCGCGCTATACCATTCCCCACAAGCTGTTTGCCGATGCTCTGGAAAAGGTCGAAGACTGCCTGGCATCAACCCAAGTTGCGGTGGATACGAATGCCTGCCTGATCACCGGGCTCCCTGGAACCGGGAAATCGACTCTTTCCAACAAGCTGATCAAGGATATCGAAGAGCAGATTCCACCGAGGACTGTTCTGACAGAAGATTCGATCAAGAAGATCATTCCTGTCTTTTACACCAAACTGGACAGTGATGTCACCACGAAACGTTTGGCAAAGAGCATGCTGATCGCGCTTGGTGAAGAAAATGTTTCCGGGGACGGCACCGATCTGACCATGCGCCTTGTGCGTTTGTTGAAGACCTGCGACACCCGGCTCATCATCCTGGATGAGTTTCATCACTTGCTGTTAAGGGGTGCGGAAAAGTCTCGAGAGGCCGTATGCAACTGGGTCAAGTTCCTGCTCGACAGCTCCGGCGTGCCAATGGTCATTCTCGGTACGCCAGACTGTGAAACAATTATCGACGACAATAGGCAGCTCAGCCGTCGGGTGTGCTTTCGCAGCCAACTGGAACCTTTCGAATTCTCCCTGGCATCGAAATCTGAGTATATCAGGGTCATCCGAGCGCTGAACAGTGCCTTTGAAACTCTGGGGCAGGTCCAGATCAGTCCGATGCTAACGGACGATCGCATGGCACAGGCGCTCTATGTTGCAACCGGCGGGTTGATGGATTCGATCAGGAAGCTGCTGGCCTATGTGCTGGCGGCTGCGCACAACGCCAACAGCCCGGTTGTCGGATTTCCGGAGTTTCAAACTGCGTATTCCCGTCTCACGCTGGAAGGCGCAATTCTCGAACAGACCAGCAACAAGAAAAGTGACCCCAATCCTTTCGCGATGACGACAGCCGATCTGATTGGCATATTGTCGAAAGCCTCTGATCGTTCGAGAAAGAAAACGCGGTGATCGAGCGCTTGCATTATCTGGCTTTGCCGAAGGATGAAGAAAGTCCGCGAAGTGTCCTGATGCGTACCGCGATGCACAATGGGTATCCCAGTGTAACGCAGCTCGGCTCGCGGTTCGGGCTTCAGGTGACACAGCCCCTTTCCTTGCAAATTGGGGATGCACCCTTAATCGGCGAGCTTCTCAAGGAAGCGGGGGAACACAAGGAGCGATTTGGCCGGATTTTTTACACCCAGGCAAAAGGGGTTACGAAAGCGACACCTGTGGCGATCATGGGAACGTTGACCCCGCTCTCCGCCTTCGGGAAATCTCACCACAAAGTCTGTCCAGCCTGCCTTGAAGAAGGGTATCTGAAATCCATCCAGGATGTAGACTGGGTGAATGTGTGCCCCTATCATGGCATATGCTACCTCACTGAATGTCCTGGGTGTGGCAAGCCATTTAGCTGGATTTTCATGCAGATTTCGACATGCAGGTGCGGATGCCACCTGGATCCACATCGGCTTCCCCGTATCGAAGCCGATGCAGAGGGCGCCAGACTGCTGCTCGAATATCTGAGAAAAGGAGATGCGACCAGTGTTCAGCGGCTGAATCGAATTCTTGCTGCATTGAAATTTGAGCAGGCCGACGATATCGATGCGAGAATCCAGCTCTTCAATCAGGCTGCTTCGATTTCGTCAGAGCCCGAGCGAGGGCTGAAAATCTGGCTGTCGAAAATGCGGGAAAAATGCTCTGGTCTGCCCGCCAGAGTCCTGCTGGCGCCATTTCTTGCCATGCGGGATGACGAGGTAACTAGCAAGGCGCAACAGCTGCTGGATACGTGTTCCCCTGATTTTGTCGAGGAATGCCGGGAGTGCTATTGCAGGGAGGGCAGCCTGACAGAGCCGCAAACCTGTCTCGCGTTGGGTATCAGTTCCCAGACGCTCGCAAGCCTGGTAACGCATGGATTTCTCGAAAAGCGGCTGGTTGGGAAAAGGGGGGTTGAATTCCCCTATCAATCCCTGTGCAAGTTCTACGGGTTGTTCAAACCGGTGAAGATTAGGCCAGGAATCATGCTGGAGGCGTTGTGTCCGCCTAATTCGTTTGCGGCCTCATTGAGCAGGAAGCTTGAGCTGTTGCAAGCGAACAGCTTGGTTCTGGCTGAGGCGGATGCACGTCAGCCACTCAGCCGGTTTCTGATCGCACCGATACTGGATGAGGAACCTTCGCTGAAAAGCAGCACGGTCATTCCCGAAGGTCATATCAGTGTTCGCTCAGTGGCTGAGCGTCTTGGTGTCTACCCGGATGCTGTCAGACGGGCTTTGCAGGCAGGCTTCATTTCCAAAGCGGTCCTGATTGGCAAGGCCAACACGGTATTCGTGCCAGAAACGGACGTGGCTGAATTCGAGCGGACGCATGTGTTTATCGGGCCGTTGGCAAGGCAATGTGGCGCGAAGGCCACAGCATTTTCCGCGCAACTCGCTACAGCAGGCATCCTGCCGGTATCCGGGCCAAGGATTGATCAAGGGCTGGTGGCGCTGTACCGGGCAGAAGACCTTGCTGGTCATGATTTGAAGAAAATCGCAGCCATGCCAAAGTTTCAGACCAGGGCAGGGCGCAAGAAGGGTGATCCAATAAAATATTCCGGACAGGAATGGCTCCGGGCAGCGGACGTTGGCGGCCTGCTGAAAATGTCAGTCCAGTATTTTAGTGCATTGGTGGATTATGGCTTGCTTGTAGAAGGCGTGCCGCCAGGGCGTGAAGCAGACAACACACGATTCTTCGGGGCCGAATCGGTAGGTGTTACGCAGCAATGGCTGGATTCGGCCAAAACGCCGGAGGAAATTGCCAAGAGGGAAGGGAGCACAAAAGCCCAGATATTGAAGCGATTTGTAGCAAGTGGCAACATCAAACCGCTTTACCTAGGCAAGAAAACCCTGATTTCAGGGGAAGATGTGCAGCGGATACATGAGCATCGCAAGCTATACTGTACATGCCCTGAGGCCGCGGCACACATTGGCGCGCAACAGCGACACTTCCACAACATGATCAAACTGGGCAAAATTAGCCCAGTACCGGAAGAAGAAACGGGTGTGGGTACGGTGATTTTGTTGAGGTGGGGGGATGTGCGTGGCCCAAATAAAGCGCGTGCTCAAGCAGCAGTTGTATGATTACAGCCACGCCCGCCCACACGTGGCCTTGGGCGGGGTAACACCGAAACAGCGGCTGGCCATGGCCACATAACTCTACTTTTGCCCCCAACCAAAAATGGGGGGATTACCGTTCAGGGTCGACTAAAGCGGATATGCGATGTTCATGAATTAGGAATTCAAGGAAAGTCGGCATGGAGAATGATATTCAACAGATGATCAACGTGGCTAGTACGCCACCGAACGGTGAAGTAGAGCTAGGAGCCCCACCGGCCAGCGCCTGGGTCAGGTTTCTACGTAGCTACGGACCCACGCCGAACAACCTGACGATGTTCGACGAATATGTGTCTGGCGCTCTGGGCAGGGCGAAGGTTCAGCCGATCAGTCTGTCGACGCCGCTGCTTGACTCGATGGTTCAGTACGTAGAATCCAAGGCACCGGGGTCGCTCTTAATCGCTGGCACGGCGGGCGATGGCAAGACCTACCACTGCCGGGCCCTTTGGACTCGCATCGGGGGAGATCCCAAGGTCTGGGCGGGCAAGGGCAATGTGAAGGAGTACCGCCTGACTGATGGCCGGTTGGCGGTCTTCATCAAGGATCTGTCCGAGTTCAATGGCGAAGAGAGTGATCTTCCACTGCAGCGGCTCGAAAAGTCGGTCCTAGGTGGAGACGACTCCGAAATCGTGATCCTGGCGGCCAACCATGGCCAGCTTCTCGACCGCCTGCGCGACCTCGGAAAGCGCCAGGGCCGCGTCCATCCGCTCCGCAAGCCCCTGCAGGAGCGTTTCCTGCAAGCCGGCCCCGCGCCGGACAGATTGGCTGTCTTCGACCTCAGCCGCTCGACTAGCCGGAAGACGCTCGACGAGGTCGCCAATGCGGTGGCCGGACATCCCGAATGGGCCAACTGCGCGCGTTGCTCTTTGAAGGCCGGTGGGAGGGTTTGTCCGATCGATGAGAACCGTCGCCGCTTGCTCGGCGAGTCTGATGGCGGGCAGCTCGCGCGCCGCCTAGGCGATTTGGTCGAGATCGCCCGACTCAATGGACTACATCTCCCGGTGCGTGATCTGCTCGCCCTGTGCTCGAACATGGTTCTCGGCTACGCTGACGCCAAGGGGGCCAAAGAAAATTTGATGACCTGCGCGGACGTGCCCAACATCCAAGAGAGCGGGCACATCGGCAAGGCCAGCATCTACACCAACGTCTTTGGAGGCAACTTGCCCAAACGCAGGGCCGCCGATCGGCCCGTCTTCAAGGCTATGGCCAGTTTCGGCGTAGGCGAGGAGACTACCAACGCGGCCGATGGCCTGCTGGTTTATGGCAAGGACGATTCGAGGCTCCAAGCCGATTTCGATCGCCTGGTGGGCTGTGACCTCTTCTACGGCGCGACAGCGGAATTCCGCGCGGCCCAAGACGCCTACTTGGAAGGCTATGAGGGCGCGCGCTTGGAAGGCGGCTCATCTGAGTTTATGGAGATGCTCGAAGCCCAGCGTCGCCGGTTCTATTTCACCTTACCCGAGGCCGAGGCAGACCATCCCCGCTGGTCAATGACGGCCTTCCGCTTCGCGGGCGACTACCTGGGTATCATCGAATCGCTCAAGGCAAAGAAGCCCGTCAGCGAGATCGTTCGCGGGCGCATCGCCAAGGGGCTCAACCGTGTCATGACCGGACTACTTTTGGAGAACGTCGATCGCATTTTCATCGCTAGCTCCGGCGGCTTCACGCAAAGCCGCGTGAGCGTGCTCTGCAACCATGAGACGCCCTCGCGCCGGCAAGGCGGGGTCGGCATGGCCATCAAACTCGATGAGGAGACGGAGCGTCCCCAGATCGACGTGTCGCTGTCTCCTGGCCCCGGCAACTCGGTCGCCTTCGACCTCACGCCCATCCGGCATGAGTTCCTCTCGCGCGTCGCGGACGGCGCATTGCCAGCGAGCTTCTCCAACGAGTGCCTCGAGGATCTGTTGGCCTTCAAGGCCAAGCTGCTGCGCAAAGCCGAGATCGTTCGCAAGACCGGATTTGCCGGCGACGACGAGGCCGGCGGCGAAGCCTCCGCGCTGACGTTGAATTTCATCGACATCGAACCGGGAGGACGCGGCTTTGCTCGTCCTGTGACTGTAAGGACCCCGGCATGAGCGAAATCATCAAGCGCCCGGAGATCAAGAGCGTCGACTTTTGCGTCGACGAGAACATTTGGGGACACCGCCTCTACGACGAGCAGCTTCCGCACTTGACGGTGTTGGAATTCTTGGGTGTGCTCGGCTCGAACCTTGACAAGCCGCTGTGCCCTCACGAGGGGTCGGGCGGGTCGGTCAAATTTCAGCCGCAGCGGCAAATCCGCCTGCGCGGTCTGCTGTTTAACAACCCCTACGTTGAGTCCATTGCCGAAAGTGCGCTGCCCGATGAGGAGAAGTGGCGGCAGTGGTTCGAGAAGTTCGACCAGGGCAAAACCGGCAACGGCGACGACGACATGGCCTACCTGCGCCAATCGTTCGCGAGCTTCGACGACTTTGCTAAGGCCGTCGAGCTCTTGCGCTCCTCCTCGTTCGAGTCACGCAGCAACAAGCGTTGGAGCTCGAAGTTCGTCTTCCCATTCGGTCCCGACGCCCTCTATGAGGACTTGGAGATCGACTCGCGCGGCAAGATGAGCAACGACCGGCGCTTTTTCGCGCGCACGGGTGAGCTTCTCTATCTCATGCTCACGCGTGCTAAGAGGGGCGCGGAGCTCGGCGACATCCTGGCCAAGCGCCTGTTCGATCGAGAGGTTCCGATGAACAGGCTCGCCCGCGCACTGCAAGGCCCGCCGCAGATCGCCGACGATCCGCGACCCTCCGGCTACCTGCCTGAAACCGCCCACGCGCGCTTTGATCAAATCTGCGAGGACTGGCTGTCAATCTTGGCCAAGGACATGCCGATCTACGACGCTTTGGAGCATCTGATAGCCATCTCCAGCTTAAACATGCTCCTCTACTTTCTCGAGCGGGCCAAGCGGATCGCGGGCGACGATGATCCGGTAGAGATCGTCTGCGAAATCGTCTCCAGGGAGCGCACGAAGGTGCGTGCGCTTTCGGGTGACAGCTACCAGTTTAACCAAGGGCTTTCCGCCAAGGCAGTGCGCACCCACGTCGAGGCGATTCGGCAAGAGGACCAGTGGGGCAAAGCCGTTGCGAGCGAATTCCCCGAGGCTGAGCGCGTGAAGCTCATGCGCGAGCGCTTCCAGTGGCCCACGGCCGACGAGGGTGATGACGAGGATTACTCCGGAAAGAGCCCAGACGAGCTGGTCTCCGATTTGGCCGAGCTCGCGCTAGCACGCCACGAGCAACACGTTGGCAAGATCCACGCGTCCTGGTCGCGCGCGATCGGTCTCAGCTCCCGCCGACTTTCGCGACGCACACGCTATGCCCCCAACGATCGCCTGCTTAAGTCGATTGTTGTGGTCATCGTGGACGACCGCATGCAGTTCGACGAATTCCTGGCCGAGGCCAAACGGCGCTATGGCCTAGTGCTCGGCGACGCCGAGGGAGCGCACCTGGTCGAGGCCAAGCTGATCGACCAAGAAGAGCTCAGCGAAAACCGTGGCAACCTTGAGGCCCGACTCATTGGCCTGGGTCTGGTTCGCAGACTCTCCGATTCCTGCTCATTTGTAGAAAATCCGTTCGCGTTCAAGGGAGAGGCTGCATGCTGACCGATCGCATCATCGGGCGCGTCGGCGCAGACATCCTCGCCAAGCGCATTTCCAGTCCCGACCAGCCGGGCGATTCGGCGGCGCTCTTCCGCCTTGACAAACTCTCGGCCAGTCAGATCGCGGCCGTCGCGCGGGCAATTCTTGCGAATCCCGATTTGCTCGCCCGTGTAGATCTGATGATCCCTGAGGCTCTGGTCGAAGGTCAAAGCCTGCCTTCGGAGACCTTAATCTCCCACAACGCTGGCTACGTCCGAAACAACGCCGAGACCGCCAAGGCGTCGATCCTGACGGCCAACGGCAATGAGCACAACCTGGCTGACACGCTGGGGCACGTCATGGCCATCGGCGCCAAGGAGATGCGCGCCGATCCCGAGCTGTGGGTCGAGGCCACCTTGCACGCGGGCGGGCTCTCGCCGGTGCCGGACGATCGCGTCGTGTTCCATGCGGCCCTCGGTGGATTGCTTGCCTCCTCCGAGCTTTCGCTGATCCAGCTCGGCGAGTTTTGCTCCGACATCGTCGAAGCAATCTCCACCCGCGGGCTTCCTATCCGCTATGCAGTCGGCTTCGCGATGCCGCGAGCCGGGCTTCCCAGGGACAGTTCCTTCTTTTCCAATGCCAAAACCTTCACGGCTACGCGCAAGCCTTGGCAGAAGGCTTTCGCCAAGCTCTTCGCTCAACGTGCTCCGCTGCTCAAGAAGCTTCGGCAGAACGGCCAGCCGCTCGACGTCGAAGAGCTCGCCGAGCGCATCGAGGCCAATTCCGCGGACATCGCCGAAGGCGCACGCCAAGCCCTTGAGGCATTTGCCGCCGCTCCGGTGGGCGACCAAGAGGCGGCCTCGGCCCTTGCGCAGTTCGAGTGGGAAGGCGATGGCGTCTACCTGGCCTTCGACAAGCCCAAAGAGAAGCAGCTCGGCTTGGCCGACTCGACGATTCGCTTCTTTGACCATGACTGCGAACAGGAGAGCTCGCTGGACGTAGATGCCCGAAAGCTCTTGGAGGACTTGAAGTCGCGCGAACGTCGCTCCGACTTCACCGAGGACGACGAAGAGTTCTTTGTGAAGCATCGCCGGCTGCTCGAGCAAGACGCCAAGCTCTGCGCGCGCTGGGAGAAGGCCCTCTATGGCAAACCCATCGAGTGCAACGACTTTTTCGACGGCTTCGCCCGTGTGGTGAACAGCCTTCATGCCGGCCTGCGCGACGTCGAGGGCGAGCGCATCCTACGCTTCACCGTGACCAAGGGCCGCAAGGAGTGGCGCGAGCGCTTCAACTACGACGCCGGCAGCTACTTCTCGGCGATGTATCGCGGATTGAAGGAACTCATGGGCTCCAAGGCCGATTGGAAGATCGAGCGGCTGGGCAATACCAGCCTGCCCGATCCGCTGTTCGACTACGAGGCCTTCTTCGCCAAAGAGAAGGAGCTTCGCAACGACAACAAGAACAAGGTCCGACCGAGTTCGTCGCTCTCGCGAGTGGCCTTGCAGATCAAGTTCGACGTGGCCCTGATCCAGATCTCCAAGGGTAAGGAGACGGTACTGGCCAAGACCCAGCTCCTGTGGAGCTACAAGCCCACCGCGATCGGCCTGTCGATGGTCGCTGACATGCGTCGCCTGTTGGAGAAGGGCGCAGTTGGCTGCACGGAAGTCCCACGCCGGATGGTGAGCAAGAAGGGCGGGGTGCAAAACGTGTCGCTCCTCGACACTGGCACGTTGGAGGCGACCTATTCGACTGACGCAGGCTCCCTGGTCCCGGCGGCCAACAAGCTTCGCAGCCTGCGATACGAGATCAAGGGCCGGATCCAGGATCTCACGGAAGGCGGTTATCTGACTCTGTCGCAGCGCGACGAGATCAAGGCATCCTGGGACAAGTTCGAGGAGGACTACATCAAAGCAATGGGGGATTTCGTCTCCACTGGCTTGCATGGCGAGGCTGTCATGCGCCAGGCGGAATCATTTGGCGCGCTGATGACAACCCTCCTGTCCCAAGCCCGAGGCGACGTGTGCCGCTCGCGCCTGGTCTCCGAAATCCTCTCAGTGGGCACGGCCCGAGTGGCCGGCGACAACCCCGCGCTGATCATCCCGCCCTGGCATCCGGAGCGCATGAAGGCCTTGGCAGTGAAGTCCCGTCGCGTGGCAGGCTTCGCCACCCACTTGCTCTCCAGCGGCAGCATCCTTTATGGCGACCGCGAAATCTTCATGCGCGAGCTCTCCGACGAGATCGCCCACCCGTTCTATCCGGAGATCGCTGTCCTCAACAGGGCCGGCGCTCCGACGCTGGTGTCAGAAAGTAGTACGGTCAACGGCTACAGCCTCTTGGAGTCGCCCACGCGCGACGCTATGGACGCCATGACTGATGTGGATCCAGGCGCCGCCGCCAAGCAGGCTCGCGAGCTTTTGGAGCGCTACGTCGGCTTGCAGCCTCACGAGGCGTCGAACCTCAGCGTCGTGCTCTACAACGCCGACGCGGCCGAGCTGCCGCTGGCGACGGTACGCGAGCTCTCCTCGATCCAGGAGGATGGCAAGCTGCAATGCAGTGTGTCGGTGCGTCACTCGGACCCTGCGAAACTTCGCAGCGTCTACGGCGAGCTGGTCAACAAGGCCGGCGACGATCCCGATCTGCCCGTGGTCAGCGAGACCAGCGACAACTTCATCTCAAAGCTGCGCATTTCGGTGACGCCGATCTCGGCCACGCCCAGCGTAAGCGCCCAGGGCTTCAAGGCCTTCGACGTGGCCTTCCTGCATGACGTGGTCGCGCGGGCAGCCCAGTCCGAATGGCTCCCGGTTCCTTGGACGAACGATCGGCCCAACCTCGAGCACGCGCCTTCGCGCTGGTCCTATCGCAGCGTGTCAGGTGAGAACGAGCTGAAATCCACGACTTTCTTGGCCTGTCCCTGGCAGACCGCATCTGGCTGGGCCTATGTGTCGGCTGTGGCCGCCGTATGCCGCCAGACCGATGCCTTGCCTGACGAGCGCTACCTGCCGGCGCGGCGCATTTCGCTGCAAAGCCCCGCGTTGGCCGGGATGATCAAGGATGCCCACGACCTGGCCGAATGGGTCGCCACCTACGACGAGCTGCTTGACAAGCGCCAGCTCCAGCACACCGGCATCACTGTCGTCCGCTACCGCCGCGGCTCCACCAACGGCCGCAACATGATCGTGAGCTCGACTTCCGAGTTGCGGCTGCTGGGCGTACTGGTGCGCCGTCGCCTCGATGAGCTGAATTTGCAGCTCGACACGGCCGAAATCCAAGCTGCCGCCGACAAGGCCAAGCGCGATGCTCTCTCGGTCTCCGGCGACATCGTGCTGCGCGCGGCCAAACGCGGTGTTTCCGCAGGCGAAATGATCGGCCTGGTGCTCAGCCGCTATTTGCTCGCTGAGGAGTTCAAGGCCGCCGCAGGCGGAGGTCAAGCCTTGATGGCTTACTTCCTGCTGGATGACTACGCGAGCTGGCTCTCGCAGCCTGAGAGCCGCATCGCCGATATCCTCGCACTCAATGTCGAAGAGCAGGAGGGGGGCGTCCGCGTGGTCATTTCGATCGTCGAATCGAAATATGTCGGAGCCGACGGTCTGGCTAAGGCGCGCCGCGACTCCAAGGATCAGCTCTTGGCGACTCTAGGCATGTTCCGAGAGGCGCTATTTGGAGACCCCGGCCGACTCGATCGCGACGTGTGGCTGGCGCGCTTGGCTGACATGCTCATTGATGCTGACATCCCTCCGGGCATGACGGGACTGATGGAGCGTGCGCGCTCGAAGCTGCGCGAAGGCGACGTGGATATCTCGCTGCGCGGCTACTCACATGTCTACGTCCACACCTCAGATGCTGGATCGACTTCAGCGTCCGACCAGGAGCTCTTGGAGGAGTCCGACGGCGTGAAGGCTTGGCAAGAGGTCTTCGATCGACCCGATCTGCGGAAGCTCGCCGAAGCCTATGCCAAGGGCGTCGGCGGGCTCGGCGCCCGCGCGGGGCTCGGACCCCACAAGACCTGGGAGGGGCATGGCTTCAAGAAGCCAGCTCCGCGGGTTCCTTGGCTCGCTGCCATGGGCCAGCTCGCCAGCGGTGAGGTCGGCGTTCTGGTGGAGGGTATTCAAGCGCCAAGGGAGTCAGTTGCGGCAGCTTCGACGAGCAGCCCGGCATCTGAGACTGCGGCTCCGGCGCAAAGCTCGGCACAAGGCGATGCTACGGTGACGATTTCGTCCTCGAGTCCGGCGCCCACACCATCCGTCTATCTCGGCACCGCACTATCCGAGCTCGTCGCCTTCAAGTTTGCTGGCGGCGCCCAGTCCGACGCCGAGCGGGAGGAGTGGGCTCAAGATGTCACCAAGAAGCTCAAGACAGCGCTCAACAGTTACGGGCTGCAGGCTGCGGTCCTAGGCACGCGGCTGACACCCAATGGCTGTCTGGTGCGCCTGGCTGGCTCTGACCGGCTGCGCGTCGAAGACATCGAGAACAAGCGCACACAGCTTCTGACGACTCACGCGATCAACCTCGTCACAGTCCAGCCCAAGCCCGGCGAAATCGTAGTGACGGTGGCTGGCTCTAAGCGCCAGACCGTGTCGCTCTGGGAGCTTTGGTCACGCCGCGAACTCAATCGCAACATCGCCGGTATCAACACGTCCTTCCTCTTGGGACTCCAAGAGATCAACGGCGCGTTGCTGTATCTGAACCTCGGTGCGGAGTTCGGCGGGCTCTCCTCGCACGAGCCGCATTCCCTGGTGGCAGGCGCGACTGGCAGCGGCAAGTCAGTGCTAATCCAGGCGCTGCTTTTGGACATCGCCGCGACCAACTCCAAGGATCTGGCTCAGATCATCTTGATCGATCCAAAGATGGGTGTGGACTACGCCCCGTTGGCGGACTTACCGCACATGCGCGACGAGATCGTCACCACCAAGGAGAAGGCCGGGGAGGTTCTCGAAGCGCTGGTCCAAGAGATGGAGGACCGCTATCGCGCTTTCGCCAAGGAGAGGGCGCGTGATCTACCGGCCTACAACGCAAAAGTCTCAGCCGAAGAGCGGCTGCCGATGGTCTTCTTGGTCCACGACGAGTTCGCCGACTGGATGCTTGACGACGCCTACAAGGCGGCTGTGGGCGCTGCGGTGCAGCGCCTGGGCGTGAAGGCTCGTGCGGCCGGAATTCACTTGATTTTCGCAGCGCAGCGTCCCGACAAGGACGTGATGCCGATGCAGCTTCGCGAGAACCTGGGCAACCGGTTGATCTTGAAGGTCTCCAGCGAAGCGACATCCAAGATCGCGCTCGATCGACCGGGAGCCGAGCTGCTGCTGGGCCGCGGGCATCTGGCCGCCAAGCTCAACGGCGAGCAGGGCCTGGTCTTCGCGCAGGCTCCGTTCCTGTCCGATCAGGACATCGAAGCGGCCGTGGCCGCTATCCAAACCGACAATTCGAAACAGTAATTCAGCGAGGACTTTGTGGCTCAACCATTCAAACACGATGCGGCAAGCCTGTTCGACTTCTTTTCTCAGAGTGGGCGTGGCTTCTATGTAAGCGGCCAGCCCTCCCATCTATGACCGGCCGTTGATTTATGCTTCTGCTTTGAGCGGCAGCAGTTCATCCAGCCGACTGTTCGGCCAGGCGGGTAGTTTTTCCAGCGTGTCTTTCATCCAGGC
>JAJZUW010000012.1:0-39155 GCA_021845925.1 Pseudomonadota bacterium
AGAATTTCCATCACCAGCGCACTTTTGCGCTTGGCTGTCCAGCGTTTCACTTCTTCCATTATCGTGCTCACGGTACCAATCTCCTTATAGATTATCACCTGAGCAGGTTTTTACTGGGTCATTACATGCCAGCAGAACGAGTCATCAGGGCGCTTGCTCAGATCATTGAATGGCGCGGCAAACCGTTGGCAATCCGTAGCGACAACGGCCCGGAATACATCAGCGAATTGCTGCGTGAATGGTCGGAAAAGCATGACATCCGGCTCGATTTCATCCAGCCGGGCAACCCGCAGCAGAACGCCTATGTGGAGCGCTTCAACCGGACAGTGCGCTATGAATGGCTATCGCAGTACCTGTGGCAAGATCTGGCTGAAGTACAACTCTTCGCCACGCAGTGGATGTATGATTACAACCACGACCGCCCACACATGGCCTTGGGCGGAATGACACCGAAGCAGCGGTTGGCCATGGCCGCTTAACTCTACTTCTAACTCCGGCTAAAAATGGGGGGATTACCGACCAATTTGAATCTTCCAACAGAAATTTAGTAGCGATTTCACTTGAAATATGTCGCTGAGAGCTGGCCCACAAGCAACACTTACCGGTTACAAACTCCGCACCTTCGATTCGTCGTTCTTGTCTCGCCTGCACTTATGACGATTTCAATATCCTGTACTTCCTTGCAATGCGTTGCCATAATTATCTGCATCATAAGCGGTTCAATGGTCTGGCGCTGCTTTATCCATCACACAATCACCCAACATTGTTCAGCATTTCTAGCTTTCTTTCGTACCGGCATTGGCTGAAACCGACCATGTGATACGCGTACGACCATAACTCCAGGAAATCAGCCACCAGAATGAAGTGATATTCAACAGAATACTGATCACAATACTCAATGCACCTGGCTTGTTCAGTGTGGCCATTGAAAATGCACCTGCGCTGAGCAGCACGATAACCATTCGAATGGGAAGACCCAGCAACAGAGCGCGCCAGATCAAGCCCCAGTACAGCCCCCACGCTGCAGCCATAGGCAATGGCGTTGACAATTCTGCGCCATCGCGCAGGACAACCGGGTTAAACGTGTTCCCACCTATCTGAACAGGACGGTCAAAAACCTTGCGCCGGATGACATCAATCTGGACCCAAAACAAGGCGCCGACCATGGCAAAGATCCCAACTCCTATTAGTGGGAGGGATAACGGCATCTGCGCCAATTTTAGTGACTTGAGTACGACAAACAGCACCACTAAAATAAGAGAACCCGCAAAACCGATGCCTATCGTTGGCATGATGACCGCACGAAACATGCGCCACCATAAAGTCATTGCCAATTGAAATGGTGCTGGGTGACGTTGATTTTGAACCATTGCGGCATCTCCTCTTGACTTCGGCTAAACGAATCTGGTATTCGACACAAAATTTGCGCTCCAGCGAAACAATGCCTTATGGCTCGCATTTCGTAAGACAATCTCTGTATTATTATTTTCCAAATGATCTTACATCAGGCCAATTTGCAAAGCAACACAATCGAATATCAGTTCATATGAATCTTATGTCATCATTTACGGCAAGCTTTGATACTGCCTTCGATTCATGTTTTGTCTTGCACAACGTCAGGCTGATTTCCACTTGAAAGCAAGTCACCATCACAATTCGTTGCGATCCAGAATGCCTAAGCCGCCTGCAGTTTCGGGCGTACTGCCCGCCGCCAGCGCACGGATGCGTTCGTGTCTGGCGTCGGGCAGGGCCCTGGGTGTTGATCAGGTCAGTGATGTCGGCCACACCATGGTCATATCGGCGTTGCGATGTCTGATTAGTGACAATGCCCGCTTTCAAGTAGATTGGCCTGCAGGTTAGATTCTGCGACTTCGCTTCGCTCCGCGCAGAATGACGGGTGGGACTCCGCGCAGAATGGCGGGTGGGACTCCGCGCAGAATGACGGGAGACTCCGCGCAGAATGGCGGGTGGTGCCTGGTTGTCATTCCGCGCGCAGTCGCGGAATCCATGAAAAAACCCGCAGTTACGCGGGTTCTTTGGATGCTACCGGATGGTGCCGGAAGCGGTATTGGTGGAGGTAAGCGGGATCGAACCGCTGACCTCTTGCATGCCATGCAAGCGCTCTCCCAGCTGAGCTATACCCCCGAAAGACCAAAATTATAATACGAAGCAGCCGCGCCTGTAAACAGGAATTGTGACAAAAAAATGCCTGCGCAGTCAGTTGGCATCCGGATGCTGCGGGTCACTTTTCACCGCGCATCCCGGCCAGATGCTGGCGGGCACGCGCCACCAGATCGGAAGGCAGGCCGTTTTTTTCGGCAATGATCAATCCGAGCGACTGGCCGGCATGTCCCAGTTCCAGCTGATAGGTTGGCGAAAGACTGTCAAAATCGAACTTCATGCAGGCATTGGATAACCAGGTGTGCCGTTCGGCAAACCCTTTCAGTGGAGTCAGATGGGTGGTGACAATACCCATCACCCGCCGACCGGACAATTCGTCCAGCACGGCCATGGCAAGCGAGGCCCCCTCCTCCGGATCGGTCCCGGTACCCAGTTCATCCATTAATACCAGCGTATGATCATCGGCTTCGGTCAACAGACGTTTCAGCACTTCGACGTGACCTGCAAAGGTGGACAGGTGGTGGTGAAGGCTTTGTTTGTCGCCAACGTCGACGATCACACGGGTAAAGTTGCCAACGGTGCAGCTGCCCTCGGCCGGCAGATGCAATCCGCAATGCGCCATGGTTGCCAGCAGCCCTGCCGTTTTCAGCACAACCGTCTTGCCGCCGGTATTCGGGCCGGTGATCACCAGCATGGGGTGTGTGGCGTCAAGATCCAGGCTGAGCGGCACCAGCCGGGAAATCTGGCGTTGCTGGAATTGCAGCAGCAATTGCGGATGATAGGCCTGTTCCAGCTTGAGTACGGGTTGATCAACCAGTTCGGGTGCGCTGGCATTCATGGCAGCCGACAGCTGGCCGCCAGCCAGGGCCAGATCAACCCAGATCATTTCGTCGATCAGACGGTGCAGTGCAGGCAGATGATCGCGCAGCATGTCGGTAAGCTGGCGCAATACCAGCTGGTTTTGCGCTTCGATCTGACCGGAAATGGTTTCCAGCCGGTTATTCAGCGCCACGGCACCAATCGGTTCGACCAGGGTATCCCGCCCGCCTGCAGATGTACCACGCCGGACTCCCTTGATTTTTTCGGCCTGTGGCGTACGCACAGCCAGCACCCCGCGCATGCCATGCCATTGCACGGCCTGACTGCCATCAAACAATCCCCGGTTTTCCGCTGCACTGGTGACTGCCAGCAATGATTTTTCGACATCGGTGCGGACTTCGGTAAACCGGGCATGCAGTTCACGATGCGGTTCACTGGCATCTTCACGCAGTCGCCCCTGGGCATTGATGGCAAGATCAATGGCGGCAACCAGATCGCCAGGCATCAGCAGCATGGCAGGCTCGGCGCACAATCCGGGATGTCTTCCGGCCAGAGCGTGCAGATCGCCAGCAATCCGGACCACTTGCCGGACATGATGAAAGGCACTGGCCGACAACGCAGACCCGCTCTGGCCTGCCTGACGCAAGGCAGCGCGCACATCCGGCACGTCGCCCAGACGTGGCATTTCGCCCGCAGCCACCAGACGTCTTGCTGCGCCAACCGAAGCCTGCATGGCGCGAGCAATGGTCAGATCCGGCGCTGGTTCGAGCTGATGCGCAGCATCGTTGCCATACGGTGTCAGCGCCAATCGGGCAAGTATCCGGCGAATGCCGTCAAATTCGAGGGTCTTGAGATCGCTTTGCATGAATGACGCACCGAAAATTAACGATCATAACAAGCAAGCGGATGCCTGTTCAAGCCCGAATTGCCGAGGCACGAACGATCCATTTCTGGATGGACATATCCTTATTTTGGCAACAATGCCTGATTCGGTGGCTGTGACCGCCTGCGTCCGCAAACGCGATGACAAACAGAAATCGTGGTGGGCCCGTCCTGAATCAGGACATGGCTCTACTTTTCCTTTCCGGTGACAAAAGTGGTCTGGCGTGCAGCCTCGTACTGAGGCGCCAGCACCATGACCTCGACGCGACGATTGCGCGCACGCCCTTCTGGTGTGTCGTTGGGCGCCAGCGGCTGGTTTGAACCGTAACCAACCACCTTGAGCCGGTCATCCGGAATACCATCGCTGCCCAGCTCACGTGCCACGCTACCAGCCCGCACGGCGGACAATTCCCAGTTGGACGGATAAACCCTGCTTTTGATGGGCTGGTCATCCGTGTAGCCATCGACTTCCAGGTCGTAGCGTTTGTCTTTCAGCACGCCGGCAATGGCCTGCAAAGCCCGGCGCGAGTCTGGTGAAAGCGTCGCGTCACCGGAAGCAAACAGCAGGCTGGCATTGATTTCGATATCCACGCCCTTTGAAGTTTGACTAACCCGCACCACACCTTGCTGGACCAGCGGATCCAGCGTACTGGACAGGTTTTTGGCCACCTGCTTCATGGCTTCGGCTTCAGCGGCCTGTTCGGGTGCTGGCTTCGGCGCCACCTGTGTGGCTGGCGCGGCTGATGTCCGCGCTGCACCTCCGCGAAGCGAATGGGGCAAGGGCATCTGCTGAGGCAGCACCATGACTGGAACGCCTCGGCCAAAGGCTTCCCCCAACGCTTGCGACAGAACGCGATATTTGCCTTCGTTGACTGCGGAAATCGAATACATCACCACAAAAAACGCAAACAGCAGGGTGATGAAGTCGGCGTAAGACACCAGCCAGCGTTCAAGGTTTTCGTGTTCGTGTTCACCATGTCGTTTGCGTCTGGCCATCACATCATTCCACGTAGGCGGCCAGGCGGTCTTCGATCACCCGTGGATGATCTCCCTGGGAAATAGCCAGCAAGCCCTCCAGCACGAGCTCACGCTGACGCACCTGCCGGTTGATGATGGAGCGCAGCCGGTGTCCAACCGGCAGATACACCAGATTGGCCAGACCGACCCCATACACGGTTGCCACAAACGCGACGGCAATGCCACCCCCCAGTTTGGTGGGATCGGACAGATGCTGCATGACGCGGATCAGCCCGAGCACAGCACCGAGGATACCAATGGTTGGTGAATAACCGCCCGCCGATTCCCAAATCTTGACCGCTGCCCGGCCATGCATTTCGTACGCATCGATTTCGCTTTCCATGATCTCGCGCAGGTGATTCACCTCGATGCCATCGATGATCATGCGCAAACCCTTTTTCACGAATGGGTCCTTGCTGGCATTCATGTGCGATTCCAGACTGAGCAGCCCTTCGCGACGCACATTCTGGCTCCATTGCACAAAATCGTGCATCAGGCGCTTGCGTTCATCCGGCGGCGGCGTCACCAGCCAGCGCAACATTTGCACACCAGAACGCAGAATAGATATATCCGTCTGGGTAATTACCGCACCAGCAGTACCCAGCACAACAATGAAAAACGCCTCCGGCTGGGCGAGCGAAGCCACCTGGCCTCCGCTGATCCCATAGGCCACCAGAATACCCACCAGTGCGAGTGAAATACCGCCTACGCTTCCCCAGTCCACGCCTTGCTCCTCAAGGTCGCCCGGATACGGGAAATGGCCTGACTGTGCAACTGGCTGACCCTGGATTCCGAAACCCCCATGACCGCACCAATTTCCTTCAGGTTCATCTCCTGCTCGTAATACAGGCCCATCAGAATTTTTTCGCGTTCCGGCAGACTGTCAATGGCCTCGATCAGGGCGTGGCGAAAACTCTCCTCCATCAGCCCGGACAAGGGATCACCATTGGCATCTACCAGATAACGTTCAAGAAAATTGTCACGTTCATCGTTGTCGTCCTGATAATCCTCATAGTAAACGAGCTGGTGCCCGCCTCCCTCCGACAACTTTTCCTGATACTCGGCCAATGGCATTCTGAGATGCTTGGCAATTTCGGTTTCTGTTGGCGGACGACCCAATTGCTGCTGCAGATCCGACATGGCCGATTCAATCTTGCGCATATCCTGACGCAAATTGCGTGGCAACCAGTCCATTCCACGCAATTCGTCGAGCATCGCACCGCGGATTCTCTGCACAGCATAGGTTTCAAACTGGGCGCCATGGGTTTCTTCATACCGGTTGACGGCATCAAGCAGCCCCATCATGCCAGCCTGGATCAGGTCATCCACCTCCACGCTCGGCGGCAACCGGGCTTTCATCTGGTAGGCGAGTCGTTTCACCAGAGGGGCATGCTGCAACAGTATCTGGTTTTTGTCCGCTTTGCCTGTTACGGTGTACATCGTGTCAAATCATGCTCAGTTGTCCCGCTACACGCTGGAACGCCACCGAAGCCATCGCCGAAGGAAATGCGTCCACGACCGGCCGCCCCAGCCTTGCTGCCCGATGCACGTGTTCATCCTGCGGGATAAAACCCATGTCGTGCAGGGAAACGGCCAGGTAGCGTCTGGCTGTTTTGGCAAGATTAGCATAAATCAGCCCGGCGCGAGACGCATCAACACCACTTACCAGTACACCAAACTCCATTTTTCCGGTCGATGCGACCATTTGCTTGATCAGGGCGTAACCTTTCTTGATCGTGTCCGGTTGCTCATTCACATGCACCACCATCCAGGATTGTTCCAGCACACTGACAGGCAGACTGCCCTGTGCATCCGGTTCCGCATCCACCAGCATGGTGGAAAAGCGTCTGGACAGCTGGTCGAGCATCCGGCACAGGCTGGCATCGGTCGAGCGCGAGCGCACAGTCTCGCGCTGCAGCCCATGCCCCAGGGAACATCTGGCAAAGCCGGAACTGGTGCGGTTGATGATGGCGTCGCCCAGGACCCGCCGACCGGCAACCACGTCCAGCAATGCGGTTTCCTGCATCGGGCAGGCTCCCCGCGTATCGACCAGCAGGGTTTCCCCGCCTTGTCTGGCCAGACTGGCTGCCAGATTTGCCACGACCAGTTTGCGGGTGGGATCTCCCGTGGCAGACAGAAAGGTAATCCGGCGCGGTTTTGGTGCCGCTGCCAGCATGCGCCGCAATCCAGCGGCCTGATCCATGATTTCTTCAAACAAGATTCAGCCCTCCCAGTTCGCGGGCAACCTTTTTGGTACCCGAAACGACCAGCGCGAGATCTTCGTCCTGGTACTGGAATACCGACATTTCACGGCGGACACGGAAGGCACGATCCACCAGCAGCTCACGATTCATCAGATGCAGATCTTCTGGCACGCGCTGACCATTTGCCGCATAGTAAAGCTTGAGTCTGTTGCGGATCATCACGTCCAGTACATTGCCCATGGTGGCGGCTTCATCCAGCTTGGTGACAATGCATCCGGTCAGTCCCGATCCCTGATACGCCTTGACGACTTCATTCAGGGTTTCACCGGTGGACGTGGCATTCAGACAGAGCAGACGCTGAACTTCCACGCCGGCGCCGGACAGCATGGCTACCTGTTCGGCCACCATGTGGTCGCGCTGGTTCATGCCCACGGTGTCAATCAGCACGGTATGTTTCTGACGCAATTCGGACAGGGCGATGCGCAGATCACTTTCATCGCGTACCGAATGCACCATCACGCCGAGGATCTTTCCATAGATGCGCAACTGTTCGTGTGCGCCAATCCGGTAGCCATCGGTGGTGATCAGCGCCAGGCTGTTGGCGCCATGGCGCATCACGCAGCGGGCAGCCAGCTTGGCGGTCGTGGTGGTCTTGCCCACTCCGGTTGGTCCGACCAGGGCAAACACGCCACCACGATCCAGTACATCCTGTTCGTTGTTCATAACCTGCAGATTGCGTGAAAGCGCCGACTTGATCCAGTGCATGCCTTCCTGCTGGTTTCGGACTTCGGGCATGTGTTCCAGCAGATGCCGCGACAGCCCCGGACTGAAGCCGGCGGTCAGCAGTTCGCGCAACAACTGGGCACGGTGGGGTTCACGTTCGCGGCGGGTTTCCCAGGAAATTTCGGCCAGCTGCATTTCCAGCATGCTGCGCATGGCACGAATTTCCTGCATCATGTCGAGCATTTCGCGCGGCATGCCGGACATGGCTGCCGGAGCCTCGTCCGACCAGCCGGCCACACTATTGGGCGTGCGATCCTTTACCGGCGCGGCGGGCCTGCTCACGGCGGCGGGTTCGCGTGCAGGCTCCCAGTCCAGTTTCGGCTGTACTTCCCTGTCTTCGGCTGGCGCAGACAGCGAAGCGATATCCAGACTGGCAATTGCCATGATTTCGACCCCATCCGCAACATTCCGGTTGGACAGGATCACCGCATCACCGCCCATCGCCTCGCGCACCAGACGCAAGGCTTCGCGGGTATTTGCCGCGACAAATTTCTGTACGTTCATGCCTGACCTCCAATCAGATTGGTCACCCGGATCTGTTTGCTCTCAGGGATCTCCGGATGGGACAACACAACAAGTTGCGGCACGACACGCCGCAGGAATCGGGAAAGCAGCCAGCGCAAAGGTGCGGAAACCAGCAGCACCGGGGTCTGGCCGGATTTTTCAAGCTGTTCGACAACCGAACGGGTCTGACGGACCAGCGAATCGGCCAGACCAGGCTCGATAGCAGCCTGATCACCACCGGCCTGTACTGCCTGGCTCAGCAAACGCTCCAGCCTGGTATCCAGCGCCATGACCGGCAGTTCCTGGACAGTGCCATAAATCTGCTGGACGATCGCACCCCCCAGTGCCGTGCGCACCAGCGAGGTCAGTTCGGCCGCATCCTGGATGCGGGCTGCGTTTTCGGACAAGACGTCCATAATTGTCCGCATATCACGTATATGCACGCCTTCAGACAGCAAATTCTGCAAAACCTTCTGCAAGGTTGAAACCGGCATCAGTTTGGGCACCAGTTCTTCGACCAGCTTGGGCGATTCGGTAGCAATGTGATCCAGCAACTGCTGAACTTCCTGACGGCCAAGCAACTGGTCTGCATGCTGGGTAATCAGGTGATTGAGATGCGTTGCCACCACTGTGGATGCATCAACGACCGTATATCCGAGCATTTGCGCCTGATCACGCAATCCGGCCTCAATCCAGATCGCCGGCAGACCGAATGCGGGGTCTGTGGTCGCGATACCTGGCAAGGTGCCGCTGACCACGCCGGGGTTGATGGCCAGGAACTGGCCGAAGTGGGCTTCCGAGCGACCGATTTCCACGTCTTTCAACGTGATGCGATAAGCAACCGGCTTGAGTTCGAGATTGTCGCGAATATGCACGGCTGGCGGCAGGAAACCGATTTCCTGAGCAAATTTCTTGCGGATTCCCTTGATCCGTTTGAGCAGTTCGCCACCTTGCGCCTTGTCCACCAGCGGGATCAGGCGATAGCCCACTTCCAGTCCCAGCGTATCCACAGGAACAATGTCTTTCCAGCTGGCTTCTTCGCCTTCGGGCGTTTCGATGACTGGCGGTGCCTCCGGAGCCGCCGCTTCCTGGGCGCGCCGCTCTTTCAGCCAGGCAGATCCGGCCAGCACCGAGGCCAGCATGATGAATGCCAGATGTGGCATGCCAGGAATGATGCCCATGCCTCCCAGAATGCCGGCAGCGATGTACAGCACAACGGGACGGGCAAACAACTGGGCGATCAGCTGGCCACCGATGTCCTGGTCGCTGGCAACGCGCGACACCACGATACCTGCCGCCGTCGAAATGACCAGCGACGGAATCTGGGCGACCAGTCCATCACCAATGGCCAGCAGGGTGTAATTCTTGATTGCCGCGTCGAAGGACATGTCGTGCTGCACCATGCCGACCACCAGACCGCCCACCACATTGATGATGGTCACCAGGATGCCGGCCACCGCATCGCCGCGCACATACTTGCTGGCACCATCCATGGCGCCGTAGAACTCGGATTCCTGCGCCACTTCGCTGCGACGGCGACGTGCTTCCTGCTCGCCAATCAGTCCGGCGTTCAGATCGGCGTCAATTGCCATCTGCTTGCCGGGCATGGCATCGAGAGTGAAACGCGCACCCACTTCAGCGATCCGGCCAGCACCTTTGGTGACCACCACGAAATTGATGATGGTCAGAATGATGAACACCACAATGCCGACGGCGTAGTTGCCACCGATCAGAAAATGGCCAAATGATTCGATCACCTTGCCTGCCGCATCCGGTCCCGTATGGCCATGGGTGAGCACAACCCGGGTGGATGCCACGTTCAGCGAGAGCCGGAGCATGGTGGAAATCAGCAGGACAGCCGGAAAGGCCAGAAAATCAAGTGGTTTGACCGTATACAGGCTGGTCAGCAGCACCACCACCGACAGGGCGATATTGAAACTGAAAAACACGTCCAGCAAGAATGGCGGCAGTGGCAACACCATCATGGACAGCAGAAAAATGATCAGCAACGGCGCCATCAGCATGGTGCTGTTGGGCCGGAACCAGGCCGGAAGCCTTGCCAGCAGTTCGTTCATGCAGATTCTCCTTCGGCCTGAGCGGTTTCAGCTTCCAGTGGATCCAGTCCGGGCGGCACATCAATGGCGCCAGGCATGACTGGATACTGGCCCCTGCCCTGTTTCCAGCTTCTCAGCTGATACACATAAGCCAGAACTTCCGCGACAGCGGTATACAGCGATTCCGGAATTTCGCGATCCAGTTCGACATTGGCATACAGAGCACGGGCAAGCGGCGGGGCTTCCAGCAACGGCACGCCGTGTTCGTTAGCCAGTTCGCGGATTTTCCCAGCGACTTCTCCCATACCCTTGGCAATCACGGTGGGGGCTCGTCCGCTGTTATCTGCGTATTTGAGAGCAACTGCGTAGTGCGTCGGGTTGGTCACCACGACATCGGCCTTCGGCACTTCGGCCATCATGCGCCGGCGAGCCAGTTCACGCTGTTGGGCACGGATGCGGGCACGCAGCTGTGGATCGCCTTCGGCCTCACGCGCTTCCTGACGCAGTTCCTGCCGGGTCATCTTGTGTTTGTCGGCATATTGCCAGAGCTGGTACGGCACATCGATCAGTGCAACAACGCCCAGTGCCAGCGTCATGGACAGGTATGCCTGCCAGATCAGGCTGGCAGAATGCGCCAGTCCGGCACGCAAGGGTTCGGTTCCCAGCGACAGGACTTCGTGGCTGTCATGGCGCAACACGGTCCATGCCACCAGCCCCACCAGCAGTGCCTTGGCAATCGCCTTGACCAGTTCCACCAAGGTGCGCAACGAAAAGATGTGACCAATGCCTGTGAGCGGATTGAGCCGGTTGAAATCGGGTACCAGCGCAGACGGGCTGATAACCCAGCCACCGATCATGGCTGGCGCCAGAATTGCGGCCAGCACTACGGCTCCGGCGATCGGAGCGAATGCCAGCAGAACGCCAAGCAGAAGATGGGCAAGATGTGCCGTCAGCAGGCTGAAATCATGGGCTTCGGCAGGCTCGAACTGCAAACCGCCTCGCAGCAGGGTTTGCAGTGAACTGACGACCGGATGTCCGGCAAACCAGATACTGCCGCCGGACACCAGCAGACTGACGAACATCGCCAGTTCGCGGGATCGGGGAACGTCGCCTTCCTCGCGTGCTTTTTCAAGCCGCTGGGGCGACGCCTGTTCCGTCTTTTCGAGATCGCTTTCTTCTGCCATGTTCCTGGGCTCCCCTGCCAGAGGCATTCCGGTACGGAATCCCCACTGGGCACGGTTGCATTATGGAACGGCAGGCCGTCAGTCTATCGGCAGAAAAAAGGCATAAAAATGGGGTTATTCGGCAATAGCACTGTCTGGTTCGCCCCACAGCTCCTGCGGCGTGACCACTGCAGTACCCAGTTTGCCAACCACGATACCGGCCGCCCGATTGGACCAGGCCACGGCGTCTTCAATGGCAAGACCTGCGCCCAGCATGGCAGCCAGGGTTGCAATCACTGTGTCGCCGGCACCACTGACATCGAAGACTTCACGCGCCATGGCTGGCTGATGCGTGACGCCGCTGGCGGTAAACAAGGTCATGCCTTGCTCGCTGCGGGTTATCAGCAGGGCATCCAGGTCGAGTTTCTGGCGCAGGTTATCTGCGCGCCGGCGAAAATCGGCTTCGTCCTGCCAGGAACCGGCAACAGTGCGGAATTCCGACAGGTTTGGCGTCAGCAGTGTCGCACCGCGATAACGTTCGTAATCGTCCCCTTTCGGGTCCACCAGCACTGGCACACCTGCCGCACGTGCAGCGGCGATCATGTCCGCCACATCCCGCAAGCCACCCTTGCCATAATCCGACAGCAGCAGGATGTCGCTGTGTGGCAGCAAGGCATGAAAGCTGGCCAGTTTGCCGGACAGGACATCGGCGCTTGGCGTCGTTTCGAAATCGATGCGCAACAGTTGCTGCTGACGGCCAATCACCCGAAGCTTGATGATGGTGTCCAGCCCCGGATCACGATGCATGCGGGCGACAATTCCGGATTGGGTGAGCAATCGTTCGATGGCATGGCCTGCTTCATCTTCGCCAACCACCGACAACAGCGTGGTTGCCACACCAAGACTCGACAGGTTGCGCGCCACATTCGCCGCACCGCCCAGACGTTCTTCCTGACGCGATATGCGCACCACTGGCACCGGTGCTTCGGGCGATATGCGCGACACATCGCCAAACCAGTAGCGGTCCAGCATCACATCGCCCACCACCAGCAGTCTGCACTGCGTCAGGGCCTGTTGCTGTTCCGGCTGCAATTTCATGAACGGCGACCGATGGCAAAGTGTTCGATGCCCAATTCCCGCATCTGCTGCGGATCATACAGATTGCGTCCGTCAAAAATCACCGGCTGACGCAGTTTGCTCTGGATCAGGGCAAAATCGGGCACCCGGAACACTTTCCATTCGGTCACCACCACCAGGGCATCGGCACCTGGCAGCACGTCTTCGGGTGCATCTACCAGGGTCAGTTGCGGATGGTTGCCATAGATCCGTCTGGTTTCATGTGCGCTGGCAGGATCAAAAGCCACGACCTCTGCGCCACGCGCCCACAATCCTTCCATCAGTACCCGGCTCGGGGCCTCACGCATATCATCGGTATTCGGTTTGAATGCCAGACCCCACACAGCAAACCGGCGACCAGTCAGATCATTGCCGAAACGGGCAACAATTTTGGACAGCAACAAATGTTTCTGCGCCTCGTTGGCAGCTTCAACGGCATCGATCACCCGTGTGGGCACGCCATTTTCAGCGGCAGTCCGGCGCAATGCCTGAACATCCTTCGGAAAACACGAACCGCCATAACCACAACCCGGATACAGAAAATGGTAGCCAATGCGCACATCGGAACCAATCCCCTGACGAACGCTTTCGATATCCGCTCCCAGTTTTTCCGCCAGAATCGCCAGTTCGTTCATGAAGGAAATCCGCGTGGCCAGCATGGCATTGGCTGCGTACTTGGTCAGTTCCGATGAACGCACATCCATCACGATCAGCCGTTCGTGATTGCGCTGGAATGGGGCATACAGCTTACGCATGAGTTCAGTGGCACGGCTGTCGTCCGTGCCGACGATGATCCGGTCCGGTCGCATGAAATCATCAATCGCGGCTCCTTCCTTGAGAAATTCCGGATTGGATGCCACGTTGAATTCCAGTTTTTCACCCCGCTTGTCGAGCTCGTCCTGTACGGCGGCTCTCACCTTGTCGGCAGTGCCAACCGGGACGGTGGACTTGTTGACCACCAACCGGTAACCGTCCATGTAGCGGCCGATATTGCGGGCTGCAGCCACCACGTATTGCAAGTCGGCAGAGCCGTCCTCATCCGGCGGCGTACCGACGGCAATGAACTGGATCACGCCATGCAGGGCAGCTTCTTCGACATTGGTGGTGAAATGCAGGCGTCCTGCCGCAACGTTGCGTCTGACCATATCTTCCAGGCCAGGCTCGTAAATCGGAATACCGCCCTGGTTCAGCACGGCAATTTTGGCCGCATCCACATCCAGGCACATCACGTTGTTGCCGACTTCGGCCAGGCATGCGCCACTCACCAGGCCGACATAGCCCGATCCCACCACGGTTACTTTCATTGTTCTGCTCCTGTGGATTCAAATCATGTTGTCAATGGAATGCCGGATGACGCGCAAGGCAGCGGCCGGGTCGGCGGCATGGGTGACCGGCCGGCCAATGACCAGGTAATGCGATCCGGCACGCAAGGCAGCTTCCGGCGTCATCACCCGGCTCTGGTCATGCTGTTCGCCGTCTGCCATCCGGATGCCGGGCGTCACCAGGACGAAATCGCGCCCCAATTCCCTTGCCAGCAGACTGGCCTCCTGTGCCGAACAGACCACACCATCCAGTCCGGCCTCGCGCGTCAGCCCGGCCAGACGCAGCACGGCAGCTTCCGGCGTGCCAGACAGTCCGATCGCATGCATGGCTGACTGATTCATGCTGGTGAGCAGGGTCACTCCGATCAGCAACGGTGCGCTGCCGCCCTGTCCTGTTCCGCGTCGGGCCGCTGCCAGCATGTCGGGTCCACCAAGGGCATGCACATTCAACATCCAGACACCAAGATTGGCCGCTGCGCGGCAGGCCAGTTCCACTGTGGTCGGGATATCATGAAACTTGAGATCGAGAAACACTTCAAAACCCATGCCAACGAGCTTTTCAATGCAGGCGGGTCCGGCAGCCGTAAACAGTTGCTTGCCGACCTTGACCCGGCAGAGATCAGGATCGAGCCGCGCTGCCAGCGCCAGCGCACTGGCCTGATCCGGCACATCGAGCGCCACAATGACTGGATTGACCTGCATCATTCTTCCTTTCGGTTCGGCGGGAAACTGTCCCACTCGCCACAGGCAGGACAATGCCAGAAAAAGCTGCGCGCCCTGAAACCGCACGCAGTACACTGATAAGATTCGCGGGCCTGTGTGTATTGCACCACACTGCGTCTCAACAAAGGCAGTTCGCTGCCGGCGCGCTGGGCCGGCAACAATTGCTCGGCTTCCAGCATCCGGTCAAGGCAACGCAGACTGTTGGTGCGTTGCAACTCGTCGCGCGCCAGTTCCCACGCTGCTGCTGGTCCCTGCAAACGCAGAGTGGCACTGAAAACCGTATTGAACACTTCGAACGAAAACAGTCGCGCCAGCGCACTGCGCAGAAACGACAGTCCTTCACTCTCACGGCCAAGAGCACGGTAAGCATCCATGATCCGTTCGGCCACGAGGGCCAGATGTGCCGCACTCTGTGTTTCCACACGACGCCAGGCAGTGACAGCCTGATCGAACTCCTGGCGACTGGCGGCAATATCTCCCAGCATCACATTGGCACGGATACAGTCTCGATTGGCCGTCAGGGCATCGCTGAGATACTGGCGGGCGACTTCAATCTGGTCATTCATCCACGCCTGCTGGGCCATTTCACAGAGATAGTGGCCAATTTCTCCCTGCATCGAGTGGCTGGCATTCTGTGACAGCGAGCGCGCCAGACTGACTGCGCGCGCCCAGTCCTTTTCCTGCACATAAATTTCCAGCAGGAACTGACGGGCCTGGCCACTGGCGTCTGTCTGCTGAAGCACCGAAAAGATGGCCTCCGCACGATCCAGCAGCCCAGCCTTGAGATAATCCTGACCCAATTCGAAACGGGCCCGCAATTGCTGGTCGGCAGTGAGATCTTCGCGCTCGACCAGATTCTGGTGCATGCGGATGGCGCGTTCCACTTCGCCACGCTTGCGGAACAGGCCGCCCAGCGCAAAGTGAAGATCTACCGTGTCGCTATCAACCCTGACCACCTCGATGAACGCTTCGATGGCACGATCAGGCTGTTCGTTGAGAAGATAGTTGAGTCCACGGAAATAGGAAGCCGGCACACTGCGCGATTCGGTCATCACGTGCCGGATATCAACGCGGGCTGCCAGCCAGCCCAGACCAAAAAAGAGTGGCAATGCCAGCAACCACCAGAATTCGAATTCCATGATTTTCCTGTCTCAGGATGACTTGTGCTCGACAGGAACCGCACGGCAGGCGGCCAGATCCCGCCTGACACGCTGGAGTTCCCGGTGCTGACGGTACAGATAGCCCAGGCAGGCCACCAGCGCTGTTGCAGCACCAAGCGTAAACACCAGCAGAATCAGCAGAACCAGCGGCATCTGCCACTGGTAGCCAAGATAATAATGCAAAACCACCGGGTCGGTATTCTTGACGGTGAAGCTGAGCAACACCAGAAACAGCAACAGTTTGACCAGACCACCCAGATAACGCATGTGTCACAACCTTTATCCGCTTCCAGGCAGGAAGCATGCGGCTTTCGCCAGAAACCCACCCCGGATTCAATCAGAGCTTCAACCGGGTGTCAAGGGAAGACGGATCATGACCTTGCCACCACAACGCAATCCCGATCGCCGCCGGTTTCATCACCACGACGGCAGCGCCTGCAAAAACGGCGCGCCCTGAGGCACGCCGTTTCTGTTTGACCATGACTGCTGTCGGGCTGTCATCCCGCTTACGTCCGTGCGGGCTGGCGCCAGCAACCATCCGTTACTGCGCGGTGTAATCCACCCGTTCGCGCAATTCCTTGCCCGCTTTGAAGTGGGGAACGTACTTTTCGGGTACTTCAACCTTAGCACCGGTTTTGGGATTACGCCCGGTGCGCGGCGGACGATAGTTCAGGCTGAAGCTGCCAAAGCCACGGATTTCAACCCGTTTGCCTTCGGCCAGGCTGCGCGAAACGGCATCAAGAATGGTCTTGACCGCCATTTCGGCATCCGTTGCCACCAGCTGCGGATACCGACTGGCCAACTGCGCTATCAACTCCGACTTGGTCATGATCACACCTTTCAGGATTCGCTGCTGCGGTTATCCAGCTTTGCCTTCAGCAGAGCACCCAGGTTGGTGGTACCACTACTTGCACCCTGGTCATCCGCCAGCTTCTGCATGGCTTCATTGTGTTCAGCCTGGTCTTTGGCCTTGATCGACAGATGGATGCTGCGGTTCTTGCGATCCACATTGATGATCATGGCTTCGACAGCATCGCCTTCCTTCAGGTGATTGCGAATGTCTTCCACGCGATCACGCGAGAATTCGGAAGCACGCAGGTAGCCTTCGACGTCATTGTCCAGCTGGATCACGGCGCCCTTGGCATCCAGCGACTTCACCTTGCCGCGTACGATACTGCCCTTGTCGAAACTGGACACGAAGCTGTTGACCGGATCGCTTTCGATCTGCTTGATACCAAGCGAAATGCGTTCGCGTTCAACGTCGATGGCCAGCACGACAGCCTGGACTTCATCGCCCTTGTGGAAGTTGCGCACGGCTTCTTCGCCAGGCTGGCTCCAGGACAGGTCGGACAGGTGCACCAGACCATCGATGCCACCAGGCAAACCGATGAACACGCCGAAGTCGGTAATCGACTTGATCTGACCGCTGACACGATCGCCCTTCTTGTGGCTGGCTTCGAAATCTTCCCATGGGTTGGACTTGCACTGCTTCATGCCCAGCGAAATACGACGGCGTTCTTCGTCGATTTCGAGCACCATGACTTCCACTTCGTCGCCCAGCTGGACCACTTTGGAAGGATGGACATTCTTGTTGGTCCAGTCCATTTCCGACACGTGCACCAGACCTTCGATGCCAGTTTCGATTTCCACGAACGCACCGTAGTCGGTCAGGTTGGCCACCTTGCCGAACAGGCGGGTACCGGCCGGATAGCGACGGGACAGACCATTCCAGGGATCGTCGCCCAGCTGCTTGATACCGAGGGAAACCCGGTTCTTTTCCTGGTCGAACTTGAGAATCTTGGCTTCGACTTCGTCGCCCACCTGCACCACTTCGGAAGGATGCTTGACACGACGCCAGGCCATGTCGGTGATGTGCAGCAGACCGTCGATACCACCGAGGTCCACGAATGCGCCGTAATCGGTGATGTTCTTCACCACGCCCTTAACGACTGCACCTTCCTTCAGGTTGGCCAGCAGGGCTTCACGATCGGCACCCATGGTGGCTTCCAGCACGGCACGGCGCGAAACAACCACGTTGTTGCGCTTGCGGTCGAGCTTGATCACCTTGAATTCGAGTTCCTTGTTTTCAAAAGGAGTGGTGTCCTTGACCGGGCGGATGTCGACCAGCGAACCGGGCAGAAAAGCGCGGATGCCGTTGATCATGACTGTCAGGCCGCCCTTGACCTTGCCGTTGACCATGCCGGTGATGATTTCGCCGTCTTCCATGGATTTTTCCAGACCGATCCAGGCAGCAAGACGCTTGGCCTTGTCGCGCGACAGCCGGGTAGCACCGTAGCCGTCTTCGAGCATTTCGATGGCAACCGAGACAAAATCACCGACCTTGACTTCGAGTTCGCCACGATCGTTACGGAATTCGTCGACCGGAACCAGGCTTTCGGACTTGAGGCCGGCATTGACGGTGACAAAGTTGTCATCAATGGCAACGACTTCGGCGGTAATGACTTCACCTGCGCGAAGTTCCTGACGGCTGAGGCTTTCTTCAAACAGGGCGGCAAAGCTTTCCATGCCGGCGTCGGCTTGGGTAGTGGCAGCAATAGACATGAACGAGGGATCCAGAAAACCCGCTGCAAGCGGGGTAAATTTAACACCGTCCGGTCACAAGGCGGAACCGGACACCTTGGCCTGCCACTGTGAAAGCACAAATGACACCGCCTCGGCGATGCCCATATGGCTGGTATCCAGCAGCACGGCATCCGGCTGGCAGACCAGCGGCGCTACCGCACGCGTCGAATCGCGCAGGTCGCGCTGGCGAAGATCTTCCAGCAGGTTATCCAGTGTAGCACCCATTCCTTTTTCGATCAACTGTTTATAACGCCGATCCGCACGAACTTCAACGCTGGCCGTCAAAAAAATCTTGAGAATGGCATCCGGGAACACCACCGAACCCATGTCGCGACCATCCGCGACCAGACCTGGAGGCTGGCGAAAAGCCCGCAAGCGGTCTTGCAGCGCATCGCGTACAGCAGGGAAACGTGCCACCAGCGAAGCGCCGTTGCCAGCGGCCTCGCTGCGCATGGCGTCGGTCACGATCTCGCCAGCCAGCCAGACATTTCCCTGACCAAAGCGGACATCCAGCTGTTCGGCCAACTGCACCAGCGGCTGTTCATCGTCCAGGGAAATGGCCCGGCGCAAAGCCGCCAGCGCAACCAGGCGATACAAGGCTCCACTGTCAAGGTAGTGGAATCCGAGCGCATCTGCCACCAGGGCAGCCACGGTTCCCTTGCCAGACGCCGAGGGCCCGTCAATTGCAATGACCGGTGGCAAACCCATCATCCCTACTCCCGCACCGATATACGCGCAAAATCATCAAAGTAGCCCGGATAAGTCTTGTTGACACAGGCCGGATCATTGATACGGACCGGCACGCCGGCCAGCGCGATCAGCGAAAAGCACATGGCCATGCGATGGTCGTCATAGGTATCGATCGTGGCCGGCAAAAAACGTTCGGGCGGAACAATTCGCAAGTAATCCTCGCCCGCCTCGACTGTTGCGCCGACCTTGCGCAGTTCGGTTGCCATGGCAGCGATCCGGTCGGTTTCCTTGACCCGCCAGCTGCCGATATTGCGCAGCACACTTTCCCCGCGGGCAAACAGGGCCACGATCGCCACTGTCATGGCTGCATCGGGGATGTGATTGAAATCGGCATCAATGCCGCGCAGCTCTTCGTATTCATCATCATGCGAAGCGGTAATGGCATGCGCCTCATAATCAATCTGGGCCCCCATCCGGGCCAGCGTTTCGGCAAAACGCACGTCGCCCTGGATGCTGTCGCGACCGACCCCTTCCACACGTACGGGTCCGCCGCCGATCACCCCGGCCGCCAGAAAATAGGACGCCGAGGACGCATCGCCTTCCACATCGATCTGACCAGGGCTGGTGTAACGGGAACCTGCGGGCACATAAAATTCATTGCGGCCGCGCACCTCGACCTGAACGCCAAACCGGCGCATCAGATTCAGGGTGATATCGATGTACGGGCGCGAGATCAGCTCGCCCTCGACCTGCAGGATCATTTCCCGGCCAGTCAGGGGCGCAGCCATCAGCAGACCAGTCAGGTACTGGCTGGACACATTGCCGCGCACGCTGACCCGCGCAGAATCGTTCAGCAACGGCGGCGCAATCACCAGAGGCGGACAACCTTCCTGGCCAGCATATTCGATCTGGGCGCCCAACTGGCGCAAGGCATCCACCAGATCGCGGATGGGACGCTCGTGCATCCGCGGCGTGCCGGTCAGCCGGTAGTTTCCACCCGCCAAAGCAAGCACGGCGGTCAGCGAGCGAAAGGCCGTGCCGGCATTGCCAAGAAACAGATCGGCTTCCCGGCCGGGCAACGCACCAGCGCAG
Source organism: Pseudomonadota bacterium (assembly GCA_021845925.1). Lineage (GTDB taxonomy): Bacteria > Pseudomonadota > Gammaproteobacteria > Burkholderiales > Sulfuriferulaceae > Sulfuriferula. The sequence goes on from JAJZUW010000012.1 coordinate 20,234, forward strand.
CCATGGACAATCAGCGTGTCGGCAGCAACCTTTTCGCAGGAAACGCCAAGCAGGCGCAATCCTTCCAGCATGACTTTCGTATCGTCCGAGTCCAGAAGACGGGTGATGCGGGTCGTGCCGGCCGACAGCGCTGCCAGCAGCAGAATCCGGTTTGACAGGCTTTTGGAGCCAGGCAGACTGACTGTGCCGCGTGCGGCAGTCAGCGGTAATAAATCAAGATATGACATGCGTATAAACTCGCGAATCTGGCCGGAATTGCCGTTGACGATCCGGCCGGCATCAGCACGGCCAAATCGTGGCATTATAGCATGCCGGACCAGAGGTCAGAACCGCTACGGATGATCCATCAGACAGATGACAAATCAAATCGTTCGTCCAGAAGTAGCGCTGCTGTCTGTCACGCCATCGTCCTTGCAATCCGGACCAACACCCTGTCAATATTGACATATTTGCATCAACAGGAGTCTACATGAAACATTTTCGCAAGGAACTGTGGTTCAATGTGCCTGCCCGGCGCGCATTCATCAACATCACCAATCAGGTAGAAGCCTGCCTCCAGGAAAGTGGCATCCGCGAAGGGCTGGTGCTGGTCAATGCGATGCACATCTCCGCTTCGGTGTTTGTCAATGACGACGAATCCGGGCTGCACCACGATTTTGACGTGTTTCTGGAAAAACTGGCACCACATGAACCCATTGCATCCTACCGGCACAATGACACCGGTGAAGACAATGCGGATGCCCACATCAAGCGGCAGATCATGGGACGGGAAACCGTGGTCGCCGTGACGCAGGGCAAGCTGGATTTCGGTCCGTGGGAACAGATTTTTTATGGTGAATTTGACGGCAAGCGCAGGAAACGCGTGCTGGTCAAGATTATCGGCGACTAAAAACAACAATTGCCGAAGACCCGGGTGTTCCGCTGATCGCAAAATCGCTCAAGCTTGGCGGAACCGGACCGTTAACGGGCCAACAAAAACAAAAATCATGGGAGCAACAGTCTTGAAAAAAGCCTTGATCTGGCCATTTCTGGCTTGCCTGATACTACCGCTCATCGCCGCCTGGTTTGCCTGGCCAGTCACCCACCTGCCGCCCGGGTTCGGCATTTTTCCGCCCGAACAAGTGCCAGGAACGCCCGGATTCAATCTGTTGGTCTTCTGCCTGCTCGCTGCATTCTGCGCCGTGATTGTCGCCCTGTACCTGTTCCCGGCATGGTTCGGTTTCCAACCGGTTACGCCGCCTCCCGAACCACAGAAATACCCGTTGCCGGCAAGATTCTGGGCAGGCCTGCTGATCACCCTGTTTTTCTGGTGGCTGATGTGGAAACGGATCACCCCTTTCGGTACCCTGGTCTATTTTGCCTTCACCCCCATGTGGTGGGGATTCATTCTGCTGCTGGATGGCCTGAACTGGCACCGGGGCGGCTGGTCGCTCATGGCCAACCGTCCACGGACCTTTGCCATCAGTGCTCTCGTTTCCGTCGGTGGCTGGTGCTTTTACGAGTATTTCAACTATTTTGTCCTGTCGGACTGGTATTATCCCAACGGTCACATGGCCGCCCTGCCGCATGCGGAAATCGTGCTGCTGTTCCTGCTGGCCTATACCACGGTCTGGCCGGCCATTTTCGAATGGCTGAACCTGTTGCTGAGTTTCCCGCGCCTGCGCGCACGTTATAGCAAGGGACCTCAGCTCAAACCATCCGGCACGCGCATGCTGTCGGTTGGCTTTCTGCTGATCGTCGCAACCGTTTTTCTGCCTTATCCGCTATTCTGGGGCATCTGGATCGGTCCGCTTGCCGTACTGGCTGGCCAACTGCTGCGCAAGGGAATCTGGACACCATTCTCGGCTCTGGAACAGGGCAATTGGGCACCATTCATGCTGAGCGGACTCGCCTCCCTGTGCAACGGTATTTTCTGGGAACTCTGGAACCACGGCAGTGAATCGCCCAATTTTCTTTCCGGACATGTTCCACCTTTCCCGACCAATCCGAATTTCTGGATTTACGACATTCCGTATGTCAATGTTCTGCATCCTTATTCGGAAATGCCGTTGCTGGGCTATTTCGGCTATCTGCCGTTTGGCGTGCTGGTTTGGGTGTTTTTCATCTGGGCAGGAAATGTGCTGGGATTCGACACCAGCTTTCGTCCAGCGGAACTTGGCAAGCCATCAACCGGCCGATAAACTGACAACATGAGCGATCCTGCCATTTCTTTCTGGTCGTTGTTGCGGTTTGCCGCGTTCTGGCTCTCCGTGCTGTGCTTCAGCTCGACAGCAGCTGCAACAATGCGCCTGCAGGGAAACTGGTATCCGCCGGACAGCTGCCAGGTAGAGTCGCCAGACCTGTCAGCCGGCAGCCATCCGGTCAGCGTCCTGGAACGCACGCACGGCAATTATTGCTGGCATGGCCAGCTGACACTGACCGCGCCGGAAGACCTGGTCATCGATTTCAGCAACACCACAGTAATCGGTCGATTTCAGCACACCGTGTATGATGCCTCTGGCCATGTTGCCGGTGCTGCCAGTGGCGGCATCATGAGCCACAAACCTGATCCTTTCCTGCTGCGTCACGGCAGGATGTTTCGTCTGCCAGCCGGACAGTACACCTTGGTCACCCGGCTGGACTCGCCGTTTCTGCTTGCCCAGCCAGAGCCTGATGTCGCCCCCCTGGACCAGTATCTGCAGGCGCTCAAAATGGGAGACGCCGTCACCCTGATCTGCCTGGGAATCCTGATCGGACTGATGTTTTACTACCTGGTGCTGGCCAGTCTGCGCAGGAATCTGACCGACCTGCTGTATTCGCTGTTCCTGTTCGGAAACCTGCTCTACAACGGAACATCGTTGCTGGTTTTTCCCGAACTGTTGCATATTCACTGGTTTTACCTGATCAGCTTTCCGATCCTGCTGTCCAACATTGTCTACATCCTGTTTGTCATGCAACTGCTCAACATCAAAAAAGACAACCACCCCTGGCTGTATCGCACCGGCCAGTTCCTGGTCGGCATACTGTCCATTTTTGCGCTGTGCGGTTTTATCTTTCCGCACGAATCACTGGAACTGGACCGCGCAGGCGTGTCGATTTTTCTAAGTTTTGGCCTGATTTCAGGCGCCATCCGCACCTGGCAGGGGCATCATTCCGCACCCGCCTATCTGAACGCAGTTGTTCTGTTCTTCATCATGGGCATCTTGTCGATTTCGCTTGGCAAACTGGCTGACAACCAGATGATCGACATCGAACACCTTGGCCTGATTGCCGTCACGATTGAAGCCCTGTTGCTGGCTCTGGTGGTGGCCAGACAGTTTTCCCATCTGCGCGCCCAGTTTGAGCATGCGTGGACACATGCCATGCATGACTCGCTTACTGGTTTGAAAAACCGGCGTGGCTTTCTGGAATCCGGCGTGGCCGAAACCGAACGCAGCCGACAGAACAACCAGTCGATGTCCATCATCTTCCTGGATCTGGACAACTTCAAGCAACTCAACGACACCTACGGCCACGACGCCGGCGACGCGGCCTTGCGCGCTACGGCAAAGGCCCTGCGCACCAACCTGCGCGCCAACGATCTGCTCGCCAGGCTCGGTGGTGACGAATTTGCCATTCTCCTGCCGGAAATCGACCATAACGCCGCCATGGAAACCGGTCGCAAGGTGTTCCTTGCCGTCAACACGGCCCTGCTGGATTTTCCACCGGTCACTGCCAGCATGGGCGTGATTCGTTTTGAACGAACCACACGCAGTTTTGCCGCCATGATGAAAATCGCCGATGACCTGATGTACGAGGTCAAGAAAAACGGCAAGAACAACATGAGCTATCGCCAGTTCGACGACTGATCGCCTCCGGACGTGAGAGCCAAGCGCGCCACAGCGGAACCTGGCTGCCCCATGCCGAATCAGTTTCGGAAAAAATATTGCAGGCCGGTACTATCACTGACACAATTAAACGCTACAATCATATTTTTCTGACCTGTCCATACCCGGCATCACCATGAACACGACCGCTTCGTCCCGCCTGCGTCGCCCACTGCTGATCGGTGGCCCTGTTCTGATTCTGATCATTGTGCTGGCAGTCTGGCTGACCAGCGGTCGATATATCACTACCGACGATGCCTATACCCATGCTGCCCAGGTGAATATCAGCGCCAACATTGCCGGCCGGGTCAGTCATGTGGATGTACGCGACAACACGCTGGTGCAGGCGGGCCAGGTCCTGGTCAAGCTGGATGACAAAGACCAGCGCATCGACGTATCCCATGCGCAGGCAGCTCTGGCCGATGCCCGCGCAGTCATCATCGCCCGTCGGGCAGTCTGGCAACAGCGCAAGGCTGAATCCGAAGCCGCCAGGCAGACACTGGTCTGGCAAACAGCTACGCTGGCCCGTATCAGCCTGCTGGCCGGCAAAGGCATTGCCTCCCGCGCACAGCTGGATGATGCGCAACATGCGGTGGATTCTGCCCGTCAGCAACTGGTTGCCAGTCAGCAGGCGCTGGCAGCAGCTCTGGCCGATCTCAATGGAAAGCCGGACCTGCCGCCAGAGCAATATCCTCTGGTACAACAAGCAGCCGCCAGGCTGGCCAGCGCACGGCTCAGATTGTCATGGACCACGATTTGCGCCCCGACGGCTGGTTACGTCACCCAGGTGACCAACCTGCAGCCGGGAGATACCATCCGGGCTGATACCCCCCTGTTTCCACTGGTGTCATCGACTGATGTCTGGGTAGATGCCAATGTCAAGGAAACCGACCTGCCTGACATCAAGCCCGGACAAACGGCCAGCGTCACCGTTGATGCGCATCCTGGCCAGGTGTATCACGGCGTGGTCGACAGCATTGCTCCGGGCACCGGTGCCAGTTTTTCCCTGTTGCCACCCGAGAACGCCACGGGCAACTGGATCAAGGTTGTGCAGCGCGTGGTCGTCCGCATCCGGCTGACCGATACCGACAGCAAATACCCGCTGGGCAACGGATTCAGCAGCATCGTCGACATCGACACCGGACGCACCAGACTGCAAAAATGGCTGAAATAGACAACAGCTCAGCGCTTGACGAAGTCATCACCGAGGCTGGTGAAGGCGCGGCATCCCCTCCGCCACCACACCAGTCGCTGACCGGAAAACCGCTCAACCGGACACTGATCACATTTTCGAGCATGGCGGCGACCATCATGCAGGCGCTCGACTCGACCATCGCCAATGTCGCATTGCCACGCATGCAGGGCACCCTGTCCGCCACCCAGGACCAGATGAGCTGGGTGCTGACATCGTACATCATTGCTGCGGCGATCATGATTCCGCTCACCGGCTGGCTGGCCGGCCGCTTTGGTCGCAAAAAGGTGTTTCTGATCTCGATTGTCGGCTTTACCGTCAGCTCGGCTTTGTGCGGCATCGCCACCAGCCTGCCGGAAATCGTGATTTTCCGGTTGCTGCAAGGCATGTCCGGGGCAGCACTGGTGCCATTGTCACAAGCCCTGCTGTTCGACATCAATCCGCCAGAAAACCATGGCAAAGCAATGGCCATGTGGGGGGTCGGCGTCACGCTCGGCCCTGTGCTCGGCCCCTTGCTTGGCGGCTGGCTGACCGAAAACTACAGCTGGAACTGGGTGTTTTTCATCAATGTACCGATCGGTATCATCGCTTTTCTCGGGCTGTCGGCGTCCATGCCGGAAACCAGACCACATAACCAGCCCTTCGATTTTACCGGCTTCATCAGTCTGTCCCTGTTCATGGGCGCACTGCAACTGTGTCTCGACCGCGGTGAGCTGAAGGACTGGTTCTCGTCGCCGGAAATCATTCTCGAAGCACTGGTGTCCATGACCGCACTGTATACCTTCCTGGTCCACTCGCTCACGCACAGGCACCCGTTTGTCAGCCTGAAACTGTTTGCCGATGCCAATTTCCTGACCGCAAACGTGTTCATCTTTCTGATTGGTGCGGTATTGTTCGCCACACTTGCACTGGTGCCGCCGATGCTGCAGAACGACATGAATTATCCGGTGATGATGAGCGGAATTGTCACGGCGCCACGCGGCGCCGGCACCATGCTGAGCATGATGGTGGTCGGCCGCCTGGTCGGCCGTTATGACCCTCGACTGATCATCGCCACCGGGCTTGGCCTGATGGCATTTTCCCTCTGGCAAATGATGGGTTTCAACCTGCTGATGGACCAGAATCTGATCGTGATTTCGGGCATTCTGCAAGGATTCGGCATCGGTCTGGCCTATGTCCCGGTTTCGACGGTCGCCTTTGCCACGCTTGACCCGGCACTGCGCAACGAAGGCACAGCCTTCTTCAATCTGCAGCGCAACATCGGCAGCGCGATCGGTATCTCCATTGTCCAGACATTGCTGACCCGCAATACCCAGTTCATGCATGAACGCCTCGGTGAGCACATCACTCCCTGGCATACCGGCATTCCATTGTATGGCAGCGTTTTCACCGACCCTGACCGTGCCACTGACCTGCTGAGTCTGAACCAGTCCATTACCGGCCAGGCCAGCATGATTGCCTATCTGGACGACTACAAGCTCATGCTCTGGCTGACTTTGGTCCTGATTCCCCTGCTGGTGATCATCAAACCGCCTGTCCGGCGAGCCGGCCCACCCGAACCTGCTGTCATGGAATGAGCATGTCGCATATCCGCTTTTACCGACTGATTTCCCTGCTGTCCATGTGCCTTGCCGGCTGTACACTGCCAGCCACTATTCCGGGCAATGCCCCGCAACCAGACCACTGGCTGCCGGCGGATGAAACACCAGCACGTGCAAGCACCAGCAACACCCTGATGCCGACCCAATGGTGGCAAGGCTTTGCCTCTGCGCAACTGGATACCCTGATGGATCGCGCACTGCAACATAACCGTGATCTGGAAACCGCACGCGCTTCGCTGGCCGAAGCGCATCAGGTATGGCTGGCCAGCGCCGACAGCCAGTGGCCGCAGACAGACCTGCAGGCAGATGCCGGAAGACAGAAATATGGCCAGGCTCTGTTCGGGCCGGTGAATTTTGTCATTCCACCTTTCAGTTATGTCGAAGCCGGACCTGCCATCAGCTGGACGGCAGACCTGTCCGGCCGTCGACGGGCCAGCGAAGCGCGCGCCCGCGCGCTGGCCGCTCATGAACAACATCGCCTCGATGCGACCTGGCTCATGATCAGCCAGCAGATTGCCATGCTCAGTTTTGACCTGGCCGAAGCGAAGGACGAACAAGATCTGCAACAACAGGTGACGGACATTGACCGGCGTCTGCAGGATCTGGTCAGGGAATCGCGGCGCGCAGGCTCAGCCACCCTGCCCGATGAAACGTCTGCTGCCGCGCGTCTGGACGCGGATCAGGCAGCCCTGCCGGAACTCGCACAACGCATCAGCCGCGACCGCCACGCACTGGCTGTGCTGCTGGGCAGCACACCGGACCAGCAACAACTGCCTTCGTTCCATCTGGCGGATTTCAGCCTGCCGGACTCGCCCGTCAACCTGCCTTCCGCACTCGCTCACCAGCGTCCGGACATACTTGCTGCCGAAGCCAGCCTGCAGGCGGCAGGTGCCGCCTGGGGCTATGCCAGCGCCAGCCATTACCCCGACATCACGCTCAGTGCCCAATGGCTGCAGGAGGCACTGACGCCGGCTGGCCTGTTCCACGCTGCCAATGCTGCCTGGGCACTGGGCGCCGGAATTGATCTTCCTCTTGCCGACGGCGGTCAGCGCGATGCACAGACCGAAGCGGCCCGTCAGGCCATGCTGGCCGCCCGGTCACAGTACCAGCAGATCGTGCTGGATGCCTTCAGGCAGGTCGCCGACCAGCTGACAGCACTGGATCATGATCACCAGCTGGCAGAAGTCCGCCACCGGAGTCTGCTCGCATCGCAGGAACAGCTGGATACCGATCGCTTCCGTCTGCAAACCGGCGACGCAGGCCTGTTGCCGGAACTGATGGCTCAGCGCGCTTTGCTCGAAGCCCGCATGAACGAACTGCGGGCACGGCTGGACGGACTGCGCGACAGCGCCGGGCTGCTGGTCAGCCTTGGCGGATCACGTCTTCCGTCTCGCTGACAGTCTGCGCAACACACTGACCTTGACCTGATCAACCAGCAGCAGATAGATCACGACCACGACCAGCAGCATAGCCAGCCAGGCGAGAGGCACCGCAGTCATCAGGAGGCCCTGCGAGGCCAGCAGACAGACCAGCAGAATATCCAGCACCGAAGCCAGAATCAGCCAGCCGCCCGGCCGCGAACGCCAGAAGTGGTCACGCTCGCGTACCAGATAGACATTCCCTTGACCGGTAAACACCAGCATCGCAAAAATCAGGGTTTGCAAACGGGCAAGCGGCACATGGAACACATCGCGTCCCAGCAGGAACACGCTGAATGACAGCACCAGCACCATCGCGGCGAGCGCACCTGCTCCGGCCAGCAACCGGGGCACATTCCAGTGCTGCGGACGGGCAGGCGCCGTGACCCGGTCGGATGCAATGGACATGGTGACAAAATCATTGGTAAACAGCAGCAGCACCACCAGTCGCGGGGTAACGACAAACGTACCGGTCAGCATGAAACCGAAACTGAGAAAGATCGCAATTTCAATGGTCTTCATGATCTTGTTCAAAATGTATGTAACCATGCGCTGATAAATCCGCCGGCTGGTTTCCACGGCAGCCAGCACATCCACCAGCCCGGGTCGCGTCAGCACCAGGCTGGCGGCCGCCTTGGCAACATCCGTGGCACTGGAAACCGCTATGCCGACTTCGGCCAGCTTGAGTGCTGGCGCGTCATTCACGCCATCGCCACTCATGCCGACAACCGCACCGGACCGCTGCAAGGCTTGCACCAGACGAAACTTGTCTTCCGGCAATACCCGGGCGAACACATCGTATCCGGATGCATCGCCAGCCAGTGCCTGGGGCAACTGTTCTGGCGGACATACCCGGTTTCCGATGCCAACCTGGCCGGCAACCGCCCGCGACGTGGCCGCACCGTCTCCGGAAACCATCATCACGCGCACCCCGAATTCCCGCAGACTGGCGACCAGTCTTGCCGAATCCTCGCGTGGCGGGTCCTGCAAGGCAAGCAAGCCGGCCAGACGCAATGCCTGGCCCGGCTCGGCAACAGCCACCGCCAGCACACGTGCGCCATCGGCACCTTGGGATTCCACTTCGGCAGCCAGTTCCGCCGGCTCGGCCAGCATGTGCATGATCGTGGCAGGCGCGCCTTTCATGACCCGCATCGCGCCTTCCGGCAACAGATAGTCAGCTTCCGATCGCTTAGTGGCCGGATCAAACGGCACGAAACGCGTTCGCTGTGGCATGTTGTCCAGTGCCTGGCGATCACGAGCCACAGCCAGAATGGCCAGATCAATCGGGTCCTGCGTTGCTTCATCGCTGGCCATGGCGGCCAGACGCAACAGCGCTGCTTCATCCGATTTTGCAGCAGGCCGAAGACGCGTCAGCGTCAGGTGATTCATGGTCAGTGTTCCGGTCTTGTCGCTGGCCAGAACGTCCATCGAAGCAGCTTCTTCAATCGCGGACAACCGGGTTACCAGCACGCCGTTTCTGGCCAGTTCCAGCGCACCAAGCGCCGTAGCCAGCGTATAGGTGGCCGGCAAGGCAACCGGAACCGATGCGACAAGGAGCATCAGGGCGAACGGCAGAATGTCGGTTAGCGGCATGCCGGTCAGCCAGGCATAGGCCAGCATGCAGACGGCCAGCGCAATATCGACCACCACCAGATATCGAACAATGGTAAAAATCAGGGTTTCGAGATGACTCGCCGTTCGTGCGCCACGCACCAGCTCGGCCGTTTTGCCAAATCCGGTTGCAGTACCGGTTGCCACAACGTCACCGGAAGCTTCGCCACGCTGGACAACCGAACCAGCACGTGCGGTGCTTCCTGCGCCGGCTTCAACCGGCAGCGATTCGCCGGTCAGGACAGACTGGTCAATCTGCAGGTTGCCGTCAGTCAGCAGTATGTCTGCCGGCACCATGTCGCCCATGCGCAGGTGCACGCGATCACCGGGCACCAGTTCCCGCGATGGCAACAACTGCCAGTGCCCGTCGCGTCGCACGCGAACCTTGATTTCAAGCCGTTGCCGCAACAGTGCCAGCGCGCGACTGGCACGCCCTTCCTGCACGAAACCAAGCAGAGCATTGAACACCAGCAACACACCAATGATGATGGCTTCATCCTGTTTGCCCATCACCACCTGCAACGCCATGGTCGCTTCCAGCATCCAGGGCACTGGCGCCCAGAATTTCTTCAGCAGCAACCAGACGGCTGGTGGCCGCTTTTCCACCACTTCGTTGTAGCCAGAACGAACCCGCCGGCGCGACACTTCCTCGCTGTCAAGACCACCCGAATCCCGCGCGGTTTCCGCAGACATGGCACTCTCCGTTTGACGCAATGCTGTCCATTATCACCCGACAGGCTGTCAGCAGCTTGAAAACCCAATCACCCTTTCCTTGACAATGGTTTAAAAAATGATAACACTTGGCAACAGGCAGTATGACAACGATTCGAATGCCAGCCCGGTTCCGGCTGGCGCAAGCGGTCCCTTTCAAAACACAATTCACCAGCGCGACCGTTCCTGGTCCGACTGCGGGGAGACGCCATGAAAATTGCCCAAAAACTGCCTCTGGTTCTGGCCCTGTGTGTGCTGCTGTCAATAGGCAGCGGACTGTATGGCATTTTCAGGCTGGCCGATCTGGCCAGACAATATGACGATATCATCCGCGTGGACTATGGCAACGAAATCATCGTTGACCGCATGCTGCTGGATTTCAAGATCCAGGTCCAGAACTGGAAAGACACCTTGCTGCGCGGGAAGAATCCCGCCGCTTTCGATAAATACTGGAATGCCTTCCTGAACAAGGAAGCAGACGTGCGCAAGGATGCAAGCGAACTGCAGGCCAACCTGCCGCCAGACAGCGAAGCCGCCGGACTGGTCAGCCAGTTTGTCGAGAATCATGTCACCATGGGCAACAACTATCGTCGAGGCCTGTCCCTGTTCAAAGCTGCGAATTTTGATCCGACCGCCGGGGATCGCAGCGTTGCCGGAATGGACCGCCCACCCACCAGAACCCTGCAGGCGGCCGGCAAGGCCATTCTGGCAACCACGCGTGCGCATCTTGAACAGATCCGCCAGCATCGCCAGTCGGTGGTGGCCTGGAGTCTGGCGCTCATGGCGCTGGTCGCCCTGCTGACCATCGTGCTGGCCTGGTGGCTGATTCGTGAAATCACCGGCCCTCTGCACCAGGCTGTTCAGATTGCCAGCCGGGTTGCAGATGGCAACTTGAACACATTGCCGCAAGTGACCCGTGAGGATGAATTTGGCGAACTGTTGAACGCACTCGCAACCATGACCGGACACCTGGCCACAGTCGTCAGTCAGGTGCGTCAGGGTACCCATACCGTTGCGACAGCAACCGGAGAAATCAGCACAGGCAATCTGGATCTGTCCAATCGCACGGAAAAGCAGGCCGGCTCACTGGAAGAAGCTGCATCCGCCCTGGAAGCGATGACTTCGACCATCCGCCAGAGTTCGGACCATGCACATGAAGCCAGCGACCGGGCCAGACAGGCCACCGAAGTTGCCGAACGGGGAGGCGCAATGGTTGGCGATGTGGTGAACACCATGGTCTCCATCAACAATGCATCGCGCAAGATTGCCGACATCATCGGCGTGATTGACAGCATTGCCTTCCAGACCAACATTCTGGCCCTGAATGCTGCTGTGGAAGCAGCCCGTGCCGGCGAACAGGGGCGCGGTTTCGCGGTGGTGGCCAGTGAAGTCCGCAATCTGGCGCAACGCAGTGCCAAAGCTGCCAAGGAAATCAAGGCTCTGATTGACGATTCGGTCAGCCAGGTTGAACTGGGCAACCACCAGGCAGGCCTGGCGGGTGATACCATGACCGAGATTGTTCACAGCATCCAGCAGGTGTCCAGCATCATCGATGACATCAGCCAGACCAGTCGCGAACAGAGCCGTGGCATGCAGGAAATCAATCAGGCCATCACCATCATCGACGAAAACACACAACAGAATGCCGCACTGGTCGAGCAGGCAGCAGCTGCAGCCAGATCGTTGCAGGATCAGGCCGTTACCCTGGAAAACCTGGTCGATGCCTTTGTTCTGGATGATGCGACAAGCCATCCGACAACAGCCAAGTCACCCATTACTGGCATGCATGCACCTCTGGCACGTCAGCTGCCTTCACGCGCCTGACAGGCTACATCTCCTGGCCGGTGCTGGCTCATGAACGGCGAGTATGCGCTTGCCACTCGGCAACGCCATCGGTCAACTGGTCGGCTCTGTAGCCATGCTGGCGCAACAGGTCTACAGCATCGCGTGCCATCAGGCAATAAGGGCCGCGACAATACGCGACGACAGGCATTTCGCGGGGGATTTCATCCAGACGGCCGGCCAGTTCATCCAGCGGCATGGAACGCGCAAATGGCAGATGTGCGTGCCTGTATTCATCCACCGGACGGACATCGATGACGGTGACTTCGCCCGCCCTTGCCCGTCGCATCAGTCCGTCACGGTTACTGGGTTCGAGCATTTCCGGTTCGGCAGTCATGCGCTTGAGCGCCTCGCGCAACCCGGTCAACTGCTGTTCGGCCAGCGAGTGCAGCATGACCCAGAAATCGGCCACGCGGGGATCTGCCAGCCGGTAGAAAATCTGCTTGCCTTCACGTCGGGTTTCTACCAGATGCGCCCGGCGCAATTCGCGCAGATGCGCACTGGCGAGTTTCATGCTGATGGCTACTTCACTGGCCAGGCGATCGACTGATTTTTCTCCCTGACACAGCACCTCAATCAGCTCAAGCCGCTTCGGACTGGATACCGCCTTGCCGATCCTTGACACGTGATCATACAGCATATCCTTGATTTCGCGAGAATTTTCCATCTTTACACTGTTACCTTCCATGGTCCGGACAATCTATACAGGCCCCATTGCCTTGTCAACCAGAGCGCCCGCTGGCACACGCCAATCCGGTTCCCGGGCGAAATCCATCCTTGACAAAACCAGCAGTATTGCCTAGTCTTGCCTTAACAATCTAACAATCTTTAGATCATTGTCAATCAGGAGCAACCATGTTTTTCAGACAACATGCAGGTGAAGCCGCTTCGCTGTCCTATTTCCTGGGTTGTGGCGGCAAAGGCAAAGCCATGGCGGTCGATGTCGTTGCCGGCGATGAAGCCTGGTTTCTCAGTGAAGCCGAAAAACAGGGTGTCAGCATCGAGTATGTCGTCGATACCCACATTCATGCCGATCACTATTCGGGGGGACGCAAGCTGGCAGAAATGTCTGGCGCCCGTTATGCCCTGCATGAATCAGCCCGCAACTCGGTTGCGTTCGACTTTTATCCGTTGCATGACGGACAGGTGCTGGAACTGGGCAACGTCAGCGTGACCATCCTGCACACGCCCGGACACACGCCCGAAAGCGTCTGTCTGCTGGTCAGTGACAACCGACGCGGCCCGGAACCCTGGTTTGTTCTGACCGGAGACACGTTGTTTGTCGGTGCCGTCGGCAGACCGGACCTGCTTGGGCGCGAATCCGAAATGGCCGGTCAACTGTATGACAGCCTGCATGACAAACTGCTTGCCCTGGCTCCCGAAACCGAAATCTATCCTGGCCATCAGGCAGGCAGCGTCTGTGGCGCCGGTCTGTCAGGAAAACCCTCGTCCACCATCGGGTTCGAATTGCGTCGCAATGCAGGTCTTGCCATGAATCGCCAGGCATTTGTCGAATGGCTGACTCGGGAAATACCGCCCCGTCCGGCAGACATGGACCGTATCGTCGCGGCCAATGTTGCCAGCACATTGCCGGAGCATCCATTTGCGTAACGACACCATGGCAACACCGCCGGCAGCGGCATATCCACGCGGCATCCGCGAAAACCTGAACCAGTTCATCCAGCAGGCGATCCAGGTGTTTCTGGTTGGCCTGGTCATCGGCATGGAACGCAACGTTCTGCCTGTGCTCAGCAACCAGTTTGGTGTGGCCAGCGGCTCGTTCCTGTATCTGATGGGGTTTGTCGTATCGTTCGGTCTGGTCAAGGGCATGCTGAATTTCGTGGCCGGACGGCTGTCGGAAAGGATTGGTCGCAAGAAGGTTCTGCTTCTTGGCTGGCTGGCCGCCTTTCCGATACCGTTCATGATCCTGTATGCCGACAACTGGAACTGGATCATCGCCGCCAACGTGTTTCTTGGCATCAATCAAGGCTTCGCCTGGAGCATGACGGTGACCAGCAAGGCGGACATCACCCATCCATGGCAGCGCGGATTTGCCACCGGAATCAACGAATTTGCTGGTTATGCAGCCGCAGGCATCGGCGGACTGGCCACCGCATGGCTGACCTTGCGCTATGGCGCCCGTGAAGCCCTGGCCGGCTTCACCCTGGTGACTGCCGGCACCGGCCTGCTGATGGCGCTGGCATTCGTCCGGGAAACCCTGCCCTGGGCAACCAGCGAAAGCCGCGAACGTGCGTCTGCCAATACCGGCCAATCCTCCGGCTGGGCGGAGTTGCCGGCGCATCCCGGCACACGAGATATTTTTGTCCTGGTTTCCTTTCGCCATCCCACGTTTCGGGCATTGTGCCAGGCAGGGGTCAGCAACAAGATTGCCGACGCTTTGCTCTGGGTGCTGTTTCCGCTTTATCTGCACGATCAGGGACTCGATCTGCTGCAAACCGGATCCATCAGTGGCATTTATGCCCTGGTCTGGGGTGCAGCACAGCCCGCAACCGGCGCCTTGTCAGACCGTATTGGACGCAAGATTCCGGTTGTCGGCGGGCTCTGGCTGCTGGCTGCTGGTATTGCCAGCGTTCCGCTGGTGCATGATGCCGGTGGCTGGACAGTGTCAGCCATCGTGATGGGTCTGGGCATGGCGTTACTGTATCCGAACCTGATTGCCGCCATGACCGATCTGGCACCACCGCTTTGGCGCAGTTCGGCACTGGGCACATACCGTTACTGGCGTGACACCGGCTATGCCATCGGTGCCATTGTGCTCGGTCTGACCGCACAAGCCAGTCATGCGCTGGCTGACGCCTTCTGGCTGACCACCGGCCTGCTGCTGCTTTCCGGCCTGCATGTCGCGGTGACAGCACGCGAGACGCACAATCCACGTCAAACCCGGTAAATCCACTCAATAACAACTGGACAGCGCCTGTTAATATCGTATACTGAACTACCGCAGGAGAAACAGGACAGTGGTTTCATCACCTGCCATGATCCGGGAGCTAAGGGGTGCAAAACCTGTTGGTATCGCTCATGTTGTTTCTCGGCGGCATCGCTGCCTATGCAACTGTCCAGAATCTGGTCATTGGCCTGAGTCGACCACGCAGCCTGCCCCATCTGCTGTTTTCCCTGCTGTGCTTCGAATCCATTGTGTTCACGCTGTTCCGCATGGCCAGCCTGACAGCCAGCGATCCGGCTTCATATCTGCTGTCCACCCGCCATGAACTATCCATCATTGCCCTGTTCCTGGCCACATTCCCCTGGTTCGTCGCCGAATACACCGGCATACGTCTGACCAGCCTGTTGCGCCTGCTCACGTTTGGCTTCATGCTCATGCTGGCGGCCAACCAGGTTTCTCCCTATACCGTTCAGTTTGCTACCTTCACCGGTATCCGGACTATCCGGATGCCGTGGGGAGAAGTCCTGACCCAGGGCATCGGCCAGCCTGGAGGCTGGATGACGTTCGCCGTGATCAACCTGCTGGTCATGCTGAGCTATTGCGGATATGCCCTGTACCGGCATTACCAGCAGCACCGCAGGATGCAGAATGTCTGGCTGCAGCTTGCATTCTGGTTTTTTCTGGCCAATATCGTCTGGGGAACATTGATCCGGTTATCCTTCATTCATGGAGTGAGTCTGGGTCCGATTCCTTTCCAGCTGCTGATCGTGACCATGGCCGCCGTCTTTTCTCATGAGACCATGCAAAAGCTGCACCAGTCGGAAAACAACATCCGTTCTATCCTGGAACACTCCGCCACCGGAATCATTGCATTTGACCCGAACAGTGGTCATATCACCAGCGCCAATTCAAGCGCCCTGCAGCTGACGGGCCTGGATAGCGTGATCGTCCATACGCTGAATATCCGCCAGATTCTGCATCCGGATGACCAGGTCCAGTTCGAGACCGAGCTGGAAAACCTGAAAGCCGGCCTCATCCGTGCCGCACACTGCGAATGTCAGGTCCGTCGTGCCGATGGCAGCTATCGCACGACAGAAAGTTATTTCTCGCCATTACTGGACAAAAGCGGCAGCAACACCGAAATCATTCTCAACATGACGGACATCAGCGACCGCAAGCGTGCCGAAGCCGCACTCAAGGCAAGCGAAACGCGTTTTCGCAGCCTGTTTGAACGCTCGCCGATGGGAATCTCGCTCAGTCAGGATGGCCGCATGCTGGATGTCAACCAGGCCTTCCTGTTCATGTTCGGTTATCAGAATGCTGTGGAACTGCAAGGCTCGCTGGTGATGAACCTTATTGCACCAAACTGGCGAAAACAGGTCAGCGAAATCATGGAACACCGTAAACTGAAAGGCCATGAGGACACCTCTTACGAAACCCGCTGTGTTCGCAAAGACGGCAGCGAGTTTCCTGTGTTCATCGCCACCAAACGCATCGATACCGAAGAAATTCCACTGACGATCGCCTATCTGATCGATTTTACCGAACGCTTTGAGGCAGCAGCACGGATCCAGAATCTGGTCATGTTCGACCAGCTGACCCAACTGCCCAATCGCCAGCTGTTGCAGGACCGGATGCAGCATGCCTTGCTGAGCAGCGCACGCAGCCGCCTGTTTGGTGCCATCCTGCTGATCGATCTGGACAATTTCAAAACCATCAATGACACCATGGGGCATTCGGCTGGTGATGGCGTGCTGCAGAAAGTGGCCGATCTGCTGCGCCAGCTATTTTCCGGCAGCGGCACCATCGCCCGTCTGGGCAGCGACGAATTTGTCCTGATCCTGGAGGGACTGTCGGCCGTGCGGCAGGAAGCAGCCAGCCAGACAGAGGCCGCCAGCACACGCATTTTCCAGGAAATCAACCGGCCACACCTGATCGACGAACAGCTGATCCATACCTCGGCCAGCATCGGTGCCGCCCTGTTCGTCGGCAATGAGGTGCCGGTCGACACCCTGATGCGCCACGCCGACATCGCACTCCATCAGGCCAAAACCGATGGCCGGAATGCATTGCGCTTCTTCGATCAACGCATGCAGGAACATGTCAGCCAGCGCGCGTCCCTGGAAAGCGACCTTCACCGGGCCATCGCCGAGGGCGAGTTCGAACTGCACTACCAGATCCAGGTTGACGAACTGGAACGCGCCATCGGCGCAGAAGCGCTGATCCGCTGGCGCCACCCCAGGCTTGGCATCATTTCGCCCATCCAGTTCATACCTCTGGCCGAGGAAACCGGCCTGATCCTTGCCTTGGGCGAATGGATCATCAACACGGCATGCACCCAGCTCAAGTCCTGGCAGAATTCACCGGCGACCCAGCATCTGGATCTGGCCATCAATGTCAGTTCGGTGCAGTTCCGCCGTGGTGATCTGGTCGGCACGCTACGCGCCTGCCTGAACCGTCATGCCATCAATCCAAAGCACCTCAAACTCGAATTGACTGAAAGCCTGTTGCTGGAAGATATTGAAACCAGCGTCGGCATCATGCAAGCCATCAAGTCGATGGGGATCCGCTTCTCGCTTGATGACTTCGGGACTGGTTACTCTTCCCTGCAATACCTGCGCCGTTTGCCACTGGATCAGCTGAAAATCGACCGTTCCTTTGTCAGCAGCCTGAGCGAAGCCAACAATGACCATGCCATTGTTCGAACCATCATTGCGATGGCAAACAATCTTGGACTGGATGTGATTGCCGAAGGTGTTGAAACATACGAGCAACACCAGATACTGCTGGACAGTGGTTGCCGGCATTTTCAGGGATATCTTTACGGCAAGCCCCTGACTGTCGTAGCATTTGAATCCATGCTCACCACCAGACCGTATACGGAAACGGACAACCCGACATGAAATTTCTTGAAACCCTGTTTGAAGGCATTCTCTGGCGAAGCCGCTATGTGGTTGTTTTTGCAGTGATCGCCAGCATGGCTGCCACCATCGGCATTTTTTACATGGTAACTGCCGATGTGGTCTACATGATCGAACACCTGGTCCATTACACCAGTCCGGAGTTGTCCGCCGAAGCCAGACAGGTTCTGCATGCCGAAACCATCACACATATCGTGGAAGTGGTGGATGGCTACCTGCTGGCCACTGTGATGCTGATTTTTTCGCTGGGCCTTTATGAACTGTTCATCAGCGAAATCGATGAGGCAAAAGGCGAAGCACGTTCAAGCCGCATCCTGTTCATTGAAAGCCTGGACGATCTGAAAACCCGACTTGGCAAAGTCATTCTGATGATCCTGATCGTCACGCTGTTTCAGGAAGCCATCAAGGTGAAGATCGAAACACCGCTTGACCTGCTGTATCTCGGTGCCGCCATTGCTCTGGTCGGCGCAGCGCTGTTTCTTTCGCATGCCGCGGATGGCAAGAATACCCACTGAACAGAAGCCTGGATTCTGCGACTTCGCTACGCTTCGCGCAGAATGACGGAAGTGTGGAAAGCCGAATAACGTTACCCCAAAGCGTCATTCCGCGCGCAGTCGCGGAATCCACCACCCCGGATGGCAAAAATATCCACTGAACAGAAGCCTGGATTCTGCGACTTCGCTACGCTCCGCGCAGAATGACGGAAGTGTGGAAAGCCGAATAACGTTACCCCAAAGCGTCATTCCGCGCGCAGTCGCGGAATCCACCAGCCCGGATGGCAAAAATACCCACTGAACAGAAGCCTGGATTCTGCGACTTCGCTACGCTCCGCGCAGAATGACGGAAGTGGGGAAAACCGAATGGCGTCACCCCAAA
>JAJZUW010000012.1:39255-59541 GCA_021845925.1 Pseudomonadota bacterium
CGCAGTCGCGGAATCCACCAGCCCGGATGGCAAAAATACCCACTGAACAGAAGCCTGGATTCTGCGACTTCGCTACGCTCCGCGCAGAATGACGGAAGTGGGGAAAACCGAATGGCGTCACCCCAAAGCGTCATTCCGCGCGCAGTCGCGGAATCCACCACCCCGGATGGCAAAAATATCCTCTGAACAGAAGCCTGGATTCTGCGACTTCGCTACGCTCCGCGCAGAATGACGGAAGTGGGGAAAACCGAATGGCGTCACCCCCAAAGCGTCATTCCGCGCGCAGTCGCGGAATCCACCAGCCCGGATGGCAAAAATACCCACTGAACAGAAGCCTGGATTCTGCGACTTCGCTACGCTCCGCGCAGAATGACGGAAGTGGGGAAAACCGAATGGCGTCACCCCAAACCGTCATTCCGCGCGCAGTCGCGGAATCCACCACCCCGGATGGCAAAAATACCCACTGAACAGAAGCCTGGATTCTGCGACTTCGCTACGCTCCGCGCAGAATGACGGAAGTGGGGAAAACCGAATGGCGTTACCCCAAAGCGTCATTCCGCGCGCAGTCGCGGAATCCACCAGCCCGGCACGACTGGAATCGGCGCAAGGCGCCGGTCAGGCGAGGTTCTTGAACAGGATATAGGTGGCAACGATCAGCAAAAACCAGGCAAACGCCCGTTTCAGCTTGTCGTGCGACAGCCGGTGCGAAGCCCACGCACCGGCCAGGCTGCCCAGCAGGGTCATGCTGATGAATTCGCCCATCAGCTTCCAGTCCAGCGGCACTGCGCCCAGATAACCATAGAATCCGGCATAGGCATTCACCGCCACAATCGCCAGCGAAGTGCCGACGGCTTTTTTCATCGACAAGCCAGAAAACAGCACCAATGCCGGAACGATCAAAAAACCGCCCCCCGCCCCGACCAGACCTGTCAGCAACCCGACACCAAGTCCTGCCAGTGCAATTTCTGCCGAACAACGGGAAATCAGTCGCGGACAGCCGTGTGATTCGTAATCGTGTTCGTCATCCGCCGCGCATCCGGATGACTGGCGCACCCGTGGCACAGAACGACGGAACATGCGCCAGGCGGCAAAATACATGACAAAGGCGAACAGGGTCAGTTGCCAGACCACCGGCAAACGCACACCTATCCTCGTCCCGATCAAACTGCCGATCACACCGAAAATCGCAAACACCACTGCAACAGGCACTACCAGATTGCCTTTGCGTGCATGACTGACAGCTGCCATGGTAGCCGTCACGCCGACCACGCCAAGACTCATCGCCAGTGCGGATTTTGGTGCCACATCCAGCAGATAGACCAGTGCCGGCAACGCAATGATCGAACCGCCGCTACCCAGCAAGCCCAACACAAAACCGGTCGCAATTCCTGATACAACGCCAAGCAGATGCATGAATCGTCCTCCTCAGGACCATTATTCTACAGGTCATTGCACACCAGCAGGAGTCAGTTTTGCCAGTTAGCTGTAGAATGGATTTCATTCACCGGACGAATCCATCACAACAGCCTGGTTCCATGCGCGCATTCCCGACAGAAATGATGATTCTTGCCCTGGCTGCCACAACACTGTGCGCAGGCGCACTGTTGTTCTGGAACCAGCAGCCCGACGCAGCGCATCTGGTCTGGATCATCGGCGCGCTGCCTCCGCTGGCCTTCATCCTGCGGGATAGCATCAACGCCATGCTGCAGCGCAGGGCCGGTGTCGATATTCTGGCCGCTCTGGCCATTGCCGGGGCCATCCTGTTGCAGGAATACCTGTCTGCCAGCGTCATCGCCGTCATGTTTGCCAGCGGCCGCGCACTGGAAGCGTTTGCGCAGAACCGCGCCAGCCACGCCATGACGGCACTGCTGACCAAAGCACCACGCCACGCATGGCTTGTCAGCGGACAGGAGCTGATCCAGGTCGAACTGGACCGCATTCGCGCCGGAGACAGATTGCTGGTCAAAAGCGGCGAAACCATTCCAGTTGACGGTGTGACGCAGACGACATCCGTCACCCTCGACGAATCCATGCTGAGTGGCGAATCCTCGCTGGTCGATCGCAAGAATGGCGATCTGCTGCGCAGCGGCGGGATCAATGCCGGCGCGCCCTTTGAAATGACGGCAACCGCAACCGCCGGAAACAGCACATTTGCCGGTATTGCAAGACTGGTCGCAGCGGCGCGCGAATCACGTGCGCCAGCGAGCCGGCTCGCTGACCGGTATGCCATGTGGTTTGTGCCACTGGCACTGATGCTGGCGGGTATCGCATGGGTTGCCAGTGGCGATCCGCTGCGCGCGCTGGCGGTGCTGGTGGTTGCCACGCCATGTCCGCTGATCCTGGCCGTTCCGGTTGCCCTGGTGTCGGGCGTTTCCAGCTGTGCAAAGCGAGGCATTCTGGTCAAGGGCAGCGCCGCCCTGGAAGGTCTGGCCACAGCCAGCATTCTGTTCTTTGACAAGACAGGCACCCTGACAACCGGACAGGCCAGACTGGTTCATGTGCAGACCGAGCCGGGCATCGATGCCAATGAACTCCTCCGTCTTGCGGCTTCCCTGGACCAGGTGTCCGCGCATGTCACCGCATCGGCGATCCTGGCGGCTGCCCGCGAGCGCGGACTCAGATTATCCATGCCGGAAGATGTTCACGAAATCGCAGGTTCCGGGCTGACAGGACGGATCGACGGCGTGGAGGTGATGGTCGGGTCGCCCGATTTCATCCGTGGCAATCAGCCGGCGCCAGCCTGGGAGTCCAGGTTTCTGGCCTCCGTCGGCGATGAGGGCGGTTCCGCAGTCTATCTGAAACGGGGCGACCGGATCATCGGCGGCATGCATCTCGCGGACCAGATCCGCACAGAATCCCCGCATGCCTTGCGTCTGCTCAGAAAGGCCGGTATCCAGCGCATGATCATGCTGACCGGCGACCGGCAGGATGTCGCCGAAGCAATCGGACTCGCCATCGGCGTGGACGAAATTCATGCCCGGCTTGATCCGGCAGGCAAGCTGGCCATCCTGGCCAGACTGTCCGCCGGCAAACATGCCATCATGGTGGGCGATGGCATCAACGACGCACCCGCACTCGCTGCCGCCGGCATTGGTGTTGCCATGGGCGCCCGTGGCGCGGCTGCGTCTGCCGAAGCCGCAGACGTCATCCTGATGGTGGACCGGCTCGACAGACTGGCCGAGGCGGTTCATCTTGCCAGGACATCCCGCAGGATAGCCGGGCAAAGTGTCGCGCTGGGCATGGGGTTATCGCTCATCGCCATGCTGGTTGCCGCCATCGGCCTGCTGGCTCCGGTGTATGGTGCGGCATTGCAGGAAGTGATCGACGTTGTGGCAATTGCGAATGCACTGCGTGCCCTGCGAATCGCGCCTTTGCGGATCAGCCAGTTGCGCCTGACGCCGGCAGAATCCGCGCAGATGAAAGAGGAACACACCAGGCTGATTCCCGTCCTTGACCGCCTGACATTTCTGGCTGACCAGATTCTGGCCATGCCAGCAACCGAAGCCATGGCAGCGCTGCAGGATTTTTCAGCCCTTCTGGGTGGACAGCTTCTGCCCCACGAACAGGACGATGACCAGATCCTCTACCCCAAAGTCGCCAGCCTGCTGGGCGGCGATGACCCGATGGCGGCACTGAGCCGCAGCCATCGTGAAATTTTCGTTCTGGTGCGCAAACTGCAACGGGCCATTGCCGGCCTGCCGGATGCGCACGATCTTCCGGCCGCCATGCGTGACATCCAGCGACTTCTCTACAGTCTGGACGCCATCCTGCGGCTTCATTTCTCGCAGGAAGAAGAACTCTACCTCACCCTGAGCTGACTTCCCGGCGGGAATTGCCAGCTCAGGGGATAGCACATACAATGAGAAACCGGGCGGACAAACAGAACAACCACCACCGGTCAAACAACAAATCGCAGGGCCAGCCTGCCACAACACTCGCAGCGTCTGAGGGGACCTGACACATCATGCTGAACGGACATTACTCCATTCTGCTTATCGGACTGGTAATCCTGTTGATGGGACTGATCAACTTTTACCTGGTCTATCTGCTGAAGAAAGCGCTGCGGATCGAAGACATACAGCGCGCCCATGACAGTATTGCACAAGCCATAGAAGAACTCACTGGGGTCGCAAGATCAGGACGGCCATCCTGGGCAGTACAAGATGGAAAATCCGCCATGCAAGGCAGTTCTTCATCCAGAACGGATGCCGACAGCAATGATCCTGTCAATGCCGAATTGCGCCAAAGAATCGAACAACTGGAGCGCAATCTCAAAACGGCGATGACCAACAATGCCAGCCTGCGCAAGGAAAAGGTCCGGCTCATTGAAGAAGCCGCTACGTTCCGCACCCGTCTGGAGCGCCAGGAAGTCCAGTTGCGCACTTTTCAGCAGGAACATTATCTGGAACGGCAGAAAATGCTGGATGAACGACAGAGTCTCGAACAGAGAATCCAGCAACAACAGGCCGAAATGGACCAGAAGCTTTCTCTGATCCAGGACCCGGTGCTGCAGGAAACCCTGGAAAAAATCAGCAAGGAACGCGACCGGCTCGAAATGGAACGTCGCAAGATAGAACAGAAGTTGAACGATCTGCAGGACAACTATGATCGCATGGTCACTGAAAAACGTTTTATCGAATCGGTGTTCCTGTCCGAGCGGGAAAATGAGGAAGCGTTGAAGGAAATTGCCAGAATGGACGAGCTATAGCACACGCTCAGGGCAGGTTGAAGCACCAGCGCTGTTAACAGGACGTCTGCCGAATGGATTCCAAATGACCACACCACATGTCAATGCTCCGGATTGCCTGCTCCGATCATGGAAATTCCTGACCGGCCGCAAACTGCAATTCGCTTGCCAGGACACCGCCTTCACCCTGCCACTGGTCAATACCACACACTATGACACCGCCTACCTGATCGCCCTGACACCACAGGAATATCATCCGGGTTGTGGCGTGGCGATGCTGCTCGATTCCGCCTGCTTTGACAAGGTATCGGATGATCCGGCCGAAATCTGCAATGTCTTTTCCGGCTGCATGTCGGCGCTGTTTCCGGAAAACAGACACTTCGACACCGGACTTCCACAACACACCAACGCTGACGCAATCTACGCCCTGCTGACGGAATCCACCATTCAGAGCACATGGTTATCCACCGGCCAGGAAGTACTGGTGATTGCTTTCCGGGCTAACCATAAAATCGGTTAATATTGACTTGCGCTTTTGTATCCAGGCTGATCTCCATGAAAATTCTGATTGTAGACGACAGCAAGGCCATCATGGCCATTGTCAGGAAATCCCTCGAAAAGGAAGGCTTCATTGAAGATGCATTTCAATATGCTTCCAATGGTGCCGATGCCTTGCAGATTGCGCTGGAGTGGCAGCCGGATCTGATTCTGACCGACTGGCACATGCCGGGTATGTCCGGTCTGGAACTGATGCAGGCCATCCGCCAACAGGCCAGCACACAGCCCATCATTGGCATGATCACCACGGAACGATCAGAAGACCGTCTGCGTGAAGCTCGATCGAGTGGCGCCACGTTCATCATGCACAAACCGTTTGAGTATCACGAACTGGGCCAGGTCATCCGTCAGACCGTGTGCGACAAACTCAACAAGACACCAGTTGATCCGGCACTGAGCAGGATGGATATCCAGCCCAGGGCGCGCATTGAAAACGATTTCATTCAGCAGGTGAACCCGAATGCCCAATTGGTTCTGAATACGGACATGATTATTGACGATCTGGTCAGACCGTTCCAGATCATTTTCCTGGGCTTTGAAGGCCTGAGCAACATCCGTGCGGTGATCGTGCTCGATGCACCGGCCATCAGGCTGTTTGCTGGCAGTAGCGAGGAGATCACGGATCAACTGTTACAGCAATCCGTTAACCGGATTCTTGCCTCACGACACGCCATCTTTGATGGTGAACTGATTGATGCGCTGAAAGTGCTCCGCAACACCCGCATCGATCGTCCGAACGGCAAGTTTATCGAACTGCTGAGCAATCCCGCAGGCCGGCACAGCATGACCATCCGCCAACCGTCGCGGGAAGATGGTCGCATGGTTGTCATCATGCGCTGACAGACTGCCGGATCGATGATCCGGCAGTCCGAAACGTCTCGCCAGCCGGTTATTTGGCCTCAGGTGCCGGCGCGGCTGACGGCGCAACCGGTTGAGCAGATGTGGCTGACGGATGATGCGCCTCCATTTTCTGGTTCAGCAGCAGGATTTCCATCGCCATGGTTGCATCCGCCGTACTGGACCGGTTGATGCCGACCAGCGCAACAACCAGCGCCAGCAAGGCCAGAATAAAAGTCACGGCAATCCAGATGCCATGTCTTTCCGGTTCGATAATATGTTGTTGTGCATCAGCCATTTCACACCTCCTCTGTTAAAAACACGCTGTTCGACACCGTATCTGACAGCGAAAAATTCAGTCACGCCAGGCATGACCGACTCCTTGCTCAGCGCATGGCTTCTTCCACGGAAGCCACGCGCATTTCCTGTACATCGGCAACCCGTCGTGATGCATGCCGTGGCCGGGAAAACCATGTCCGGTCAGCGACCACATTGCGGCCCAGAACCAGACGCACCTGAATGTGGTCATGCAGTTTCCGGCTTTCCACCATCTGCGCAGCCTGCGGCAACAATGCCTGCAACCTGCCAGCTTCGGCAGCATGACCTGGACGATACTGAATCTGGGTCAGACGAACATTGAACGGTTTCTGGTTGCTCAGTCGTTCTACGACAAAGCCACTGCCGTGCAACCAGATACCAACCCGTCTTGCCATGTCGCGCACACCGTTTCCGTTGCTGATTTCAATCATCGAGACCTGATAACCAGTATCCGGCTGGGTCATGACCACGGGCGCCACTGACAAAAGCGCCGTATCTGCCGGAACGGGCGCCGCCACGAAAGGCGATGGCGCAGTCGCCATCGACACCGGAATGGATCGGCCAGGCTGCAGAACCGGCAGGGACTGAACCTGATTCCCGGTCGCCACGACAGGTGCTTTCCCATCCACCGGATGGGACTGTTGACTATCTCCCCTCACCGGTGTCACTCCTCTGATGGTGCCACTGGCAATCTGTGGCGAGTCTGGTGCCTGTTCGGCTGCGCGTCTGGCCAGTATTGCACCGTTGTGATCACCAGTTCGATCGTAGGCGACGGCCAGATTGGCAAAGGCTTTCCGGTTGTGCGGATCCAGACGCGTCGCCTCTCGCAATGGTGCAATGGCCTCTTGCGGCTTACCTAGCAGACACAAGGCGTAGCCCAGATTGTTCTGCACATGTGCCGACGCTGGCGCGAGCTTTGCAGCACGCGACAGCAGCTCGACTGCCTGCGCATACTGGCCTTGCATCGCACGCACCACGCCCAGATTTTCCAAGGCGTCTGTTGCTGATGGATTGATGCGCAGTGCTTTGACGTAAGCCGCAGCAGCTTCCGGATACCGGTGTTGTACCTGGTAATAATGCCCGAGCTGTTCATAATCGGCAGCCCCTGCCGCCCGGCTGATCCGGTTCAGCGGCATGATTTTCCAGGCTGGTGCCTGCGCCTCCTGTTGCGTGGCGCAACTGTCCAGCAATGGCAGACAACACACCAGAATTCTGATCAGATATTTGGGATTCATGCTTATCCTCCTTCTTGTTCAACCTTCACTGCATGCTGGAAAAGGTTGGCAACAAAATACGGTAGATACTGATGAATGCAGGACCAAGCAGCACCAGCAGCATGGACGGGAACACACAAAAAATAAGCGGAAACAGCAGCTTGAGCGGAATCTTGGCTGCAGCTTCTTCTGCACGCAACCTGCGCTTTGTGCGCAAGGAGTCGGAGTGTACACGCAGGGCATCGGCCACACTGGTTCCGAAGCGGTCAGACTGCACCAGCATGGCCACCAGCGTATCGACTTCTTCCACCCCTGTACGCAAGGCCAAATTACGCAACGCACGTTCACGAGAACTGCCTGCACGCAATTCCAGGTTGACCAGATGCATCTCCTCGCCCATAGCCTTGCTGGACAGGCTCATTTCTTCGCCCACCCTCGCGAGAGCGGCATCCAGACCAAGCCCGGCCTCGACACAGACGGTCATCAAATCGATCGCGTCGGGAAAATGTTCGAAAATTTCGCGTTTGCGCAACACTGTTTGCCGCCACAACACCAGATTGGGCAGAAAATAGCCGCCTGCTGCGCTAGCGAGAACCAGAACATGAAACAGTGCGGGCGGCATCTGCCAATCGGCCAGGCGGGCACTCAACAGCACCACAATCGGCAGGAAAAATGTCAGGATTGTCTTCAGCGCAAAAAAGAGGATCGGCGCTTTTGAATTCCGGTACCCCGCATTCATGAAACGGATGCGCAACTGGGAGTTTTCCCAGCCTTCTTCGGGCAACGACAATCTGGCAAGCGGACTGGCCCATTCCACGATACGCTGCACCCAGACCGGATCACTCTGCTGCAAGCCGGAATCCTGCTCTGCCGGAGGGGACTGTTTCTGCAGTTGTTGCAAACGCCCCAGCACCCCCCCGTGCGAAAGCTCGAAAATAACAATCAGCACCACCCCTGACACAATCAGGAACACCAGGATCAGATAAATGATTTGCAGCATGTTCATCATGTCTTCCTTTCACATCCAATCAGATCCGGATCCGGATAATGCGCCACATCCAGAAAATACCAACTGCCATCATTATCAGGGCAAACCAGACCAGTTTGATTCCGACAGGATCAGTCCACAGTTGCTGCAAAAATCCGGGATTCACCAGATTGATCACCAGTCCCAGTACAAATGGCAGAGCAGTCAGGATTTTGGCAGACAGCACGCCTTCCGCAGACAACACCCGTACGGTGCCCAGCAGCTTGAGTCTGGCGCGAATCAGCGCACTGATATTGCCAAGCAGTTCGGCCAGATTGCCGCCGGTTTCCCGCTGGATCAGCACGGAAATGACAAAATAGCGCAGGTCGGTGCTGGGAACGCGTGTTGCCAGGTTCGACATGGCATCCTGGATCGGGATGCCATAATTGATTTCGTCAAACACGATACGAAATTCGCCAGCCACAGGCTGTGCCATTTCTTCGCCCACCATTTTCAGGGCGCTTGGGAACGCGTGACCGGCCAGCATGGCACGCCCCATCAGATCCAGTGCATCCGGCAGCTGCTGTTCAATCTGGGTCATCCGTCTTTCCCTGGCATTGAATATCGCCAGCCACGGCAGGGCTGCCATTGCGAACATGGCTCCCACCACCAGCAGTCCCGGCCATCCCAGCACAAACCCGACCAGCAGCCCTGCCAGTGCCATTCCTGCCACGATACCCAGAAATGAACCCACCTGCAGCTGGCTGCCCGACTGTACCAGCAACCGGTCCAGTGCATGAATGCGCGGGATCTGCAGCAGCAGACGTTCCAGTCCGGGTGCATTGGCCAGCATGCGCTGCTTGGCAAGAACACTGGCCTGAGAACCGTCGCCACCTGCCGACATCAACTGAAGACGGCGGGCAATCCGTCGTGCTTCCGGGCCACTGCGCGCATTCCAGATCATGTACAGGCTCTCGAACAGCAATGCCACCGCGAAAAACAGCAATGTCACGAACAGGTAAAACAGAATGTCCATGATTCGCTCCTATTCGTATTGGCGTAGCGGATCAAACAGATCATCCGGCACGACAACCCCATGCACGCGTAACCGATCGACAAATTTTGGCCGGATGCCGGTCGCCCGGAAATGCCCATGTACTGAACCATCTGCCGCAACACCGGTTTGTTCGTACGTGAAAATTTCCTGCATGGTAATGATGTCGCCTTCCATGCCGGTGATTTCCTGGATGCTGGTCAACTTGCGCTTGCCATCGCTCAGTCGCGAGACATGAATGATCACGGTGAGCGCGGAGCTGATTTGCTGTCGCATGGTTTTTGGCGGCAGATTCAGTCCCGCCATGCCGATCATGTTTTCAAGACGGATCAACGCATCTCTTGGCGTATTGGCGTGAACCGTCGTCATGGAACCTTCATGGCCGGTATTCATCGCCTGCAACATGTCCAGGACCTCTGCACCACGCACCTCACCGACAATAATCCGGTCCGGTCGCATGCGCAGACTGTTGCGCACCAGCATGCGCTGGTTGACTTCGCCCTTGCCTTCGATATTGGCCGGACGCATTTCCAGGCGAACCACGTGCGGTTGCTGCAACTGCAGTTCAGCGGCATCTTCGATGGTGATGACACGTTCGGCGGCGGGGATATATCCCGAAAGGATATTGAGCAAAGTTGTCTTGCCGGTACCTGTACCGCCAGAAATCAGCAGATTGACCTTGGCCTTGACCAGACCTTCCAGAATTTGCGCCATTTCTGGCGTTAGTGCCCGATAGCGCACGAGATCTTCCATCCGCAACGGCACCACTGCAAAACGCCGGATGGACAGGATGGCACCATCGACCGCGAGAGGCGGAATGATCGCATTGACCCGTGATCCATCCGGAAGCCGGGCATCCACCATCGGACTGGATTCATCCACACGCCGCCCGACTCCCGACACAATCTTGTCGATGATCTTCAGCAGATGCTGTTCGTTTTCAAAGTGAACCTGGGTGAGTTCGAGCTTGCCATTGCGTTCGACATACACCTGGCGCCAGGTGTTGACCAGAATATCGGATATGCCAGGGTCCGCCATCAGCGGTTCCAGAGGCCCCAGGCCCAGCACTTCATGCTGGATATCGCTGACCAGATTCTTGCGCTCATCGTCGTTGATGGCCAGTGTCTCTTCGGCCAGCAAACGCTCCACCAATGTCTTGAGTTCCGAGCGCAACTGTTCGGGTGACAGCTTTTCCATCATTGCCAGATCGACCCGGTCCAGCAATTTGCGATGAATGCGCGTCTTGAGATCCGAATACGTCTTGTGACCGACAAAACCCTTGTCGGTTGGCTCCGTCCGTCTGGTTGCCGCTTCTTCGCCTGCGGCTGCAAGGCTGTCACGTAATGACATCATCGCGCTCCTTATTTCTGGTCATGTCAGCGGATCGCCGCTGACCCCGCTCAACACATTCAGTGATGCAGCAACGATGCCAGCCAGCCCTCACTCCTGGGCGGTTTCGCCTTGCTGCCCAGATCCGCGGCAATGGCCTGCAGGCATTCTGTCACCGGATCGTGCGCTGACACTTTCAGGATTGGCACACCAAGATTGACTGACGACGCCACATTGCGGTAACTGTTTGGAATCGTGCGGTACACAGACATACCCAGGGTCCGTTCAACATCCTCGATGGTAATATCCCCGCCCTTTTCATAACGATTGACAAGCAAACGGATCTTGTCCCGACCGTAATCCAGCGCCCGCAGAGATTCGATGATGCGTCTGGCATCCCGGATAAAGGGCAGGTTTTCCTGCAGCACCAGAAATACCAGATCAGCCTGGTCCAGGGCCATCAGGCTCACGGCATCCAGTGTTCGTCCCATATCCAGCAGGATGTAGTCGTATTCCTTGCGAGCCAGTGTCAGCAGTGTTTCGATATGTGCCGGTTTGACCTGTGCTGCGCGCTCCACATCGTCCGGAGCAGCCAGAACGCCATAGTTGGGCAGCACATGCAACAGGGAAGAATGCAGGAATGAAGCATCCATGCGGGCAATGTTGACAGCAACATCAGCCAGAGTGTTGGAAGGCAGGTGATCGGAAACATAGAGCGCCGCATCACCGATTTGCAGGTTCAGGTCGACCAGCATCACCTTGTCTGTCTGCTGCTGTGCCAAAACATAACCAAGGTTGGTTGCCAGAAAGGTTGCCCCGCTACCACCCTTGCAGGCAATGAACGCAATCACCTTTCCGGAATGAACCGATTGCGTGGCAAACGATTGTTCGGTTCGCCGCACAGCCGCATTAAGACTTTCTGATGTCACCAGACGGGGCAGAACTTCGCGAATACCGATCTGCATCATTTTGAGCAGCAATCCGGCAGAGGGGTCATTGCACAAGAAGATCAGCGAACGTGCGTGGTGAGCCGCCGCATATCTTTCCAGACCGTCAAATTCCTGCTCTTCCGGACAATATCCATCCACAATCAGAATATCCGTGTTGTCATTTTTGTCATGCGTCAGTGCATCCAGTCCACCATCCGAAATCAGCACCTGGCGGGCTGGATTGTCGTCAAGCAGCCATTTCTGCAAGATGGTCGCATGCGCATGATCGGGAGAAACAATTTTTATTTTCATCATGTTGTCCTGATTCACTGGCGATAGCCCAGGCTTTCGGCCGGCATCGTGACGGTTGATGAAGGAATGGCGAGATGCAGAAACGCAAACGGCGCAATCATCGGCTGATACATCAGGGGATCGGTGCAAGGCGTTGCGTGCCCGGCACAAACTTCCGCTTCCACAAAGCGGATGCAGCTGTCGCTGCGATCGGGGTCCAGACAGGCAGCGATATTGTCATCCGGACTGACAGGCATGCTCCCTTGCGGAATTTCCACGCCCGGTGCACTGAAATAATGAATCTGCACGTCCTTCGACGTGATCTCGGGCGCTGCGGGAACCGCCGGATTGCCGGCCTGGCCGGCCGACATCACGGCATCCAGTTGAATCGCAGCAATACTGCCGGGACTGAAGTCGCTGACAACCGCTTCACGTGCGGCCCGACGCGTCACTTCCTGAACAGTGTTGCGCACATACATGAAACGGCCAAATTCAAGAATGCCCAGAAACAATGTAAAAAACACGATGGCTACCAGTGCGAACTCCACTGCAGCTGCACCATGTTGAAACTGGCCGGTTTTGACGGAATACAATGTCGTCTGCATGATGACCTCTATTCCATATAACGCATGGTGGTAGAGGGTGCCAGGACCCCAGTGTAGCTCGCCGACCCGTTGTAGGCTGGCGAAAAAAACGGAATCATGCCGCCAACCGTGATGGCATAGCCGGTAATGGCCACCGTGACATAAACTGGTTTGACGCCACTGCCCGCTGTCACATCCTGACAACTGCCGGGATTGCAGGTCACGCTGACCTGCCCCGTGGTCAGTGGCGGCGACAGCCAGGATGCATTGGCCTCGCTGACGACAAGAGCCTGGGCCGTCGGTACACCAACGCTGCCAATCTGGTTGGCCTGCACCGAGGACAGATAGCGTGCGCCGTCGCGCGTAGCCCGGGTCATGGCGTCCAGATACCAGAACGCCCGTCCGAATTCGATGATGCCAGCCACCACCAGCAACAAAAAAATCAGAACCAGGGCAAATTCCACGGCGGCCACCCCACGTTGAGTTGTTGCATCACCAGAACGAACAGGATTCAGGGTTCGCATGATCATTCACCGGTATAGTTTGATATCGCCTGTCGGCAACGGAGTCGGCAACATACCGGCAAATTCGACATACACATTCTTCGGCCCGGAAACTTGTGTTTGCAGGAAAAATTTTCCGATCCCGAGCACTTTGGCCGGACGACAGACACCCCCTGCTGTTGTGCAATCCACAACCACCATGTTCATGATGCGTCGTCCGGGCACGGCCTGGTGGGCTGACGATGGCGACTGAAAATAATTGCCTCCGGTTTGCGAATAAGGCGAAGATTCCGGATAACTGACAGCATTGCCTTTGTACAGGGTTGGCCACTGCGACACGGTTGCATTCAGTGGTCGCGAAACGGACCAGAGCACGCCATAATCAGCAAATGTGCGGCTGGCATAAGGCATCTGCTGATAGGTTTTGCCATAGGTACCGAATGTGATGCTTTGTTGAACCGGAGCAGGGTTCATCCATTTTCCGGGTGAACCGGCGGCATTGTTGTTGTATGTGTACTGTTTGACATTGGTGTCGGGCGGCGCTGTCGTCGGATCGCATTTGTTCTGCGAAGTATAGATATCCAGCCGTGAATTGAGCGCCATCACCTGAGGTGTCGAAACACCGGTATTGGTATTGACCGTCTGCCCCACCATTGGTGTAAAAGCGGTTTTACCGGAACAGATATAAGGCAAGGTATCCGAGGTGCTGGTCACGCTGCATTGTCCCGGTGTCGAAGATGCCGGGTCGATCCAGTACATGGTGCCTGGCCCGAGCGGATTGGCATCACTGACCCGATAGGTCACGCCCCGTTCATAACCAAGTTCATTGGTGGTACCCGGATCGGGCAGCTGACAGACAGCCAGAGGCGTGATGTTGACCACATACTTGCCAGCCACCGCCAGACCATAGGTCGATACTGTTTGCTGACCGCCCGGAATCGCGCGCATGAACCAGGTATCCAGATTGCCGGATGGAATCAGCACCTTGACAAAGGTGAGTCCGGCAGCCTGTGACGTTGTGCTGACACTGCTGGCCGGCACCATGCAGCTGTCCAGCGGACAGCTGCCCAGGCTGATATCGCCGATGTCGATGTTGACCTGCTGGTTGAAGTCGTAACGGTTCTGTGCGGCGGTGGCGATGGCATAACTGACCGCGCTGCTCACACCGGCTGGCGTACCATCCAGCTGTTTGGCACCGCTGAGCGCAGCGGCATCGGCAGCATTCTGCAGTTGCGACCTGACCACATACACATGCCCCAGATCGAGCACCAGCCCGAGAACTGCCATCAGGACAAACAGAGACAGACCAACCAGAATGGCTATGGCACCACTTTGGCGAGCATGCAAACCTGATGTCGGTATCATGATGACATTCCTCCTGCTCACTATCGCTGATCAGGGAGCAGCCACTGCAGAAGGTGTAGTCATGCTGCTGACGCCGATGGTATAGGCATTCGACTGGGCTGGTGGCCGTTCAAATGATTTGTGATAGCGGTCCATGGTCGCCTTGGCTGCCTGACCGTCCATTCCGTCTGGCGGTGCAGCATTCAAAGCCGCCTGCGGGTTGGCCACCTGGTTTGAAGTGGCCATGTTCACGGCATCACCAAAACTGGCATCCAGGTTCGGGGTCTGAGCCACGCACCCTGTCATCATCAGCATGACGCCAATCTGGGCAAGCGGCAACCGGATCAGTCTGAACGTGTTCATGTCTGGCCTCCTTTCATTTCGTCTCAAAACCGCCAGCCTGATCATGCGCATTGGCCGGGGTAACCGGCGGCAGCGGCTGTCCGGCCGGTGCAGATGCAGGCGTGACACCGGAAGAAACCGGTGCAGGCGTGGCTGTGGATGCGCCGCCAGCAGGTTGTGCCGGTTGCGTTGCTGCAGGTGCAGGTGCAGGCGCAGGCGCTTGCCCTTCCATCTTGCCTTTCAGGAAAAATTCGGTGCGGGTCGGTTCGACAAAACTGTCCGTCGGCAACCGGTAATCCGTCGGCAAGGGTTTGACCAGATGCGGCGTGATGACGAACATCAGTTCGGTTCGATCGTTCTGGAATCCACTGCTGCGAAACAGGGCGCCCAGCACTGGCAATTCACCCAGGGCTGGCAGGGCGTTGACGTTTTGCGTCAGGTTGTTCTTGATCAGTCCACCAATGGCGAAACTTTCACCATCACGCAACTGTACGGTTGTCGAAGCGCGACGGGTGGTAATGGTCGGCAACACGCTGGTCACTCCGGCGGCGGTAATCGTGGTGCCGGTGGTGGACAATTCGGAAACCTCGGGGGAGACACGCAGATTGATCAAGCCGCCTTCCAGCACTGTAGGGGTGAATTTCAGGCCGACACCAAACTGTTTTTCTTCCAGGGTGATCGTCACGCCACCAATACCACCTTGCGGTACAGGAATGAATATCATGCCCCCTGCCAGAAACGAACCTTCCTGGCCACTCATCGCCATGATGTTGGGCTCGGCCAGAATCTTGACCAGATTATTGTCACGTTCCGCATCGATTGAAACGCTGTTGTTGGCATCGTGAAACAGGCTCAGGTTGCCACCAAGACCCGGAATCAAGAAGGATGACAACACACTCGGACTCCAGCTCGGACCAAAGCGTTGTGCGTTATACTGAGCGCCCAGTTTGTCGATCAGCGTCTTCGATACCTCGGCAACCTTCACTTCCAGCAGGACTTGTTGCGGTGCTGCCACCTGCAGCAGGTTAATCACCTTTTTACCGGCATACGCCGTGGCCAGGCCCATCGCACGGTCCACATGCGCAGCATCTGCCACCACACCGGTCAGCGCAAGCGAGTCAGCCACCGCTTCGACCCGAATGCCCTTTTCATCCGGCAGCATGACGCGCAACTGAGACTGCAAGGCTTCCGCATCGACGCCAACATTGATGTCCACCACAGAAACCGGAGCACTACGGCTCCAGACCATCAGATTGGTCGTGCCGACCGATTTGCCCAACAGATAGATTTCGGTTGCACTTAACAACATCACATCTGCCACAGCCGGATTTCCAACCGAAACCCTCGTGGCTGGCGACCTCAGATGCAGCAATAGGGATTTGCCAACCGTGGCACCGACGTGCGGGGCCATTTCGATGCTGGCCGGCGCGAGCGACTTGTCTGCCAGGGCAGTCATGGCTGCCGTCTTTCCATCAGCCCAGGCCGGACCAACCAGAAGACAGACGGCCAGGGCCACGATTCGCCAACCGTTCGTGTTGCTCCGGTTTCGCAAGGTTACGCGCATTTGCTGTTCTCTCATGATCAAATTCCTTCACGACATCGTGTCACTGTTCCCGGCCCGTTCGCTGCAGGTGGCAGGCCGGCCTCCTGTACTCAGAAATGCTGGTCGGTCTGCTGTAGTCCTTTGATCACCTGGATATTTTCGCCTCCGGACTGGCGCACGCGCGGACGTGCCACAGGGTGGTGTCTGGTTTTCTTGACCACAGGTTTTGCAGCCGGTACCGGTTGCGGAACAGGTGCCTGCACAGCCGGTTTCCTGGCTGCCATGGCCAGCAGTTCGTTGCGCCGCTGCAGAAGCTCTTCCTTGTCGGCACCCGACGTATTCACTGCGCTGCTATCCATCTGGTTACGCAACACCAAGGTCAGCGTGCCCACGCTTCTTGCCAGATCAAGCAGTTCGGCCTGTTCGGGCGTCACTTCAAGCGTGACCGCATTCACCACTTTGGGTTTGGTTTCGTCCCGACTGACCTCCTGCGCCACAGCCAGCACCAGCACATGCTCCAGGACAATCTTCGAAATCATGTTGGCCTTGTTGCCAGTATTGCGTTGATTATTCTGGTCATTCTCGGTGCTGACCATGATGTCGACATAATTGC
This sequence comes from Pseudomonadota bacterium, assembly GCA_021845925.1. Lineage (GTDB taxonomy): Bacteria > Pseudomonadota > Gammaproteobacteria > Burkholderiales > Sulfuriferulaceae > Sulfuriferula. The sequence goes on from JAJZUW010000012.1 coordinate 56,369, forward strand.
CCGGCAACGCAAAACCCGCTACGCCGATGACATCATTGACCCTGACCGTCATGGCACGCTTGCCCGGACTGATCACCGCAGACAAGCCACCTTTTGTACCCACCGGGGCCAGTTTGCTCTGCAGGATGGGTTCGCCGCGCTGGATACTCGTACGTACGACACGTGATTCAACCTGCTTCGGATCGCTGAGCGAACCGCCAGGTATGGCGGAAGTTGGCCAGTTGGCCATTTACACCATCTGTGGCGTCAGTGGCGTACCCAGATCGATATCGGTTGCCGCAACCACGATTGGCGTGGTGGCCATGTTGACCTGTCGCATCATCCAGCGCGAAGCAAGAACGACTGCTGCCAGACCAATGACAACTGAAACCAGTATCATCACCAAGGCTCTTGGACTGTTCATCATCCGTCTCCCTTCCGTTTCGTGTATTCAGTTCAATCGTGCGAAAAATAATTGCCCCAGGCCCAGCTCAACATATCGCGTGACAATACCGGCTCGACCTGCTCGTAGCGCGCAAAATCGCGCACCTGTTCCAGAATGTCGCGTGGTATGCAGGCTGTCAGCGGCTTTCCAGTCTTGTAGTGCAATTCGTGCAACAAAAAATCAATGCCTTCCTCGCTGTACGGAATCCCCAGCTCGTCAGACACCTGATGTGCAATGGCGCGGTATTCGGTTTCATCCAGCGGCCCCACAAAAATCTTGTAACCAAGCCTGCGCATAAAGGCGTCATCCGCCAGCTTGCTGGGTGGCAAGTTGGTGGAAAACACAACGATGACGTCGAATGGAATCGTGAATTTCTTGCCAGTGTGCAGGGCGAGGTAGTCCACTTTGCGATCCAGTGGCACAATCCAGCGGTTCATGATATCGATGGCAGGCGTCAGTTGCCGGCCGAGATCATCGATGATCAGCAGACCATTGTTCGCTTTCACCTGGGGTGGCGCCTGATAGAAACGGGCACTTTCGTCAAAATCCAGGTCCAGCATGGACAAAGACAGTTCTCCCCCTGTCTTGACAACAGGACGGCGGCACAGCAGCCAGCGGCGATCACTCATATCCCGCCTGTCCAGCGTGACATCCCGGTTCTCGACGCCGTTGTGGATCACCACGTGTGTCAATGGGTCATAAACCTGGATCACCTGGTTGTCCACGACAATGGCATGCGGGACGGCAACGCTTTCATTCAGCAATCCGGACAGGTGTTCCGCAATGAATGTCTTGCCATTACCTGCGGGTCCATAAATGAAAATGGCCCGGCCGGAGTTCATGGCCGCACCAATCTGATTGAGCAGGGTCGGCCGAATCACGATGCCTTTGAATGCATCGTTCAAACGCTCCCGGGTAATTTGCATGTGATGGATGGACTGCTGTTCGACACGCTCGACATAAGCAGCCAGGCTGACGGGGGCTGCGCCGGCGTACTGGCTGCTTTGCAGAAAATCCTGGGCCCGCAGTCGGCCGAGTTCGGTGAGTGTGTAATTGGTGGTGGTTTCGGTTTCACTGCTGCGAGTGACTTCGCACAGGCGCTCGGTACGCATGAAAGCCAGCAGCGGTTCAAGCACGCCAACAGACAGACGCGAGTGCTGTACCAGGTCAAGCAAACGGAGCTGGCCACGTAGAAACAGTATCTTGGTCAGCAGTTCAATCAGAAACAGAAAGCCGAGACCTGTCTCTTCGATACTGTCTGGCTGAAGCGGAAGGCCCGTTTTGTTGAGCTGCGCAGTGCCAGCCGCATCGCGCATTGCATTCTGAGATCCCATCATGCCACCTGCGATTCATTGTTTTCATTGGTTCAGCCAAAAACCCAGAACAATGTGCCCGTCGCAATTGCAACCGCGTAAGGCATTTGCGCTACTGTCAACTGCTGTCGTCGTACGGAAGCCAGATTTTCAAGACCTGTCAGACGCAGCAGCAATCCACTTGCCATATCCTGCAAATTCTTTCGTAACTGCCCAAGACGATGCTGGTGGATCGCCACGACGAGGGCAAACACGCCACCAGCAACCAGAACAGCCAGAACCGCAGGCAAAATCTGATCGGGGCCGACCAGCATGCCGACAACCGCCATCAGCTTCACATCACCAGCCCCCATGACCTGTAACAGGTACAGGGGAATGAAACACAAAAAGCCAAGAATCCCACCCAGCAACGCATCGCCAAGACCGTTGATGCCATCCTGCATCAATGCAACAAGCACCGTTGTACCCGCTGCGACCAGAATCAACCGGTTGGTGATCTTTCGCCAGCGCACATCCTGATATACCGCAACAGCAAGCGTTGCGAGCAATACCACAGTTCTTGTCCAGTCGAGCATCATGCGCGTAACCCCGTGCCGGTGCATGAACCTGTCATGCGCCACACCTGAAATACCAGTTCTGCTTCATTGCCAGCCAACCACAACACTTTTCACGTTTACGGGCCGATGTGTCGCAATCGGCCCGCAGGGAACGGGTGTTCAGGTAGCCGGCACAACCAGTTTCTGGGCAACGTAGTTGAATACAGCAGTCAGGTTGGTGCCAACCAGCGCAACCGCGGCAATGATGACAACAGCAATCAGAGAAGCAATCAGGCCATACTCGATAGCTGTCACACCATCTTCATCCTTCCAGAAACGCTGAATCTGAACAATCAGGTCATTCATAATGCTCTCCTTGTCAAGACAAATGATGCGCAACAACCGAAGCGTAAACATATTGAAAGCGCTTCGTCAGTTCAATACTACTCCATTGCCAAATGAATACCAGAGATAAGTCAATTTTTTTTCAGATTTATATCAGTTTGTAGTCAGAATGAGACACTAAACAGATAAAATCACCTTCAAATCACTTCAGGAGAAAGCCGGTTGATGGATAAGACAAGATGAACGATGAAGCAGGCGATGTTTTTCCGCCAGAATGTAGCTACGTATGCTGCGTAGAGAAAGGCAAACAGCGAAGGGCAAAAAAAATCCCCGGTACGGAGCCGGGGTGTTTTGTAATGGGAAATCTGACGATGACCTATTAAAAGCATCATCACTTTATACGCAGTGGCATTGAAGGTATCGTCATTCCGCGCGCAGTCGCGTTGTGGATTGCGTCATTCCGCGCGCAGTCGCGGAATCTGTCGTTCTTGTTCATACACCATGCGAGATTCTGCGACTTCGCTTCGCTCCGCGCAGAATGACGAAGGCGGGACG